>NZ_QJRL01000010.1 GCF_003205205.1 Pseudomonas sp. LB-090624
GTCATCACTGCTCAGGTTGTTGCGCGCCAGCCCCAACATCGCCCCAGCCCCGCCCACGGCCTGCTCGGGGGTGATCGTCAATTCACTGCCCAAGGTGTTGAGCAGAATGGCCTGTGCCTCCGGGGCCCCTGTTGCTTCTAAGTTTGCATGGCGGACACAGCGTTGGTGGCGTCGCTGAGATTGAATGCGAACACCGGGCGTGCGGCCAGGGTCATCAGGGTTGCCAGGGTTGCCAGGGTGAGCGCTTTCATCGGGAGAGGTCTCGTAGGCCGGGATGGCTTGGGAAACAGGAGAGTTGACTCGGGAATTGGGGAGCATTTCTCACCGGTTATCGACACTGCTGGTCGAATTTTAAAGGGCGCTATCACCTGTCATTTCTGCTAGTGGCCATCCCAAGAAAGGCAGTGGATACTTTCCCCCTAAAAACCAGCTGTGCAAGACCGCCATGAGGTACTTGTAGCTTTATCACCCTCTCAATCAGGAGCAAAACGATGGTGACTCGGCATTTTCAACCCGGTTAATTACCAGCGCTGTTGTCTTTTTTCGACACCCTGCTTACCTGAGGCGAAACACCCAGAGTACAAGAACGAACAAGCCATCACAGTACTCTCACATGGTGATGCCGGCAGATATCATGACGACTCTGAGTGACATAGCCATAACAGAAATACTGACTTCCGCCACTGAGCGCCAAGTCAGTTTGGCCCTCTCAGACTATAGCCATTATGACTAACCACTGAATAATAATGACATTTTAATCATACGACCGCCAGTCATGCTAGCGGATAAACGACAGCCGTCAAGTTAGCACAGCTACTTCGTGCAATTGGCCAATGTGGACGAACGCCATTATGGAACAACTATTTTACCAAGCCCGTAATCTTGTCACATTGAAAGCAGATGGACAGTATCGTTCAGTCTTCAGGTCCCCTATGCACCTACTCGCCGAGTTTCGCAGCGAAAATATACAACCCATAGAACTGTTAGCGACAGACACGAAGAAAACAATAATGCACGCCCAAGAAGGCGTAAAAAAAGAACATCACACTTATACTGTTTTCGGACACTCCGAAACTTTACGACCCAAACGAAGACTGCAAGGTTTCACTGGTGAACCAATAGACCATTCATTAAGCGCCTACCAGCTAGGGCAAGGATATAGAACATACTCTCCAAGCCTGATGCGCTTTCAATCACCTGATAGCCTCAGCCCCTTTGGGAAGGGTGGAGTGAACTATTATGCATACTGCGGCGGAGATCCAGTCAATTATACAGATCCGACCGGCCATGTACTTGTCCATATGACAAATAGTCAGACCATGAAGGTACGCAGTCTTTCGGCCGTGGCGCTTCCTCATAAGTTCAATCCCCCCAGCCTGAAACGTACCACTTCACATGCGAGCGCATTGAAAGCAGGTACGCCCAAATACTACGCGCGCCCTCCAGAAGATTATTTCAAGAGAATCGCAGAGCCTGACATTTTTGAGTCAATCATCAACAACCTTACACTCGATGATGCTCTTGCCTTTTCAAATACATCTCAACACAACAGGAGTCACGCCGCACCGATTATTTATCGCTATCTATCACGCGCTACAGTTTCTCATGCTTTCGTGGGAGCTGCCCGGGCTGGCGTAATTCCCGGCTTGCCTAGGATCTTTGGACAAAATATTGAATTGCATCCATATCTACAAGACATAAACATGTTAAGAGACGTAGATATACTAAGGGCTGGCGGCGTTCGAAATGTCGTCCGACTTAGAACATTCGACAGGCTGTATACTGAGGAAACATTGCAAGCAGCGACAGCATCGGTAGACTGATGGGAGAGCGAAACTGAGTAGCGTTCCGAACCTGGGCAGGTGTGTTTTTAGATAAACCAACATGGGCCTGTGCATCATAGGTAGCGTAACGATTCTGCTAAAAGTACGCCTGTGATGAATAAACGAGCTCCATTGATACAAAAAGCCCCTCTGAGGAGGGGCTTTCTGTGTAGGTGAGTTAAATCACGCCGCACCCCACATCTTGTGCGGGTCGATCAAAAACTTCTTCGGCACCCTGCATCAAACTCGCGCTTCCCTTCCGGCGCCTGATCCAGGTTGATCACCTGCCCCCTAAACCGAAGGCTGGGTCAAGGGCGTTGGTGCAGTCCACAAGCTCCCCAGGTTCTGCAACAACGACCCAGCAATCCCCTGCTGCCCCAGATACTGCAGCAGCAACGGCGCAAACTGCCCGATCATCCCGGTATCCATGCCTAGCGCCTTGAACGCATTGTCCAGGTCACTACGATTTTCCACGTTGTTGCCCAGTGCGTTGCTCAACGCCGACTGGCTCTCGCTGTTCTTGCCCAGCAAATCACCCAACCCACTTAACCCGCCCAGCGCATTTGCACCGGCCAGCAGGTCCAGCCCTGGCACCGCCTTGGTCAGTTGCCCATAGTCATCGCTGCTAAGGTTGTTGCGTGCCAGCCCCAGCATGGCTCCTGCTCCGCCTACCGCCTGTTCGGGGGTGATGTTCAACTGGCTGCCGAGGGTGTTGAGCAGATTGGCCTGCGCCTCGGGGGCCTGCACCTGGCCTTGTTGTTTCTGGTTTTGCATGGCGGACACGGCGTTGGCAGCGTCGCTGAGGTTGAAGGCGAACACCGGGCTAGCGGCCAGGGTCATCAGGGTTGCCAGGGTGAATGCTTTCATCGGGAGGGACCTCGTTGGCCGGGATGGCCGGGAAACGAGGGGTTTGACTCGTGGTTTGGCGTTTTGTTCCAACCATTCGTTACCTGACAAAACTGCTAGTTGTCACCGCCTGTAAGCGCGAGCACAGTGATATCACGTCAATCAACTATTAGGATGTCACACATGAGTCCCTCTTCCGAGATAAGTAACCAGCAGGACTCTGCTAGCGTTAACATGTCACTTACAAGAGCAGGTAACAACCGAAAAGCCCACTTCTACCAGAACGACCATTTGGCAACAGAAATAACGACAGACGGTGCCCGTCATATCCTATGGGCAAATGAAACAGCTCTTGTCCAAATTGAAAAAAATAAAACCCCCAAACCTTTACAGGTCAACCTCGGCAACACAGTGCTAGGCTCAGCGTCGGAATCAACTGCCTATGCACCTTATGGCCACCTTGCCCCGGAACATATGATTGCGTTAGCAGGCTTCAATGGGCAGTGGCGAGACCCTGTCACTCATGTTGATGCCCTAGGTTCAGCTAAACGGTTGTACTCCCCATCTAACATGCGCTTCAACAGCTCGGGCCACCTTAGTCCGTTCGACAAGGGCGGTTTGAATTCATACGCCTACTGCGAAGGGGATCCGATCAACCGACACGACCCAACAGGTGAGTTTGCGGCACTACTAAGGTTGTTAAATTTCGGAGCAAAACATGTAGTGAAGGGCACGGGGCGTTTCTTTGGCAGTGTCTTAGGCAGCTCAAAACCTATCTCCACTGGAACAATAAAGCAATTACCAAGGGGCAACAATATCACCAAATTGATCGCCGCCACGGAACTTAAAAACGCACCGAATCCCCCATCCACTCTAAATACGGCTGCCACAGAATCAATCTTTCCCTCAGGCCAACAAAGCCAAACAAGAACTGCTCCAAGCCCCACGCAACCACGCCCTCAAATACATTTTAATAATCGGGTGCAGTACGGCACAAGAGACACTGGGAACTTTGCTGCAGCTTCTATTGCCATTTTTGTGGGTGCAATAGTTGGTGCTGGAGTTGGCATTTACTTCCTTCTAAAAAAAATCAGGAAAGATTGATTGGTTCATGAGGATGAGGCTGGAGGCAGCGGCCTGCTGCATACAGACGGCAAGCGTTCCATGCTTAACAGGTAAGCCGCAGATACCGCTGACCCAGCCGAGTGAAAAAAAGCCCCTCCACGGAGGGGCTCTTCGGTTGCTTACGCCGCGCCCCACATCTTGTGCGGGTCAATCACAAACTTCTTAGGCACACCCGCATCGAACTCGCCATACCCTTCCGGCGCCTGATCCAGGTTAATCACCTGCACACCTACAACCTCAGCAATGTTGATCCGATCCCACATGATCGCCTGCATCAGCTGGCGGTTGTATTTCATGGTCGGGGTCTGGCCGGTGTGGAAGCTGTGCGATTTCGCCCAGCCCAGGCCGAAGCGGATGCTCAGCGCGCCGATCTTGGCAGCGGCATCCACCGCGCCTGGGTCTTCGGTCACGTACAGGCCCGGGATACCGATGTTGCCGGCCACGCGGGTCACTTGCATCAGCGAGTTAAGCACGGTGGCCGGGGCCTCGTGCTTGGCACCTTCATGGCCGTGGCCACGGGCCTCGAAGCCTACGGCGTCGACAGCGCAGTCCACTTCCGGCTCGCCGAGGATGTCGACGATCTGCTCGTGCAGCGGGGTGTCCTTGGACAGGTCGACCACTTCGAAGCCTTGCGACTTGGCGTGGGCCAGGCGGGCGGGGTTCAGGTCACCGACGATTACGCAGGCGGCGCCCAGCAGGCGCGCCGAGGCAGCAGCGGCCAGGCCGACCGGGCCAGCACCGGCAACGTAGACAGTGCTGCCTGGACCAACACCAGCAGTCACGGCACCGTGATAGCCGGTGGGCAGGATGTCGGACAGGCAAGTCAGGTCACGGATCTTTTCCATGGCCTTGTCGCGCTCAGGCAGCTTCAGCAGGTTGAAGTCGGCGTATGGCACCAGCACGTATTCGGCCTGGCCACCGGTCCAGTCGCCCATGTCGACGTAGCCGTAGGCACCGCCGGCGCGGGCCGGGTTGACGGTGAGGCAGACACCAGTATGCATCTCTTTGCAGGAACGGCAGCGGCCGCAGGCGACGTTGAAAGGCACGGAGACCAGGTCGCCGATCTGCATGCGCTCGACGTCGCTACCTTTCTCGACGATTTCACCGGTAATTTCGTGGCCCAGGACCAGGCCGACCTGGGCAGTGGTGCGGCCACGGACCATGTGCTGGTCAGAACCGCAGATGTTGGTGGAGACCACCTTCAGGATGACGCCGTGTTCGATTTTCTTGCCGCGCGGGTCCTGCATTTTCGGGTAGTCGATCTTCTGTACTTCGACCTTGCCAGCGCCGAGATACACCACTCCACGATTGCCAGACATGCTCTTACCTCGCTTGATTTGTATTTATGCAGCGGTGGTTGAACGCGCCGCCATCCGTGGGCGGCATGTGTTTCTGGAATGAGGGAATTGTGGGCCGGATGGCCAGATGTGCGCTGACTGGGAGCGACAGGGAGATGCCTTTTAGCGGCAGGTACAAAGGTGTGAAGCCATTCGCGGGACAAGCCCGCGAATCGGCCGATACAGGATGTCAGAGAACGACAGTCCGGTTGGCGTTGAGGAACACCCGCCGCTCGATGTGATAACCCACAGCCCGCGCCAGGGTCAGGCATTCGATATCGCGCCCTTTGGCAATCAGGTCTTCCGGGTAATGGCTGTGGTCCACCACCTCGACGCCCTGGGCAATGATCGGCCCTTCGTCGAGGTCGTTATTGATGTAATGCGCCGTGGCGCCCACCATCTTCACGCCCTTGTTGTATGCCTGGTGGTAAGGCTTGGCGCCCTTGAAACCTGGCAACAGCGAGTGGTGGATGTTGATCGCCCAGCCATCCAGGCGCCGGCACAGCTCTGGCGACAGCACCTGCATGTAGCGCGCCAGGATTACCAGCTCCGCGCCGGTTTCCTCGATCACCTTCAGCACCTTGCGTTCTTGCCCAGGCTTGTCATTGGGGTCGAGCGCAAAGTGGTAGTAGGGAATCTTATGCCACTGCGCCAGCGGTTCGAGATCAGGGTGGTTGGACACCACCGCGACCACGTCCATGCCCAGTTGCCCAATACGCTGGCGATACAGCAGGTCATTCAGGCAATGGTCGGCCTTGGACACCATGATCACCACCTTGGGGCGGTGGTTGGGCGCGGTCAGCTCGAAAGCCATGCCGAACGCATCGCTACGCTCGGCGAGGCCGGCACGGAAGCCTGCCTCGTCAAAATCGTCCGGCTGGCGGAACTCGACGCGAATGAAGAAGCGTCCCGACTGCCGGTCATCGAAGGAGTGGTGCTCCGTCACGTAGCAGCGCTGCTCGAAGAGGTAACGCGTCACCACGTCGACGGTGCCGAGCATGCTCGGGCAGTCGGCGGTGAGAATCCAGGTATCCGGTGCCCGACTCATGTTCTTGCTCCTTAGGCTTCGATGCTCAGGCCGTATTCGGCAGAAGCGTCCTGCAGCCACAGCCACCAGTAATCGGCGAAGCTGCGGCGAATTACCAGTTCCCAGGTGTCTTCAGCAGTGCGGCGGATCACCAGTTGCGACTTGGCGAACACGGTGCCCACGGCCTTGCCCACCGGGAAGTTGTTCGGGTGAACATCATAGCTGGTGGACTTCATCAGCACTTCGCGCACGTTCGGGCCACGCAGCTCCAGCAGGCTTTGCCCGCCACTGACATTGACTACCTGGATGTGCTGGCCTTCGAGGGCCGCGCGCAGCTTTTGTTCGACCGCCAGTTCCTGGCCGCCTGGGACGATCAGCAGCCATTCATCGGGGCCTACCCATTGCAGCGAAGTTTCACCGTTGGCAACCACGGTCAGGGCTACCGGCAGCTCCAGGCCCAGGGCCTTGTGCACGCCAGCGGCGAATTCCGGGTTGTGGCCATCACCACGGATGGTCAGGTGGCCAAGGAACTTCTTCTCACGCAGGGTAACACCTGCGTTCTTGCGGCCTTTGCCAACCAGGCTGGCCAGATCGGCGTGGTGCAGTGGCGACTGGGCTTTGGCCTCGGCGCCGGGGTTTTGCTGGAAGACGTTGATAGCGCTCATTTCTTACCTGCCTTGAATTCTTGTTCGTCAGGGCAGCGCAGCCGTGCAATCAGGCTGCGCCGCCATCCGGGGCCTTAGACGTTCTGCCGCTCACCCTTCGGATCGAAGAACACCGAAGACACGATTTCCGCCTCGATCACGCTGCCATCCGCCTGCGGCGAGTAGACACGCTCGCCCATGCGCTTGAGGCCGCCTTTGACCACACCCATGGCGAACGAGTAGCCCAGGGAGTTGGACGCGTAGCTGGAGGTGACGTGGCCGACCATGTCCATCGGGATCGGTTGTTTCGGGTCGAACACCAGTTGGGCGCCTTCCGGCAGCCACTTGGTCGGGTCGACCGGTTTCAGGCCCACCAGCTGCTTGCGGTTCTCACGTACGCAGTCTTCGCGGTTCATGCCACGCAGGCCGATCCACGAGAACGGCTTGTTGCGGCCAACGCACCAGCTCATGTTCAGGTCGTCCGGGTTCATCGAACCATCGGTGTCCTGGCCCACGATGATGAAGCCCTTCTCTGCACGCAGTACGTGCATGGTCTCGGTGCCGTACGGGGTCAGGTTGTACTTCTTGCCAGCTTCGATGATCTGTTCCAGCACGCCCATGGCGTAGTTGGCCTGCACGTTCACTTCGTACGACAGCTCGCCGGTGAACGAGATACGGAACACGCGGGCTGGCACGCCACCAACATTGCCTTCCTTCCAGGTCATGAACGGGAAGGCTTCCTTGTCCATGTCGATGTCGGTCAGCTCGCTCAGCAGCTTGCGGCTGTTAGGGCCGGACAGGGTCATGGTGGCCCAGTGGTCGGTAACCGAGGTGAAGTACACCTTCAGCTCCGGCCATTCGGTCTGGTGGTACAGCTCCATCCACTGCAGCACGCGGGCGGCACCGCCGGTGGTGGTGGTCATGATGAAGTGGTTGTCGCCGACGCAGGCGGTCACGCCGTCGTCGAAGACCATGCCGTCTTCCTTGCACATCAGGCCGTAGCGGGCCTTGCCCACGTCGAGCTTGGTCCAGGCGTTGGTGTAGATGCGGTTGAGGAACTCGCGCGCGTCCGGGCCCTGGATGTCGATCTTGCCCAGGGTCGAGGCGTCCAGCAGGCCCACGCTGTCGCGCACAGCCTTGCATTCACGGGCCACGGCGGCATGGATGTCTTCACCGGCTTTGGGGAAGTACCAAGGGCGCTTCCACTGGCCGACGTCTTCGAACTCGGCGCCGTTCTTCACGTGCCAGGCATGCAGGGCGGTGAAGCGGACGGGCTCGAACAGGTGGCCACAATGACGGCCCGCTACTGCACCGAAGGTAACCGGCGTGTAGTTGGGGCGGAACATGGTGGTGCCCATTTCCGGAATGGTGATGCCGATCGAACGGGCGGCGATGGCCAGGCCGTTGATGTTGCCCAGCTTACCCTGGTCGGTGCCGAAGCCCAGCGCGGTATAGCGTTTTACGTGCTCTACCGACTCGAAGCCTTCACGGGTGGCCAACTCGATACCGGCGGCAGTCACGTCGTTCTGCTGGTCGACGAACTGCTTTGGCCCCTTGGTACCCTTGTCGTGCGGCACTTGGAACAATGCCACGGTGGCCTCTTCCTTGCGCGCCACGGTTTTTGGCAGGGTGCCGACAGCGGCTTTGAAGCCCGCCTCGGTGGCTGCGCGAACGCCGCCTTCGAAACCGTCGGCAATCACATCACCCAGGGCATAAACGCCGTTGATGCCACCCACGCACTCGCGTTTTTGCGGGGCATCACCTGGCACGAAGCCGAGGATGTCGTCACGCCATACCGGGCGACCGCCCAGGTGCGAAGCCAAGTGCACGATCGGGCTGTAGCCACCGGAGGTTGCGATCAGGTCGCACTCGAGGGTTTCGCCTGGGCTGGTGACTTTGTGCGCCTGCACATCGATGGCCGCCACGCGGGCGCCGGTGACGTGCTTGCTACCTTTGGCCTCGATCACAGCGCTGGAGGTGAGGATACGAATGCCTTTGGCGCGTGCTTCTTCAACCAGTGAGCCACGTGGGTTATGGCGGGCATCGGCGATGGCCACGACTTGCAGGCCAGCGTCGTGCCAATCCAGCGCAGCGCGGTAGGCGTGGTCGTTGTTGGTCGACAGCACCAGCTTGCGACCCGGGGCCACGCCGTAACGGCGCACGTAGGTGGACACGGCACCGGCCAGCATGTTGCCCGGCACGTCGTTGTTGCCGTATACCAGCGGGCGCTCGTGGGCGCCGGCAGCCAGGACCACGCGCTTGGCGCGAACACGGTGCACGCGGTGGCGAACCTGGCCGATCGGTGCACGGTCGCCGAGGTGGTCGGTGAGGCGCTCGTGAATGGTCAGGAAGTTATGGTCGTGGTAGCCGTTGACCGTGGCGCGTGGCAGCAGGGTCACTTCCGGCAGGCCTTCCAGCTCTTTGACCACGGCGCTTACCCAATCAGCGGCAGGCTTGCCGTCGAGGGTTTCGCGGGTGTCGAGCAGGCTGCCACCGAACTCTTCCTGTTCGTCAGCCAGGATCACACGGGCTCCGCTGCGCGCAGCGGCCAGTGCCGCGGCCAGGCCAGCAGGGCCAGCGCCGACGATCAGCACGTCGCAGTGCTGGTTCATGTAGTCGTAGCTGTCCGGGTCGTTCTGCAGCGGTGCGCGGCCCAAGCCAGCGGCCTTGCGGATGTACTTCTCGTAAGTCATCCAGAACGATTTCGGGTACATGAAGGTTTTGTAGTAGAAGCCTGGCGGCATCATGCTGCCACCGACCTTGCCAAGGATGCCCATGACGTCGTTGTTGACGTTCGGCCAGCCGTTGGTGCTGTTGGCTACCAGGCCTGCGTACAGTGCCTGCTGGGTAGCACGCACGTTAGGGATCTGGGTGGCTTCGCTGGAGCCGATCTGCAGAATGGCGTTCGGCTCTTCGGTACCGGCGGCGATGATGCCGCGTGGGCGCGAGTACTTGAAGCTGCGGCCGACGATGTCGACGCCGTTGGCCAACAACGCGGCGGCCAGGCTGTCACCGGCATAACCCTGGTAGGTCTTGCCGTTGAAGGTGAAGTTCAGGACCTTGCTGCGGTCGATACGGCCGCCGCTGGCGAGGCGATAGGTCTGGCTCATACTTTTTCCCCTTGGCCTTTGACAGCGGACGGTGCGCTGGCAGCTTTACCGTTGGCGGTCACTTGCGGCTTTTCGCCAATCTTGTAGGTTTCCAGAATTTCGTAGGTCACGGTGTCGCGGGTGACGTTGAAGTACTGGCGGCAGCCGGCAACGTGGTCCCACAGTTCGTGGTGAATACCGCGCGGGTTGTCACGGTAGAACATGTAGGTACCCCACTCCTCGTCGGAGCAGGCGGCAGGGTCCAGCGGGCGGGCGATATGCGCCTGGCCAGAGGCGTGGAACTCTTCTTCGGAGCGCAGCTCGCCGCAGTGGGGACAGAAAATATGCAACATGACGGTGTCTCCGGTTAGTGGGCGACGGCGGCGGCGCCGTGTTCGTCGATCAGTGCGCCGTTGTAGAAACGGTCCATGGAGAACGGCGCGGCCAGTGGGTGCATTTCGCCCTTGGCCAGGCTCGCGGCGAAGACGTTGCCCGAACCCGGGGTCGCCTTGAAGCCGCCAGTACCCCAACCGCAGTTGAAGAACATGTTCTTGACCGGGGTCTTGGTGATGATTGGGCAAGCGTCCGGCGAGGTATCCACAATGCCGCCCCACTGGCGGTTCATGCGCACGCGCGAGAGGTTGGGGAACATCTCGACGATGGCCTGCAGGGTGTGCTCGATCACCGGGTAGGAACCGCGCTGACCGTAGCCAACCCAACCGTCGATACCGGCACCGATCACCAGGTCGCCCTTGTCGGACTGGCTGATGTAGCCGTGTACGGCGTTGGACATGATCACGCTGTCGATAATCGGCTTGATCGGCTCGGATACCAGGGCTTGCAGCGGGTGCGATTCCAGCGGCAGGCGGAAACCGGCCAGCTTGGCCATGTGCCCGGAGTTACCCGCGGTGACCACGCCGACGCGCTTGGCGCCGATGAAGCCTTTATTGGTTTCCACGCCGATGACCGCGCCGTTTTCCTTGCGGAAGCCGATCACTTCGGTCTGCTGGATCAGGTCCACGCCCAGGGCGTCGGCGGCACGGGCGAAGCCCCAGGCCACGGCGTCGTGACGGGCAACGCCGCCACGGCGCTGTACGGTGGCGCCGAGGATCGGATAGCGGGTGTTCTTCGAGCAGTCCAGGTACGGGATCTCGGCCGCGACCTGGGCGGTGTTCAGCAGCTCGCCATCGACGCCGTTCAGGCGGTTGGCGGAGACGCGGCGCTCAGAGTCACGCATGTCCTGCAGGGTGTGGCACAGGTTGTAAACGCCACGCTGGGAGAACATCACGTTGTAGTTGAGGTCCTGGGACAGGCCCTCCCACAGCTTCATGGCGTGCTCGTACAGGTGCGCCGATTCGTCCCACAGGTAGTTGGAACGCACGATGGTGGTGTTACGGGCGGTGTTGCCGCCGCCCAGGTAACCCTTCTCGATCACGGCAACGTTGGTGATGCCGTGTTCCTTGGCCAGGTAGTAGGCCGTGGCCAGGCCATGGCCGCCACCGCCGACGATGACCACGTCGTAGACCTTTTTAGGGGTCGGCGTGCGCCACATGCGCTGCCAGTTCTCGTGGTGGCTGAGGGAGTGCTTGAAAAGGCCGAAGCCCGAGTAGCGTTGCATGGTCGTTTACTCCACTCAGCGGTAAACAGGGAAATCAGCGCACAGCGCCGCGACGTTCTTGGCCACATCGGCTTCGACGTCGGCGTCACCGAGGTTGTCGAGGATGTCGCAGATCCAACCGGCCAGGGCCACGCACTGGGCGACCTTGAAGCCGCGGGTGGTGACGGCCGGGGTACCGATGCGCAGGCCCGAGGTGACGAACGGCGACTGCGGATCGTTCGGCACTGCGTTCTTGTTGACGGTGATGTGGGCGCGGCCCAGGGCGGCGTCGGCATCTTTACCGGTAAGGCCCTGGCGAATCAGGCTGACCAGGAACAGGTGGTTGTCGGTGCCACCGGACACCACGTCGTAGCCGCGGTCGATGAACACCTGGGCCATGGCCTGGGCGTTTTCGATCACTTGTTGCTGGTAGGCCTTGAAGCCAGGCTCCAGCGCTTCCTTGAAGCACACGGCCTTGGCGGCGATCACGTGCATCAGCGGGCCGCCCTGGGCGCCCGGGAATACCGCCGCGTTGAGCTTTTTCTCGATCTCTTCGTTGGATTTGGCCAGGATCAGGCCACCACGTGGGCCGCGCAGGGTCTTGTGGGTGGTGGTGGTTACCACGTCGGCGAACGGGATCGGGTTCGGGTACAGGCCAGCGGCAACCAGGCCGGCGACGTGGGCCATGTCGACGAACAGCAGCGCACCGACCTTGTCGGCGATGGCGCGGAAGCGTGGGAAGTCGAGGGTCTTGGAGTAGGCCGAGAAACCGGCAACGATCATTTTTGGCTTGTGTTCGACTGCCAGGCGCTCGACTTCGTCATAGTCGATCAGGCCGGTGTTGGTGTCGATGCCGTATTGCACAGCGTTGTACAGCTTGCCAGAGGACGACACTTTGGCGCCGTGGGTCAGGTGGCCGCCGTGGGCCAGGCTCATACCAAGGATGGTGTCACCGGCCTGCAGCAGTGCCAGGTAGACGGCGCCGTTGGCCGACGAGCCGGAGTGCGGCTGGACGTTGGCGTAGTCGGCACCGAACAGCTGCTTGGCGCGCTCGATGGCCAGGGCTTCTACCTTGTCTACGTGCTCGCAGCCACCGTAGTAGCGCTTGCCCGGGTAGCCTTCTGCGTACTTGTTGGTCAGGCCGCTGCCTTGGGCCTGCATCACGCGCTTGGAGGTGTAGTTTTCCGAGGCGATCAGCTCGATGTGGTCTTCCTGGCGCTGCTCTTCGGCATTCATCGCCGCCAGCAGTGCATCATCGTAACCCTGGATCTGGTCTTGCTTGCTGAACATCGTGTATCTCCCGGCAGCGATCGTTTTTTGTCGTGGGGCACTGTGGCCCTTTGTGGCGATGGTATGACTGGCGGGGTCGGGTCAGATGCCTGCGCACGCCTTGCAATGGCGCGTTTACGACATTCTCTTTGTGCCGCCCTTGCGGGCCCCTTCGCGGGCGCGCCTGCTCCCACAGTGATTGGCGTGTGCAGTCCACATTGCGGGAGCGGGCGTGCCCGCGAAGAGGCTGGCACAGAATGAACAGAAATCGCCGCACGGGTTGTATAGGCAAGTGCTGAATCGATGGTTTAGAGTGCTGTTCTGCGTCGTTCACAGGACCGTGTCATGACTGATAAGAGCCAACAATTCGCCAGCGACAACTACTCCGGTATCTGCCCTGAAGCCTGGGCTGCGATGGAAAAGGCCAACCACGGCCACGACCGCGCCTACGGCGACGACCAGTGGACAGAGCGTGCTTCGGAGTATTTCCGCAAGTTGTTCGAAACCGACTGCGAGGTGTTCTTCGCGTTCAACGGCACGGCCGCCAACTCCCTCGCCCTGGCATCGCTGTGCCAGAGCTACCACAGCGTGATCTGCTCCGAAACCGCCCACGTCGAAACCGACGAATGCGGCGCACCAGAGTTCTTCTCCAACGGTTCCAAGCTGCTGACCGCACCCAGCGTCAACGGCAAGTTGACGCCCGAGTCGATCCGCGAAGTAGCGCTCAAGCGCCAGGACATTCACTACCCCAAGCCACGCGTGGTGACCATCACCCAGGCAACCGAGGTTGGCACCGTCTATCGCCCTGACGAATTGAAGGCGATCAGCGCTACCTGCAAGAAACTGGGCCTCAACCTGCACATGGACGGCGCGCGCTTCACCAATGCCTGCTCGTTCCTGGGTTGCAGCCCAGCCGAACTGACCTGGAAGGCCGGCGTCGATGTGCTGTGCTTTGGTGGCACCAAGAACGGCATGGCGGTGGGGGAAGCGATCCTGTTCTTCAACCGCCAGCTGGCCGAAGACTTCGACTACCGCTGCAAGCAGGCCGGGCAATTGGCGTCGAAAATGCGCTTCCTGTCGGCGCCATGGGTCGGGCTGCTGGAGGATGGCGCCTGGTTGCGCCATGGCGGCCATGCCAATCATTGCGCGCAGTTGCTGGCTTCGCTGGTGAGTGACTTGCCAGGGGTGGAGCTGATGTTCCCGGTAGAGGCCAACGGGGTATTCCTGCAGATGCCGGAGCACGCCATCGAGGCCCTGCGGGGCAGGGGCTGGCGCTTCTATACCTTCATCGGCAGCGGTGGCGCGCGCTTCATGTGCTCGTGGGATACCGAAGAAGCGCGGGTGCGTGAATTGGCGGCGGATATCCGCGCGATCATTGGCGGCTGAGCGAGTACCGGGGCCGCCTTGCGGCCCCGGCGATCTAGAGCCTGAAGCCGCCCATCTGTCGCGCCAGGTCATCAGCCAACCCACGCAACGCCTGGCACTCCTCGCGGCACCCTTGCACCTCCGCCGCCGTCTCACGCGCCAAATCGGAAATTCCCTGCACCGTCCGGTTGATTTCCTCGGTCACCGCCGACTGCTCCTCGGTAGCCGTGGCCACCTGGTGGTTCATATCACTGATGTGCTCTACCTGGTCGGTAATCGCGCTCAGCGATGCCCCGGTGCGCTGGCTCGATTCCACGCCACTGCCGGTCGCCTGCTGCCCTGCCTGCATTGAACTCACCGCCGAACCTGCACCTAGCTTCAGGCGCTGGATCATCTGCTGCACCTCATCGGTGGACAGCTGTGTGCGCCGTGCCAGCGTACGTACTTCATCGGCCACCACAGCGAACCCGCGCCCCATCTCCCCTGCCCGCGCGGCCTCAATGGCAGCGTTCAGCGCGAGCAGGTTGGTCTGCTCGGAAATGCTGCGGATTACCGCGAGCACTTCATCGACCGAGGCGACTTCGTCGGCCAACTGGCTGACGGCATCGGCCGCCTTGCCGATGTCGCCCGACATGCCCTCGATGCCACGAATGGATCGTTGCACCACCTCGCGGGCCTGCAACGCCTCGTCTCGTGCCGACTGCGACGCCTGCGCCGCATCACCGGCATTGCGGGCGATGTCCTGCACGGTCAGGCCCATCTCGTGTACAGCAGTGGCGACCATTTCGGTCATCTCCTGCTGGCGCCCGGAGCGCTCGGCGGTGTTGTCCACTACTTGGGTTACCTGCTCTACGGCCCGCCGCAGCCGCTCGGAGGTACTCAACACCTCGCCGATCAGGCTGCGTTGGCTGTCCAGGAAGCGGTTGAAACCACGGGCCAGGTCACCCAGTTCATCCTGACGCGAATCGTCCAGCCGGTGGCTGAGATCACCCGCTCCACCGCCAATCTGAACCAATGCGGCGGTAACCCGGCGAATCGGCCGCACCAGGCCACGCGCCAGCAGTACCACCAACAGCAGTGACACCAACGCGACGGCGCCACCGATCAGGCTGGTCAGCCAGACGGCCTGATGCATTTGCGCGTAAATTTCCGACTCTGGCACTTCGGCCACAAGGGTCCAGTTAAGGTCGCGCAGCGGCAGGCCCAGCGCCAGGTAGCGCTCGCCGTCACGGCTGAAACGGCTGCTACGCAGGCTCCCCCCTCCGGCCATGACGTCTTTGGCTGCGTCCGCGCCAAGCTGCTCGGCAAGCTGGCGCTTACCACTGAAGGCAGCATCGGGATGCACCTGGATCAGGCCATCGTTGCGCACCAGAAACACCTTGCCGTGCTCGCCAAAGCTGAAGTCGTGGATCAGCTTGGATAACTCGGTCATGCGCAAGCCCATGCCGGCCACCCCCACCAGCTTGCCTTCCTTTTCCACTCGATAGTCGATAAACAGTGCCAGTTCGCCGGTGGCTCCATCGATGTCGATGTTGATGAACCGCTCAGCGCCGCTGTCGATGTACCCGTAAAACCACTTGTCCTTGGGGTTGCTGCGGCTGAGGGTGCGGTCCAGGCCCTTCTCGTTGTAGTAGTGGCCGGTTTCCGTCGAGGCGAACAGCGCAGTAAAGGCGTGGTTGCGCTGTTTGACGGCGTTCAGGTATTCGATGAACTGGGGTGCCTGCGCGGGATCTTCACCAGCAGCAAGCCAGTCGCGCAGCAGGGTGTTACCGGCGATGTCCGCGGCAGCGACCAACGGTTGGCCCAGCATGCGCTCGATGTCGTTGCGGATGGCTTCGATGCTGGCTGGCAGGGCAGTGTCGACCAGGTAGCGGTCGGTGAGGCGGTTGAGCGCCACGGTGAAGATAATGACCACCACCAGGATGCTCGCCAGCAGGGCAGCGCCCATGCTGGTGATCAATTGCCACTGGATGCTCTTGCGCCAGATACCCATGCCCTACCCCCCGCAACATTATTGTTTTGCGGAAAGTGTATACACTTGCGTATCCAGTTAATCCAGTGATCTGAAGCAATCAGATGCACCCTGTAGGAGCGGGCTTACCCGCGAATGCGATGTTGAAGCCACCGACGCTTTCGCGGGTAAACCCGCTCCTACACGGGACGGTGTGCGGTCTTATTGCTCTGCAATGGTCCGCACGATGGCATCCACCGTGGCATCGATCTGCGCTTGGGTGCGCGCCAGCGTCTGCTGATGTTCCTTTTGCAGCTCAACCTGCTTGGAGCAAAGGTTGAGGGCAGCCAGCACCAGCAACTTGTCACCGATCAAGGTCGGGTACTGGCGCTTGGTCTCGTTAAGGGCAGTGTTGAGCATCCGTACCGCCTGGGCCAGGGTTTCTTCCTGGCCTTCGGGCGCCTTGATCGAATAGTCGATGCCGAGAATCGACACGACATTGATCGGCTGCTCTTGCAGTCTCATGCGCCGACAACGCCCGCGCTGGCGCGATCAACCAAGGCCTGGATGCGCGCTGCGGTAGCGCCGTTCTTCTCTTCCTGCTCCATCAGCGAGAGCTGCAGGGTTTCGTTTTCTTCCTTGGCCTGGGCCAGTTCCTGGCCGAGGGCGGTGTTCTGCTCGGTGAGTTGAGCGTTCTTCTGCATCAGGTCGCTGACCAGTTGCTCGATTTGATTCAGGGAAGCTTCCAGCATGGGTCTATCTCAGGTTGTTGCGAGGGGCGCACACGATAAAGAAAAGTGCGGCCCATCGCCATTAAAAATCGGATTCACAAGGTGTCTGGCCCGCAGATTGACAGGGTAATCACCCCCTTGTTCCGACCTGGGTCAACCGCCGGTCAGGAAATGGTTAGCTACCTCACAATTTTGACAGCAGGTACTCAAGACTGGCCGGTCACGACCGATAGCCCGGCAAGTCCCATTTCGTCGCACTTCACTCACGTTCTTTTCCCTGCCTGGATCCCTTCTTCAATGTCTCTACGCAACATGAATATTGCCCCGCGCGCGCTGCTCGGCTTCGCGCTAATCGGCCTGCTGATGCTCGGCCTTGGTATCTTCTCGCTGGTGCAGATGGGCAACATCCGCCAGGCCGGCGTGGTTATCGAGCAGGTCAGCGTGCCGAGTATCAAGATCCTCGACGAGCTCACCGCGCTTAACCTGCGCATGCGCACCCTCTCCTACCGCCTGCTGCTCAACCGCGAACCGGAAACCCTGCGCGACACCCTTGCCTTGCTGGACCAGCGTAACGCCCAGATCGACCGCGCACGCCAGGCCTACCTGCCGATGATCGGCGCCGCTGACGAACAGGCTGCATTCGACCAGTACGGCCAGTTGCTCAACCAGTACCGCCAGCTGGAATCGCGCATGCGCAGCCTCAGCCAGGCCGACCGTACTGCCGAATTGCGCGATCTGCTCAACCGCGACCTGCTGGCCAACTCCGAGCAGGTCAACAAGGTGATGGACACTTTGGTGCGCATCAACACCGACCAGACTCGCGCCACCAACGAAAAGGCCGCCAGCCAGTACGCGGCCGCCTTCGCCTTGGTGATCGGCCTGCTGGTCGCGGCCACCGTGCTGACTTTCCTCTGCGCGTTCCTGCTGACCCGCAGCATCGTCAAGCCCATCGAAGAAGCGCTCAAGAGTGCCGAGCAGGTCGCCGACGGTGACCTGACCCACGTCATCCGCGCCGAAGGCACTGATGAAGCGGCCCGCTTGTTGCGCGCCATGGCGCGCATGCAGGACAAGCTGCGTGACACCCTGCAACAGATCGCCGGCTCCGCCACCCAATTGGCCTCGGCGGCCGAAGAGCTGAATGCGGTCACCGACGAAAGTGCCCGCGGCCTGCAGCAACAGAACAACGAAATCGAACAAGCCGCCACGGCCGTTACGGAAATGACCAGTGCTGTGGAAGAAGTGGCGCGCAATGCCGTGAGCACTTCCGAAGCGTCCAGCGAGGCCAGCCGCTCGACCGGCGATGGTCGCGACCTGGTAATGGAAACGGTCGGCGCCATCGAGCGCATGAGCGGTGATGTGCAGGCTACGGCGAAACTGATCACCCACCTGGCCGAGCAATCGCGTGATATCGGCAAAGTGCTGGATGTGATTCGAGGGCTGGCCGACCAGACCAACCTGTTGGCGCTGAACGCTGCCATCGAAGCGGCGCGTGCCGGTGAAGCGGGCCGTGGCTTTGCCGTAGTCGCCGATGAAGTGCGCGCGCTCGCCCATCGTACCCAGCAGTCGACCAGTGAAATCGAGCGGATGATCGGCAGCATCCAGGGGGGTACCGAAGAAGCGGTTGAGTCGATGCGCACCAGCACCGAACGCGCCGAATCGACGCTGAACATCGCCCGCGGTGCGGGCATGGCGCTGGACACGATTGCCGGGGCGGTAGCGCAGATCAACGAGCGTAACCTGGTGATTGCCAGCGCGGCGGAAGAACAGGCACAGGTGGCGCGGGAAGTGGACCGCAACCTGGTGAACATCAATGACTTGTCGGTGCAGAGCGCTACCGGTGCCCATCAGACCAGTGCGGCGAGTGCAGAGCTGTCGCGGTTGGCGGTGGACCTTAATAGTTTGGTGGCGCGGTTCCGCACCTGAGCCTAAAAGGCACTGCTATGCCGCCTTGATGAGTGCCCCTCCCGAACTTGCGTGACCTGCGACACAGGAGGGGCACTATTGACATGCGAGAGCCCATTTGGCGGTAGGATCCCCGCTATCATGGGCCTGACTTTATGCATGACAAAATAGTCAACAGCCTTACGGCCAAAGAAGAAGCCGATATCAACTGTCGCGCTTCCCATTTTTACAGCAAAGCTTGCCGCGTTGACCCAGTTAGCACCCGGCACTCCCGCCGCAACCATCACTACGCCGACCTTCTTTACCCACTTGTTCCTATCGTCTAGCCGCTTCAGCCCCTTAAGATTGGACATAGACGCTTTGACACGTTTTCCAAGCCAAACAGTGTTCGCAATGACCTTGGGGACGCTGTATTGGCCAGTGGGGTCCACTCGGTTGACAGGATTCCCATGGCAGTAAGCGTATGCATTGATTCCTCCCCGCGAGAAGGGACTTAGCCGATCCGCGCTGAGAAATCGCATTAATGCTGGGCTGTACATACGCCTGCCTTTTCCGAGCAGATAATTACTGGTAGCGCTGTCACGCAGTTCAGCATTGAATGCGATCATGGCAGCGCCATTGTCATGAACTACACCATAAGGGCTATATGCGCAGACCCTACGGCCAGCATTGGGCAGGAATGAGCTGGATAAATGGAGATGCAATATTCCTTCGTCCACCATGCCCCCCCCTGTTTTGTAGAGCATATTCTATAGCCAACGGCCCCTCATGATTACTGACAGAAATGACAGGGCGCAAAGGGGTTAGCGAGGTACCTGTCGGGGCCCCGCTATCTGGAATCAGTAATCGATCCGCACATCCCCTTTCGGCACGCTGCAGCACGACAGGATGTAGCCCTCGGCTTCATCCTCTTCGGTAATGCCGCCGTTGTGCTCCATTTCTACTTCGCCGCCCAGTTTGAGCACCTTGCAGGTGCCGCAGATGCCCATGCCGCAAGCTTTGGGGATCATCAGGCCAACTTTGGCTGCAGCAGCATGCACGGTCTCGCCCGGGGCAACGCGGATGCTCTTCTCGCTGCCGATGAACTCCACCAGGTTGAGGTCGGAAACATCCAGCTCAGGTGCATCGGCGGCCTGCTCGGCGTGCTCCACCGCATCGGCCTTGGCCTCTGGAGGTGTGGCACCGAACGACTCCTCGTGATAATTCTTCATGTCGAAGCCGACCGCTTCAAGCATGCGCTTGACCGCCGTCATGTACGGCGTCGGGCCACAGCAGAACACAACGCGCTCCATGTAGTCGGGCGCAATCAACTCCATCAGCCGCTGGTTCAGGTAACCGCGGTAACCCGCCCACGGCTCACCCAGCCCGTGCTTCTCGCAAATGATGTGCAGGCTGAAGTTGGGGATGCGCGACGCCATCTGTTCCAGCTCGCGATGGTAAATGATGTCTTTCGGCGAACGGGCGCTGTGAACGAACACCATGTCGACGTTGGCATTGGTGTCGTAGAACCAGCGCGCCATCGACATTACCGGGGTAATACCGACACCGCCCGACAGGTACAGCACCTTGCCAGCAGGGAAGTCGATGGCGTTGAACAGCCCCACCGGGCCGTGCACCGGCAGCTCGGCGCCTTCGTGCATGGTGTCGTGGAGGAAGTTCGACACCAGGCCACCCGGCACACGCTTGACGGTGATCGAGAAGCTGTACGGCACCGATGGCGAGCTGGAAATGGTGTATGAACGCATTACCGGCTTGCCTTCGATCTCCAGCTCCAGGGTGACGAACTGCCCTGGTTTGAAGAAGAACAAGATTGGCTGGTCGGCCATGAAGCAGAAGGTGCGCACGTCCCAGGTCTCCTGGATGACCTTGACGCAGCGCACGATGTGGCGGCCGTTGGCCCAGGTCTGGGTAGTGACCGGATTGAGGAAGGTATCGGACATGTTCATCTCCAGCAGCCGACTATCGGGCTTTTTATGGCTTGGATAATGCGCAAGCTGAGAGCGACGTACATTCCTGCCAGCGACATCGGCGTGCTTATCGCGACCAGCCCCGCGATACAAGGGCTGGCGCGTCGTTATTCAAATCGGCCATGTCGTCCATGGATACGGTTCGCGGCGTCTTCGGACGCACACTCCACGGCAAAACAACATGCTGTTTTCTGACAAGCAGCCTTGCGGCACCACCACAACGATTAGCCACCTTTTGCCGGCCGCACACGGCCCCGAGGAATACACGATGGACGTCACCGCAACCCTGAGCCTGGGCGATCCACTGGAACCTGCACGCAAGGCCACCGCCGAGATGCTGCAGACCCGCGAGCGAACCTACTCGCTGCCCCAGCCTTTCTACACCGACGAGCGTCTGTTCCAGATCGACATGCAGGAGATCTTCCACAAAGAATGGCTGATCGCCGGCATGACCTGCGAGATCCCGGCGAAAGGCAACTACATCACCCTGCAGATCGGCAAGAACCCGATCATCGTTATCCGTGGTGCCGAAGGTAAGGTGCACGCCTTCCACAACGTCTGCCGTCACCGCGGTTCACGCCTGTGCGTCAGCGACAAAGGCAAGGTGGCCAAGCTGGTCTGCCACTACCACCAGTGGACCTACGAACTGGACGGTCGCCTGCTGTTCGCCGGTACTGAGATGGGCGCCGACTTCGACATGAAGGAATATGGCCTGAAGCCAGTGAACGTGAAGGTGGCCGGCGGCTACATCTTCATCAGCCTGGCGGAAAACCCGCCCGCCATAGACGAGTTCCTGGCCACGCTCGAGCACTACATGGAACCGTACGACATGGAGAACACCAAGGTGGCGGTGCAGACCACCTTGATGGAAAAGGCCAACTGGAAACTGGTGCTGGAAAACAACCGCGAGTGCTACCACTGCTCCGGTTCGCACCCGGAACTGCTGCAAACCCTGCTGGAATGGGACGATACCAACGACCCGCGTGCCAGCCAGGAATTCAAGGACCACGTGGCCGCCTCCGCCGCTGCCTGGGAAGCCGAGAAGATCCCTTACCTGCACAAGAGCCACGGCCTGCGTAACCGCATCGTGCGCATGCCGCTGCTCAAGGGCACCGTGTCGATGACCATGGACGGCAAGCAGGCTTGCCAGAAACTGATGGGCCGCATCAAGAACCCGGACCTGGGCTCGATGCGCATCCTGCACCTGCCGCACTCCTGGAACCACTGCATGGGCGACCACATGATCGTGTTCACCGTATGGCCGATCAGTGCCCAGGAAACCATGGTCACCACCAAGTGGCTGGTGCACAAGGATGCCGTGGAAGGCGTCGATTACGACCCGGAACGCATGCGCAAGGTGTGGGACGCCACCAACGACCAGGACCGCCGCCTGGCGGAAGAGAACCAGCGTGGGATCAACTCCACCGCGTACCAGCCCGGCCCGTATTCGAAGACTTACGAGTTCGGTGTGGTGAACTTCATTGACTGGTACAGCGGGCGGATGCTGAACAACCTGGGAGCAGAGCCGGCGGCCTACTTGAAAGAAGTGCAGGCTCAGTAAACAAAAACGCCCTGCCGCAAAGGATGCACTTTGCTGCAGGGCATAACCCCATAGCAGATGGCTCACTGTGACTGGCTACGCTGTCGCCGTATAGCCAGCGCTTGTGGAGGCGGCGGAGCACCAGCATTTCCCCGCATTCGTAATCTTACATTGAGGTCATACTTGATAGTCTGATTCGAAGGGGGCACGGGTGGCCCACCCGTTGGAGTGACAACATCCAGCATGAACTCGTGCGGCATTGGCGCCGCGGCTAAGCCTCCCGTCATCAAATTCCAATTCGTCTTGATCTGATTCAACGGGTGGCTCCCCGGCCCAATCGCTGCGTTGATCGCTCGTGTGAGCGTTGCTGCAGCACTGACTGCAGTACCCACGTTCGCGCCAAAAATAGCGCTCGGCACCCCTGCGTACAATGCCGCGGAGCTTCCTAAGCTCAGTATGGAACCGAAGGTGCTCACTCGAGTGGCATTAAGGCCTATCCAAGTTTCAGGGGTAGGTCCGAGAAAGTTATAAGCAATCGTCGCTCCGTTCGACAGCATACCTAAACCACGCAGCAGCAAGCTCCCAAGATCAATATGGCCACTGGGATCGACTCGGTTAACCGGATCACCAGCGCAATACGCATAACCGTTCACCCCCCCTGCCCCAAAAGGGCTGAAGGAGTCTGGGGCTTGAAACCGCATCAATGCCGGGTTGTAGGCACGATAACCGTTACCCAAGTGATAGCAACCCGTGAACGGGTCTCGCCGCTCGCCGTTGAACGCAAGTACACAACCTCCACGATGCGTTCGATAGCCATAGGGTGAGTATCCGTTGACAACTGCAGGCATGAGAGTCATGTGGATAACTCCTGGAGTGGGGTCCATGGAGGATATCTAGCCGCCGCGTGCTCAAACACTGGCAATTCTGTCAGTGCCGGCAGGTATCAATCGGATTAAAGCAGATGGTCAATTTTTGATCAAAACTACGGAGCCCTTGTTGTTAAAGGGCTACAGTGCACTCCGTACAACTTGTCCACAGAGACACTAACAGACTTTGTGAGCAAAACACGGAGCCGACAACTGTCGTTCTGTGGATAAGCGGTTCAAAGCGCTGATCATCAGGAATCCGAGACTTCTGACCCATCTTGATCGTTTTTTAATCATTTCTCCGCAAGCCACGCCCTACGCGTACTCCAGCTAGTGCCCAACAGATTATCCACAGAGCAGCTAACAGCGATTGTGGGCAACCCGAGCTGGAGGCATGTATATCCGTGGCTGACGAGCGGTGTAATGGGTCCGGTAAGGACTTATGCACAGGTAGAGTGCGCGTTTGGCAGATCGGGACGCCTTGGTGGAAACGGGCTTGTCCCGTGGCGCAGGAGACCCAGTGCCTGGCACCGGCTGCGCCGGTGTTGGCGGGGGGCGGGGCATGCCCGCCCCCACTCGGTCACTGGAAAATCAGTAATTTAGCGTTGGTCCAGGAGAACGCCTTGCCGGGGAGTGCATGAGCCTTTAGCGCAGCACGCCCTCTTCCACCAATAGCTTGAGGATGGCTTCGGCGCCTTCCTGTGGCGAAACGTCCTTCAACACCTTACCCCCACCGCCGCTGGCCTTGGCCGTTGCGGCCTTCATCCGGTCGGCACCGCTCTTGGCCTTGATCACCTTCAGGCGTTTGGGCCGTGGGCGGGCCGGTTGCAGCTCGGCTTCGGCCAACAGTTCATCTTCGACGATGTCCACATTACGGGCCGCCAATACCCCCCGGCGCGCAGGCCCGAAGGCACTCTGGCGCGGCTTGGGTGCCGCGTTATCCACAGTCGCCAGCAACGGCAGGCGCACCTTCAAGCGACGTCGCTGACCACGTGGCAAAGCCTGCAGTACCTGGGCGGTGCCGTTGTCGATCGACTCAACTTCGGCCAACCCCACAATCAGTGGCCAGCCCAGCTTTTCGGCCAGCAAGAAGGGCAACATGCCCGACCCCTCGCCAGTCTCGGCCTGGCTGCCGGTCAGCACCAGCTGGGCCCCGGCGTCGCGCAAATAATCGCCCAGCACGCCCAGCACATCGGCGCCGGCCGGTTGCTCCAGCACGTCCAGGTGCTCCAGGCCCATGCCCAGGTAGGCGCGCAGCGCCTCTTCCCGTGGGTCCCCGGCATGCACCACCTGCAAGTTATCCCCAGCCAGCTGCAAACCCAGCTCCACGGCGCGGGCATCCTGCTCGGCGCGGCGGGCGCGGCCGGAGCTAGGGTGGGCACCGATGGAAACCAGGCTGATCACTTTCGTACTCATGCTCGTGCCCTTATGCCGCGTCGCGCTGGCCACCGCTGCGGAAGTTGTCCACAGCCTCGATCAGCGCCTTGAGAATCGCCGAGCTGTCGCCAATCACCGACAGGTCAGCCCGTTTGATCATGTCGCAGCCCGGGTCCATGTTGATCGCCACCACCTTGTCGCAGGCACCGATACCCTGCAGGTGCTGGATCGCGCCCGAGATACCCACAGCCACGTAGACACGCGCGGTAACCCAGGTCCCGGTAGCCCCCACTTGGCGGTTGCGGGGCATGAAGCCGTCGTCCACCGCCACCCGCGAGGCACCTTCGGTAGCGCCGAGGGCTGCGGTGGCCTGGTGGTACAAGTCCCAGTCCTTGACCCCGTTGCCGCCCGAGACGATGAATTCGGCCTCGGCCATGGCAATGGTGGCTGGGTCGACGGCCACCGAGCCAAGGTCCTCGATACGCGTCAGGCTGCGCGCCACGCTTGTGGACAACTCCACCGGCAGCGCTTCGTGGCGGGTCTCGCTGACCGGCTCGGCACACTCCGCCGCTGCCAGGATCAACCGTGGCACAGCGCGCTGCAGATCCTGCTGGCCAGCACCGGCACGGCCAATGCATTGGCCGTCCTTGACCTGCCAGACCCGCGTCGCCGGGCGTTCGCCCAGCGCTGCGCCCAGGCGCCGGCCCAGTTCGCCGCCACCGCTGCGGCTGTCGGGCAGCAGCCAGTGGCGCGGCGTGAACTGGTTATCCACAGCCCGCAGGCCTTGCACCAACTGCTCGGGTGCGTAACCGTCGAAAGCCTCGCCTTCGATGACCAGCAGGCGGTCGACGCCGGCTGTGGAAAAGTTACTTTCCTTGTGCTCGCCAAATACCACCGCCAGCACTGCACCGTCGCTGCCAGCCAGGCTATGGGCCAGGCCGAGCAGGTCGCGGTCGTGGCTGCTCAGGCGGCCACCGACCATATCTGGTACCACGGCAATGTAGAACGCCGGGGCCGGCACCTGGTGCAGCGGCAGCTTGACCTCGGCCGCCGCCGTGCGCCGCCCGCCGACACCGGTACCCTGCTGGGCACCGCTGCGGTCGATGCGCTTGATGCCGGCCGGGCCGATGAAGCCTGCGGCGATCGCATGAGGGTTCTTGCGGATGAGGCCGTTGGGCCCCATCCAGCGGGTCTGTTGCGTCTGCAGGGCCGCATGCAGCGGATGCAGGCGGTTACGGGCGATCCACTCGGCGCGTGGGTCGCGGCGGATAATGTCGCTCATCAGTGCACCTCCGCAGGTTCACGTTTAGCCGTTTGCGGCTTTGGGACGGCGGGCGTGTCCTCTTCGATCAGCACATCGGCCACCAGCTCGGCCAGGTCCTTGATCTGCGGGCGTGGTTCGACCACGCCTTCGAGCATGGCGGTGCACTGTGGGCAACCCACGGCCACCAGCTCGGCTTCGGTTTCGCGTATGTCGTCCATGCGCATGTCGGGGATACGCTGCTTGCCCGGGATGTCGGTGATCGGCGCGCCGCCACCACCGCCGCAGCAACGGGAACGGAAGCCCGAACGCTGCATCTCGCGCACTTCGATACCCAGCGCCTTGAGCACCGCACGCGGCGCTTCGTACTCGCCGTTGTAACGGCCCAGATAGCATGGGTCGTGATAGGTGACACTACCGCCCTTGTGCTGGCCCAGGTTCAGTTTCCTGGCCGCGATAAGCTCGGCGATGTAGGTGCTGTGGTGCTGCACCTGGTAGTCGCCGCCCAGGGCGCCGTACTCGTTCTTCAGCACATGAAAGCTGTGCGGGTCGCAGGTGACGATGCGCTGGAACCTGTACTTGGCCAGGGTCTGGATGTTGCGCTTGGCCAGTTGCTGGAATGTCGCCTCATCCCCCAGGCGCCGCGCCACGTCGCCGCTGTCGCGTTCTTCCAGGCCGAGCACGGCAAAGTCCACGCCCGAGGCCTTCAGCACCTTGACGAACGAGCGCAGGGTGCGCTGGTTACGCATATCGAATGCGCCATCACCGACCCAGAACAGCACCTCGGTGGTTTTCACCTCCGACAGCAGTTGCAGGTTGAGGTCGGCGGCCCAGTTCATGCGCCCGCCAGGGGCGAAGCCGCCAGGGTTGTCGGTAGCGATGAGGTTGTCCAGCACCTCGGCACCCTTGTTCGGGGTGGCGCCCTTTTCCAGGGTGAGGTGGCGGCGCATGTCGACGATGGCATCGACATGCTCGATCATCATCGGGCATTCCTCTACGCAGGCACGGCAGGTGGTGCACGACCACAGCGTTTCGGCATCGACCAGGCCATTGACGATCGGCTGGTGCGGATTGCCGCCGTGCTCGCCGATTGGCTTGCCGGGGTAAGGGCTGCCGGCGAACTGGGCATCAGTGCCGCCGGCCAGGCCGATGACCATGTCCTGGATGAGTTTTTTCGGGTTCAGTGGCTGGCCGGCAGCAAACGCCGGGCACATGGCTTCACATTTACCGCACTGTACACAGGCGTCGAAGCCGAGCAGCTGGTTCCAGGTGAAGTCCACCGGCTTTTCCACGCCCAGCGGCGCATTCGGGTCTTCCAGGTCCAGCGGCTTGAGACCAGTGGAGCGGCCGCCGCCGAAGCGCTCGGCACGGCGGTGCCAGGCCAGGTGCAAGGCACCGGCGAAGGCATGCTTCATCGGCCCGCCCCAGGTCATGCCGAAGAACAGTTCCGACACGCCCCACAACACGCCCAGGCCAAGCACGGCCACCATGACCCAACCACCGGCGTTGGCCGGCAGGATGCCGGCAACCGGCAGGGTGGCGATGAAGAAGCTCGCGGCGAACACCAGCAAGCTTTTCGGCAGGCGCATCCATGGGCCCTTGGACAGGCGCGCGGGCGGGTTGAGGCGACGTTTGAAGACGAAGATGGCCCCAGTGAACATGATTACAGTGGCCACCAGCAGCGCATAACCGAGGATCTTGCTCTGCAGGCCAAAGCCATGCACCAGGATCGCCAGCGCCGCCGACAGCACGAAGCCGCCGGCAGTGGCCACGTGGGTCTTGGACATGTACTTGTCGCGCTCGACCACGTGGTGCAGGTCCACCAGGTAACGACGCGGCATGGCCAGCAGGCCGCCGATCAGGTCGACCTTGGAGGCCCGGCCACGCCGCCACATGCGCACCCGGCGCAGGGCGCCGAGCACTGCCAGGCCAAGGGCAGCGAACAGCAAGATGGGTAGAAGGGTGTTCAACATGGGAGGCTCCCACAGGGGTCTACGGCGTTTAGGCGCGCTGGATCAGAAATCCTTGCACAGGCGCAAGGCGTCGTAGATCGCCGCATGCACGTTGCGCTGGGCCACACAGTCGCCGATGCGGTACAGCAGGTAGCCTTCGCCCGGCTGGCTGAGGATCGGCTGTGGCTTGATGGCGAACAGCGCCTCCACGTCGATCTGGCCCTTGTTGCGCGAACCTTCCTTGAACGCGTAGTACAGCTCTTCGTCAGGTCGCACGCCGTTCTCCACCACTACCTGATCGACCACGCGTTCTTCCTTGGCGCCGGTGTACTCGTTCTCCAGCACCGCCACCAGCTTGTCGCCTTCGCGGTAGACCTTTTCCAGCATCATGTCGCCGGTCATGATCACTTCTTTGGGGTACATGCTGCGGTAGTAGGTCGGGAAGGTGGTGCCGCCCATGGCCACGCCCGGCTTGATATCGTCGGTGACGATCTCGACCTGGCTGCCCTTGTCGGCGATGAAGTCCGCCACCGACATGCCGGTGAATTCGCAGATGGTGTCGTACACCAGCACGTTCTTGCCAGGCGCGACCTTGCCGTCGAGCACGTCCCAACTGCTGACCACCAGGCCTTCCGCAGCGCCCCAATGCTCGTTCTGCTCGAGGAACGAATGCCCGCCCACCGCCAGCACGATCACATCCGGGCGCAGGTCCTGAATGGTCGCTACGTCGGCAGCGGTACCCAGGCGCAGGTCAACCTTCAAACGCGCCAGCTCCAGCTGGTACCAGCGGGTGATACCGGCAATCTGATCACGCTGCGGCGCCTTGGCGGCAATGGTGATCTGCCCGCCAATCTGGTCTTTCTTCTCGAACAGGGTCACGTCGTGGCCACGTTCGGCGGCCACGCGGGCCGCTTCCATGCCGGCCGGGCCTGCGCCAACCACCACCACCTTGCGCTTGACGCCGGTAGTCTTCTCGATGATGTGCGGCACACCCAGGTATTCACGGGAGGTCGCGGCGTTCTGGATGCACAGCACATCCAGGCCTTGGTACTGGCGGTCGATGCAGTAGTTGGCACCGACGCACTGTTTGATCTGGTCGATCTGGCCCATCTTGATCTTGGCGATCAGGTGCGGGTCGGCCATGTGCGCACGGGTCATGCCGACCATGTCCACGTAGCCGCCTTCAAGGATGCGCGTAGCCTGGTTCGGGTCCTTGATGTTCTGCGCATGCAGTACCGGGACCTTGACCACCTCCTTGATGCCGGCTGCCAGGTGCAGGAACGGCTCCGGCGGATAGCTCATGTTCGGAATGACGTTGGCCAGGGTGTTGTGGGTGTCGCACCCCGAGCCCACCACGCCAATGAAGTCGAGCATGCCGGTGCCGTCGTAATACGCGGCGATCTGCTTCATGTCCTCGTGGCTGAGGCCATCAGGGTGGAACTCGTCGCCACAGATACGCATGCCCACGCAGAAGTCGTCACCGACTTCGGCGCGCACGGCTTTCAACACTTCCAGGCCGAACTTCATGCGGCCCTCGAAGGTGCCGCCCCACTCGTCGGTACGCTTGTTGACCCGTGGGCTCCAGAACTGGTCGATCATGTGCTGGTGCACTGCCGACAGCTCCACGCCGTCCAGGCCGCCCTCTTTGGCACGCCGCGCAGCCTGCGCATAGTTGCCGATCACCCGCCAGATCTCTTCCACCTCGATGGTTTTGCAGGTGGCGCGGTGAACGGGTTCACGGATACCCGACGGCGACATCAGGGTCGGCCAATTGAAGCCGTCCCAGCGCGAGCGACGGCCCATGTGGGTAATCTGGATCATGATCTTGGCGCCATGCTTGTGCATGGCGTCGGCCAGGTTCTGGAAGTGCGGGATGATGCGGTCGGTCGACAGGTTGACCGATGCCCACCACTCCTGCGGGCTGTCGATGGCTACCACCGACGAGCCGCCGCAGATCGCCAGGCCGATGCCACCCTTGGCCTTTTCTTCGTAGTACTTCACGTAGCGGTCGGTCGTCATGCCGCCGTCAGTGGCGTAGACCTCGGCGTGCGCGGTGCTGAGCACACGGTTGCGGATGGTCAGCTTGCCGATCTGAATCGGCTGGAACATTGCTTCGAATGCCATGACGCTATCTCCGGCTTACAACGGCTTTGTAACGAACAGGCCATCTTCGTGGCCTTCTTCCGAACCGCCGTAGACCTGTTCGGCCACGGTGCGGATCGAGCTGCCGCGGGCAGCGAGGATCTGGTCCATGGCGCCGGCAAACCAGCCGGTGAACATGTAGTCGACCTTGCGGCCACACTTGCCATACACGTACACGAACGCCGAGTGCTTGAGCTTGACGCTGCAAGTACCTTTGTCCAGGTCGATGTCCTGGATTTCAAACAGGCCCCAGCCACGCTGGCTCAGGCGCTTCATGTAGTGCTCGAACACCGCCACGCCCTCCAGGCCATGGCACTCGGCCTCTTTTTCACACCAGTGCCAGGCAGATTTGTAGCCAGCCTTGTAGAGGATCTCGGCATAGGCGTCGGCGCCCAGCACTTCTTCGATGCCCATGTGGTTGTTGACGAAGAAATGGCGCGGCACATACAGCATCGGCAAGGCGTCGCTGGTCCAGACACCGGTCTCGCTGTCGACTTCGATTGGCAATTGCGGGGCGATCTTGGCCATGGAAACTCAACTCCATAAAAATTTTATTTAGGTGCCCCGGCGTTGCTGGCAGGGGCTTTCAGGCTTGGAGAGCGGCTTATTCGCCCCACACGTCCTTGAGGACGTTGACCCAGTTCTCGCCCATGATTTTGCGCACCACGCGCTCGGAATGGCCGCGCTTGAGCAAGGTTTCGGTGAGGTTGGGGAATTCGCCCACGGTGCGGATGCCCAGCGGGTTGATGATCTTGCCGAAGTTGGTCAGACGGCGGGCGTAGCCCTTGTCGTGGGTCAGGTACTCGAAGAAGTCCTGGCCGTGGCCCTGGGTGAAGTCGGTACCGATCCCGATGGCGTCTTCACCGACGATGTTCATGGTGTACTCGATGGCTTCGGCGTAATCGTCGATGGTCGAGTCGATGCCCTTGGCCAGGAACGGCGCGAACATGGTCACGCCAACGAAGCCGCCGTGGTCGGCGATGAACTTCAGCTCTTCGTCCGACTTGTTGCGCGGGTGCTCTTTCAGGCCAGATGGCAGGCAGTGCGAGTAGCACACCGGCTTTTTCGATTCGAGGATGACTTCTTCGGAGGTCTTGGAGCCGACGTGGGACAGGTCGCACATGATGCCGACGCGGTTCATTTCCGCGACAATTTCGCGGCCAAAGCCCGACAGCCCGCCGTCACGCTCGTAGCAGCCGGTGCCCACCAGGTTCTGGGTGTTGTAGCACATCTGCACAATGCCTACGCCCAGCTGCTTGAACACATCCACGTAAGCGATCTGGTCTTCGAACGCATGGGCGTTCTGAAAGCCGAACAAGATGCCGGTCTTGCCCAGTTCCTTGGCTTTACGGATGTCGGCAGTGGTACGCACCGGCATGACCAGGTCGCTGTTGTCGCGGATCAGCTTCTGGCTGGCGGCGATCTGGTCGACAGTTGCCTTGAAGCCTTCCCAGACCGACACCGTGCAGTTGGCCGCAGTCAGCCCGCCTTTGCGCATGTCCTCGAACAGCTCGCGGTTCCATTTGGCAATGATCAGGCCGTCGATGACGATGCTGTCGGCGTGAAGTTCGGCTGGGCTCATCAGGCTGTCCCCTTTTATCGAATGGTTGGCGCCAAACCTTGTGCCGGCGCTTTGGGGCCAGCATATGCCTGTGCCCAAAGGCGCCCCGATGCAAAAACGACAGGGGGTTTGCCGAAAGCGTCAACGCGCGACAACACGGCCTCTGGCACGCTGCCTGGGGATGAGAGACAGTCTCGTTACCGACGTTTCTGGCCGCTTTATGAACATTTCGTCAGAGAGCTACCGCCTTGCCCTCGGCTGAGCGAGAATCCTGCGATTCGTCAGCCTGTTAAGGAGAAAAGGATGAAATCATTGGCATGGCTGGTACTGCTGGCCGTCGTATCAGGCGCGCAGGCCGGCGAGGAAGAGAGCACCCCGTGCGACAACGTCGAGACCGACCAACAGACCTACGCCTGCGCTGCGTTCAACAAGCAGACGGCCGAACGCGAGCTGAAAGCGGCTTACGATGACTTGATCCAGCGTATTCGCGACCAGTATGCCGACGAGGGCGACCAGGCTACCGCGCTGGTGGGGCGTATGGATGCAGCCGAGAAGCTGTGGACGCAGCTGCGTGACGCCGACTGCAAGGTCGAGACCTATGCCGAGAAGCCGGGAAGCAAGGCGTTCCAGGCGGCGTGGGATACCTGCGCAGCGCAGCGCAGTGATGACCGGTCGGAGTATTTGCAGTCCATTGGTCAGCAGTAAGCCTGTACGGGCCTCTTCGCGGGCACGCCCGCTCCCACAGGGACCGCGCCGGACAGGGGTACAAACCGGGGACATGGTTTACAGGCTAAAACATGATCAGGAGGTACCTGATCATGCCCTGGCCAATCTATCCTCCCGCGGGCAACGCTGGTATCGGGCCCGATAACACCGGGTAAAATACGAAGCCGACTCGAACCCACACGCCACCGCCACCTCCAGCACGCTCATGTCGGTCTGGCGCAACAACTGCCGTGCCTTGTCCAGCCGCAGGCGCAAATAGAACCCACTGGGCGTGTCATCCAGGTGCACGCGAAACAGCCGCTCCAACTGGCGCCGTGTCACCTGTACGGCTTCTGCCAGCACCTGAGTGTTGAGCGGCTGTTCGGTATTGCGCTCCATTTCGCCAATCACCTTCACCAGCTTCTTGTTGCTGATGCCATAGCGGCTGGCAATCTGCATGCGCTGGTGGTCCTGTCGCTGGCGGATACGCCCGAGCACGAACTGCTCCGAGACCTGCACCGCCAGCTCGCTGCCATGGGCTTGGGCAATCAGGTCGAGCATCAGGTCGATCGACGCAGTACCGCCAGCGCAGGTGATACGCCGCCGATCGATCTCGAACAGTTCCTGGGTCGCCTGCAGGCTCGGGTAGTTTTCCTTGAATGCCTCCAGCGCCTCCCAATGCACCGTGGCGCGGTGGCCGTCGAGCAGGCCGGCTTCGGCCAATACCACCGCGCCGGTATCGATGCCCCCCAGAATTGCCCCGTCATGGTCCAGCCGGCGTAACGCCTGCTGCAGCGCTGGCCCATAAAACGCCAGCGGCTCGAAGCCGGCCACGATCAGCAAGACCCCGCACGGCTCGTGCCCTGCCAGCGCCGCGTCGGCATTCACCGACATGCCATTGCTGGCCTGCACCGCGCCGCCATCCAGGCTCAGCACCTGCCAGCGGTAGGACGGGCCTTTGAAGCGGTTGGCCACCCGCAGTGGCTCCAGGGCACTGATGAAACCCATGGCCGAGAACCCGGGCAACAGCAGGAAATGAATGATTTGCGGCATTGCATGCTCCACGGCAAAGGTGGTCGCTTCCGTGCAAGTGTTGGTCGCCAGGGTGCGATTTTTCACCCTGCCAGCAGCGTAGCGTGTTCACACGGCCCAGAGAGGTCGAACCCAATAACAATATGCACTGCCGATGGAGAGCCACCATGCACAGCTTGATCCGCCGCAGCCTGTTGACCCTTGCCCTGAGCAGCATCGCCACCGCCCCGCTTTTCGCCGCAGAGCCTGCGGCGTGCAAGAACGTGCGTCTGGGCGTGGTCAACTGGACCGACGTTATCGCCACCAGCGCAATGGCCCAGGTGCTGCTAGACGGCCTGGGTTACCAGACCAAACAGACAAGCGCTTCACAGCAGATCATTTTCGCCGGCATTCGCGACAAACGCCTGGACATGTTCCTGGGTTACTGGAACCCGATCATGACCCAGACCATCACCCCGTTCGTCGACGCCCAGCAGGTCAAGGTGCTCGACAAACCCAGCCTGGAAGACGCGCGTGCCACCCTGGCAGTGCCGAAATACCTGGCTGACAAGGGTCTGAAGACCTTTGCCGATATCCACAAGTTCGAAAAGGAGCTGGGCGGCAAAATATACGGCATCGAGCCTGGCTCCGGCGCCAATACACAGATCAAGGCGATGATCGCCAAGAACCAGTTCGGCCTGGGCAAGTTCCAGCTCGTCGAGTCCAGCGAGGCCGGCATGCTCGCCGCCGTCGACCGTGCAGTGCGCCGCAAGGAAGCCGTGGTGTTCTTCGGCTGGGCACCGCACCCGATGAACGTGAACATCGACATGGTCTACCTGGGCGAGAGCCAGGACGCACTGGGCCCGGACGAAGGCCGTGCGACGGTGTGGACGGTGACTGCCCCGGATTACGCCGAACGCTGCCCCAACGCCCACCGCCTGCTGGCCAACCTGAACTTCAGCGCCGAGGACGAGAGCCGCATGATGCAGCCGCTGCTCGACCACAAGGATGCGCTGGAATCGGCCCGCCAGTGGCTGAAAGACCACCCCGATGACAAGGCCCGCTGGCTTGAGGGCGTGACCACCTTCGATGGCAAGCCGGCCGCGGACAACCTCAAGCTTACCGCCAACTGACAGGGCCCTTTCGCGGGCACGCCCGCTCCCACAGGTACAGCGCCACACTCGGGATCACATTGATCCTGTGGGAGCGGGCATGCCCGCGAAAAAGCCACCACAGACATCACAAGGAACAGCACCATGAACCACGACGTCATCATCACCTGTGCCCTCACCGGCGCCGGCGACACCGCCTCGAAAAGCCACCTGGTCCCGGTCACCCCCAAACAGATCGCCGAATCCGCCGTTGAAGCCGCCAAAGCCGGCGCCACCGTGGTCCACTGCCACGTCCGCGACCCGCAGACCGGCCGCTTCAGCCGCGATGTGGCGCTGTACCGTGAAGTCATGGAGCGCATCCGTGAAGCCGACGTGGACATCATCGTCAACCTCACTGCCGGCATGGGCGGCGACCTGGAAATCGGCCCGGGTGAGACGCCGTTGGAGTTCGGCCCGGGCACCGACCTGATCGGCCCGCTGGAGCGGTTGGCCCATGTCGAAGCGCTGTTGCCGGAAATCTGCACCCTCGATTGCGGCACCCTCAACTTCGGTGACGGCAACTCGATCTACGTGTCCACCCCGGCCCAACTGCGTGCCGGCGCCAAGCGCATTACCGAACTGGGGGTGAAGGCCGAGCTGGAAATCTTCGACACCGGCCACCTGTGGTTCGCCAAGCAAATGATGAAGGAAGGCCTGCTCGAGGACCCGTTGTTCCAGCTGTGCCTGGGCATCCCGTGGGGCGCACCGGCCGATACCACCACCATGAAGGCCATGGTCGATAACTTGCCTGCCAACGTCACTTGGGCCGGCTTCGGCATCGGCCGCATGCAGATGCCTATGGCCGCGCAGGCCGTGCTGCTCGGCGGCAATGTGCGGGTGGGCCTGGAAGATAACCTGTATCTGGACCGTGGCGTGCTGGCCAGCAATGGCCAACTGGTGGAACGCGCGAGCGAGATCATCACCCGCATGGGTGGCCGTGTACTCAGCCCGGCAGAAGGCCGGGAAAAAATGAACCTCAAGCGCCGCTGATCCCTCCTGGAGACCGATATGCCCTTCATTACCGAGATCAAGACCTTCGCCGCCCTGGGTAGCGGCGTGATCGGCAGCGGCTGGGTTGCCCGCGCCCTGGCCCATGGCCTGGACGTGGTGGCCTGGGATCCGGCGCCCGGCGCCGAACACGCACTGCGCAAACGGATCGCCAACGCCTGGCCGGCGCTGGAAAAACAGGGCCTGGCAACCGGCGCATCGCAAGACCGCCTGAAGTTCGTGGCGACCATCGAGGAATGCGTGCGCAACGCCGATTTCATCCAGGAAAGCGCACCAGAGCGCCTGGACCTCAAGCTCGACCTGCACGCCAAAATCAGCGCCGCAGCCAAGCCTGACGCAATCATCGGCTCGAGCACTTCGGGCCTGTTGCCCAGCGAGTTCTACGAGTCGTCGACTCACCCTGAACGCTGCGTTGTCGGCCACCCGTTCAATCCGGTGTACCTGCTGCCGCTGGTGGAGATCGTCGGCGGTAGCCGCACCTCACCCGAGGCCATTGAAGCTGCCAAAACCATCTACACCGCACTCGGCATGCGCCCGCTGCATGTGCGCAAGGAAGTGCCAGGCTTCATCGCCGACCGCCTGCTCGAGGCGCTCTGGCGCGAGGCCTTGCACCTGGTCAACGACGGCGTTGCCACCACGGGCGAAATCGACGACGCAATTCGCTTCGGCGCAGGCTTGCGCTGGTCTTTCATGGGCACGTTCCTTACCTATACGTTGGCCGGGGGCGATGCCGGCATGCGCCACTTCATGTCGCAGTTCGGCCCGGCCCTGAAGCTGCCCTGGACCTACCTGCCGGCACCGGAGCTGACCGACAAGCTGATCGACGATGTGGTGAACGGTACCTCTGAGCAACAGGGCGAGCGCAGTATCGCTGCACTGGAGCGCTACCGTGACGACACCCTGCTGGCGGTACTGGAAGCGGTGAAGACCAGCAAGGCCAGCCACGGCATGGCTTTTGGCGACTGAGGAGCTGACGATGCCCGCACTGATCACCTACCGCACCCCAGTCCAGGAGGACTGGGTCGATTACAACGGGCATCTGCGCGATGCCTTCTACCTGCTGATTTTCAGCTACGCCACCGATGCGCTGATGGAGCGCATCGGCCTGGATGCCGACAGCCGCGGGCAGAGCGGGCACTCACTGTTCACCCTGGAGGCGCACATCAACTACCTGCACGAAGTGAAGCTAGGCACCGAGGTGTGGGTCCAGACGCAGATCGTCAGTTTCGACAGCAAGCGCGTGCAGGTGTACCACAGCCTGCACCGCGCGGGTTTCGAAGACGCCCTGGCCGCCAGCGAGCAGATGCTGCTGCATGTGGACCTGGCGGGGCCGAAATCGGCGCCGCTCAGCGAGCTCAGTGTGAGGTTGCTGCAAGGTGTGATGGACGAACAGCGTGATCTTGCGGCGCCAGCATACGTTGGGCGGGTGATTGGACTGCCCAAAAAATAACCCCGGAAAGCCGTGAGCTACCGGGGCCAAGAGCGAGCAACATCCACTGTGCGTGAGTGAGGGTGACCAAACCCTCGGGGGCCGTGAATAGCTGCAGTCTGCTGACTTCACCGCACCGGCAATTAGCCGGGAGCGACCTGTTCTTAGCCAAAGCAGTCATCGCGACATACAACCCTTGCGGGCATGTCGCGGTAGACACAGAATCGGTCGTAAATCACAGCAGCACTCTCTTAGCGATAAAAGGGACAACAGCCATGATGCATGCGGATTTGATTGATCAGGACGACCTCGCCGGCCAGCTGCGCGCGCGCGGTTTCGAGATTCCGGCGGGCGCCAGTGCCGAGCAGGCTTGCGAAGCGGTGGTGCGTGGGCTGACAGAGCCTAATGCGCGGGCGCTGAAGGGTATGGTCGAGCAGATGTATACCGGGAGTGCGACGATTCTGCCGGCGGTGCGCCAGGCCATCGACAAGAATCTGTTGCCGGCGTTGGCGCAATTCAACAAACGCGCCTGATTTCTCCTGGTCCGGCCTCTTCGCGGGCCAAGCCCGCTCCCACAATGACCGCGTAAGCTTTGAGATTTCAGGCAAGACAGTTGCTGCACAGCGATCGCGTAAGCTTTCAGAGTTTGAGCAAGACGCTCCCACAGGGACATCACCCTTGGGATGATGGATAACTTGTGGGAGCGGGCTTGCCCCGCGAAAGGGCCAGGCCTGCCTTACACAGGCTCGGCCAGCTTCTCCAGTTCTGCAGTCCGGTCAAACAGCCGTGCCAGCCCTTCCTGGTGGGTCACCCCCACCACCGTACACCGCGGCAACTCCCGCCTGAGCATTTCCAGCAAGCCCCGGGCACTGCCCAGGTCGAGCTGGCTGGTCGCCTCATCCAGGTACAAGGTATCCGGCCGGTACAGCAACGCCCGCGCCAGGCTCAACCGCTGCTGCTCCCCGCCGGAAAGCACGCGTTCCCACTCAGCCTGCTTGTCCAGTTGTCCAATCAGGGCTCCCAGCCCCACCTGGCCCAGCACACCGATCAACTGCACATCGTCTATCGACCGCACCTGTGGATAAGCCAGTAAGGCGCGAAGGCTCATGTGCGGCATGTAGGGTTTCTGCGGAAGCAGCAAGCTGCGACCCGGTGGCAGTTGCCAGTCGCCCAGGCAGTACGGCCAAAGCCCCTGCAAGGTGCGCAGCAAGGTCGACTTGCCAACCCCGCTGCGTCCACCCAACCGCAACCACTGGCCCTGCCCTGCTTGCAGGTCCAGGTCGCGCAGCATCGCACTGCCATCCGGCCGGAAAAGCGTCAGCCCTCGGGTACACAGGCAGTCGCCCGGTATGGCGGTAACGGCCTGCCTGCGGCTGGCCGCAATCGCCTGCTCGAACTGCTCCAGCCGCTGTAACGCTGCGCTCCAACGCACCAGCTTGTTGTACAACTTGATGAACCAGCTGAGCGAGCCATGCACGGCATTGAAGGCGCTGCGGATCTGCATCAGCCCACCCAGGGTGATGGACTTGGCCATGAATGCCGGCAACGCGGCGAACACCGGGATAATCAGGCTCAAACGCTCGTAGGAGACGGTGAACAGGCTGAGGTTGCGCTCGCGCCCCATCAACTGCCGCCAATTGTCGGCGATGGCGCGAAAGCGTTCGGCCAGCTGCTCGCGCTCGACGGCCTCACCACGGTACAGCGCAATCTGCTCGGCGTGATCGCGCTTGCGCAGCAGGCTGGCGCGAAAATCCGCCTCGCGGTGTTCACGCTCGTAGTTGAGCGCATGCAGCGGCTTGCCGATCAGGTGGGTGAGCAGGCTACCGATCAAGGTGTAGGCCAGCACGAGCCACAGCAGATAGCCATGCACCGTGAAACGCTCACCGAACAGGCTGAAGGTCTGCACCCCCGACAGGTTCCACAGGATCACTACGAACGCGCCGACCTGCGCGAGGTTGATCACCAGCGAAGCGACCAGCTCGATGCTCAAGCCAACCATCAGGTCGACGTCCTGGGCGATACGCTGGTCGGGGTTGTCCGGCTCGCCGGTCAGCCCAAGGCGGTAGAAGGCCTGGTCGGCCAGCCAGGCGTCGGTCAGGCGCCCGGTCATTGCTTGGCGCCAGCGCAGCTCAAGTCCTTTGCGGATGTAGTCCATGGCCACGATGATCAGCACATAGCTGCCCAGGTACAGCGCGTACTCGCCGACCAGGCCGTACAGCCCCGTCGTGTCGAACGCGGCCAAGGTGTCGTAGAAGGTCTTGCTCCAGCTGTTGATCAGCACATTGATCTGCACCACCAGCAAACCCAGGCCGATCACCGCCGCCAGCATCAGCCATGCCACCCATTGCCGGCGGTCGTGCCAGAACGCGCGGCTCAGGCGGTAGAACGTGCGCAAGGTATTCACAAGTCCTGCTCCAGCGCGGCGGGCGAAGGCAGCAGGCGCAGCTGCACCTGATTGGCGGCGGGGAACAGCTGCCGCGCCATTTGCTGCATGGCCGGCAGGGTCAACGCTTCGGGCAACCTGGCCTGTTCGCTGAGGTAGCGGGGGTCTTGCCAGTGGCGCTCGCTGAGGATCAGGCGCTTGAACTGGGTTTGCGGGTCTTCGCGGCGCTTGGCTTCCTGGCGTTGCAGTTCGTGGCGTGTGGTCTTCAGCCACTGCTCATCCACGCTCAAACCGGCCAGGGTCTTCTGCGCCAGCGCCCAGAGTTCGTCCACCCGCGCCGGGTCGCAAGTGAAGCTCAGCGTACTTTCGATTCGCTGCGAATCGGGGTCGAGCTGTGCATCGAAACTCAGGCGATACACCCCCGAGGCTTCACCGCGCAGCTGCTGCTTGAGCCGTTGGTTGGCGAGGTCGCGCAGCAGCGCTACGCGTATGGCCGCTTGTGGTTGCCAGGCTTGAGGCAGATAGCTGCTGGCCTGCAGAACGGCCCGCGGCTCCAGCGCGATGGCCAGGTCTGTGCGGCGCTGGCCAGGCTGCTGTAAGGCCGATTGCGCGTTTGCCGCAGCGCCGCGCGGCAGGTTGGCCAGGTAACCGCGTACCAGCGGTTCGAGCTGCTCTGCGGGCACGTCGGCCATCAGGTAATAGGTCACGGGGGCGCTGGCAAGGCGCTGCCAGTCGGCCTGCAACTGCTCGCGGTCCAGCTGTTGCAGCGCTAGCGGGTCGGGGCTTTGCCAATGATCGGCCCCGTACTTGAGTACGCGCTGCGCGCTTTCCTGGCGTGAACGTACATCTAAGGGGCTGCTGCGCACCCGCTGAAGCAGGTCGTTGCGCGCTTCGTCGAACAACGTCGGGTCGATGCCCGCCAGCTGGCTCAGGCGATAGCTCTGCAACAAAGCCGGCAGTTGCCCGGGAGCACCGCTGAGGTTCAACTGCAGGCGCTGCGGCTGATGCTCCAGGCCGAGCGTGGCCCGCTGTGCCTGGCGCCACGCTTGAGCGCCATCCGGCCCGCTGCGCACCGCCAGTTGCGCAGCCATCTGCAGGCGCCAGGCTGGCGCATCGGCAAGGCGGTAACCTGCGGATGATTCGGCCTGTAGCAGCCAGTTGCCGTCCGGGCCGTTGCGGCGCAGCCACACCAGCTTGTCACCGTTGCCCAGGGTCCAGTGCTCGACGTGCTCGGCGGCGAACGCCTGGCGCCCGACGATTTGCCCGGCTGGGCCCGGTGCATCGGGCTTGTAGGTTGCCACGGTGGGGGCGTCAGTTCGCTGCTGCGCAGGTGCCGGCAGGGCCTGGCTGGCGACCTGCGCCTGCAATGCCTCGGCCGCCGCAACAGTTGGCACCTCGACCTCCGACTGCCTGGGCACGCTGAACTGCAGCACGCGGTCGGCACTGCCTAGCCAAAGCTTCAGCCTGCCGTTGAGGTCGTCGAGGTCGATGCCTGGCAACACCTGCAGATAGCGTCGCGCTGCAGCATGGCGTTCGACCACGCGGCCTTCAGGCGCCGTGGCGTTGGTGAGCTGCTCGACCCATTGCTCGAACGTACGTGGCGTGTGGTTGGCCAGCGTCTTGTCGCCCAAGGCGCTGATATGCGCCCGCTGGTGTTCGAAGTCCTGCTCGCTGAACCCATGCTGGCGCAAGCGCTCGATCTCGGTCAGCAACTGGCGCAACGCTTGTTCGTGCTGCAGGCCGTCTACGCCAGCAGCGATGCCGAGCACCGTCGACTGGCTGCCGATCAGGGTTTTCTGCGCGGTCAAACTGCGCACACCCGCCTGCCTGGGCTGACGACGCAAGTTGTCGACCAGCGCCGCCAGGGCCATGCGGTCGATCAACCGCTCACGCATGGCCGCGCGGCTGGTACCGCGGCTTTCCGGCTCGTGCAGGCGCAGCAGCAGCGACACCTGGCTGCTGCCGGATTGAGGGTCCTGCAGGCGGAAGACCTTCAGCTGGTCATCCAACGGCAGGTCGCGATGCCCGCGCGGCGGTACCGCGCCGCCTCGCGCTTTACCGAAGGCCGTTTCGATCTGCGCCAGCATCGCTCCAGGCTCGAAATCGCCCACGGCTGAAATGACCATGTTCGACGGCTGGTACCAGGTGGCCTGGAACGCTTGCAGGTTGGCCAGGCTGGCTTCTCGGATAGCCGCTTCGCTGCCGATGGTGCGGTGCGCCGGGTAACGCGAACCGACGCGTTGCGATGCCGTGCGCTGTTCGTTCATGCGCTGCGCCACACCCAGCCCGCCACGCCATTCCTCGATGACGATCGGCCGTTCGCGCTCGAGGTCCGCCGCGCTGTAGTCGCGGGCGAACGCCATGTCGGCCAGCACCTGCAAGGCCTGCGGCGCCTGGCGCATGCCCGATGGTGGGCTGAGCATGTACTGGGTGCGCTCGTAGTTGGTCATGGCGTTGAAGTGTCGGCCTTGCACCCAACCCAGGCCGACCATGCGTGCGCGCGCGTTTTCGGCATGCCCGGCACGGCTGTGGAACACCAGGTGCTCGACCAGGTGGGCGACACCGACCTGGTCGTCGGCCTCGTCCACGGAGCCGGCGTTGACGGTCATGCGCAGGTCGAGCCTGCCGGGCTGGGCCGACTCGCGCACCAGGCGGTATTGCATGCCAGTGGCCAGGGTGCCTTGGGTGACCTGGGGATCCCAGGGCAATGGCGCGTCAGGTTCAGGCAGCGACGCACAGGCGCCGAGCAGCAGCGGGCCGAGCAGGCCCGCAAGGAGCTTTTTCATCAGGGTGTCCACGGTTTTTTTCAGGGATCAGAAGCGGTAGCCGACTTCCAGCCAGTACTGGCGGCCGACTTCGTAAGTGGTCCGGGCGGTGCTGCTGTTGCTGACGATAGGGTTGACCTTGTCGGTGACGTTGGTCACGTCCACAGCCACGAACAGCGCCTGTTCTTTTGCCGTGGGGATCTCCCACTTGACGCGCATGTCCCAGGTTGGGGCGGCGGCCACCGATGCGGTGTCGTAGACACGCAGGGCCTCGCCGTCGATATCTTCGGTGCGGCCAGTGTCGATGATCTGCTCGTAGGCGCCGCGGTAGCGGAAGAAATTGCTGATGCTCAGGTGCCAGCTGGGGATCTCGGTGATGGTGGTCAACCGCGCTGTCCATGGGCGGTTGAAGTCGCTGGCCGGCAGCTCGCTGTATGCCAGGCGTTTGCCATCGTAGATCACGTCGTCATCGGCATATTCAGCTTCGCTGAAGCCGCTTTCGTACGTGCTGTAGGCATTCTTGCTGCGCGACCAGTCCAGCGCCAGCTGCAGGCTGGTGATGCTGCCCAGCACGCGGAACGACTGATTGGGGGTGATCGTCAACGAAACATTGTCGCTCTCGCTGGCGCCGGCGTTGACGTAGGTGTAGTAGATGCTCTGGTAGCCATCGACGGGGTCGAGGCCGAGCGTACGCGACGAGGTGCGCACCACTTGGTCGTTACCCTTGCGGTGCACGTACTTCAGGCGGATGTCGGTGTTCAGCCAGCGCTGCTCCAGGCCCAGCATCAACTCGTCGTCGTAGGGGATGTTCATGTCCGAGAAGCGGTTGGTATTGAGCACCTGACGCCCCACCCACGCGCCGTCCTGGCTGGTCCGGGTGTAGGTAGTGTTCAGGGCCTGGCGACCATCGGCCAGGCGGTACTTGAACAGGTTGCGCCCGTAGTAGCGGTTGGCACCGAACACCAGCACAGTGCTGCGATCGCCGAAAAAGTCATAGTCACCGGCAAAGCGCGGCGAAACGGTCTTCTGCTTCATGTAATCGTCGCCTTCGAAGCGCAGCCCCGGGCGCAGGCTGAGCTTGCCGATCTGCATCTGGTCGTCGATGAAGAAGGCGTAGGCGTTTTCGGTCAGGTCGATCTTGCCGGCATTGTACTGGGTACGGATGCTGCCCCACTGGCGGGTGTTGCCATTGAGCAGCGGGCTGACCGAGCACCATGGGTCGCTGCCCGCGCAGCCTGTGCCATTGTCGCGCTTGAAGGTGTTGACGCCCTGCCCGGTCTCTTCGCGCTCCCACACGGCGCGCTGCTGCGAAAGCTCAAGGCCCGTGGTGATGCCGTGACTGACACCGGCGAAGTCGAAGGTCTGCCATTCGCCTTTGAGGGTGTAATCGATGCCGCGCTGGGTCTGGTCGAGGTTGCCGAACGCGCCTTCGCCGCTTTTCGCGGAGTTGCTGCTGGGGTTGCCCCAGTTCTTGGCGTCGGAGTACCACCAATTTACGGTGTCTGTTTCATCTGACTCACGCGAGCTGTACAGATTGGTCAGCGCCAGGGTATGGGTCCAGCGCGCCTGGTCACCTTCCCAGATCGCCTTCAGCGAGCCCTGCCAGCCACCGTTCTTGTTGGTGAACTCGGAGTTCAGGAAGTTCTGGCGGAAAAACACGTTCTCTTGGGGCGCCTGGATGAACGAACCTTCCACGGTCAGCCGATCGTTGACGTCCCAGTATGTCTTGAGCATGTAGTTGTCGAGCTGGCGGGTCTGGTCTTCGCGGCTGTCGGCATTGGGGCTGGTGTAACCGTTCTCGTAGCGGTTGAGCGGGATCACCGAACGGCGCTGGGAAAAGCTCAGGATCGCGCCGAAGTTGTCGGTGAGGTGGCCTTCGAGCATGCCGCGCAGGGTGGTTTTCTCGAACTCGGGCTGGTACTGCTCGGAGGACGAGTTGGCGAAGCTTTCCTGATCCTGCTCGGTGATGTGGTAACGCGTCCACTCCGAGCGGCTGATGCCGTAGGAAAACTTGCCGTGCAAGCCTTTGCTCGGGCGGCGGGTGATGGCATCGATCACACCGCCATTGAAGCCGCCGTACTCGGCCGGGACGTTGCTGTCGTAGACCTTCACTTCCTGCAGCAGGTCAGCGTCCAGGGCGATGCCGTGGGGGTTGCTGGGCGCGGCGTCGAACTGGCGGTTCTCGCTGTAGCCGTGGGCGCCGGGGTCCAGGTCGTTGTTGATCGAGATGCCGTCGATCATGAAGTTGTTCTGGTAGAACTTGGCGCCATTGATGCTGATGTCGGCGGGGTCGATCTCGCCTGGGGTGTTGGAGCTTTTCTGCGCGCCGGAAAACTGCACGCTAGGGTGCATCTGCAACAGCGTGGTGATGTCGCCGTTGGCGCCGGGGAAGGCACGGATGGCCTTGCCGCTGATGACCGTGGCGCCCATGTAGCCGTTGCTTTCGGTGTCGCCCAGCACCAGGGTGTCATGCAGCTCCAGCGGGCCGGCGTCGGCTTCGCTGTGCAGCAGGCGCAGGCTGATCACATCACCGTCCGTGTCCCAGGTCAGTCCGCTACCTGAGAGCAACCGCGACAGTGCAGCCTCGCTGCTGAAGTTTCCCTGCACCGGGTTGCCCTGGGCGCCTTCGAGTAATTGTGCATCCGCGCTGACCTGCAGCCCGCTCTGCTGGCCGAAGGCGATCAGCGCGCCAGCCAGTTGCTGCGCCGGGATGGCGAAGGCATGCACCTGCGCCAATTGCGCGGGCGCCTCGGTGGCCCACAGCAGCGGCGCGGGCAGGAGCCCACCCAGGCCCAGCAGCCCACCGCCCAACACGCATTTCAGGCGCAACGACCAACCCCGCGCGCTGCGCGGCTTCCGGCTTATTGTTTGTGTCATGCCACATCCCCGCCCCGGGCAATTGCCGGAACCAAAATTGAATACGAATCGCTATCAGTTGCTGCGCGCGGGGGAGAAGACGGGGCAGTACGAGGATTTTTCAGAGAATTCAGGAAATATTTTTGCAGGGGGGCCGCTGAGCATCGGCCCGGCGGCTCAAGGCTTGCTCAGTACCAGAAGCCAAGGCCCGTAGCTGTGCACGTCACCGCCATGGGGACGAAGCACAGCCCGCAAGGCAGCCTCAGGCTTGCGCAGGTCATACACACCGGTAACGCGCTTGTCGCCCAGTGCATCATCGCGCAGCAACACCTTACCCGGCAGGTACCGCGCCAGCTCTTGCACCACTTCGGCGACACGCTGGTTATCGGCGATCAACTGCCCCTGGCGCCAAGCCGCCACCTGCGATGGCACGATGGTGTTTACCTGTACGAGGCCATCGACATAACGCAGCCGTTCACCGGCCGTGAGCGCATCCGACAGCACATGCCCATCGACGGCATCCTCGACCCTCACCGAGCCATGCTGCACAGCCACGCCCGCCCTGCCCGGCCGTAGCGCGACGTTGAAGGCAGTGCCGGTCACCGTCACCTTTATCGCATCGGCGCGAACGTGGAATGGCTTGGCCTTGTCGGGCATTACCTCGAAGAACGCCTGGCCCGTCAGCAGCTTCACGTCGCGATGATCGCTGGAGTAATCCACGGCAATAGCGGTGTCGCTGTCCAGCTGCACCACGCTGCCATCTGCCAACGTCACATCGCGGGTCTCACCTTCGGCGGTGCGGTAGTCGGCCTGCAGGCGCAGGCTCAGCGAAGGTGCTATGGCCACCATCAGGCAGGCCGCCACCGCTGCACCCAACCACCAGCGTCGGGCAGGCTTTTTCCTGAGCAGCTGTAGCACCCTGGCGGTCGCAGGTTGCCCGGGCCACTGCTCGGCGGTGGCAGACGCCAGCTGGCCGGTCAGGCGCCACACCCGCTCGGCCTTGCCGTAGGCCTGGGCATTGGCCACATCGCTGGCGCACCACTGCGCCAGCTCGGCACGCAGTTGCGCATCGTGCGGCGCCTGCTGGATGCGCAGGAGCCAGTCGAGGGCTTGGTCGCGGCGGCTGGATACGCGGTCTGCTGACGTCATGTCCGGCAAGTCTCCAGGGGGCTCGGGGGCGCGAAGGGTCGCACAGAGTCGGCCCATTGAGCAAAGGACGCGCCAGCAGCAGGCATTTTCACAGGTCGTCCTCCAGCTGCGCCATGCAATGGCGCAAGGCATCGTGGACCAACTGGTGCACCAGGCTCACCGAGACGTTCAGGTGGGCCGCCACCTGCTGCAAGGTGAAGCCACCGAGGCGGTGCATTTCGAAGGCCAGGCGGGTGCGCTCAGGCAGCGCCTCGAGGGCACGGTTGATGGCGGCGAGCTCGTCCTGCTGGGTGATAGTCTGCTCGGGCGAGGCGGTGCTGGAAGGCAACTCGGCAAGCATCTCGTCGCCACCGGGCTGGGCCTTTTCGGTTGCCGTGCGGCGGGTTTGGTCCAGCGACAGGTTACGGACGATGCGATAGAGATAACTGGCCGGGTGGCGAATATCGGCATCGCTGTCCTGGCGGCTGAAGCGCAGCCAGGCTTCCTGTACCACGTCTTCGGCACGGGCGCGGCAACCCACGATTGGCGCGGAATAGTCGACCAATGCTGCCCGGTGGGCGAGGTAGAGCTGCAGTTTGTCGTCCGCCACGGGGTGGTAAGCCAAGCGATTTCGGGGGCGGCGATGTTACCTGTAGTCGAGAATCATTATCAATATGTGATGTAGTGTTGCCTTCTTGGCCCAATCGCCGGCAAGCCGGCGATTAGGCTGCAAAGCAGCCCCGAAGCCTTAAAGCCTTACGCTGGCAAACGTCGACTCATTACGCGCCTGGCTCAGTGCAGCCATCGGCCCGCTGTGCGGCGACAGGGTCATGGCCTGTGGGATCGGCATCATTGCCACCTGCTGCGCAGTATTGGAGCCTACGCGCTCATCCCGCGGCGGAATGCCGAAGTACTCGCGGTAACACTTGGAGAAGTGCGGCGTGGAAACGAAGCCGCACACCGACGCCACCTCGATGATCGACATCGGCGTCTGCTTCAGCAGCTGCCGCGCGCGGATCAGGCGCAGCTTCAGGTAATAACGCGAAGGCGAGCAGTGCAGGTACTTCTGGAACAGGCGCTCGAGCTGGCGCCGCGAAACCGATACGTAGACCGCCAGTTCGTCCAGGTCGATCGGTTCCTCCAGATTGGCCTCCATCAGTGCGACGATTTCCTGCAACTTTGGCTGGTTGGTGCCAAGCATGTGCTTGAGCGGCACACGCTGGTGATCTTGCTCGTTACGAATACGCTCGTAGACGAACATTTCGGAGATCGCCGCCGACAACTCGCGGCCGTGGTCACGGCTGATCAGGTGCAGCATCATGTCCAGCGGCGCGGTGCCACCGGAGCTGGTGAAGCGGTTACGGTCGAGGGTGAACAGGCGGGTGCTCATGTTCACCCGTGGGTAGGCTTCCTGCATGGCTGCCAGGCATTCCCAGTGCACGCTGCAATCGAAGCCATCGAGCAGGCCTGCGCAGGCCAGGGCCCAGCTGCCGGTGCACACTGCACCCAGGCGGCGCGACTGGCGAGCCTGCGCCTGCAGCCAGGTGACATGTTCACGGGTAACGGTGCGCTGGATGCCGACGCCTCCGCAGACGATCACCGTGTCGATTGGGGGGGCACTGTGCATGGCCGCATCCGGGGTGATCTGCAAACCATCGCTGGCCCACACTTGGCCACCATCGACAGTCAGCGTGTGCCAGCGGTAAAGCTCGCGGCCGGACAGCTGGTTGGCCATACGCAGCGGCTCGACGGCCGATGCCAGGGAAATGAGGGTGAAATTGTCCAGAAGAAGAAACCCGATGGACTGGGGTGCTGTGCGGTTCTGGGTTGGGGTCCCGGAGGTGTACGACGTCATCGCGATTTCTCCTCACACAAATGCAGGGTGTGCCTCAGGCGGGCACTGATTTCTTGTTATGACCCATCGGTCATTTTCCGAGGGCAGGTTTGCCAATCTCAACGCAAACGCCGTGCCTGAAATTGAACGGCTATCCAAAAAAACCTGAAAACGACACCTTCATCAGGCAAATCAGGGGCTTGGGCCGAGCTGGCGGATAGTCGTAAAACAGGCGTGCTAGGCGCCTTGCGTGTAACGGCTGAGCAATTTGGTGACATGCGCAGTGTAAGTTGCCCAGAAACGACACTCTTGAGTGTCACCGACAACGCCAACACTGATAACGACACCCGACGATCGGTAGGCGCCGCGCCGCACCATAAAGAGGCATTGGTGGCTGTCGGTGCACCTGCATCAACATTCGAGGGCCTTTTCGCGGGCAAGCCCGCTCCTGCAGGTACTGCACAGTTCCTGTGGGAGCGGGCTTGCCCGCGAAAAGGCCAGCAAACCTGGCAGAGATCAGCACTCGATAGCGCTGACCGCCAAGCCACCGCGTGAGGTCTCTTTGTACTTGTCGTGCATGTCGGCGCCGGTATCCCGCATGGTGCGGATCACCTGGTCCAGGGAGATGAAGTGTTCGCCGTCACCGCGCAACGCCATCTGCACCGCGTTGATGGCTTTTACCGCTGCAATCGCGTTGCGTTCGATGCACGGCACCTGCACCAACCCGCCAACCGGGTCGCAGGTCAGGCCAAGGTTGTGCTCCAGGGCAATTTCCGCAGCGTTTTCCAGCTGCGGCGGGGTCGCCCCCAGCACTTGCGCAAGGCCAGCGGCGGCCATGGCACAGGCCGAACCCACCTCACCCTGGCAGCCCACTTCAGCACCGGAAATGGACGCGTTCTTCTTGCACAGGATGCCGACCGCCGCAGCCCCCAGGAAGAAGTCGGTCACGCTTGACTCGTCCACGGCATCGCTGAAACGCATGTAGTAGTGCAGCACCGCCGGGATGATGCCCGCCGCGCCGTTGGTAGGCGCGGTCACCATACGTCCGCCAGCGGCGTTTTCTTCGTTGACCGCCAGCGCGAACAGGTTGACCCACTCCATGGCGCTCATGGTCGAGCCGATCACATTGGGCTTGCCGATCTCTTGCAGGCTGCGGTGCAGCTTAGCGGCGCGGCGGCGCACGTTCAGCCCGCCGGGCAATGTGCCCTCGTACTTCAGGCCATTGTTGACGCATTCCTGCATGGCTTCCCAAAGCTTGCGCAGGCCGGTATGAATCTCTGCCTCGCTGCGCCAGACCTTTTCGTTGGCCATCATCAATTGCGACACGCTGAGGTCGTTTTGCTTGCACAGCTGCAGCAGCTCGGCGGCGCTGTTGAAGTCATACGGCAGCACCGTCTGGTCAGCGTCCAGCACACCGCTGGCCGCCTGTGCAGCATCGACCACGAAGCCGCCACCCACCGAGTAGTAGGTATCGCGGTGCAGCTCGCCCTGCTCGCCTTCGGCAATCAGGGTCATGGCGTTGGGGTGGTACGGCAGGTTCTCGTCCAGCAACCGCATGTCGCGGGCCCAGACGAACTCGATAGGCAGGCGCCCGTCCAGCTTCAGGGTATTGGTTTCGCGCAGGTCGGCGATGCGCGGCACGATCTGGGTCGGGTCGATGGCGTCTGGCCAATCGCCCATCAAGCCCATGATGGTGGCGTTGTCGGTGCCGTGGCCGACACCGGTAGCCGACAGCGAGCCATACAGGCGCACCTCGACCCGGGTTACCTGCTCCAGTTCGCCGCGCTCGCGCAGCCCCTGGACAAACAGGGCGCCAGCACGCATGGGGCCGACGGTGTGGGAGCTGGAAGGCCCGACACCGATCTTGAACAGGTCGAACACGCTGATGGCCATTGTCGCATCACCTCTTGCTGGGCTTGTCAGTGCGCGCCATGCGCACGGCGGGGTAGCTGCTAGGCTCAAGCAGGGCCGCCTTCAATTGCCTGCATCATCGGGCTTTTACCGGCCCCCTCGCCGTCTGCAACCGACGCCATTTTGTCCAGCAGCGCCGCGCGATTTTGCCAAGCGAGCTACCCAGGGAGCGGGCCCTCCACGCCGTTTTCCAGCGGCCTGGTGACGCAAAAATGCGGACGAGGGGGTGGAAAAATCCATAAGCGACATCGCCCATACTGGATACGACCCGTTCCGTACTGGATACGACCCCACCAGTAGGCGATTGCCCGGCGCTGGAGGATTATCGAAAGCGACTCGTAAAGCACGGCCACGCATCCTGCCCTCTGCAGGCCTGGTCGACCGGACCTTCAGAAAGCCCGGCGACCCACGCGAACCCGAAGAAAAAATCACAGGAGTCCATCCATGAAAGGTTCACCCTCGCTGTTGCTGGTTGCGTTACTGTCCGCGCCTTTGTTGGCCCAGGCAGCTGAACCCGAGCAATGCCAGACGGTTCGCTTCTCGGATGTCGGCTGGACCGACATCACCGTGACAACAGCGACCACCAGCGTTGTGCTTGAAGCACTGGGTTACAAAACCCACACCACCATGATCTCGGTACCGGTGACCTACAAGTCGCTGGCCACCGGCAAGGACCTGGACGTGTTTCTCGGCAACTGGATGCCGACCATGGAGAACGACATCAAGCAGTACCGCGATGCCGGCACTGTCGAGACCGTGCGGGCCAACCTGGAAAACGCCAAGTACACCCTGGCCGTGCCCCAGGCGCTGTATGACAAGGGCCTGAAGGATTTCAGCGACATTGCCAAGTTCAAGAAAGAGCTCGGCAGCAAGATCTACGGCATCGAGCCAGGCAACGATGGCAACCGCACCATCCAGAGCATGATCGACAAGAACGCCTTCGGCCTGAAGGACGCCGGCTTCAAGATTGTCCAGTCCAGCGAGGCCGGCATGCTGTCGCAGGTCGACCGCGCGCAAAAGCGTGGTGAAGCACTGGTGTTCCTCGGCTGGGAACCACACCCGATGAACACCCGCTTCAAGATGCAGTACCTGACCGGCGGAGACGAGTTCTTCGGCCCCGACTTCGGCAAGGCGACCGTACTGACCAACACCCGCAAGGGCTATGCGCAGGAGTGCAGCAACGTTGGCCAGCTCCTGAAAAACCTGTCGTTCGAGCTCAAGGATGAAAGCACCATGATGGGCTATGTCCTGGACGACAAGATGAAACCAGAGGCCGCCGCCAAGAAATGGCTCAAGGACAACCCAGGCAAGCTGGACGCCTGGCTGGCCGGCGTTACCACCGTGGATGGCAAACCCGGCCTTGAGGCGGCCAAGGCCAAGCTCACGCAATAACGAAATTCGTAATAGCGCTACCTCGGGGCAGGACCGTGCCTGCCCCGGGTTGATTTCAATCTATGCAGGTGGAAGCTCGCTATCATGCTTATCGATCAGAAAATACCCCTGGGCCAGTACATCGCGTCGTTCGTCGAGTGGCTGACCCAGAACGGCGCGAATTACTTCGACGCCATCGCGCAAGGCCTGGAGTTCATGATCCATGGCGTCACCAGCGCCCTGACTTTCTTCAACCCGTTCGTGCTTATCGCCCTGTTCGCCGCCCTGGCGCATTTCATCCAGCGCAAGTGGGCCCTGACCGCATTCGTCGCCCTGTCGTTCCTGCTGATCCTCAACCTGGGTTACTGGCAGGAAACCATGGAAACCCTGGCCCAGGTGACCTTCGCCACCGTGGTCTGCGTGGCCATCGGCGTGCCGTTGGGCATCGTCGCCGCGCACAAGCCGATGTTCTACACCGCCATGCGCCCGGTACTCGACCTGATGCAGACGGTCCCCACTTTCGTCTACCTGATCCCCACCCTGACCTTGTTTGGCCTGGGTGTGGTACCGGGGCTGATTTCCACCGTGGTATTCGCCATCGCCGCGCCGATCCGCCTTACCTACCTGGGTATCTGCGACGTGCCGCAAGAGCTGATGGACGCCGGCAAAGCGTTTGGCTGCTCGCGGCGCCAATTGCTGACCCGTATCGAACTGCCGCACGCGATGCCGAGCATCGCTGCTGGCGTAACCCAGTGCATCATGCTGTCGCTGTCGATGGTGGTGATTGCCGCCCTGGTTGGCGCTGACGGCCTGGGCAAACCTGTGGTCAACGCACTGAACACCGCCGATATTTCCCTGGGCTTCGAAGCGGGCCTGGCGATCGTGCTGCTGGCGATCATGCTCGACCGTATCTGCAAGCAACCGGAGCTTCCGGCAAGGGGTGAAGCATGAGCATCATTCGTTTCGAAGACGTCGACGTCATATTTTCCAACAAGCCGCGCGAGGCGCTGGCACTGCTGGACAAAGGCCAGACCCGCGAGCAGATCCTCAAGCAGACCGGCCTGGTGGTCGGCGTCGAGAAGGCCAACCTGGATATCCAGAAGGGCGAGATCTGCGTGCTGATGGGCCTGTCCGGCTCGGGCAAGTCGAGCCTGCTGCGCTGCATCAACGGCCTCAACACCGTCAGCCGCGGCAAGTTGTTCGTCGAGCATGAAGGCAAGCACATCGACATTGCCCACTGCACCCCGGCAGAACTGAAGATGATGCGCACCAAGCGCATTGCCATGGTGTTCCAGAAGTTTGCCCTGATGCCCTGGCTGACGGTACGCGAGAACATCAGCTTTGGCCTGGAAATGCAGGGCCGCCCAGAAAAGGAACGGCGCAAGCTGGTGGACGAGAAGCTTGAGCTGGTGGGCCTGACCCAGTGGCGCAACAAGAAGCCCGACGAACTGTCGGGGGGCATGCAGCAGCGCGTGGGCCTGGCTCGGGCGCTGGCGATGGATGCCGACATCCTGCTGATGGACGAACCGTTCTCGGCCCTCGACCCGCTGATCCGCCAGGGCTTGCAAGACGAGTTGCTGGGCCTGCAGGCCAAGCTGAGCAAGACCATCGTGTTCGTCAGCCACGACCTCGACGAGGCACTGAAGTTGGGTAGCCGCATCGCAATCATGAAAGACGGGCGGATCATTCAGTACAGCAAGCCTGAAGAAATCGTGCTGAACCCGGCCGACGAGTATGTGCGCACCTTCGTCGCCCACACCAACCCGTTGAACGTGCTGTGCGGCCGCAGCCTGATGCGCAGCCTGGACAACTGCAAGCGGGTCAATGGCTCGGTGTGCCTGGACCCGGGTATCGATTCGTGGCTGGACCTGGGCGAAGGTGGCGCGCTCAAGCGTGCGCGCCAGGGGCAGAACGGGCTGGACATGCAGAACTGGGCACCGGGGCAGGATGTGGAGCTGCTGGAGCGCAGGCCGACCGTGGTGCACGCCGACATCGGCATGCGCGAGGCGCTGCAGATTCGTTATCAGACCGGCAACAAGCTGGTGCTGCAGGATAACGACAGGGTGGTGGGGATTCTTGGGGATACCGAGCTTTATCACGCGTTGCTCGGCAAGAACCACGGTTGAGGCAATTGGGGCCGCGTTGCGGCCCCAATCAATGGATCAGCGAACGACGATCCCGCGCGATGCCATGTAGGCCTTGGCCTCCGGCACCGTGTACTCGCCAAAGTGGAAGATACTGGCCGCCAGCACCGCGCTGGCATGCCCTTCCAGAATGCCGTCAGCCAGGTGCTGCAGGTTACCGACACCCCCCGAGGCAATCACCGGAATCCCCAGCGCATCACTGATGGCGCGGGTAACGCCCAGGTCGAAGCCGTTCTTCATGCCGTCCTGGTCCATGCTGGTCAGCAGGATCTCACCAGCGCCCAGTCCTTCCATCTTTTTCGCCCACTCGACTGCATCCAGCCCGGTCGGCTTGCGCCCACCGTGGGTGAAGATTTCCCAGCGCGGTTCTTCACCAGGCCCCGACACCTTCTTGGCATCGATGGCGACGACGATGCACTGCGAGCCGAAACGGTCCGCCGCTTCGCCGACAAACTCCGGGTTGAACACCGCAGCCGTGTTGATCGACACCTTGTCGGCACCGGCATTGAGCAGGTTGCGAATATCCTGCACGGTGCGCACGCCACCGCCCACGGTCAGTGGGATGAACACCTGGCTGGCCATGCGCTCGACGGTATGCAGGGTGGTGTCGCGGCCATCGACGCTGGCGGTGATGTCGAGGAAGGTGATTTCGTCGGCACCCTGCTCGTTGTAGCGACGAGCGATTTCCACCGGGTCGCCGGCATCACGGATGTTCTCGAACTTGACGCCCTTGACCACCCGGCCGTTGTCCACGTCCAGGCAAGGGATGATGCGCTTGGCCAGTGCCATGGTTCAGTCCTCAGCCTTGGTAGTTGTCGCAGAAGGCCTGGGCCTCGGCGACATCCAGGGTGCCTTCGTAGATGGCACGGCCGGTGATGGCGCCGACAATGCCCGGGGCCTTGGCGTCCAGCAGGGCCTTGATGTCGCCCAGGTTGTGGATGCCACCCGAGGCGATCACCGGAATGCGCGTGGCTTCGGCCAGTGCCTTGGTGAACGGTACGTTGCAGCCCTGCATCATGCCGTCCTTGGCGATGTCGGTATAGACGATCGCCGAGACGCCATCGGCCTCGAAACGCTTGGCCAGGTCGATGACCTGCACCGAGCTGACTTCGGCCCAGCCGTCGGTGGCGACGAAGCCGTCCTTGGCGTCCAGGCCAACGATGACCTTGCCCGGGAAGGCCTTGCACGCCTCGGCGACGAACTCTGGCTGCTTGACTGCCTTGGTGCCAATGATCACGTAGCTGACGCCGGCCTTGACGTAGTGTTCGATGGTTTCCAGCGAGCGGATACCACCGCCGATCTGGATCGGCAGGGTCGGGTAACGCTTGGCGATGGCGGTAACCACCTCACCATTGACCGGCTGGCCTTCGAAGGCGCCGTTGAGGTCGACCAGGTGCAGGCGGCGGCAGCCACCCTCGACCCACTTGGCGGCCATGCTCACCGGGTCGTCGGAAAATACCGTGGAGTCTTCCATGCGGCCCTGGCGCAGGCGCACGCAGGCACCGTCCTTCAGATCGATAGCGGGGATAATCAGCATCTTGGGAACCTGTCTGTTCTTGGGGGTTCAGGGCTTTTCGAGCGCCCACAGATCGCTTTCGATGCTCTCGAACCGCTCCTTGAGGTGCAGCTGAACATCGGCAATCGCCCTGTTGTAGTAAAGGGGTGCAATTTCTTTGCTGAACAGGTCAAGGACCTCGGCGACCTCGAACGACCCCAGCTCCAGCTCGAAACGGTCTTCGAGAAAGCGCTTGAGCGTGTGCAGCGCTTCGCGCTCCTGCTCGGGGGCCAGGGTGATGACCGGGGCCTTGGTCTTCGACCTGCTCATTTACCAGCGCCCGTCCCAGGCGACGAAGTTCTGCAGCAGCTGCAGGCCATGGGTATGGCTCTTCTCCGGGTGGAACTGCACGGCAAAGCGCGAGCCATCGGCCAGCGCCGCGGCGAAGTCGACGCCATAGTGGCCGCGGCCGACCACCTGGCCCGGCTTGCCGGCATTGATGTAGTAGCTGTGCACGAAATAGAAACGTGCGCGGTCAGGGATGTCATGCCACAGCGGGTGGTGGATGGTCTGGCTGACTTCGTTCCAGCCCATGTGCGGCACCTTCAGGTGCTCGCCGTCTTCTTGCAGGTCTTTGCCAAAGAAGCGCACCTGGCCCGGAAACAGGCCGATGCAGTCGACACCGGTGTTTTCTTCGCTGTGTTCGAGCAGCGCCTGCATACCCACGCAGATGCCGAGGAACGGGCGGTCCTGGCTGACTTCGCGCACCAGGCTGTCGAAGCCCAGGCGGCGGATTTCAGCCATGCAGTCGCGGATCGCGCCCACACCCGGGAACACCACACGGTCGGCCTCGCGAATGACTGCGGCATCACTGGTGACCAGCACCTTGCCGGCACCTACGTGCTCAAGCGCCTTGGCCACCGAGTGCAGGTTGCCCATGCCATAGTCGATTACGGCTACCGTCTGCATTTACAGGCACCCTTTGGTGGACGGCATCTGGCCGGCCATACGCTCGTCGAGGGTTACCGCCATGCGCAAGGCGCGGCCGAAAGCCTTGAACACGGTTTCGATCTGGTGGTGGGTGTTGTGGCCACGCAGGTTGTCGATGTGCAGGGTGACCAGGGCGTGGTTGACGAAGCCCTGGAAAAACTCCTGGAACAGGTCGACATCGAAGCCGCCGACGCTGGCACGGGTGTACGGCACATGCATCTGCAGGCCTGGGCGGCCGGAGAAGTCGATGACCACGCGCGACAGCGCTTCGTCCAGCGGCACATAGGCGTGGCCGTAGCGGAAGATGCCTTTCTTGTCACCGATGGCCTGGGCGAAAGCCATGCCCAGGGTGATACCGACGTCTTCGACGGTATGGTGATCGTCGATATGCGTGTCACCCTTGCACTCGATATCCAGATCGATCAGGCCATGGCGGGCGATCTGGTCCAGCATGTGTTCAAGGAAAGGCACGCCGATATCGAATCGGGCCTTGCCACTGCCATCGAGGTTGATCGAGCACTTGACCTGGGTTTCCAGGGTATTGCGCTCGACGGAAGCCTTACGTTCGACCATCACCAGCTCCGCAAAATCATTGGGCGAAAAGGGTTCCATTATAGGCCCAGAACGCGCCAGCTTGAAACGCGGATGACATATGGCAAAGCGAGGAATTACGCGGGCTGGATGCTGCTACAGGTCTATACAACCGCGTGATTGAGGCAGGCGCTCACCTGTGAAGGTGACCTGGTGTCACGAACGGGGGCGCAAAGCGCCCCCAATGGGCCATTCCAGGATTACATCAATGGAACAGCACTGCCGTCTTCTGCAGGGTGATCCACACCCCCCAGGCCAACGGCACGACCACCACCGCCCAGGCCAGCAGCACCAGCGGCAGGCTGCCCGGCGCGGCTTTCCATTCCAGCGAGCGCGCCCCATCGGCGCCCTTGTCATGGCTCAGCGCCCGCTCGGCCGCCAGTTCGGCATCGCTCATGAAATGCTTGTCGGCCACCGGCCGCACCAGCATGTTGCAGATAAAGCCCAGCACCAGCAGGCCAGCAAGGATGTACAGGGTCATGTCGTAAGCCGCTGCCCGCTCCACCCCTGCTGCCAACTGAGACTCGCGCAGGTAAGTGATCAACACCGGCCCCAGCACCCCCGCCGCTGCCCAGGCAGTCAGCAGGCGACCGTGAATGGCACCGACCATCTGCGTACCGAACAGGTCAGCCAGATACGCCGGCACGGTCGCGAAACCGCCGCCATACATCGACAGAATGATGCAGAACGCCGCCACGAACAGTGCCACGTTACCCAGGTGCCCCATGTTCGGCACCAGGCTGTAAAGGCCAACGCCCAAGGCGAAGAAGGCGAAGTAGGTGTTCTTGCGGCCGATGTAATCCGAGAACGACGCCCAGAAGAACCGCCCACCGATGTTGAACAGGCTCAGCAGGCCGGTGAAGCCGGCGGCGATCGCGGCAATCTGCGCCAGCTGGGCAGCATTCAGCTGGCTGAAGGTCAGTTCGTTGCCCAGTAGCTTGCCGGCAAACACCTCCTGCAGCAGCGGCGACGCCATGCCGAGAATGCCGATGCCGGCCGACACGTTCAGGCACAGCACCAACCAGATCAGCGCAAACTGCGGGGTTTTCCACGCCACGCTGACGTGCACATGGCGGTCGGTGACCATGGTGTTGCCGACTTTTTTCAGCGGGGCGGTCCAGCCTTCAGGCTTCCAGCCGGTCGGCGGTACGCGGTAGGCCAGAGCGCCGGCAGTCATGAACACGAAGTAAATCGCCGCCATGGCGACGAAGCTCTGCCACACGCCGACTTCGTGCGCGTTGCCAAAGTGCCCCATGAGCGCGGTCGCCAGCGGTGCACCCACCATGGCGCCGCCACCGAAGCCCATGATCGCCATGCCGGTGGCCATGCCACGTTTGTCCGGGAACCACTTGATCAGGGTCGACACTGGCGAGATATAGCCCAGGCCCAGCCCGATCCCGCCGATCACCCCAGAGCCCAGCCACATCAGCCACAGCTGGTGGGTTTTGACGCCAACCGCGGAAATCAGCATGCCGCCACACCAGCAGAGGGCCGACACCAGGCCGGCCTTGCGCGGGCCGGCGTGCTCCAGCCAGCCGCCCAGCACGGCTGCCGAGCAGCCAAGGAAGACGAAGAACAAGGTGTAGATCCAGCTCAGCATGGAGATCGGCCAGTCGCACTCGGCGCTGAACATACGGGCCATGAAGCCCATGTCTGCGGCACAGGCGACCGGGGCGGTGATGCCCAGGGCTTGCGACAAAGGTAGCCAGAACACCGAAAAACCATAGGCCATGCCGATGCACAGGTGAATGGCCAGGGCGGCTGGCGGGACCAGCCAGCGATTGAAGCCCGGACGGGCGATGATGCGCTCCTTCGACAGGAAGCCTGGCGCACTGGCCAGGGTGCCCGTCGCGACGGTACTGCTCATGGGTGTGATCCTTTTTATAGGGAGGTGCAGGCAAAGCGGCGCAAGGGTAGCAGCATCATGTAGCGTGAAAGCAATCTGATATCGTTAATTTTGGCTTGGCTGAAACGGTCCTGTTGCCTGTACTGGCCCCTAGCGCCCATACACCAAAACATTCGGAACAAGCCAAATCATGGCTGTCGAAAGCCGTAGCATCTGTTTCAAACGTAGGAAATGGCCTGTATCTCTAGTCGTATAAGCAGGCACAACCGCTGCGGCGTTATACTCTGCCGCCTGAATTCACTAACGGACTACAAGGACTCGCCCATGAAAGCGTTCGGCAAAATCCTGGGGCTGGGGCTTCTCGGGTTGCTGCTGATCATCGTGGCGCTGGGCTTCGCCCTGACCCACCTCTTCGATCCCAACGACTATAAAGACGAGATTCGCCAGCTGGCGCGCGACAAGGCACACGTCGAGCTGACCCTCAACGGCGACATCGGCTGGAGCCTGTTCCCGTGGCTGGGCCTGGAGCTGCACGAAGCCAGCATCGCCACCTTGACCAAACCCAAGGAGCCGTTCGCCGACCTGCAGATGCTCGGCCTTTCGGTACGCGTACTGCCGCTGCTGCGCCGCGAAGTACAGATGAGCGACGTGCGCGTCGAGGGCCTGAACCTGACCCTGGCACGTGACGAACAGGGCCATGGCAACTGGGAAGACATCGGCAAGCCGCTGCCCGCGCAGAGCGCTGGCACCGCCGACGCACCAGCCCAGGCACCTGCCGAGCAGAAGCCAGCCAGCGCCGATGGCAGCGACCGCGCCGTCAAGCTGGACATCGACAGCCTGACCGTGAACAACGCCCGCGTGCAGTACACCGATGCCAAGACCGGCCAGAGCTACAGCGCCGAAAGCATCCAGCTCAGCACCGGCCCGGTTCACGAAGGCGCCAACATCCCGCTCAAGGCCAGCGCCTTCATCAGCGCCAGCCAGCCGAATATCAAGGCCCGCACCGAGCTGGCCGGCGAACTGCGCTTCGACCGCAAGCTCAAGCGCTACAACTTCGAAGACATGCGCCTGTCGGGCGAAACTTCGGGTGAGCCAACCGGCGGCAAGACCGTGACCTTCGCTGCCCAAGGCCAGTTGCTGGTCGACCTGGGCGCCAATGTCGCCTCGTGGAACGGCCTGAAAGTCTCGGCCAACCAGTTGCGCGCGCTCGGCGAGCTGAACCTGCGTGACCTGGACAAGGCGCCCCAGCTGAGCGGCGGCCTGTCCATCGCCCAGTTCAACCTGCGCACCTTCCTCGACAGCATCGGGCGCCCACTGCCGGCCACCAACGACCCAGCGGCCTTCGCCAGACTGGAGCTGGTCACCCGCCTGCAAGGTACGCCGAACAGCCTGGCGCTGGAGGACCTGGCGGTGAAGCTGGACGACAGCACTTTCAGTGGTCGCGTGGCGGTCGAAGACGTTGCCAAGCAGGCTTTGCGCCTGCAGCTTAAAGGCGACACCTTCGACGCCGACCGCTATCTGCCGGCCAAGAGCGAAGAGGCCAAGGGCGCCACCGCTGCGCGCCAGGCCGAGGTCCAGCAACAGGAAGCCAGTGCGGTGGCCGGTGCCGGCAACTCGCCGCTGCCCAACGCCCCGACCCAAGTGGCCTGGAGCGACGACAAGCTGCTGCCGGTCGACCGCCTGCGCGCCCTCGACCTGCAGGCCGACCTGGCCTTCGGCGCGTTGACCGTGGACAAATTGCCGATCGAAGGTGCCCAGCTCAAGGCCGTGGGCCAGGGCGGCCTGTTGACCCTGCAAACCCTGCGCGGCGAGCTGTACAACGGCACCTTCGAAGCCAAGGGCACCGTGGACGTGCGCCCTGCCGTGCCGCAACTGGGGGTGAACACCAACATCCAGCGCGTGCCGGTTGAGCACTTCATCAAGACCGAAGGCAAGGAGCAGACACCACCGGTCAAGGGCCTGCTGACCCTGACCAGTGATCTGACAGCCACCGGCAACAGCCAGAAGGCACTGGTCGACACCCTGAACGGCAGCGCAAACTTCACCATCAACGATGGCGTGCTGGTCAACGCCAACCTCGAGCAACAGCTTTGCCAGGCCATTGCCACACTCAACCGCAAGGCCCTGAGCGGCGAACCACGCGGCAAGGACACACCGTTCCAGGAGCTGCGCGGCAGCCTGGTGGTACGCAACGGCGTCGCCAGCAACCCGGACCTCAAAGTGCGTATCCCGGGCCTGACCGTCAACGGCCATGGCGACCTCGACCTGCGTGTGCTGGGCATGGACTACAACATCGGCGTAATCGTCGAAGGCGACCAGCGCGCCATGCCGGACCCGGCCTGCCAGGTCAACGAACGCTTCGCCGGCGTCGAAGTGCCACTGCGCTGCCGCGGCCCACTGGAGCTGGGCGCCAAGGCCTGCCGCCTGGACCAGAGCGGCATGGGCAAGGTAGCAGCGAAACTGGCCGGCAACCGCCTGAAAGACAAGATCGACGAAAAGCTCGATGAAAAACTTGGAGACAAAGTGAGCCCGGAAGTAAAAGACGCACTCAAGGGGCTGTTCAAGCGATGAGCCCCGAGCAGTTCTCCAGCGCTGTGCTGGACTGGTATGACGAGCACGGCCGGCATGACCTGCCCTGGCAACAGGGCATCACCCCGTACCGGGTGTGGGTGTCGGAAATCATGTTGCAGCAGACCCAGGTCAGCACTGTGCTCAATTACTTCGACCGTTTCATGCAGGCCCTGCCGACCGTGCAGGCGCTGGCCGAAGCGCCGGAGGACGAAGTGCTGCACCTGTGGACGGGCCTGGGCTACTACACCCGCGCCCGCAACCTGCAAAAGGCCGCCAAGATCGTGGTCGCACAACATGGTGGCGAGTTCCCCCGCAGTGTCGAGCAGCTCACCGAGCTGCCTGGCATTGGCCGCTCCACCGCCGGCGCCATCGCCAGCATCAGCATGGGCATCCGCGCACCGATCCTGGACGGCAACGTCAAGCGCGTGCTGGCTCGCTACACGGCCCAGGCCGGCTACCCCGGCGAGCCCAAGGTGGCCAACCAGCTGTGGGCTACGGCCGAGCGTTTTACCCCGCAACAGCGCGCCAACCACTACACCCAGGCCATGATGGACATGGGCGCCACGCTGTGCACCCGCAGCAAGCCCAGTTGCCTGATCTGCCCATTGCAGCGTGGCTGCGAGGCCCACCTGCACGGCGAAGAAACCCGCTACCCCGAGCCCAAGCCGCGCAAGGCGCTGCCGCAACGGCGCACATTGATGCCACTGCTGGCCAACCACGACGGTGCCATCCTGCTTTATCGACGCCCCTCCAGCGGCCTTTGGGGGGGCTTGTGGAGCCTGCCGGAACTGGACGACATCGCCCAGCTCGACGACTTGGCCTACCAGCACGGCCTGCGCCTGGCTGGCAGCCGCGCCATGGACGGCCTGACCCATACCTTCAGCCACTTCCAGCTGGCGATCGAGCCCTGGCTGGTGCGCGTCGACCCCCTTGGCGAGCACGTGACCGAGGCCGACTGGCTCTGGTATAACCTCGCCACCCCGCCGCGCCTGGGCCTTGCTGCCCCGGTGAAAAAGCTGCTCAAACGCGCGGCCGACGAACTGACCGCAGGAGACGCCCGATGACCCGCACCGTGATGTGCCGCAAATACAAAGAAGAACTGCCAGGCCTGGAGCGCCCGCCCTACCCCGGCGCCAAGGGCCAGGACATCTTCGACCACATCTCGCAGAAGGCCTGGGCCGACTGGCAGAAGCACCAGACCATGCTGATCAACGAAAAGCGCCTGAACATGATGAATGCAGAGGACCGCAAATTCCTGCAGGCCGAGATGGACAAGTTCTTCGCTGGCGAAGAGTACGCGCAGGCGGAAGGCTACGTTCCCCCGTCGGAATGACCCTACGGAACGTAAGCGACGGAATTAATTTAAAATTTTTTCAAAAAGTCGTTGACGGACCGTCAGAAAATCTATTTAATTCACCTCGTCGCCCAGATAGCTCAGTCGGTAGAGCAGAGGATTGAAAATCCTCGTGTCGGCGGTTCGACTCCGTCTCTGGGCACCACCTTCAAGCTTCTGGTGGTTGCAAAGTTACCCGAAGCGACAACAAGAAACCCGCCTAGTGCGGGTTTTTTGTTGTCTGTGATTTTTGACCTCAGGCGGTTTGGAAGAACGAAATCGAGAAACCCGCAGCCATACGCAGACTGCGGGTCGAGCCTTACTCGTCCGACATGGAACGAAGATGCTCGAATGCGTCCTCGGTCATGTGCCCCAGGTAAGAAACGCTGTGTAGCTGGAACTCGCCGTGTGCCTTGCTTTTTTCGATAATTGCGGCGATGTCAGCCTTGGTGATCCGCTGCTCGTCGCAACCGGCGAAACCGGTTGGGTAGTAAACATTGCCGTCAGCCCTATAGCCGTAAAGGGTTATCAGGTAAAAGTACTTCATGGCTGCTCCTTTGTAGCGCAAACGTGCGCACCCTTCACAAACGCCGAATTGGCGCAGTGACAAACTGCCTGCCAACATGGCGGGCAGCGGGAGACAAGCTACGCAGGGCCTACGGTCAGCATAATCGGGATATCTATCCCACAGACCTCTCACCCAACTGCAGCGCACAGGCGCCCTGCTTGGGTTTATCGGGCAATTGCGCTTCAATACGCGCACTTTCAGACACACCCAAGGATTCCCCATGGCCACCCCTACCAAGCAACAGAAACGCGCCAAGCGCGCCGCCAGCAAGGCCAAGCAGAACCGCATGGTACGCAGCGGCCAAGCGGTCAAGGCCAGCGCCGGCGACAGCGCCAGCGTCGAGCAGGTGTACAACAAAGCCATGGAGTCGGGCAGCTACGACGCGATGTTCAACAAAATGAAGGAAGCCCAGGAAAGCGGCGGGCTGGTACCGATGATTTCGGTGTTCCTGGTGGACCCGCTACTGGCCTTGGTGCTCAAGGGGCACAAGGAAGAGCACGCTACCGACTACATCGTGCTGGTGTTCAACGCCTACCGCAAATGGCTGGACGGCGCCGACGAAGAGGCCACCATGGCCTGGCTGGAAAGCGATGAGTTCCAAAATGCCTATATCACCGCTTCCGAGCTGGTGGCCAAGCAGCAGCAACAACAGAAGCAGTTTGGCTAATAGGGCCGGTAACCTGTACCGGCCTCTCGCAGGCCCCACAGGGCCAGTACAGGCAACAAAAAAGGCCGCACCCCTCACAGGGCGCGGCCTTTTCATTTCAGCTAGCGTGGATCAGTTGTCCAGCGCCACCCGCCCGGCAGCTTCGCGCTTGCGGTGCACCAGCAAGCCAGCCGCTACCACACCAATGCTCAGCAACGCAGTCGCGATGATCTCCGCACGGTGATCCTCACGCAGCGCCATCACCACCAGAATGGCAACGATGAAGGCAATCGTCGCCCAGGTCAGGCCTGGGAACAGCCACATCTTGAAGGTGATCTTCTCCCCACGCGCCTCACGCTGGGCGCGCATGCGCAGTTGCGATACGGCAATCACCAGGTACACCAGCAGGGCAATGGCGCCGGAGCTGGCCAGCAGGAACTCGAACACCTGGGCCGGGGCCACGAAGTTGGCGAACACGCAAAGGAACGCCGCTGCGGTAGACAGCAGTACCGCCACATGCGGGGTCGCTGCCTTGGTGGTGCGCTGGGCGATGGCCGGCGCGTCGCCACGCTTGCTCAGCGAGAACAGCATGCGCGACGACGTGTAGAGCGCCGAGTTCAAGCAGCTGGTCACGGCAATCAGCACGACGATGTCGACGATCAGCTTGGCATTCGGCACGCCGATACGGCTGAGCACCGTCTGGTAGGAACCGGTTTCGGCCAGAGCCGGGTCGTTCCACGGCACCAGGGCCACGACCAGGAAGATCGACACCAGATAGAACAGGCAAATACGCCAGATCACCGAGTTGGTGGCGCGGCTGATCTGCTTGCCAGGGTCCTTCGACTCGGCAGCAGCGATGGTGACAATTTCGGTACCCATGAACGAGAACATGGTGGTCAGCATCGCGGCCAGCACTGCGCCCAGGCCATTAGGCATGAAGCCCTGGGTGTCGAACAGGTGGCTGGCACCACTCACCTGGCTGCCCGATACAAAGCCGAACATTGCCGCACAACCCACAACGATGAAACCGATGATCGCCAGTACCTTGAGCAGGGCGAACCAGAACTCGAACTCGCCGTAGTTCTTCACGCTGCACAGGTTGGTCAGGGTCAGCGCCAGCGTAATGATGAGGGAGAAGGCCCACAGGTCAACCGCAGGGAACCAGGCATGCAGGATGGCGGCGGCGGCGTTGGCCTCCAGCGGAATCACCAGCACCCAGAACCACCAGTACAGCCAGCCAATGGTGAAGCCGGCCCAGCGCCCGATAGCGCGGTCGGCATAGGTAGAGAACGAACCGGTGTCTGGCGAAGCAACGGCCATTTCACCCAGCATGCGCATTACCAGTACAACCAGCGTACCGGCGGCGGCATAAGCCAGCAGCACGGCCGGGCCGGCAGCTGCGATGGCGTGGCCGGAACCTACGAACAAGCCGGCACCGATGACGCCAGCGATGGATAGCATGGTTACATGCCGTTGTTTGAGCCCCTGAGCGAGGTCATTGGAATTGTTACCGCTCATAAAACTACCTTTGTAAGGAGTGGACCACTCCGACTGCGGGTACGGAGCGCGCATAGGGTTGACCTAGGCATCGCTGCAATCGGCGGTTTCCTACTGGCAATAAGCGCGCCACCTGCTGAATGCATTCGTCAGAAAAATCTGCGGGCCTTTAAGGGCGCGGTTTGGAGGGCTTTCGGCCACACCCTGACCGAAAGGGCGCCAAATCGTCTAATTACTGAAATACCCACTTACAAACGCACCAAAGGTGCTCCTCGGTAACACCCATGCACCACTGCAATGCCAAAAAGTGCAACCTTTAGGTACAACCCTATAGCCTATTGACGCCTCCACAGATCAACCTGCCCTCTGCGAACACGTTTGACCTAAAGGTCGGGTTTACCGCCCGAATGGGCCAAAACCGCTTCCATGAGCGGGCTAAAGCTGGCACCATCGCGCCTTTTTTCATCAAGGCTCTGGTGCTGGGCGAGACCTTCGCGGACATCCGCGCGACGTTACGCTGTAGCGATGCGACAAACTGCCCCACCAGTGCCCACAGTCCCTAGCGACCCTGTTGGCCGCCTAATGCCGCTATGCTAGCTTGGCGCACGCCAGGAAGGCCGCCAACAGCTGGGAACGCACCGAACACATGAGGACCGCACATGGCTCAGGCCACGCCCGCGCTGGAAATCCGCAACCTGCACAAACGCTACGGCGAGCAGGAAATTCTCAAGGGCATTTCGCTGACCGCTCGCGACGGTGACGTGATCTCCATCCTGGGGTCTTCCGGCTCCGGCAAGTCCACCCTGCTGCGTTGCATCAACCTGCTCGAGAACCCACACCAGGGCGAAATCCTGGTTGCCGGCGAAGCCCTCAAGCTCAAAGCTGCCAAAAACGGCGACCTGATCGCCGCCGACAACCGCCAGATCAATCGCCTGCGCAGCGAAATCGGCTTTGTCTTCCAGAACTTCAACCTGTGGCCACACATGTCGATCCTCGACAACATTATCGAGGCGCCACGCCGCGTGCTCGGCCAGAGCAAGGCCGAGGCCATCGAAGCCGCCGAAGCGCTGCTGAACAAGGTTGGCATCTACGACAAACGCCACAGCTACCCTGCCCAGCTTTCCGGTGGCCAGCAACAGCGTGCCGCCATTGCCCGTACCCTGGCCATGAAACCAAAAGTCATTCTGTTCGACGAGCCCACTTCGGCCCTCGATCCGGAAATGGTCCAGGAAGTGCTTAACGTTATCCGCGCATTGGCCGAAGAAGGCCGTACCATGCTTTTGGTCACGCACGAGATGAGCTTTGCCCGCCATGTGTCCAGTGAAGTCGTCTTCCTGCACCAGGGGCTGGTCGAAGAGCAGGGGTCGCCGCAGCAGGTCTTCGAGAACCCGACCTCGGCGCGTTGCAAGCAATTCATGTCAAGCCACCGCTAACGGAGCAATACATGCACACCTACAAGAAGTTTCTCCTGGCAGCTGCTGCCACGCTGGTGATGTCGGCAAACGCCATGGCCGCAGAAAAACTGCGCATGGGCATCGAAGCCGCCTACCCACCGTTCAACAACAAGGATGCCAGCGGTAACGTGGTTGGCTTCGATAAAGACATCGGCGACGCCCTGTGCGCCAAGATGAAAGTCGAGTGCTCGGTCGTTACCTCCGACTGGGACGGCATCATCCCGGCCCTGAACGCCAAGAAGTTCGACTTCCTGGTGTCTTCGCTGTCGATCACCGACGAGCGCAAGCAGGCTGTGGACTTCACCGAGCCGTACTACTCCAACAAGCTGCAGTTCATCGCGCCGAAAAACGTCGACTTCAAGACTGACAAAGCGTCGCTGAAAGGCAAGGTCATCGGCACCCAGCGCGCCACCTTGGCCGGCACCTACCTTGAAGACAACTACCCGGATGTCGACGTCAAACTTTACGACACCCAGGAAAATGCCTACCTCGACCTGGTCTCCGGCCGCATCGACGGCATCCTGGCCGACAAGTACGTGCAGTACGAGTGGCTGAAAAGCAAAGATGGCTCGAACTACGAGTTCAAGGGCGAGCCGGTGATGGACAGCGACAAGATCGGCATTGCCGTGCGCAAAGGTGACACCAAGCTGCGCGACGACCTGAACAAAGCCCTGGCAGAAATCAAAGCCGACGGCACGTACAAGAAGATCAACGACAAGTACTTCCCGTTCAGCATCGAATGACCCGCCCTGACCGGCGCGCCCAAGTGGCGCGCCAGTCCCTAAAATGACCTGCCCATGAATATCGACCTGCACGGATTCGGTCCGGCCATGATGGCCGGCACCCTGATGACCGTAAAACTGGCGCTTTGCGCCTTGCTGCTGGGGCTGGTGCTGGGCCTGCTCGGCGCCCTGGCCAAAACCTCACCGCTCAAGCCCCTGCAATGGCTTGGCGGCTTCTACTCGACCCTGGTTCGCGGCGTGCCCGAACTGCTGTGGGTACTGCTTATTTATTTCGGCACCGTCGGGCTGATGAACAGCCTCGGCGAAGCCCTGAACATGCCCGGCCTGGAACTCAGCGCCTTCGCTGCGGGCGTCATCGCCCTGGGCCTGTGCTTTGGCGCCTACGCCACCGAAGTGTTCCGTGGCGCCATCCTGGCGATCCCCAAGGGCCACCGCGAAGCTGGCCTGGCGCTGGGCCTGTCCAAGGGCCGCATCCTCTCGCGGATCATCCTGCCGCAGATGTGGCGCATCGCCCTGCCTGGCCTTGGCAACCTGTTCATGATCCTGATGAAGGACACCGCCCTGGTGTCGGTGATCGGCCTGGAAGAAATCATGCGACACGCGCAAATCGGCGTGACCGTGACCAAAGAACCGTTCACCTTCTACATGGTTGCGGCCTGCATCTACCTGGGCCTGACCGTCATCGCCATGACCGGCATGTACTTCATGGAAAAACGCGCCGCTCGCGGCTTTGCGAGGGCTGAACAATGAATTGGGAAGTCATCTTCAAATGGCTGCCACGCCTGGCCGAGGGTGCGGTGCTGACCCTGGAGCTGGTAGCCATTGCCGTGGTGGCCGGGTTGATCCTGGCCATCCCGCTGGGCATCGCCCGCTCCTCGCGCCACTGGTACGTGCGCGCCGTGCCGTTCAGCTACATCTTCTTCTTCCGTGGTACGCCGCTGCTGGTGCAGTTGTTCCTGGTCTATTACGGCCTGGCGCAGTTCGATGCGGTGCGCTCCAGCTCGCTGTGGCCGTACCTGCGCGACCCGTTCTGGTGCACGGTGCTGACCATGACCCTGCACACGGCCGCATACATTGCCGAGATCCTGCGCGGCGCACTGCAGTCGATCCCCAAAGGTGAGATCGAAGCGGCGCGGGCGCTGGGCATGTCGCGGGGCAAGGCGCTGTTCTACATCATGCTGCCCCGTGCTGCGCGCATCGGCCTGCCAGCCTACAGCAACGAAGTGATCCTGATGCTCAAGGCCAGTGCACTGGCCAGTACCGTGACCCTGCTGGAACTGACCGGCATGGCCCGTACCATCATTGCCCGGACCTACCTGCCGGTGGAAATCTTCTTTGCCGCAGGCGTGTTCTACCTGGTGATCTCCTTCTTGCTGGTGCAGGGCTTCAAGCTGCTGGAGCGCTGGCTGCGCGTGGATGCCTGCCAGGGGCGCTGACATCTCCTGGCCTTCTTCGCGGGCGTGCCCGCGAAGAGGCCCTAAAAACCAACACACCTCTACCCATGCCCAACCACCTCCACAGCCACCACCTAAGCACCCGCTTCAAGGCCCTCGACCAGTTCCTGATCGAGCACCAACCGCTGTGGAAACCCCGCCCCTTCACCACCCTGCCACTGGCCTGGGAGGCCACCCACCCAGAGCTGGCCGCCCACCTGCGCCAATGTTCACTGGCAGACGCCGAAGCCGACAGCGCCACTGACCGCTTGCCAGCCCCATTCCCGCAATTGGCCGAGCAAGCCCGACAGCTCGCCACGCTCGGCAGCCTTCCGCAAACCGACCTGCCACCTGCCGCCCACCGCCTGGACGTCGCTGTGCCCGGCCGCAAATGGCAGCAGATCGAAGCCTTCGCCAGCCACCTGGCCTTCCGCGAGCAGCCCCGGCACTGGCTGGACTGGTGCTCTGGCAAGGGCCACCTTGGCCGTCGCCTGCTGCAACCCGGGCAGCAACTGACCTGCCTGGAGTACGACGCCGAACTGGTCGGTGCCGGTCAGGCCCTGAGCGCACACCACCACTTGCCCGCACAGCACGTACATCAGGATGTGATGGCCAGCGACAGCGCCCGCCACCTCGCTGGCGACACAAGCGTGGTTGCCCTGCATGCCTGTGGCGACCTGCATGTCCGCCTGATGCAGCTGGCCAGCCAGCAAGGTTGCAGACAATTGGCCGTAGCGCCCTGCTGCTACAACCGCATCGCCGCGCAGCAATACCAGGCGTTATCCACAGCCGCGCAGGCGTCCAGCCTGCAGCTGTCGCTGGACGACCTGGGCCTGCCCCTGAGCGAAACCGTCACTGCCGGCGCCCGCGTGCGGCGCCAGCGCGACACCTCGATGGCCCGCCGCCTGGGCTTCGACCTGCTGCAACGCCAGCAGCGCCAAACCAACGAATACCTGCCAACGCCATCGCTGCCGGTAGCCTGGCTGGAAAAGCCCTTCGAGCAGTACTGTCGCGACCTGGTCGATCTCAAACAAATACCCTTGACCGGCAACCCGGACTGGACCGCCCTGGAAGCCGCCGGCTGGCAGCGCCTGGCCGAGGTTCGCAACCTGGAGCGGGTGCGCAACCTGTTCCGCCGGCCGCTGGAGTTGTGGCTGGTGCTGGATCGCGCCCTGTTCCTCGAAGAACAAGGCTATGACGTACGCCTAGGCCTTTTTTGCGATTATCCACTGACCCCCCGCAACCTGTTGATACTCGCGGAACGTGACCGTTAGCCGCAGCACAACCTGTGGATAAGTCTGTGAACAAGCTTGTGATTACCTGTTGGATCCAAGGGCTATTTCAAACGCTTGGCTTATTCCCGCTTGCTGCTACAGGCCAGTAAAAACAGGCATTTGCGCAAAGACCAGCGGCGTAGCGATGCGGCATGCCTTTCGCGCAAGTCGCCGATGCCACTTGTGCATAAACATTTCTTGTGGTTAGCGCAAGCGGCTTTTGTGGGAGTGGCCTTGCGTCGCGAATGGGCTGCAAAGCAGCCCCGGCGATTTCAGAGATTGTGCCGAAAACGGGGGCCGCTTTGCGGCCCTTTCGCGACGCAAGGCCGCTCCCACAAATGACCGCGTCAATGCCTAATGCGCCTTGCCCTTGGCAATCTCGATATCGTTCATCAGCGCCTTGGCCATGTCGCACAGGTAATCGGCAGCCCCCAGGAATTTATGGTCGTCCTCCATATCGCCCTCGCGCACCAGATGCTTGATGTAGCCCATCAGGATCGAGACATGCTCGTAGGCAGCGTCCACCGGGACGCCGGGTTGAACGCGAAGCAGATTTAGGGATGGGTTACCGGCTGCGAGGAAGGTTTCCACGCCTGCGGTGGTGACTGGTTGGGGGCTGTTGGGATCAGAAATGATCGTTTTCACTTTTCAAACTCCTAGTTCAAAAGGAGTTGCCGTGTTCATTCTTTCTCACGGAACAAAGGCGGCAACCGTGCACGAGGTGAGAAACCGAGTGAACATAGGAAGCCCGGCCAGACCAAGGTCTGCTCGCGCACGGTCGCCATTACGCAGCCGATACGTTCAGGTCGGGTTCTCACACCCGGTCGTCAAAGCGACCCGCAAACGGTATCTGTGAGCCATTTCCCCGACAACAGCGATACTTCGGCAGCGCGCGTAGGATACTTCCGAAGCATCCCACTTCTGAAGCTTTTTGCCCCATGGTTCAGAATTACCTTACACAGATAGCCGCGCTTACGCGGCCCCCTGTGGGAGCGGGTTCACCCGCGAAGAGGCCACACCAGGCAACACAAGGTTAATGCTCACCCACCGTAACGGTGTATCATCTGCCCCCCAAATCATTAAAAAGTGACGTCGCGCGCTGCCCGCCAGCCCCGCGGCCTTCTGGCGTTGCGCCAGAACCGACAATGGACCAACGGACCTGACCATCGTGACCCGAGCCAACCCCCTCGCCCTGTTGACCCTCGCCCTGGCCCTTACCGGCTGCGCCGGCGGCACCTCGCCCCACCCCAACAGCAACCTGGGCTGGAACCACCCCGGTATGCAACTAGGCGGCGACAACGGCCTGCCCCTGCGCACCGAAAGCCCCTGCCGCAAGCGCGGCTGCGACAACGACAAGCTGTTCTTCAACCCGGGCAAAAGCGAGCCAAACGTCAATACCATCCACCGCGGCTGGTAGGAAAATTCTCCTTTTGGGCCGGTGACTTAGGTCTTTTGCGAACATTCGCAAGGAAGTGGTTTACAGGCGCCAAACGATCGTTATAATGACGCCCCATTGCCGGTATAGCTCAGATGGTAGAGCAACTGACTTGTAATCAGTAGGTCCCGGGTTCGATTCCTGGTGCCGGCACCATACGCAGTATCAAAAAAGGCTCACCGAAAGGTGGGCTTTTTTTGTTTTCAACCCCCGCAGTCCCGCCCTCCACTCTTGCCCCTGCCAGCGTCTCGTTCTTACAAATCCACTGAAGCCACCACGATCAGTGTGGGAGCTGGCTTGCCTACGATGGGCTGCGCAGCAGACCCACCCACCCCAGGCTGATGCAATTCTCTGATCATCAGCACAGTTCCAAAGCAGACACACCCTTCAACAGAAACGCTTTGACTCGGCAACCAATCCCCACTACGATTTATCGTAAATTTTAGATATTTCTGCCGAGGCAAGCCAATGGCGCTTCAATTCCACGAAAGCCCTTTCCACGCCACCCACGACGCAGATACCGCCAGCAAAATGGCCTTGAAAATGGACTTGTCCATTTTCATCACTGACTGCATCAAAAAAATGGGCCTCAAACAGCATGATGCCGCAGCCAAGCTGAACGTAACCCAATCCCGCATATCCGAGCTTGCAAACGGCAAGATCGAGAAATTCACCTTGGACGCCATGATGGACATGCTGGACAAGCTCGGCTTTCGCACAACCCTGACCCTGCCCTCGAACGATGCCGGTTCACCGCCCCAGATCGTGATCACCCAAACGCCTGGCAGCTAAACCCTGTATCCCATTTTTCTCAGTTCTTGCTTCAACTCCCTCATCCGCTGTTCGGCGACCTGCATCGCGTGCCGGTCGGGCCTGTTGGTCGTTTTTACGAACGAATGCAACACGACGACCATGTCTGCAAATTTGGCCACATACACGCATCGGAATGCAGGGCTGCCGTTGATGATGAGCTCAATCGCACCCGCCCCTACCGACTCGGTCAACGACTTGATCGGCCGCTCTGGGTCCTGGCCATACTGGATGCGTCGCAGGTCTTTACCAAAATCGTCTTGAACGTCCTTGGGAAGGTCTTTGTATTCACGCTCAGCAGCTGCACTCACAAACGCAAACTTTTTCAACGGTCTACCCACGGCGAGATGCTGGATTGGTGGACGGCATGGATGCCAGGAGGGGGAAATTTAGCGCAGTGGCTTGCAGTTGGCGGAAATAGAACTGTTTCGCGGTATAACCCTGAAATATCGTGTTTCTCCCACCCGCTGAAATGAGTTCGCCCTCATTCGAGGTCGGTGTCATTCATCTAGTGCCCTTGTCGCCACAGGCAGTGACCTTGCTCCAGCAGCTCCACACGATCACCGACAAATTCGACCTGGCTTCGCGGATGATGCCAAACAGTGGAAACCGATGTCCCAGAACACGGTGAACGCGGCGCTCAGGACGATGGGCTACGACACCAAGGTGGATATTTGCGGCCACGGGTTCCGAGCCATGGCGTGCAGCGCGCTGGTCGAGTCCGGGCTGTGGTCGGAGACGGCTATCGAGCGACAGATGAGCCACAAGAAACGAACAACGTGCGCGCCGCCTATACCCACAAGGCCGAGTTCCTCGAAGAGCGGCGAATGATCATGACCTGGTGGAGCCGGTTTCTGGATGCAAACCGCGAGGACCATGTGACGCCGCATGAGTTTGCCAAGCAGACGGGCGAGAACAAGGTCACGCCGCTCCCGCGGTGGTTCACCCGCAAGTACGATTCGCGTCCGGCAGCTCGTACGGTCACTACCCATGTGATGGATGCCAACTCAATATCGTTGCCCCTGCGGCAACCACCCTACCCATCTGCTCAGCAGCAACCTATCCGCTTGGCCATTTCACGTGCGCCAATCTGCGCCCGTCTCTTTCACCGGAAAGAGACGGGCGCTCCTGACACTGCTGCAGCCCTGATCGCACATGGCTCAGCGACAATTCCCCTCGTGACAATTGGCGTGACAAACGCCGATGTCACCAGCAACAGCCATGCAGATGATGGTGCCGCAGACCAAGGAATGGACTGCACCTGACTGACAGTCAGGCATGCCCCGGTCATCGCATTGCTGCTTGCGCATGTCTCAGGATCTCGCGGCAGTGGTCTCGTCAGCCAACGCAGCCTCCACCCGCCCACCGGTGACGGTGCTCAGGAGGCCAGATCATGAGATGCCCTTGCTCCCGGACGTAAGGAGCCGCCAGTCCAGCGTCAGTGGACACCCTCACAGGTCGCAGGAGCCTTGATACCTGATAACACTCAACAGTCTTGGCGGGATGAAGTGAGGGTAAAGAGCGGCTTCTTAAATTAGGCACACGAACCATTGGCCAACAAAAAACAGAACCACCTTAACTCGATTCTCGAGTGCTATCAGGAAAGTTAGCAAAAGCCGGGTAGAGTACTGCCTCGCATTAATGAAGGCTTTCCAATATATTTAAATTTTCTTTGGCCACTCAATTGCTACTCATCCTTGCTGTCAAGCCAATAAATAAAATCTCGAAACACTATTGAACCAAAGCGTCAAAAATGGTATATAGCAAAGAGCCACTACAGAGGGAGCTTGGTGTGATTTCTAGATTTTCAGGCAAAAACTATAAAGCTTTTGATAGCTTTGATCTCGATCTAAAGCCGCTCACAATTTTATTAGGCGCAAACAGCAGTGGTAAAAGTGCCTTAATAAACTCTTTACTGATGCTTTCCCAATCTGCCGACTCATCTGCCATTTCAGAATCTCCGCTACGTCTTAACGGAAATAAAACTGGAATGGGGGAAACTCTCAACATAATCAAAGACAAGAACCCCTTAAACAAATTAAGCTTTACTTTTGAATTCGACTCTAAAGACTCCCTGCGAAAAAATCTTGCACAGGCCAAGTCAAATATAGTCCAGAGTTATGAAACTATCCCTAGATGGATGGCTCACTCTGCAACAATCAACAATGTGAAATCATCAACCTTTTCACGACAGGTATCAAAAATAGAAGAGCTGACTGAGACCTTGAGCGATCCATCAAAGGTCTCAGAGTTCAAAAAACATTACACAAAGGTTGTTAAAACTTATCGAGCGATCATGCCAACCGAAAGGAAGCTCCGAGCCTATCCGGATGGTTTCATCAACATTAGTGAAGAAGCTTCAATCCAAAAAATTGAAGATTGCATGGATGCATTTCTGGGAGTGCATTTAAGCAGACTAATTCCCGCTCAGGTAACATACACCTTCACTTATAACAAACGAAAAGAAGTACTTGTTGTTAGCGAGTATACTCAGCACAACAAATTCGGAAACGTGATCTTCAGCTACAAAAAAGAAGGCAACAATATTAGCATCACGTCTGACGTGATAAGCTCCTCTATTCTTGGAAGGTCTAGATCCGAAATCCTTAAGGTGCTGACGCTTGACTCTTTACAAGTCGCCAGCGGGGTTAATATCGCAGGAAATAGTTATGGTGGGCTTGCGTGCTTCCAAAGTAGCTCCAGCCCTGTTGCAAGTGCATTGGGATTGTTTCTAAATTCTACCTCGCGACACCTGCTACAGAATCTTGCCGGTTTACAGGTTAACCATGTCAGCCCTTTACGAGCATTCCCACAGCGCTACTATGTACTAGACAAATCTATCCATCACAGAAAATTAAACGCACTTGACGGAACAGAGCTGGCTGAAATCTTAAAAAACAATCCCACTATCAAAGACGAGATAAACATACTATTCTCCAGGTTCAATATTGGGATTGATGTCGAAAAAGTCAACGACATTATCTATAAAATCGTTGTCAACCAAAACAACGTTAATCTAGAGTTGACAGATGTAGGCTTTGGCATCTCTCAAGTTTTGCCGATTTTGGTTCAAGCATATCTTTCGCCCAGGAACTCTTTGACGATAATCGAGCAACCGGAGATCCATCTACATCCTAGCATGCAGGCTTGGTTGGCTGATGCTTTAATTTCTATTGCTCTCAAAAGCGATAAGAGATTTCTTGTAGAAACACATAGCGATGCTCTTATTAGAAGAATCCGACTTCGCATAGTAGACGAGAGCTCAAAGTTAACTGAAGAACAAGTAAAAATTTACTACCTTCACAAAGACACAATAAAAAAATGCACAATTTTAGATGATATAGAAATTAACGAAAATGGCGATGTTAAGTGGCCTAAAGATTTCATGGACGTAGAGATTAAAGACTCCATTGAAATACAGCAATTAAAGTACGCAAAAGTACACAAAGACAACAAGGAGCAAAATGCACAAAGTGCCGACATAGAGGTAAGACTCCAATGAAAATGTCGCACTGTATTTGCCCTTCATTTTTGTCCAAAAACATTGGCGATGACTCAGTTTTCTTCAAAGTTTTTCTTGAACGATTCTTAATGTCTGATGACCAAATTGTCTTAGATCGCGAGGAGCGCCTCGCTAAATCTTATGTGGACTCACTACAGGAAAACCGAACCGCACTTGAAAATTATTTCAGATGGCGTGAAATGCTAGATAGACGCGACGCAGGAAAAACACTACTAGCATCATCTGGAAGCTCTTCATCCCTTGACGAAACTGTGTACAGTACAATTACAAGCGCCGTAACAAGCTTTGGGAAAGTTATAGTCACAGACAATAATAACAATTACTCAACCTTCATTAACGAAATAAATCGCCAACGAATACATTTATTTAACCTTCAAAACCTGACAACATCTAATGATACACTTACCAAAAAGAACATAGATTTTAGCGAACTCGAAAATGATTTAGAGTGGGTTTTACATCGCCTAGGCCGCCGCGCGGAGAAGGATGACTCCGAGGATTATAATAACGATTACTTGAGAGACATGTTGTCTTCCAAAGGATATGAAATAAAGGATCAAACGCGAGAAGGCGCCTCTATGTCAGGAATTGGTGCTGGAGAACTCGACCTTGTAATTGAGGATCGATCATATCTATTTACTCTCATAGAAGCGATGAGACTAACAAGCGTCGACTCCGATTACATAGACAAACATTACTTAAAATTGCTAAACAACTATAATCCTTTAGAAGTAAAACGAAGCTTTTTAATTACCTATTATAGTGGCGCAAATTTTTCGACGTGGTGGGATAGATACAAAAAACATATCTCTGCGATTGACATGTCCACCTTCGTACATTCCGATTATAATTCAGTTACGAAAATTGTTGATCAGCCTACGTCTTTCGGGTCGGTTAAGAAACTCCACCATCATCTGGAAGTCGGAGGCGAACCTTCGCTTTGCACTCACTTTGCGATTAGAATAGGGCGTCAAGAAGTAAATAACGATTGCTTTAAGGCCGTATAGAATCATCAGGCATGATAACTATCAAACTTGTTAAAATTCTTTCTTACACAAGCTAGGATACACATAAGGATATTTATTGAGATATTTCACCCCAATAAAAATAAATATCCTCTATGAAATAGTGAGTTAGGATAAAATTCGACTCCTGGTGCCGCACCATACACAGTATCAAAAAAGGCTCACCGAAAGGTGGGCCTTTTTTGTTTTCGGCTAGGAGGTTACTCAAATGGCGGACTCCCCCAGCCTTGCGCAAGACGCTGTGCATTCAGCTTGCTCACGCTACGGGGCAACCGCCGCGGCGACTCGGCCGTAGAGCTGCCTCAACAATCCCATAGCGCTCTTCCAGGCTGCACCGTCGCGCAGAGTAAAAGATTCAAAAGCACGCCGCGTCGTCTGTAGGAGCGGCCTTATGTCGCGGAGGGCCGCAAAGCGCCCCCGGCAATCTCAGGCCAGAATAGCGAAAGCTCAAGCCCTCCGAGATGGCTCAAAAAGCCCTGTCAGGCGGCTTTCTGCTCCAAACTCTCCAACCTAGGCAAGCCAGCGCCAATGTGCGTGGTACCGCTTCACGACCACTGCTGTAGCGGCTGATGCTACGGGGGCTGACTCCCAGCGCTTCGGCAGCCTGGTCGAGCGTCCGGTTGGAGTTATCCACAGAACAGCATGAAGCTCTTTCGCGCAGCCACGCGGCTAAGGGCCCAAACTAGATGAACAACTTCTGGGCCACGATCAGCTGGGACAACGGGGTCTGTGGAAACCCGATGACTCCACGTAGGAATACGTTTTATCCACAGGCGCTAATCACCTGAAAATGCATTTCTTGACGACCATTGCCCACAAGCGTTGACTGCTATTTCTAATGCTGCCGGGGCAGCAAAATTTGGCCTGGAGCCGGGAACGCCACACCGCAACCGGAGTGGTTCAGGCCGAGTAGGATCCGCATCCGACAGTTCGTACGTTCACTACCTATGTGATGCCGAAGAGCTTGGCTGCTCAACTAACCCAGCTTTCGCGTAGACGCGCGATTTTTAGGATGTTTTGAACAGCTCGATTGCTCGGAGGGTTTTCACACAGCCTCGGTCGATACCCGCCATTCGCCAGTGAGCGCTCTCGACCCAAAGCCAATGCCCGGTGGCTAATTTCAGAAGTCGTATCGCGTGTTCAACATCACATTGCGCGGTTCACCGTAGTACCCGCTGTAGAACGTGGTGTCCAACGCACTGATGTACTTCTTGTCAAACAGGTTGTTCACGTTGAGGGTGGTGGAAAGCTGGTCGGTGAGCTGATAGCGGGCCATGAGGTTGACCACGGTAAACTGCGATTGCTTGGCCTTGACCGTGCCCATCGCCGTGCTCGGCGTAACGGTTATGTGGGTGCCGCTTTGCCAGTTCGCGCCACCGCCAACGGTCAGCCGATCGAAATCGCCCGGCAGCCGGTAGGTGCTCCACAGCTTCACCATGTTGGCAGGGGCTTCGGTGTTCAAGCGCTCGCCGTCGCGATCCTTGGTGATGCCATGGTTGTAGCTGGCGGAAACATTCCAGCCAGGCATCAGCTCGCCATTGGCTTCGACTTCAAAGCCACGGGTAGTCGCCCCGCTTACTGCCTTGTAGGCGGCGGTAGAGCCATCGTTGTTGACGGTCTTGCCTTCGTCGAGTACAGCAAGGTTGTCTTGCTTGATCTCGTACGCCGCGATACTGGTGTTCAACAGGCCACCAAAGAATTCGCTCTTCAAACCTATCTCGTAGTTGTCACCTTCACGCGGTTCAAGGGTCGAGCCATCGGCGTCACGCACGCTCTGTGGTTTGAAAATGCTGGTCCAACTGGCATAAACCGAGTGCACGTCGTTGAGGTCGTAAACTACGCCTGCATAGGGTGTAACCACGCCGTTTTCCTTGTAATCCGTCGTGCGATTGCTGCGTGGCGTCGCCGGATAGGTCAGGTCGTAGTCGTAGTTGTACTTGTTGACGCGCGCACCGAGGATCACCGACAAGTTGTCGGTCGGGCGCAGCCGAGTGGCAATGTAAGTGCCACTCTGGTGAATGACGGTGTCGCCATCGTAGAGCTTGCCGCCGCCCATGACAGGTTGGTTGGTGTAGTTGTCCCAGTCGTAGAAATTGACGAAGGTCCCTTCGATCCCGGTACCACGGGTGGGCGTATGGCGATTCTCGTAACGCGAATAGTTGTAGCCAACGATCAGCTCGTGCTGGCGGCCGAAGAGCTGGAAGGGGCCTTGTGCCTGCAGGTCTACGCCGGTCTGTTTCTGCCAGGTGCTGCCCGCGCCACCGTACAGACGCACGCCAGCGCCCGTGTTCTCGTCAGGGAAACCCCAGCTGGCGGTGGCCAGCTTGTAGTCGTCACGCTTGATGTACATGCGGTTCACGGAAGCCTTCAAGCTCCAGTCATGAGCCAGCTTCTGCTCGATACTCGCGAAGGTATTGAGGGCATCTTGCGGGTTGTGGCTCCAGCGTGCGGCACTGTTGGTCGAGCGAGAGAAATCGGTCTGTTTGCCATTGCTGTAGAACAGTGGGAAGGCCACGGAGGACGAGCCTTGCGGGTTATTCTTCTGGTAGTCGGCGCCGACGGTAAGCAGGGTGGTATCGGTCAGGTCGGCTTCGAGGACACCATAGAAAATCTGCTTTTCCTGTGAATAGTGGTCAACGAAACTGTTGTTCTGCTGGTACGCCGCGACCATGCGGCCACGCACGTTACCGGCTGGGGTCAGCGGGCCGGACAGGTCGACTTCGGTGCGATACTTGTCCCAAGAGCCCACGCCAGCGGTGATGTGGCCTTTGAATTGTTCAGTAGGGCGTTTGCGCACCAGATTGATGGTGGCCGAAGGGTCTCCCGCGCCGGTCATCAGGCCAGTCGCACCGCGCAGCACTTCGACACGGTCGTAGATGGCCATGTCCGCAAGGCTTTGCGCCGACATTTGCGTTGCGATATCCAGCGTCGTCGGAATGCCATCGAATTGGTAATTATCTACCGAGTACCCACGTGAATAGATGTTGAAGCGTTCGCTCCCCAGGCTCTGCACCGACAGCCCAGGCGTCTGCTGCAACACTTCGGTAATGTCATTGAGCCCCTGGTCATCCATGCGCTGGCGAGTGATCACGCTCACCGACTGCGGCGTTTCACGTATCGACAGGTTCATCTTGGTAGCGGTGCTGCTTACCCCAGTGGTGTAAGAGCCTGTGCCTTCTGTGGTTGCACCTAATGACCGCGAATTGATCGACGTCACCCCCAGCTCCAACGCCCCGCTCGGCTCAGCGGCCTGCATCAGCAGGTAGTTGCCGCTGTCGGTCCTGAATACGCTCAGACCGGTGCCAGCCAGCAACCTGGCAAAGCCCTGCTCCACGTTGAAACTGCCCTTGACCCCAGGACTGGTCTTGCCGGCCGTTAGGCTGGCATCGATCGATAAAGGGATACCAGCCTGGCGACCAAACTGGCTGAGTGCCAGGTCGAGCGGGGCCGCATCAATGTCGAAACGAATGATGCTACTGGGCGCCGGCTGGGCCAGTGCGGCATTGCTACCAGACAGGCCGCACAGGGTCAGGCCAGTGGCGAAGGCCAGGTGGATGGCGCGGGCCAGCGGGGTGATTCGATGCGTCATGTGGAACGTCCGAAAGGGTCAGAGGGACCGCGGTATTGGCGGGGTATGCCCTGAAGCCAATCGAGAACGAAAAAACTGCGCAGAGGGTGAAAATATTTTTCAGGCGCCAGCTCTGGGTACCACCGTCACCCAGTAGCGGGTTCGCCGTTGAATGCTCACTGGCAGGCTGCTTTCCAGCAGTGCGAGGATGCGCTCGTTGTCATCCAGCGGATAGGACCCCGTCACCCGCAAGCCGGCCACACGCGGGTCGCAACGCAAGATGCCCGGACGGTAGCGGCCGAGCTGGTCGATCAGTTCGTCCAGGCGTGTGGCCTGGGCAATCACGAAGCCGTCGATCCAGGCATCGTCCTGCACCGCCGGTTGACTGACGACGATCCCCTCGCTATCGAGCCTTGCGCGCTGGCCGCTGTCGATGACGCGGTGACCCCGACCATGTCGCAGCGTGGCAGCCACGCGCCCGCTGCTGACCGACAGCAGCGTACCCGGACAACCATCCCCGCAACGTACTGTGAAGCGGGTGCCGAGTGGCCGCATCAGCGCATCGTCGGTTTGCACCTGCAGCGGTCGGCCGAGCGGGTCGTGCCCGGTGAGCACGTTGATTTCGCCATATCGCAACAAAATGCGCCGCTCGTTGGCATTGAAATCGATATCCACCGCCGTGGCGGTGTTCAGCCACAGTTCGGTGCCGTCGTCCAACACCTGACGGCGGCGCTCTCCGGTCTCGGTGCTGAGGTCTGCCAAACCGCCCTGCAGCCATTGGCTTTCTCTGTTCTGCCAGGCGATGGCCCCCAGCAAGCTGGCACCCATCAACATTTTCAATACCTGGCGACGGTCACCGTTGACATAGCGGGCCTGTTGTAGCGCAGACCGGGCGACCGGGTCGCGTAGCACACCAGCGTTGTTGCGCAGCAGCGCCGGCAAACCCACCATGCGCTGCCACGCAAGTTCGTGCTCGCTGTCGGCCTGACGCCAGCGTTCTAGCTCCCGGATTTGCTCGGCGGTGATATCGCCGGACTGGGTCAACGAATACCAGGCGATGGCCTGCTGGCGCACGCTGGCGGAAATCGGCTGGGCCTGGGACATGGCGGTCACTCGAACTGACTGGCATAACAGCGATCGAAGGCCTTGAGCATAGCCCTCTGAACCTGGTCGACACTCAGCGCCAGCTGCGCGGCGATCTGCTTGTAGGTCAGCCCATCGAGCTGCGACAGCAGAAAAATCTCCCGCACTCGCGGCGACAGCCCGTGCAGCAGCTCATCGAGCTGTGTGAGGGTTTCGATCAGCAAGTGGCGCTCTTCGGCGGAGATCTCGTATTGCTCCGGTTGCGCCGCCAATGCGTCGGTATAGGCGCGCTCCACCGCCAGGCGCCGCCAACGGTTGATCAACAGGCTGTTGGCGATGGTGGCCAGGTACGCCAAGGGGCGCTGCACATCGTCGAGCGGGCGGCGCGCGCGCATGATACGCACGAAGGTGTCCTGGGCCAGATCATCAGCATCCGCAGCCTCCCCCAGACGCTTCATCAGCCAGCGCTTCAACCAGCTGTGATGCTGCGTGTAGAGGCGCTCGACATCCAGGTCGAAGGAGCTTGGGGGTCCCATAGGCGAGTGGCCTGTCTGCGTTCTTGTGAGCGGAATATGATAATCACTCGCAATTAAGCAGTGCAAGCAGCGGGGGGACGGAGTAAAAGGCTCACCGAAAGTTGGCCTTTTTTGTTTTAACCCCCACAGCCCCCACTCCACTCTAGGCCCTGCCAGCTCATCCCCTTTATAAAATATCTTTTGATGATATCTTATCGAATATAAGGTGCCATAAAACGCAACCTTAATTTTCTGCTACGGTTCTTTAGAGTGCATATAGTAGTACCTTATCCTCTATAAAATGTCGCTTGGTGCCACTTTATGAAAGACTTTTTCCCTGTTCAGAGTACCTCAGTGCTGCACCGAATAGGCCTTCTGATGAAGGAGGCGCGTCTGCGCATGAGAATGCGTCAGGCAGACCTTGCGGACCTGGCTGGAATTTCTCTCCGCACTGTTCGTCACCTCGAGAGGGGTAAGGCGGACGGTGTTTCGTTGCGAGATTTCATGCTCGCGCTGTTCACTGTTGGAATCTCTGACCGGGTTTTCCAGGCGTTGATCGATGACCCTGCGCTTGATCTCAACTCTTTAGAAACCAACACGACCAAGCGCGTAAAGCTGCCGCGCAGCAACGCGGAGGACTTCTGATGTCACGCGCTTACATCGGGCATTTAGTCCCACCACCCCTTCGAGTCTAACCATACAAGCTGGCGCTGCGGTTGCAGGCAACGGCTGCGCCGGTGTTCGCGGGTGAACCCGCTCCCACAGGTACAACGCCAGGCCCTGTGGGAGGGCTTGATCAGAACGCGGTACTTACCGTTAACGACAGGTTGCGCGGGTCGCCGTAGATGGCCCCGGCATAGAACCCGTACTGGGTGTAGTAGTGCTTGTCGAACAGGTTGTTGGCGTTGAGGCTGACGCTGGTTTCATCGGTCAGCTGGTACTTGGCCATGGCATTCCAGATGGCATAACCGGACCAGTTCACGTCAGTGGCACCATTGCTCACACCGTTCGTGGGCTGGCCAGCCGGGCTGGAAATGGCGCGGATGTTGGTTTGTGCGGTCACGCCGGCGCCCAGGGTCAGGCGGTCGAGCGGGCCGCTCAGGCGGTAGGTGGTGGAGGCCTTGAACAGGTGCGATGGGTCGCTGCGGCCGTCGCTGTCGACGCGGCGGAAGTGCAGGTAGGTGTAGCCGGCGTAAACGTTCCAGTTGGGGGTCAGGGCGCCCGCAACTTCCAGGTCGATACCGTCGGTTTCCTGGCCGGAACCGGCCTTGTACGCGTTGCCGCCAGTCGGGGTGGTCAGGTCGCCGTCCAGCACGGCTTTGTTTTCCTGCTTGGTGCGGAAGTACGCCGCCGAGGCGTTCAGGCGGCCATCGAACCACTCACCCTTGATACCGGTCTCGTAGCTTTGCCCACGAATCGGCTCGACCTTGCTGCCGCTGCTGGTTTCAGAGGTTTGCGGGGTGAAGATATCGGTGTAGCTGGCATACAACGAGTAGTTGTCATTGAGGTCATACACCGCGCCCAGGTAGGGGGTGACGATGCCGTTTTCTTCCTGGCTGCTGCGCTCGCCGGCCACGCTACGGGTGACCGAGGAATAGTTGCTGGTGCGCACGCCAACGATTACCGACAGCGGGTCGGTGATGCTCAGGCGGGTGGCGGCGTACATGCCCTGCAGGCGAGTAGTGGTCTTGCTGTGAAGGCCGGTGCGCGAGGCGATGAGGTCGTAATCGTCATCCACGCCATTGTGCCAGTCGGTCACCGGGAAGCCGTTGTTGGCGCGGAACTGGCAACCCAGTGCAGGCGCGCTAGCCATGCCGTCGCCGACCATGGTGCAGGTGTACTGAGGCGACCAGCCGACGGTGCGGCTGTCGTTGTAGCCGACCATGGCCTGGTGGGTGCGGCCAAACAGCTGGAACGGGCCGGACAGGTCGATCTGCGCCGACTGCTGGGTGGTGTCGCTGGAGCTGTGCAACCCGTTCAGCACGGCGCCGCTGCCGTCCTGGTCCCAATAGCCTCCGTAGCTGCCGCGCCCAGCCGAGTTCACCTTGGCAAGGCCGCGATGGTTCAGGGCTTCGGTGGTGGCTTGGGCGGCTTTCAGGTCCAGGGTCCAGTCGTTGTCGAAACGGTGCTCGAGCGAACCGAACGCAGTGCGGGTGGTGTACTCGCCAAAGCTCCAGCTGGGCACCAGGTTGGTGCTGCGCGGCAAGTCGGTCTTGCTGCCGTCGCGGTACCAGATGGGGATGTTCGCGCCCCAGCCGCCACCCACGACTTTGTTGTACTCATACTGGTAACCGGCGCCCAGGGTGGTGGCGTCGTCCAGGTCGAACTCGAAATTGGCCAGCGCGGCGCGGGAGCGTTCGGACTGGTTGTCGCGGAACGAGTTGGCGTCCTGCTGGGTCATCACGAAGCGCGAACGCAGGCGGCCATCTTCGGACAGCGGCAGATTCAGGTCAGCACCCAGGCGACGTTTGTCCCAGCTGCCATATGTGGCGTAGGCGCTGCCGCCGAAGGTTTTGGTCGGTGCCTTGCGGATCAGGTTGACGGTGGCCGAAGGGTCGCCGGTGCCACCGAGCAGGCCATTGGCGCCGCGCACGATGTCGATGCGTTCGTACAGGTCCATGTTCAACGCATTGCCGCTGCCACTGAAATCGGAGCCACCCTGGGTCTGCAGGCCATCGACCTTCCAGTTGCTGATCGAGTAGCCACGGGCCCGGTAGTCGGTACGCCCGCCCACCTCGGACTTGTTGGCCGTGACGCCCGGCGTGGTTTCCAGCGCCTGCTCAATGGTGTGGATGTCACGGTCATCCATCTGCTGACGGGTGATGGTGGTGACCGATTGCGGCGTTTGCCGTGGCGTCAGCGCCAGCCCGGTAGAGCTGCGGGTGCTCTCGACCGTGTAACCCAACTGGCCGGCATCATCGGCGGGCAGCAATGCGCTGTCTTCGATCTGCGTGGCGTCCAGCTCCAGAGGTTTGCCGTCGGCAGCAACGGCCCCGCCACTGATGGCGATGGCCACGAACAAGGCCAGCGGGTTGAGGCGAGGGCCGCCTTGGCTGATGGGGGTGGACACGTTTGGGATGCTGTCGGGATTCATTTGGGAAGGCTTCGTATTTGCAGATGATTTTTTGTTAGGATTCTAGGGATCAGCCCTCCAGGCTCCAGACCCGACATGTACGGGGATGTAATTGAACGTAACGAGCGCCACCGGCCCTCACCGAACAGGTGTTTTACCGCATGAGCACGACCTTGCTGGTTGTCGACGATGACGACGAGATCCGCGAACTTCTTTGTGACTACCTGACCGATGCCGGCTACAACGTGCTAGCCGCAGCCGAGGGTGAACAGATGCGCGAACAGCTGGCCCGGCACAAGGTGGACCTGGTGGTGCTCGACTTGATGCTGCCGGGTGAAGATGGCCTTAGCCTGTGCCGCCAGTTGCAAGCGACGCCGGGGCTGGCCGTGATCATGCTGTCGGCCAAGGGCAGCACGCTGGACCGCATCATCGGCCTGGAAGTGGGTGCCGACGACTACCTGGCCAAGCCTTTCGAACCACGCGAGCTGATCGCCCGGATCAAGGCCGTGCTGCGTCGCCCGCAACGTCTGGATTCCCCCGCCGAAGAGCCCGCCGTGGTGGATGCCCAGCAGTTCGCAGGCTTTCGCCTTGAACACGTCAAGCGTCTGCTCACCCGCCCCGATGGCGAGACGCTGACCCTGCCCCGCTCCGACTACCGCGTGCTGCGCGAATTGCTGGATGCCAACAACCGCGTGGTCTCCCGCGACCAGCTGACGCGTAGCGCGTTTGGCCGCGACCACCTGCCCGACGACCGTTCGGTGGACATGTGCGTCAGCCGCCTGCGCCAGCAACTGCGCCGCGCGCCGGCAGGGGCCGCGCAAATTCTCACGATCCGCAACGAAGGCTATCTGCTGAGTATCGCCAACCTCGCGGCCGACGCCTGACATGCGCTGGCTTCGCCGGCTGTGGCCGCGCACCTTGTTTGGCCAGTTGCTGCTGATCATGGTCAGCGGCACATTGTTGATCCAGTTGATGTCGAGCAGCATCTGGTTCGATGTGCGCTTTGCCCAGGTGCTCGAAGCCCCGGTGCGGCTGATCGCTGCACGCACTGCACCGCTGATTGCCCAGGCCGACTGCCACGGTGGCAACTTGCAGGCGCCAGCCCATTACCAGCTGCGCTGCGCCGAGCACCTGCCCACGGCGGAGCATGACGAGCGTCGCGGGCGCAGGCGCATCGAGCTGTTGCTGCAACAGGCCCTCAAGTACGAGCTGGGGCATACCCAGGACCTGCGCCTGATGAAGGTGCAACTGACCGACGAACTTGGCCAGCCGATTGTCTGGCGCAGCCTGTTCGGCCTGCGCACGGCGCAAGCGCATATCCAGTTCGCGGTGCCGTTGGCCGATGGCCACTGGCTGACCATCGATGGCCAGGAGCTGCAGGGCTGGAGCGGCGAGTCAGCCTGGGTGCTGATCAGCGATTACCTGCTGCGGGTGTATGCGCTGCGCATCGTCGCGGTACTGCTGGTATGCCTGCTCGCCGTGCGCCTGTGCCTGCGCCCGTTGCGGCGCCTGGCCGATGCCGCACGTGGCCTGGGCAGCAACCTTGAACAGCCACCGCTGGCACTGGATGGCCCGGAGGAGGTGCGCCAGGCGGCCCAGGCCTTCAATGCCATGCAGCAGCGGCTGATTGCCATGGTCAACGACAAGGCCTACTTCCTGGCCGCCGTGTCTCACGACCTGCGCACCCCGCTGACCCGTATGCGCCTGCGCCTGGAGCGCCTGCCAGATGACGAACACCGCCAGCGCCTGCGGCAGAACATTACGCAGATGGACGATATGATCGGCCAGGTTCTGGACTACCTGCGTGCGGGGGAGCAGCAGAATTTGCAGCAGGTGGACCTGGACCGATTGGTTGCCCGCCAGTGTGCGGACCTGGCCACTGCTGAAGAACCACTTCCGGTGCACGGCCAGGCGGGCAGCTTGCGGGTAGATGCCTTGCTGTTGCAGCGCTGCCTGCAAAACTTGCTGGTGAATGCGCTGCGCTATGCCAAGCACATTTCGGTCACGCTGGAACGGGCCACAAAAGGGGTGTTGATCCATATCGACGACTGCGGGCCGGGGATTGCACCGGACCTGCTGGCGACCATTACCGACCCCTTCGTGCGCGGTGACGGGTCGCGTAACCAGGCGTACGGCGGATATGGGTTGGGGTTGAGCATCGCCCAGCGGATCGCTGCCAGCCATGGGGGTGAATTGCTGCTGTCGAACCGAGAGAGCGGTGGGTTGCGGGTCAGCATACTGCTGCCTGGCTAACGCGATTTTGTGTGGGAGCGGCCCTGTGTCGCGAGGGGCTGAGGCTACGCAATCAGGTAACAGTCTTTTACCGATTACCCAGGTTTTTCCTCCCCCGCCTTTGCCTATCCTATGCCCGGTCATCCTGCCTGCGATGGACCCATGAATCACTCTCTGCCCAGCCGCTATGCCTGCCTCGCCATCTGCCTGTTGTTCACGTTTGCCAGCTTGCCGCTGCTACCCCAACACGCCTGGCTCTGGCCAATAACACTGATCACTGCCCTGCTCAGCCTGATCGGGCTCAACGACCTGCGCCAAAGCCACCACGCCGTGCGCCGCAACTACCCGATCCTGGGTAACATCCGCTACCTGATCGAAACCATCCGCCCGGAAATCCGCCAGTACCTGATCGAAGGCGACGACGACAAGCTGCCGTTCTCCCGCTCGCAGCGCTCGCTGGTCTACGCCCGCGCCAAGAACGAAAGCGCCGAGAAAGCTTTCGGCACGCTCAACGATGCCTACAAGCCCGGGTTCGAGTTCATCAGCCATTCGATGCTGCCAGTGGCCACGCCAGACCCGGCATCGTTTCGTATCGCCATTGGCGGGCCACAATGCCGCCTGCCCTACTCGGCCTCGATCTTCAACATATCTGCCATGAGCTTTGGTGCGCTCAGCGCCAACGCTATCTCCGCCCTCAACCGCGGTGCGCGAATGGGCCGGTTTGCCCACGACACTGGCGAAGGCAGCATCAGCCCGTACCACCGTGAACACGGCGGTGACCTGATCTGGGAAATCGGCAGCGGCTACTTCGGCTGCCGTACGGCGGACGGTCGTTTCGACCCGCACCGTTTCGCCGAACAGGCCCGCTCGCCACAGGTGAAGATGATCGAGATCAAACTTAGCCAAGGCGCCAAGCCTGGGCACGGCGGCATCTTGCCGGGGCATAAGGTCAGCCCTGAAATCGCCGAGACGCGTGGCGTGCGCGTGGGTGAGGACTGTATCTCACCGGCGGCACACAGTGCCTTCCGCACACCGGTCGAGTTGCTACAGTTCGTGGCGAGCCTGCGCGAGCTGTCGGGGGGCAAACCCGTGGGCTTCAAGTTCTGCCTGGGCCACCCATGGGAGTTCATGGGCATCGCCAAAGCCATGCTGGCCACCGGCATTACGCCGGACTTCATCGTTGTCGATGGCAAGGAAGGCGGCACCGGGGCGGCACCACGCGAATTCAGCGACAACATGGGCGTGCCCATGCGCGAAGGCCTGATGTTCGTGCACAACACCTTGGTCGGCCTGAACCTGCGCTCCAGCATTCGGATTGGCGCGGCGGGCAAGATCGTCAGTGCCTTCGACATTGCCAGTGTGTTGGCCATCGGTGCTGACTGGGTCAACTCGGCACGCGGCTTCATGTTCGCGATTGGCTGCATCCAGTCGCAAAGCTGCCACACCAACAAGTGCCCGACCGGCGTGGCCACCCAAGACCCACTGCGCCAGCGCGCCCTGGTGGTGCCAGACAAGGCCGAGCGGGTCGCCAGCTTCCATCGCAACACACTGCACGCACTGGCTGAAATGCTGGCGGCTGCGGGCCTGGAGCACCCTTCGGAGCTGAAGCCCAAGCACCTGGCCCGGCGCATCAGCCCCAGCGAGATCGGGTTGTTTTCGGACCTGCACACGTTCCTCAAGCCAGGCGAACTGCTTAGTGGCTCGATAGAAAGCGAGTTTTATGCGCGGATGTGGCAGATGGCGCGTAGCGACAGTTTTGCGCCGGAGACTGGGGGGACTGCAACACGAGGTGTGGCATCAAGACTGCGCCACGAAGAGACTGAGCCTGCATGAAAAACAAGACTGGGGCTGCAGCACAGCCCCAGCTTTCATGCAAACGACTGCGGATCAGAAGATGCTGATCGGGTACTCGACGAATACGCGGACTTCGTTGCCGTCGTCGTTGTAACCGTTCTGCTGCACGGCATTGTTGGTACGCAGGAACGAGCTACGCAGTTTGATCGACAGGTCCTTGGCCGGGCCATCCTGAACGACGTAACGAACCTGGTTGAAGATCTCGCGCTCTTTACCTTCGCCGAAGCCGTGGGTATTGATGTTGTCACCCACAACGTACGCAACCTTGTACGTCAGGCCTGGCAGACCGAAGGCACCAAAGTCCAGACCATAACCCAACTGCCAGGAGCGCTCGTCTTCGGCGTTGAAGTCAGACCAGTAGGAGTTGGCCAGGTAGATGGTCGATCCACCATCGCTGGTTCCCCAGGGTTGGCTCTGGTAGCCACCGTAGTTGTAGCCGGTGCTGCCGGTGCTGCGCTGGTGGGCCAAGGTAATGGAGTGCGGGCCAAAGGCGTAGGTGGCCGCCAGGCTCCAGATTGTGTTGTCGTCACCGGTCAGGCTGGCTTTCTCGACGAATTTCTTGTCGATATCAGTCTTGTAGCCGTTGAAATCCAAGGTCAGGGACTGGTCGCTGGCGATCGGGAAGACGTAGTTCAAGCCCAAGTAGTGCTTCTTCATCACATCTTCGTTGTCGGCCGTGTACAGCGAAGCGGTGAAGTTGTCGGTGAACTTGTAGCTGCCGCCGAACACGTTGATGGACTTCAGGTGGCCACTGTCACGACCTTCAGCGCTCTTGCGGGCTTCCTGCGTGAAGCGACCAGCGTTCAGTTCCAGGCCCTCGATTTCCTTGGAGGTAATCAGGGTACCGGTGAAGCTCTCTGGCAGCAGGCGCGCATCGTCATACTGCAGCACTGGCAGTGCCGGCATCTGGTCACCGTACTTGAGCACGGTGTTGGAGATACGGAACTTGATCGCAGCACCGCCACGGGCCAAGTTGTGCGGGGAGTTGGCCGGGTCGGTATCGCTCGGCTTGAAGAAGTCGACGCCCGCGCCGCCGTTGTGGCCTTTGCCACCATCGAGACGCACGGCGTACAGGCCGAATGCGTCGACACCCACACCTACGGTGCCCTGAGTGAAGCCGGAGGAGAAGTTGGCGATGAACGCCTGGCCCCATTCGATCTGGTCGTCGGTGCCGTGCTTCTTGTCGCGGTTGATGTAGGCGTTGCGCAGAAGGACGTTGGCGTGGCTGTCCTCGATGAAGCCCTTGCTGTCGGCCTGGTCATTGGCCTGTGCCTGGGTCGCGGCGATCATCGCCAAGGCGACCAGGCTGATCCTGGTTTTGAACATGTTGTTTTCCTTATTTCTTAATCAAGAACGCGCTGCAATACGACGCCAGGAACCAACGCCCCTTCGTAGGTTCGACGCTATGCGGATCCACACTTGAAGGCCTGCCGGTAAGTGCACGGCAGCCTCTGGCAGCAGCATGGCCAAGGTTATGGCCAGCAGGCGTTGGCCGAATCCTAGCCGTGTGCGATTACAAATGTCAAAAAATCGTGAAATGCAGGTTGATATAACCAAAATTACCGGCGTGCCTGGTGCATTTCCATGCTGGTGTGCGCAATCAGCGGGCAATTTATCTTGTGTAGGAAATGACCTTTTGATCGATCGGACAATTTTCCTGTGCAGACGCTTATGCCTTCCCGCCGATGGGCAGAAGGCAGTCGGGGATTGAGATTGACTGGCTCAAGCAGCGCCTGACCACCACTTCACGGGCACGCACGCTCATAGAACAAAATAGGGGTCAGTGATGTGGCAGGGACGCTGTGGGAGAGGGCTTGCCCCGCGAACACCGGCAAAGCCGGTGCCATGCAGCGCGCGGCGCCCTTCGCGGGTCAAGCCCGCTCCCACCACCACGGGTGTTCTTCGATCAGTGCCACACCGCTATCAGCGCCTGCATTTCTGCTTCGCTGATCAGCCCTTGGGGATACCGTCCGGCAAGCAGACGTCGTGGGTCGGTCGTCCTGACCCTGATGCTTCCATGGTGTTTCAACCACTTCGCCACAACCTTGAGTGACTGGTGATCCACTGCCAATGGGCGCAAAGCCGACTCACTTGCTGCGTTCATGTCTACACGTACTCCCTGGCCCGTGAGCGGCTAATTTACGTAGGTAATGTTACAGATCCGAGAGCCCAGCACGGCCGGGCTATCTACTTGAAAAACAATACAAAACGTATGCCAGCCTGGAGGCCGGGTGTCGCCCGAAAAAAAAGGCCCGTCAGATGACGGGCCCTTCGTTACTCACGCAGCGCTCAACGCTTCACTGGCGCCGGCTGCTGCTGAGTCAGGCAGTGAATGTTGCCACCACCGAGCAACAACTCGCGGCCAGGGATCATCACTACTTCGTGGTCAGGGAAAATCTTCGTCAAAATCGCTCTGGCTTCGGCATCTGCTGGGTCGTCAAAGCTAGGCGCAATAATGCCGCCGTTGACGATCAGGAAGTTCACGTACGACCCGGCCAGGCGCACCGATGGGTCACGCTCCTGGCTACCGGCCACTTGATCGACACCGGCACACTCTTCAGCGGTGGCGAACAGCGGGCCCGGAATCGGCATCTTGTGCACGATGAACTCACGGCCCTTGGCATCACGGGTGTTCTGCAACACCTCCATGGCCGCGTGGCAGCGCGCATAGTTGGGGTCGTTGGAATCATCGGTCCAGGCCAGTAACACTTCGCCCGGGCGCACGTAACAGCAGAAGTTGTCGACGTGGCCATCGGTTTCGTCGTTGTACAGGCCATCGGGCAGCCACACCACGGTGTCTACCGCCAACTGTTCACGCAGCACCGCTTCAATCTGCTCACGATTCAGGTGCGGGTTGCGGTTACGGTTGAGCAAGCATTCCTCGGTAGTGATCACGGTGCCTTCACCGTCCACGTGGATCGAGCCGCCCTCCAGCACGAAACCTTCGGTGTGGTAGCGCTGGCAGCGCTCCATTTCCAGCACCTTGGCGGCCAGTTCCTCGTCGCGATTCCAAGGAGCATACAGGCCACCGTCGAAGCCGCCCCACGCGTTGAAGCCCCAGTCCACGCCGCGCACTTCACCCTGGTCATTGATAACGAAGGTCGGGCCGGTGTCACGCACCCAGGCGTCGTCATTGCTGATTTCGACCACACGGATGTTCGGCTGGTCGAGCTGGCGGCGGGCGTTTTCGTACTGGCCAGCAGACGCCGCAACGGTTACCGGTTCAAAGCGGGCGATCGCCTTGGCCAGGGTTACGTGGGCTGCCTGCGCCGGCTTGCCGCCCAAACGCCAGTTGTCGGGGCGTTCCGGCCAGACCATCCACACCTGGGTTTGCGGGGCCCACTCGGCGGGCATGTGGAAACCATCGGCACGGGGCGTGGAGTTGAGGGTTTTCATAGGTGACCTCTGTGATGGCCCTGAGCCGAAGTGTGCTGGGGCGTTTGCCCATTTATAACCGATATATATCGATGTTTAAAGCCCGATAATCGGGATTTTACAGGATCAAAACGCCTGTAAAACCGATATGAATCGGATCTTCACTGCTTTCGTCTGGCGCCCAGACCCGTCTCACGTCTACCATAACCACACCACGTGCATCCTTTTACAGCGGCTTGCGCAAAAATCGTGCAAGCCGGCTAGGGTCAATACTTGAGCAACGGGCCAGTAAGCCGCTATGAACATCATCCCTACCGCCATCCCGGAAGTACTGATCATCGAGCCAAAAGTTTTCGGTGACAGCCGTGGTTTTTTCTTCGAGGCATTCAACGCTCGCGAGTTCGCCCGGCAGACCGGGGTGAATCTCGAGTTCGTCCAGGACAACCACTCGCGCTCCATCCAAGGCGTGCTGCGTGGGTTGCATTACCAGGTAGAAAACACCCAGGGCAAGCTGGTGCGCGTGGTGCAGGGGGAAATCCGCGATGTCGCCGTGGATGTGCGCAAAAGCTCGCCAACCTTCGGCCAATGGGTCGCAGTGAACCTGTCGGCCGACAACCATCGGCAACTATGGATACCACCCGGCTTCGCCCACGGGTTTGCCGTCATGAGCGAATCGGCCGAGTTCCTGTACAAGACCACCGATTACTACAACCCTGGCGCCGACCGCTGCATTCGCTGGGACGATGCGCAGCTGGCCATCGACTGGGGGCTGCAGCAGCCACCGGTGCTGTCAGACAAGGACAAAGTCGGCCTGCCACTGGCGGAGGCGGAACTGCTGCCGTAACTAGCGCATAATTGCGTCAGACTTTTCTGGCGCATTTACGTGATGATTGCAAAACCCACGCCCCCACGCCGTCCCCGCTGGCGCAGCCTGGCCCTGTTGGCCCTGTGCCTGGCCCCGTTACTCTGGCCGCTGCACCACCTTGCCGAACGCTATTATCAGGACGAACTGGCCTCGCAGAACCGCCAGACCCTCGACCTGTATGTCGCCAACCTGCTCGGCACCCTGCACCGCTACGAAACCCTGCCGCAGATCCTCGGCGACCTGCCGGCGTTGCGTGGCGTACTGGCCGACCCTTTCCGCCTGGAAGCGGTGACCAACGCCAACCGCCTGCTCAAGAATATCGTGCAGCAGACCGGTGCCGAGGTGATGTACCTGATGGACGTCAGCGGCAACACGCTGGCGGCCTCCAATTGGGACAAGCACGACAGCTTCGTCGGCCGCAATTTCGCCTTCCGCCCCTACTTCAACGAAGCCATGGCCGGCCATCTGGGGCGCTTTTTCGGCCAGGGCACCACTTCGGCCAAACGTGGCTACTTCTTCGCCGCCGCCGTGCGCGACCGCGAGCGCATCGTTGGCGTGCTGGTAGTCAAGGTCGATCTCGACCACACCGAAACCCTCTGGGGCCGTACCCCCGAGCAGTTGTTGCTGACCGATCACAATGGCGTGGTCATCCTCACTTCGCGTCCTGACTGGCGCTTCCGTGCCACCCGCGCGCTGAGCGAGGCCGAACGCCAGGCGATCATCGCTATCCAGCCCTACCCTACCCAGGCCCCGCAACCGCTTGTGCTCAACCCAGACGCGTGGCTCACTCAGACCCGTGATATCAAGGAAACCGGCTGGCAGGTGAGCATCCTCGCCCCGCGCATACTGGTCGACCGTTCTGTACAGACAGTGACGGCCATCGGTGCCGGTACCTTGCTGGTGGTAATGCTGCTGGCCGGGCTGGTGATGCAGCGGCGCCGCCACTACATCGACCGCATCGACTTCGAGGCCCGTGGCCGCCAGGAACTGGAAAAGCGCGTAGCCGAACGCACGGCCGACCTCGAAGGCCTCAACACCCGCCTCAAGCTTGCCGTGCTGGAACGCGAGAACGCCCAGCAGGAGGCCGTGCGCGCCCAAGACGAACTGGTTCAGGCCGGCAAGCTATCGGTCCTCGGCACCATGTCGGCCAGCATCAGCCATGAGCTCAACCAGCCGCTGGCGGCTATTCGCAGCTATGCGGAGAACGCCGAAATCCTGCTCGATCACCAGCGCACCGAAGACGCCCGCGGCAACCTCAAGCTGATCGGAGAGCTGACCGGCCGCATGGCCTCGATCATCGCCCACCTGCGCGCGTTCGCCCGCCGCGACCGCCATGCTCCGGAAAGCGTGGCCCTGCAGCCAGCCCTGGACGATGCCCTGGCACTGCTGGCCAAGCGCCGCCGGGCGATGGCCGTGGAGCTGATTCGCGACCTGCCGGAAGCAACATTGTGGGTACAGGCCGGCGAAACCCGCCTGCGCCAGGTGCTGGGCAACCTGCTGGCCAACGCACTCGACGCCTTGACCGAAAAAGCCAACCCGAGGCGCCTGTGGCTGAGTGCCGAGCAGCGGGATGACTGCGTCTACCTGTACATCCGCGACAATGGCCCCGGTTTCAGCCGCCAGGCCCTGGAGCACGCCAAGGAGCCGTTCTTCACCACCAAGACCCGCACTCAGGGCCTGGGCCTGGGGTTGGCCATCTGCGAAAGCCTGATGCGCGCCCTGGGTGGTGAACTGCTGCTGGCCAACCACCCGGAAGGTGGCGCCCTGCTGACCTTGCAGCTGCGTGTGGCCGCGCCTGGCGCTACCTTGCCCAATTCGGAGGACCCCTCGGCATGACCACCGAGACACTGATAGACAGCCAAGCCCAGGTCATCCTGGTGGACGATGACCCGCACCTTCGCCAGGCGCTGAGCCAGACCCTGGACCTGGCGGGGCTCAAGGTGGTCGCCCTGGCCGATGCCCAAGGCTTGGCTGACCGTATCGAGGCCGACTGGCCCGGTGTGGTGGTCACCGACATCCGCATGCCCGGCATCGATGGCCTGCAGTTGCTGGAACAATTGCACGGCCGTGACAGCGAGCTGCCGGTACTGTTGATCACCGGCCATGGCGACGTGCCGCTAGCGGTGCAGGCAATGCGTGCCGGGGCTTATGACTTTCTGGAAAAACCCTTCGCTACGGACGCGCTGCTCGACAGCGTGCGCCGGGCCCTGGCCCTGCGTCGGCTGGTACTGGACAACCGCAGCCTGCGCCTGGCACTGAGCGACCGCCAGCAACTGGCCACCCGCCTGGTCGGTCATTCGCCATCCATGCTGCGCCTGCGCGAGCAGATCGGCGCCCTGGCCGGCACCCGCGCCGATGTGCTGATCCTTGGTGAGACCGGCGCGGGCAAAGAGGTAGTGGCCCGCGCCCTGCACGACCTGTCCAGCCGCCGCGACGGGCCGTTCGTGGCGATCAACGCCGGAGCACTGGCCGAGTCGGTGGTCGAAAGCGAGCTGTTCGGCCATGAACCCGGTGCGTTTACTGGCGCGCAAAAACGCCGTATCGGCAAGTTCGAATTCGCCAATGGCGGCACGCTGTTCCTCGACGAAATCGAGAGCATGAGCCTGGATGTACAGGTAAAACTGCTGCGCATGTTGCAGGAACGGGTGGTCGAGCGACTCGGCGGCAACCAGCTGATCCCACTGGATATCCGCATCATCGCCGCGACCAAGGAAGACCTGCGCCAGTCCGCCGACCAAGGGCGCTTTCGCGCCGACCTGTATTACCGCCTGAACGTGGCACCGCTGCGTATCCCACCGCTGCGTGAACGCGGCGATGACATTCTGGTGTTGTTCCAGCACTTTGCCGACGCCGCCAGCCAGCGCCATGGCCTGGCGCCGCACACCCTGCAACCGGCACAACGTGCCCTGCTGCTACGCCACGGCTGGCCAGGCAATGTGCGCGAGTTGCAGAACGCCGCCGAGCGTTTCGCCCTTGGCCTGGAACTGGCCCTGGACGGCCAGGCACCGCCAGCGGCCGCACCGGCACAGCCAATGCCGAGCGGCAACCTCAGTGAGCAGGTAGAGCAATTCGAGCGCTCGCTGATCGCGGCCGAACTGGCCCAGCCACACAGCTCCATGCGCAGCCTGGCCGAGGCGCTGGGCATACCCCGCAAGACCCTGCACGACAAGCTGCGCAAGCATGGCCTGAGCTTTGACGGCGGTAGCGGCGGGCATGACGACCAAGAGGACCACCGTTGATGAGCACCGATAGCCAGTACCTGCAGTCCGTACTGCACAGCGACATCCCCCTGACCCGCGAAATGGGCATGGAAGTGATAGGTTGGCAGCAGCACACTCTGCAATTGCAGTTGCCACTGGCGCCCAACGTCAACCACAAGAGCACCATGTTCGGCGGCAGCCTGTACTGCGCGGCAGTGCTGGCAGGTTGGGGCTGGCTGCACCTGCGGCTGCGCGAACTGGGGATAGACGACGGGCATATCGTCATTCAGGAAGGGCAGATCAGTTATCCGTTGCCGGTAACCGGCGCAGCGCTGGCGCGCTGTGCGGCGCCGGACGAGAAGGTCTGGGAGCGGTTCCTGAACCTGTACCAGCGGCGTGGCCGGGCGCGGCTGACGCTGCAGACCACGGTGAGCAATGCCGATAGTGACGAACCCGCGGTGAAATTCAGCGGCCAGTACGTGCTGCACCGCTGAAGCCTGGAGGCTGTCAGAGTCCCACAGGTATGGGAAGGGTGGGGGGAATAGGGTGTACCTGTGGGAGCCAGTTAGATCAGGTTCAGGAAGGCCTGGCGCCATGCCGCATTGGCGGGCAATGCCAGGAAATACGGATTGAGCAGCGACTCACGCGGCGGATACCGGAACGGCAAGCCATCCAGCCCGATCACCTCGCCACCGGCGCCCTCCACCACACCCTGCGCCGCTGCAGTGTCCCACTGCGAAGTCGGCGCCAGGCGCGGATAACAATCGGCACTGCCCTCAGCCAACAGGCAGAACTTCAACGAGCTGCCAATATTGGCCAGTTCCAGCTGACCCACCGCAGCCCCCAGGCCGGCCAACAGCGCTTCCTGTTCCGGGCTGGAGTGTCGACGGCTGGCAACCACGGTGAACCGCTCGCCTGGCGCGGGTGCGTTGCGGACCTGGATCGGTTGGGCTGCGTCATCGGCATCTGCACGCCAGGCCCCCAAACCGCGCCCACCGAAATAGCAGCGCCCATTGGTGGGCATCGACACTACGCCGAACACCACCTCGCCGTTCTCGATCAGGGCGATGTTGACCGTGAACTCCTCGCTGCCAGCAATGAACTCCTTGGTGCCATCGAGCGGGTCGACCAGCCACCAGCGGCTCCAGCCCTCACGCTCGGCCAACGGAATGTTGCAGTCCTCTTCGGACAGCACAGGAACCTGCGGCGCCAAGGCCAACAGGCCATCGGCAATCACCCGGTGCGCCGCCAGGTCGGCAGCGGTCACCGGCGAGTCATCGGCCTTGTTGGTCACCGCCACATCGGCGCGCCAGAACGGCAGGATCGCCTCGCCTGCGGCCAGCGCCAGCTTGACCGCCTCATGCATCAGTTGCAGGTCGTTCATAGCTCCAGCAGCCCCCGCTGGGTCAGCAGGTCACGCGCCAGGTACAACGCTGCCAGCGCGCGGCCCTCGGTGAACTGCGGGTGCATGGCCAGCGCCGACAGCTCGCGCAGGTTGACCTTGTCGACCCGCATCGGCTCCGGCTCATCGCCTTCCAGATGCGCTTCGTACAGGTCGCTGGCCAGTACCACCTGGATCTTCTGGCTCATGTAGCCCGGTGACAGTGACAGCTCGGTCAGATGTTCCAGCTGGCGCGCGCCAAAACCGGCTTCTTCCTTGAGCTCCCGGTCGGCTGCCGCCAGCACATCTTCGCCCGGCTCGATCAGGCCCTTGGGCAACGACAGCTCGTACTCGTCGGTGCCACCACAGTATTCCTCGACCAGCACAGCGTGCTCGGCGTCGAGCATGGCCACGATCATCACCGCGCCGTACCCGTTACCCCGGCCTACCAGGCGCTCGTAGGTACGCTCGTTGCCATTGCTGAAGCGCAATTGCACGGCTTCGACGCGAAACAGGCGGCTGCTGGCGACGATTTCGCGGCTGAGGACGGTGGGTTTCTGGCGCATGGGGCGGCTCCTTGGCGTGAACGGGTTACTATACCGTGGCTTGCCGACTGATCGAGAGTTTCCCATGCCTGTTCTTCCCTGGTCTGCCATCGATACCGTTCTGCTGGATATGGACGGCACCCTGCTCGACCTGCATTACGACAACCGCTTCTGGCTGCACCACCTGCCCCAGCGCTATGCCGAGCTGCACGGGGTAAGCCGGGCCATGGCTGAAATGGAGTTGCAACCGCTGTTCGAGCGCAATGCCGGCACACTGAACTGGTATTGCCTGGACTTCTGGAGCCGTGAGCTAAAGCTGCCGATCCGCGAGATGAAGCGGGAAATTGCCGACCTTATCGCCCTGCGCCCAGATGCCGATACCTTCTTGGCAGCGATTCGCAAGGCCGGCAAACGGGTTGTGATGATCACCAATGCACACCGGGATTCGCTGTCGCTGAAGCTGGAGCGGGTGGAACTGGCGCCGTATTTCGAGCGGCTGATCAGCTCGCATGACTACGGTTACCCAAAAGAGAGCCCGCAGTTCTGGGATGCCTTGCAGGCGGATATTGGTTTCGAGCCGGGGCGTAGCCTGTTCATCGATGACACCCTGGCGATATTGCGCAGTGCGCGGCGGTTTGGTGTTGGGCACCTGCTGGCGGTGCGGCAGCCGGATAGCAAGGCAGGGCCGCGGGATACCGAAGAGTTTCCAGCGGTCGAGGATTACCGGGAATTAGTGATAGGCCTGTGAGGCCCCCTTCGCGGGCATGCCCGCGAAGGGGCCGGTACAGACTTCAGAGATCAATCAGGAATACGCAGCACCTGCCCCGGATAGATCTTGTCCGGGTGCGAGAGCATCGGCTTGTTGGCCTCGAAGATCTTGTTGTACTGGTTGGCGTTGCCATAAACCACGATCGAAATGGCCGACAACGTGTCACCCTTTTTCACTGTAACGAACCTGGCCGCCTTCACTACTGGCCCCGTCACGGTGATCTGGTCATCCACGCTGGCCACACCATTGATGTTGCCGGCGGCGAGAATGATCTTTTCCTTCTCCTCCTGGCTGGCCACCTCACCCTTGAGGATGATCTTGTCGCCCTCTACAGTGGCGGTGATGTTCGGATTGCCCAGGCCGACACTTTCCACGTGTTTTTTCAGCTGCTCCTCGGCATTGGCATTGCCTGGGGTCAGCAGGTCGATCAACTTCTCGCCCGCTTCCTTCACGAAACTGAACAAGCTCATAGCGCTCTCCTTGTTGACGAAACCTCGGACTCAGCAGTCTAGGCCAGCTTTCCTCCCGCCGCCCCCTGCGACCAATCGACGCGCTCTATCAAGGCATAGACCCTAGCAATTAGACGCCGCCGGCCCGCACGCCTAGGCTTGTGCTATCACCAAGCCGCCGAATGAACAGCCTGCCCCGATGAACAGCAAACCACCGGTCTGCGCGGCCTCATCGCCCTTGGCCATGCCCGCCGCCAGCAACACCTACGATTACGTCCAGCTCAACGACAGCAAACGTGACAGCACGCCGCTGGCCGAAGAGGTGGCGCTGGCCATTGTCTACAACGGCCTCAACCAGGCGGTAATGCTGGTCAGCCCCACCGACCTGGAAGACTTCGCCGTCGGGTTTAGCGTTGGCAGCGGCATTGTCGAAGGCACCGCGGAAATCTACGACCTCAAGCTCTCCGGCAGCGGCTCGGCGATGTACGCCGACCTGGAAATATCCAGCCGGGCGTTCTGGAACCTGAAAAACCAGCGTCGCCAGCTGGCCGGCACCAGTGGGTGTGGCCTGTGTGGAGTCGAAGCACTGGAACAGGCATTGCCAGAGCTGACCGTGCTGCCGGGTGCCCCCCTGCCCCCGGCGCAGTGGCTGGTCGGGCTGCGCGAGCGCATCGATGCTTTCCAGCCGCTGGGCCAGCACTGCGGCGCGGTGCATGCGGCACTGTTCATGGACCGTCATGGCGAGCTGTTGCTCGGGCGTGAAGACATTGGCCGGCACAACGCCCTCGACAAGCTGATCGGCGCCCTGCTGCGCCAAGGTATCGACAGCCAGGGCGGCCTTGCCATCGTCACCAGCCGCTGCAGCCTGGAGCTGATCCAGAAGGTACTGCGTGCCGGTATCCAGACACTGGTCAGCCTTTCAGCCCCCACCGGGCTAGCCCTGCAATGGGCGCGCAAGCACAACCTCAACCTTATCCATTTGCCCAAGCACAGCGCACCGCGGGTCTACAGCCCAGCGGCGGAGTCGTAACAGCCGTGACCTCGTACCAGCACCTTCCGGACAACACCCCAGCCTCCCCTCCTCGCTACAAGCCCTACCACGGCCCCGCCGGTGGCTGGGGTGCACTGCGCAGCGTGGCCAAAGCGTGGGTCGGCAGCGACAACGCGCTGAAGAACATCCGCGCCCTGCTCAAGACCAACCAGAACGGTGGGTTCGACTGCCCTGGCTGTGCTTGGGGCGACTCGCCGGAAAGCGGCATGGTCAAGTTCTGCGAGAACGGCGCCAAGGCGGTGAACTGGGAGGCCACCAAGCGTCGCGTCGACGCGTCCTTCTTCGCCCGCTACAGCGTTACAGCCCTGCTGCAGCAGAGCGATTACTGGCTGGAGTACCAGGGGCGCCTGACCGAGCCAATGGTCTACGACCCAATCAGCGACCGCTACCAGCCGATCAGCTGGGACGCCGCCTTCGCCCTGATCGCCCGCGAGCTGAACAAGCTGGCCAGCCCTGACCAGGCCGAATTCTATACCTCGGGGCGCGCCAGCAACGAAGCGGCCTATCTTTACCAGCTGTTCGTGCGGGCCTATGGCACCAACAACTTCCCCGACTGCTCGAACATGTGCCACGAGGCCAGCGGCGTGGCGTTGGGCCAAAGTGTAGGGGTGGGCAAGGGCACGGTCACCTTCGACGACTTCGAGCATGCCGATGCCATTTTTGTGTGGGGCCAGAACCCCGGCACCAACCACCCGCGCATGCTCGACCCGCTGCGTGACGCGGTGAAGCGTGGCGCTCAGGTGGTGTGCATCAACCCGCTCAAGGAGCGCGGCCTCGAACGCTTCCAGCACCCGCAGAACCCACTGGAAATGCTGACCAACAGCGACCGGCCGACCAACACTGCGTTCTTCCGCCCGGCCCTGGGCGGCGACATGGCGATGCTGCGCGGCATGGCCAAGTTCGTCCTGCAGTGGGAGCGTGAGGCCCAGGCCAGCGGCGAACCGGCTGTGTTCGATCATGCTTTCATTGCCGAACATGGCCATGGCGTTGACGAATACCTGGCCGTGGTCGATGCCACGCCGTGGCAGCACATCCAGGTGCAGTCCGGCCTGAGCCTGGCCGACATCGAGCTGGCCGCGCGCATGTACTGCCGTGGCAAACGGGTAATCATGTGCTGGGCAATGGGCATCACCCAGCACCGCCATTCGGTGCCGACCATCCAGGAAATCGTCAACCTGCAAATGCTGCGCGGCAACATCGGCGCGCCAGGCGCTGGCCTCTGCCCCGTGCGTGGCCACAGCAATGTGCAGGGCGATCGCACCATGGGCATCAACGAACGCCCGCCAGTGGCGCTGCTGGACGCCATCGAGAACCGCTTTGGCTTCCCCGTGCCGCGGCACAACGGCCACAATACCGTTGAAGCGATCCACGCCATGCTCGACGGCCGGGCGAAGGTATTCATCGGCTTGGGTGGCAACTTCGCCCAGGCCACGCCAGATACCGAGCGTACTGCCAAAGCATTGCGCAACTGCGAGCTGACCGTGCACATCAGCACCAAGCTCAACCGCAGCCACCTGGTCCACGGCAAGCAGGCGCTGATCCTGCCGTGCCTGGGCCGCACCGACATCGACCTGCAGGCTGACGGGCCGCAAGCAGTCACGGTGGAAGACTCGTTCAGCATGGTGCATGCCTCCAATGGCCAGCTCAAGCCGCTGTCGGCACAGATGCGCTCGGAGCCTGCGGTCATTGCCGGCATTGCCGCCGCCACCCTGGGCAAGAAACCGGTGGACTGGCACTGGCTGGTTGCCGATTACGACCGCATCCGCGACCTGATCGGCGACACCATCGCCGGCTTCAGCGGCTTCAACCAGCGCTTGCAACACCCAGGGGGGTTCTACCTGGGCAACAGCGCCGCCAGCCGGGAATGGAAGACCAGCACGGGCCGCGCCAATTTCAAGGCCAACCTGCTGCCCGACACCCTACTGGACGAGCGCGTGCGCGCCAGCGGCCAATTACCGGACCTGATCATGCAGTCGATGCGCTCGCACGATCAGTACAACACCACCATCTACGGCCTGGACGACCGCTACCGCGGCGTGCGTGGCCAGCGCGAAGTGATTTTTGCCAACGAAGCCGACATCATCCGCCTGGGCTTCCAACCCGGGCAGAAGGTCGACATCGTGTCGTTGTGGGGGGATGAGCATGTGCGCCGGGTGCATGGCTTCACCCTGCTGGCGTTCGATATCCCGGCAGGCCAGGCCGCGGCTTACTACCCTGAGGTGAACCCGCTGGTGCCGCTGGAGAGCATTGGCGATGGCAGCCATACGCCGACATCGAAGTTCATTGCTATCAAACTGGAGCGCGCTCGGGACGACGGGCGTATCCTGTAGACATGAAAAAGCCCTGTTCCATAGCGGTTCAGGGCTTTGTCATAAAGGTCTCAGACAGCCGAAAATAGATAAAGTTTCACAGCAAATACAGTAACTTAGAGAATTGTGTACAACTCGTGTTACTCGTCGGATTTCCGTTGCCAGCCACGCCGCTTAGCCTCAAATTCGCCTCGTCATCCCTATGAGGCTCTCTTGATGAAGAAGTACTCCTCGATTTTGTTGTTGTCTTTCAGCTTGCTCAGCGGCGTTGCCATGGCAGGCGGCACCACCGAGGCCGGCATCGGCGGCGCATTGGGTGGGGTACTGGGCTCCGTGGTGGGCAACTCCATCGGTGGTAGCACTGGCGGCGCCATTGGTGCCGGCCTGGGCGGTGCCGCAGGCGGTGCCCTGGGTGCCGATAAGCGCCAGCGCGGTGAAGCCGCTATCGGTGGCGCACTGGGTGCTGCGGGCGGTAACGTCGTCGGTCGCTCGGTGGGCGGCACTACCGGTAGCTACATTGGCGCGGCAGCCGGCGGTGGTGCCGGTGGCGCACTGGGTAACTACATGGGCAACAAGGCCGACGAAGACGACCGCGATGACGACCGTCGCTACCGTCGCGGCTACGACGACCGTCGTCACTACGACCGTGGCCATCACTACGGCCACCGCAAGCACAAGCGCCACTGGCGCGACTAATGCCGAGGGCCTCGCCCCGGTAGCAAAAGCCCCGCCCCTGCCGGCGGGGCTTTTTTATGCCTGCTGGGCGAGTACGAGGCCAGAAAGGATCACTTGCAGCGACTCAGGCAACACCACAGGACGGCCACTGGCACGGTCGATGAACACCTGCACCACCGTGCCTGCCGCACACGCCTCCGGCTCGCCAGGACGGAACAGCGCCAGGCGATACTCTACTGTGCTGCCCGCCAGGCGTGTCACGCCCAACCCCACCTCCAGCAAGTCCGGAAAGCCCGGTAATGCGTAGAAATCCGCCGCCGAACTGACCACGAATGCTGCCAGTTCACCGTCACGCAGGTCCACCTCGGCCTGTTCGACAAGGAAGGCGTGGATAGCAGTTTCAAAAAAGCCGTGCACGGTGGCACCGGCGATATGGCCGTTGACGTCGTTGTCCGAAGGGCGGGTGAGGATGGGGTGGAAGTGGGAGAAGGCAGTGCGCTGAGGGGATTCGGTCATCTGTCTGGCTCTTGTCTTCGCAATGGATGCTGACAGTGAAACAGAAATTGCAGATTTCCGCTGCCTGCAATCCCTTGTGGGAACGCACCGATTTGCAGGAACAAAAAAGCCGCCCCTGAGGGCGGCGGTCTTGTTGCAGCCAGGTTCAGCTTACAGCTGTGGACCAGCGGCCTTGATGGCGTCGGAAACTTCGAACTTCTTGAAGTTTTCGATGAACAGCTTGGCCAGACCTTTGGCGGCCTCGTCGTAGGCAGCTTTGTCAGCCCAGTTGGTGCGCGGGTTGAGCAGGTCGGTCTCAACGCCCGGAACGGCCTTCGGCACATCCAGGTTGATGATGTCCAAGTGCTCGGTTTCGGCACCGACCAGCGCGCCGCTCTGGATTGCAGCGATCACCGCGCGGGTGGTCGGGATGCTGAAGCGCTTGCCAACACCGTAGCCGCCGCCGGTCCAGCCAGTGTTTACCAGGTAGACCTTGGAGTTGAAGCCGTTGATACGCTTGATCAGCAGCTCGGCGTACTCGCCAGCCGGGCGCGGGAAGAACGGTGCGCCGAAGCAGGTGGAGAAGGTCGACTTGATGCCGCCGCCCGAGCCCATTTCGGTGGAACCGACCAGCGCGGTGTAACCGGACAGGAAGTGGTAAGCCGCCTGCTCATTGTTCAGGATCGACACCGGAGGCAGAACACCGGTCAGGTCGCAGGTCAGGAAGATTACGGCATTAGGCTCGCCGCCCAGGTTCGCTTCGGAACGCTTGGCAACGTGCTCCAGCGGGTAGGCCGCACGGCTGTTCTGGGTCAGGCTGACGTCGGTGTAGTCGGCGTGCTTGTTGGCGTCGAGCACGACGTTTTCCAGCACCGCACCGTGCTTGATGGCTTTCCAGATGACCGGCTCGTTCTTCTCGGACAGGTCGATGCACTTGGCGTAGCAGCCACCTTCCATGTTGAAGACAACGCCTTCGCCCCAACCGTGCTCGTCGTCACCGATGAGGTAACGGCTTTCGTCAGCCGACAGGGTGGTCTTGCCGGTGCCGGACAGGCCGAAGAACAGGGTTACATCGCCTTCTTCGCCGATGTTGGCTGCGCAGTGCATTGGCAGTACGTCGGCGGCCGGCAGCAGGAAGTTCTGCACCGAGAACATGGCTTTCTTCATTTCGCCGGCGTAGCGCATGCCAGCGATCAGCACCTTCTTCTGGGCGAAGTTGATGATCACGCAACCGTCGGAATTGGTGCCGTCACGCTCAGGTTCGCAGACGAAGTTGGCAACGTTGAGGATCTGCCACTGGTCGCGACCAGCCGGGTTGAATTGCTCCGGGTTGATGAACAGGCAACGGCCGAACAGGTTCTGCCAGGCAGTCTGAGTGGTCATCTTGACGGGCAGGTAGTGCTCGGCTGCAGCCCCTACGTGAACGTAGGAGACGAAGTGATCCTGGGCGTTGTTGAACGCCTCGACGCGAGCCCACAGGGCATCGAACTTGTCGGCCGGGAACTTGCGGTTGATCGGGCCCCAGGAGATGGCGTCCTGGGTGGAAGGTTCTTCGACGATGAAACGGTCAGCCGGCGAACGGCCAGTACGGTGACCAGTCTCCACGACCAGTGCGCCAGTATCGGCTAATACGCCTTCACCGCGTTGCAGCGCTTCTTTTACCAGCTCATCGACGCTCAGGTCGGTGTACACGGTGTTGTTGGCTTGCGTCATGAGATACCCCATCCGGCCCGAGGCCGAGTGCTCCAAACGTTTTGTAGTTGTCTTGAAAAAACTACTACAGCGAAAAAAGTGGCCGGATTATGCCAGAAACGCCCAAAAAAAGTAGGCCCCTCCTGTCAGAACTGCTCTTTTGCGCAATTCGACAGGAGATTGTCCTGTGGTTAAACGTTTCAGTGACGAGTTTCTGAGGCTACGTCAGTGCCGCCACCCGCAAACAGTTGTGCCACGTCGCTGGCATCGAAGAAGTAGCGCTCGTTGCAGAACTGGCAATCGATTTCTACCGTCCCGCCACATTCTTCCACCAACGCCTTGGCGTCGTGCTCGCCCAGACTGACCAGCGCATTGCCAGAGCGTTCCCGAGAACAGCTGCAATTGAAGCGCAGCGGCTGGATATCGAACAGGCGTACTGCATCTTCGTGGTACAGGCGGTGAAGTAGCGTTTCGTTGTTTTCAGCCCACTCTTCAGGCTTGAGGGTCTTCGCCAGAGCGACCACGTGCTGCCAGCTGTCCTCACGCTCTTCATCATCCGGCTGGCGATCGCGCGGCAGTTGCTGAAGCAGCAGGCCACGCGCCTTGCCACCTTCGGCATTGAGCCAGAAGCGCGTGTTCAGCTGCTGGGACTGGACGAAGTAGTTGGTGAAACACTCCGAGAGGTTGGCGCCATCGAGGTCGACGGTACCCTGGTAACGCTGGCCCTTGACCGGGTCGATGGTCAGAGTCAGGTGGCCGTCGGGCATCAGCTGCGAGAGTGTGGCATCCGCAGGGATCTGGTCCGCTTCGTAGCGGGCCATGCCGCGGATCTCACGGTCGCCGGAACACTCCACCATCAGCAACGGAATCGGCCCAGCCGAGCGGGCCTGCAAAATCAGCAAGCCATCGAACTTCATCGCGCCAACCAGCAAGGCGGTGGCAGCCATCAGCTCGCCAAGCAGCGCCTTGACCGGCTGGGGGTACTCATGACGCGCCAACACCGCGGCGTAGCTGTCATCGAGAGACACCCACTCGCCGCGCACATCGCGCTCGTCGAAGATGAAACGTTGGGTGAAATCGGTATCAGGCAAGTCGCTCATAGGTTTTGGCTATCTGAAAATGATGACAAAATGATTACAAGGGTTATCGCACTACACGCGACAACCCAATGACAAAGCGCTCACGAGGCGCTCCGGTTCCTGTTTGCAATAGAGGTATTTTATGGACAATCGACCACTGTTCCAAGCAAGGTGGTCCTTGGGGCCATTGGCAGCCTGTACGCTGCTGCCTATCGCTCTACTGTGTTTCTGGTTATGGCCCATTGGCCAGATCTTGTGCCTGACTTTCGACGAGTGGCTGTTCCACAGCCTGAATGCCCCGCTGGCCGACAACACCACCTGGCGCTACATATGGACGGTGGGCAGCCTGCGCCCGTTCGACATTGTCGTCGGCCTGATCCTGCTGGCCGTACTCATCCGGGGTGACTGGGTGTTCAAGGCAGCCCAGGTCCGTCAGGCCTTTTTCGGCTTTCTGGTCACGCTACTCCTCTTAGTGGTGATTCGCGCGCTGTTTTCCAAGTGGGTGGATGCAGCCGGCTGGCAGCACAAGAGCCCGTCGATGATGTTCGACGACGTCGTCCACCTCAGTGATTACTACCCGAACCTGGAAGCAGCCTGGGAGCTGAAGGACCGCTCCAGCAAGAGCTTCCCGGGGGATCACGCCTCGGTGCTTTTGATCTGGGCACTTTTCATGAGCGTGTTCAGCCGGCGCCTGGTGCAGTACCTGGTGGTCTGGGGGCTGGCGCTGCTGTTCATGCTGCCGCGCCTGGTGGCCGGTGCCCATTGGGGGCAGGATGACTACATCGGCGGGTTGCTGATGGCAGTGCTGGCGTTGGGCTGGAGCTACTACACACCGCTGGCGGCCAAGGGAAGCGAGGCGTTGATGCGCTGGACGGCGCCCATGTTCGACCTGCTGGCCAGGTTACCGCTGGTCGGGCGGATGGCCGTGGTCCGCTAGAGTCTTGGGGGCTGCTGCGCAGCCCTTTGGCGACACAACCCTATGGCTTGCGCAGTACCGTGGGAGCGGCCTTGTGTCGCGATGGGCCGCAAAGCGGCCCAGGCTAGTCATAGCTCCCATGCAACTGGTGAATCTGCCGCCGCTGCTTCTTGGTCGGCCGCCCATCGGTAGTCACCCCCATGGCCCCCGCCTTGCGCATTTCCGCCGCCTGCTCCCGGCGCCGCACACTTTCTGCGGTCTCTTCATACAACGTCTGCGCCTCCGGCGCCCCGCGTCGTACAACCGACAACGCCTTCACCACCACCGTGCGTTCATCGAACCCGGTACGCAGCACAAATTCGTCGCCCACCCGCGGCTCCTTGCCCGGCTTGCAACGCTCGCCCCGGCAGTGCACCTTGCCGCTCTCGATCGCCGCCTTGGCCAGCGCTCGCGTCTTGTAGAAGCGCGCGGCCCACAGCCACTTGTCCAGGCGAACCTTGTCATCGTCTTCGGCTTTTTGTGCCATCCCGTTACCTCGGATTCTGTCTTTCATCGAACTGTACTACCTTCACATACGGATGCAAAAAGTCCCCGCCATGCTTACAGTTCACCACCTCATTCGCAGGGTGTGCTTAGTGAAGACATTTGACCATTTGACTGTGATTGGCCTGCGCGAGTGGGTCGCCCTGCCCGACCTTGGCGTGGCTGGGTTACGCGCCAAGATCGACACCGGTGCCAGCACCTCCAGCCTGCACGCCACCGAGGTGGAACCGTTCGAGCGCGATGGCCAGCCGTGGGTGCGTTTTACCGCACACCTGGGCTCGGTGGTGCAGTTGCGTCACAGGCGGTGCGAGGCGCCGCTGGTGACCATGAAAACCATCAAGAGCTCCAACGGCCAGGCGCAGACCCGTTATGTCATCCGCACCTCGTTGGCGCTGGGCGATGGTGTGTGGGAGGTCGAATTCACCCTGGCCTGCCGCAAGAACATGCGGTACCGCCTGCTGCTCGGCTCCAAGGCGCTGATCCACGGCCAACTTGTAGTCAACCCCGGCCTGAAATACGTACAAGACAAACCGGCCTTTCCGGCCACTCTCTCTCCTGTCACAGGTGCTGCATGAAGATCGCTGTGCTGTCGCGCAATCCGCGTCTGTATTCCACCCGCCGCCTGGTCGAAGCCGGTATCCAGCGTGGCCACGAAATGGTGGTGATCGATACCCTGCGGGCCTACATGAACATTGCCAGCCACAAGCCGCAGATCCATTACCGCGGCAAGCCGCTGGAAGGCTTCGACGCAGTCATCCCGCGTATCGGCGCATCGGTGACATTCTATGGGTGCGCGGTACTGCGCCAGTTCGAAATGATGGGTGTGTACCCGCTCAACGAATCAGTGGCCATTGCCCGCTCACGCGACAAGCTGCGGTCGCTGCAGCTGTTGTCACGACGCGGTATAGGCCTGCCGATCACCGGCTTTGCCCACTCGCCAGACGACATCCCCGATCTGATCCAGATGGTCAACGGCGCCCCGCTGGTGATCAAGGTTCTGGAAGGCACCCAAGGCATCGGCGTCGTGCTATGCGAAACAACCCAGGCAGCCGAGTCCGTGATCGAGGCGTTCATGGGCCTGAAGCAAAACATCATGGTTCAGGAGTACATCAAGGAGGCCGGCGGTGCGGACATCCGCTGCTTCGTGGTAGGAGACAAGGTGATTGCCTCGATGAAGCGCCAGGCCAAGCCGGGCGAGTTCCGCTCCAACCTGCACCGTGGGGGCGTTGCAAGCCTGATCAAGATCACCCCTGAGGAACGGATTACCGCAATCCGGGCGGCCAAGGTGATGGGGTTGAGTGTTGCGGGTGTGGATATCCTGCGGTCCAACCATGGGCCACTGGTGATGGAGGTGAACTCGTCGCCGGGGCTGGAGGGGATAGAGGTGACCACCGGCAAGAACGTCGCCGGGATGATCATCGAGCACCTTGAGAAGAATGGCGGGCCTAATCAGACCCGGACCAAGGGTAAGGGCTGAGGTAAGCCTGTGCCGGCCTCTTCGCGGCCAAAGCCGCGAAGAGGCCAGTGAGCCTCACACTGCGTTACGCGGCAGCAAAAGCCCCAGCGGCAAACGCACCCGCGCCTCGATACCCCCGCCAGACCGGTTACGCAGCTCCACATTCCCGCCATGCTGTGCCGCGATCCGCTTGACGATCGCCAGCCCCAGCCCGGTACCTTTGCCGCCTCGCGCCCGGTCTCCACGAATGAACGGATTGAAGATGGTCTCCAGTTCCGACTCGTCGATCCCGGTGCCACGGTCCAGCACACTCAGCACCACGTACGGTGCGCTCTCGTCACCCGACACATAGGCAGCCACTTCGACCCCCTTGCCGGCATGATGCAGGGCGTTGCCGATCAGGTTGCCCAACATGCGCTTGAGCGATACCCGCCGCAGAGGGAACGGCGGAATCGGCTCCAGACACAGGCGCACACGCTCTTGCGGCTGGTTGTACGGCGCTACGACTTCACGTACCAGGTCAGCCAGGTCGACCTCCTCCACCGGCTCGTCGCGGCCATCGCGGATAAACGCCAGGAACTGGTCGAGGATCGCATCCATGTCCTCGATATCGCGGACCATGTCGTCACTCAAGTCGCTGTCGCTGTTCAGCAACGACAGCGACAGGCGCAGGCGCGTCAGCGGCGTGCGCAGGTCGTGGGAAACCCCGGCCAGCATCAGCTCGCGCTCCCGTCCGGCCTGCTCGACGTCTTCGGCCATCTGGTTGAAGGCCTTGTACACCTCGGTCATTTCGCTGGGTGTGTCGCTGATCGGCAGGCGCACACTGCGCCCCTGGCCCAGCTGGCGGGCAGCAAACACCAGCCGCTTGAGCGGCTGGTTCAGCTGGCGTACGAAAATCCAAGCCGAGGCTGTGGACAACAGGCCGATGGCCAGGAACCAGCCCAGCACGTTCCAGATCTTCTGCCCCCGCAACGGGTGCGGGTAAAGCGGCACCTTCAACCATCCCGGGCCGAGGCTTGGCGCATTGACCCACAACGCCGGTGGCGCATGAATGCGCAACCGCACCTCGGTGTCCTCACCCAGCTCGGCCTGCATCTGCCGCTGGTAGATTTCGCTGTAGGGCCAGTGCTGCTCACCTTCGGGCACACCTGAGCCGGTCACGCGGATAAGGCCTGCCGCCTCGGCGATCTTGTCGCGGTTTTCTTCGTCGGCAGCCCAATAGGCGCGCAAGGTCAGCGCCACACCGTGACTGTACTGACGGTCGACCAGTACGTCCTCGTTCATCAGCAGGTAGACCAGCGTCAGAGCCTTGGAGAACAGGACGACGATCAACACCAGCCACAAGGTGCGGGCGAAGAAACTTTGCGGAAACCAGAGCGGTGTTTTCATCGACGGTCAGGCATCACTTTCCGGCGTTGCCGTCCGGCACGAACACGTAGCCCACGCCCCACACGGTCTGAATGTAACGTGGCTTGGACGGGTCTGGCTCGATCATGCGACGCAAGCGCGAAATCTGCACGTCGATTGAGCGCTCCAGCGCATCCCATTCACGGCCACGGGCCAGGTTCATCAGTTTGTCGCGGGTCAGCGGTTCGCGGGCGTGCATTACCAGCGCCTTGAGCACGGCGAACTCACCGGTGGTGAGCATATGCACTTCGTCCCCACGTTTCAGTTCACGGGTTGCCAGCGACAGCTCGTAGTCGCCAAAGGTGACCGACTCGTCTTCGCTGCCCGGTGCACCCGGCACGCTTGGTGCCTGGCGGCGCAGCACGGCCTTGACCCGCGCCATCAGCTCGTCCGGGTTGAACGGCTTGCCCAGGTAATCGTCGGCGCCCAGCTCCAGACCCTTGATGCGGCTGAGCTCGTCGCCCTTGGCGGTCAGCATGATGATCGGGATCTGGTTGTTCTGCTGGCGCAGGCGTTTGCATGCGGACAGGCCATCCTCGCCCGGCAGCATCAGGTCGAGCACCACCAGGTTGAACACCTCCCGCGACAGCAGGCGGTCCATCTGTTCGGTGTTGGGCACCGCGCGGGCACGGTAGCCCTTGCTGGTGAAGAAACGCTCCAGCAGGCTGCTCAGCCCTGGATCGTCGTCGACGATGAGAATCTTGTCACCTTCAGCGGTGTTTGCGGTGCCGGTCATGAATAACTCCTCTGATATCGCCGCGCATTATGGCGTAGCCATTGCAACGCGTGCCGTGAGCATTGTTAGCAGATTTTTCCCCAGGCGCCAGTTCCGGCTGGCCGGGCGCCATCACCGCAAGCCGTTTGCGATGGGTATAATGCGCGGCTTTCATCCAGCGCCGCCGGGCGAAAAGCCCACAGGCGACCCCCGTATTCACAAATGTCAGGTGGTTTACATGGACAGCATCAACAGCCGTATCGCCGAGGAACTGGGCGTACGCCCCCAGCAGGTCGAGGCGGCCGTGGGCCTGTTGGACGAAGGCTCGACCGTGCCTTTCATCGCCCGTTACCGCAAGGAAGTGACCGGTAGCCTGGACGACACCCAGCTGCGCCATCTGGAAGAGCGCCTGCGCTACCTGCGCGAACTCGACGAGCGCCGCGCCAGCATCCTGTCCAGCATCGAGGAACAGGGCAAGCTGACCCCTGAGCTCGCCCGCGAGATCAAGCTGGCCGACACCAAGACCCGCCTCGAAGACCTGTACCTGCCGTACAAACAGAAGCGTCGCACCAAGGGCCAGATTGCCCTGGAGGCCGGCCTCGGCGAGCTGGCCGACGGCCTGTTCAACGACCCGGGCCTGACCCCGGAAAGCGAAGCGGCGCGCTTCGTCGACGCCGAAAAAGGCGTGGCCGATGTCAAGGCCGCACTGGAAGGCGCCAAGTACATTCTCATGGAGCGCTTCGCCGAGGACGCCGCACTGCTCGACAAGCTGCGCAGCTTCCTCAAGCAGGAAGCCGTGCTCAGCGCCCGTGTGGTGGCAGGCAAGGAAGAGGAAGGCGCCAAGTTCCGCGACTACTTCGCCCATGACGAACTGCTGCGCAGCGCTCCGTCGCACCGCGCCCTGGCGATTTTCCGCGGGCGCAACGAAGGCGTGCTGAGCGCCTCGTTGAAGGTTGGCGAAGAGCTGCCCGGCACCCTGCACCCATGCGAGCTGATGATCGGCAACCACGTCGGCATCGAAAACCGTAACCGTCCGGCCGACAAGTGGCTCGGCGAGGTAGTGCGCTGGACCTGGAAGGTCAAGCTGTACACTCACCTTGAGACCGACCTGTTCGGCGAACTGCGCGACAATGCCGAAGCCGAGGCGATCAACGTGTTCGCCCACAACCTGCACGACCTGCTGCTGGCCGCACCGGCCGGCCCGCGCGCCACCCTGGGCTTCGACCCGGGCCTGCGCACCGGCTGCAAGATCGCCGTGGTCGACGCCACTGGCAAGCTGCTGGATCACACCACGGTCTACCCGCACGCGCCGAAAAACGACTGGGACCGCACCCTCTCGATCATGGCCGCGCTGTGCGCCAAGCACTCGGTGGAGCTGATCGCTATCGGCAATGGCACCGCCAGCCGCGAGAGCGACAAGCTGGTGGCCGAACTGGTCAAAAAGTATCCAGCACTGAAAATCACCAAGATCATGGTCTCTGAAGCCGGCGCTTCGGTGTACTCGGCATCGGAACTGGCCGCCCGCGAGTTCCCGGACCTGGACGTATCGATCCGGGGTGCAGTGTCGATTGCCCGCCGCTTGCAAGACCCGCTGGCCGAACTGGTGAAGATCGACCCAAAATCCATTGGGGTCGGTCAGTACCAGCACGACGTGTCGCAACTGAAACTGGCGCGCGGCCTGGACGCTGTGGTCGAGGACTGTGTAAACGCCGTGGGCGTGGATGTGAACACCGCCTCGGTGGCGCTGCTGACTCGCATCTCTGGCCTTAACGCCACGCTGGCACAGAACATTGTCGCCCACCGTGACGCCAATGGCCCGTTCGCCACCCGGGCAGCGCTGAAAAAAGTCAGCCGCCTGGGTGAAAAAACGTTCGAACAGGCCGCCGGCTTCCTGCGCGTGATGAACGGCGACAACCCGCTGGACGCCTCGGCAGTTCACCCCGAGGCCTACCCGTTGGTGCAGCGGATCGCCGCCGGCACCGACCGGGACATCCGCTCGCTGATCGGCGACAGCAGCTTCCTCAAGCGCCTCGACCCGAAGAAGTTCACTGACGAAACCTTCGGCCTGCCGACCGTTACCGACATCCTGCAGGAGCTGGACAAGCCCGGCCGCGACCCACGCCCCGAGTTCAAGACCGCGACCTTCCAGGACGGCGTCGAAGACCTCAAGGACCTAGAACCGGGCATGATCCTCGAGGGCGTGGTGACCAACGTGACCAACTTCGGGGCCTTCGTCGACATCGGCGTGCATCAGGACGGCCTGGTGCACATTTCGGCGCTGTCGGAGAAGTTCATCAAGGACCCCCGTGAAGCGGTCAAGGCAGGTGACGTGGTCAAGGTCAAGGTCATGGAAGTGGACATCCCGCGCAAGCGCGTCGGCCTGTCCATGCGCATGGGCGACACCCCGGGCGAGAAGGTCGAAGGCAACCGCGGCGGTAACCGCGGTAATGGCGGCAACCGCCAGCAGCAGGCGCCGCGCCAGCGTGAAACCGCCACGGCCGCGCCGGCCAACAACGCCATGGCCTCGCTGTTCGCCAACGCCAAGCAGCTGAAGAAGAAGTGATGGACGTACCACGCGAATACGTCGAAAGCGCCTTCAGTCAGCTACTCGGCTGCCGCCTGCAACGCCTGGACACAGGCGTTGCCGAGGTAGCCCTGGCGCTTGAGCCACAGTTGCGTAACCGTGGTCAGAAACTGCACGGCGGGGCGATCTTCAGCCTGGTGGACATCGCCATGGGCCTGGCCTGCTCGGCCAGCCATGGCTTTGACCAACAAAGCGTCACCATCGAGTGCAAGATCAACTACATGCGCGCCGTGAGCGACGGCGAAGTGCTGTGCACTGCTCGGGTGCTGCATGCCGGGCGGCGCACCTTGGTGGTCGACGCCGACGTAGTCCAGGGCGACAAGCTGGTGGCCAAAGCGCAAGGAACCTTCGCGGTTCTCTAGCTCACCAAGCAGTATCTGCGGTATTTTCAGCAGTGCGCTGGCACTGCTGGATCCGCGTAAACCAGGCGACAACGCCAGTTCCTTTCTTCCTACCCTTGTAGACCGTTATCTCTACCCCCATATTGGGGCGACTGACGCGTGAAGGAATACATCTTGAGCGAACTCCTCAACCGCCGCCTGAGCCTGCTCGGCGCCAATCTTCCCCTGCTCAAGCAGTGCCTGCACGGTATTGAGCGCGAATGCCTGCGCGTAACCGATGAAGGTCGCCTGGCCCAGACCCCGCACCCGGAAGCACTGGGATCGGCCCTGACCAACGAGCAGATCACCACCGACTATTCCGAGTCGCTGCTGGAGTTCATCACCCCGGCATTGGCCGACCCGGCCAAGGTGCTCGAAAGCCTCGAACAGACCCACCGTTTCGTCTACAGCAAGCTCGGCGACGAATACCTGTGGAGCCCGTCGATGCCATGCACACTGCCGGCCGAGGAGGACATCCCGATAGCCGAGTACGGCACCTCGAACATCGGCAAGCTCAAGCACGTCTACCGCAAGGGATTGGCCCTGCGTTACGGCCGCACCATGCAGTGCATCGCCGGTATCCATTACAATTTCTCGCTGCCCGAAGCGCTGTGGCCGCTGCTGCGCGCCGCCGAAGGCAGCAGCGAGAATGACCGCGACTACCAGTCGTCGGCCTACATTGCGCTGATCCGCAACTTCCGCCGCTACAGCTGGCTGCTGATGTACCTGTTCGGCGCTTCGCCGGCCCTGGACAAAGGCTTCATGCGTGGCCGACCGCACCAGCTGGAAGAGCTGGATGCCGAAACCCTGTACCTGCCCTACGCCACCAGCCTGCGCATGAGCGACCTGGGCTACCAGAGCAATGCCCAGGCCGGCCTGACGCCGTGCTACAACAACCTGGCCAGCTACACCGACAGCCTGCGCAAGGCGGTGGGCACGCCCTACCCGCCTTACGTTGAAGTCGGCACGCACGTCGACGGCGAGTGGGTACAGCTGAACACCAACATTCTGCAGATCGAAAACGAGTACTACTCGAACATCCGCCCCAAGCGCGTCACCTACACCGGCGAGCGGCCGATCCAGGCCCTGACCTCGCGGGGCGTGCAGTATGTGGAAGTGCGCTGCCTGGACATCAACCCGTTCCTGCCGGTAGGTATCGACCTCACCGAAGCGCGCTTCCTCGACGCGTTCCTGCTGTTCTGCGCCCTGGACGACAGCCCGCAACTGGACAACGGCGAGTGCGGCCAGTGCACCAGCAACTTCCTGACCGTGGTCAAGGAAGGCCGTCGCCCTGGCCTGGAGCTACAGCGCAACGGCCAACCAGTCGGCCTGAAAGAATGGGCCAGCGAGCTGCTAGAGCGCATTCGGCAACTGGCCAACCTGCTCGACCAGGCTCAAGGCGGTGATGAGCATGCCAACGCCCTGGATGCTCAGCAGGCCAAAGTCGATGACGCCTCGCTGACGCCTTCGGCACAGGTACTGGCACGCATGACCGAGCATGACGAAAGCTTCGTGAAGTTCTCGCTGCGTCAGAGCCGTATTCACGCCGAGACGTTCCGCGAGCAACCACTGAGCCACGAACAGCAACAGGCATACGAAACGCTGGCCCGCGAGTCGCTGGCCAAGCAGTCCGAGCTGGAACAGGAAGAAGTCGGTGACTTCGACCTGTTCGTCGGTGCCTACCAGGCCAGTATCCTGGCGATCAGCAACTGATGACGCGTACCGCCACCCCGCGCAAGCCACGCGCCAGCAGCCAGGCCAGGATCGAGGCGATTCTGGCCGCTGCCCGCGAGCTGCTGGCCGAGCTGGGGGTGGCCGGGCTGTCGATATACAGCGTTGCCGAGCGTGCGCAGATTCCACCGTCGTCGGTGTACCACTTCTTCGCCAGCGTGCCGGCGTTGCTCGAGGCGTTAACCGCCGATGTCCACCGGGCTTTCCGTGAAGCTTTGAGCGCACCGATCGACAACCGCGCGTTCAGCACGTGGCATGAGCTGTCCCGGCTGATCGAGCAGCGCATGCTGGATATCTACAATGAAGATGCGGCGGCGCGGCAGTTGATTCTGGCGCAGCATGGGCTGAGCGAAGTAGTGCAGGCCGACCGGCAGCACGATATGGAACTGGGCGACTTGATGTACAAGTTGTTCGACCAGCATTTTCACTTGCCGGTGATGCCGCTGGATGTGGATGTATTTGCCTTGGCCATGGAGCTGAGCGACCGGGTGTATGCACGGTCGGTGCAGTTGCATGAAGCGATCACCCCACGCATGGCCGAGGAAGGCAAGCGGGTGTTCGAAGCGTATCTGGGGTTGTACCTGCCGCCATTTCTGGCCAAGCGTTCCAGCTGAGAAATTTGGGGCCGCAAGCAGCCCCAATATCGAGCAAACGCATCACAGCTTGGCGATAGACACTTCAGTCGACTTCACAAAGGCAATCACTTCACTGCCCACCTGCAGCTCCAGCTCACGCACGGAGCGGGTGGTGATGACCGAAGTCACGATGCCCGAGGCGGTCTGCACGTCGATTTCCGACAGTACCGGGCCTTCAAGGATTTCTTTCACGGTGCCTTTGAACTGGTTGCGAACGTTGATGGCTTTGATGGTCATGATTTGCTTCCTTCTCTTGGCTTCAGTCTGGTAAGTGAGTCATTCAGTGCGCCCAACGCAGTTGCGTGGGCAAAGGCGCTACAGGATCCGGCTCGGGCGCGGCGCCCGGGGCCGACAGAACACGGTTGAGTACTTCGCTTTCCAGCGCGGCCAAGCGGTGCGAACCACGCGCCCGGGGCCGTGCCAGGTCGACAGTGAGGTCGAGCCCGACTTCGCCGTCCTCGATCAGGATTACCCGGTCAGCCACGGCAACCGCCTCGCTGACATCGTGGGTAACCAGCAATACGGTGAAGCCGTGTTGACGCCACAGGCGCTCGATCAGTTGCTGCATCTCGATACGGGTCAGGGCATCCAGCGCGCCGAGCGGCTCGTCCAGCAGCAGCAGGCGAGGCTGGTGGATGAGCGCCCGCGCCAACGCCACACGCTGCTTCTGGCCGCCAGACAATGCTGCCGGCCATTCCTGGGCACGGTCGGCCAGGCCGACCGCCTCCAAGGCATCCAGCGCACGTGGGCGCCAGTCGCCAGACAGGCCAAGACCAACGTTGTCGATCACTTTCTTCCACGGCAGCAGTCGTGCGTCCTGGAACATCAGGCGGGTTTCTTCACGGGCCTCGTCCAGCGGCGCAGCACCGGCCAGCAGTTGTCCGGCAGTGGGCTGGTCGAGCCCGGCCAGCAACCGCAACAAGGTGCTCTTGCCGCAGCCGCTGCGGCCAACGATGGCAACGAACTGGCCGGCCGGAATGTGCAGGTCGATACCCTTCAATACTTCGCGCTGGCCAAAAGTCTTGCGCAGGCCGTTGGAGGCCAGCGGGATGCCACGCAGCAGGCGTGGCGGCTGTTCCTTGAGCACGGTCATGCGCCCTCCTTCCTGGCAACTTGATAGGCGGGGTGCCAGCGCAGCCACACACGCTCCAGGCCGCGAGCGGCGAGGTCGGCGAGCTTACCGAGCACGGCGTACAGCACGATGGCCAGGACCACCACATCGGTCTGCAGGAACTCGCGAGCGTTCATCGCCAGGTAACCGATGCCGGCATTGGCCGATATGGTTTCGGCGACGATCAGGGTCAGCCACATGAAACCCAGGGCAAAGCGCACACCCACCAGGATCGACGGCAGCGCCCCCGGCAGGATCACCTGGCGAAACAGGCTGAAGCCAGACAAGCCATAGCTGCGGGCCATTTCCACCAACGCCGGGTCGACGTTGCGGATGCCGTGGTAGGTGTTCAGATAAATCGGGAACAACGTGCCCAGCGCGACCAGGAAGACCTTTGCCGACTCGTCGATACCGAACCACAGGATTACCAGCGGGATCAGCGCCAGGTGCGGCACATTGCGGATCATCTGTACCGAGCTGTCGAGCAGGCGTTCACCCCAGTTCGAAAGGCCCGTGATGAAGCCGAGCACCAGGCCGATGCTGCCACCGATGACGAAGCCCAGCCCGGCCCGCCAGCCACTGATGGCCAGGTGCGTCCAGATCTCGCCGCTGCGGACCAGTTCGACGCCGGCGCTGATGACTGCACTGGGCGCCGGCAGGATACGCGTCGACAGCCAGCCGGCGCTGACCGCCAGCTGCCAGGCGGCCAATAGCAGCACCGGCAGCGCCCACGGCGCCAGGCGCTGGGTAAGGTTGGAGGAAGTAGAACGACTCATGGCCCGGCCCTCAGCTCTGCGACACGGACTTGGGCAGGATGTCGTTGGCCACCATCTCGCCGAACGGGCTTACATACCCACCGGTTTTCGGCTGCTCCGGGCGCTGCACATCAAGGTGCGGGAACAGCAGCTCCGCCACGCGGTAAGACTCTTCCAGGTGTGGATAACCCGAGAAGATGAAGGTATCTATGCCCAAGTCGGCATATTCCTTCACCCGTGCTGCCACGGTAGGGCCGTCGCCCACCAGCGCGGTACCCGCGCCGCCCCGTACCAGGCCAACACCTGCCCACAGGTTGGGGCTGACTTCCAGGTTGTCGCGGTTGCCGCCGTGCAAGGCAGCCATACGCTGCTGGCCTACCGAATCAAAGCGCGCCAGCGAAGCCTGGGCACGGGAAATGGTGTCATCGTCCAGGTGCGAGATCAGGCGGTCAGCAGCAGCCCAGGCTTCTTCGTTGGTTTCCCGCACGATTACGTGCAGACGGATACCGAAGCGTACTTCGCGGCCTTGAGCGGCAGCTTTTTCGCGCACCTGGGCGATTTTTTCGGCTACAGCGGCCGGTGGCTCGCCCCAGGTCAGGTACAACTCGACCTGTTCGGCAGCCAGGTCCTGGGCGGCCTCGGACGAACCACCAAAATACAGCGGAGGACGTGGCTGCTGAATCGGCGGGTAGAGCAGCTTGGCGCCCTTCACCTGAATGTGTTTGCCCTCGTAATCCACGTTTTCGCCTTCCAGCACCTTGCGCCAGATGCGGGTGAACTCGACCGAGGCCTCGTAGCGCTCCTGGTGGTTCAGGTGCAGACCGTCGCCGGCGAGCTCGTCCGGGTCACCGCCGGTTACCAAGTTGAACAACGCGCGGCCATTGGACAGGCGATCGAGGGTTGCCGCCTGGCGTGCTGCCACGGTTGGCGAAATGATGCCCGGGCGCAAAGCAACCAGGAATTTCAGGCGCTGAGTCACGGGAATCAGCGACGCAGCCACCAGCCAGGAATCCTCGCAGGAGCGCCCGGTCGGGATCAACACTCCACCAAAACCCAGGCGGTCGGCAGCCTGCGCGATCTGCTGCAGGTAACCGTGATCGACCGCACGTGCGCCGTCGGAAGTGCCCAGGTACTTGCCGTCACCATGGGTTGGGAGGAACCAGAAAATGTTAAGGCTCATTGGAGTTGTCTCCTCAAGGGTGGCTCAGGCCGGGGCGGCGCCCCGGCACAGGCGAATCAATCAAGGCGCGCTGGCGACCTTGGCCGGGGGTGTCCAGATCACGTCCTTGATGCTCAGCGGCTTGGGAATAAGCTTCAGCGCCTGGAACGTGTCGGCGATTTTCTGCTGCGCGGCCACCACGTCGGGGGTCAGCGGCGCAGCGCCGTAGCCTTGGCGTTTGACCGAGGTCAAGGTGATGTCGGCAGACAGGCCGAGCAGCGGGGCAACCTGGTCGGTCACTTCCTGCGGGTTGGCCTGGGACCACTCACCCACGGCGCGCACTTCTTCGATCACGGTGTTGATCACCGCTGGGTGCTGTGTCGCATAGTTGCGGGTGGCGAGGTAGAACTGGTGGTTGTCGACCAGGCCCTTGCCGTCACGCAGGGTGCGCGCTTGGAGCTGCTGCTCGGCGGCGGCCTGGTACGGGTCCCAGATCACCCAGGCATCCACGCTGCCGCGTTCGAAGGCGGCGCGGGCGTCGGCAGGTGGCAGGTAGACAGGCTGGATGTCGCTGTACTTGAGGCCGGCATCTTCCAAGGCGCGGACCAGCAGGTAGTGCACGTTGGAGCCTTTGTTGAGGACGACCTTTTTCCCCTTGAGGTCCTTCACCGACTGGATCGGCGAGCCCTTGGGCACCAGGATCGCTTCGCTGTGCGGCGCTGGCGGCTCGTAAGCCACGTAGAGGAGATCGGCGCCAGCGGCCTGGGCGAACACAGGAGGGGTCTCACCGGTGACACCAAAATCGATGGACCCGACGTTCAGCCCTTCAAGCAGCTGCGGGCCACCGGGGAACTCGGTCCACTGCACCTGCACGCCCTGCTCGGCCAGGCGTTTCTCCAGCGAGCCCTTGGCCTTGAGCAGCACCAGAGTGCCGTATTTCTGATAACCGATACGCAGGCTTTCGGCCTGGGCTTGGGTAATGGCGCCGAAGGACACAGCCGCCGCAAACAGGGCGACCAGACCACGACGCAAGAAGACTGTGCGCATGGCGCTCTCCTGTGCGAATGAGGTTCGGGTTGCACCTGCTTGCCTCGTTGTCGGGCGAGTAAGGTGGTGAAGCGGGTAGTGCCGTTCAGATGCTCCAGCGGGCGCTGATCAGGCGTTCGTTCAATACGCCGGGGGCCACCGGGCGCGGTCGACGGGCCAGGGCAACGTGGAAAGTTTCCAGCGAGTCGTGCAGGCGTTCTTCCAGCGCCTGTACCAACTGCGCGGGCTTTGTACCTTCTGCGTAAGCCACCTGGCTGTCGTCGGCAAAGATCCCTTGCAGGGTCTCTTGTGCCTTCAGGGCCGACAGCACCGGCTTCAATGCGTAATCCACCGCCAGCATGTGGGCGATGCTGCCACCGGTGGCGATTGGCAACACGATCTTGTGTGCCAAGGCGCGCTCGGGCAGCAGGTCCAGCAAGGTTTTCAGGGCACCGGCAAACGAAGCCTTGTACACCGGGGTGGCGACGATCAGGCCATCAGCCTGGGTTACCAGCTGTTGAAAGTGCTGCACATGCGGGCTGTCGAAACGGGCATGCAGCAGGTCTTCGGCGGGAAAGTCACGCACCTGGAACGTCACCACTTCAACGCCGCGGTCCTGCAGCCACTGGCGCGAACGCTCGAGCAGCACGCCGGAGCGTGAACGGAGACTTGGGCTACCACCGATTGAGACGACCAGCATTGCTGCGCTTCCTTGTGTTCTGTTGGAGGTGACATTAACAGCTGCTACATATATCTAGAAATCATATTTTTTCATTTGTTTATTCCATTAATGTCTTTAACCATTAGGACCTCTTCGCAGGCGCGCCGGCTCCCACAGGTTTTTGGCAGGCATAAAAAAGGGCCGTCGAAACGGCCCGAAAATCCCTGCTTGGCTAAGAGCAATGCAACGAGGAATCCATTAACGATTGGGCTGAGGGGTCAGGCGCAGATAGGGTTTGACCGCCCGGTAACCTTTGGGGAAGCGCTGCTTGATCTCCTCCTCATCCTTGAGCGAAGGCACGATCACCACCTCGTCGCCGTCCTGCCAGTTACCTGGCGTGGCGACCTTGTGGTTGTCGGTCAACTGCAGCGAGTCGATCACCCGCAGAATCTCATTGAAATTGCGCCCGGTACTGGCCGGGTAGGTAATGGTCAGGCGCACTTTCTTGTTTGGGTCGATGACGAACAGCGAGCGTACGGTCAGGGTGTCGCTGGCGTTCGGGTGGATCAGGTCGTACAGGTCGGACACCTTGCGGTCAGCGTCGGCAATGATCGGGAAGTTGACCACAGTGTTCTGGGTCTCGTTGATGTCCTCGATCCACTTGTGGTGCGAGTCGACCGGGTCCACCGACAGGGCGATGGCCTTGACCCCGCGCTTGGCGAAATCGTCCTTCAGCTTGGCAGTCAGGCCCAGCTCGGTGGTGCACACCGGCGTGAAGTCGGCCGGGTGGGAAAACAACACCCCCCAGCTGTTGCCCAGCCACTCGTGGAAGCGGATCTTGCCTTCGCTGGAATCCTGTTCGAAATCGGGGGCGATATCGCCGAGTTTGAGGCTCATGGGCTGCGGCTCCTTGGCTGGGTTCTGTACCGTATGGGTTCAATGTGCCTGCAATCGGTTAAAAACAAAAAGAATAAATAACAATTTATTTATAACCATAATTCATACCAATCGAGAGGCACAAAAAAGCCTCGCACTAGGCGAGGCTTTCTTTGTAGATACGACTTACAGGAAGCTGTAAGTGTAGTTCACGATGAAACGAGCCTGATCCTGGTCGGAGCTGCTCTCGCCGGCACCACGGTAGACGCCTTGGCGCAGGCTGAAGCCCAAGCCTTTGAGGGCGCCTTCCTGGAGGGTGTAGTCGATGCGCGCGTCGCGTTCCCACTCATTGTAAGTGCCGCTGCCCGACTTGTTGCGGATATCATCACCACGCAGGTAAGCAACCGATGCTTTCAGGCCTGGCACACCCAGAGCCGCGAAGTCATAGGAGTACTGACCGAAGGTGGTGTTTTCGCCAGCACGGGCGAACTGGTTGATCATGCTGTCGGTGAACAGGTAGAAGCTGGCGCCACCAGCACCTTCCGAGGTGCCGCTGTCGTTGGCCAGGCTGCCCTGGTTCAACCATACAAAGCCACCGTCGTCACCTACTTGCTGGTGACCGAGCATCAGCGCGTGGCCACCCAAGGTATAGGTGAACATGGCGGACCAGGTCTTGTTGTCGATCTCGCCGGTGTTTTTGGCATAGCCACCGTTGTTGTTGAAGTTGTAAGCACTGTCGTTGCCATTCTTGCCGTCGCTGCTGCTGTCGAAGTAGCGCAGGTCGGTCTTGAACGACTGGTCGTCAGCGATCTTGAACACGTGGGTCGCGCCCAGGAAGTGCTGCTTGTAGAAGTCTTCCAAGTTCGAGTAGTAGTACTGCAGGGTCAGGTCTGGAGTGAGCTTGTAGTCCAGGCCACCGTAGCGGAACTTGTTGCTCTCAGCATTGGAACCGGCGACAGACAGGCCGGTACGGTTGCTCGAAGCACGGCCCATGGCGTGGGTCAGCTGACCCGCGTTGATGGTCAGGTTGTCGATTTCCTTCGACTGGATGGTGCCACCCTCGAAGGTTTGCGGCAGCAGACGACCATCGTTGGAAACAAGGATCGGCAGGTTCGGTGCGAGCGCGCTACCGAAATGCGCTTCGGTCTTGGAGAAGCGAGCCTTGGCATTGGCACCGAAACGAGCCCACTGGGCTGCAGAACCTTTGCCGTCATCCGGGAAGAAGCCGGACTTGTGGTAACCCTCGCCGCCATCTAGGTGAATACCCCAGAGCGCTTGGGCATCAACACCAAAGCCTACGGTACCTTGAGTGAAGCCCGAGATGTAGTCGAGCTTGAAGCCCTGGCCCGACTCACGTTGGTCCGGGCGCTCGGCACCAGGTCTTGCGTGATCTTCACGGTTGTCGCCGTTGTAGTACATGGTGCGCGAGCTGAGCGACAGTTTGCTGTCTTCAACGAAACCGGCAGCGCCTGCTTGTTGGGCGAGAACCCCCAGTGCCACGGCCAGAGCCAGGCTGGACTTGTACATGTTTTGCTCCTCTACGTTCTAATTCTTGTGTATCTCTGGCGGCAGGGTCTTCTGCCCCGCTCACCGTGGATTGGCGATTAAGTCCCAAAGCGTGACCATTAAGTCAATCGTTTCTAAACGTTTCACGACTTTGGTCTAAGACGCCACCTGCGCTACAGGATAATGACAATCCTATAAATCCAAAATGACCGTTTTATGAATTTGTAAGATTTTTAAGGAATATGTTAGGAACCTTTACTGCCATTCGTTGTAGCGGCGCCACCTTTTCATAACCATAGGTTATTTGCAAACGTTTGCTCATAACCTAATTCCGTATGGTTCTATAGGAGCGAAAACCCTTTCAGGTTGTGCGGGTTTCGCCATTGGCCCAGATTGCGACTCCATGTGCTGCCCGGCATGGAGCTTGCTGGAGGGCCTGCCCCCTAAGGCCTTTGCCTCCTAAGCTAATTCGAAAAAGTTATTTATTTTTGATTTCTTAGATCATTTAGCCTTCTCGTCATCCATTACCCAGATTGCCTGACGAGAGGTTCACCATGATCCCGCATGCCCCGCTGCGCCTGTTCGCCGCCCTGACCCTCGCTGGCTCCAGCTGGCTGGCCCAGGCTGCCGACCTGACAGTTGCCTACCAGACCACGGTCGACCCGGCCAAGGTCGCGCAGGTCGATGGCGACTACGAGAAGGCCAGCAAGGCCAGCATCGACTGGCGCAAGTTCGACAACGGCGCCGACGTGATCACCGCCGTGGCCAGCGGTGACGTACAGATCGGCTACCTCGGCTCCAGCCCGCTGGCCGCCGCTGCCACCCGCAAACTGCCGGTCGAAACCTTTCTGATCGCCACGCAGATTGGCGCCGGCGAAGCACTGGTCGCCCGCGACAGCGTCAAGACCCCACAAGACCTGATCGGCAAGAAAGTCGCCGTGCCGTTCGTGTCCACCGGCCACTACAGCCTGCTGGCAGCCCTGAAAAGCTGGAACATCGATCCGTCCAAGGTGCAAATCCTCAACCTCGCCCCCCCAGCCATCATTGCTGCCTGGAAGCGCGGAGACATCGATGCAACCTACGTCTGGGACCCGGCTCTGGGCGTGGCCAAGGAAAACGGCAAGGTGCTGATCACCTCTGGCGAGCTGGCCGCCAAAGGCGCGCCGACCTTCGATGCGTGGATCGTGCGCAAGGACTTCGCCGCCAAACACCCCGATGTGGTCAAGGCCTTCGCCAAAGTGACCCTCGATGCCTATGCCGACTACCGCAAGGACCCGAAAGCCTGGCTGGCCAACCCCGACAACGTGACCAAGTTGGCCAAGCTGTCCGGCGCCAAGCCTGCCGACATCCCGGTACTGCTGCAGGGTAACGTCTACCCGCTGGCTGCCGACCAGGCCAGCGCCTTGGGTGCGCCAACCACCCAGGCACTGACCGATACCGCGACCTTCCTCAAGCAACAGGGCAAAGTCGACGCGGTACTGCCGGACTACTCGCCATACGTCAGCGCCCAGTACCTCCCCAACTAAGCCTGCACAACCGGAGCCCGCCATGGCCTTGCTCGAACTGGAGCGCATCAGCGCACAGTACCCCGGTGCCGCCACCCCGGTACTGGCCGATATCAACCTGAGCCTGGGGCCTCGCCAGTTGCTGGTGGCCCTGGGGCCATCCGGCAGCGGCAAGACCTCGCTGCTTAACCTGATCGCCGGCTTCGTCCCCCCCAGCGCCGGCCGTATCACCCTTGACGGTGTGCCGGTGCAGGGCCCCTGCGCCGAGCGCGGCGTGGTATTTCAGGACGACGCGCTGCTGCCCTGGCAGAACGTGCTGGGCAACGTCGCCTTCGGCCTGGAGCTGGCCGGGGTGCCGCGCGTCGAGCGTGAAGCCAAGGCACGCGAGATGCTGGCCCTGGTCGACCTCGCCGGCTTCGGCGAGCGGCGCATCTGGCAGCTGTCAGGTGGCCAGAAGCAACGCGTGGGCCTTGCCCGGGCACTGGCAGCCGACCCACGGGTGCTGCTGATGGACGAACCCTTCGGCGCCCTCGATGCCTTCACCCGCGAGCAGATGCAGGAGTTGTTGCTGCAGGTGTGGCAACGCACCGCCAAGCCGGTGTTCCTGATTACCCACGACATTGAAGAGGCCGTGTTTCTGGCCAGCGAGCTGGTGCTGCTGGCACCCAACCCGGGGCGTGTAGTGGAACGTCTGCAACTGGACTTCGGCCAGCGCTATGCCGCGGGGGAATCGGCCCGGGCGATCAAGTCCGACCCGGCCTTCATCGAAACCCGCGAGCATGTACTGGCCCGCGTTTTCTCTCAACGCCAAAGCCTGCAGGAGCGCGCATGAGCAGCCTGGACCTGCCGGTTACCGGCAAAAGCGAAGAACAAGCCCGGCCAGCCACCCGGCTGAGCCGCCCACTGCCTACCCGCTGGATCAGCGCCCTCACCCTCGCCAGCCTGCTGCTGGCTTGGTGGCTGGTGACTGCCGCCGGTTGGGTCGAGCCCCTGTTCCTACCCTCGCCCAGCGATATCCTGGCCAAAGCCTGGACCTTGCTGACCCAGGGCTACATGGACGCCAGCCTCTGGCAGCACCTGGGCGCCAGCCTGGGGCGCATCGGCGTGGCCCTGGTGGCCGCCACCCTCACTGCCATCCCGGTGGGTATCGCCATCGGCTACAACCGCATTGCACGTGGCATCCTCGACCCGCTGATCGAGTTCTACCGGCCGATCCCGCCACTGGCCTACCTGCCGCTGATCGTCATCTGGTGCGGCATTGGCGAGCTGTCGAAGGTATTGCTGATTTACCTGGCGATTTTCGCCCCGATCGCCATTGCCACTGCCACCGGCGTACGCACGGTCGACCCAGCCAAGCTGCGTGCCGCGCAGTCGCTAGGTGCCAGCAAGGCCCAGCTGATTCGCCATGTGATCCTGCCCAGCGCGTTGCCCGACATCCTCACCGGTATCCGCATCGGCCTGGGGGTTGGCTGGTCGACCCTGGTCGCCGCCGAACTGATCGCCGCCACCAGCGGCCTGGGCTTCATGGTGCAGTCGGCGGCGCAGTTCCTGGTCACCGATGTGGTGGTACTGGGCATTCTGCTGATCGCCCTGATCGCCTTCGCCCTGGAGATGAGCCTGCGTGCCCTGCAACGCAAGCTGGTGCCCTGGCACGGGCAAAGCCACTGAACCCCATTGCCCACGCCAGCACACTGGCGCCTGATTGAAGAGACCGACATGAGCCTGACCATCACCCCACTCAGCCCGGCGCTCGGCGCCCAGATCAGCGGTGTGGACATCAGCCGCGAAATCAGCGCAGCAGACCGCGACGCCATCGAACAGGCGCTGCTGCAGCACCAGGTGCTGTTCTTCCGCGACCAGCCGATCACCCCGGAGCAGCAGGCGCGCTTTGCTGCCCGCTTCGGTGACCTGCACATTCACCCAATCTACCCCAACGTGCCGGACACCCCGCAGGTGCTGGTACTCGACACAGCAGTGACCGATGTACGCGACAATGCCGTATGGCACACCGACGTGACCTTCCTGCCGACCCCGGCACTGGGCGCGGTGCTCAGTGCCAAGCAGTTGCCGGCCTTCGGTGGCGATACCCTGTGGGCCAGCGGCATTGCCGCCTTCGAGGCCTTGTCGGTGCCGCTGCGGGAAATGCTCGATGGGCTGACCGCTACCCATGACTTCACCAAGTCATTCCCGCTGGAGCGCTTTGGCACCACGGCCGAAGACTTGGCGCGCTGGGAAGCCACCCGGCGCAACAACCCACCGCTGTCGCACCCGGTGGTGCGTACGCATCCGGTGAGCGGGCGCAAGGCGTTGTTCGTCAATGAAGGGTTTACTACACGCATCAATGAGCTGAGCGAGCTCGAAAGCGAGGCGTTGCTGAAGCTGCTGTTCGCCCATGCTACGCGGCCGGAATTCAGCATTCGCTGGCGGTGGCAGGAGAATGACGTGGCGTTCTGGGACAACCGCGTGACCCAGCATTTCGCGGTGGATGACTACCGGCCGAACCGGCGGGTGATGCACCGCGCGACCATCCTTGGGGATGCGCCTTTCTAGCTGTTGCCTGTCCCGGCCTATTCGCGGACAACCCCGCGAAGAGGCCGGGACAGGAGAGCTTGGTCAGCGGACCAGGTGCAGGTACTGCATGTGCCGCTCGTACTGGTCGAGGATGTCGTTGATGATCTGCTCCTTGCTGTAGCCCACCAGGTCATAGTTCTGGCTGCCTTCGCTCAGGTGCACCTCGGCGCGGTAGTAGCGGCGGTTCTTCAACTCTTGCGTACCCAGCCCACCCAGGGCGAACGATGGCGTGAAGTAGCCACGCATCTGCACCTGGTAAATGAACGGCTGTTCCTCGCCATGGCCAATCTTCAGGCTGACGTTGTCGTGGCTCGGGTCGTCCTGGGTAATCAGTACCAGGCCCTTCTGCTCGAACACTTCACGCACGTCGGCAATCGCCGGGCGCACCACATCGTCCATGAAGCGGTACACCTCATCACGCGACGGGAAGTGCACCGCCTGGCTCAGGCGCTGTCGCCAGCCACCCCGGCCACGGCGTGACTGGGCGAACGGGGCCAGCGAGTGCATCTGCGCGATCTGGCGTTGCGACTCCAGGTAGAACGCCTTGTGCAGCCCCCACATCATGCACAGCAGAATCAGCGAGAACGGTAGCGAGGTCAGCACCACCGCCGACTTGAGCGAATCGATGCTGCCCGCAAACAGCAGTGCACTGGTGATCAGCGCGGTCATCGCCCCCCAGAAGATGCGCAGCCAGTTCGGCCCGTCTTCATCAGCATCACCGCCCTGGGCTGACAGGGTCGAGAGCACCACAGTGCCCGAGTCGGCCGAGGTCACGAAGAACACGAAGCTGATGAACACGGTAGTGGCGATCACCACCTTGCTCCAGGGGTACGTCTCCAGCAGCAGGTACAGGCTCATCGACGGGTTGTCCAGCGCGGACTGGCCCAGTGCGGTCATGCCGTGGTTGATCACCTGGTCGAGTGCACTGTTGCCGAAGATCGACATCCACGCCAGGGTAAAGCCCAGCGGGATCAGCAGCACGCCAAAAACGAACTCGCGGATGGTACGGCCACGGGAAATCCGGGCGATGAACAGGCCCACGAACGGCGCCCAGGCAATCCACCAGGCCCAGTAGAAGACCGTCCAGCCGCCCAGCCAGTCACGGTTTTCACCGTAGGCATAAACGTCGAAGCTCTTGCGCGGCAATGCGCCCAGGTAGTCGCCCAGGTTCTGGATCAGGGTGTTGAACAGGTGTTGGGTTGGCCCGGCGAACAGCACGAACAGCAGCAGCGCGCAGGCCAGGAACAGGTTGATGTCGCTCATCACCCGCACACCCTTCTCTACCCCGGCCACTGCCACGGCCACGGCCGCGCCCATCATCAGTGTGATGAGGATCACCTGCACCCACTGGCTGTGGCTGATGCCGAACAGGTAGTCGAGGCCGGCGTTCAGGTGCAGCACGCCAAAGCCCATGTCGGCGCCCAGGCCAAATACCGTGGCGATGATGCCGAAGCCGTCCACCGCGTAGCCGATCGGCCCATTGATGCGCTTGCCGATCAGCGGGTAAAGCGCCGAGCGCAGCGCCAGCGGCAGGTTGTGTCGGTAGGCGAAGTAGGCCAGCGCCATCCCGACAAAGGCGAATACCCCCCAGCCATGCAGGCCCCAGTGCAGGAACAGGATCTGCATCGCCTGGCGCCCGGCCTCGGCCGTGCCCGCTTCGCCTTGGGGCGGTTGCAGCATGTGGGTCAGCGGCTCGGAGACACAGAAGAAGAACAGCGTAATGCTGATACCGGCGGCGAACAGCATGCCGGCCCATGACAGGTAGCTGAACTCGGGTTCGTCGTGGTCGGCACCGAGCTTGATCTTGCCGTAGCCGGATAAGGCGGTGACCACCACGAAGACCAGGTACAGCGTCATCGCCAGCATGTAGTACCAGCCGACCGTGTTGGCGGCCCAGTTCTGCGCCGCCAGCAACCAGTCGCCTGCAGCTTGCGGATTGCTGATGACCACAAGGCCGAAGATGAGGATGAAGCTTGCCGCAAAATAGAACACCGGAGGGTTCATGCGGATCTTGCCATTGGCAAGGGACGGGTTCGGTGCACTCATCGGGCGTGCACCTCGTCAAATGACGTAAGGTTCGGAATGAACGGGTTCAGCAAAGGAATCCTCCTGTTGAACACCGGCAGCGGACCAGCGTTTTTTCATTGAACAAGCGTTCAAGTTAACCATGGATCTGCTTTCAATGCGAATTGGGGCGCTGATTGGCGCCCTCTTGCGCTGACCTCTTCGCGGGTAGCGCCGTTCCCACAGGAACCCCACAAGCCGTGGGTGAGCCCGGGTTTACCCGCGCAAGGGCCAGCACACGCAGCAGGGATGCCAGATCAATTCTTGTCTTGGCAATCCAGCTGCAGGTTGGCCTGGGTGATGTTGCTCTCAGCCGGTACGCTGCGGGTCAGCCACACATTGCCGCCAATGGTCGAACCCTTGCCGATGGTAATGCGCCCCAGCACTGTGGCTCCGGCGTAGATCACTACATCGTCCTCGACGATGGGATGGCGCGGCAGGCCTTTGTGCAAGGTCCCCGACTCATCGCTTGGGAAGCGCTTGGCACCCAGAGTCACCGCTTGGTAGATGCGCACGCGCTCGCCGATGATTGCGGTTTCGCCGATGACCACGCCGGTCCCGTGATCGATGAAGAAGCTTGGCCCGATCTGCGCGCCTGGGTGAATGTCGATACCGGTGGCCGAATGCGCCAGCTCCGAACTGATCCGCGCCAGCAGCGGCAGGCCGGCCCGGTACAGGTGGTGCGCCAGACGGTGGTGGATGATCGCCAGGATCCCGGGGTAGCACAGCAGCACCTCATCGACGCTGCGGGCGGCCGGGTCACCGTGGTAGGCGGCCAGCACGTCGGTGTCGAGCAGCACGCGCAATGCCGGGAGCGCAGCGGCAAAGCCCTGTATCAGGCTCAGGGCCTGGGCATCGACGCTGGCCAGCTCAGCCTTGCTTTGCCGGGCGGCATAGCGCAACTCCAACCGCGCCTGGGTCAGCAAGGCGGTCAGCGCGGCATCCAGGGTATGGCCCACGTAAAAGTCTTCGCTCTCTTCGCGCAGGTCCACCGGCCCAAGGCGCATGGGGAACAACGCACCGCACAGTTGTTCGAGAATCTGCCGCATCGCCTCCCGCGACGGCAGCTCACGCCCGCCCTGCTCGCCAATGCTGCGGCCATTGCGGGTGCGCCATTGCTCACGGGCGCCGCGCAGGCCAGTGACAATGCTCTGCAACTGCCAGTGCGCGGATGAAGGTTGTTCGCTCACGGTTTTCTCCTGCCGTATCGGCCATCTGGTTTTTCGCCAGGCCCGGCCCTCTCGCGGTCCCTTCGGGAGCGGGTTCCCCCGCGAAGAGGCCGGGCCTGCCTACATGCAATCCACTCTACGGCAATTCCGTCCCTTGGAAAAAACAACGCTTTATTCCATCCTGCGCTAAGTCAGGCATAAGCGGCGATGACGGCGCAGGCAACCTCGCCTACCCTCAAAGCAGCAAGCACCTGGCAAAAATACAAAAGGGAATAATAAAATAATTTTTTAGTATTTCCTGGCCTAAACAGCCAACCCTATAGTCGCCACCCACCACTTAAACAACAAGCGCGGGGCTCTGACATGTCGAAATTCGCCAAACCGCTACTCAACGCCAGCCTGGCAATCCTGTTGGGTGCCGGCCTGCTCGGCCAGGCATTTGCCGGCGAACAATTGAAGACCATCCAGGAAAAAGGCGTGATCAACGTCGGCCTTGAAGGCACCTACCCACCCTTCAGCTTCCAGGACGAAAACGGCAAGCTGGCCGGCTTTGAGGTCGAGCTCTCCGAACTGCTTGCCAAGGAGCTAGGGGTCAAGGCCAAGATCCAGCCGACCAAGTGGGACGGCATCCTCGCTGCGCTGGAGTCCAAGCGCCTGGACGTGGTGGTCAACCAGGTGACCATTTCCGAAGAGCGCAAGAAGAAGTACGACTTCTCCGAGCCCTACACCATCTCCGGCATTCAGGCGCTGATTCTGAAGAAGAAGGCCGAGCAGCTGAACATCAAGGGCGCGCAGGACCTGGCCGGCAAAAAGGTCGGCGTGGGCCTGGGGACCAACTATGAGCAGTGGGTGAAAAAGGACGTGCCACAAGCCGACGTGCGCACCTACGAAGACGACCCAAGCAAGTTCGCCGACCTGCGTAACGGCCGCATCGACGCCATCCTGATCGACCGCCTGGCCGCACTGGAATACGCGCAAAAAGCCAAGGACACCGAACTTGCCGGCGATGCGTTCTCACGCCTGGAGAGCGGCGTGGCACTGCGCAAGGGCGAGCCTGAACTGCTGGCAGCAATCAACAAGGCCATCGACAAGCTCAAGGCTGACGGCACGCTGGCCAAGCTGTCGGAAAAATACTTCGGTGCCGATGTCACCAAATGATCGCTGAAAGCCTGCAACTTGTTGTCGACTCCACGCCCTTCCTGCTGAAGGGCGCGGGTTATACGGTGCTGCTCAGCGTTGGCGGCATGTTCTTCGGCCTGGTGCTGGGCTTCGCCCTCGCGCTGATGCGGCTGTCGAAGATCTTGCCGCTGAACTGGCTGGCGCGGGTCTACGTGTCGTTTTTCCGCGGCACGCCGTTGCTGGTGCAGCTGTTCGTGATCTATTTCGGCATGCCGCAGATCGGTATCGAACTCGACCCGATCCCGGCTTCGTTGATCGGCCTGTCGCTGAACATGGCCGCCTATATCTGCGAAATCCTGCGCGCAGCGATCTCCTCGATCGACCGCGGTCAATGGGAAGCTGCTGCCAGTATCGGCATGACACGCGTGCAGGCCATGCGCCGGGCAATCCTGCCACAGGCCTTGCGCACCGCTCTGCCACCGCTGGGCAATAGCTTCATCTCGCTGGTCAAGGACACTGCCTTGGCGGCAACCATCCAGGTGCCAGAACTGTTCCGCCAGGCCCAGCTGATCACCGCACGTACCTTTGAAGTGTTCACCATGTACGTGGCGGTAGCGGTCATCTACTGGGTGCTGTGCAGCATCCTCGCGCACTTCCAGAACCGTATGGAAGCGCGGGTCAACCAGCATGACCAGGAGCACTGAGCATGATTGAAGTCAAAGGCCTGACCAAGCGGTTCAAGGGCCAGACCGTGCTCAACGGTATCGACATGACCGTCCAGCCCGGCGAAGTAGTGGCCATCATTGGCCCCAGCGGCTCAGGCAAGACCACCTTCCTGCGTTGCCTGAACCTGCTGGAAACGCCTGATGCCGGGCAGATCCAGCTAGGCGCCATCAGCATCGATGCAAACCGCCCGCTGGGTGGCCAGCAAAGTGCGATCCGCCGCCTGCGTCAGCAGGCCGGGTTCGTGTTCCAGAACTTCAACCTGTTCCCCCACCGCACCGCCCTGGAAAACGTGATCGAGGGGCCGGTGATCGTCAAGAAGACGCCCCGCGAGCAAGCCATCGAACTGGGCCGGCGCCTGCTGGCCAAGGTGGGTCTGGCGGGCAAGGAAGACGCGTACCCGCGGCGCCTGTCGGGCGGCCAGCAGCAACGGGTAGCCATCGCCCGCGCTCTGGCCATGGAGCCGGAGGTGATCCTGTTCGATGAACCCACCTCGGCGCTGGACCCGGAGCTGGTCGGCGAAGTGCTGGCGACCATCCGAGGCTTGGCCGAAGAGAAGCGCACCATGATCATCGTCACCCACGAAATGAGCTTTGCCCGAGATGTGGCGAACCGGGTGATCTTCTTCGACAAGGGTGTGATCGTGGAGCAGGGCGAAGCCAAGGCGCTGTTCGCGGCGCCGAAGGAAGAACGTACCCGGCAGTTCTTACGCAAGTTCCTCGGGACTGCTGCCTCCGAGTGAACCTGTTCCGGCCGTTTCGCGGGCACGCCCGCTCCCACAGGTGTCGCACCGGTTTCAATACCTGTGCAATGCCTGAGCGAGCGGGCATGCCTGCATAATGGCCGGCACATCTCTACAAATCCCTCCTTCTATAGATATTCCAAAGAGTTAGTTCATAAACATTTTATAAAGCATTAGGGTATATAAACCGGACCACCGGACCAGCACACATCTGCCGCGACCAGCTGTAGCGGCATAACTACTTTGTGAGGTCAGGAATGGTCAGGATCACAATCACCCCAGTGCGTAACGCCAGGGCATTGAGTGCAGCCAAGGAGCGGTACTGATGTCCAGCCAGCCAAATAGCCAATTCCACAGCGATCTCGACAGCTCGCCCCTGCTGCTGCCGGCCAGCGTGCTGCGCAACGACGCAGAAGCCCTGCAAGCCGCCCGCGAACTGGCCGAGGTCGCTCGCGAGCAGGCCGCTCGCCGCGACCAGCAACGCAAACTGCCATGGGCCGAAATCGAGCTGTTCACCCGCAGCGGCCTGGGCAGCATCAGCGTACCCAAGGCGTTCGGTGGCCCCGACGTATCGTTCGAAACCGTAGCCGAAGTGTTCCGCGTGATCAGCGCCGCCGACCCCGCCCTGGGGCAGATCCCGCAGAACCAGTTCGGCATGCTGCAACTGCTGCGCCTGACGGCCAGCCAAGCGCAGCAGGCGCTGATTTTCCGCAGCGTGCTCGACGGCTGGCGCATCGGCAACGCCGGGCCCGAGCGCGGCACCAAGGACACGCTCACCCTCAATGCCCGCATTACTCGCGTTGGCGACAGCTATCGCATCAGCGGCGAGAAGTTCTATTCCACCGGCGCCTTGTTCGCCCACTGGGTGGCGGTCAAAGCCCTGGACGAGGAAGGCCGCCAGCGCCTGGCATTCGTGCGGCGGGGCAGCCCGGGGCTGCGCATCGTCGATGACTGGTCCGGGTTCGGCCAGCGTACTACCGCCAGCGGCACTGTGCTGTTGGACGAAGTGCCGGTAGACGCGGAGCTGGTGATCGACAACTGGCGCCAGCGTGATATCCCCAACATTCAGGGCGCGTCCTCGCAACTGATCCAGGCAGCGATCGACGCCGGTATCGCCGAAGCGGCCATCGATGATGCGATCAAGTTCGTCCGCGAGAAATCCCGGCCGTGGATCGAAGCCAATGTCGAGCGGGCTAGCGACGACCCTTATGTAATCGCTGACATCGGCCGCCTGAAGCTTGAACTTCACGCGGCAGAAGCATTGCTGCGCAAGGCTGCTCGGGTACTCGACGAGGTCAACGCCGCCCCGATCGATGCCGACTCCGCAGCACGGGCCTCGATCGCAGTGGCGGAGGCCAAGGTGCTGACCACCGAGATTGCCCTGCAGGCCAGCGAGAAGTTGTTCGAACTGGCTGGCAGCCGGGCCACCCTTGCCGAGTTCAACCTCGACCGCCACTGGCGCAATGCCCGCGTACACACCCTGCACGACCCGGTGCGCTGGAAGTACCACGCGGTGGGCGCTTACCACCTTAACGGCACCCTGCCTGCGCGGCATTCCTGGATCTGAATTGCTGGCTTTGGGGCTGCTGCGCGGCCCTTCGCGGGCTTGCCCGCTTCCACAGGATTGCCACCGCTTGAACTGGCATCACTTTACCTGTGGGAGCGAGCAAGCCTGCGAAGGGCTGCGAGGCGGCCCCCGGAGAACTTTATGACAATCGCTATCATCACCAGCGACGCCCAAGCCCTGGCCGTCGCCGAAGACATCGCCCAGCAACTGCGCCGTGACAGCGCCCTGCGCGACCGCGAACGCCGCCTGCCACACGCCGAACTGGAGCTGTTCACCCGCTCCGGGCTGTGGGCCATCAGCGTGCCCAAGGCCTTCGGCGGTGCCGGAGTGTCCAACGTCACCCTGGCCAAGGTCATCGCCCGTATCGCCCAAGCCGACGGCTCGCTCGGGCAGATCCCGCAAAACCATTTCTACGGCCTGGAAGTGCTGCGGGTAAACGGCACGCCCGAACAGCAACAGCGCCTGTATGCCGAAGCGCTGGCTGGCCGCCGCTTCGGCAACGCACTGGCTGAACTGGGCACCAAGACCGCCAACGAACGCACCACCCGCCTGAGCCGTGACGGCGATGGCTTCCGTATCAATGGCCGCAAGTTCTACTCCACCGGCGCCATCTACGCCCAGCGTATCCCCACCTCGGTGGTCGACGATCAAGGCGTGCAGCACCTGGCCTTCGTTCCGGCCGACAGCCAAGGCCTGCAGGTAATCGACGACTGGAGCGGTTTTGGCCAGCGCACTACCGGCAGCGGTTCGGTCGTGTTCGACAACGTGTATGTCAGCGCCACCGACGTGGTGCCGTTCCAGAGCGCTTTCGAGCGCCCCACCCCGGTCGGCCCGCTGGCACAGATTCTCCACGCCGCCATCGATACCGGTATCGCCCGCGCCGCCTATGAAGATGCCCTGCACTTCGTGCGCACCCGCAGCCGCCCGTGGGTCGATTCCGGCCTGGACAAGGCCACGGATGACCCCCTGACACTGAAAAGCTTTGGCCACCTGGCAATCCGTCTACACGCTGCCGAAGCACTGCTGGAACGTGCCGGCGAGTACCTCGACCGCGCCCGCGACGACAGCAGCGCCGACAACATCGCCGCAGCCTCCATCGCCGTTGCCGAAGCTCGTGCCATCAGCACCGAAATATCCCTCGCCGCCGGTACTGCCCTGTTCGAGCTGGGCGGCAGCCAGGCGACGCTGGCCGAGCACAACCTGGATCGCCACTGGCGCAACGCCCGCGTGCACACCCTGCACGACCCGGTGCGCTGGAAGTACCACGCTATCGGCAACTATTACCTCAACGATGCCAACCCACCACGTCGGGGGACCATCTGATGGCCAGGCAGATCCTGCTCAATGCCTTCAACATGAACAGCATCGGGCACATCAACCACGGCCTGTGGACCCACCCACGGGACACCTCGCCCCAGTACAAGACCCTGGACTACTGGACCCGCCTCGCACGCCTGCTGGAGCGTGGCCTGTTCGACGGGCTGTTCATCGCCGATATCGTCGGCACCTACGACGTCTACGGGCAGTCGCTGGACGTGACCCTCAAGGAGTCCATCCAGTTGCCGGTCAACGACCCACTGCTGCTGGTCTCGGCCATGGCTGCGGTCACCCGCCACCTGGGGTTCGGCCTTACCGCCAACCTGACCTACGAGGCGCCGTATCTGTTCGCCCGGCGCCTTTCCACCCTCGACCACCTGAGCAATGGCCGGGTGGGCTGGAACATCGTCACCGGCTACCTCGACAGCGCCGCCCGGGCCATGGGCCTGGAACAGCAACCCGAGCATGACCGTCGCTACGACCAGGCCGATGAATACCTGCAGGTACTGTACAAGCTGCTGGAAGGCAGCTGGGCCGATGACGCAGTGGTCGCCGACCGCCAGCAACGTGTCTATGCCCGGCCCGACAGGGTGCGCAAAGTCGAGCACCACGGCGAGTTCTACAAGGTCGACGGCTACCACCTGTGCGAGCCCTCGCCGCAGCGCACCCCGGTACTGTTCCAGGCCGGCAGCTCACCGCGTGGCCTGGCCTTTGCCGGCAGCCATGCCGAATGCGTATTCATCAGCGGCCAGGACAAGGCTGCCACCCGCTCTCAGGTCGACAAGGTACGTGCTGCAGCGCGGGCTGCCGGCCGTGACCCGCAGGCGGTCAAGGTGTTCATGGGCATCACGGTGGTGGTCGCCCCGACCGAGCAACAGGCCCAGGCCAAGCATGCCGAGTACCTGCGCCACGCCAGCGCCGAGGCTGGGGTTGCGCACTTCGCGGCATCCACCGGGATCGACTTCGCCGCCTATGAATTGGACGAGCCGATTGCCTTCAGCCAGGGCAACGCCATCCAGTCGGCCACGCGCCAACTGCAAGACAACGCCTGGACCCGCCGACGCCTGTTGCAGCAGCACGCCCTGGGCGGCCGCTACGTGACGTTGGTCGGCGCGCCCGACCAGGTCGCCGAACAGCTGATCGCCTGGATCGACGAAACCGGGCTGGACGGTTTCAACCTGACCCGCACCGTCACCCCGGAAAGCTTCGAAGACTTCATCGACCTGGTCATTCCGCAACTGCAACAGCGTGGCCGTTACAAGACCGCCTACGCCGAAGGCACCCTGCGCCAGAAGCTGTTCCAGGCCGCGCACCCGCACCTGCCCGCCGACCACCCCGCTTCGACTTATCGCTTCACCCCATCCCCGACTGGAGCCCTGCACCATGCTTGAAAAACTGTTCCGGCCCGTCGCGGCCATCGCCATTACCCTCGGCATGGCCGCCACTGCCCTGGCCGCCGAACCCTTGAAGATCGGCACCACCTCGGCCTTTGCCATCCCGCTGGAGGCCGCCGTGGAAGAAGCGCACAAGCAAGGCCTTGAAGTGAAGCTGATCGAGTTCAGCGACTGGATTGCGCCGAATGTCAGCCTCAACAGCGGCGACATCGACGTGAACTACTTCCAGCACACCCCGTTCCTGGAAAACGCCAAGGCGGCTGCGGGCTTCAACCTGGTGCCGTACGCCCCGGGCATCATCAACAACGTCGGCCTCTACTCGAAAAGGTACAAAAGCTTCGCCGAACTGCCAGAAGGCGCCAGCGTGGCCATCGCCAACGACCCGATCAACAGTGGCCGCGGCCTGCAACTGCTGGCCAAGGCCGGTTTGATCACGCTCAAGCCCGGGGTCGGCTATAAAGCCACCGAGGACGACATCGTCGCCAACCCGAAAAAGCTGAAGATCCTGCAAGTGGAGGCAGTGCAACTGGTACGTGCGTATGACGACGCCGACCTGGTGCAGGGTTACCCGGCCTACATTCGCCTGGCCAATAGCTTCGATGCAGGCTCGGCACTGCTGTTCGACGGCCTCGAGAACAAGGAGTACGTGATCCAGTTCGTCATTCGACCGCAAAGCAAGGACGACCCGCGCCTGGCCAAATTCGTCGACATCTACCAACACTCGCCAACGGTGCGCGCAGCGCTCGACAAAGCCCACGGCAAGCTGTACCAGGCCGGCTGGGAAGGCTGACATGAGCCAGACCAGCGCGCTCAGGGCGCCCGTCACCTCATCACTACCGCTGACGGCCAGGGAGCAAGCCCTACGGCCGGAGGTCAATCAAGCCCATGTGCGCTTCATCGGCCTTGGCAAGACCTACCCGGGTCAGGCGCAACCGGCTCTGCAAGGCATCGACCTGAACATTCGGCATGGCGAGATTTTCGGCATCATCGGCCGCAGCGGCGCCGGCAAGTCGTCGCTGCTGCGCACCATCAACCGCCTGGAGCAACCCAGCCAAGGCCGGGTGCTGATCGACCAGGTCGATATCGCGCCGTTCGACGAAGACCAACTGGTGGCGCTGCGTCGGCGCATCGGCATGATCTTCCAGCACTTCAACCTCATGTCAGCCAAGACCGTGTGGCAGAACGTCGAACTGCCTTTGAAGGTGGCAGGGGTGGCCAAGGCCGAGCGCCAGCGCAAGGTGCGCGAGCTGCTGGAGCTGGTCGGCCTGGAGGAGAAGCATCAAGTGTATCCGGCGCAGTTGTCTGGCGGGCAGAAACAGCGCGTGGGCATTGCCCGGGCGCTGGTGCATGACCCCGAGATCCTGCTGTGCGACGAGGCCACATCGGCGCTGGACCCGGAAACCACCGCCTCGATCCTTGAGCTGCTGCGCGACATCAACCAGCGCCTGGGCCTGACCATCGTGCTGATTACCCACGAAATGGCGGTAATCCGCGATATCTGCCACCGGGTGGTGGTATTGGAGCGCGGTGCTGTGGTCGAACAGGGCGAAGTCTGGCAAGTGTTTGGCTCCCCACGCCACGACGTCACCCGCACCTTGCTCGCGCCGTTGCAGGCTAGCCTGCCTGCCTCGCTGCAAGCCAGCTTGCGGGCCAGCCCGGCGAGCCGCGACAGTGCCGTGGTACTGAAGCTGACCGTGCTCGGCGAGCCAGAGCTATCCGCCCTGTTCAATGACCTGGGCGGCCGTGTGCGCTTGCTGCAGGGCGGCGTCGAAACCATCAGCGAGCACGCCTTGGGGCGGTTGATCCTGTCGGTGCAGCATGCGCCGTACGATACCCATCAGCTGTTGGAACGGGCCCGCCGCTGGGCCGAGGACGTGGAGGTACTGGGCCATGTGGTTTGACCGCCTGCTGCAAGGTTTGCTCGACACCCTGCTGATGGTTGGCGTGTCGTCGTTGATCGCCCTGCTGGTGGGGGTGCCGATGGCGGTGTTGCTGGTCACCAGCGACAAGGGCGGGATCTTCGAGGCGCCGCTGCTGAACCGGGTACTGGGTGCCTTCGTCAACCTGTTCCGCTCGATCCCGTTCCTGATCCTGATGGTCGCACTTATCCCCTTTACCCGCCTGCTGGTGGGTACTACCTATGGCGTGTGGGCGGCGGTGGTGCCGCTGACGATTGCTGCCACGCCGTTCTTTGCACGCATAGCCGAGGTCAGCCTGCGTGAAGTCGACCATGGCCTGGTGGAGGCCGCGCAGGCCATGGGTTGCAGGCGCTGGCACATTGTCTGGCATGTGCTGTTGCCGGAGGCACTGCCGGGCATCGTCGGGGGCTTCACCATTACCCTGGTGACCTTGATCAACTCCTCGGCCATGGCTGGGGCGATCGGTGCCGGGGGCTTGGGCGACATTGCCTATCGGTATGGGTACCAGCGTTTCGACAGCCAGATCATGCTGACCGTGATTGCCATGCTGGTGGCATTGGTGGCGCTGATCCAGCTTGGCGGCGACCGCCTGGCGAAGGGCTTGAACAAACGTTGAGCATGACCTGGGAAATTTAGTGGGGCGTAAGTCGAGCGCCGCGCGGGCAGCGCTCGCACTCACAGGCGCTGCCCAACTTGCGCCATACCCTCAATCCCAGCGCAAATCCCCAGCCGGCACCGGTCGCCCGAACCAGTACCCCTGCCCCAGCTGGCACTGCTCCTGTAGCAGGAAGCTGGCTTGCTCCGCCTGTTCGATGCCCTCGGCATGCACCTGCATGCCCATGCTGCGTGCCAGGGCGATGATCACCCGTACAATCGCAATGTCATCTTCATCCAGCGGCAAGCCGGCAACGAACCCCTGGTCGATCTTCAGCTTTTGTACCGGCAAACGCTTGAGCCGCAGCAGCGATGAATAGCCGGTGCCAAAGTCATCAATGGCCAGGGTCACACCCAGTTCTCGCAAACGGTGCAGTTGCTCCAGCGCCACCTCCGGGTCTTCCATCACCGCGCTTTCGGTGACTTCCAGCTCCAGCAGGGCCGGGTCCAGGCCGGTTTGGTGCAGCACATCGGCCACTTGGCGGTACAGCTCGTGCTGGCCAAACAGGCGGCTGGAAATGTTCACCGCCACAAAGGCCAGCTGACGGCCTTCCGCTTGCCATTGCACCATTTGCCGGCATGCCTGGCGCAGCACCCAGGCGTCGATCTCGGCAATCAGCCCGCTGCGCTCGGCAATCGGAATGAACCCGCCCGGCGGCACCAGTCCACGCTGCGGGTGCTGCCAACGCACCAGCGCCTCGACGCCGACCTTGCTGCCGGTCGCCAGGTCGTGCACCGGCTGGTAGAACACCCGCAGTTCATCGTGCTCAAGCGCCCGGCGCAGCTCACCGGCCGTCTCCACCCGGTGCTGGGCGTGGGCGGTCAGCTCTTCGGTGTACAACGCATAACACGCGCGGCCATTGCTCTTGGCCTTGTACAAGGCCGAATCGGCATTGCGCAGCAATTGCTCGGCACTCAAAGCATCGCTGGGGAACAGGCTGATACCGGCGCTGACACTGATGAACAGGCGATGGTCATCGAACAGGAACGGCTCGCGCATGCGCTCGATAACGCTTTGCGCCAGCTTGCCAGCCTGGCCGACCTGCTGGCAGTTTTCGGCCAATACGCCAAACTCGTCGCCGCCCAGGCGCGCCAACGTCACGCCAGCACCCAGCACGTCACCCAGGCGTTCGCCCACCAGCTTCAGCAGCTGGTCACCGATGGTGTGGCCCAGGCCGTCGTTGATGCTCTGGAAATGGTCCAGGTCCAGCAACAGCAGGGCACACCCGCGCTTGTTAGCCTGGGCGGCGGCCACCGCCTGCTCGACGCGGTCGCTGAAAAGCAGGCGATTGGGCAGGCCGGTCAGCGGATCGTGGTGGGCCAGATAGGCCAGTTCCTGTTCCGAATGCTTGATCGCGCTGATATCACTGAACACCGCCACATAATGGCTCAGCTCACCCTCATCATCGCGGATGGCGCAAATGGTCTGCCATTGCGGGTAGATTTCGCCGCTTTTACGCCGGTTCCAGATTTCGCCGCTCCACTCGCCCTGCTCGGCCAGTGTGGCGAAGATCTGCTGGTAGAAGGCCAAGCCATGGCGGCCCGATTTGAACTTGTTCGGGCGCTGGCCGACGACCTCGTCCTGCTGGTAACCGGTAATGCGCATGAAGGCGCGGTTGACGTGCACGATCAGGCCCTGGCGGTCGGTCACCAGCACACCTTCGAGCGTGCTGTCGAACACCGCGGCGGCCATGCGCAGGCGCTCGCGGTCCTCACAACGCAGGCGGGCACCTTGGCCAATGAAATTGAGCAGGCGTACCCGCGATACATAGATCAGCACGGCACTGAGCAGTACCCAGACCACCACGTTGATCTGCCGCCCCACGGTCAGTGCCAGGGGGTCATCAGTCATGCTGTGCAGCACTACCTCGGCCAGCGCCAGCCAGAGGATCGAGAGCACCACATACAGCGCAGCCATGCGCAAGGCGTCGCGAACAGAAACAGACATGTCGGGTGCGATAGCCCATCAAGAAGGAGGGGGCATTATAAAGGCTGAAACATGCCGTGACCTCCTATCTGAACAGTTGACTGGTTTTATTTCCCTACCAAGGGATAATCACCCCTTTCCCCCGCATTACGAGGGTTTCTACACCTATGTGGTACAACGGCCTGCTCGACTTGTCGGCCTGGCAACTGGTCGGCATCACCCTGCTGATGACCCACGTGACCATCGTCAGCGTCACGGTCTACCTGCATCGCTACTCCGCGCACCGGGCGCTGGAGCTCAACGGTGTGCTCAAGCATTTCTTCCGCTTCTGGCTTTGGCTTACCACGGCACAGAACACCCGCGAGTGGACCGCGGTCCACCGCAAGCACCACGCCAAGTGCGAAACCCCCGACGACCCGCATAGCCCGGTACACAAGGGCCTGGGTACGGTGTTGCGCAAAGGGGCCGAGCTGTACCGCGAAGAGGCACGCAACCCCGAAACCCTGCGCATCTATGGCAAGAACTGCCCTGAAGACTGGATCGAGCGCAACCTCTACTCACGCTACAAGCTGGGCGGCATTGCGTTGATGGCGGTGATCGACCTGCTGTTGTTCGGCACCATCGGCATCACCATCTGGGCGGTGCAGATGATGTGGATCCCGTTCTGGGCCGCCGGTGTGGTCAACGGGCTGGGCCACGCGCTCGGCTATCGCAATTTCGAATGCCGTGACGCCGCCACCAACCTGGTGCCGTGGGGCATCGTCATCGGTGGCGAAGAGCTGCACAACAACCACCACACCTACCCCAACTCGGCCAAGCTGTCGGTCAAGCGTTGGGAATTCGACATGGGCTGGGCGTGGATCCGCCTGTTCTGCCTGCTGCGCCTGGCCAAGGTGCAGCGCGTGGCGCCGATAGCCCACCGGGTCGCAGGCAAAGGCAGCCTGGACATGGACACCGCCATGGCCATCCTCAACAACCGCTTCCAGATCATGGCCCAATACCGCAAGCTGGTGATTGGCCCTCTGGTGAAGCAGGAACTGGCTCGCGTCGATGCCTCGGTTAGCCATCACTTCCGCCGCGCCAAACGCCTGCTGTCGCGTGAAACCAGCCTGCTCGAAGACCGCCATCATGTGCGCATCGAGTCGATGCTGGCGCACAGCCAGGCGCTGAAGACCATCTATGAGAAGCGCCTGGCGCTGCAGCAGATCTGGGCGCGTACCAGCGCCAATGGTCACGACATGCTGGCCGCCATCAAGGAATGGGTACATGAGGCCGAAACCAGCGGTATCCATGCCTTGCGTGACTTCGCAGCACAACTCAAGACCTACTCCCTGCGTCCGACTGGCGCCTGACCGCCGTTGATCGGTACGCCCCAGAGCGGGGCGTACCGCTTGGAACTTCCCCCCCTCCCGCTCACTCAAACTTGGCACATCGCCCGCGTGGCGGGCCGGATGCTGGCCGCACGCTTTCACGTTGAGACCCGCTTCGTGCTCATGGCCAAGAACATTCCAACCACACTGCCCGGCATTCCACCACCCGAGGCTGCCCAGACTTTACTGGCGTTACTGCATGCCCAAGGCGAAGTTGCCCGCCTGAGCGAGCGTGAACAGCTGTTCAGCTCGTTGCTCGACAGCGTCAACGCAGTGCTTTGGGCCTTCGATTGGGAAACCCGCCAGGTGCTGTACGTCAGCCCTGCCTACGAGCGCATCTTTGGCCGCCCGGCCAGCCTGGTGCTGGCCGACTACAACGAGTGGCGCGACAGTATTTACCCCGACGACCTGGAGTTCGCCGAACGCAGCCTGGCCCAGGTGCTGCTCAAAGGCGCGGTGGAAGACCGCGAGTACCGCATCATCAATGCCGACGGGCAGCTGCGCTGGTTGAGCGACAAGTGCTACATCAACCAACAGCGCGACGGCGACCGGGTGATCATTGTCGGCATCGCCGAGGACATCACCGAGAAGAAGCAGCTGGAAGGCGAACTGCAACGCCTGGCCACCACCGATGTGCTGACCCAGAGCAGCAACCGCAGGCACTTCTTCGAATGTGCCCAGCAAGCGTTCGACAGCGCCCGCGAAGACGGTACGCCGCTGGCCTTTCTGTTGCTGGACATTGACGACTTCAAGTGCATCAACGACAGCTACGGCCACCAGGAAGGCGACCAGGTGCTGCAGCACATCGCCGACAGCGGCAAGGCTGTGCTACGCCGTGGCGACTTGTTCGGGCGCATTGGGGGCGAGGAGTTTGCGGCGGTATTCCCGGGTTGCGCTGCGCAGGTAGCAGAGCAAATTGCCGAGCGCCTGCAGCGACAGATCCAGCGTTTGAGCTTCAGCCATGGCGAACAGACTTACGGCGTGACGGTGAGCCAAGGGCTGACCGGGCTGACCGATGAAGATGTGACCCTGGACAGCCTGTACGCCCGGGCGGATGCGGCGATGTACCAGGCCAAGCGACAGGGCAAGAACCAGATCGTGCGCGGGTGACTATTTTTACCCCACGACTCAAACAGCCAGCGCGAATGCTGTGGGAGGGGCCCGGACCTCAGCCTGAAGTGGCATCCTCAGGCGGCTTGACCTCAGGGTTTTCCACCTTACGCAGCCTTTTCAGCTCCGGCAGGCCCAGCTTCAGCAAACGCGCCGTCTTGCCACTGGCCAGTTTCTCCAGCCCCTGCTCGGCCGGCAGCCGCGATAACTGCCCTGCCAGGTTCATGGCCAGGATCTCCCGCGAATAAACGCCGCCACCCAACTGGTAAATCGCCGCGATCAATTCGCGCAAGGCCAGCGGCAGACGCCAGCGTGTACGTAGCGCCGAGCCGAACGCCGCCCCGAACTCATCCAGCGATTGCTGCACGTTGCGTTCATCCAGCTCGCCCCCGGCCAACCGCCACTCTTGCAGGCAGCGCAGCACCGCCAGGTCGCCCAGGCAATGCAGCAACCCCGCGCAATAGCAGCGGCCTTCGTCCAGCTCGAGCATGCGCGCCAAGGTCCGACCATATTCGGCGGTATGCAGTGAAAGGTCCCAGTACCGGGCGGCGTGCTGCGCCAGCAACGGGTCGCTGAGCCGCGCGCTGCGCTTGAGGGTCATGCCCAGAATGAGGTTCATGCTCTGGGTACTGCCAAGCTTGTTCAAGGCCTGCAGCAACGTTTGCACTGGCGCTTCACGGTGCAGCGCGGCACTGTTGGCGGCCGCGATCAACACGGCGGTAACCTGCGGGTCGTTACGCACCTCCTCTTCCAGCACCTTGAGGTTCAGGCCCTGGGGATTGAGCGCGCGCTTGATCGCCAATTGCACATCGGCCAGCAGCGGCCCGCCATCGGCATTCGCCCGGCGCTGTTCCAGATAGGTGGGCAGGTTGGCACCCGCCTGCAAGGCCGGCACCGGGCAGGCGATTTCTTCGCCAACGGCCACCAGCAGCTCTTCCAGGCGTTTGCGCAGGGTATCCAGATTCAGCGGCTTGCTCAGGTAAGCCGTGGGGTGCAGCGGCAACGCTTCGCGCACGCTGGCGCTGTCGCTGCGGTTGCTCATGAGGATGAACGGCAGCGCCAGCCCCTTGGCGCGCACCTTGCGCAACAGGTCGAGGCCGTCGACACCGGCCAGCTCACGCGCGGCGATGATCAGGTCGGGTTTGCCAGCCAGCGCGCTGAGCGCCTGCGAGCCGTCTGCACACACCTGCAAGCGGGCGTCACAGCGCACGCTGAGCAGCATTTCGCTGAGCATGTCACGTACCCAAGGGTCGCCTTCGACAATCAATACGCTTGGTGGGGTGGGGTCTGCAGCGTTCATCGCCAACTCCTGAAAATCCCTGACACACAGTCCTTCGCAGCTTCCTGAGCAAGTCCTTCCACAACCATAGCGCCACATGGCTTTTCATGGCACAAAAAAAACCCGCCGAAGCGGGTTTTTTCTGAAGCGTGTCACATCAAGCGATTTCAGCGAAGCACTCTTCGATGATAGCCAGGCCTTTGTCCAGCAGCGCGTCTTCGGCGGTCAGCGGAACCAGGATTCGCAGGACGTTGCCATAGGTGCCGCAAGACAGCAGGATCAGACCCTTCTCACGTGCCTTGGCCACAACCTGGCCAACAGCAGCAGCGTTAGGGGTGTGAGTGCCCTTCTCGAACACTTCGACGGCAATCATCGAGCCCAGACCACGGACGTCGCCGATGATCGGGTGCTTCTTCTGGATTTCACGCAGGCCGGCGGTCAGGCGCTCACCCACAGCCTTGCTGCGGTCCAGCAGTTTTTCTTCTTCGAACACTTCGATCACGGCCAGGGCCGCGGCGCAAGCGATCGGCGAGCCGGCGTAGGTACCGCCCAGGCCGCCTGGAGCGATGGCGTCCATGTACTCGGCCTTGCCGCACACACCAGCCAGCGGGAAGCCGCCAGCGATGGATTTGGCGAAGGTGGTCAGGTCAGGCGCAACGCCCATCTGTTCCATGGCGAAGAAGGTGCCAGTACGGCCAGCGCCAGTCTGTACTTCGTCGGCGATCAGCAGGATGCCGTGCTGGTCGCACAGGGCGCGCAGGCGCTTCATCAGCTCTTTTGGCGCTGGCAGGAAGCCGCCTTCGCCTTGAACAGGCTCGAGGATGATCGCGGCGATGTCACGCGGCTCGGCGTCGTTCTTGAAGATACGCTCGACCGAGGCAATGGCGTCGTCAACGCTGATACCGTGCAGTTCGCTCGGGAACAGGGCGCGGAAAATGCCGCCTGGCATCAGGCCCATGCCAGCGGAGTACGGCACGACCTTGCCGGTCAGGCCCAGGGTCATCATGGTACGGCCGTGGTAGCCGCCGGTGAAGGCGATGACGCCGGCGCGGCCAGTGGCGGCACGGGCGATCTTGACAGCGTTCTCAACGGCTTCGGAGCCGGTGGTGACCAGCAGGGTCTTCTTGTCGAAGTCGCCTGGTACCAGCTTGTTGATCTTTTCGCACAGCTCTACGTAGGGTTCGTAGGCCAGCACCTGGAAGCAGGTGTGGCTGACCTTGGTCAGCTGCTCTTGCACCGCTGCAACCACTTTCGGGTGCAGGTGGCCGGTGTTCAGTACTGCGATGCCGCCGGCGAAGTCGATCAGTTCGCGGCCTTCAACGTCGATCACGGTCGAGTTCTTCGCGGTGTCGACGAAGATCGGGTGGATCTGGCCGACGCCACGTGGGACGGCAGCTACACGACGTTGCATCAAGGATTCGTTGGTCTTGCTCATAATGCCCTCATTGCGCCGGTTGAATATGGCGCTTTTATTCGGGGGTGGCTGGGAGTGCTCGCGAACAGTATTCGTTGATCGACTGCCGTGAACGCCCTGGCCACCAGGTACTGCGATGTAAAAAAGGCCAGCGAGGCGTCGCTCTCGCGCCCCGCTGGCAGAGGTAAAGCCTTTACCCTGCTATCAGACGCTGATGCACAGGTATTTGATTTCGAGGTAGTCCTCGATACCGTACTTGGAACCTTCGCGGCCCAGGCCCGAAGCCTTGATGCCACCGAACGGCGCCACTTCGTTGGAGATCAGGCCGGTGTTGATACCCACCATGCCGTATTCCAGGGCTTCGGCAACACGGAACACACGGCTCATGTCGCGGGCGTAGAAGTACGAAGCCAGGCCGAACTCGGTGTCGTTGGACATGGCGATGACTTCGGCTTCGTCCTTGAAGCGGAACAGCGGCGCCAGTGGGCCGAAGGTCTCTTCCTTGGCGACGGCAGCAGTCTTCGGTACGTCGACCAGGATGGTCGGTTCGAAGAAGTTGCCTTCGATGAGCTTGCCACCGGACAGCACTTTGGCGCCTTTGGAAACGGCGTCTTCAATGTGCTCCTGGACCTTGGCGACAGCCTTGCCGTCGATCAGCGGGCCAGTAGTGGTGCCGTCTTCCAGACCGTTACCGATCTTCAGCTTGGCAACCGCAGCGGCCAGCTTCTGGGCGAACGCATCGTAGACGCCGTCCTGCACGTAGATACGGTTGGCGCAGACGCAGGTCTGGCCGTTGTTGCGGTACTTGGAGATGATCGCGCCCTCGACCGCCTTGTCCAGGTCGGCGTCGTCGAACACGATGAACGGGGCGTTGCCACCCAGTTCCAGGGAAACCTTCTTGATGTCCTTGGCGCATTCTTGCATCAGCTGGCGACCGATTTCGGTCGAACCGGTGAAGGACAGCTTGCGTACCAGGGAGTTACCGGTCAGTTCGCCGCCAACTTCGCCAGCGCTGCCGGTGACCACGCTCAGCACGCCAGCCGGGATACCGGCGCGGTGGGCCAGCTCGACCAGGGCCAGGGCGGAGTACGGGGTCTGCGAAGCAGGCTTGAGCACCATGGTGCAGCCAGCGGCCAAGGCCGGGCCGGCTTTACGGGTGATCATGGCGGCCGGGAAGTTCCACGGGGTGATGGCCGCGGTAACGCCGATTGGCTGCTTGATGACGATCAGGCGCTTGTCTGGCTGGTGGCCAGGAATGGTGTCACCGTAGACGCGCTTGGCTTCTTCGGCGAACCACTCGATGAACGAGGCGGCGTAGGCGATTTCGCCCTTGGCTTCGGCCAGTGGCTTGCCTTGTTCGGTGGTCATCAGACGAGCCAGGTCGTCCTGGTTCTCGATCATCAGTTCGAACCAGCGACGCAGCTTGGTCGAACGCTCTTTGGCGGTCAGGGCACGCCAGGCCGGCAGGGCCTTGTCGGCAGCTTCGATGGCGCGGCGGGTTTCCGCGGTGCCCATCTTCGGCACGGTACCGATGACTTCACCGGTGGCCGGGTTGGTCACCTTGATGGTCTGGCCATTGTCCGCATCCAGCCACTCACCATTGATATAGGCTTGCTGGCGGAACAACTGAGCGTCTTTGAGCTGCATGTCGGCTTCCCGAATTGTTGATTGTTGAAAAGCGCCCAAGGCAGGGCATCGAGCGTTTGAAATCTCAAACGAATGCTAAGCGGCTGCTGGGGTGTTGGACAATAGGCTGTTCGAAAAAAAGAACGAATGGTTGAACAGCCGGGCGGAAATTTCATCATTTGGGTAGTGGCAACCGGTCTCTTCGCGGGCACGCCCGCGAAAGGGCCGTTACAGGTTAGACGAATGAACTGAAAGAAATGTGAAGGGAGGACCGACGGCCCTCCCGAAGGGGGTGCATCAGAATGCCTTGGCCAGGTCGATCACCAGAGCCCTGTAGCCAACACTGCCAGGCTGCCGGCTATGCACCTTCAGCTCCACCAGCACCTCCTGCGTTCCGCGCCGCACCTCGTTGAGCACGGTGGTGGTCAGTTTCTCGGGGGTGAGGAAGTTCACCGAAGCCGAGTAGATGAACTGGGTGTCGGTCTCTGGCCGGTAGGCCACCACCGAGGTCACCGGGCTGTACCACTCGTCGCCACGCTCCTTGCCGTACTCCCACACCTGCTCGACCGTACCCTTGCCCTCGTCGATACGGTACTCCACCGCCCGGCTATAGTTGCCGGCAAGCTTGGTTGGCGCAAAGTCGCGCCCCCAGCCGTTATCGAACACAGTCAACGTGCCTTTGCCGGTGAGCCAAGCAGTGTGCTGGGTCCACGACCAATCGAAGTTTTCGCTCGCGACCGGTGTCAGCACCTTGTCGCGCAAGCGCTCAGGCCAGCCTTGGGGCGAGGCAAGAATCCATTTCACCTGCTTGTCACGCCCAATCTTCACCACGCCCTGATGCCGTGCTGAAACGATGATGCTGTCGTCATCGGCGTCGTAGTCGATGGCATTGACGTGGGCCCAGTTGCGCCCGGTACCCACACCCGGGGTATCGCCAAAGGGCAAGTCACCCTCGGCCAGCTCGTTGGCCAGCCGCTCGTCCTGCTTCTGCACACCCGGCGGCAACTGGATGGCCGCCTTGCCCAGGGTCTCCAGCAGGTCGCCGCGGTACGGGTCGAGAATCTGGTTCAGGTCCCAGAAGTCCAGCACATCCCCGGCCTCGTTGACCTCGATGATGTGGTCACGGATCGAACGCACGCGTTTGCCATCGGGACGGCGGTAGTCGCTGGTGCCAACCCGTAACAGGTAAGTGCCATTGGTGGTCTCGCGGATTTCGTGGGAGAAATCGGCAAATTTGTCAGGCAGGCTGCGCTGCCAGATGCGTCGGCCCAGCAGATCGTACTTGGAGTAGGTCTGGCCCTGCCCCCAGATCAGCTTGCCATCGCGGGTCTGCTGGAAGCCCATGGTGCCGCCCAAACTGTCACGGCGGTTAGAGTCGTGGATCTGTTCAATATCCAGGTACCAGCGCACATCGCCATTGCTGTCGGCAATCCAGTTGTTGCCCACTTGGTCCCATTCTGCTGCGCCGCCCAAAGCGTTCCATTTAAAGGCGCGGCCACCAGGAATGTCACCTTGCAAGTGGTTGAACAGGTACAGGCGTTTTTCGAACCCTGCTGCGACCTTGATCGGCTCGACCTCCGGTAGCGCGGCAGTCTGCCTGGCCACCACCGGCAGGCGGACGGCCGGAGCGTAGATCTGGTACTGCTCGCGAACACGCTCGCCGTCCAGCTTGTAGGTCACCTCCACCTGGTTGACGTGGTCCGGGTACAGACCGAATACCGGGATACCGCCGTAGGTCCACAGCGAACGGTCGGAGACTTCGTAGGTAATGTCGACACCGCGTTCGCCGCGGCCCAGCACGCGCACGTGCGCGTTACTCAGGCTACGCCCTCCGTCGCGAATGATCGCGGTCAGCGGCGCCAGGCGATACGGGTTGACCACTACATCACCGAGCAGCGCCTCGCCACGCTCGGGGACCTTGGCGGTCAGGCACGCGCCTTCAGGCAGTACAGGGGTTTCGGTCTTGGCATTCATGGCAAAGCTCCTTGTGCTCAGAAGTCGTAACGGGCAGTGGCACCGAACGTACGCGGCGTGCCTAGCACGCCGGCATAGCCACCGTTGGCGGAGTTCCACAGGCTGGTGAAGTAGGTCTTATCGCCGGCGTTTTTCACCCACAGCGACAGGTCGACCACGCCGTCGCCCTGGTCCAGGCGCACACCAGCGGAAAGGTTGACCAGCGCGTAGCTGGGGATCTGGCCGAAATCGGAATCGTCGATGGTGCCCACTGCCTTCGAACGGAAGGCGTAACTGGCGGTGACGTAGGGCTCGACATGCTCGCTGGCCTGCCACTTGTACTGCGTGTTGAGGTTGGCGATGTACTTGGAGGCGCCAACCACCTGGTGCCCGGACAGGTCGCAGGTGGCGGTGGCGTTGGCCAGGCTCACTTCGGCCGGGCATGGTGCGTCCTTGTATTCGGTGTAGCGCACGTCGTTCCACGAGCCGTTGAAGTTGACCGTAAGGCCGCGGATCGGCAGCGCCGTGGCCTCGAACTCCAGGCCACGCGAGCGCACGCGGCCGGCGTTGGCCAGGTACTGCACGCGGTTGATCTGGTCATAAACGTTGGCCTGGTAGCCGTGCACTTCGGCCCAGAACAGGTTGCTGTTGAGCTGCAGGCGGCCGTCGAACAGGGTGCTTTTCAAACCCAGCTCGGCATTGTTGACCCGCTCGGTGCCGACCAGCAGCGAATCGGTGCCCAGCCGGGGCGCAGCGCCAACCGTGAGGTTGATGCCACCAGACTTCTCACCATGGGTCAGGGTGGCGTAGCCCAGCAGCTGTTCGTTGAAGCGGTAGCTCAGGCCCAACAGGCCGGAAGGGCTGAAGCTGTACTGGTTGAGGTCACCCGAATCGTAGGCCCCTATGCGGGCCTGGCGCGCGGCAGCAGCAGCCCCGGTGACAGCGGCGCCGCCCTCCGGTGCATCGCGGGTCACCCAGGCGCTCTTTTCTTCATAGGTGCCCCGGATGCCGGCGGTAAAATCCAGCCGGTCGGTGACATGCCAGGTGCCTTGCGCGAACAGCGCATAGCTGTCGGTATCGATGTGCCCATCGCCAATGGTATTGACGTTGTTCAGTGCCCCGGCTGGTGTGAGGTTCCAGACATCCGCCTGCGGCCCGTAGTAAGTAAAGGATTTATTGTCCAGATCCTGCTTGAAGTAATAGGCACCCAGCACGTAGTCGAAGGCGCCACCCGTAGGTGAAGCCAGGCGAATTTCTTGCGAGTACTGCTTGTCACGTACCGAAACCCCGGCGCTATAGAACACTGGCACGTTCAGACCATCGTCGTTGCGCGGGGTGAAGTCCCACCAGCGGTAGGCAGTGATCGACGTCAGGGTGAAGTCGTTGGGAAGGGTCCAGTTGGCCTCCACCGAAGTGCCGCCCTGGAACACCGTCACCTGCTGGTCAGCGTCGAAATTGACCTTGCGGTCCTTGCCCGACACCAGCGTTGCGCCCGCCTGGGCAGCCAGGCTTTCGTAGCGGTTCACGCCATTGATGGTGGGGCCGGTGCTGTACAGGCTGAGGATGCCGTTGTTGGAGTCTTCTTCGTTGTATTCGCCTATCCAGCGCAGGTTGAAGGTTTCGCTGGGTTTGAACAGCAGCTGTGTGCGAAAGCCTTGGCGCTTGCCGCCGTTGAGATCGTCACCGTTGTGGATGTTCTTTACATAGCCGTCGTCTTCGGTGCGGTAGGCACTGATGCGGCCGGCCAGGGTATCGCTGAGCGGCCCCGAGAAGCTGCCTTGGGTTTGCAGATAGCCGTCCTCCCCGATCGACTGCTGAATGCTGCCTTCACGGTGGAAAGTCGGCTTGCGCGTGGTGATGTTGAGCACGCCGGCAGTCGTGTTCTTGCCGAACAGCGTGCCCTGCGGGCCGCGCAGTACTTCCAGCTGCTCCACATCCAGCAGGTCGAATACCGCCATGCCGGGGCGACCGAGGTAGACGTTGTCGAGATAGATGCCAACGCTGCCCTCCAAGCCATCGCTGGCCGGGTTGTTACCCAGGCCACGAATCGAGATGCTCGACTGGCGGGCATGCACGTAGGCGACGTTGGTGCTGGGCACCAGCTGTTGCAAATCCTGCACGCGGTAGATGTGCTGGGTTTCCAGGGTTTCGCTGTCGAGTACGCTGATCGGCGTGGGCACGCTCTGCGCGGTTTCTTCGCGGCGGCGGGCGTTGACTGTGACGGTGCCTAGCTTGGCTTCCTGCTCCACCGTCGGGCTGGCGGCTATGACCGCGTCTTCAGCGAAGCTGCCAGAGGATGCCGCCAGCAGTACGCCAGCGGCCAAGGGTTGCAGGGTGAAACGCGACGCGCGCGCAGGCCAACGGGAAAGTCCGGACATGCAAATGCTCCTTGAGGCATGGGCCCTGGGCGAGCATTTCCGTTGGCGGAACCGAATCGCGGTAAGTCGGGCTTATATTCTTTTAAGATATATAAATATTTGTATTTCATATTTTGTGGAATAAGTAAGTCCCTTTATAAGGGGACTCACCCTTGTCAGCAATTGCATTTCACCGAAGGTTTCAATGTAGAAAATGCATATCGATCTGCGTCAGCTGCGCCACTACATCGCCCTTGTCGAACACCGCAGCTTCGTCGCGGCAGCGGCGGCGGTGAATCTGTCGCAATCGGCCTTCAGCCGTAGCATTCAGACCCTGGAACACAACGTCGGCTGCCGCCTGGTCGACCGCGCCAGCAAGGAGCTGGCACCCACCCGCCAGGGTCTTCTGGTGCTGGAGCACTCGCGGCGGCTAGTGCATGGGGCACACAAGCTGGTTAACGAAATTCACCAGTTCAACGGTGCCACCACCGGCGTGGTGCGCTTCGGTTCCGGCCCAGCGCCGGCCGGTGGCCTGGTGCCGCGGGCGGTAGCGCGCTTCGTTGCCGAGTACCCGGCGGCGCGAACCTGCTTCCAGGTGGACAACTGGCAAGCATTGAACCGTAAGCTGGTGGCCGAGGAGATCGAGTTCTTCGTCGCCGACACACGCCAGTTCGAATCCGACCCGGATTACCAAGTGCACAAGCTGACGCCACAGCGCTGGCATTTCTGCTGCCGCGCCGGGCACCCTCTGACGCAGCAGGAGATCGTGCAGGCGCGCGACCTGTTCGACTACCCGATGGCCACCACCTTCCGCCCGCCGAACATCCGCAAGATCCTCAGCGACCTCAGCGGGCGGCAGGACTTCTTGCCAGCAGTGGAGTGCGAACACGGGTATGCGTTGCTGAATGTGGTAATGCATTCGGACACCATCGGCATTGCCTGCAATGCCAATTTGCAGCCGTATCAACGCGAGGGTGGGCTAGTGCAGTTGAAGCTGGCGGACCTTACGCCGGAGCAGGAAGAGGCGTGCCATACCCGCTATGGCGTGGTAAGCCGGGTGGGGTATGGCTTGTCGCCGTTGGCGCAGGCACTGGTCAGGCAGTTGATTGCCTGTGATACCGAAATGTAACAGGCGGGTACCCCGCCTGTGAGCCCGCTCCCACAGGGTCATCTGAACCTCTCAGCCCTTGCGAGTTGTCCGGCTCAACTGGCCATCCACACCCACCGGCACCTCCCCGGCCAAGGTCACCCGCCGCACCACGCGCGGCTGAGTCCCATAATCATCCACCGCATAATGCTGCGTTGCCCGGTTATCCCAGATCGCTACGTCCCCCGCCTGCCAGCGCCAGCGCACGGTGTTCTCAAGGCGCGTCACATGCCCTTGCAACACCGCGAACAGGTGCTGCGAATCCGCCAACGAATAACCCTTGATGCGCTTAACGAAGTGCCCCAGTTGCAGTACCCGCTCGCCACTGATCGGGTGCACTCGCACCACCGGGTGCTCGGTCTCGTACACCGTGGAGGTGAAGACCTTGCGATAACGCTCCAGCTTGGAGGGGTCCACGTCAGGCTTGATGCTGGCGTAGTCGTACTCGTTGCTGTGCACCGCCCACAGTTTATTGGCCAGCTCGCGCAGCGGTTCAGGCAGCTCTTGATAGGCCGCAGCCGTGTTGGCCCACACGGTGTCGCCACCGGAGGCAGGCGCCACCACGCTGCGCAGGATCGAGGCCTTGGGGTAGGCGTCGACGAACGTCACGTCGGTGTGCCAGGAGTTGGCCCGCTGGCCCTCGGCGCCGTCGAGCTGCAACAGGTAGCTGGTGCCGTCCACCACCGGCACGGTGGGGTGGGCCACGGGCTCGCCGAGCAGCTTGGCGAAGGCTTCCTGGCTGTGATCATCGAGGTGCGTCTGGCCACGGAAGAAAATGACCTTGTGTTTCACCAGCGCAGCCTGAATGGCATCGAGGGTGGCGGCGTCGAGGTCGGCGGACAGCTGTACCCCGCGAATTTCGGCGCCGATACGCCCGGCGACCGGGTGAATATCGAGTTCGAGGGCTTGTGGCGCGGTGGCCAGGGCGGCATTGCTCATGGTTGTGGTCCTTGCGGTGATGGTCGGGTTGCTTGCGGGTTCAGCGGGCGGCCTGTACGGCCTGTTCCTGTTTCAGCGCGGTATCGAGGAAACGCGGTTCGATCCAGTCGGCCACCTGGAAGCCACGGCGGATCAGGCGCTCCTTGGCTGCCAGGTCGACGCCCTGCTGCAACTGGCTGACAAAGTCGGCGTCCAGCCGCGGGTCGAAGTAGTGGGCAAGGTCTTCCTTGGCCAGGTCATCGCTGAGGATGCTGCGCGGCCAATTGGCGTTGCTGGCCACCAGGTCGATGTAGGCCTCGCGGTTGTGCTCGTCGCGTAGCCAGGCGCTTGCCTGCTCCTGGGCATTGACCAGGCGCTGCACCAGCTCGGGGTACTTACGTATGAAGTCGCCAGTGCCCAGCAGCACTGCCTGGGTACTGCCGGCACCCTGCAGGTCACGCGAATTGACAGGCAACTCGACCAGCCCACGCTCTCGCAGCGACAGCAGGTTGGACAGCCCCCAGGTGGCGTCGACCTGCTTGGCCGCCAGCGCAGCATTGGCGGCATTGAAATCGAGGTTGATCACTTTCAGCTCGCGCTCGCTCAGGCCCTGGCTGGCAAGGGCGCTGGCGAACGACAGCTGGTTGGCAGTACCGCGGAATACCGCAACGCGCTTGCCCTTGAGGTCGTGCAAGGTATTGATGCCCGAACCGGGCACCACACCCAGGTAGCTTTTTACCCCGCGCACGCCGGCAGACAGCACACGGGTGTCGAGGCCGTTGGCCTTGCCGACGATCGCTGCCAGGTCGCCCAGGTAGGCGAAGTCGGCCTGGCCGTTGGCCAACGCTTCGTTCACCACAGGCCCGGCGCCCTTGAAGAAATGCCAGTCGATGCGGATGCCATCCTTGGCGAACTCCTTCTCCAGCAGTTGCTGGTCACGCAGCACATCAACCACGCCACCGGCGCTGGGCTTGTTGCCAGCGCTAAGGTCGGGCACGGCGATGCGGATACTTTGCGGCTTGGCGGGTTCAGCGGCATGGCCGCTGAGGCTGAAGGCCAGCCCAAGGGCGGTTATCAGGTGACGCAACGGGGTGTTCATGGCAAGGCTCCTTGGCAGGCTGCCACCGGCGATGGCCGGCGCTTTGGCCAGAAGCTAGGCAGGTCTGGTTAGAACCTACAAAGATCAAAACTTCATTCTTCAGTAACTGAAAGACATAAATCACGCGCTATGCGGCCCCGAGCCAGGGTTGCGAAAAACGCATCGAAAATATGAGGAAAACGCAATGGATAGAGGCTTCCGCATGCAGTGAGTGCATGGTCTTATCTCTTGAACGTTTATTTTAAGATTTTTTAATTCCTTAAATGCATAAACTAAAAACGTCGCGAGAAATGGCCGATGAATGGAGTTCTTAATAAAGATCGGGGGTGGCCTCGGGGGCCGCTGGGCGGCCCATTCGCGGCGCAAGGCCGCTCCCACAGAGGCCGCGCAGCCCTTGCACAGTGGGTGTTGCCTTGGGTGGTGCCGGTAACCATCGCCCTGCTTTGGGTGCTGGCTACTCGGCAGCACTGGATGAGCGAGCAGATACTGCCGGCGCCGGCGCTGGTGTGGCAGAGCGCTTTGGAGTTCGGCTCCGGCGAGCTGTGGGGGCACCTGTGGATAAGCCTACAGCGACTGTTCTGGGGGCTGACGGTCGGCATCGGCAGTGGCTTGCTGCTGGGGGTGTGGCTGGGAGGCTCGCGGCGGGCTCAGACTTTGGTTTTGCCGACCTTCGTGGCGCTGGCGCAGATTCCCACGCTGGCCTGGATTCCGTTGTTCATGCTGTTCTTCGGCATTGGTGAGCTGCTCAAGCTGGTGGTACTGGTGAAAGCAGTGGTGGTCCCCGTCACCTTGCACACGCTGGTTGGGGTGCGCGATGCCCAGCCCAAGCTGCGTGAGGCTGCTGCAGCATTGCGCCTGCCGCGTCACCTGCTGTTTCTACGCCTGTTGCTGCCGGCCGCCCTGCCCGCTTTCCTTACGGGCATACGCCTGGCCTTGGCCACCGGCTGGACCTCGCTGCTGGCGGTCGAGCTGCTGGCCTCCAGCGAAGGTATCGGTTACCTGATGGTGTGGGGCCGGCAGCTGTTCATGCTCGACCTGGTGCTGCTGTGCATCCTGGTGATCGGCCTGGTCGGCGCGGTGCTGGAGCATGGCTTTTCAGCAGTGGAAAAGCGCCTGCTGTACTGGCCGCAAGCGGCCACCGGGGAACAGCAGCGTGGCCCCGTACCGAGCGGTTGGCAAAGCCTGCTGCTACCGCTGGCGCTGTTGGCATTGTGGCAGGCCAGCACCCGCTTTGGCTGGGTCGACAGCAACATCCTGACCTCGCCACTTGAAGTGCTACGGACCTTGTTGATCGGCCTGGCCGATGGATCGCTGCCGCAGGCCTTGCTGCTGAGCCTGCAGCGCACCCTGAGCGGCCTGCTACTGGGCGGCAGTGCAGGCCTGTTGGCCGGGTTGCTGCTAGGGTTGTCCAGCCATGCCGAGCGCCTGTTCGGCGCAAGCCTGACAGCAGTACGCCAAGTGGCCCTGTTCGCCTGGGTACCGCTGCTCACCGCCTGGTTCGGGCTGGGTGAAGGGGCCAAACAGGTGTTTGTCGGCATGGCGGCGTTCTTTCCACTGCTTATCGCCACCCAACGGGGCATTGCCAGCCTCTCGCCGCAACTTGGCGAAGCGGCCCGTACCCTGCGCCTGAACCTCTGGCAGCGCTTGCGCCTGCTGGTGCTGCCCGGCGCGGCACCGGCGATCTTCGCCGGCCTGCGGCTATCGCTGATCTACGCCTGGCTGGGCACCATTGGCGCCGAATACTTCATGCCCTCGGACGGCGGGATCGCCAGCCTGATGATCGGCGCGCAGCAACTGTTCCGCATGGACCAGGTGATGGCCGCCATGCTGCTGATCGGCCTGGTCGGCGCCCTGCTCGGCACCCTTGGACAACGCCTTGAATCGCGCGCCACGCGCTGGAGAACCGCATGAACGCCTTCAACACCTCGCACCTGCACGCGGCGAACCAGCCCGACGCCACCCCGCCCTTGGTAAGTTTCGAGGAGGTTGGCAAAGTATTCTGCGTCGACGGCCAACCGCTCGAGGCCATCCGCAACTTCAACCTGTCGATCAATCAGGGCGAGTTCATCGCCATCGTGGGCGCCTCTGGCTGTGGCAAGTCCACCCTGCTGCGCCTGCTGGTGGGGCTGGATACGGACTACAGTGGCAGCATTCGGGTCGACGGCCATGCGGTCGGCGGCATAGGTGGCGAGCGCGGCATCGTGTTTCAGGAGCACCGCCTGTTTCCGTGGTTGAACGTGGAACAGAACATCGCCCTGGGCCTGGTCAACGAACCGCTCACCCAAGGCGAACGCGCCCGGCGGGTGCATGAATTCGTACAACTGGTGGGGCTGGTCGGCTTCGAGTCGGCCTACCCGCACCAGTTGTCCGGCGGCATGGCGCAGCGCGTGGCGATCGCCCGTGGTCTGGTCGCCAGCCCGCGTATCCTGTTGCTCGACGAGCCATTCGGCGCGCTGGATGCATTGACCCGCCAACAATTGCAGGACGAGCTGCTGGCCATTCGCGAACGGGCCGGCATCACTATCCTGCTGGTGACCCACGATGCAGAGGAAGCCACTTACCTGGCCGACCGGGTAGTGGTGCTGGAGCCGCGTCCGGGGCGGATCAAGTCGGTGGTGGAAATCGACCTGCCGCACCCGCGCTTGCGTACCGGCGTGGCCCTGCACGGCCTGCGCGAAAAAGTGCTGCACCAGATCACCGGCGACGGTGACTACCTGCCAGCGCCGGCTCGCCGGGTAGAAGGGCTGCGGCCAGAGCTGATAGCACTCTGACTTGCAGTCCCCCGCAGGGGTCTGCTCTAAAAGGGTAAAAAAGGCTACAGATCAAGGCGATGGACTCCAACGGCGCAGATGGGTATGATGCCTGCGCGTTGCACTCGTAGCTCAGCTGGATAGAGTACTGCCCTCCGAAGGCAGGGGTCGTGGGTTCGAATCCCGCCGAGTGCGCCATCTTCTTTCCCTTGTGTCACAAGGGGTTAGCGCTTCTGACAGAAACCTGTCCTAGTCCTGAAAGTCGTTTTTGCCACAAATTTGCCACACTCAAGTGTGGTGGGGATGGTCGAAATGGCAACAATCAGGAATCGCGGCGAGTATCAGTGGGAAGCGCAAATTCGCCGTAAGGGCTATCCAGCCCAGCGCAAAACCTTCGAAACCAAAGCCGACGCCCAAGCCTGGGCACGTATGATCGAAAGCGAAATCGACCGGGGCATCTTCGTCTCTCGGGTCGAGGCTGAACGTACCGCCTTTCATCAACTCATCGATCGCTATATCTCCGAGGTCGCTCCGAAGCACAAAGGCGCGTACTCGGAAATCAAACGCCTGGAAGCGCTCAAGCGTCATCCGCTGGCAACACGCATCGTTGCGACCCTCACCTCTTCAGATTTTGCCCGCTACCGTGATGAGCGCCTGAAGATCCGCAAGGGCAATACGGTGAAGCGTGAGCTGGCTTTGTTCCAGTGCGTGATTGAGGTCGCACGCCGCGAGTGGGGTATTCATCTTGCGGAGAACCCGGTGCGGATGGTTAGCCGCCCAAGCTACAACGACGAACGCTCACGGCGGCTCGATCCGGTTGAAGAGCAATACATCCTCGGCGCGTTGGAGCTTTGCGAACGCCGTCCGGACGGCACCTATGCTGATGCCTCTCACAATCCTTGGATACGCCCCATTGTCCAACTGGCGATTGAAACAGCCATGCGGCGTGGCGAGATTTTCGAGCTGCGCTGGAAGCACGTGAACCTGGACCGCCGGACCGCTCATTTGCCAGCGACCAAGAATGGATTGCCGAGGACGATTCCGCTCTCACCCAATGCGATCCAACTGCTGAGAGGACTACCACGGTCCCTGTGCGGTCGAGTATTCCCAACCACCGCTGATGCTCTCAAAAAAGCTTTTGTGCGGGGGCTGGAGCGCGCGCGGTCAAAGTACTTGGCTGACTGCGAGCAGGCATGTGTGGCGCCTCAGGAGGACTTTCTGCTCGACCTGCGCTTCCACGATCTACGACATGAAGCTACATGCAGGCTCGCGACCAAGCTGCCGAACCTGATCGAGCTAGCAAGCGTGACGGGGCACCGGGAGGTGAACATGCTGAAGCGGTATTACAACATTACGGCGGAGGAACTGGCAGCGAAGCTGGCGTGACGCCCCCTCGCCGTGTCAACGAATGCTTTTCGGGAAATTGCACCTAGTTTGACCAAGCGTTTGCATCCTACTTGACCATCTGCTTGCATTCGACTTGACCAGCCATTTACATCGGATGCGCCAGCGCACGGGTACGTGTTGACCGGCAGGAATCGACCCATTGCGGACGTTCGCCATAAGATCGTCTGCGCCTATGAGATCGAGCGCCGCCCGCGCGGCGCATCGCGAGCTGCGCTCGCTCCTACGTCTATTTCGGGCCAATTATTCCTGTGAGGTTTG
>NZ_QJRL01000011.1 GCF_003205205.1 Pseudomonas sp. LB-090624
CCTCTAGCCCATACACAATGGCACCTATCCCAAGCACAGCAAAAATCCAGCCCAGCGCCGCCCATCCCCCGGTCAGGTCATGCACCAACCCCACCGCAAACGGCCCCATCGACGCCAGCGTGTAACCCACGCCCTGGGCCATGCTCGACAGGTTCGCGGCAACGTGGGCGTCCTTCGAGCGCAACACGATCAAGGTCAGCGCCAAGGCGAAGGTACCGCCCTGCCCGAGGCCCAACACCACCGCCCACCCCCACAGTCCGGAAAGTGGCGCATACAGGCATCCGAACAACCCCGCCAGGGTGGTCAGCATGACCAGTACGATCGCCAGGCGCTGGTCATTGCCGCGGGTGGCCAGCCAGGGCGCGCTGAGCGAGCTGATCAGTTGCACGATCACCGACCCCGATAGCACCAGCCCTGCCTCGGTCGGGCTCAGGCCACGGCCGATCAGGATCGAGGGCAACCAGCCAAAGACGATGTAGGCCAGCGACGACTGCAAGCCCATGTACAGGGTAACCTGCCAGGCCAGCGGGTCGCGCCACAGGCCACGCACGCGATAAGCCACCTTGTGCAGGCCATGCCCCTGGCGCGCCTGTGGCAGCCACACCAGCATGGCCAGCAAGGCCGGCAACACCCAGAAGCCCAGGCCCAGCGCCCAACTGCCATCGAAATGCTGGGCCAAAGGCACGGTGGCACCTGCCGCCATGGCCGCGCCCAGGCACAAGGCCATGGTGTACACACCGGTTAACGTACCTGCATGCTGCGGGAAATCACGCTTGACGATCCCGGGTAATAGCACACCGATAATACCGATGCTGGCACCCGCCATCAGGCTGCCGAGAAACACCCCAATGGCGCCGAAGGTGCTTCGCACCAGAATACCCAGCGCCAGCGTCAGGAGGATGCCGAGAATCACCCGCTCGCTGCCAAAACGCCGCGCCAACACAGGCGCCAGCGGTGCAAACAAGCCCAGGCAGAGCACCGGCAAGGTGGTCAGCAAGCCCGCTTGCGAGGCATTCAGCCCCAGGCCATCGGAGACCTGGCCCAGCACCGGCGCCATGCTCGACAGCGCCGGGCGCAGGTTCAGCGCCACCAGCACCAGGCCCAGCAGCAGCAACCATGGCCGCCTTGGCAGCGCGGGCTGCTGCTGAACCTGCTCGTCGTCAGCCTCGGCGTCGATCAGCAACTCTTCGAGGTCCCGCGGGTTCTGCGGGGTTTTGCGGGTGATGAATTCAGCCATGGCCTTCTCGGGTTCAGGATTCGATGAGGGTACGGCTCAGGCGCTTGGCCCGCTCCGCGTCGCGTTGCTCGATGGCGTCGAGGATCTGCCCATGCAGGTCGAACGTGGCCTGGCAGCGTGGCACGGTGGCCATGTTGTGTTGCAGCGCGGCAGCCACCACCCCGGAAAAGTAGCGATACAACTCGCTTAACGCCGGGTTGTGGGCGGCATCGACCAACCGTTGGTGGAACACCAGGTCGCAGGCCACATAGGTATCGACATCCCCGTGAAAGTGCCCGGCACTGCCGGCCAGGGCCTCGCGTAGCGCCTGCAGGTCAGCCTCGGTGCGCCGCACCGCTGCCAGGCCAATGGCCTCGGCTTCGAGGATATGCCGGGTTTCGCGGGCCTGCTCAGCTGTGCAGCGGGACATTGCCTGCACCGCCTGCAACGGATCCTGGGCCGTGCGCAGGTAACTGCCATCGCCTTGGCGGATTTCGACCAGGCCACTGAAAGCCAGCACGCGCATGGCCTCACGCACGGTATTACGGCTGATGCCCAGCTGCTGGGCGAGTTCAGGTTCGGTCGGCAGACGCTGGCCGACCTGCCAGTGGCCCAGCACGATACGCTCGCGCATGCGCTCCACCGCCAGTTCGACCAAGGAACGCTTGGTCAACTCACTAGTCATGCCATTCAACCAATCATCCGATGAATTCGCTCAGGGTACTGGATAGCGGGCAACAGCGCAAACCGCCTGGTATTTCTGCCAGTTGTGCTGGACAAGGCGAATTGCAACGCTCGCGGGGTACTCCCAGGAAGATACCAACATGCGACTGGCAAGCCTGCTGCTAATGCTGTTCCTGACCCTGCTGCCTGGCTGTGAACCGAGCCGCCAACCCAGCCGGCCCAAGGCGTTGTTCATCGGCCTGGACGGCGTACAACTGCGGGAATACCTGGAGTTGGGCGACGCCACCAACCTGAAGCAGCGGCTGCACCATGGCAGGGCCTACGCCGGGGGCGAGAATGGCAAAGCCAGTGAGCAGCCCACCTTGAGCGGCCCCGGGTGGGTCACGCTGTTGACAGGCGTCTGGAGCAACAAACATGGCGTCGACTCGGACGCCGAGTCCCTGCGCGTGAACCCGGCATTTCCCAGCGTCTTCAAGCGGTTGCGTCTTGCCTTGCCCAATGCCTACCTCTCCAGCATCGTCAACTGGCACCCCATCAACACGGCATTCCTGCTGGAAGACGCCCACGGCGCCGACGTGCGCGAAAGTGGTTTGACGGATGCACAAGTGATCGAGCGCACCTTGCAGGTACTCACCGATACGCCCGCAGACTTCACCTTCGTTCAACTGGACGAGCCGGACCAGGTGGGGCACAACCAGGGGTACGGCGAGCGTTACCAACAGGCATTGCGCAAGGTTGACAGCGAGATCGGTCGGCTGCTGGACAAGGTAGACCAGCGACGTCGCATGTTCCCGCAGGAAGACTGGCTGGTGATCGTCAGCACCGATCACGGCCGCGATTGTTGGGGCAAAGGCCACGGCGGCGCTTCAGAACAGGAAAAAAGCATCTTCATCGCCAGCAACAAACCGCTGAATCAGGAACTGACCGAACTGAGCGTGCCCGCGGAAATGCCAGGGCCCGACAACCTGTACGGCCTTCCCGCGCAGACCTCGGTGGCGCCCACTGTGTTACGCCATATGGGCCTGCGGTTGCAGCCGGAGTGGCTATTGGACGGCACGCCCTTGCTCGGTGATACCGGCGTGCGCAAGGCGCGGGCTGATGAGCACAAGGGGCGACTGCGCTGGAACAGCGATGCCAATGGCTACCTGACGATACTGAAGAATGGGCATGTGGTCGCCCAGGTGGCAGCCAGGGCCGGGCAATGGACCGACCCTGAAGGCATGGAGAAGCAGAACGACTACGCGCTGGTGCTGGGCGGTACACCGCTGGCGGTACGCAACAGGTCAGCGGCCAAGACGTTTGCCATAGAAGAAATCAGCTATTGAGCAGGGCGCGCTCTCTGCTGGAGCAGCCTTATACCGCTAAAAGGCTGCGTAACAGCAGAAAGCGATGCCGGTCAGTTCAACGCATCAAGCAGCGCCTGGTTCATCTCTGGCGTGCCGATGGTGATGCGCAGGAACTGGGCGATCCGCGCCTGTTTGAAGTGCCGCACGATCACGCCCTGCTCGCGCAGGCGCGCGGCCAGTTCGGCGGCATCCTGTTGCGGGTGGCGAGCAAAGATGAAGTTGGCAGCCGATGGCAGCACTTCAAAGCCCTTGGCCTGCAATTGAGTTACCAACAGCTCGCGGCTGTCGATCACCTTGCGGCAGGTTTCCTCGAAGTAAGCGCGGTCTTCGAACGCCACTGCCGCACCGACGATTGCCGCACGGTCCAGCGGGTACGAGTTGAAGCTGTTCTTGATCCGCTCCAGCGCCTCGATCAGGTCCGGATGCCCCACTGCCAGGCCTACCCGCAAGCCAGCCAGCGAGCGCGACTTCGACAGGGTCTGGGTAACCAGCAGGTTGTCATAGCGGTCGACCAGGCTGATGGCGGTTTCGCCACCGAAATCGATGTAGGCTTCATCCACCACCACCACCGAATCACGGTTGGCCTGCAGCAACTGCTCCACTGCCTGCAGCGGCATCAAGCAGCCGGTGGGTGCATTGGGGTTGGGGAAGATGATGCCGGCATTGGGCTTGTTGTAGTCTTCGATGCAGATCTGGAACTGCTCGTCCAGCGCTACTTGTTCGAAGGCGATGCCATACAGCCCACAGTAGACCGGATAGAAGCTGTAGCTGATGTCCGGGAACAGCAGTGGTGCATCGTGCTGGAACAGGCCGTGGAAGATGTGCGCCAGCACCTCGTCCGAGCCATTGCCGACAAACACCTGCGCGCTGGTCACACCGTAGTATTCGGCCACGGCCTGCTTAAGCCGGTCACCATTGGGGTCCGGATACAGCCGCAGGTTATCGTTCAGCTCGCCGCGCATGGCCTCCAGCGCCTTGGGCGAAGGGCCGTAGGGGTTTTCGTTGGTGTTCAACTTGACCAACCGTGCCAGCTTGGGCTGCTCGCCCGGCACGTATGGCACCAGGCCCTTGACGAAGGGGCTCCAGAATCGACTCATGCTCAGTTCCCCTTCTCTTGGGTCAGAATACGGTATTCAGCGCTGCGGGCGTGGGCGGTCAGCGACTCGCCACGGGCCAGGATCGAAGCAGTGTGGCCCAGCTCGGACGCACCCTGTTCGGAGCAGAAGATGATCGAAGAACGCTTCTGGAAGTCATACACCCCCAGCGGCGAGGAGAAACGCGCGGTGCCGGAGGTTGGCAGTACGTGGTTAGGGCCGGCGCAGTAGTCGCCCAGCGCTTCACTGGTGTGGCGGCCCATGAAGATCGCGCCTGCGTGGCGAATGTGCGGCAGCCAGGCCTGCGGGTCGGCTACCGACAGCTCCAGGTGCTCTGGCGCAATGCGGTTGGCGACCTCGATGGCCTGCTGCATGTCACGCACCTGGATCAGGGCGCCACGGCCATTGATCGACTTCTCGATGATTTCGGCGCGCTCCATGGTCGGCATCAGCTTGTCGATGCTGGCGGCAACACGGTCGAGGAAGGCGGCATCCGGGCTGACCAGGATGGCCTGGGCATCTTCATCGTGCTCGGCCTGGGAGAACAGGTCCATGGCGATCCAGTCCGGGTCGGTCTGGCCGTCACACACCACCAGGATTTCGGACGGGCCGGCGATCATGTCGATGCCCACCTGGCCAAATACGTGGCGCTTGGCAGTGGCGACGTAGATGTTGCCCGGGCCGACGATCTTGTCCACCTGCGGCACGCTCTCGGTGCCGTAGGCCAACGCCGCGACGGCCTGGGCACCACCGACGGTGAACACACGATCGACACCGGCAATGCACGCAGCAGCCAGCACCAGCTCGTTGACCTCGCCACGTGGGGTCGGCACTACCATCACCACTTCAGCTACACCGGCCACCTTGGCCGGGATGGCGTTCATCAGCACCGACGACGGGTACGACGCCTTGCCGCCCGGCACATACAGGCCGGCACGGTCCAACGGCGTGACTTTCTGCCCCAGCACGGTGCCATCGGCTTCGGTGTACTGCCAGGAATCCTGCTTCTGCCGCTCGTGGTAGATGCGCACACGCTCAGCGGCCTTTTCCAGGGCTTCGCGCTGCACCGGGGTAATGCGGGTCAGCGCCAGCTCCAGCCGGTCGCGCTTGAGGATCAGGTCGTCAATCGACTTGGCCTCAACACCATCGAAACGCTGGGTAAATTCCACCAGCGCAGCGTCGCCGCGCTCACGCACAGCCTTGATGATATCGAGCACGCGCTGGTTCACCGCGTCATCGGACACACTTTCCCAGCTCAGCAGATGATCCAGATGTCGGGCGAAATCCGGATCAGCAGCATTGAGACGGGCAATTGCAGTGGACACGGTCATGGCGAGGGCCTCGATTATTTACGAATGCTCAGGCGCCCTAGGCTACCAGTCCATCCGCGCGGGCACCCGAGAAAAATGGCTATGACGCGGATAGACGGGCGCGACCGCGAGAGTCGCGCGCAGGAGGTATCAGCCGCGGTGTCGCGATTCGACCGCCCCACGCAGGGTGTCGATCAGGCTCTGAATACGGGCATGCTGCATTTTCATGGAGGCCTTGTTGACCACCAGGCGCGAGCTGATCGTGGCGATCAGTTCCTGGGGCTCCAGGCCGTTGGCACGCAGGGTGTTGCCAGTGTCGACCACGTCGATGATCTTGTCGGCGAGGTTGATCAGCGGTGCCAGTTCCATCGAGCCATACAGCTTGATGATGTCGACCTGACGGCCCTGTTCGGCGTAGTAGCGCTTGGCTACGTTGACGAACTTGGTGGCGACCCGGAGGCGGCCCTTGGGCTCGGCAGCACCGACTGCACCGGCAGTCATCAGCTTGCACTGGGCAATCTGCAGGTCCAGCGGCTCATACAGGCCCTGGCCACCATACTCCATCAGCACGTCCTTGCCGGCCACACCCAGGTCGGCGGCACCATGCTCGACATAGGTCGGCACGTCGGTGGCACGCACGATCAGCAGGCGCACGTCGGCCTGCGTGGTGGGGATGATCAGTTTGCGGCTCTTGTCCGGGTTCTCGGTCGGCACGATGCCGGCCTCGGCCAGCAACGGCAGGGTATCGTCGAGAATACGGCCTTTGGAAAGCGCGATGGTCAACATTGGAACGTCGGTCCTTAAGCGGCTACTGCCGGCCAGGTCATCGACCTGGCCGCATTCAATTCGAATGGTGCGTCCATGCACCAGTGGGCTACTAGCCCGGTACGCGGCGGATTTTCGCGCCGAGCATCTGCAGTTTTTCTTCGATGCACTCGTAGCCACGGTCAATGTGGTAGATGCGGTCGATCAGGGTATCGCCTTCGGCTACCAGCGCCGACAGCACCAGGCTGGCGGAAGCACGCAGGTCGGTGGCCATCACCGGGGCGCCCTTCAGCGTCTTGACCCCGGTGACGATGGCGGTGTTGCCTTCGACCTGGATCTGCGCACCCATGCGGTGCATTTCGTACACGTGCATGAAGCGGTTTTCGAAGATGGTTTCGATGACTGCACCAGTGCCCTCGGCAATGGCGTTCAGCGAAATGAACTGCGCCTGCATGTCGGTCGGGAATGCCGGGTACGGGGCGGTGCGCAGGTTGACGGCTTTTGGCCGCTTGCCATGCATGTCCAGCTCGATCCAGTCTTCACCGGTGTTGATGTCGGCGCCGGCTTCCTTGAGTTTTTCCAGTACCGCTTCAAGGATGGTCGGGTCGGTGTCCTTGACCTTGACGCGGCCACCGGTCACGGCAGCGGCAACCAGGTAGGTACCGGTTTCGATGCGGTCAGGCATTACGCGGTAGCTGGCCGATGCCAGGCGCTCGACGCCATCGATGGTGATGGTGTCGGTGCCAGCGCCCTGGATGTTGCCGCCCATGGCGTTGATGAAGTTGGCCAGGTCGACCACTTCAGGCTCGCGCGCGGCGTTCTGCAGCACGCTGCGGCCCTTGGCTAGGGCAGCGGCCATCATGATGTTCTCGGTACCGGTAACGCTGACGGTATCGAAGAAGAAGTGCGCACCGCGCAGGCCACCTTCCGGCGCCTTGGCCTTGATGTAGCCGCCTTCGACTTCGATCTTCGCGCCCATGGCTTCGAGGCCACGGATGTGCAGGTCGACCGGGCGCGAGCCAATGGCGCAACCGCCAGGCAGGGCCACTTCGGCCTCACCGAACCGAGCGACCATAGGGCCCAGCACCAGGATCGAGGCACGCATGGTCTTGACCAGCTCGTAAGGCGCGACCAGGGTCTTGATAGTACGCGGGTCGATCTCCACCGCCAGCTTTTCGTCGATCACCGGCTCGATGCCCATGCGGCCGAACAGCTCGATCATGGTGGTGATGTCGTGCAGGTGTGGCAGGTTGCCCACGGTGACCGGGCCATCGGCCAGCAGGGTCGCCGCCAGAATCGGCAGGGCTGCGTTCTTCGCGCCCGAAATGCGGATCTCGCCGTCAAGGCGAGCGCCGCCAGTAATAATCAGTTTGTCCATTGGAATCTCGCCGCCAAGTTGGCTCAGGTGCGCTCAGCCCAGGCTGCGCTGCTGAAAAATTTCATGGTTACCGCATGGATGCTGCCATTGGCGATCCACGGATTCAGGTGAGCATAGATCGCCTGCTGGCGTTTGACCGGGCTCAGGCCAGCCAACTCGTCGCTGATCACGTTCAACTGGAAGTTGCAGCCTTCGCCTTCAACTTCGACCCGGGAACCCGGCAATTTCTCTTCAAGGAAGCTTTTAACTTCTACGGCCTGCATGCTCAACCTCAATCGGCGCCCGATGCGCACGGGTCGGCCATCATACAAAAAAGCCCCTCGCCTGCGAAGCCCAACGAGGGCTTCGCTGACCGAGGGGCCATCATCCGTGCCGGGCCATCAGGTTGCCAGCACTTCATCGAGGTCATAGACCTCGGCAATTTCACGCATGTCGTCAGGCATGCCGCGCACCTGGCAAGCCTTGCCGGCCGCCTGGGCATCACGCATGAACGCCAGCAGCAGCGACAGGCCGACACTGGTGGAGCGCTGTACTGCCGTGCAATCGAGCACCAGTTGCGCGTCACGGCTAGCCGCGATCAGCGCCTTGCCTTGCTTGCGCAAGGCCGGCCCGCTGCGGAAGTCCAGCACGCCGGCCAGGCACAACACCCCCGGCTCGGCCATGCTTACGGCAGCCTCGCTCATTTGACGGTCTTCTCCGGCGAGCTGTCGGCAGTCTGCTTGGCCTTGGCCACTTCGCCGGCCCAGCCGTCGATGGTCTTGTCCAGGTCGTTGCCGTTGCGCTGCATGGCATCGGCGAACTGGTCGCGGAACAGCTTGCCGATATTGATGCCGTTGACGATGACGTTACGCACCTTCCACTCGCCGGCGATGTTTTCCAGGGTGTACTGCACCGGGTATACGGCACCGTTGTTGCCGGTGACCTTCATGCCGACGCTGGCACGCTTGCCGTCATCAGCCTTGGCCGGGTCGACGGTGATGCCCTGGTTGTTGTACTCCAGCAGCGCGTTGCCATAGAACTGCATCAGGCTGCGCTTGAAGTTTTCCTGGAAGCGCTGCATCTGCTCCGGGGTAGCCTTGCGCGAGTACTTGACGGTCATGATGCTGCGGGAAATACCGTCCGCGTCCACCACCGGGCCAAGAATGCGGTTGAGCGCATCGTAGAAGGCGTTGGGGTTGGACTTGTACTGTTCCTTGTTGGCCTTGAGGTCGCCGAGCAGTTCAGTGGTGGTGCCCTGAACCACATCGTGCGGGGTTTGCGCCGCCATGGTCAGCAGGGGGAAGGCCGCCAGCAGAACCAGCAGGCCACGTCGCAGGATCGAAATCATGGAAACTCCTTAATTAGCCGGTTGCGCTTCTTTCGGTTCCTTGCCAACGGAGTTGAGCAGGAACTTGCCAATCAGATCTTCCAGCACCAGCGCCGACTGGGTGTCGTGGATGGTCGCGCCGTCCTTGAGCACTTCGTCCTCACCGCCAACGCTGATGCCGATGTACTTCTCGCCAAGCAGACCAGCGGTCAGGATCGAGGCAGTGGAGTCGGTCGGCAGGTTGTCCACCGACTTGTCCAGCTGCAAGGTCACCCGACCGGTGTAGGAATCACGGTCCAGATCGATGGCGGTGACCTTGCCGATGGTCACGCCGGCCATGGTCACTTTAGCTCTGACCGTCAAACCGGCGATATTGTCGAAGTAGGCATAAACTTTATAGGTATCGCTGCTCGGGCTGGCCGACAGCCCGCTGACACGCAGGGCCAGCAGCAGCAGCGCCAGGATCCCGGCCAGGAGGAACAGGCCGACACCGATTTCCAGGGTGCGGTTTTGCATCAGAAATCTCCAAACATCAAGGCGGTCAGAATAAAGTCCAGACCCAGCACTGCCAACGAGGCGTAGACCACGGTCTTGGTGGTGGCACGGCTGATCCCTTCTGAGGTGGGCTCGCAGTCGTACCCCTGGAATACGGCGATCCAGGTCGTGACGAAGGCGAATACCAGGCTCTTGATCAAGCCGTTGAGCACGTCGTCGGTGAAAGAAACACTGTTCTGCATGTTGGCCCAGAACGAGCCTTCGTAGACCCCCAGCCAGTCCACCGCCACCCACGACCCGCCCCAGATGCCGACCACGCTGAAGATCAGCGCCAGCAACGGCAGCGAGATGAAACCAGCCCACAGGCGTGGTGCAACGATGTACTTGAGCGGGTCGACGCCGATCATTTCCAGGCTCGACAGTTGCTCGGTGGACTTCATGTTGCCAATTTCGGCGGTCAGGGCAGAACCGGCGCGACCGGCGAACAGCAATGCTGTCACCACCGGCCCAAGCTCACGCAGCAGGGTCAGGGCGACCATCTGCCCCACCGCCTGCTCCGAGCCGTACTTGGTCAGGATGCTGTAGCCCTGCAGCGCCAGCACCATGCCGATGAACACGCCTGACACCACGACGATCGCCAGCGACAGCACGCCCACCGAGTACAGCTGCTTGGTCAGCAACTGGAAGCCGCCGCCGATGCCGCCGCGGCCGACCAGTGCATGGAACAGGAACAGGCAGGAACGCCCCAGTACCGCCACCACGTCGATTGCCGAGCGGCCCAGCAGGCGGACGCGTTCGAGTAAGGATTTTCTGCGCATCAACGCGCCCCCAGCAGGTCGGCGCGGTAGTCAGGCGCAGGAAAGTGAAAGGGAACCGGGCCGTCCGGGTCGCCTTTCATGAACTGGCGAATCCGCGGGTTGTCCGAGCCCATCAGCTCGTCAGGCGTGCCCTGGCCCAGCACCTGGCCATCACCCACCACGTAGATGTAGTCCGCGATACTGGCGGTTTCCGCCAGATCATGGGAAACCACGATGCTGGTGATGCCCAAGGCATCGTTGAGCAGGCGGATGAGGCGCACCAGAACGCCCATGGCAATAGGGTCCTGGCCGACGAACGGTTCGTCGTACATGAGAATCTGCGGGTCCAGCGCAATCGCCCGGGCCAGGGCGACACGGCGCTTCATGCCACCGGACAGCTCGTCGGGCATCAGGTCGATGGCACCGCGCAGGCCCACCGCCTGCAGCTTCATCAACACGATGTCACGGATCATTTCGTCCGACAGCTGCGTATGCACGCGCAACGGGAACGCAACGTTCTCGAACACATCGAGGTCGGTGAACAGCGCACCGCTCTGGAACAGCACCCCCATTTGCTTGCGGGCGTCGAACAGGTCACTGCGCGACAGCGTCGGCAGGTTCTGCCCGGCAACCCATACCTCACCACCGGAGGGGCGCAGCTGCGCGCCCATCAGGCGGAGCAACGTGGTCTTACCGCAACCCGATGGCCCCATGATACCGGTGACCTTGCCGCGCGGGATGCGAATGTCGACGTTGCTGAAAATGCTGCGCGAACCGCGTTTGAAGGTAACACCCTTCAACTCGACCGCGTAGGCGCTATCCACACTCATCTAGACTCCTTGCTGATGCAGCCTCGTCCATATGGACGCCGGCCTCCATCTGGAAGGCACACGCACCCCTGACAGGCCGAATAGCGGCGAACTATAGCACCGCTGACAGCGCCGCCCCAAGGCCGGGCAACGAGGTCGTTCAGCGCCGCGACAGGCAGGCAGGTGTTTTACCTGTGGCAATCGAAAGCGTGAGGGTTTCTTACATTGCGGCTATAATCGCCGCCTTTTCATCAGGCATTGCTTTTTCGACATGAGCCAATCCAGCGAGCTGATCCAATCCGCCCAACGCACCCTGCGCCTGGAACTCGAGGCCGTAGAGGGCCTGCTGGCGCGCATCGACGACAATTTCGTCAAGGCCTGCGAACTGATCCTGGCCAGCAAGGGCCGGGTCGTCGTGGTCGGCATGGGCAAGTCCGGGCACATCGGCAACAAGATCGCCGCGACCCTGGCCAGCACCGGTACTCCGGCGTTTTTCGTGCATCCGGCCGAAGCCAGCCATGGCGACATGGGTATGATCACCCGCGACGATGTCATCCTTGCCCTGTCGAATTCCGGCAGCACTGCCGAAATCGTCACCCTGCTGCCACTGATCAAGCGCCTGGGCATCAAGCTGATCAGCCTGACCGGCAACCCCGATTCGCCGCTGGCCCAGGCCGCCGAGGTCAACCTTGACGCCCGCGTCGAGCAAGAGGCTTGCCCGCTGAACCTGGCGCCCACTTCCTCGACCACCGCATCGCTGGTGCTGGGCGACTGCCTGGCCATCGCCCTGCTCGAGGCCCGCGGTTTCACCGCCGAGGACTTCGCCTTCTCGCACCCTGGCGGTGCGCTGGGCCGGCGCCTGCTGCTGAAGGTCGAGAACGTGATGCACGCCGGCGACGAACTGCCTCAGGTACCGCGCGGCACCCTGCTCAAGGACGCACTGCTGGAAATGTCCCGCAAAGGCCTGGGCATGACCGTGATCGTCGAAGCCGATGGCAAACTGGCCGGAATCTTCACCGACGGCGATCTGCGTCGCAGCCTGGACCGCAACATCGATGTACACACTACCCTGATCGACCAGGTCATGACCGTTCATGGCAAGACCGCGCGGGCCGAGATGCTCGCCGCCGAGGCCCTGAAAATCATGGAAGACCACAAGATCGGCGCGCTGGTGGTGGTGGACCGCGAGGACCGCCCTACCGGCGCCCTGAACATGCACGACCTGCTGCGCGCTGGCGTGATGTAAGGAGCGATGGAATGAACCAGGACCTCATGCAACGCGGCAAGAGCATCAAGCTGGCAGTGTTCGACGTGGACGGCGTGCTCACCGACGGGCGCCTGTACTTCCTCGAGGACGGCAGCGAATTCAAGACCTTCAACACGCTCGACGGCCAGGGCATCAAGATGCTCATGAATTCCGGCGTGACCACCGCGATCATCAGTGGGCGCAAGACCCCAGTGGTCGAGCGCCGGGCGAAGAACCTCGGCATACCGCACCTGTACCAGGGCCGCGAGGACAAATTGGTGGTGCTTGACGGCCTGCTCGCCGAACTGGGCCTAAGCTATGATCAAGTGGCCTATCTGGGTGACGACCTGCCCGACCTGCCAGTTATTCGCCGGGTAGCACTGGGCATGGCAGTCGCCAATGCCGCGCCGTTCGTACGCCAGCACGCCCACGGCGTGACCCAGGCACGGGGCGGCGAAGGCGCGGCCCGTGAATTCTGCGAACTGATCATGCAGGCCCAGGGTACCCTGGACGCTGCCAACGCCAACTACCTGTAAGGCTGCCCATGTTCAGCAAGAAAGCCCGAAACATCGTGCTGCTCGGGGCGATCGCCGCCCTGCTGGTAGCCATTGGCTACTGGAATGTCAGCCCGGAAAGCTTCCTCGACAAGCCAGTGGCCCAGGTCGACGAAAGCGCCATCGACTACTACGCCATCAATGCCCACAGCCTGCAGTTCCTGCCAGATGGCAAACTGCAGTATGAAATGACCGCGGACAAGGTCGAACACCTCAAGGCCAGTGAAATCACCCTGCTGACCACCCCGGACCTGCACTTGTATCGCGGTACCGAGTTCCCGTGGCACGTACAGAGCACCCGCGCCGAGGTGAACCCGGACGGTACCGAGGTCGAACTGATCGACAACGTACGGGTTGCCCGCACTGACGAAAAACAGCGCGAAACCATCATTACCAGCTCACGCATGACCGTGTTCCCGCAGAAGCAATATGCGCAGACCGAGCAAGCCGTTAGAATCGACGGCGCCGGTGGCACAACTACGGGCAAAGGAATGAAAGCGTATTTGAAAGAAGGCAAGATGGACTTGCTCTCTAACGTAAGAGGACAGTATGAGGCTCGTTAAAACCCTCCCCCTTTTGCTCAGCCTGAGCGCAGCATTGGGAAGCGCGAGCGCCCTCGCCCTGCCGAATGACCGTGACCAGCCTATTCGCATCCAGGCCGATAATGCCCACCTGGATGACAAGCAAGGCGTGGCCACCTACACCGGCGATGTGATCATCACCCAGGGTTCGATGATGATCAAAGGCAACACCGTGACCATCACTCGCTCCGCCTCTGGCGATATCGACGTGGTGACCTCGGTGGGCAACCTGGCCTACTTCGAGCAGCAGCAGAGCGCGGCCAAGCCGGACAAGATGAAAGGCTGGGGCGTAACCATCCAGTACCAGTCGCAAAAAGACCTGGTGATCCTTACCGATCGCGCCAAGGTCGAAAACGAAGGCAACACCACCGAGGGCGAGAAAATCGTCTACAACACCCAGACCCAGGTGGCGACCGCCGGTCGTGGTGGCAACGTGACCTCACCGCGTCAGCGTATCGACATGGTGATCCAGCCCAAGAAGAAGGCCGAGTAAATGGCAACCCTCAAAGCCCAGCACCTGGCCAAGAGCTACAAGGGTCGACAGGTGGTACGTGACGTCAGCCTGTCAATCGACAGCGGTCAGATCGTCGGCCTGCTCGGCCCCAACGGCGCCGGCAAGACCACCTGCTTCTACATGATCGTCGGGCTGGTCCAGGCCGAACAGGGCCGGGTGCTGATCGATAGCCTCGATGTCAGCCATCAGCCCATGCACGGCCGTGCCCGCGCCGGCATCGGCTACCTGCCGCAGGAAGCGTCGATTTTCCGCAAGCTGTCGGTGGCCGATAACATCATGGCCATCCTCGAGACCCGCAAGGACCTCGACCGCGACGGCCGGCGCAAAGAGCTGGAAAGCCTGCTGCAGGAGTTCCACATCAGCCATATCCGCGACAACCTCGGCATGAGCCTGTCCGGCGGTGAACGCCGCCGCGTCGAGATTGCCCGCGCACTGGCGACCGCGCCCAAATTCATCTTGCTGGACGAACCCTTTGCCGGTGTCGACCCGATCTCGGTCGGCGACATCAAGCAGATCATCCACCACCTCAAGGCCAAGGGCATCGGCGTATTGATCACCGACCACAACGTCCGCGAGACACTGGATATCTGCGAAACCGCCTATATCGTCAACGATGGCCGGCTAATCGCCGAAGGCGACGCCGAAACCATCCTGGCCAACGATCTGGTCAAAGAGGTTTACCTGGGCCACGAGTTCCGCCTCTGACCCTGGCATGGGCCTGGAGTACTGGCTATTAGCCCCGAGACCCGGGCTAAAGTTGTTACGGTACTCTAGGCAAACGCTACAATTTAAGGCATAAAACTTGCTTGATCTGGCGCCCCGGCGCCCTCGTGTAGTGGATGGCGCATGCGCGCCGGCGAACAAGGTATTAAGCCCCAGCCATGAAACCATCGCTCGTCCTAAAAATGGGCCAGCAACTGACGATGACACCGCAGTTGCAACAGGCCATCCGCCTGCTCCAGCTCTCCACCCTGGACCTCCAACAGGAAATCCAGGAAGCGCTGGAGTCGAACCCGATGCTCGAACGTCAGGAAGACGGCGACGACTTCGACAATAGCGACCCGATGGCGGACAACGCCGAGAACAAGCCGGCCGCCGAAGTCCAGGACAACAGCTTCCAGGAAAGCACCGTGAGTGCCGACAACCTGGAAGACGGTGAGTGGAGCGAGCGTATCCCCAACGAGCTTCCGGTCGACACCGCCTGGGAAGACATCTACCAGACCAGTGCCAGCAGCCTGCCGAGCAACGATGACGACGAGTGGGACTTCACCACCCGCACATCGGCCGGCGAAAGCTTACAAAGCCACCTGCTGTGGCAACTGAACCTGGCCCCGATGTCCGACACCGACCGGCTGATCGCCGTGACCCTGATCGACAGCATCAACGGCCAGGGCTATCTGGAAGACACCCTCGAGGAGATCTGCGCGGGCTTCGACCCGGAGCTGGATATCGAGCTGGACGAGGTCGAAGCGGTGCTTCACCGCATCCAGCAGTTCGAACCGGCCGGCGTCGGCGCCCGTAATCTGGGCGAATGCCTGCTGCTGCAACTGCGCCAGCTGCCCGCCAATACCCCGTGGATGAGCGAAGCCAAGCGCCTGGTCACCGACTTCATCGACCTGCTCGGCAGCCGTGACTACAGCCAGCTGATGCGGCGCATGAAAATCAAGGAAGACGAGCTGCGCCAGGTGATCGAGCTGGTGCAAAGTCTTAACCCGCGCCCCGGTTCGCAGATCGAGTCCAGCGAACCCGAATACGTGGTACCTGATGTGATCGTGCGCAAGGACAGCGATCGCTGGCTGGTCGAGCTGAACCAGGAAGCCATCCCGCGCCTGCGCGTCAACCCGCAGTACGCCGGTTTCGTGCGCCGAGCAGACACCAGCGCAGACAACACGTTCATGCGCAACCAGCTGCAGGAAGCGCGCTGGTTCATCAAGAGCCTGCAAAGCCGCAATGAAACCCTGATGAAGGTGGCCACGCAAATCGTCGAGCACCAGCGTGGCTTCCTCGACCACGGCGACGAAGCCATGAAGCCGTTGGTGCTGCATGACATCGCCGAGGCAGTGGGCATGCACGAGTCGACCATTTCGCGGGTTACCACGCAGAAATACATGCATACCCCGCGTGGCATCTACGAACTGAAATACTTTTTCTCCAGCCACGTGAGCACCGCAGAAGGCGGAGAATGCTCGTCCACGGCGATCCGCGCGATCATCAAGAAACTGGTTGCGGCGGAAAATCAGAAAAAGCCATTGAGTGACAGCAAGATCGCTGGTTTACTGGAGGCACAAGGCATCCAGGTAGCCCGTCGCACCGTCGCCAAGTACCGCGAGTCCCTCGGCATCGCACCGTCGAGCGAGCGCAAGCGACTGATGTAGCCCCTGGGATGTGCCACAGCGTTTGTGGGGCAGGTGCAATACCTGCCTCTTTATGCACGGGCAACAAAGGAGAAGCTGTATGCAAGTCAATATCAGTGGACAGCATGTAGAAGTCACCCAGCCACTGCGCGATTACGTGCTTGAAAAGCTCGCCCGCGTGGAAAGTCACTTCGACAAGATCACCAACGTGCAGGTCATCATGAAGGTCGAGAAGCTGCAGCAGAAGGTCGAGGCGACCCTGCAGATTCCCGGCGGTGAAGTGGTAGCCAACGCCGAACACGAAGACATGTATGCAGCGATCGACGCCTTGGCCGACAAGCTCGACCGCCAACTGAAAAAACACAAGGAAAAACAGCAAAGCTTGCTGCAAGGTGCAGCTGCCCGCTGATCCCCCTCATCCATGATCCGACTTGAAACCATCCTGACCCCCGGCCGTTCCCTTGTGAACGTGCCGGGCGGCAGCAAGAAGCGCGCCCTGGAAAAGGTCGCCACCGTCATCGCCGACCAAGTACCCGAACTGGAGATGCAAGTCGTCTTCGAAAAACTGGTCGCCCGGGAAAAACTCGGTTCGACCGGTTTCGGCAACGGCATTGCCATCCCACACTGCCGCCTTGAAGGATGCTCCGCCCCGGTCAGCGCCCTGCTGCACCTGGAGGCCCCAATCGATTACGACGCCATTGATGGCGCGCCGGTGGACCTGCTGTTTGTCCTGCTGGTGCCTGAGGCCGCCACCGATGCGCATCTGGAACTGCTGCGCCAGATCGCCAGCATGCTCGATCGCAAGGAGGTCCGCGATCGCCTGCGTGCGGCCACCAGCAGTGAGGCCCTGTTCCAGGTTGTCCTGGACGTACAGAACGAGCATTGACCATGCGCTTGATCATTGTCAGCGGCCGCTCCGGCTCCGGCAAGAGCACCGCCCTCGATGTCCTGGAAGACAACGGTTTCTACTGCATTGACAACCTGCCTGCCGGGCTGCTGCCACAGTTGGCGGAAAATGCACTGATCAACACTGAACTGCTGCAACCCAAGGTGGCCGTGTCGATCGATGCGCGCAACCTGCCCAGCCACCTGACGCGCTTCCCGGAATTGCTTGAAGACGCGCGTGCCCGGCACATCCAGTGCGACGTGCTGTACCTGGATGCCGACGAAGACATGCTGCTCAAGCGCTTCTCGGAAACCCGCCGGCGCCATCCGCTGACCAACGCCAACCGCTCGCTCGCCGAAGCGATCCGCGTAGAAAGCGAGTTACTGGGGCCGATCGCCGACTTGGCTGACCTCAAGATCGACACCACCAACCTGAACCTGTACCAGTTGCGTGACTCGATCAAGCTGCGTCTGCTCAACCAGCCCGAGCCTGGCACTGCGTTTCTGGTCGAGTCGTTCGGCTTCAAGCGCGGCATGCCGGTCGACGCTGACCTGGTGTTCGATGTGCGTTGCCTGCCCAACCCGTACTGGAAGCCCGAATTGCGTGAGCATTCCGGCCTCGATCAACCGGTTATCGATTACCTGGCCGCACAGCCGGATGTCGAAGACATGTATAACGATATCTCCAGCTACCTGCTCAAGTGGTTGCCACGCTTTGCCGCCAGCAACCGAGCCTACGTCACCATTGCCATTGGCTGCACTGGCGGTCACCACCGTTCGGTATACATCACCGAGCGCCTTGGTCAACAGTTGCAACAGTCCCTGAAAAACGTCCAGGTCCGCCACCGCGACCTCTAGCCCAAGGATCCACCCTAAATGCCCGCCCGCGAAATCACCATCATCAACAAGTTGGGTCTGCATGCCCGGGCGGCAGCCAAGTTCGTCGGCGTGGCCGGCCGCTTCCCTTGCACAGTACGGGTAGGCCGCGCGCCGGACAAACTGGTGGATGGCAAGAGCATCATGGCAGTGATGATGCTGGCGGCTGGCAAAGGTACCCAGGTGCACCTGCACACCGAGGGTGAGCAGGACACCGATGCCATGGATGCGCTGGTCGAGTTGATCAACAACTTCTTCGACGAAGGCGAATAACCCACAGTTTACCTGCGCTGCTCAGGATCGACGGGGCGCTACGCAAGGCCGCCCCCCCACAGCCATCCCGATTATCCTGATGACCGATCAGGACATCGCGGTATCCATCACCATCATCAGGCAAAAGCCAATACATAGCCCCAGGCTGGCCAAGCGATGATGGCCGTTGCTGCGCGATTCCGGGATGATCTCCTGGGTCACTACCAGCAGCATCGCCCCCGCCGCGCAGGCCAGGCCCAGCGGCAGTAGCAGTTCGGCAATGTTCACCAGCCAGGCACAGATCACTGCGGCCACCGGCTCGACCAAGCCTGACGCGGCGCCGATCAGGAAGGCCCTGAAGCGCGACATGCCCGCCCCGGCCAGCACCAGCGCAATGACCAACCCCTCAGGCACATCCTGCAAGGCTATGCCCATGGCCAGGCTGTCGGCGTCGGCCATGCCACCACCGGCTGACACACCGATAGCCATGCCTTCGGGGATGTTGTGCGCGATGATGGCAATGACAAACAGCCAGATACGCGCAGCAATCACCGGCTGGTTGCCGGTACCGACCAACGCTTCTGGGGAAGCGCCAGACACCTTGAGGTCAACCAGAAACAGGCACAGCGCACCGAACAACAAGCCAAAGCTGATCAGGCCACCCGCCCCCCAAGGGCTGAAGCCAATGGCCTGGGCCGCGCCCAAACCCGGGATGATCAGGGAAAACGCGGTGGCCGCCAGCATCACGCCAGCGCCGAAGCCCAGCAGCGTATCGGCCAGTGCCACCGGCATGTTGCGAATGACCAGTACCGGTACTGCGCCCAACGCCGTGCCGAGTGCGCAGACTGCACCGCCCTCCAGGGCGCGCAGCATGCGGGGCTCCAGGTCCAGCCAGGCTAGGCCACGCGCTACCAGCAGCGCGGTGCCGGCCAGCAAAAGCAAAGTCCCAAGCGCCAGGCGGAACAGGCGCACACTGCTGACAGACATCACCTCAGAGCGCATACCGGTTCGACTCACTTCAGGGCTTCGAGGTAACGGCGTGCCACTTCTGCCCAATCAATGACGTTGTAGAACGCACCGATGTATTCCGGACGACGGTTCTGATACTTCAGGTAGTAGGCATGCTCCCACACGTCCAGACCAAGGATCGGCGTATTCCCGTGCATGAGCGGGCTGTCCTGGTTGCCGCTGCTCTCCACCACCAGGGTTTTCTGCGGTGTGACACTGAGCCAGGCCCAGCCGCTGCCAAAGCGGGTCAGTGCAGCCTTGGTGAATGCCTCTTTGAAGGCCTCGAAACCGCCCAGTTGTGCAGCCACCGCTTGAGCCAACTGGCCGACAGGCTCACCACCGCCCCGCGGCGACATCACGGTCCAGAAGAGGCTGTGGTTGGCGTGCCCGCCACCGTGGTTGGTCACAGCACCGCGAAGGTGTTCCGGCAGTTGCTTGACCGCACCGACCAGTTTTTCCACCGGCCATTCAGCCCATTCGGTACCTTCGAGGGCGGCATTGAGGCCGTTGACGTAGGTCTGGTGGTGTTTGGTGTGGTGGATTTCCATGGTCTGGGCGTCGATGTGCGGTTCCAGCGCATCGTAGGCGTAAGGCATTGCAGGCAGGGTATGAGGCATGTCAGTGAATTCCGTAGGCATGGGTTCTGGGCGCCATGTGCGGCTGGCCAGCAAGTTCGCTGGCACCGGCACCCTGGCGGTTGAGCAGGCGTTCCGTACGCGGGTACTGGCCGTACTCGGCGATGAAACTCAGCAGTTCGGTGTAGGTGCGCCCACTGTGGCGCAAGGCGGCATCACGCAGCGGCTGCGGCAAGCGCGCCTCCTGGCTGGCCCGCAGCAGCCGCTGGTGAGCGGCGCACAGGTAGTCGGCGCTTTCCTGCGGTTGGTTCAGGCGCAGGTGCAGGTCGGCCAGGTTGTGGTGGGCGATGACGAACGCGGCCACCGCTTCGTCGACGTCATGCCAGCGCTCGAACAGCACCTGGGCCAGCGCCAAGGCTTGCAGGTAGTGTTCCCGGGCATCGACCAGCTCGCCTTGCTCGAACAGGCGGTTGGCGGTTTCCGTGGTGCGTTTCCAGTGCTGCATGGTGGTCTCCTGGGCGGCAACGCAGGGTCAGATGCCGCCAGCGGTGAGTTTTTCCGGATCCAGCAGCGCTTCAAGCTGGTCACGCGACAGGTCGGTGTGCTCCAGCGCCACATCGATGATCGGACGGCCCTGCTTGTAGGCGGTCTTGGCGATTTCGGCGGCCTTGAGGTAGCCGATGATCGGGTTCAGCGCAGTGACCAGGATCGGGTTGCGCGCCAGGGCTTCCTTGAGCTTGCCCTCGTTGACCTTGAAGCTGGCGATGGCCTTGTCGGCCAGCAGGCGGCTGACGTTGGCCATCAGCTCGATGCTTTCCAGGAGGTTGCGGGCAATCACCGGCAGCATCACGTTCAGCTCGAAGTTGCCAGACTGGCCAGCCACGGCGATGGTGGCGTCATTGCCGATCACCTGGGCGGCGACCATGGCTGTGGCCTCCGGAATCACCGGGTTGACCTTGCCCGGCATGATCGAAGAACCCGGTTGCAAGCCTTGCAACTCGATCTCCCCAAGGCCGGCCAACGGGCCGGAATTCATCCAGCGCAGGTCGTTGGCGATTTTCATCAGTGCCACTGCGGTGGTCTTGAGCTGGCCGGAGAGGGCCACGGCGGTATCCTGCGAGCCGATCAAGGCAAACAGATTCTGCCCCGGGGTGAACTCGACCTGGGTCAGGCCGCTGAGCTGGCGGGCGAAGCTGGCAGAGAACTGTGGGTGAGCGTTGATGCCGGTACCCACGGCGGTGCCGCCCTGGGCCAACGCCTGCAGGCTCGGCAGGGTGGCTTGGATGTGTGCCTTGGCGCCGTTTACCTGCGCGGCCCAGCCATCCAGCACCTGGCTCATGCGCACCGGCATGGCATCCATCAAGTGGGTCCGGCCGGTTTTGACATACTGATGCACTTGCACCGACTTGGCCTCGATCACCTGGGCCAGGTGGCTCAGCGCCGGCAACAGCTGCTCGTGCAGCGCCAACGCCGCACTGACGTGGATGGTGGTGGGGATGATGTCGTTGCTGCTCTGGCCACAGTTGACGTGGTCGTTGGCATTGATTGTTTCACCCAGAACGCGGCTGGCCAAGGTAGCGATCACCTCGTTGGCGTTCATGTTCGAGCTGGTGCCGGAACCGGTCTGGAACACATCCACAGGGAAGTGCTGAATGAAGTCGTCGGCCAGCAATTGCTCGACGGCCTTGCCGATGGCCTGGCCCTGCGCGGCAGTCAATTGCTCCAGCTCGACGTTAGCCTTGGCGGCAGCAGCTTTGGCCAGCAGCAGCGCACGAATGAACTGGGCCGGCATGCGCTGGCCGCTGATTGGGAAGTTGTCGACCGCGCGCTGGGTCTGGGCACCGTACAGGGCCTGGGCCGGCACCTGCAGCTCGCCCATGCTGTCACGCTCGATACGGGTATCACTCATCATCAAATCCTTGCATCGGTTCATCGGGAGAAATCGACGGCAGCAGGCGGCAGTCAGCCAGCTGCAGAGCGTAGGTTTGCCAGCGCTGGTTGCGTTCCTGGCGGTCGAGATTGCGCAGGTCCAGCAGCGGGCGCCAGGCCTGGTCCAGGCACAGGCAGCGCCAATGCCAGGGCAGCATGCGGTCGCAGGCGGTATCCAGCAGCAGGCGGAAGGAGGTCAGCGCCACCGTCCATGGCGAGGTCTCGGTACAGCACACCAGGTAGCGGCCTTCGGCCAGGTAATGCTCGATCAGGCGCGGCTCGTCAGGTTCAAGTGCGCAACGAATACGCCGGCTGAGCCAGCGCCAGTTTTCCAGGTAGGGCAGTTCGCGGAGGACGGGTTTCATGAACATCATCGCCGAGTTACTGGATAATGATATTCATTATTAATTGATAAACAGAATCACTTCAAGAGAAAGGTGATGAATCAAAAAAACCCGGCGCGAGGGCCGGGTCTTCAGATGTGCGCCCGCGAAAGGGCCGGGACAGACTAGAGATCAGCTACCCGCAACCGTCATGCGCTCGATCAGCACCGAGCCAGTGTGAATATTGCTACGGGTTTCAAGATCGCTGCCAATCGCGACAATCTGTTGGAACATATCCTTCATATTACCGGCGATAGTGACTTCCTGCACGGCATGCTGGATCTCGCCGTTTTCTACCCAGAAACCCGCCGCACCGCGGGAGTAGTCACCTGTCACCATGTTCAAACCATGCCCCATCAACTCGGTTACCAACAACCCGCGGCCCATTCGGCGAATCAATGCAGCCTGGTCTTCGACACCATGGCTGACGAACAGGTTGTGCACACCCCCCGAGTTGGCCGTACTCGGCAGGCCCAGCTTGCGCCCCGAGTAAGTCCCCAGCAGGTACGACACCAGCTCACCCTTGTCGACGAACGGCTTGGCATAGGTAGCCAGGCCATCACCGTCAAATGCAGCACTGCCGAGGGCACGCGGGATGTGCGGGCGCTCGTCGAGTGTCAGCCAGGACGGGAACAAGCGCTGACCGATCGTGCCCTCGAGGAACGACGACTTGCGGTAGAGGTTCCCACCGGAAATCGCCGACAGGAAGCTGCCGAACAGGCCGCCGGCCAGTTCAGCCGAGAACAACACCGGCACCTCGCAAGTGGGCACCGGCCGTGCGCCCAGGCGGCTGGCGGCCCGCTGGGCAGCGCGCACGCCGATGCTGCGCGGGTCGGCCAGCAGGCTGCCCTGGCGGTTCACGTCATACCAGTAGTCACGCTGCATCTGCCCGTCGCCTTCGGCAATCATCACGCAGCTCAGGCTGTGGCGAGTCGAGGCATAACCGCCGATGAAGCCGTGGCTATTGCCATACACACGGCAGCCCTGGTGGGTATTGAGGGTGGTGCCATCGGCGTTGAGGATGCGCGGGTCGGCGTCGAAAGCGGCTGCCTCACACGCCTGGGCCATCTCGATCGCCCTCTCCGGCTCGATGTCCCAGTCGTGATAAAGGTCCAGGTCGGGGACTTCACGGGCCATCAGTGCCGCGTCGGCCAAGCCCGAACATTCGTCCTCGGAAGTGTGTTTGGCAATGGCCAAGGCAGCAGCGACGGTCTCGCGGATCGCGTCCGGGCCACTGGCCGAGGTGCTGGCCGAGCCTTTGCGCTGGCCAACGTAGAGGGTGATGCCAAAGCCCTGGTCGCGGTTGAACTCGACCGTTTCGACCTCGCGCTGGCGTACGGTGGTGGACAGGCCCTGCTCCAGCGACACAGCCACTTCGCAGGCACTGGCCCCCTGGCGGCGCGCCTCGGTGATGATCGCCTCGACCTGCTCCTGCAATGCTGGCAGGTCTTTCGGACCTACGCTCTGGACTGCACTCATGGTTCTCTCCACTCAAATTCTGCGTTCGGCGAGGGTCATTCTACGACCGGGCCGGACAAGCGGCCCCCGACTGGTTATCATGGCGGCGATTCTTAGCGGACTGCCACCATGGTTGATTCAAACGACGACGCCTTCGACGGCGAAAAAAGCAAAACCCAGATCAAGCGCGAGCTGCATGCCCTGGTCGAACTCGGCGAGCGACTCACCACGCTCAAGGCCGATACCCTGGCGCGCCTGCCGCTGACCGACGAGCTGCGCAAGGCATTGGCCGAGGCCAGCAAGCACACCGCTCATGGTGCCCGCAAACGCCACATGTCGTTTGTCGGCAAGCTGATGCGCGTGCAGGACCTGGATGCCATCCATGCCTTGCTCGAGCAGATGGACAGCTCGACCCGCCAGTACAACGAGCGCTTCCATGGCCTGGAGCGCTGGCGTGACCGGTTGATCGACGGTAACGACGAAGACCTCGAGCGCTTCGTCAACGAATACCCCGACACCGATCGCCAGCAGCTGCGTTCGCTGGTGCGCCATGCCCAGCACGAAAAGGCCCGGAACAAACCACCGGCCGCCGCGCGCAAGGTCTTCAAGTACATTCGCGACCTCGACGAGTTGCAGCGCGGGCTACGCTGACGGACCGGGACCCTGTGGGAGCGGGCATGCCCGCCCCCACAACGGTTCCCGAAGCCCTCAAGCCCCGGTACCGCCCACGGTAATCGCATCCAGCTTCAAGGTCGGCTGCCCTACCCCGACCGGCACAGACTGCCCGTCCTTGCCACACGTCCCCACCCCGCTGTCCAGCGCCAGGTCATTACCGACCATCGACACCCGGCTCATCGCCTCCGGCCCGTTGCCGATCAGGGTCGCGCCCTTCACCGGTGCGGTAATCTTGCCGTCTTCGATCAGGTAGGCTTCACTGGTCGAGAACACGAACTTGCCGCTGGTGATGTCCACCTGGCCACCACCGAGATTGGCGCAGTAGATACCCTTCTTCACCGACGCGATGATTTCCTGGGGGTCGCTTTCGCCGGCACGCATGTAAGTGTTGGTCATGCGTGGCATCGGCAGGTGCGCGTAGGACTCACGGCGGCCGTTGCCGGTCACCGCCATGCCCATCAGGCGCGCGTTGAGCTTGTCTTGCATGTAGCCCTTGAGCACGCCGTTCTCGATCAGCGTGGTGCACTCGGTCGGGGTACCTTCGTCGTCCACGCTCAACGAGCCGCGGCGGCCTTCGAGGGTGCCATCGTCGACGATGGTGCACAGGCTCGACGCAACCTTCTCGCCAATCCGTCCGCTGAACGCTGAACTGCCCTTGCGGTTGAAGTCACCTTCCAGGCCGTGGCCGACCGCTTCGTGCAGCAGCACGCCCGACCAGCCCGAGCCCAGCACCACCGGCAAGGTACCGGCCGGTGCCGGGATCGCTTCCAGGTTGACCAGGGCCTGGCGCAACGCCTCGCGGGCATAACCCATGACCCGCTCTTCGGTGAAGAAACGGTAGTCGGTACGGCCGCCACCGCCCTGCCCGCCACGCTCGCGACGGCCATTCTGCTCGACGATGACGCTGACATTGAAGCGCACCAGCGGGCGCACGTCGGCGGCCAGGCTGCCATCAGCGGCCGCAATCAGGATGCGCTCCCATACCCCGGCCATGCTGACGCTGACCTGCTGGATACGCGGGTCGAGCGCACGGGTGGCAGCATCGACACGCTTGAGCAGCTCGACCTTCTCGGCACGGCTGAGCACGTCCAGCGGGTTATCCGCTGCGTACAGGGCGGTCACGTCCTGGCTGCGGAAGGCCTGCACCGTGCCGTTTTGCCCGGCACGGGAAATCGAACGGGCAGCGCGGGCTGCCGAAGTCAGTGCTTCGAGGTTGATGGCGTTGCTGTAGGCGAAACCGGTCTTTTCCCCAGACTGGGCACGCACGCCGACGCCCTGGTCCAGGTTGAAACTGCCCTCTTTGACGATGCCGTCTTCCAGCGCCCAGGTTTCCGAGATCTGGCCTTGGAAATACAGGTCGGCGGCGTCGATGCCGGGGCCGGCCAACTCACCCAGCACGCTCTGCAGGCTGTCCAGGCTCAAGCCGCCTGGGGCCAGGAGCTGCTCACTGACGGTGGATAACATCTGGCTCATAGTCACTCCGAGGTGTGCGCAGGTCGCAACGCGCCCTGCGAAAAAAAGCGCCGGTGCGATACCACCGGCATGCGCGCCCGGATGGACGCTTGTTCTTCAATGTTGCGCTCGGCGAGCAGTACCGCTTCGCCTTGCGCCTGTTCTGCGATGATGCGGCCCCAAGGGTCGATAATCGCCGCATGGCCATGGGTTTCCCGGGGGCCTGGGTGGGTGCCGCCCTGCGCCGCAGCCAGCAGGTAGCATTGGGTTTCGATGGCCCGGGCCCGCACCAGCACTTCCCAGTGCGCGGCGCCAGTCACTGCCGTGAAGGCCGCCGGAGCAGTAATCAGTTCTGCACCGGCAGCGCGCAATGCGCTGTACAACTCGGGAAAGCGCAGGTCGTAGCACACGCTCAGCCCCAGCCGCCCAACCGGCGTATCAGCCACCACCACCTGGGCGCCGTGGGCATAGTCATCCGATTCACGGTAACGCCCGCGGTTGTCGGCCACGTCCACGTCGAACAAGTGCAGCTTGTCATAGCGCGCTGCTACCTCGCCGTGTTCATCGATCAGTAGCGAGCAGGCATGAGCCTTGGCCTCGGGCTGCCCGACCGGCGGCAGGGGCAAGGTACCGGCGACTATCCATAACTTGAGGTCGCGAGCAGTACGTTTCAACCATGGCAGGATCGGCCCTTCACCCAAGGCTTCGGCACGACCTATGGCAGCGGCGTCCTTGCGGCCCATGGCGGCAAAGTTTTCCGGCAGCACCGCCAGCCGCGCGCCGCCCAATGCAGCCTGCTGCAACAGGGCGCCGGCACGCTGCAGGTTGGCCAGCACATCGTCCTGGCTGACCATCTGGATTACCGCTGCCTTCATGGGCACTCCTGGCTCTATTTCTCGAAAGGTTTCACAAAGGTGATTCTAGGCTCTTTCCACGGGCCTTCGACACGGTAGTGCACGCTGGCAAAGCGCGACACCCGGTCACCGATCAGCCGATCGACGAGGAACAACGCCCCGCCCACTGCCGGCGCGCCGACGATCAGCGCGGCCAGCGGCAGGTTGTTGGTCACCGGCAGGCTGACCTGCAGATTGGCATTAACCTGGTCACGGACCATGTCCAGCGTGCCCTCCAGCTCGAAGCTGCTCGACGGGCCGGTCATGGTGATCGGTTCGCGGGTCACGTAGACCCCATCACTGGCCACCAGCAGCCCTTTAACCCTGTCATAAGCCAGGCCCTTGTCGAACAGGTCGGAGAAATCCAGGCGCAGACGGCGACCGATCGAATTGAAGTTGAGCAGGCCGAACACCCGCAAGGCCTGGGCGCTGCCTTCGACCTCGACGAACTGGCCCGTGCGCAACGCCGCGTCCATGCTGCCCGAGAAACGTTTGAGGCCCACCGCAGCCGGTGAGCCCGGCCAGCGGCCGTCAACGTCCAGGCGAAAATCTCGGCTGGTCACCGTCGGGGCAAAACCCCAGGCCTTGAGGACATCGGCCAGGTTCTCGCCATCCAGGCGGCCCTTGTACCAACTGCTGGTCTTGCCGGTTTCGCCCTCCCAGCCACCGCCGCCGTCGATGCGCAAGCCTTTGAAGTCGAGGTCGATATCGCTGGCGGTCACACCACGCGCGGTTGGCCGCAGCTTGACCGCGGCACTGCCGAACAGGTCGTCACCTCGGTACAGCTTGTCGATGCTCAGGTCCAGCGCCGGGACCTTGCGCGGGTCGAACGACGCCAGCGGGTCGGGGCCATCCTGGGCTTGTTCTTCAGCTTGCTTTTCAGCTGGGCTGGGCGCGGGCAGGCGCAAGGTCTGCATGCGTACGACCATGGGCGCGCCCTTGGCATCCGGCACCCGGGCGTTGCCGATGACTTCCTTGCTGTCCAGGCGCAGGTCCCAGGCCGGGCCGCCCCGGGCCAGGCGAACCACCGCCTGGTTCAGGTCCATGCCGAAGGCTTTCAACTGGCCAATGCTCAGGTCAACGCTTTGCAGTTTCTGTCGCGCACTACCGCCCGGGTCGTCGCCGGCCAAACGCGCCGCCTGCTCCTGCCAAGGTGCCAGATCCAGCGTATCCAGACGCCCACGTACCCGCAGGCCCTGGCCGGCCGGAACTTGGGCGTCACCTGTACCCAACAGCAACTCGCCCCGCCCCTGGGCCAGGTTGTCACCCGGCGCGGCATAGGCTAAACGGGCAAGGTCGGCGTAGGTAGCGTCAATACGTCGTTCCGGGCCTTGCAGGTTCATGCTGAAACGGCTGTCACGGGTATCGGCAGCGGCCTTCCCGAACGGCGCTGGCAGGTCAATGGCCAGCCCTTTGAGACTGGAGGTGACGCTCAGGCGGTTGTCCCGGCTGCCCAGGCTGAGCTGCAATTGGTACGGCAGGTCACCGGATGCCGGCAAAGCCTGGTTGAACTGCAACCAGTCGGTCAGCGCCTTGAGCGAAACCTGGCCATTGGCATCGATGCGGGTCTGCATCTGCCCGGCCTGGCCTTCGGCGGTGATTTGTGCGGTTACCGGCTTGCCGAACGCCTGCAGGCTGATGGCCTTGCCGCTCAGGCCCTTGTCGAAGTCGAAGCTGAAGTCCCCCTTCAGGCGGCTCAACTCCAGGCTCGGCGGGGCAACTTTCAGGCGTGCATCGCGGGTGGCGAAGTCGACCTGCACTTTCGGCCGCTGCCCATGCGCCAACGGGATATCGAGTTTGAGTTTGCCTTCGAGCGGCCCCTCGCCCTCCCAGCCGGCAAAGATCTCACCTGTGCCAATCGGCGCTTCCTTGAGAATCCTCAAGCCATCGCCCAGGCTGCCATCAAAGTCGCCATCGAGGAACAGGTGGCTGGGCTGGCCCTCCTGGACATGTGGGATATCCACCGTCACATCGCTGACCTTGGTGTCGAGCAGCACACCACGCTGGGCCTTGATGCGTACGCCGCTGTCTTCTATGAAGACATCGCCATCCACGTGCTGTACCTGAGGCCAGCCAGGCTGGAAGTCCAGCGCAGCGTCATGCACCTTGAAGAACAGGCTGATGCTGCGCGCTTCAGGCGCCGCGCCGTGGTTCAGCGAGCCCTGGTACTGGAAATAACCTTCGTCCACGGCGCCCTTGACGATTGCACTGCGCAACCACTCGTCCAGTGCCGGGCTGAGGACCTCGGGCAGGTACTTGGCGGTATAGCGGCCATCGCCTTCGGTCAGGCCAACCCGCAAGTCCATGTAGTCTTCGCGGCCTTCCTCGAACAACAGGCGAATCAGGAAGTCCCCGGCGATCTTGCCCTCCTCGCCCAGCACCTTGAGGTACGGCGCAATCAGGGTGAAGCCGTCTTTGTCGAGTGCCCAGACCAGCCGCGCATTGGCCTTCTGGTAATGCCAGGGCTTGGCGAAGATCGGGTACAAATGCAGCATGAACGCATCAGTGTCGAGGCGCAGTTCACCGTGCCCCAGGTCACCACTGATGCTACCGCTGACGTTACCCGCCGCCGGGGCATTGTGGTAGGCATCGAAGCCGACCTTGTCCAGGTTGGCTGCGAATTGCAGGCGCTGATCCCCTTCAGCCTTGGGCCGGGCCTCCAGCCGTACATTACGCAGTGCGCCAGTCACGTTCAGGCCATCGACCACGGCCATGACCTTGTCCGGCAGCGGTGCCAGGGCATTGATCAGCGGGGTCAATGGCGTCAGGTCAAGCCGGTCGGCCTGAACCTGCCAGCGTTCATCAGCGTCGTTCTCGCCAGGACGTTGCTGCAACTGCAGGTGCGATTCCCAGCGCGTCTTGCCGATGTCCATGGCCAGCGAGTCGACGGCCACGTCGAAGCCTTGCTCCCGACGCTGGAACCAGGCACCCAGGGCCAGGTTATTCAGGGTGGCAGCCTTGCGCCCGCTGTAGGCGCCCTTCATCTCCGGAGCGTTGAGCCGCACCACGGCCTGTTGCAACTGTCTCTTGCCCCACTCGACCCAGAACTCACCCCCCGCGCGCAGGGTATCAGCCTGCCATTGCCCCAGCAGGCTTGGCGGCAACCAGCGCGACCAGTCGCTTTGCGGCAAGCTGAGATAGGCCTCAACCTCACCATCGCGCCAGGCCTTGGCCGACACCCGGCTATGCAGGCTCAGCGCCAATGGCTGGCCATCGGGCAAGGTCGCCCGCAGGTCCAATGCCTGGCGCGAAGCACCGGCCTGCAGGCCCGCGCTGACGTAAGTCAGGGTCAGCGGGTCGCGCTGCCAGGGGTATACGGTGACCTGGCTGTCGAACACATCGACGCGGCCCAGTTGGCGCAGGCGCTGCAGCAGGTTGGCAGGGTCCAGCGGCGTGTCGTCTTTCTTCGGCAGCCCTTCAAGGTTCCAGGCGCCCTGGTCGTTCTCACGCAGGATGAGCTGCAAGCCACCCAGCTGGATGCGCGCCAGGCGCACCTCACGGGCGGTGAGGCTGGCCCATATGTCGGGCACTACCATGACTTCATCCAGCCGCAACGCTTTGGCGCCCTCGCCCAACTGCAGGTCGCGCACCCGAAGCACCGGCGCCAGGCCGCTCCAGTGCCCTTCAAGCGCACCTACATGCACGGGCAGGCCAAGCGCCTGCTCGGCCTTGCTCTCTACATCGGCGCGATACTCGGCTACCAGGGGCACCAGTTCACGGCCGAGGCTGACGTACAGCGCCACCAATACCGCCAACAGGGCGCAAATGCCCAGCCCCCAGCGGGTCAAGGCGACAAGAACGCGGGTCAGACGTCCCATGGCCGTGGCCCTCCAAGTCGTTTATCCATGATGGCCCGTCGCGCAGGTTTTGCCAGCGTGACAATGCCGCGGCGTAGTTCAGAAGGCCTCAGAGCAGCACCACGTCGTACTGTTCCTGCGAATACATCGACTCGACCTGGAAGCGAATGGTTCGACCGATAAAGGCCTCCAGCTCCGCCACGTTGCCTGATTCTTCGTCCAGCAGACGGTCGACCACCTTTTGGTTGGCCAGCACACGGTAGCCTTCGGCCTGATAGGCACGGGCCTCACGCAGGATCTCGCGGAAGATTTCGTAACAGATGGTCTCGGGCGTTTTCAGCTTGCCACGGCCCTGACAGGCCAGGCAGGGTTCGCACAGCACCTGCTCGAGACTTTCGCGCGTGCGCTTGCGGGTCATCTGCACCAGGCCCAGTTCGGTTATGCCGATGATGTTGGTCTTGGCGTGATCACGCTCGAGTTGCTTCTCCAGGGTGCGCAGCACCTGGCGCTGGTGGTCCTCATCTTCCATATCGATGAAGTCGATGATGATGATGCCGCCGATGTTGCGCAGGCGCAGTTGCCGGGCGATGGCGGTGGCAGCCTCGAGGTTGGTCTTGAAGATGGTCTCTTCAAGGTTGCGGTGGCCAACGAAAGCCCCGGTGTTGACGTCGATGGTGGTCATCGCTTCGGCCGGGTCGACCACCAGGTAGCCACCGGACTTCAGCGGCACCTTGCGCTCCAGGGCGCGCTGGATCTCGTCTTCGACGCCATACAGATCGAAAATCGGCCGTTCGCCAGGGTAGTGTTCAAGGCGGTCGGCGATTTCCGGCATCAGTTCACCGACGAACTGGGTGGTCTTCTGGAAGGTCTCGCGCGAGTCGATGCGGATCTTCTCGATCTTTGGGTTGACCAGGTCGCGGAGGGTACGCAGGGCCAGGCCCAGGTCCTCGTAGATGACCGTGGGCGCACCGCAGGTCTGGATCTGGGTGCCAATCTGCTCCCAGAGGCGACGCAGGTAGCGGATGTCCTGCAGAATTTCTTCGGCACGCGCGCCTTCAGCGGCAGTGCGCAAGATGAAGCCGCCGGCATCCTTGATGTTCTCGCTGTCCATGCAGACACTGACCACCTGTTTGAGGCGCTCGCGCTCCGCTTCGTCCTCTATTTTCAACGAAATACCGACGTGGCTGCTGCGCGGCATGTACACCAGGTAACGCGACGGGATCGACAGCTGGGTGGTCAGGCGAGCGCCTTTGGTGCCGATCGGGTCCTTGGTCACCTGCACGACGAGGGCCTGGCCCTCATGCACCAATGCAGTGATGTTTTCAACCGCCGAACCTTCGCGCTGCGAGATCTCCGAGGCATGGATGAACGCCGCGCGCTCCAGGCCGATGTCGACGAAGGCCGCCTGCATGCCCGGCAGCACACGCACCACCTTGCCCTTGTAGATGTTGCCGACGATGCCACGGCGCTGGGTGCGCTCGACGTGCACTTCCTGCAGCACCCCGTTTTCCACCACCGCCACGCGTGACTCCATCGGGGTGATGTTGATCAGGATCTCTTCACTCATGGCAGGCTCTCGTCAAAGGTCTTTTGTAATGATGGATGGGCTATGCAGTGCTGGCTACCGCTGGTTTGTTACCTCTGGCGTATGCGCAGGTGATTGCCAGCAGGCGATGCCGAACTGGCCGAGCAGATCGGCCGTTTCACAGAGCGGCAAGCCGACCACCGCCGAGTAACTGCCGGACAGGCCTGTGACGAACACCGCGCCCAGGCCCTGGATGGCATACCCGCCGGCCTTGTCGGCGGGCTCGCCGCTGGCCCAGTAGCGTTGCGCCTCACCAGCGGTGATCTCGCGGAAACGTACCCTGCTCGTCACACACAGGCTCTGCACGCGCTGCCCATCATTCAGGGCGACCGCAGTCAGTACCTGATGCTCGCGCCCAGACAGGTCAGCCAGCATGGCCAGGGCATCTTCGCGGTTTTCCGGCTTGCCGAGAATTCGACCATCGAGCACCACCGCAGTGTCTGCGCCGAGCACCACCGCCGGACCGGCGACAGTGGCCAGGCCGGCGGCCGCTTTGGCCCGGGCCAGGCGCTCAACGTAGGCCGGCGCGCTTTCGCCGCTCAGCGGGGTTTCATCGATGGGGGCGCTGACGACGCTGAACGTTACGCCAATCTGGGTCAGCAGTTCACGCCGACGAGGCGAGCCAGAAGCCAGGTGTAGCGGGTTCATGCAGACATCTCCCTGTCAGCGGCACTTTGCCGTCAGTTGATATGCAAGCGTCGGCGCAGGTCGCGCAGGGCGAAACTGATCCACGGCCAGAGCAAGGCACTGATCACCGCCGACCAGACCAGTGCCAGGGTAGGCAGGCGGTTGCCGGTCAGGGCGCTGAGCCATAGCTGGATCAGTTGGGCGATACCGAAAATCACCAGGATGACCAGGCTTTGCTGCCACATGGGAAACATGCGCAGGCGCTGCTGCAAGGACAGCACCAGGAAGGTGATGAGGGTGAGGATCAGCGCGTTCTGCCCGAGCAGGGTGCCGTACAGCACGTCCTCGGCCAGGCCCAACACGAATGCCGTGGTCATGCCAACCTTGCTCGGCACGTTCAAGGTCCAGAACGACACCAGCAAGGCCAGCCACATGGGCCGGAACACTTCCATGAAGTGCGGCATGGGCGAAACGCTGAGCAACAGGCCGATGGCAAAAGTCAGCCAGATAACCCAGCCGTTGTTACGGCGTGATGCAGCCATCATTGCCTCCGGGGGGTAACGGGTGCGGCAGCCGGGGCAGCGGGCTGTGCGGCCGGGGCTGCGGGCTGTACCGCTGGCGTGGCAGCCGGTGGCTGTGCGACCGGGGCGGTAGCGGTAGGAGCAGCCTGCTCGCCGCTGGCAGCCGGCTGGCCGGCGGGGGTAGCGCCTTTGCGGTCAGCCTCTTCCTGGGCGATAGCGGCATCGGTCGCGCGCTGCTCTGGGCTACGACGGTCGCTGAACACCAGTAGCATGTAGCGACTGCGGTTCAGCGCGGCGGTTGGGATAGCGCGAACGATCGCGAAGGGCTGGCCGGAGTCGTGGATCACTTCGTTCACCGTGGCCACCGGGTAGCCGGCAGGGAAACGCTGGCCCATGCCGGAACTGACCAGCAGGTCGCCTTCCTTGATGTCGGCGGTATCGGCCACATGGCGCAACTCCAGACGCTCCGGGTTCCCCGTGCCACTGGCGATGGCCCGCAGGCCATTGCGGTTGACCTGCACCGGAATGCTGTGGGTGGTGTCGGTCAGCAGCAGCACCCGCGAGGTATAGGGCATCAACTCGACCACCTGGCCCATCAGGCCGCGGGCATCGAGTACCGGTTGGCCGAGGAACACACCGTCGCGCTCACCCTTGTTGATCAGGATGCGATGGGTGAACGGATTGGGGTCGACCCCGATCAACTCGGCGACCTCGACCTTCTCGTTGACCAGCGCCGAGGAGTTGAGCAACTCGCGCAAGCGCACGTTCTGCTCGGTCAGGGCCGCCAGCTTCTGCAAGCGCCCCTGCAGCAGCAGGGCTTCGGTCTTGAGCTTCTCGTTTTCGGCTATCAGCTCGGTACGGCTGCCGAACTGGCCGGCCACGCCTTGCCAGGCACGCTGCGGCAGGTCGGTGATCCAGTAGGATTCCATCAGCACCAGGCCCATCTGGCTGCGCACGGGCTTGAGCACATCGAAGCGCGCGTCGACAACCATCAACGCGACCGACATCACCACCAGGACGAGCAGGCGAACGCCCAGCGAAGGGCCCTTGGAGAAAAGCGGTTTAATGGGCCGTTCCTCGTGGACGACTCAGGAGGTCATTGGACATGGGACAACGCACCAGCCTGGTTGCGGATTGACGGATACGGCGCCCGAACGGGCGCCAGCCCAGCACATACAGGTAGCACTGTGCGTACTACCTGTAAACCGGGCGCTCGTGAACAGCGAGCGGGATCACTCGCTGGAGAGCAGGTCCATCGCATGCTTGTCCATCATCTCCAGGGCGCGACCGCCGCCACGGGCGACACAGGTCAGCGGGTCCTCGGCGACGATCACCGGCAGGCCGGTTTCCTGGGCCAGCAGCTTGTCGAGGTCACGCAGCAGCGCACCACCACCGGTCAGCACCAGGCCACGCTCAGCGATGTCCGAGGCCAGTTCGGGCGGCGATTGCTCCAGGGCGCTCTTGACCGCCTGGACGATGGTCGCCAGCGATTCCTGCAGCGCTTCGAGCACTTCGTTGGAGTTGAGGGTGAAGGCACGCGGTACGCCCTCGGCCAGGTTACGGCCACGCACGTCGACTTCACGGACTTCGCCGCCCGGGTAAGCCGTACCGATTTCCTGCTTGATGCGCTCGGCGGTGGATTCGCCGATCAGGCTGCCATAGTTGCGGCGCACGTAGGTGACGATGGCTTCGTCGAAGCGGTCGCCGCCAACGCGGACGGATTCGGCATAGACCACGCCGTTCAGGGAGATCAGGGCGATTTCAGTGGTACCACCACCAATGTCGACGACCATCGAACCGCGGGCCTCTTCGACCGGCAGGCCGGCACCAATGGCAGCGGCCATCGGCTCTTCGATCAGGAACACTTCACGGGCACCGGCCCCCAGGGCCGACTCGCGAATGGCGCGGCGCTCTACCTGGGTCGACTTGCACGGTACACAGATCAGCACGCGCGGGCTTGGCTGCAGGAAGCTGTTCTCGTGAACCTTGTTGATAAAGTATTGCAACATTTTTTCGCAGACGCTGAAGTCGGCGATGACGCCGTCCTTCATCGGACGAATGGCTGCAATGTTGCCAGGCGTACGGCCCAGCATGCGTTTGGCTTCGGTACCGACGGCGACGACGCTTTTCTGGTTGCCATGGGTACGGATGGCAACAACCGAGGGCTCATTCAGGACGATACCGCGCTCACGCACGTAAATAAGGGTGTTGGCAGTACCCAGGTCGATGGAAAGATCGCTGGAAAACATGCCACGCAGTTTCTTGAACATGGGAAAGTGACCCTGGGGAAAGCGTGGGTAAAAAAGTGCGGCAAACTCTAACAATGGCAGGGATTTTGGGCAAGGAGCCAATATGTTAAATTGGCTGTTTTTCCGAGCACGCCAGCAGAAATTCGCGGCCGTTAGACCGTCAGAAAGCTGACATGTTCCTCACTGCGGACCCAAATTCCGTTCTTTGTTTCCCCTGGAGATCCTCATGGCGCTTGAACGCTGCGACGTGGAAAAGATCGCCCATCTGGCCCGTCTGGGCCTGAATGATGGCGAACTGCCACGCATTACTGACGCCCTGAACAGCATTCTCGGCCTGGTCGACCAGATGCAAGCGGTCGACACCACGGGCATCGAGCCCCTGGCCCACCCACTGGAGGCCAGCCAGCGCTTGCGCCCCGATCAGGTCACCGAAAGCAACCAACGCGACGCCTACCAGGCAATCGCGCCATCGACCGAAAGCGGTCTGTACCTGGTTCCCAAAGTCATCGAGTAAGGGATAGAGCCTGCCATGCATCAATTGACCCTGGCCGAGATCGCCCGCGGACTCGCCGACAAGTCGTTTTCCTCCGAAGAGCTGACCGGCGCGCTGCTGGCGCGCATCAAGCAGCTCGACCCACAGATCAACAGCTTCATCAGCATCACCGAAGACCTGGCCCTGGACCAGGCACGCGCCGCCGACGCCCGTCGCGCCGCCGGCGAGAGCGGCGCGCTGCTGGGCGCGCCGATCGCCCACAAGGATTTGTTCTGCACCAACGGCGTACGCACCAGCTGCGGCTCGAAGATGCTCGACAACTTCAAGGCGCCCTATGACGCCACCGTGGTCGCCAAACTGGCCGAAGCCGGCATGGTCACCCTGGGCAAGACCAACATGGACGAATTCGCCATGGGTTCGGCCAACGAATCCAGCCACTACGGCGCGGTGAAGAACCCGTGGAACCTCGAGCACGTGCCGGGCGGTTCGTCGGGCGGCTCGGCTGCGGCCGTGGCCGCACGCCTGCTGCCGGCCACCACTGGCACCGATACCGGCGGTTCGATCCGTCAGCCGGCGGCACTGACCAACCTCACCGGCCTGAAACCGACGTACGGTCGTGTTTCGCGCTGGGGCATGATCGCCTATGCCTCCAGCCTCGATCAGGGCGGCCCGCTGGCCCGTACCGCCGAGGACTGCGCGCTGCTGCTGCAAGGCATGGCCGGTTTCGACGCCAAGGACTCCACCAGCATCGAAGAACCGGTGCCGGACTACAGCGCCAGCCTCAATGCTTCGCTGCAAGGGCTGCGCATTGGCCTGCCGAAGGAATACTTCGGTGCCGGCCTCGACCCCCGCATCGCTGAACTGGTCCAGGCCAGCGTCAAGGAGCTGGAAAAGCTCGGTGCCGTGGTCAAGGAAATCAGCCTGCCGAACATGCAGCACGCCATTCCGGCCTACTACGTGATCGCTCCGGCGGAAGCCTCTTCCAACCTGTCGCGCTTCGACGGTGTGCGCTTCGGCTACCGCTGCGAAGAACCGAAAGACCTCACCGACCTGTACAAGCGTTCGCGTGGCGAAGGCTTCGGCGTGGAAGTACAACGTCGCATCATGGTCGGTACTTACGCCCTGTCGGCCGGCTACTACGACGCCTACTACGTGAAGGCACAGCAGATCCGCCGCCTGATCAAGAACGACTTCATGGCTGCCTTCAACGATGTCGACCTGATCCTCGGCCCGACCACGCCTAACCCGGCCTGGAAGCTCGGCGCCAAGAGCAGCGACCCGGTCGCCGCCTACCTGGAAGACGTCTACACCATCACCGCCAACCTGGCGGGCCTGCCGGGCCTGTCGATGCCAGCTGGCTTCGTCGACGGTCTGCCGGTCGGCGTACAACTGCTGGCGCCCTACTTCCAAGAAGGCCGCCTGCTCAACGTCGCGCACCGCTACCAGCAAGTGACCGACTGGCACACCCGCGCCCCCAACGGCTTCTGAGGAATTCACACATGCAATGGGAAGTTGTGATCGGGCTGGAAATCCACACTCAGCTCGCCACCCAGTCGAAGATCTTCTCCGGCAGCGCCACCACCTTCGGCTCCGAGCCGAATACCCAGGCCAGCCTGGTTGACCTTGGCATGCCTGGCGTACTGCCGGTGCTGAACCAGGAAGCCGTGCGCATGGCGTGCATGTTCGGCCTGGCGATCGACGCCGAAATTGGCAAGCGCAACGTGTTCGCGCGCAAGAACTACTTTTACCCGGACCTGCCCAAGGGTTACCAGATCAGCCAGATGGACCTGCCGATCGTGGGCAAGGGCCACCTGGACATCGCCCTGGAAGACGGCACCATCAAGCGCATCGGCGTAACCCGCGCGCACCTGGAAGAAGACGCCGGCAAGAGCCTGCACGAAGACTTCAGCGGCTCCACCGGCATCGACCTGAACCGTGCCGGCACCCCGCTGCTGGAAATCGTTTCCGAGCCTGACATGCGCAGCGCCAAGGAAGCCGTTGCCTACGTCAAGGCAATCCATGCGCTGGTGCGCTACCTGGGCATCTGCGATGGCAACATGGCAGAAGGCTCACTGCGTTGCGACTGCAACGTGTCGATCCGCCCGAAGGGCCAGGCCGAATTCGGTACCCGCTGCGAGATCAAGAACGTCAACTCGTTCCGTTTCATCGAACGTGCGATCAATAGCGAGATCCAGCGCCAGATCGACCTGATCGAGGACGGCGGCAAGGTGGTACAGGAAACCCGCCTGTACGACCCGAACAAGGACGAGACCCGCTCCATGCGCAGCAAGGAGGAAGCCAACGACTACCGTTACTTCCCCGACCCGGACCTGCTGCCGGTGGTGATCGAGGACAGCTACCTCGAAACCATCCGCGCCGGCCTGCCGGAGCTGCCACCGCAAAAAGTCGAGCGCTTCCAGAGCCAGTATGGCCTGTCGGCCTACGACGCCAACGTGCTGGCGTCCAGCCGTGAGCAGGCGGACTACTTCGAAGAAGTGGTGAAGACGGGTGGCGACGCCAAGCTGGCCGCCAACTGGGTCATGGTCGAACTGGGCAGCCTGCTGAACAAGCTGGGTGTCGAGATCGACCAGGCGCCGGTCAGCGCCGCTCAGCTGGGTGGCATGCTGCTGCGCATCCGCGACAACACCATCAGCGGCAAGATCGCCAAGACCGTGTTCGAGGCCATGGCTGCCGGCGAAGGGGATGCCGACAGCATCATCGAGAGCAAAGGCCTGAAGCAGGTCACCGATACCGGTGCGATCGACAAGATGCTCGACGAAATGCTGGCTGCCAACGCCGAGCAGGTGGAACAGTATCGCGCGGCTGACGAGGCCAAGCGCGGCAAGATGTTCGGCTTCTTCGTCGGCCAGGCCATGAAAGCCTCCAAAGGCAAGGCCAACCCGGGGCAGGTGAACCAATTGCTCAAAGCCAAGCTCGAAGGGTGATTGTTTTACCCCTGTAATGCTGCGAGGGCTTTGCCCTCGTTCGCGGCTAGAGCCGCTCCTGCACAAGCCAGCGCTTTACCTGTAGGAGCGGGTTTACCCGCGAATGGCCGCACCGGAGAGCACCTGACTTGCTAAAACGATCCCTCGGCACCCTCGCCCTGTTTTCTTTCCTGGCCGGCTGCGCCAGCCATGACATCGACCCGCGCGGCTACGACCAGACGGGCACCGCTTCCTACTACGGCTCGCGCCACCATGGCAAACGCACCGCCAGTGGCGAACCGTTCAACCAGCACGGGCTGACCGCCGCCCATCGCAGCCTGCCCTTCGGTAGCCGCGTACTGGTTACCAATATGGCCAACCAGCGCAGCGTGGTGGTACGCATCAACGACCGTGGCCCGCACACTCGTGGCCGCCTGATTGACCTGTCACGCGCCGCCGCAGAAAAAATCGGCATGCTCCGTAGCGGAACGGCTCGCGTGCGAGTACAAGGGCTTAGCGACTGACGCGACAGGAGTCCGACCATTTTCGACTTGGCCACCCTTCCTACTTTCAGCCTGCTGCAACTGGGCATCGCCCTGCTGTTGCTGGTAGGCGGCGCCGAACTGCTGGTGCGCGCAGCCTTGCGCCTGGCGCAGCGCCTGCACGTTCGCCCACTGATCATCGGCCTCAGCCTGGTGGCCTTTGGCAGCACCGCCCCGCAACTGACCGTAAGCCTGCAGGCAGCCTACCAGGGCGCGCCTGACGTGGCGGTCGGCAGCGTGGTCGGCAGCAATATCTTCAACGTACTTGTGATACTCGGGCTGGCGGCCCTGATCATCCCGCTGCGCGTGTCGCGGCAACTGGTGCGCCTGGACATACCGCTGATGATCGCCGCCAGTGGGCTGGTCTATGCGTTGTCTGCCAATGGCCACCTGGGGCGCGTCGAAGGGGTGGTTCTGCTGCTGAGCCTGGCTTGTTACCTGGCGATGCTCTGGCACCAGTCCCGCCACTACGCACGTACCTACCCTGCTCCGGACACGGCCAGAGCCAGTGCTGGACGCTTCTGGTCAGGCACACTGCTGCAAGTGCTGACCGGTTTTGGCCTGCTCAGCCTGGCCGGCCACCTGCTGCTGGAGGCCGCGGTGGAGGTGGCCACCGACCTGGGCTTGTCCGAACGCATCATCGGCCTGACCGTCGTCGCCATCTGCACCTCGCTCCCGGAACTGGCCGCCGCGCTGATTGCCGCCCTGCGTGGTGAACGGGAGATTGCCGTGGGCACGGTGATCGGCAGCAACCTGTTCAACCTGCTGGCCGTACTGGGCATGACCGCACTGGTCACCCCCGAGCCGCTGTCGATCTCGCCCAATGCGCTGGCTTTCGACCTGCCGGTGATGCTTGGCGTGGCAGTGCTGAGCCTGCCGGTGTTCTATTCCGGGTACCGCATCACGCGCGCAGAAGGCCTGGTGTTCCTGTGCCTGTACCTGGCCTATGGCCTGCACGTGGCAGCCTTTACCATGGGCATGCCGCTGGCCGGCCGACTGGAACAATTGATGCTGTTCTACGTACTGCCGGTGCTTGCCTTGGTGTTGCTGTACACCACCGTGCGCGCCTGGCGCCGCCAACATTGAACGCGTCGTTGAGATCGAGCGCCGCACGGGCGCCGCTCGACCCCACAAAACGCAGAAGATCTACCGACGAACCTGCCGAGCTTTCTTCAATTTGAAGGCCACCCACAGCACGGCTATCCATGCCGGAATCAGCATCACCGAAATGCGAATCGGCGGGGTCAGGTACATCACTACCAGGATCAGCACAATGAAGGCCAGGCACAGGTAGTTGGTCAGCGGGTGCCCCAGGCTTTTGTAAAACGGGGTGATCCCGGCGGCCAACTTGGCCTTGCGGAATTTCAGGTGGGTAATGCTGATACTTGCCCAGTTGATCACCAACGCCGACACCGCCAAGGCCATCAACAAGCCAAAGGCTTCACCCGGCATCAGGTAGTTGATGAGTACGCACAGGCCAGTGGCAAACGCCGACACACCCAGCGCGGTCAGCGGCACGCCGCTGCGGCTGACCTTCAGTAGTTGGCGCGGCGCATCGCCCTGGCTGGCCAGGCCGAACAGCATGCGGCTGTTGGCATACACGCAACTGTTGTACACCGACAGCGCGGCAGTCAGGACCACGATGTTGAGGATGGTCGCCACCAGGTCACTGTCCAGTTCGTGGAAAATCATCACGAACGGGCTGCCCCCCTGCACCACTTTCTGCCAAGGGTACAACGACAGCAGCACCGCCAATGCACCGATGTAGAAGATCAGGATGCGGTACACCACTTGGTTGGTGGCCTTGGGGATGCTCTGGCGCGGGTTGTCGGCCTCGGCGGCGGTGATGCCCACCAGTTCCAGGCCACCGAACGAGAACATGATTACCGCCAGGGCCATCACCAGGCCGCTTACGCCGTTGGGGAAGAAGCCGCCGTACTGCCACAGGTTGGCCACGCTGGCATCCGGGCCACCATGGCCGCTGCTCAGCAACCAGGCGCCAAAGCCGATCATGCTGACAATGGCCACCACCTTGACCAGGGCAAACCAGAACTCCATTTCGCCGTAGACCTTGACCTGCGTCAGGTTGATCAGGTTGATCACCACGAAGAAGATCGCCGCCGTGGCCCAGGTGGGGAATTCCGGCCACCAGTACTGCACATAGATCCCGACCGCCGTGAGCTCGGCCATGCCGACCAGCACGTACACCACCCAGTAGTTCCAGCCCGAGACAAAGCCGGCGAATTCGCTCCAGTACTGGTGGGCAAAGTGGCTGAAGCTGCCTGCGACCGGTTCTTCCACGACCATTTCGCCCAGCTGGCGCATGATCAGGAACGCCATCAGGCCGGCGATGGCATAGCCCAGCAACACGGAGGGGCCGGCCAGTTGGATGGTCTGGGCAATGCCCAGGAACAACCCGGTACCGATGGCCCCGCCCAGCGCAATAAGCTGGATATGGCGATTCTTCAGCCCGCGCTGTAACTGCTCGGGCGTGCTCTGGTCTTGCATGAAGTGTCCTTTAGCTCAGTGAGGCAGTGTTGTTGCTGTTATTTGCAGTCAAGGATCTAGATCCATCCGCCCCACTGCAAGATGAAAATGCCGATGTTGGTGGTAATCGCCGCCATTAGCGTGGTAATCACGATGATCGACGCCGCCAGCTGATGGTTCCCGCTTGCCGCCCGTGCCATGACGTAACTGGCTGCTGCGGTCGGGCTACCGATGTACAGGAACAGAATGCCCAGTTCCGCGCCACGAAAGCCACACAACCAGGCACCCAGCGTACCGACCACCGGCAGCCAGACCATCTTCACCAGGCTGGCATCGAACGCCAGCCTGCCGCTGTCGCGCAGTGCCGCCAGCGACAAGGTGCCGCCAATGCAGATCAACGCCAGCGGCAGGGTCATCTGGGCCAGGTAGTCGCCCGACGTCAGCAGCCAGTTGGGCAGCGGCACTTGGCCGTAGGCCATGGGGGTGGCTACCAGCACACTGATGATCAACGGGTTGCTGAAAATGCTCTTGCAGATGCTCCACGGGTCGGACTTGAGGTCCGGGCTGTACACCGCAAGCACCACCGCAGATAGCGAGTTGTACATAAGGATGACCAGGCCGGCGAGCACCGCCCCCAGAGAAATCCCGTAGTCGCCGTACAGGCTGGCAGCCAGGGCCAGGCCGATGACGCCGTTATTGCCGCGGAATGCGCCTTGGGTATAGATACCACGGTCGGCCAGCGGGCTGCGCCAGATGGCCAGCCCCCAGGCAATGGCGAAGCCCACCAACGTGGCAACGATGAAGTACAGGATGACCCCCGGCTTGACTGCTGCAGCCAGGTCGGCATGGTAGATGCCAAGAAACAGCAGCGCCGGCATGCACACGTTGAACACCAGCTGCGAGGCGACGCGGTTGAAATTATCGTCGATCAGGCGGATGCGTTTGAGCAGCACGCCCATGAACAGCATGGCGAAAACCGGCGCCGTGATGTTCAGCGTCTGGATAAGAAGGGCGAGCATGCGCAAGCGATCCTGGAGAGGGTTGCCGTTAGGTGGCTAATGATACGCCAACAGCCGGAATTTGCGGGGATCGCGGGGTGATAAAGAGAAGCCTCTGTCAGTTTTGCCCTCTTAGCGGGCTTGGCCGCCCCCAGGTATTCCACAAGACTTGGGGCCTGCGCTGACCCTGTGGGAGTGGGCAAGCCCGCGAAAGGGCCGGCCCAAGCCCAGCAAGACTCAGCGCCGGACCGGGCGCTTTTGCAGCTTGCGCTGCAAGGTTCGCCGGTGCATGCCCAGCGCTCGCGCGGTAGCGGAGATATTGCCCTCATGCTCGTTCAGCACGCGCTGGATGTGCTCCCACTGCAGGCGGTCGACCGACATCGGGTTTTCCGGCACCAGGGTATCTAGGTCGGTGTGCTCCGACAGCAACGCCGCCAGCACATCATCGGCGTCAGCCGGCTTGCACAGGTAGTTGCACGCGCCGCGCTTGACCGCTTCCACGGCAGTGGCAATGCTCGAATAGCCGGTCAGGATCACCACGCGCATTTCCGGGTCCAGCTCCAGCAGCTTGGGCAGCAGCACCAGGCCCGAGTCGCCGTCCATCTTCAAGTCCAGCGTGGCATAGTCCGGCAGGTCCTGCTGGGCCAGGATCAGGCCTTCCTCGGCCGAGCTGGCAGTGCTTACGCGGAAACCACGACGGCTCATGGCACGCGCCATGACCCGGGTGAAGGTGGCATCGTCATCCACCAGCAGCAGGTGCGGCAGCTCCTCGCCTTCGACTTGGTTTTCTTCGCTCATCATTCATCTCCTCGCTTGCCATAGGGCAGGCGCAGTTCGGTCAGGGTGCCACCCTGTTCATGACTATAGAGTTTCACCGAGCCGCCCGCACGGGTCACGCTGGCCTTGCTCAAGAACAGGCCCAGGCCGAAGCCTTTGCCTTTGGTGGTAATGAAGGGTTTGCCGATGGCTTCGGCGATGGCCGGCGGCACGCCAGGGCCATGGTCGCGGATGCTGATGACGATATCCTGGGCGTCCCAGTCCAGGTGCACCTCGAGGTCATCAGGGCAGGCATCGGCGGCATTGTTCAACAAGTTCAGCAATGCCTGGGTCAGGTCCGGCGGCGGGGTCAGGCGTGGCACCTGACCGTCGCGCAGGCGCTGAAAGCGGTAGCTGGCTTCCGGGCGCATCAGGTGCCAGCGGTTCAGCGCTTCGTCCAGCCAAGCCGTGACATCCTGTTCAACCACCGCCAGGCGGCGGTTGGCTTCGGCGGCACGCACCAGCTGCTGCAGGGTTTCCTTGCACAGCTTTACCTGGTCCTGAAGTATCTGCAGGTCTTCCTGCAACAGCGGGTCGGTGTGGTCCTGGCGCATTTCGTTGATCAGCACGCTCATGGTCGCCAACGGCGTGCCCAGCTCATGTGCAGCACCGGCAGCCTGGGTAGCGACGGCCAGCAACTGCTCGTCGCGTAGGCTTTCTTCACGCCGCTCGGAACGCAGCTGCTCCTGTCGGCGCAGTTCTTCGGCCATCCGTGCAGCAAAGAAGGTAATGACGGCGGCGGCCAGCGCGATACTCAGCCACATGCCGTAGACCTGCATCTTGTCCCGCGCCATCGGCAGGCCTTCGAGCGGATAGAACTGCACCAGCAGCAGGCTGTAGGCGGTCAAGGCAATACCGGACAGGATCAGCGAATACAACCACGGCAGGGTCACTGCGGCAATCGCCAACGGCACCAGGTAATACGACACGAACGGGTTGGTCGAACCCCCGGAGTAATACAGCAAGGCGCTGTGGATCAGCAGGTCACAGGCCAGCTGCAGGGCGTACTCCATTTCGGTGACTGGCAACGACAGGCGCAGCCGCAGGGCCGTGAAGGCACACAGCAGCGAGGACAAGGCCAAGGTGCCGGCCAGCGACAGCCAGGGCAATGGCAGCAGCTCGGTCCAGTAGGCGACACCCACCGAACCGGCCTGGGCAGCCAGGACCAGGACCCGAATGACGGTAAGGCGCCAGAGGTTCTGGCGGGTAGCGGACAACGGTTGTACGGCGGCGAGCATGAGCTCTCCTGATGAGTGCTCCAGAAAAATCGGCTGGAGTATACCGAAGCCGGGCGCCCTGCTGCAGCGATGCGGCAAAGCGCCACACTTTGTCACACTGTCATGATGGCACTTGTGAACCCACTACACTGTTCCCGGTCTGATGGGCCATGCGTGGCATGGATGACCAGAGCCCACGCCTTTTATTGCCAAGGAGTACTACATGCAAATCCCACGTCGCGGCGCCGCCCTGATCATGTCCTGCGGCCTGCTCGCCAGCCTGCCGGCCCTGGCTGCCGATGAACCGCGCTACAACCAGGTATCGCTGCGTGCCGAAGTCAGCAAGGAAGTGGCGCGCGACCTGATGGTCGTGACCCTGTACAGCGAAGCGCAGAATACCGACCCGGGCAAGCTTGCCAAGCAGATCACCGAAACCATGAACAAGGCCGTGCAGCAGTCGCGCCAGGTCAAGGACGTGAAGATCAGCCAGGGTAGCCGCAACAGCTACCCGGTGTATGACAGCAAAGGCCAGAAGATCACCGGCTGGCGCGAACGTGCCGAACTGCGCCTGGAAAGCGCCAATTTCCCAGCCCTGTCGCAGCTTACCGCCGACCTGCTGCAAGAACTGAAAATGGGTGGCATGGACTTCTCCATCGCCCCGGCCACGCGCAAGTCCAGCGAAGATGCACTGCTCAAGGATGCGGTCGACGCCTTCAAGGCACGCGCGCAACTGGCCACCGAAGCGCTGGGTGGCAAGGGCTACAAGGTGGTCAGCCTGAACCTGAACAGCAGTGGTTACCCTCGCCCGTACCTGCGTAGCGCACCGATGGCGATGAAGGCCATGGGCGCAGATGAAGCGGCGCCGGCGCCCGACATCGAAGCCGGGACCAGTGAGGTGAGCATGAACGCCGACGGGCTGATTGAAGTGCAGATGCCGTAACAGACTCACGAAACACCTGTGGCAGCGGACACGCCCGCTGCCACAGAGCCCCGACCCAACCGCACAATTTAGCGATTTCAGACATCTCCTACGCACCAGCAAGGTGCGTCCTACACCCATCCCCGCGCCGAAATATTCTGAAAAAAGCCATCATTTTGCCCTCGCAAACGTTTAACTTCGCCGAAAGTTATACCGATGCGACATCCATGTACGCCCGTACCACATTTCTGGCGCCAACTATCCTTGTATGTATTGCATTGGGAACACCCCCTGCATAAGTATCCGCAGGTCGGCTCACGAGGCCACCTCAATCGAAAAATGACAACAATGAGGCCACCATGCTCAAACACGCAGTCATTCCGTTCCTGCTAGGTGCAGGCTTGCTCACCGGTGCGCCTTCGGCCCTCGCCGCGTCCAACCTGGTGTTCTGCTCCGAAGGCAGCCCGGCCGGTTTCGACCCAGGGCAGTACACCACCGGGACCGACTTCGACGCCTCGGCCGAGACCGTATTCAACCGCCTGACCCAGTTCGAACGCGGCGGCACTGCGGTGATCCCGGGCCTGGCGACCAAATGGGAAGTGTCCGACGACGGCAAGACCTACACGTTCCACCTGCGCGAAGGGGTGAAGTTCCACACCACCGACTACTTCAAGCCAACCCGCCCGTTCAACGCCGACGACGTGCTGTTCACCTTCAACCGCATGCTCGACAAGGACCACCCGTTCCGCAAGGCCTACCCCACCGAGTTCCCCTACTTCACCGACATGGGCATGGACAAGAACATCGCCAAGCTGGAGAAGCTCGACGAGCACACGGTCAGGTTCACCCTCAACGAAGTCGACGCCGCGTTCATCCAGAACCTGGCCATGAGCTTTGCCTCGATCCAGTCCGCCGAATACGCTGACCAGTTGCTCAAGGACGGCAAGGCCGCCGACATCAACCAGAAACCCATCGGCACCGGCCCGTTCGTGTTCAGCAAGTACCAGAAGGATGCGCAGATCCGCTTCAAGGGCAACAAGGACTATTGGCAGCCTGAAGACGTGAAGATCGACAACCTGATCTTCGCCATCACCACTGATGCCTCGGTGCGCATGCAGAAGCTGAAGAAGAACGAGTGCCAGGTCACCTTGTTCCCGCGCCCGGCCGACATCGAACCGCTAAAGGCCGACAAGAACCTGCAGATGCCACAGCAGGCCGGCTTCAACCTCGGCTACATCGCCTACAACGTGATGGACAAGATCAAGGGCAGCAGCGAGCCCAACCCCATGGCCCAGCTGAAAGTGCGCCAGGCACTGGACATGGCCGTGGACAAGAAGAAAATCATCGAGTCGGTCTACCAGGGCGCCGGCCAGCTGGCAGTCAACGCCATGCCGCCCACCCAGTGGTCGTACGACACCAGCATCAAGGACGCCCCGTTCGACCCCGAAAAAGCCAAGCAGCTGCTCAAGGAAGCCGGTATCAAGGAAGGCACGGAGATCACCCTGTGGGCCATGCCGGTGCAACGCCCGTACAACCCCAATGCCAAGCTGATGGCCGAAATGCTCCAGTCCGACTGGAACAAGATTGGCATCAAGGCAAAGATCGTCAGTTATGAATGGGGCGAATACATCAAGCGCTCCAAAGGCGGCGAACAGGGCGCCATGCTGATCGGCTGGAGCGGCGACAACGGTGACCCGGACAACTGGCTGGGTACCCTGTACGGCTGCGATGCCATCGACGGCAACAACTTCTCCAAGTGGTGCTACAAGCCCTACGACGACCTGATCAAGCAGGCTAAGGCCACCGCCGACCAGGCCAAACGTACCGAGCTGTACCAAAAGGCGCAGCACATCCTCAAGGAGCAGGTTCCGATCACGCCGATCGCCCACTCCACCGTCTACCAGCCCATGAGCGCCAAGGTGAAGGACTTCAAGATCAGCCCATTCGCGCTGAACTCCTTCTACGGCGTCAGCGTGGACAAATAGGCTGACTGAGGCACCCGCTGAATCGCGGGTGCCCTTCACCCCCGCCACCTCTTCATGTCGTCCTGCGGCCATACGCTGCGGGGTCGGCGAACTGTTGCCGCCATTCGTACCCGGAGGCGGCGCGAACAGATGAAAAAGGATTTGCCATGCGCCACGTTACCCGCCTTTCCGCGCTGCTGGCCCTGGGCCTGGTCAGCCAATCCCCGGTCCTGCTGGCCAACAACCTGGTGTTCTGCTCTGAAGGTAGCCCTGCCGGTTTCGACACCGCCCAGTACACCAGCGCCACCGACAACGACGCCGCCGAACCAATCTACAACCGCCTGGTCGAGTTCGAGCGCGGCGGTACTGCCGTGCACCCTGCCCTGGCCACCCGCTGGGAGGTGTCCGAAGACGGCCTGCGCTACACGTTCCACTTGCGTGAAGGGGTCAGGTTCCACAGCAACAAGGCCTTTACCCCAGGCAGAGATTTCAACGCCGATGACGTGCTGTTCACCTTCAACCGCATGCTCGACAAGGACCACCCGTTCCGCCGGGCCTACCCTACCGAGTTCCCCTACTTCATCAGCATGGGCCTGGACAAGAATATCGCCCGGGTCGAGAAAACCGGCCCACTGACCGTGGTGTTCACCTTGAACAGGGTCGATGCCGCGTTCATCCAGAACCTGGCCATGAGCTTTGCCTCGATTCTCTCCGCCGAGTACGCCGACACCTTGCTGGCCAGTGGGCGTGCCAGCGACATCAACCAGCAGCCGATCGGCACTGGCCCCTTCGTGTTCCAGCGCTACCAGAAGGACTCGCAGATCCGCTACAAGGGCAACAAGGATTACTGGGCGCCGGAGCAGGTGAAACTCGACAACCTGGTGTTCTCGATCAACGTCGACCCTTCGGTGCGCATCCAGAAGCTGCGCCGCAACGAGTGCCAGGTCACCCTGCATCCACGCCCGGCGGACATCCCGGCACTCAAGACCGACAGCAAACTGCAGGTCCTGCAGCAACCGGGCTTCAACCTCGGCTACATCGCCTATAACACCCAGCACCCACCGTTCAACCGCCTGGAAGTGCGCCAGGCGATGGACATGGCGGTGAACAAGAAAGCCATCATCCAGGCGGTGTATCAGGATTCCGGCCAACTGGCCGTCAACGCCATGCCGCCAACCCAATGGTCCTATGACGAAAGCGTCAAGGATGCGCCTTACGACCCGGAAAAGGCCAGGCAGTTGCTGCAGCAGGCGGGGGTCAAGCCGGGCACCGAGGTCACTCTGTGGGCCATGCCGGTGCAACGCCCGTACAACCCCAATGCCAAGCTGATGGCGGAAATGCTCCAGGCCGACTGGCACAAGCTTGGCTTCAAGGTGCGCATCGTCAGCTACGAATGGGGCGAATACCTCAAGCGCATGAAAAGCGGCGAACACGACATTGCCCTGATCGGCTGGACCGGTGACAACGGCGACCCGGACAACTGGCTGGGTACCCTCTACAGCTGTGATGCCATCGGCAGCAACAACTACTCGCAATGGTGCGACCCGCAGTACGACAACTTGGTCAAGCGGGCCAAGCAGGTCACCGACCAGGCGCAACGCAGCGCCCTGTACCAGCAAGCCCAACAACGGCTCAAGCAGCAGGTACCCATTACCCCGGTGGCACATTCCACGGTTAACCAGCCGCTCAGCACCAAGGTATCCGAATTCAAGGTCAGCCCATTTGGGCGCAATGTTTTTTCCGGTGTGAGTGTTGATTAAGCGTTAGCCAGTACCGGCCTTTTCGCGGGCAAGCCCGCTTCCACAGGATCTCAACAGGTTCGGACACTGCGCCCTACCTGTGGGAGCGGGCTTGCCCGCGAAGAGGCCAGAACGGCCAACACAACGCCCCGATTCTGCCCGGCGATCCCGCGGCGACCCTGGCAACACCGCAGCAATCACCCGGCCCACAAGGCCGGCATAACTAGAAAAGAAAGGGAGCTTTAACCTTGAGAGTATTCACCTTGACCGCACTGGCCTTATCCATCAGTGCCTTATCCACCGTGGCCCAGGCTGACCCGCAAAGCCAGGACTTCATCCCCGTCACCCTGAAAAGTGAAAGCGCGCAGGCCCAGGCCAGCGGCTTCATCGACGGTCAGAGCCTGTCCGGCAGTACCCGCAACTGGTACGCCCGCGAGCGTGCCGCACGCGCCCCGTTGTGGAAGTACTACAAGAACGACGGCACCCGCCACCCCACGCACAGCCGCGAAAACTGGGTACAGGGCACCATCCTCAACTACAGTTCCGGCTTCACCGAGGGCACCGTGGGCATCGCCGTCGAGGCGGCCGGTTACAACGCCATCGCCCTGCAGCAGAGCCGCGAAGCGATTGCCGGCCCCAACAACCGCACGCTGACCCACAGCGATGGCGACCCCATTGGCCAGTGGAGCAAGCTGGGCCTGGGCAACATCAAGGCGCGGGTATCCAACACCACCCTTACCCTCGGCCGCCAGACAGTGGACACACCGATGATCGCCTACATCGGTAACCGCGCGCTGCCATCCAGCTTCCAGGGCGCGTTCCTGCACAGCGCCGAATTCGACAACCTCAGCTTCGACCTGGGCACCTTTGACCGCGTCTCGCCACGAACCGAGCAAAGCCTCAGCAAGTTCCGCAGCGAGTACAGTGCCACTGGCGTGGAAACCGACCGCGCCAGTACCGCCGGCATCAACTACCAGCCGTTCAAGAGCCTGAGTACCAGCCTGTACGCGACCAACGCCGACGATTTCTGGAACCAGTACTACTTCGGCGCCAACCACGTGCTTGGCGACAGTGCAGTGCTCAGCCTGAGTACCGGCCTGAACTACTACAAGACGGTCGACGCCGGCAGCCAGAAGATGGGCAAGATCGACAACGACACCTACAGCCTGTCGTTCGACCTGACCCACCAGGCGCACACCCTCGGCGCCTCCTGGCAGCAGGTCAACGGTAACGAGTACTTCGACTACCTGCACGAAACCAACGGCATCTACCTGGCGAACTCGCTGCTGTCGGACTTCAACGGCCCCAACGAGAAATCGCTGAAGATTTCCTACGTACTGAACATGGCGCCCTACGGCGTACCGGGGCTCAAGTTCAACCTGTACAACGCCCGCGGCTGGGGGATCGATGGCACCCACTACCGTGGGACCGCGTATGACGTGAACGGCCTGGATGGCGAAACCCACTATGAGTGGGGCATCGGCACCAGCTACGCGGTGCAGAGCGGGTCACTGAAAGACACCAGCATCCGTGCCACCTACACCACCCACCGCGCCAGCAAGGCGCAGGGCGATGGCAGCCTGGATGAGTTCCGCGTGGTCACCACCATTCCATTCAATATTCTCTGACCGTTGGCGCCACGGTCCGCTTCACGGCGGGCCGTGGCGGCTACGCTGGAATCAATGCAAGCAGGGAGTCTTCAACCCATGCAGAGAGCTTTCATCAAATCGCTACCACTGCGTCTGGCATTGGCCGCGCTGGTGCTCGGCGGCGCCACGCAGGTGGCGGCCAAGCCGCTGGTGGTGTGCACCGAAGCCAGCCCGGAGGGGTTCGACGTGGTCCAGTACACCACTGGCGTGACCTTCGATGCCACCGCAGAAACGCTGTTCAACCGCTTGGTCGACTTCAAACCTGGCACCACTGACGTGCAGCCGGCCCTGGCCGAACGCTGGGATATCTCGGCAGACGGCCTGACCTACACCTTTCACCTGCGCAAGGGCGTGAAATTCCACAGCACCAGCTACTTCTCTCCCAGCCGCGAGTTCAACGCCGATGATGTGCTGTGGAGCCTGCGCCGCCAGCTCGACCCTGCCCACCCGTGGCACGACAAGACCAGCGTCGGTTACCCGTATTTCGAAAGCATGGCGTTCAAGGGGTTGCTCAAATCGGTGGACAAGCGCGACGACTACACCGTGGTGATCACACTCACCCGCCCAGAAGCGCCGTTCCTGCGAGACATGGCCATGGGCTTCACCTCGATCTACTCCGCCGAGTACGGCGACCAGTTGCTCAAAGCCGGCAAGACCGCCGAACTGAACAGCAAGCCGATCGGTACCGGCCCATTCATCTTCCAGCGTTACAACAAGGACGCCCAGGTCCGCTTCAAACCCAACCCGGACTACTTCCGCGGCAAGCCGCCAGCCGACTCCCTGATATTCGCCATCACTACCGATAGCAACGTGCGCCTGCAGAAACTGCGCGCCAACGAGTGCCAGGTGGCGCTGTACCCCAAGCCGGATGACGTGCCGTCGATAATGGCCGAGCCCAGTCTCAAGGTTGCCCAAACCGAAGCGTTGGTCACCGGGTACATCGCCATGAATACCCAGCACAAATACCTCAACGATGTGCGTGTGCGTAAAGCCATCAACATGGCTTTCGACCGCCAGGCCCATGTCGACCAGCTGTTCGGCAAAGGCAACGCACTGGTGGGGGTAAACCCTTATCCACCGACCATGATCGGCTACAACCCCCGCAACCAGAACCCGCCGCGCGACCTCGACAAAGCCCGTGCCCTGCTCAAGCAGGCCGGAGTACCCGAAGGTACGGTGATCACCCTGTTCACCCGTAACGGCGGCGGCATGACCAACCCTAACCCGCGTCTATCCGCCGAGATGCTGCAAGCCGACCTCAAGCAGATCGGCCTGAAGCTGGATATACGCGTGATGGAGTGGGCCGAGATGCTGCGCCGCGCCAAGAATGGCGAAGCCGACCTGGTGTCTACCGGTTGGGCTGGCGACAACGCCGACCCGGACAACTTCCTCACCCCGCTGCTGAGCTGCGAGGCGGCCAGGAACGGCGAGAACTATGCCCGCTGGTGCAACCCTAAGTTCCAGGAGCTGATCACCCGCGCCCGCGAGGTGATCGACAACGACGAGCGCGCAAGGCTCTATAGCGAGGCATTGAAGGTGTACGATGACGACCAACCCTGGATCAGCATGGCCCACCCCAAGGTGTTCACGGCCATGCGTGACAACGTGGAGGGCTACGTGATCAGCCCTCTGACCAACAATAACTTCGCCACGACCAAGGTGAAGTAGAACAACAACGACCGCCGGCCACCCACACGGGGACCGGCGGCACTGCCGTACCGGGCTGATCGCCCCACGGCCTGATGAGGTAACCCCGACAATGTTGAGTTTTATTGCCCGGCGCCTTGGCCTGTTGATACCGACCTTTTTCGGCATCACCTTGCTCACCTTCGCGCTCATACGCCTGATCCCCGGCGACCCGGTGGAAGTGATGATGGGCGAGCGCAGGGTCGACCCCGAAATGCATGCCCAGGCCATGGAACGCCTGGGCCTGAACAAGCCACTGCCGGTCCAGTACCTGGACTATGTCGGCAAGCTGGCACAGGGCGACCTGGGTGAGTCGCTGCGCACCCGCGAAAGCGTGTGGAGCGAGTTCATCACCTTGTTCCCGGCCACCCTGGAACTGGCCTTCGCCGCCCTGCTGTTCGCCGGTATCGTCGGTTTGCTGGCCGGGGTAGTCGCAGCGCTCAAGCGCGGCTCGCTGTTCGACCACGGGGTGATGGGCATATCACTGGCCGGCTACTCGATGCCGATCTTCTGGTGGGGCCTGATCCTGATCATGTTTTTCTCCGTGAGCCTTGGCTGGACCCCGGTATCCGGGCGCATCGACCTGCTCTACGACATCGAGCCGAAAACCGGCTTCATGCTTATCGACACCCTGCTCAGCGATGAAGAAGGCGCGTTCAAGGATGCTGTGATGCACCTGATCCTGCCGGCCATCGTGCTCGGCACCATCCCGCTGGCGGTGATCGCCCGCATGACCCGTTCTTCAATGCTCGAAGTGCTGCGCGAAGACTACATCCGCACCGCCCGCGCCAAAGGCCTGTCCCCGGCCCGTGTGGTGTTCGTGCATGGCCTGCGCAATGCGCTGATCCCGGTGCTGACCGTGTTCGGCCTGCAGGTCGGCACGCTGCTGGCCGGTGCGGTACTGACCGAAACCATCTTTTCCTGGCCGGGCATCGGCAAATGGCTGATCGAAGCCATCGGTGCCCGTGACTACCCCGTGGTCCAGAACGGCATCCTGTTGATCGCCTGCCTGGTGATTCTGGTCAACTTCGTCGTGGACATTCTCTACGGCCTGGCCAACCCACGCATCCGTCATCAGCGCTGAGGCCCAAGCCATGACTAGCCCGATTCCAAAATCCGTGTCGCCGGCCAGCCCGGTGGACCAGAGCCTGCTCTACCCCTCCCCGTACAAAGAATTCTGGCAAGCCTTCGCGCGCAACAAAGGCGCGGTGATGGGCCTGGCCTTCATGTGCCTGGTGGTGTTCTGCGCGCTGTTCGCGCCGTGGGTAGCCCCGCATGACCCCAGCGAGCAGTACCGCGACTTCCTGCTGACCCCACCCGTGTGGCTGGAAGGCGGCACCTGGCAGTTCATCCTGGGCACCGACGAACTGGGCCGTGATCTGCTTTCACGGCTGATTCAAGGTGCACGGCTGTCGCTGCTGATCGGCCTGTCGTCGGTGGTGATGTCACTGATCCCGGGCATCCTCCTGGGCCTGCTCGCAGGCTTCTTCCCGCAGTTGCTCGGCCCGTCGATCATGCGCCTGATGGACGTGATGCTGGCGCTGCCGTCATTGCTGCTGGCTGTGGCCATCGTCGCCATCCTCGGCCCTGGCCTGATCAACACCGTGATTGCCATCGCCATCGTTTCCCTGCCGTCCTACGTGCGCCTGACCCGCGCCGCGGTAATGGGCGAACTCAACCGCGACTACGTCACCGCTGCCCGCCTGGCCGGCGCCGGTTTGCCACGGTTGATGTTCGTCACCGTGCTGCCCAACTGCATGGCACCGCTGATCGTGCAGGCAACCCTGAGTTTTTCCTCGGCGATCCTCGACGCCGCTGCGCTGGGTTTCCTCGGCCTCGGCGTGCAGCCGCCTACCCCCGAGTGGGGCACCATGCTGGCTTCGGCCCGGGATTACATCGAGCGCGCCTGGTGGGTGGTGAGCCTGCCCGGCCTGACCATCCTGCTCAGTGTGCTGGCAATCAACCTGATGGGCGACGGCCTGCGCGATGCGCTGGACCCGAAACTCAAGAACGCCGCCTGAGGAGAACGCCATGTCACTGTTGCAGATCAACAACCTGAATGTGCGCTTCGGCGACGCCAACGCAGTACCGGTGGTCGATGGCCTGGACCTGGCGGTGGACGCCGGAGAAATCCTGGCCATTGTCGGCGAGTCCGGCTCGGGCAAGTCGGTCACCATGATGGCCCTGATGGGCCTGATCGATGCCCCCGGGCGCATCACCGCCAACGCCCTTACCTTCGACGGCACCGACATGCTCAAGCTCAGCGGCCGGCAACGGCGCAAGGTGGTGGGTAAGGACATCGCCATGGTCTTCCAGGACCCGATGACCGCGCTCAACCCCAGCTACACCGTTGGCTACCAGATCGAGGAAGTGCTGCGCCAGCACTTGGGCCTGAAGGGCAAGGCCGCGCGCCAGCGTGCCCTGGAGCTGCTGAAAAAGGTCGAGATCCCGGCCGCCGAAAGCCGACTGGATGCCTACCCGCACCAGCTGTCCGGGGGCATGAGCCAGCGCGTGGCAATTGCCATGGCAATCGCAGGCGAGCCCAAGCTGCTGATCGCCGACGAACCGACCACCGCGCTGGATGTGACCATCCAGGCGCAGATCATGGAGCTGCTGGTGAACCTGCAGAAGGAGCGCAATATGGCGCTTATCCTGATCACCCACGACCTAGCCGTCGTTGCCGAAACGGCCAAGCGGGTGTGCGTGATGTACGCCGGCCAGGCTGTGGAAGTGGGCCAGGTACCCGATCTGTTCGATGTTCCCGCGCACCCCTACAGCGAAGCCCTGCTGGCGGCGATCCCTGAGCACAGCATCGGTGCCGAACGCCTGGCCACCCTGCCCGGCATCGTCCCCGGCCGCTACGACCGCCCCGCTGGCTGCCTGCTGTCGCCGCGCTGCCCGTATGTGCAGGACAACTGCCGGCGGCAGCGCCCGCCCCTCGACCCTCAGGCCCATAGCCTGGTGCGTTGCTTCTATCCGCTGAACCAGGAGGTGGCGTGATGGCCGTCGTTCTATCTGCCCGGGAGCTGACCCGGCATTACGAAGTCTCCCGCGGGCTGTTCAAGGGCCATGCCCTGGTCCGTGCGCTGAACGGCGTGTCGTTCGAGCTGGAGGCCGGCAAGACCCTCGCCGTGGTTGGCGAGTCCGGCTGCGGCAAGTCGACCCTGGCCCGCGCCCTGACGCTGATCGAAGAGCCATCGTCCGGCTCGCTGCAAATAGCCGGCACCGAGGTGAAGGGCGCCAGCAAGGCCGAGCGCAAGCAACTGCGCCGCGATGTGCAGATGGTCTTCCAGAGCCCCTACGCCTCGCTCAACCCACGGCAGAAGATCGGTGACCAACTGGCCGAACCGCTGCTGATCAACACCTCGTTGAGCAAGGCCGAGCGCCGCGACAAAGTGCAGAAGATGATGGAGCAGGTCGGCCTGCGCCCCGAGCACTATCAGCGCTACCCGCACATGTTTTCCGGTGGCCAGCGCCAGCGTATCGCCCTCGCCCGGGCGATGATGCTGCAACCGAAAGTGCTGGTGGCCGACGAACCGACCTCCGCGCTGGACGTGTCGATCCAGGCTCAGGTGCTGAACCTGTTCATGGATTTGCAAAGAGAGTTCAACACCGCCTACGTGTTCATTTCGCATAACCTCGCGGTGGTAAGGCATGTGGCGGATCAGGTACTGGTCATGTACCTGGGGCGGCCGGCAGAAATGGGGCCGAAGGAGGACATCTACGAGAAGCCGCTGCACCCGTATACCCAGGCGCTGCTGTCGGCGACTCCGGCGATTCATCCAGACCCGTTGAAGCCGAAAATTCGTATCGTCGGGGAGCTGCCCAACCCGCTGAATCCGCCGGATGGGTGTGCGTTTCACAAACGCTGCCCGTATGCGACCGAACGGTGTGCCAAGGAGGTGCCGGCATTGCGGCAGGTTAGTACACGGCAGGTTGCCTGCCATTATGCGGAGCAGTTTCTTTAACTGTTAGAAAACTGGGCAGCCCTCAATGCGAAAAAACGTAGTTTGCTGCGCTGCCCAGTCACTCTTCCTGACCACCGCGCACTTAGCAGGGCTAATAGTGGAGGACTGAGCATGCGTTCCAGCCCCGACGGCCTTGACGGAACACAGCTGCATACCGTTTTGAGTTCAGTGAAAAGCAAAAATTGGAAATTCACTTCGGCGCACGGCGTGTGTGAGGTCGGTGTTTCGGGCCGGGGTGAACGCGACGGCCGTGTGTATCAAGGTAGCTGGTCGATGCACAGACAACAAAGTCGACAGAAAACAATTCGCGTGCCACCAGCCCTAAGGGTGGGCTATCAGTGACTCTTATGCCAACGTCGACACCCTCGGTAATGAAGTCAAAATCCCCTTCATTAGAAATGAGCTGGACATTGACGCTGGGGTAGCATTAAAGAAACTCAGGAACGAGTTGACGACACAACACATACAACGAACGTGGCACCGCGACACGGATAAGCCCTTACGGGCTTTCGAGAAATCGCTCCTTTAATCGAAATATATTTGCTGACGACTCACGCAGCTATATCAACATAAACTTTCGCAAGGCAGCATTGATAGTCCATTGCCATGAGCACTCATATCTACAGGACCACGGCGAAGACATACGCCACTGGCACAACTCCCAAAAAATCTACAATTTTACATACCGAAAAAATCTCACCCATACAGGTGCAGAAGCAAAGCCCCTGACAGCACTAGGCTAACACCGCCGATCTGGATAACTGACAGCCGCTCGCGAAAAAAGAAGTACCCCAGGATCGCGGCAATACCACCCGACAAAGTACTGATGACGGTGACAACGGAAACCGAGCCATTTAGCGCCCCCCAAGAAAACGCAGAAAACCCTCCCAAGTTGAAGAGACTGGCCCCGCACAGTGAGCCATAGGTCTTCAGCGTTATCGTCGTATGGTCCCGCAGAAACCTGACGGCTTCACGGATCAGGAACATGACCCCTACCGCATACCCTAGCGCCAGCATGTTCACCGGTCCCAGCGCCGGCAAGACGAATTTCCCCTGAATCCAGAAGCTGATGCCGTAGAGCATGGCCGCCAACAAAGCAAACCACACAGACATCACACTGGTGACCTTACGATCGAAATCACCACCCTTATCGCTGCGGCAGGCCAACAGCACGCCGAAAAAGCAGACAAGGATACCGACCACCTGCCAAGCGGAGAGGGCATCGCCACCCAGCCATGCCAACAGCGTTGTAAAAACACCATACGAAGTGACCAGGGGCGCCACGACGGCTGTCTTGCCAATAGCGAAAGCTTTTGAAAGCGCCAGCGCTCCTACTACGGTGCATAGAGCGGCGACAACTCCTAACCCTATGGTGAACCAAGGCGCAGATGTAAACTTTTGCCACTGATCGGCTGAAACAGCAATCAATACTGCCATCAAGAAAAGCCCTAGCAACTGCCCGAAAAATACCGCCCGCTTTACTCCGACCGCTCTTGCGTTCACGCCGACCAAGAAGTCGGTAGCCCCCCAGAACACCGCAGCCAGCAACCCCATGAATACGTCCATAGTAACGGCCTTTAATTATGAGTTATCCCTCAACCTCCCCAGACAGTAATCGGGAAAATAGCAGAAATCAAACATCTATTTTGGGCGAGCGTCTACAGATCGACCTATTTCTGCACGCCCACCAGCCCAACAACGCCATTAACGGCTTAGTTAGTACCGTAGAGACAATGGCAAGTGCCAATAGAATACTGTAGGAACTTTCAGACAACACACCCGCCTGTACTCCTACACTAAGTTTCACTAATTTAACGAGACCTTTGGTGTTCATCAGCACACCAACTTCTATTGAATTTATTGGTCTCAAGCCCCCAAGGCTTCTGGATTCGCGAAGGCGAAAACAGTCGAAAAGCATGGAGAATTTCGTCAGGATCGAGGACCTGCATCTTTGCGCTGAACCCGCCGGATGGGTGTGCGTTTCACAAACGCTGCCCGTATGCGACCGAACGGTGTGCCAAGGAGGTGCCGGCATTGCGGCAGGTGAGTACACGGCAGGTTGCCTGCCATTATGCGGAGCAGTTTCTCTAGCCTTTGAATTGCCGGGTCTGGTTTGTAGCCCTTTCGCGACAATAGGCCGCTCCCACAGTGACCAGCATATGCAGGTCTTTGGCAGCAGCCTTTTGTCGCGAAGGGCGGCCTAAGCCGCCCTTCTGATCAGTGCATGAACAGGGCAATCAGGATGATCACGGGGATCGGTACCCCAAGCATCCACAGCAGTATCGAGCGCATAGTGATTCTCCTTGCTTAACGTTGAACGGTGCGGTGAGTAACGTAGTCGCCCTCAACCCACTGCACCCGGTCACGCAGACGACCGCCATACAGGGCAGCCAAGCTGGCGAAGAAGGCCCCACACAGCAACGCGACGAAGGTCCACAGCGCTGTCCAGGCAGCAACTTTGGTAGCGGTTTCAGCCGCTTGTTTGGCATCGGTTTTCAGTTGTTGTACCTGGGCCATCACCTGGTCCACGCGCGCTTCAGCTTCGGCCTGGGTCAGGCGAGTGCGTTGCGCAACCAACTGCGCCAGGTAAGCGCGGTCCTCGGCGGGCAACGCACCGTCCCCTGCAATACCCTTGGCCAGAATGCGTGCGGCTACGCTATTTGCAGCATCCTCGCTGACCGGCGCCGGGCCGTCGCCACGGAACAGGCTATCGACGAAGTAGCCCATCGAGTCGTTGTCGCTACCGGTTGCCGACGAAGCACCCGCGGCGGCGGATACTGTGGCCGCCTGGGAAGCCGCACTGGCACCGGCACCCACCAGATTACCTGCAGCACCCAGTATCAGCATCGCCGCCACCAAAGTGGCCACCGCCCAGGACAGGAAGCCATGCGCGGTATCACGAAAGTACACTTCATCGCCGTGCAGGTTGGCCCACTTCACCCGCAGCCGACCCGCGATATAACCGCCAAGGCCTGAAGCAATGATTTGGGTCACCAGCAGCCAGACGATGGTCGAAACGCCCAGGGCTTTCGCGCTGGCGCCTTCGTCAGCCCAAGGCGAGGTGGCCGCAAAGCCAAGGCCGGCGCCCAGTACCACCAGTATCAGGGACACCGACGCGGCGGCAGCCGCGCCAGCGAAGATCGCCGCCCAGGAAACACCTGAGCGGCTTTGCGTATCAACAACGGGATAGTCGGCAGGGGTGATCATGATGTGTGCGCCTTATGTTGTTAGCGAAAATTCCATTCGCGCATTAACCATTGCAGCGGCTGTGCCAGTTGTGACAAAAAATGACGCCCATACAAATCAATGCGTTAGAGAGCTCCGCTGAATCAGGACCGTGCAAAATGCGCGACTGGCGCTAATGCATCAGGTGTTCTGCATTCTTGTAACAGGGCCAGTCGACGGGGCATGATTCGGTCATGACGCTTCCCGACGACGCTGCCCAGACCCCGCTCACCGCCGACACCGTGCTGCGCTACCACCTGTGCTGGAAGCACCGTGACCTCGATGGCGTCATGGCGCTGTACCACCCCGATATCCAGTACCACGACTTCTTTCAGAACCGCGTGCTCGGCTATCAGGAGCTGCGCGACTACGTACGCGCCTGCCTGCCCCATGAAGCCGGCGAGGACATCGTCCACAGCGACCGCATCCGCGTCGATGGCTGCACCGCATTCATCCAGTATCAGGTCACGGTCCAGGGCGGCGACGGCCTTGTGGCGTTCCAGTCCAGCGAGGCGATCACCGTCAGGGACGGCCTGATCTGGCGGGTCAACGAGTACGCCACGCTGGTACGCCAGCATGGCAATGGCCTGGTCAGCAGCGGCCCGCGCCCGGCCACCAGCCGCCTGGGCCTGTCACCGCGGCAACTGTCGACCATGGCCCAGGACCTGGAGCACTACTTCCAGCGCCAGCGCCCGTACCTGGACCCAGAACTGGACCTGCAGCAAGTAGCGGAAGCCAGCGGGTACAGCCGCAACCAGATTTCCTACCTGCTTAACCAGGTGCTCGGGCAAAGCTTCTACCGCTACGTCAACCAGGCGCGGCTGCAGCACCTGATGGCCTGCCTCGACGACGACAGCGTCGAAACGCCGATCGACGACCTGGCATACAACGCCGGTTTCAACTCGCTGTCGGCGTTCTACAAGTGCTTCCGCGAACACACCGGGCTCACGCCCAAGGCCTACCTGAAGCAAATTTCCCTGCGTGCACGCACGTAAGACAGCCGCCCACTGACACCACTAGCATCGCCCACAGACCTTGACGGATGTGGAGCCAAACCCGATGCAACCCCTGCGCACGCTCAGCCTTTGGATGGACCAGCTCGACGAGCCACTGTGCGCCCGCCCAGCCCTGCGCGACGACCTGGACGCGGATGTGTGCATCATCGGTGCCGGCTACACCGGCCTGTGGACCGCCTATTACCTCAAGCGCCAGGCACCCCAGCTGAACATTGCAGTCATCGATGCCAACATCGCCGGTTTCGGCGCCTCGGGGCGCAACGGCGGCTGGCTGATGGGCAACCTGCTTGGCGAAGACCGCTTGCTTGCGAGCCTGTCGCCACAACAGCGACGCAGCAGTACCGACCTGCTGCACGGTATTCCCGATGAAGTACACCGCGTGCTGCAACGCGAAGGCATCGACTGCGACTACCGCAAAGGCGGTGTGCTGTACTGCGCCGCGCGCTACCCGGAACAGGAGCGCAGCCTGCGTGGCTACCTCGATGACTTGTATCGCCAGGGCATGACCGAGGACGACTACCGCTGGTTACGCCCCGAACAACTGGACGCCCAGCTGCGGGTCAGCAACGCCTACGGCGCCATCTACAGCCCGCACACCGCCACCATCCAGCCCGCCAAGCTGGTACGCGGGCTGGCCCGGGCCGTTGAGGCGCTGGGCGTACCGATCTACGAGAACACCCCGGCCATCGATTGGCAGCCCGGCGAGGTACGTACTCCGCTGGCGCGCATCCGCTGCCAATGGATGGTGCCCGCCGTGGAAGGCTATGCAGCCAGCCTGCCGCCGCTGGGCAAACATCAGTTGCCGGTACAGAGCCTGCTGGTAGCCACCGAGCCGTTGCCGGAAACCACCTGGGAGCAGATTGGCCTGAGCCAGGGCCAGGCCTTCAGTGAAAGCAGCCGCCAAGTCACCTATGGCCAGCGGACTGCTGACAACCGCCTGGTGTTCGGCGCACGGGGTGGCTACCGCTTTGGTGGCCGCCTACGCGAAAACTTCAACCTCGACGAGCACGAAATCGAGCTGCGCCGCTACCTGTTCAGCGAGCTGTTCCCACAGCTCAAGCACGTGCGCATCACCCATTCGTGGGGCGGTAACCTTGGCATGGCGCGGCGCTTCCGCCCGCACATGCTCTGCGACCGCCAGCGCGGCATCGCCCTGGCCGGCGGCTACGGCGGCGAAGGTGTCGGTGCCACCAACCTGGGCGGACGCACCCTGGCAGCGCTGATCCTCAACCAGCACAACGAGCTGACCGCGCAACCCTGGGTGCTCGACAACCGACCCGTATCAAGCCTGGCCAGCTGGCCACCCGAACCCTGCCGCTGGCTGGGCTACAACGCGATCATCCAGAGTTTCGTCCACGAGGACCGGACCCTCGCCAACCCCGCCAGTGCGCCGTGGAGGCGGCGCCTGGCCAGCAACCTTGCGGACCTCATGGAAGGCTTCATGCACTGACTTCCCTTTTACCCGACACAGGATCCACCGGTCATGAGCATCACCCAGTTCAAGAACACCGACAGCGCCGTGCTCGACAGTTCCAACCCCGTTGCGGTACCGCTCGGCGAGCCAGTGGCCGTGACCTCGGTCACCAGCGTGGAGCGCAGCGATGGCGTCGAAACCGGCATCTGGGAATGCACCCCGGGGCGGTGGCGGCGGCAGATCGTGCAACAGGAGTTCTGCCATTTCATCAAGGGCCGCTGCACCTTCACCCCGGACGGTGGCGAGCCCTTGGTCATAGAAGCCGGAGACGCACTGATGCTACCGGCCAATAGCACCGGCACCTGGGATATCCAGGAGACCGTGCGCAAGACCTACGTACTTATCTTCTGATCCGCTGATCGCCTGCCTTCGATAACAACAGACAAAGCAAGGTAAACCCGACATGCGCACACTCCTTATCGCCCCCTTGATGCTGGCCGCCAGCGTGGCCGGTGCCGCCGAAACGGTAAAGATCTACAACTGGTCCAGCTACGTTGCCCCGGACACGCTGAAGAACTTCCAGCAAGCCAGCGGTATCGTGCCCACCTACGACGTATACGACAGCAACGAAACCCTCGACGGCAAGCTGATGACCGGCAACTCCGGCTACGACGTGGTGTTTCCCTCCAACCACTTCATGGCCCGGCAGATTCAGGGCAAGGCCCTGAAGCATCTGGACAAGTCGCAGTTACCCAACTGGCACAACCTCAACCCGGTGCTGCTCAAGGCGCTGGAGGTCAACGACCCGGGCAACCAGTACGGCTTCCCGTACCTATGGGGCAGTACCGGCATCGGCTACAACATCGACAAGGTCAAGGCGGTGCTCGGCGACAACGCGCCCGTGGACTCCTGGGACCTGATCTTCAAGCCCGAGTACATGAGCAAGCTGAAAAGCTGTGGCGTCGCAGTGCTGGACAATGGCCCCGAACTGCTGCCGATCGCCCTGCACTACCTGGGCCTGCCGCACCACAGCCAGAACCCGGCGGACTACGACAAGGCCAAGGCGCTGCTGATGCAGGTACGGCCGTACATCAGCTATTTCCACTCGTCCAAGTACACCGGCGACCTGGCCAACGGCGATATCTGCGTGGTGGTGGGCTTCTCGGGGGATGTGCTGCAGGCGAAGAACCGTGCCGACGAGGCGAACAATGGCGTGAAGGTGGGCTATTCGATTCCCAAGGAAGGCGCGCCGATGTGGTTCGACATGGTGGCCATGCCGGCCGATGCACCCGATGAAAAGGCCGGGTATGCCTACATGAACTACCTGCTGCAGCCGGAGGTGATGGCCAACATCAGCAACCATGTGCAATACGCAAACGGCAACCTCAAGGCGGATGGGCTGGTAGACCCGGCAATGAAGGGCAATACGATGATTTACCCAAGCGACGAGGTGATGGGCAAGCTGTATGCGCTGGAAGCGATGCCGGCGAAGATCGACCGTATTCGTACGCGAATCTGGACCAGTATCAAAGCCGGAAATTGAAATGGGGCCGCCTGGCGGCCCCGATTTCAGGCCTTAATGGTGCTCGCGGGTAGCGCGGAACTTGATGTCCGGCCAGCGCTCTTCCATCAACGCCAGGTTGACCCGGGTCGGCGCCAGGTAGGTCAGGTGACCGCCGCCGTCAATAGCCAGGTTTTCCATGGCCTTGGTCTGGAATTCCTCGAGCTTCTTCTTGTCATCGCAGCTGATCCAGCGCGCCGACCAGACGGTGATAGGCTCATAGGCGCACTCGACCTTGTACTCTTCCTTCAGGCGGCTGGCGACCACGTCGAACTGCAGCACACCGACCGCACCGAGGATGATGTCGTTGCTGCGCTCAGGGAAGAACACCTGTGTAGCACCTTCTTCGGCAAGCTGCTGCAGGCCTTGACGCAGTTGCTTGGATTTCAGCGGGTCTTTCAGGCGTACGCGGCGGAACAGCTCCGGCGCGAAGTGCGGGATGCCGGTGAAGCCCAGCGCCTCGCCTTCGGTGAAAGTGTCGCCGATCTGGATGGTGCCGTGGTTGTGCAGGCCGATGATGTCACCGGCAAAGGCTTCTTCCAGCTGCTCACGCTCGGAGGAGAAGAACGTCAGCGCATCGCCGATACGCAGGTCTTTGTTCAAGCGCACATGGCGCATTTTCATGCCCTTCTCGTACTTGCCCGAGCAGATACGCATGAAGGCGATACGGTCGCGGTGTTTCGGGTCCATGTTCGCCTGGATCTTGAACACGAAGCCGGTGAACTTCTCTTCCACAGGCTCCACGGTGCGCTCGTGGGCAACACGGCCAAGCGGACGCGGCGCCCAGTCGACCACCGCGTCGAGCACGTGGTCGACACCGAAGTTGCCCAGCGCAGTACCGAAGAACACCGGGGTCAGCTGACCGTTGATGAACTCGTCCTGGTTGAACTCGTGGCAAGCGCCCTGCACCAGCTCCAGTTGCTCGACGAACGAATCGTACTGGTCGCCCAGGTGGGCACGCGCTTCGTCCGAGTCCAGCTTCTGGATGATCTTGGCTTCGGTGCGCTCGTGGCCGTGGCCGGGGGTGTACACCACGATGTAGTCACCGGTCAGGTGGTACACGCCCTTGAAGTCGCGGTAGCAACCAATCGGCCAGGTGATTGGCGCGGCCTTGATCTTCAAAACGGCTTCGATCTCGTCGAGCAGTTCGATCGGGTCGCGGATGTCACGGTCGAGTTTGTTGATGAAGCTGACGATGGGCGTGTCACGCAGGCGGCACACGTCCATCAGGGCGATGGTCCGCGGCTCTACACCTTTACCGCCGTCGAGCACCATCAGCGCCGAGTCCACCGCGGTCAGGGTGCGGTAGGTGTCTTCCGAGAAGTCTTCGTGGCCGGGGGTGTCGAGCAGGTTGATCATGTGCTCGCGGTACGGGAACTGCATCACCGAGGTGGTGATGGAGATGCCGCGCTGCTTCTCCATTTCCATCCAGTCGGAGGTGGCGTGGCGGTCGGACTTGCGCGACTTCACGGTACCGGCGACGGCAATGGCCTTGCCCATCAGCAGCAGCTTCTCGGTGATGGTGGTCTTACCGGCGTCGGGGTGGGAAATGATTGCGAAAGTGCGGCGCTTCGCGACTTCGGCGGCCTGGTTGGTCATGGGAAATCGCCTGACTGGGGGATTTGAAAGGGGCAGTATCATACCTGAAGTTGGGCCTGGACCAAAATCTGCGGAAGCAGGCGCGGGTTTACCCGCGAAGATGCCGGCACAGACAAAAGAAATCCAACAGACCATCGCTTTATCACGACAAATGACCAAAGCGCAGTTATTTCAACGCCTGCAGCCAATTAAGGCGCTGTTTTTTCTCGCCATGAATCCTGCCACCCAGCGATTAACACTGGCCAAATGCCGCCTCAGATGGGAACCTTTACGCCCACGGAGACGTCCACTCCCCTGCAACCCGCTTCGGTTGGGGACTGGTTTCATCAGCATTTTCGGGCCCGACGGGGTTCGGCTCATGGCCTGATCGCAGCCTTCGGCTTGCATCTCGCTGCTACTCGCGAACACACCACCCGCCGCCAGGATTGGCCGGCTTCCAAGAAGTGTGCTCGCCGACAACACAAGGAGTCCGCCTGTGGCTAAACGCTACGGAAAGGGGCTGTTGGGATGGGCCGCCGTGCTCGTCATCCTGGCCCTGCTGGTCCACTGGATCGGCATCGACACGATCGCGCGTTATCGCGACGATCTTGGGTTCTACCTGCAAGCGCACCTGGTATTGGTGCTGGCTTCGATGGCGGCGGCGCTGGCCGTGGGCATCCCCGCCGGCATTGCGTTAAGTCGACCGCACCGGGTCGACAAAGCCGAGCGCTTTATGCAGTTCTTCAACGTTGGCAACACCATTCCCCCCCTTGCCGTTCTGGCCATCGCCCTGAGTATCCTGGGCATCGGCGCCGGGCCTGCGATCTTCGCACTGTTCCTCGCGTCCCTCCTGCCCATCGTGCGCAACACCTACGAAGGCCTGAAAAACGTCCCCGCCTCGCTCAAGGAAGCCGCTACCGGCATCGGCATGACCCCGCGCCAGCAACTCTGGCAGGTGGAGCTGCCCAACGCGGTGCCGATCATCGTCGGCGGCGTACGCGTGGCCCTGGCGTTGAACGTGGGCACCGCACCGCTGGCATTCCTGATCGGCGCCAACAGCCTGGGCAGCCTGATCTTCCCCGGCATCGCCCTGAACAACCAGCCGCAGCTGCTGCTCGGGGCCGCCTGCACCGCGCTGCTGGCACTGGTGCTGGACGCAGCGGTGAGTTTCTCCAGCAGGCGCTGGCTGGAACGTGGCCTGGCCCAATAAGGATAGGAAACGCATGAAGAAGAGAATCGCCTTGCTGCTGGGCGCGGCCCTGCTGTTCGCAGGAGTTGCCCAGGCAGCGGAAAAACCCCTGGTGCGCATCGGCGCGCGGGTGTTCACCGAACAGACCGTGCTCGCCGAAATCACCGCGCAGTACCTGCGCGCCAACGGCTTTGACGTACGCGTCACCACCGGCCTTGGCAGCAGCATCGCTCGCCAGGCCCAGGAAACCGGCCAGCTCGACCTGATGTGGGAATACACCGGGGTATCGCTGGTGTCCTACAACCACATCGATGAGCGTATGCCCAGTGCCGAGGCCACCTACGCCAAGGTCAAGGAGCTGGATGCCAAGAAAGACCTGATCTGGCTGACCCCATCGAAATTCAGCAACACCTATGCCCTCGGCTTGCCGAAGCAGGTCGCCGAGGCCTACCCCCAGATCAATTCGATCAGCGACCTCAACCAGGTGCTGCGCGACGAGCGCAAGCGTAACCACCTGGTGGCCCTGGACACCGAGTTCGCCAACCGCCCCGACGGCCTGGTCGGGCTCAAGGAGATGTACGACCTGCAGGTCGGCCGCGCCAACATCCGCCAGATGGACGCAGGCCTGGTCTACACGGCCATGCACAACAACCAAGTGTTCGCAGGCCTGGTCTACACCACCGACGGTCGCCTGAGCGCGTTCAACCTCAAGCTGCTCGAAGACGACAAGCACTACTTCCCCGACTACACCGCCGCCCCGGTGGTGCGCAAGGCCGTGCTCGACGCCAACCCGCAACTGGTCGCCCTGCTCAAGCCACTGGCCGAGCAGCTCGATGACGAGACCATGCGCCAGCTCAACGCCAAGGTCGACGTGGACCACCAGAACCCGTCCGCAGTGGCCGCCGCGTTCCTGCGAGAGCATCCCCTCAAGGAGGTACAGCCATGAGCCTGCTCGACACGTTCGCCCACCTCGACTGGGCCCAGGTGCTGCAACTGACCTGGCAGCACATCATGCTGGTCGGCATCGCCGTCGGCCTGGCGATCCTCGTTGGCGTGCCGCTGGGTATCCTGATGACCCGCTTCCCGGCGGTGGCCGGCCCGCTGCAGGCCAGCGCCACGGTGCTGCTGACCATCCCATCGATTGCGTTGTTCGGCCTGCTGCTGCCGTTCTACTCCAAGTTCGGCCAGGGGCTGGGCCCCTTGCCGGCGATCACTGCCGTGTTTCTTTATTCGCTGCTGCCAATCCTGCGCAACACCTACCTGGCCCTGACCAATGTCGAGCCCGGTATCCGTGAAGCCGCGCGTGGCATCGGCATGACCTTCGGCCAGCGCCTGCGCATGGTCGAGCTGCCCATCGCCGTGCCGGTGATCCTCGCCGGCGTGCGCACTGCCGTGGTGATGAACATCGGTGTGATGACCATTGCCGCCACCATCGGCGCTGGCGGCCTCGGCGTGCTGATTCTGACTTCCATCAGCCGCAGCGACATGTCGATGCTGCTGGTCGGCGCCGTACTGGTCAGCCTGCTGGCGATCATCGCCGACCTGCTGCTGCAAACCCTGCAACGTGCCCTGACTCCAGAAGGACTGCGCTCATGATCGAACTGAAGAACCTCAGCAAAACCTTCAACGTCAACGGCAAGGACGTCAAAGCCGTCGACTCGGTAAGCCTCACCGTCAACGAAGGGGAAATCTGCGTGTTCCTCGGCCCGTCGGGCTGCGGCAAGAGCACCACGCTGAAAATGATCAACCGCCTGATCACACCGACCTCCGGCCAGGTGTTCATCAACGGCGAAGACACCACCGGCCTGGACGAAGTCACCCTGCGCCGGCACATCGGCTACGTGATCCAGCAGATCGGCCTGTTCCCCAACATGACCATCGAGGAAAACATTACCGTGGTCCCGCGCCTGCTTGGCTGGGATAAACAGAAATGCCACGAGCGCGCCCGCGAACTGATGCACATGATCAAGCTGGAGCCCAAGCAGTACCTGCAGCGCTACCCACGCGAGCTTTCCGGTGGCCAGCAGCAGCGTATCGGCGTGATCCGTGCGCTGGCGGCAGAAGCGCCGGTACTGTTGATGGATGAACCGTTCGGCGCGGTCGACCCGATCAACCGCGAGATGATCCAGAACGAGTTCTTCGAGATGCAGCGGGCGCTGAACAAGACCGTGATCATGGTCAGCCATGACATCGACGAAGCGATCAAGCTGGGCGACAAGATTGCCATCTTCCGTGCCGGCAAGCTGTTGCAGCTGGATCACCCGGATACCCTGCTGGCGCACCCGGCGGATGATTTCGTCAGCAACTTCGTTGGCCAGGACAGCACCCTCAAACGCCTGTTGCTGGTGCGTGCCGAGGATGCGGCGGACAACGCGCCGTCGGTGAGCCCGGAAACACCTGTGAGCGACGCGCTGGAGCTGCTGGATGAGCACGACCGCCGCTACGTGGTAGTGACCGATGCACAGAACAAGGCCCTGGGCTACGTGCGCCGGCGCGACATGCACCGCCAGCAAGGCACTTGCGGTGATTTCCTGCGGCAGTTCAATGCCACGGCGTCGTACGATGAGCACTTGCGCATCCTGCTGTCGCGCATGTATGAGTTCAACCGCGCGTGGTTGCCAGTGCTGGATGCCGAGCAAGTATTCCTGGGCGAGGTGACGCAGGAGTCGATCGCGGCGTACCTGAGCTCGGGGAGATCGCGCGGGGCCAAGACCAGCATCGTCTCGCCGGCCGAGGCAGTGGTTTCGTAATGCCCGGGGGCGCCTTGCGCCCCATTCTCGGGACGGCGTCGATATCAAGCCTGTGGGAGCGGGCTTGCCCCGCGAATGGGCCGCACAGCGGCCCCCGGCGAGTTCAGATCAGAACCCTACGCTAGCCTGCACATAGAAAGTCCGCGGCTCACCCACATAGAGGCCGGCATTGTTGTCGCTGGAGCGGGTGAAGTACTGCTTGTCGAACAGGTTCTTCACCCCCGCCGCCAGCTTCAGGTTGGACACTTCAGGCCCGAATTCATACCCACCGCGGGCATGCCAGGTCACATAACCCGGAATATCGCCATACTGCCCGTCGGCACTTGGCTGGGTAATGTAATCGCCATTGAAGCTGCCGTCGGCATTGATCCCGGTACCCGGCGCACGCTGCTTCGATTGGGCATAGGCGTCCAGGTTCCAGGTCCAACGGTTAACGGCGTAACGCACCCCGGCAGTGGCCACCTGGCGCGAATAGAACGGCAGGTCACGGCCCTTGAAGCCCGGAATGTCCCCTTCATACGTAGCGCGGGTATAGGTATAGCCACCGCTCACCGAAAGCCCGTCCAGCCGCGGGTCCAGCCCGGCCAGGTCATAACGCACCGAAGCCTCGATGCCCTGGTGCTTGGTCGCACCGAGGTTGGTCCAGCCCACGTCGTTGCTGATGTACTGCAGCTCGTCATCGAAGTCGATGTAGAACGCGGTCAACTCACCGGCGAAACCACCGTTGTCATACCGGGTGCCGATTTCATAAGTCTTGGCCTTCTCCGGCTCCAGGCCATTGGCCGTGCTGTTGCCAGTACCGCCCTGGCCCAGCTGGAAGTACTGCAGGCTGCCAAACGAGGTCTCATAGTTGGCGAACACCTTCCACGCATCGGAGATGTGGTACATCACGCTCAGCGCCGGCAATGGCTCGTTGCTGGTGATGCTGCGCTTCTTCTCCGGCACTGGCTGGCCGTTGGCGCCGAGCACCGGGCGATCGCGCCAGTCAGTGTTGATGTGCTCGAAGCGGATGCCCGGGGTGATAGTCCAGTTGCCCACATCGATCTTGTCGTCGATGTAGTAGGCGCTGGCCTCGGTGCCGCCACTGCGGTCCTGGAACACGTGGCCATCGGAAGTCGGGGTAGGCGTCGGCACATTGTCGATCAGCGCCAGACGAGTGGACTGCTCACGCATCGCTTCTTTCAGGTAGCGGTAACCGACGCTGACTTCCTGGGTGGTCGGGCCTGCGAAAAAGACCCGCGACAGCCGGGGCTCGATGGCGAAGGTGTGATAATTGCGCGGGTATGACGACAGGGTCTTCATGTCGCGCGCGGCAATGGCGCTGCCACGGAAGCTGTCGGTGTAGTAGGTCAGCACTTCGAACTGGGTGGCTTCGTCGAGCTGGCGCTGCCACTTGAACGACACATCCTTGCGGCGGCCGGCGAAGTAGTCGTAATCGCGTACCGACTGATACGGGTTGCTGTCGTACTGGGCCTGGGTCAGGCCGCCGGGCATGTCGGCACGGCCATCGTAGTAATGGAAGTTGAGCCAGAACTCATCGACGTCGGTCGGCGCCCAGTGGGTCTTGAGAATGACGTCGTCGATATCGTTACCGTTATTGCTTTCGCGATAGCCGTTGCCGTTCACCCCGGTGTATAGCAACGCCACGCCCATGCCGTTTTCCGCCGTGCCGCCGACGAAGGCCGACTCGGTATGCTTCCAGCCACCATGCTGGGAGGTTTCCAGGGTGGTGGACAGCTCGGCCGAAGCCTTCTCGGGGATCGCCCGGGTGACGAAGTTGATCACCCCGCCGACGTTCTGCGGGCCATAGCGCACCGAGCCTGCGCCACGCACCACGTCGATGCTGTCGAGGTTGCCCGAGGAAATGGGCGCCATCGACAGCTGTGGCTGGCCATAGGGTGCGAAGGCTGCGGGTATGCCGTCGATCAGCACCGTGGAGCGCGGTGACAGGCGCGACGTCAGGCCACGCACCCCAACGTTCAGCGACAGGTCACTGCCGCCGGTGCCGTTGGAGTCCTGCACCTGCACACCCGGGATACCGCGCAGCACATCGCGCACGTTCATCGCGCCCTTCTCGACCATGGCCTCGCGGCGCACCACGGTGCGCGCGCCAGGGTGGTTCTGCACCACACTCTGTTGGGCATCCCCCAGCCAGTCACCAACCACCTTGATGTCCGTTGGTGCCAGCTCCAGGCTGCCGGTGGTCAAGGTGCCGTCGACCTGGGCCGGTTTGAGCACCACGGTGCCCTGGGACATTTCGTAGGTCAGGCCGCTGCCCTGCAACAATTGCTGCAGGGCTTGCTCAGGCGCCAATGGGCCGGACACGGCCGGGGCCTGCTTGCCAGCCACCAGTTCGGGGCTGAAGAACAGCTGCAGATTGGTCTGCTGGCCAAGCTGGCTCAGCGCCGAAGCCAGCGGCTGGGCCTGGATCTGGATCGCGCTGGCGGCCTGGACGGCCTGGCTATGGACGGCCGCGGCGCTGACCGCCAGGGCCAGCGCCAGGGCGCTCAAGCGTGGGAAGGGCTTGTTGTTGTTCACGTCGTCGAAACTTCCTGAATGCGGAATAAACGCCAACCGCGTGCAAATGGAAATGCTTGGCAGTTGCAGCTGGCGAGGAAGACGAACGAGCGGAAAAAAACCTGAATTTATTTCGCGACTATTTCGCGCGAACCGTCCTCATGGGCCTTGATGGCTACCGGCAGGATGCTCGGCAAGGCACGCAGCAACGCGTCGGTGTCGTCGGTGTTGAAGGTACTGGACAGGCGCAACTGGGCGACTTTACCCGGGGCGACCCGCAATGGCTGGCTGCGGTAGCGCGAAGCTTCGGCCACCACATCGGCGAGGGTAGCGTTGTCGAACACCAGCTTGCCCTGCCGCCAGGCGGTGATGGCGCCGGTGTTCACCGCATAAGGTGCGGCTACCAGGCCTTGTGCATTTATATTCGAGCCCTGCCCAGCCGTCAGTCGTGCCAACGACGCACCCTGGCCCTGCACCCGTACCGAACCCTGCTCCACCGCCACACGAGTGCTGGCCGGGTCCAGGCGCACATCGAAGCGCGTTCCGGTGACCGTTACGCGGCCTTGCGCAGTGTCGACCACGAACGGCCTGCTGCTGTCATGGGCGACGCTGAACATCACCTCACCGGCACTCAGGCGGATATGCCGCTGCCCGGCGCTGAAGTCGACTTGCAGCTGCGTACCGCCATTGAGCTCGAGGTGCGAGCCATCCGGCAATTCGACCTGGCGTCGCTCGTTGAAGGCAGTCTGCAAGCTGCCCTGATGGTTCAGTTGCTGGTAGTGCCAGCCGCCCCAGCCAAGGCCCAGCGCCAACACCGCGACACTGGCAGCCAGCGCCTGACGCAGCCAACGCCGACGTGGCAGCTGCTGTACCGGTGCCGGCTGGGCCAACGCCTCCAGGCGCTGGCGTGGAATCAAGTCGGCGGCCTGCCATACCCGGCAGAGATGCTCGTATTCCTGGCGGTGACGCTCATCGCTGGCCAGCCAGGCACGCAACTGTTTCTGCAGCCCGGCATCCTTGGGCGCATCCTGCACACGGACGAACCAGGCGGCGGCCTGCTCGCGGACGGTTTCGCTACCGTGCGGTTTCATCGAAAAGGTCTCCTGACTCATCATGCCGACACATCCAGCTGCTCACGCAGGTGCCGAAGCGTGCGGATCATATACTTTTCGACCATGTTCTTGCTCAAGCCCATGCGCTCGGCGATTTCGGCCTGGGTCAGGCCCTCGAGCTTCTGCCAGATGAACACCTGCCGGCAGTTGAGTGGCAGCTCGGCCAGCGCCCGCTCCACGCTGTCAGCCAGCTCCAGCGCATGCACGTATGCCTCTGGGTCGCCACTGCCGGCAGCAGCGGCGTCGAAGACCCCCTGCTCCAGGGCCTGGCGGCGATCCTCGCGGCGAAAACCATCCACGGCAATGTTGCGTGCGGTCTGGTGCAAGTAGGCGCGTGGCTGCTCGACCCGCTCGCGCGGGTTTTCCAGTACCCGGACAAAGGCATCGTGGGTGAGGTCCTCGGCCTGCTGCCGACTGCGCAATTTGCGCGTCCAGGTGCCGATCAGCTCATGGTAGTGGTCGAGGAAGCCTTTGGGTCCGGACACGGTCGGGGTCATCAGGGAGGCAGACAAGGGTGCGAATAGTAATGTTTCTCATCAAAACCAGCAAATCCGCCAGTCGGTAACAAAAAATTTATGGGCGATTTCCTGTACGGGGGTGCCAGGAATATGTGGCCATAAATATGAACACCCGCGGCCTTTTCGCAGGCAAGCCCGCGCCCACACGCAACGCGTATCCCCTGTGGGAGCGGGCTTGCCCGCCAAGGGGTCAATCCGGTCCATTCCACAATTTTTTACGCTTGAAACATCGCGGGGAACATCAGCCGGTCACACGAGTCGGTTATTCAAATGGCTGGTCGTCGATCAACGCCGATCACGCCCGGATTGCCTGTTGATTCTGCATTCTTCACGCCCTAAAGTGCGCGCCGAACGTCCATGCTGGAAACGATCCATCCGGCTCAAGTACTGAGTAGGCGAACCAAAGTGGGGATACGGAGGACGTTCAGTTTGCAGCCACTTATTCTTTTTGTTTGCCCATGGAGTCCCTGAGCATGTCGATCCAGGTCGAAGACTATTTCGCGCGTGACACCTTCCAGAAAATGAAGGCGTTCGCCGACAAGCAGGAAACCCCGTTCGTACTCATCGATACCCAGATGATCAGCCAGGCCTATGACGACCTGCGCGCCGGTTTCGAATTCGCCAAGGTCTACTACGCGGTCAAGGCCAACCCGGCCGTCGAGATCATCGACCTGCTCAAAGAGAAAGGCTCGAGCTTCGACATCGCCTCGATCTACGAGCTGGACAAAGTGCTGGGTCGCGGCGTCAGCGCCGACCGCATCAGCTACGGCAACACCATCAAGAAGTCCAAGGACATCCGCTACTTCTACGAGAAGGGTGTACGCCTGTATGCCACCGACTCGGAAGCCGACCTGCGCAACATCGCCAAGGCCGCCCCGGGTTCGAAGGTGTACGTGCGTATCCTGACCGAAGGCTCGACCACTGCCGACTGGCCGCTGTCGCGTAAGTTCGGCTGCCAGACCGACATGGCCATGGACCTGCTGATCCTTGCCCGCGACCTGGGCCTGGTGCCTTACGGCATCTCCTTCCACGTCGGTTCGCAGCAGCGCGACATCAGCGTATGGGACGCCGCCATCGCCAAGGTCAAGGTCATCTTCGAGCGCCTGAAGGAAGAAGACGGCATCGAGCTGAAGCTGATCAACATGGGTGGCGGCTTCCCGGCCAACTACATCACCCGGACCAACAGCCTGGAAACCTACGCCGAAGAGATCATTCGCTTCCTCAAGGAAGACTTCGGTGACGAACTGCCGGAAATCATCCTCGAGCCAGGCCGTTCGCTGATCGCCAACGCCGGTATCCTGGTCAGCGAAGTGGTGCTGGTCGCACGTAAGTCGCGTACCGCCGTCGAGCGCTGGATCTACACCGATGTGGGCAAGTTCTCTGGCCTGATCGAAACCATGGATGAAGCTATCAAGTTCCCGATCTGGACCGAGAAGAAAGGCGAAGCCGAGGAAGTGGTCATCGCCGGCCCGACTTGCGACAGCGCCGACATCATGTACGAAAACTACAAGTACGGCCTGCCGCTGAACCTGGCCATCGGTGACCGCCTGTACTGGCTGTCGACCGGCGCCTACACCACCAGCTACAGCGCAGTGGAATTCAACGGCTTCCCGCCGCTGAAGGCTTACTACCTGTAATGCAGAACGGGGCCGCAAGGCCCCGTTTTCATGTGTGCTCTCCTAGGCCTCTTACTCGCCGCGCCGCTCGATCTCTTCGGCATACCGTGCGGCAAAGGCCATCAACACCGGCCCCGCGCCCTGCAGGGTTACCAACGCAGCACGCAGGAAATTCATGTTCCCTGTAACCCGGGCCTGCTCCAGCCACTGCCCGGCCTCGGCCAACTGCCCGCGCTCGACCAACACCAACGCCAGGCTGAACATCCCGCGGAAATCCCCCGCCTCGGCCGAGCGTCGATACCAGCGCACCGCCCGCGCCGGGCTCGGTGCCGTGGCAATACCCTGCTCCAGGTAACGCCCATACAGGTTCATCGACTTGGCATGCCCCAACTGCGCAGCCTTTTCGTAACACATGAGCGCCTGCGCCTGATTGGCCGGCACCCCGCGCCCGGTAGCCAGCAGGTTGCCCAGGTTGTAAAGGCCCCAGTCCAGCCCGGCGTCTGCGGCACGCGCATAATGAATGGCCGCCTGTTCCAGGCTTGGCTCCCCCCCCCAGCCATGCTCCAGGCAACGGCCGAGCATGTTGTGCGCCATGGGACTACCGCCCTGTGCAGCAATACCGAACCATCGGCGGGCAACGGTGGCATCCTCCTGGATACCACGGCCATCCAGCAGGATCTGCCCCAGCAGCAACTGCGCCTCGATCGCGCCCTGCCCCGCCGCTGCCAGAATTGCCTGGGCGGCCTTGCCGGGGCTCTCCTCGAGCATGGCCTGCAAGCCGGCCACATCCACTACTTCCTCACGTCGCAACTGATAGGACACGGCTCAGACCTCGGCCCAGCGGCGCAGCAGGTTGTGGTAGGTGCCGGTCAACTGGAGCAGCGCAGGGTGCTCAGGTACGTCGGCTGTCAGTTGCTGGATGGCGTTATCCATCTCGAACAGCAACGCCCGCTGGCTGTCCTCACGCACCAGGCTCTGGGTCCAGAAGAACGCGGCATAGCGTTGGCCACGGGTAACCGGGTTGACCTTGTGCAGGCTGGTACCGGGGTATAGCACCAGGTCACCGGCGGCCAACTTGACCTGCTGCTCGCCAAAGGTGTCCTGAATCACCAGCTCGCCGCCGTCGTAGCTGTCCGGGTCGCTGAGGAACAACGTCGAGGACAGGTCGGTGCGCACCCGCTCCGGGCTGCCCTTGGGCTGGCGCAAGGCATTGTCGATATGGAAACCGAAACTGCCGCCTTCGCGGTAGCAGTTGATCAGCGGCGGGAACACCTTGTGGGGCAAGGCTGCCGACATGAAGCGTGGGGTTTTCCACAGGCGGTCGATCAGCGCACTACCGATTTCCTTGGCCAGCGCATGGCCTTCCGGCAGCTGCAGGTTGTGCTTGGCCTTGGCTGACTGGTAGCCAGCCGTAACCTTGCCGTCGGCCCAGTCGGCCTGCTCCAGCGCCTTGCGGATACGGGCCAGTTCATCTGCGTCGAACAGGCCTGGGATGTGAAGCAGCATGGCGGCGGCACCGTAAGGAAATGCAAAGGCGCCAATGATATTGATTCCCTTTTGCGCTACACAAGCCCCATTCACCGCTTAAGACGTTTCAGCTGCATGAAACCGTAAGGGCAAATTGTAAAGATTGTAAATTCTTCACGAATGGTAACGAATCTCAATTGTGAGTCACAATTGCTTACATTAGTATCCGCCGCCTCAACACCTTGGGGAAGGTTCTTAGCAATGCGCCAGTACGTACCATCTGCAGTGAGCTCACCACGCCTGATCGTTACCGCCATCGGTGTGGCGCTAAGCGCCTCGTCGGTTCACGCCGCCGACCCGGCTGCCAGCAGCGCCATCACCCTGGACGCCACCAGCGTCAACGGCAAGGCTGAACAGGCCAGCACCGACTACAAGGTCGAAAAGGCCGCTTCGCAGAAGTACACCGCACCGCTGGTGGACACCCCGCGTTCGGTTACCGTGATCCCGCAGCAGGTGATCAAGGACACCAACGCGCTGACCCTGCAGGATGCCCTGCGCACCGTGCCAGGCATTACCTTCGGCGCTGGCGAAGGCGGCAACCCGCAAGGCGACCGGCCGTTCATCCGTGGCTTCGACGCCCAGGGCGACACCTACCTGGACGGCGTGCGTGACACTGGCGCGCAAACCCGCGAAATCTTCGCCATCGAGTCGGTGGAAGTGGCCAAAGGGCCAAACTCGGCCGTGGGCGGCCGTGGTGCAGCAGGGGGTACCATCAACCTGGTGAGCAAGCGCGCACACTTGGGCAACTCGCTGGACGGCGCCTGGACCTGGGGCAGCGACCAGACTCAGCGCTACACGTTCGACGGCAACTATCAGTTCAGCGATACCGTTGCCGGCCGCCTGAACCTGATGACCCATGAAAGCAACGTCGCCGGCCGCGACAAGGTCAACTACGATCGCTGGGGTATCGCCCCGTCGCTGGCCTTCGGCCTGGGTACGCCAACCCGCGTCAACCTTGACTACTACCACCTGGAAAGCGACGACCTGCCGGACTCGGGCATTCCGTACACCATCCCTGCAAACGGTAGCGCCGGGCGCACCTCGGCGCACCCGAGCAAGCCGAACGACGGTGGCGACAGCGACAACTTCTATGGCCTGACCGGTCGCGACTTCCGCAAAACCCGCGTGGACATCGCCACCTTCGCCATCGAGCACGACCTGACCGACTCGCTGACCATCAAGAACACCCTGCGTCACGGCAACAGCATGCAGGACTACATCCTGACCCAGCCTGACGACAGCAAGGGCAACGTCAACAACGGCAGTGTCTGGCGCCGTGCCAACACCCGCGTCGGCAACACCGCTACCACTACCAACCAGACCGACTTGTTCGGCGAGTTCTACGTCGGCGGCCTGAAAAACAGCTTCTCGACCGGTATCGAGCTGAGCCGTGAAGAAAGCGAGCGTTCGAGCTACACCGTCAACACCGACACCGTGCCTGGCGGCGCTGCCAATTCCAACTGCACCCCGGGCATGATCGGCGCCACCAGCGGCTACAACTGCACCTCGCTGGGCAACCCGAACCCGGATGATCCGTGGAACGGCACCATCTCGCGCAACTATGCCGGCACCACCACCAACAGCAAGACCCGGGCAATCTACGTGTTCGACACGCTGGAGCTGACCCCGGAGTGGCTGGTCAACATGGGCCTGCGCTACGACCACTTCGACACTGACTACAAGACCTACAACGCTGCGGGCACCACCACCGCCAAAGGCAAAGATGTCAGCGAGTTCGTGACCGGCCAGCTGGGCCTGGTGTGGAAGCCGGCCGAAAACGGCAGCATCTACGTGTCCTATGCCACCTCCGCCACGCCACCAGGCGCCATGCTTGGCGAAGGTACCGAAGGCAACCCGCTGGGCGGCACGCCAGACCGTAACGGCAACCTGCTGGGCAGCGACATGGAGCCGGAAGAAACCACCAACTACGAAATCGGTACCAAGTGGGATCTGCTTGACGAGCGTCTGTCGCTGACCGCGGCGCTGTTCCGCACCGAGAAGGAAAACGCCCGGGTCCAGGTCAACACCAACACCTACGAGAACATTGGCGAAACTCGGGTTCAAGGTATCGAACTGTCGGCCAGCGGCAAGCTGACCGACAAGTGGCAGGTATTCGCCGGCTACACCTACATGCAGGCTCGCCAGATCGACGGCGGCCCGGTGGGCAAGGCCAACGACGGCAACCAGTTGCCGAACACGCCAAACAACAGCGCCAGCCTGTGGACCACCTACTCGATCACGCCAAAGCTGACTGTGGGCGGTGGTGCGTTCTACGTGGATGACGTGTACGGCAACGTGGCCAACACCACCATGGTCGACAGCTACGTACGCTACGACGCCATGGCCGCCTACAAGCTGACCAAGAACATCGACCTGCAGCTGAACGTACAGAACCTGACCAACGAGGTGTATTACGACAAGGCATTCTCCACCCACTTCGCCAACCAGGCGGCCGGGCGGACTGCACTGTTGACCACCAGCGTGCACTTCTGATGTCGGCGTTGGGTTGATCCGCTAGAAAGGCTGCTCCTGTAGCGGCCCGCTCGCGGGCTTGTCCCGCGAAGCGTTCAGCACGGGCATCACTCAAGGCAGCCCACCCCCTGCCCCGTTCAATGAGCGGGGCTTTTGCGTATCAAGGCATAATGCACGCCGCGCAGTCTGCGGCAGCAACACAAGGTGATCGATGTGGTGAAGAAGACGCTGTTCCAATTGCACTGGTTCTTTGGCATCACCGCTGGCCTGGTGCTGGCCTTGATGGGCATTACCGGGGCGCTGTACTCGTTCCAGGAAGAACTGCTGCGCGCATTCAATGCCGATGTGCTCAAGGTCGAAGTACGCGCCGAAGGCGTGCTGCCGCCAGCTGAACTGGTGCAACGGGTCGAAGCCCAGCAGCACGACAAGGTATCGATGCTGTGGGTCGACGTGCGTGAAGGCAACGCCGCACGCATCTTCTTCACGCCGCCACCGGGCGAGCGCCGCGGTCAGCTGCGTTACGCCGACCCGTACACCGGCGAGCTCAAGGGTGAAGTGGCCGGGCAAGACTTCTTCAACCTCATGCTCACCCTGCACCGCTTCCTGGCCATGGGCGATACCGGCCGGCAGATCACCGGTGCCTGTACCCTCATGCTGGTGTTCTTCTGCCTCTCCGGCCTGTACCTGCGCTGGCCGCGCAAAGCGCTGGACTGGCGCACCTGGCTGACCTTCGATTGGGCCAAGAAAGGCCGTGCCTTCAACTGGGACCTGCACGCCGTCGCAGGTACCTGGTGCCTGCTGTTTTACCTGCTGTTCGCGCTGACCGGCCTGTTCTGGTCCTATGAGTGGTACCGCGAGGGCCTGAACAAACTGCTGGCCGATAAACCGGCTGCGGGCCAGCAACAGAAGCGCGGCGAAGGCCGTGGGCGCCACGGGCCGCAGAAGGTCGACAAGAATGCCCCGCCACTGGTGGTCGATTACGACGCCATCTGGGCCAACCTCAAGAACGCCGCCGGCCCAGGCCTTGCCACCTACAACCTGCGACTGCCCCCGGTCGGCGGCCAACCGGCAAACCTGTTTTACCTGCTCGACAGCGCCGAACACCCTCGCGCCTTCAACACCCTGGTGCTGGACCCGGCCACCGGCCAGGTGAAAAACCATGACCGCTACACTGAAAAGTCCTTCAAGGCTCAACTGCTGCAGAGCGTCTACGCCCTGCACGTGGGCGAGTACTTCGGCCTGCCAGGGCGCATCATCGTCACTGTCGCCAGCCTGACCATGCCACTGTTCTTCGTCACTGGCTGGCTGCTGTACCTCGACCGCCGCCGCAAGAAGCGCCAGGTGCGTGCCGCCCGCGGCAACGTTGCCCGCAACGATGGCAGCGGCGATAGCTGGCTGATCGGCTTTGCCAGCCAAAGCGGCTTCGCCGAGCAACTGGCCTGGCAGAGCGCAAGCCAGCTGCAGGCCGCCGGCATGCCGGTGCAGGTACGCGCTTTGGCCGAACTGGGTGAACATGACCTGCGCCAAGCCCGCCGTGCGCTGTTTGTGGTGAGCACCTTCGGCGACGGCGAAGCGCCTGACAGCGCCCGCGCCTTCGAGCGCAAGGCACTAGGCCAGCCGTGGGCACTGAACCACCTCAACTACGCCCTGCTCGCCCTCGGCGACCGCCAGTACCCGCACTTCTGCGGCTTCGCCCGGCGTCTGCAGGCGTGGCTGGGCGAGCGCGGTGCCAGCAGCGCGTTCAGCCCGGTAGAAGTGGACAACGCCGATCAGGCGGCACTGCAGCAGTGGCAACAGGAACTGGCGCAGCTGACGGGCGCCCAGCCGGTGGCCGCCTGGCAGCCGCCAAGCTTTGGTAGCTGGTCGCTGGTGCACCGCAAACTGCTCAACCCCGGCAGCCAGGGGCAGCCGGTTTACCTGCTCGGCCTGCAGCCGCAAGCGCCTGCCAGCTGGGAGGCCGGTGACCTGGTGGAAATCCTGCCGCTGAATGGACAACCGCGGATCGACGCGTTCCTCAAAGGCATGGCGCTGGACGCAAGTACCCCGGTGCAAGTGAATGGCCTGAACGAAACACTTGCCCAGGCCCTCGCGGGTCGCCAGCTACCAACACGCCGCGATCACCTTATCGGTCTGCATCCACAGGCGCTGGTCGATGCCCTGGTGCCGATTGGCAGCCGCGAGTACTCCATTGCCTCGATTGCCAGTGATGGTGTGCTGGAGCTGATCGTGCGCCAGGAACGCCATGCCGATGGCAACCTGGGCCTGGGCTCCGGCTGGCTGACCGAGTACCTGCCGTTGAACGGCACCCTGAACCTGCGCCTGCGCCGTAACAGTGGCTTCCATCTGCCAGAAACCGCCGCCCCGATGATACTGATCGGCAACGGCACCGGCCTGGCCGGCCTGCGCAGCCTGCTCCGGGCGCGGGTGAATGCCGGTGAGCAGCGTAACTGGCTGCTGTTTGGCGAGCGTAATCGCGCGCATGACCTGCTGTGTGGTGAGGAGCTGCAAGGGTGGCTGCAAAGCGGTGACCTGGCACGCCTGGACCTTGCGTTTTCGCGGGATCAGGCCGAAAAAGTGTATGTGCAGGATGTGTTGCTGCAGCAGGCTGAAGCGTTCAAGGGCTGGGTGGCTGAGGGCGCCTGTGTCTATGTCTGCGGCAGCCTGCAAGGGATGGCTGCAGGGGTGGATGCTGCGCTCATCGGCATGCTTGGGGAAGCCGCTGTGCAGCAGTTGATCGAGGATGGGCGGTATAGGCGGGATGTTTACTGACCAGACATCGATGTAACTCGCCCCGGCCTCTTGGCGGGTTTACCCGCGAAGAGGCCAGTACAGGCTGTCAGTGCAGCTCGAAGGTATCGGCGTCCAGGTTGGCCGGGAACTTGGCCCGGTACGCTGCCAGCTCCGCAGCGCTCAACACGGCGGTAAACACGCCGTCTGCCTCCCCGGCACTCAGCAGGCTCTCGCCCTGGAAGTCCAGCACCTGGCTGTCGCCCGAATAGGCAAAGCCTTTGCCGTCCGTCCCCACCCGGTTCACCGCCGCCACATAGCAGAGGTTCTCGATCCCTCGCGCCGGCAGCAGTCGGTTCCAGTGCTGGCGGCGTGCAGCCGGCCAGTTGGCGGTATACAGCAGCAGATCGGTGTCCTGGGCATCGCGGCTCCACACCGGGAAACGCAGGTCGTAGCAGATCAGCGGACGAATCCGCCACCCCTTGATCTCGAACTGCACCTGGCGCTCACCCGGGGTGTAGTGCTTGTGCTCACCCGCCATGCGGAACAGGTGGCGTTTGTCGTAGTGCAAGATCTCCCCGTCCGGGCGCGCCCACAGCAGGCGGTTACGGTGGCTGCCATCTGCGGCCTGGATGATCACGCTGCCGGTAATCACTGCGTTGACCTTCTTGGCCTGGGCCTTCAGCCATTTGTAGGTCGGGCCGTTCTCCGGCTCGCACAGGCTTTCCGACTGCATGGAAAAACCGGTAGTGAACATTTCCGGCAGGATCACCAGGTCCACTTCACCTACCTGCTCCAGCAGCACCTCGAAATGCGCATAGTTGGCCTCACGGTCATGCCAGGCCAGGGTGGTCTGCACCAGGGCGACTTTCAGGTTCGGGAGTGTGCTCAGATCGCGCATAGTTTTTCCGCTGCCTGATGCAGCGTCTCCTCTCGTTTGGCAAAGCACAGGCGGACCAGGCGTTGCTCGGGGATGGGTTGCTGGTAGAACACCGATACCGGAATGGTCGCCACGCCGTGCTCACGGGTCAGCCACAGCGACATGTCGACATCGTTCAGGTCCGGGCGGATCAGCGAATAGTCCACCAGTTGGAAATAAGTGCCCGCCGTGCGGGTAAAGCGTAAGCGCGAGCCTTCCAGCAAACCGCAGAACAGGTCGCGCTTGGCCTGGTAGAACGCCGGCAATTCATCGACATGCCCTGGGTGCTCGGCCATGTAATCGGCCAGCGCGCACTGCAGCGGCGTCACCCCGCAGAAGTTGACGTACTGGTGCACCTTACGCAACTCGGCGCTCAGCGCCGGCGGGGCAATCACGTAACCGGTCTTCCAGCCGGTGACGTGGTAGGTCTTGCCGAACGAGCTGACCACAAAGGCACGTTGGTACAACTGTGCGTGGGCCAGTACGCTGGCGTGGCGCACGCCGTCGTAGACGAGGTGCTCGTAGACTTCATCACTGACCAGGTAGATATCGCGGTCAGCGATAAGGCGTGCCAGCTGGTCAAGGTCTTCGCGGGTGATCAGTGCGCCGCTGGGGTTGTGCGGCGAATTGAGGATGACCATGCGCGTATGCGGGGTCAGGGCATCACTGAATTTTTGCCAGTCCATACGGAAGTTGCCGTCACTGAGCTGCACATGCACGCAGCGGCCACCGGCCAGTTGCACCGAAGGCTCGTAGCTGTCGTAGCACGGGTCGAAGACGATCACCTCGTCGCCGGCATTCACCACCGCCTGTATGGCGCAGAAGATCGCCTCGGTGGCGCCGGGGGTGATGGTCACCTCCTGGTCGGCATCCACCCTGGCGCCGTACAAGCGCTCGACCTTGGCCGCCACTTGCTGGCGCAGCGCAGGCAAGCCGGTCATCGGCGAATACTGGTTATGCCCGGCGGCCACATGCCGGCCTACTGCATCGAGCAGCGCCTGCGGGCCGTTGAAGTCGGGAAAGCCTTGCGACAGGTTAAGCGCGCCGGTCTGCACGGCGAGCTGGGACATGGTAGTGAAGATGGTCGTGCCGACATTCGGCAGTTTGCTGCGGATCATGAAGCCCTCTTTCCTGGGGTGTATCCGGCACGGGGTGAGGTCCGAGCATAGCGGATCGAGCGGTCAGGAAAAAGGTTGAAACAATAGGGGGATTGCTTTGGATCAAAGGGCTTCTTCGCGGGCTTGCCCGCGAAGAAGCCGCCACGGAATCAGCGCTTGTCGCGACGCTTCTTCTCGGCCTTCTTGTGGTGCGACATCAGGCGACGCTTCTTGTTGACCTGGCGATCGGTGAGGGTGTTCTTCTTGCCCTCATACGGGTTCTCGCCGCCCTTGTACTCGATACGGATCGGCGTACCGACCAGCTTCAGCACGCGGCGGTAAGTGTTTTCCAGGTAGCGCGAGTACGACTTCGGAATCTTCTCGGTCTGGTTACCATGGATCACGATCAGCGGCGGGTTGGCCCCACCCAGGTGGGCGTAGCGCAGCTTGATGCGGCGGCCGTTGACCAGCGGTGGCTGGTGCTCGCTCACGGCATCTTCGAGGATTTGCGTCAGGCGGCTGGTCGGCCAGCGCGTCACTGCCGACTTGAACGCGGCCTGCACCGACTTGTACAGGTTACCCACGCCTGTACCATGCAAGGCGGAAATGAAGTGGATGTCGGCGAAGTCGACAAAGAACAGTCGGCGCTCCAGCTCGGTCTTCACGTAGTCACGCTCGCCCGGCTGCATACCATCCCACTTGTTCAGGGCGATGACGATGGCGCGGCCGGCTTCCAGGGCGAAGCCCAACAGGTTCAGGTCGTGGTCCACCACACCCTCGCGGGCGTCCATGACGAAGATCACCACGTTGGCGTCCTTGATCGCCTGCAGCGTCTTCACCACCGAGAACTTTTCGACTTCCTCGTGGATCTTGCCGCGCTTGCGCACGCCGGCGGTGTCGATGAAGGTGTACTTCTCGTCGTCGCGCTCGAACGGGATGTAGATGCTGTCGCGGGTGGTGCCCGGCTGGTCGTACACCACCACGCGCTCTTCGCCGAGCATGCGGTTGACCAAGGTCGACTTGCCAACGTTCGGCCGGCCGATGATGGCAATCTTGATGCCATCTTTTTCGCTCGGGCCAGGAATCCGGACGGCTTCTTCGCCTTCGGCGACTTCAGCGTCCAGCGCTTCCTCGACCTGGTCGCGCGGCAGGTGGCCAAGCACGACTTCCATCAGCGCGTTGATGCCGCGGCCCTGGGAACCGGCCACCGGGATGGCATTACCCATACCCAGCGGCGAGAACTCGGCGCGCGCGACATCGGCGTCGATGTTGTCGATCTTGTTGGCGACCAGGATCGCCTCTTTGTTGCGCTTGCGCAGGTGCTCGGCAATCATCTGGTCGGCGGCGGTCATGCCGGCGCGTGCATCGACCAGGAACAGTACGTAGTCGGCTTCCTCGATGGCCATGAGCGACTGCTCGGCCATTTTCTCGTCCATGCCCACTTCGTCACCAGTGATGCCACCGGTGTCGATCAGGATGAAAGAACGACCCTGCCAGCTGGCATCGCCGTACTGGCGGTCACGGGTCAGACCCGACAGGTCACCGACGATGGCATCGCGGGTCTTGGTCAGGCGGTTGAACATGGTGGATTTGCCGACGTTCGGGCGGCCCACCAGGGCAATTACGGGAACCATCGGCTCTCCACTCTCGAATTCTTGAAAATGCAAAGGCCGCTGCAAGGCAGCGGCCGGAGTACGGGCGGCGTGTCCTACGCCGCGGCTTGAAGCCAGCCAAGGCTTCAAGCATAGCTTCAGCGGATGGTCAGTGCCTCGAGCTTGCCGCTGTTGCCGAAGACATAGATGGTGTCACCGACCACAAGTGGGCGGGCGCGCAGGCCATCGCTGTCGATACGCTCACGGCCAACGAAGCGGCCATCGACCTGGCTGAGCAGGTGCAGGTAACCCTCGAAGTCCCCTACAGCCACATAGCTGGAATACACTTCAGGGGCTGTCAGCTGGCGACGCGCCATCGAGTCGTTGGTCCACAGGGCGCTGGAAGAACGCTCGTCGATGCCCTCGACCGAGCCCGAGGCCTCGCTCACATAGACGTTGCCAAAGCCCTGGGCGACACCCACGTAGCTCGAAGCATCGCGCTGCCACAGCTCGCGGCCGCTTTCCAGGTCCAGGCCCGCTACGCGGCCCTGATAGGTGCTGACGTACAGGGTACCACCGGACAGCAGCAGGCCGCCGTCAATGTCGACCACGCGGTCAAGCTCGGAACGCCCCTGCGGAATGGCCACGCGGCTTTCCCACACCGGCACGCCGTTGTTGATGTCCACCGCAACTACCTTGCCGGTCGACAGGCCGGCGACGGCCAGGCGGTTGGTGGCGATCGGCGCACCGGTACCACGAAGGGTCAGCACGGCCGGGGAGTTTTCGTAGATCCAGCGACGGTCGCCAGTGGCAGCATCCAGGCCGATAAGGCGATCATCCTGGGTCTGCACCACCACCACGTCACCGTTGTTGGCAGGCGGAGCCAGCACTTCGCTGGTCACGCGGGAGCGCCAGCGCTCCTCACCGGTACTGGAATCCAGGGCAATCACTTCACCCTTGAGGGTACCGAGCATGACCAGGCCATAGCCTACGCCGACTGCACCGGAAACCTGCAGCTCCAGGTCCTTCTTCCACACCACGTCGCCAGTGATGCGGTCGAGGGCGAAGACTTCACCGTTGACGTCGGAAGCGTAGATGCGGTCGTTCTCGATGGCCGGTACCAGGGTGTTGTAGGTTTCACCCTGGCCGTCACCGATCGAACGGCTCCACTGCTTCTTCAGCACCACTTCCTCGGTGAACTTGGTCAGCTCGGCCGGGGGCAGTTCCTTCTTGCTGTTGCTGCTGCAACCTGCGGCCAGTACGGCCAGGGTCAGCACTGCTGCATGTTTCCAACCGATCACTTACGCGTCCCCTTTAGCCAGGTCATCCAGCTTCAATTGCAGGCCACCGACCGCCGCCTCATCAGACAGCGCGGCCTTGGCTTTTTCGTAAGCGCTGTGCGCGTCGTCGGCACGACCCAGCTGTACCAGCAGGTCACCCTTCAACTCTTCACGGCTGGCCAGGAAGGCTTTGTCGGCGTCACCGTCGAGCAGCTTGAGGGCGTCCTCGGCCTTGTTCTGGGCGGCCAGTACACGTGCCAGGCGCTGGCGCGAAATTTCGCCCAGGGTAGCGTCGGCCGGTTTGTCCAGCACGCTTTTCAGCTCGGCAGCAGCGTCGTCGAGCTTGCCGCTCTCGACTGCGACCTTGGCCACGAACAGGCTGCCATACTGGGCGTAGGCGGTTCCGCCAAACTCGCTCTTGAGCTTGCCGGCCAGTTCCGCGACCTTGGTGGCGTCGGGCTGGCCAGTCGGCGTCAGGCTGGTTTCAAGCAGCGCCTGATACAGTTGCGAGGCACCTTGCGACTGGTTGCTCTGGTACTTGTGCCAGGTATTCCAGCCCAGCACCACCACGCCAGCCAGCAATGCGCCGGTCAGCAGCGGCTTGCCGTTGCGGTTCCACCAGTCCTTGACCCCTGCCAGGTCATCATCATCGGTACTCGACACCCCAATACTCCTTTTCGCCTATTCGTTGTTGAACCGCGTTACGCCTGCGCGATCGCGGTTTCCAGGTGCTCGGCCAGAGCATCCCAGGCAATGTTCTGTTGTTCGCCCTGGCCACGCAGGGGCTTGAAGCCGATTTCTTGCTTGGCCAGTTCGTCGTCGCCGAGGATCAAGGCGAACAGTGCGCCGCTCTTGTCGGCCTTCTTGAACTGGCTCTTGAAGCTGCCCCCCCCGGCGTTGACCGCCAGGCGCAGGCCCGGCAGCCGGTCCCGCAGGCCTTCGGACAGGCGCAGGCCAGCCAGTTCTGCCTGTTCGCCAAAGGCGCACAGGTAGACGTCGATCTGACGGCTGATGGACTCTGGTACCTTGCCCAGGGTTTCCAGCAGCAGAATCAGGCGCTCGATACCCATGGCGAAACCAACGCCGGCGGTCGGTTTGCCACCCATTTGCTCAACCAGGCCGTCGTAGCGGCCACCGGCACACACCGTGCCCTGGGCGCCAAGCTTGTCGGTCACCCACTCGAATACGGTCTTGCTGTAGTAGTCCAGGCCACGCACCAGCTTGGTGTTGATCACGAACGGAATGCCGGCAGCGTCCAGGCGGGCCTTGAGGCCCTCGAAGTGCACGCGCGACTCTTCGTCCAGGTAGTCTTCAAGCTTCGGCGCCCCCACCAGCACCGCCTGGGTGTTCTGGTCCTTGCTGTCGAGGATGCGCAGCGGGTTGCTCTTCAGGCGGCGCTGGCTGTCTTCGTCCAGTTGCTCCAGGCGCGCCGAGAGGAACTCGACCAGCGCGTCACGGTAGCGCGCACGGGCTTCGCTGGTGCCCAGGCTGTTGAGCTCCAGCTTGACCGCGTCCTGGATACCCAGCTGGCCCCAGAGGCGCCAGGTCAGCATGATCAGCTCGGCATCGATGTCCGGGCCATCCAGATTGAACACTTCCACACCAATCTGGTGGAACTGGCGGTAACGGCCCTTCTGCGGGCGCTCGTGGCGGAACATCTGACCGATGTACCACAGTTTCTGCACCTGGCCGTTGCCGGTGATCCCGTGTTCGAGCACGGCGCGCACGCAGGCAGCGGTGCCTTCCGGGCGCAGGGTCAGCGAATCGCCGTTGCGGTCCTCGAAGGTGTACATCTCTTTCTCGACGATGTCGGTCACTTCACCGATCGAGCGCTTGAACAGCTCGGTGAACTCGACGATCGGCGTGCGGATCTGGCTGTACCCGTAGGTGTCCAGCAGACCGGCCACGGTGCCTTCGAAGTAGCGCCACAGCGGCGACTGTTCTGGCAGGATGTCGTTCATGCCACGAATGGCTTGCAGCGATTTGCTCACGAAAAGTCCTTACGAATTCTGTGTGTCAGCCACGAGCGATCAACGCCGCGTCGGCTTCGGCCTTTTCAGCCGCTTTCTGGCGGATGAGTTTTTCCAGCTCATCGACCAGGTTGTCATTGGTCAGCTTTTGCGCCGGCTTGCCATCGATGTAGATCAGGTTCGGCGTACCGCCGGTCAGGCCTACATGGGCTTCCTTGGCTTCGCCCGGGCCATTGACCACGCAACCGATTACCGCAACGTCCAGCGGCACCAGCAGGTCTTCCAGGCGCCCTTCCAGCTCGTTCATGGTCTTGACCACATCGAAGTTCTGCCGCGAGCAGCTCGGGCAGGCGATGAAGTTGATGCCACGCGAACGCAGGTGCAGCGACTTGAGGATGTCGTAGCCGACCTTCACTTCTTCGACCGGGTCGGCCGCCAGCGAGATACGGATGGTATCGCCAATGCCTTCGGCCAGCAGCATACCGAGGCCAACGGCGGATTTCACTGTCCCTGAACGCAGGCCACCGGCTTCGGTGATGCCCAGGTGCAGCGGCTGCACGATCTGTTTGGCCAGCAGGCGGTAGGCTTCAACGGCCATGAACACGTCGGAAGCCTTGACGCTGACCTTGAAGTCCTGGAAGTCCAGACGGTCGAGGTGCTCGACGTGGCGCAAGGCCGACTCGACCAGTGCGGCCGGGGTCGGCTCGCCGTACTTCTTCTGCAGGTCTTTTTCCAGGGAGCCGGCGTTGACCCCGATACGGATCGGGATGCCACGGTCGCGGGCGGCATCGACCACGGCGCGAACACGGTCTTCGCGGCCGATGTTGCCTGGGTTGATACGCAAGCAGTCGACGCCAAGTTCAGCCACTCGCAGGGCGATCTTGTAGTCGAAATGAATGTCGGCGACCAGCGGCACGCTGACCAGTTGCTTGATCTTGCCGAACGCTTCGGCAGCGTCCATGTCCGGCACCGAAACACGCACGATGTCCACGCCGGCATCGACCAGGCGCTGGATTTGCCCCACGGTGGCGGCGACATCGTTGGTATCGGTGTTGGTCATGCTCTGCACCGCGATGGGCGCGTCACCACCCACCGGTACATTGCCGACCCAGATTTTGCGGGATTCGCGACGTTTGATCGGAGATTCGCCGTGCATGACTTACTGTCCCAACTTCAGGCGAGCAGTCTCGCCACTGGTGAACGGGGCAACATCGACGGCCTGGCCGTTGTAGCTGACCTGAGCGCCACGGGCAAAGCCCAGGCGTACCGCGAATGGCGGCTTGCCGGTCAGCTCGAGGTTGTCCCCTTTGCGCTTGATGGCGCTGAACAGCACCTTGCCGTTGCCGTCGCTGACCTGGGTCCAGCAATCGGCGGTGAACTGGATGGCAACCTTGGCGCTACCAGCCGGCACTGCGGCGGGCTCGGCGGCAGCCACCGCCGGCGCGGCCGGTGCAGCAGCCGGGGTAGCCGGCGCTACCGGGGCGGCAGGTGCGCTGACAGCCGGCTGTACCGGCGCCTGCTGGGCAGGTGCCGGGGTAGCAGCTACGGCTTCGCCGGGTGCTGGGCTGGCAGGTGCCTGCTCGGCAGCAGCGGCCGGTTGCCCGGCAGCAGCCTGCTCCAACGGCAAGGGCGCGCTTTCGGCTTGCTGGCCAGCGGATACCGCCTGGTCTTCAGGCTCATCGAGCGGGTGAATCTGGGTAGTGCCGTCGGCGCTCTCGACTTCGACGTGCTCCAGGGCGATCTTGGCCAGGTCCTTGCCGCGCAGGCTACCCTGGTCCTGCCACCAGACGAAGCCGCCACCCACCACGGCCACCAGCAACAGCAGGCTGACACCGCGCAGGATGTTGTGCGAAAGGCGTACCGGCTCTTCGATACGGCCCAGCGAATGCACATCGCTGCCTTTGGCGTGGGTACCGGTGTGGCGGTCGAAGGCATCGACCAGGGCGGCCTGGTCGAGGTCCATCAGCTTGGCGTAGGCGCGAATGTAGCCACGGGCGAAAGTATGCCCCGGCAGCTTGTCGAAGGCGCCGGTCTCCACGTGGTTCAGCGAACTGACAGTGAGGTTGAGCTTGCGGGCCACCTCGGCTTGAGTCCAGCCCCGTTTCTCACGGGCCAGGCGCAAAAGCTCACCGGGGTTCTGGCCAGGCGCTACTGCTACTTCGGGATGCGCGGCGTTCATCGTTGCTCCGACAGGTATTGCTGATATTCCGGCGTACCGGGATAAAGTCGTTGTAATTGCTGGCCAAGCTCGGCCAGTGTGCCCTGCTCGTCGAACACCCTGGCAAGGCGGCTGCCCAGCAGCAGGCTACGGGCATCGTGGTCGCTCAACTGGCTGAAACGATCGTAGTAGTCCCGGGCCGGCACATAATGCCTGTTTTCGTAGGACAACTCAGCCATTTCAAGCAATGCTTTCGGTTGCCGCTGGTTGAGTTGCAACGCTTTCGACAGATACCCGTGCGCCTGCTCGCGGCGCTCGAGCTTCAGGGCGGTCAGGCCGAGGTTCTCGTATACGCGTGAGCGCTCAGGATACAGGGTATCGGCACTGGCCAGGCGAAACATCTGCTCGGCCTCGGCAAATCGCCCCTGAGCATAAAGGAAACTGCCGTAATTGTTGCGAATTCGCGTGTCGCCGCGGCTGACCTGCAGGGCTTTGCGAAAGTGGGTCTCGGCCAATACCGGCTCGGCTTCGGCCTGGAACACCAGGGCCAGGGCGGCGTGCGCATCGGCATCGGAGCTGTCGAGGGCCAGGGCCTTGCCCAGCGGCGCCTTGGCCTGCTCGGTCAAACCCTGTTGCAAATAACCCAGGCCAAGCTGCACATAAGCCCGCCCTGCCTCCACCCTGCCCTGGCGGCTGGCCAAGGGGTCGCCCGCGCCGCCCGACACGCAGCCGGCCAGCAGCGAAAGCGCAAGGATCGACAGCGCGGCGCGCAGGCTCATGGGCAGGTCCCGGTCAGTGGCTGGCGGCGCTGTCTTGCAGCTCGACGTCCGCGGAAAGCTGGCGTACCGCGATGTAGCGCTCGCTGCGGCGGGTACGGTCGTTGACCTGGCCGACCAGCTGGCCACAGGCGGCGTCGATGTCGTCGCCCCGGGTGGTGCGGGTGGTCACGTTGAAACCACCGTGGTGCAGCAGGTCCTGGAAGCGGCGGATAGCGTTGTTGCTCGGCCGCTCGTAACCCGAGTGCGGGAACGGGTTGAACGGGATCAGGTTGATCTTGCACGGCACATCGCGCAGCAGCTCGATCATTTGCGCAGCATGCTCCGGCTGGTCGTTGACGTCCTTGAGCAGGGTGTACTCGACGGTGAGCACGCGCTTGCCACCCAGGGTGGCCATGTAGCCCATGCACGATTCCAGCAGCATTTTCAGCGGGTACTTCTTGTTGATGGGCACCAGCTTGTTGCGCAGCTCGTCGTTCGGGGCGTGCAGCGACAGGGCCAGCGACACGTCGATGTGCTTGGCCAGTTCGTCGATCATCGGCACCACGCCCGAGGTTGACAGGGTGACGCGACGCTTGGAAATGCCATAGCCAAGGTCATCCATCATGATTTTCATGGCGGCGATGACGTTGTCGAAGTTCAGCAAGGGCTCGCCCATGCCCATCATCACCACGTTGGTAATCGCGCGGTCGACTTTGGCAGGAACGGTCCCAAAGGATTTGTTGGCAAGCCACACCTGGCCGATTACCTCGGCGGCAGTGAGGTTGCTGTTGAAGCCTTGCTTGCCGGTGGAGCAGAAACTGCAGTCCAGGGCACAGCCAGCTTGCGACGACACGCACAGGGTGCCGCGATCGTCGGTAGGAATGTAGACGGTCTCGACGCAGCTGCCGGAGGCAACGCGGATCACCCACTTGCGGGTGCCGTCGGCGGAAATGTCTTCACTGACCACTTCCGGGGGGCGAATCTCGGCAACGGCCTCGAGCTTTTCGCGCAAGACCTTGCCAACGTTGGTCATGGCCGCAAAGTCGGACACGCCAAAATGGTGAATCCATTTCATCACCTGACCGGCGCGGAAGCGCTTCTCCCCGATAGAGTCGAAGAATTGTTCCATTTCCGGCTGGGTCAGACCCAACAGGTTGATTTTGCCAGTAGATGTCGTCATGGATTCACCCTCACCCGTAAGCTTTCGCTTAGCGAGTGGTTACCTCGGTAGCAGCGAAGAAGTAAGCGATTTCGCGAGCAGCAGCAGCTTCGGAGTCCGAACCGTGAACAGCGTTGGCGTCGATCGACTCGGCGAAGTCAGCGCGGATGGTGCCGGCAGCAGCTTCTTTAGGGTTGGTAGCACCCATCAGCTCACGGTTCAGAGCGATGGCGTTTTCGCCTTCCAGAACCTGAACAACAACTGGGCCGGAAGTCATGAAGGCAACCAGGTCACCGAAGAAGCCGCGCTCGCTGTGCTCAGCGTAGAAGCCTTCGGCTTCGGCTTTGGACAGCTGCTTGATTTTCGAGGCAACGATTTTCAGGCCGGCTTCTTCGAAGCGAGTGGTGATCTTGCCGATGACGTTTTTGGCAACAGCGTCAGGCTTGATGATCGAGAAAGTACGTTGAACAGCCATGGAAAACTCCAGAATATGAGTGTTACGAAAAATTAAACCCGCGAATTATACGCGGGTTTCAGGGGATTGCCTAACCTGCACATGACGCTTAGTCGGCTTCGTCAATCCAGGCAGCCTGGATTGCCTCAAGCACTTTCTCTCCGCCGCGTGACGGATCGTCGCTGAACTCTGGCAAGGCCAGCACCCAGCGGTGCAGGTCGACGAAATTCACATAACGAGGATCGACCTCAGGCTTGCTTTCTGCAAGCTGGATTGCGATCTCAAGTACATCAACCCATTTCAGACTCATGTACAGGCCCTCAGTGCGGTGCTTCAGCAGCGTGGTTGAGCGAATACTTGGGTATCTCGATGGTCAGGTCTTCGTCGGCGACCACCACCTGACAGCCCAGGCGCGACTGCGCTTCCAGGCCCCAGGCCTTATCCAGCATGTCCTCTTCCAGCTCGTCGGCCTCTTCGAGCGAATCGAAGCCCTTGCGCACGATACAGTGGCAAGTGGTGCAGGCCTTGACGCCGCCGCAGGCGCTTTCCATCTCGATGTGATGGTCGTGGGCCAACTCCAGGATATTGGTCCCGGGCTCGACCTCCACGGTCAACCCCTCGGGGCAGAACTTCTCATGCGGCAGGAATGTCACCAGCGGCATCGATTACTCCTCGATCTCATTCAGGTTGCGCCCGGCCAGTGCGGCTTTGACCGTCGAATCAAGGCGACGGGCGGCAAATGCATCGGTCACCTGCGACAGACGCTTGGTCTGTTGCTCGATGGCTGCGCCATCGGTGCCGGCCAGCAAATCACGTAGTTCTTGCATCTGGAATTCGATGGCGTCGCGCTCGTCACTGCTGAGCAAGCGTTCGCCGTCGGCGTCCAGGGCGCCCTGTACCGCTTCGAGCAGGCGCTCGCCGTCCACCTGGTGCTCGCGCAACTGACGGGCGTGCTTGTCGGAACCTGCGTGTTCGAAGGAGTCCTTGAGCATGCGGGCGATTTCGCCGTCGGTGAGGCCGTAAGACGGCTTGACCTGGATGCTGGCTTCCACGCCCGAGCCCAGCTCGCGCGCAGCGACGCTGAGCAGGCCGTCGGCATCGACCTGGAACGTGACGCGAATTTTTGCCGAGCCAGCGACCATGGCCGGGATGCCACGCAGCTCGAAGCGGGCCAGCGAACGGCAATCGCTGATCAACTCACGCTCGCCCTGCAACACGTGGATCATCATGGCCGTCTGGCCATCTTTATAAGTGGTGAATTCCTGGGCACGCGCCACCGGGATGGTCGTATTGCGCGGGATCACCTTCTCCATCAGCCCACCCATGGTTTCAAGGCCCAGGGACAGCGGGATGACATCGAGCAGCAGCAGTTCACCACCCTCACGGCGGTTGCCGGCCAGGGTGTCGGCCTGGATGGCGGCGCCAATGGCCACCACCTGGTCAGGGTCGATCGAAGTGAGCGGGGTACGCCCGAACAGCGCGCCCACCGCTTCACGCACGCGCGGCACGCGGGTCGAGCCGCCGACCATGACCACGGCACTGACCTCTTCCAGCTCCACGCCACTGTCGCGCACGGCGCGGCGGCAAGCCTTGAGGCTGCGGGCGACCATAGGCTCGATCATGCCCTCGAAGGCAGCACGGCTCAGTTCGCCTTGCCAGGTACCGTGGCTGACACTGACTACGTCGGCGTCGGTCAGGGCCTCCTTGGCGGCGCAAGCGGTTTGCAGCAGCGCGCGCTGGGTGGCCGGGTCGAGGTCGGACGACAGGCCAGCCTGCTCGATGATCCAGCCAGCAATGGCATGGTCGAAGTCGTCACCACCCAAGGCGGTATCGCCCCCGGTTGCCAGCACTTCGAACACGCCAGCAGTCAGGCGCAGGATAGAAATATCGAAGGTACCGCCGCCCAGGTCATAGATGGCCACCACGCCTTCGGCGTTCTGGTCCAGGCCGTAAGCCACGGCAGCTGCCGTCGGCTCGTTGAGCAGGCGCAGCACGTTCAGGCCGGCGAGGCGCGCAGCATCCTTGGTAGCCTGGCGCTGAGCGTCGTCGAAATAGGCCGGCACGGTAATCACCGCACCCACCAGCTCGCCACCCAATGTCGCCTCGGCACGCTCACGCAGCACCTTGAGGATATCTGCAGACACTTCCACCGGGCTTTTCGGACCCTGCACGGTGTCGATGAACGGCATGTGCGACTCACCGCCAACGAAGCGGTACGGCAGTTGCTCGCCCAGTTGCTTGACGTCGGCCAGGCCGCGCCCCATCAGGCGCTTGACCGACAGCACAGTGTTCAGCGGGTCGCTGGAAGCGGCGTCACGCGCAGCCTGCCCCACTTCGATACGCCCGTCGAGGTAGCGCACCGCGGACGGCAGAATGACGTTGCCCTGCGCGTCAGGCAGGGGCTCGCTGCGGCCGCTACGCAGTGCAGCGACCAGAGAGTTGGTGGTACCCAGGTCGATCCCCACCGCCAGGCGGCGCTGGTGAGGCTGAGGGCTTTGACCGGGTTCGGCAATCTGCAGTAGGGCCATGCTTATCTGAATACCTTAGGTGTCATCACGGGCAACACCGGGTTAATCGTCGAGGCGCTCTTCCAGCTGGCGCACTTCTTGGGCGAGCTTGTCGAGGAACTGCATGCGGCGCATCAGGCGCTCGGCCTTGTCGCGCTCGCCTGGGGCATCCCAGCAGGCGGCAAAGTCCTCGTTCAGCGTGTCCTGGGCAGCCTTCAGGCGCTTCTTGAACACGCCGACACCATCAAGGTCGGCTTCGTCCTGCAACTCTTCGAGCTCTTCACGCCACTGCATTTGCTGCAACAAGAAGTCAGGGTCGTGGACCGTGACTTCCTGAGGCACTTCATGGCCGCTGATGGCCAGCAGGTAGCGGGCGCGGCGCGGAGCGCTGCGCAGCGTCTGGTAGGCGTCGTTGAGTGCTGCGGACTTTTCCAGCGCTACCCGCTGCTCACGCTCGGAGGCGTCGGCAAAGCGGTCGGGATGGACTTCGCGGGCCAGCTCGCGATAGCGAGTGGCCAGCTTGTCGAGATCCAGGCGGAAGCTTGGCTGGAGGTCAAACAATGCGTAATGACAAGGAGTACCCACAGCCAGCCTCAAACGTTGAAGCTTTCGCCGCAGCCACATTCACCGCGCACGTTGGGGTTGTTGAACTTGAAGCCTTCGTTCAACCCTTCCTTGACGAAATCCAGCTCAGTGCCGTCGAGGTACACCAGGCTCTTGGGATCGATGATCACCTTCACGCCATGGTTCTCGAACACGGTGTCTTCGTCCGCCAGTTCGTCGACGAACTCCAGCACGTAGGCCAGGCCCGAGCAACCGGTGGTGCGCACGCCCAGGCGAATGCCCTCACCTTTGCCGCGCCCGTCAAGGGAGCGGCGAATGTGGTTGGCGGCGGCTTCTGTCATGCTGATAGCCATCAGGACTCCTTACCTTGCAACAGGCGACTTAGATCAAGCCTTTCTTCTGCTTGTAATCGCGCACAGCTGCCTTGATGGCATCTTCGGCGAGTACCGAGCAGTGGATCTTGACCGGCGGCAGCGCCAGTTCTTCGGCCAGCTGAGTGTTCTTGATGGTTTCGGCTTCGTCCAGGGTCTTGCCCTTCATCCACTCGGTGGCGAGGGAGCTGGAAGCGATGGCCGAACCGCAGCCGTATGTCTTGAACTTGGCATCTTCGATGACGCCTTGCTCGTTGACCTTGATTTGCAGACGCATCACGTCACCGCACGCTGGGGCGCCGACCATGCCGGTACCGACATCCGGGTCCTCGGCATTCATCTTGCCGACGTTGCGTGGGTTTTCGTAGTGGTCGATGACCTTTTCACTGTATGCCATGGTGCAATTCCTTCCTCATCAGGGAGCCGCTCTTGCCGGCGACTGCTTAGTGGGCGGCCCACTCGATCTTGGAGATGTCAACGCCGTCTTTGTACATGTCCCACAGCGGCGACAGCTCACGCAGTTTATTGACAGCCTCGCAGACTTTCTGCGCGGCGTAGTCGACTTCTTCTTCGGTGGTGAAGCGGCCGAAGGAGAAGCGGATCGAGCTGTGCGCCAGCTCGTCGTTGCGGCCCAGAGCGCGCAGCACGTAAGACGGCTCGAGCGACGCAGAGGTGCACGCCGAACCGGACGATACGGCGATGTCCTTCAGCGACATCAGCAGCGATTCGCCTTCGACGTAGTTGAAGCTCAGGTTCAGGTTGTGCGGCACGCGGGCAGTCTGGCTGCCATTGACGTAGAGCTCTTCAAGGTTGGAGACCTGCTTGAAGAAGCGGTCGCTCAGGGCCTTGATGCGCACGTTTTCCGCGGCCATTTCCTGCTTGGCGATGGCAAAGGCCTCGCCCATGCCGACGATCTGGTGGGTCGGTAGGGTACCCGAACGCATGCCGCGCTCATGGCCACCGCCGTGAATGATGGCTTCCAGGCGTACACGCGGCTTGCGGCTGACGTACAGCGCGCCGATGCCTTTCGGGCCGTAGGCCTTGTGCGCCGAGAACGACATCAGGTCGACCTTGAGCTTTTGCACGTCGATGTCCACCTTGCCGGCCGACTGGGCAGCGTCGACGTGGAACAGTACGCCGCGCGAACGGGTCAGTTCACCGATGGCGGCGATGTCGTTGATCGAGCCGACTTCGTTGTTCACGTGCATCAGCGAGACCAGGATGGTGTCGTCGCGCAGCACGGCCTCTACCATGGCCGGGGTGACGATGCCGTCTTCGCCTGGCTCGAGGTAGGTGACTTCGAAACCTTCACGCTCCAGCTGGCGAGCGGTATCCAGGACCGCCTTGTGCTCGATTTTGGAGGTGATGATGTGCTTGCCCTTGGTCTGATAGAAGTGCGCCACGCCTTTCAGTGCGAGGTTGTCGGACTCGGTGGCACCGCTGGTCCAGACGATTTCGCGCGGGTCGGCGTTGATCAGCTCGGCAACCTGGCGGCGACCGTTCTCGACCGCTTCCTCGGCCTTCCAGCCGAAGACGTGGGAGCGCGAGGCCGGGTTACCGAAGTTCCCGTCAACCAGCAGGCATTCGGCCATCTTCTGGGCGACACGTGGGTCAACCGGAGTGGTCGCGGAGTAATCGAGGTAGATCGGCAACTTCATTTGTCTCTCCTATCAGGCGGTGGCGTCGCTCGTCGTCCCAAAGGGATCAATCGACGGCTGACGTCTCAATCTTGTCCAGCTGGGCGGTTCGGCCTGCGACTCGACGCAGGTCCTGGCGCTGGGCGACTTCCTGCACCTCGCGGCGCATGACGAGGTCGGCCAGGCTGATGCCGCTGAGGAATTCATGGATCTGCTGGCTGAGGTCGCACCACAGGTGGTGGGTCAGGCAGGTATCACCGGCATGGCAGTCCCCGAGCCCCTGGCAACGGGTGGCATCGACCGACTCGTTGACTGCGTCGATGACCTGCGCCACCTGGATGGTTTCCATGCCCCGGGACAGCTGATAGCCGCCACCTGGACCGCGCACGCTGGAAACCAGGCTGCTGCGGCGCAGCTTGGCGAACAGCTGTTCCAGATAAGAGAGGGAAATGCCCTGGCGCTCGGAAATATCGGCCAAAGACACCGGCCCATGCTGCGCGTGCAACGCCAGGTCGAGCATGGCAGTCACGGCGTATCGGCCTTTGGTAGTCAGTCGCATGGCTATTGGGTACCACGGGAGTTTCGGGATGTGTGCGAGTATGCGATTCCCGAGCATTTAAGTCAACTATTAGACCTACTGCTTTAGTCGGGTTTGCATCTGGGAGGCGGGCGCGATTGTAGCAGGCATGGGGCGTGAGCACACGCCCCGTATGTCACCGGGCTTTCAACACGGCGCAATCAATGCGCCTGAGTGTCGCGCCGGGTGGCCTGGGCAACCTCGGTGAAGTCATCTTCCGGCAAGGCCGGCAGCTCCTTGGCACAATAGTCACTGCCCATCTTGGTCAGGGCACCACACATGCCCTCCAGCCGCTCGTCGACGGCTTGCAAGTGGTCGAGCATCTGGCCGATGGCGCGCGCCACCGGGTCGGGCATGTCACCGCTGACACCGTAAGCGTCGAAACCGATCTTCTCGGCCATGGCCTTGCGCTTGGCCTCGACCTCGTTGTCTTCGCTCTTGACGATGATCCGCCCCGGGATGCCTACCGCCGTGGCGCCGGCCGGCACCGCCTTGGTCACCACCGCGTTCGAACCGATCTTGGCCCCGGCACCGACGGTGAACGGCCCAAGCACCTTGGCGCCCGCCCCTACTACCACGCCATTTTCCAGGGTCGGGTGGCGCTTGCCTTTGTTCCAGCTGGTGCCGCCCAGGGTCACGCCCTGATACAGGGTGACGTCATCGCCGATTTCGGCCGTTTCGCCAATGACGATGCCCATGCCGTGGTCAATGAAAAAACGCCGGCCGATGGTGGCGCCGGGATGGATCTCGATGCCGGTCATCCAGCGGCCGAAGTTCGACACTAGGCGGGCAAGCCACTTGAAATCGCGCTTCCACAGGGCGTTGCCCAACCGGTGCAGCCAGATGGCGTGCATGCCGGGGTAGCAGGTGAGCACCTCGAAAGCGTTGCGCGCAGCCGGGTCACGGTGAAAAACGCTTTGAATATCTTCACGCAGGCGTTCGAACATCTGTCAGTCCTTCCGTTTATGCGGCTCGCCCCGGACCACTTTCTGGGTCTCGGTAAGGATGCCGCGCAAAATGCTCATTTCCGAACGCTCGACCGCCACCCGCCCATATAGCCGGCGCAGGCGCGGCATCAGGTGCTTGGGCTTTTCCGGGTCGAGGAAGCCGATACCTACCAGGGTTTTTTCCAGGTGGTCGTAGAACAGCTCCATTTCGTCCATGGTCGCCAGCTCACTGGCGTCAACCTTCTCGACCTTGCCCGGCACCGCACCGGCGGCCAGCCAGGCCATGCGCACCTCGTAGGAGAGCACCTGCACGGCGGCCGCCAGGTTCAGCGAGCTGAAGTCGGGGTTGGAGGGAATGTGCACATGGAAGTGACATCGCTGCAGTTCTTCGTTGGTCAGGCCGGCGTGTTCGCGGCCGAACACCAAGGCGATCTCTTCACCGCCATTGGCATGCTCCACCGCCTTGTCACCACACTCCCGCGGGCCGATCAACGGCCAGGGAATGCTGCGCTCGCGGGCGCTGGTGCCCATCACCAGGTTACAGCCGACCAGCGCCTGCTCGAGGGTGTCGACCACCTGGGCGTTGTCCAGCACATCGTCGGCGCCCGAGGCACGGGCACTGGCATCAAGGGCGGGGAATTCTTTCGGCTGCACCAGCACCAGACGCGACAAGCCCATGTTTTTCATGGCACGCGCAGCGCCGCCGATGTTGCCGGGGTGGCTGGTATTGACCAGAACAACACGAATATTTTGCAGCAAGGTGTTGTGCTCACAGATGCAGGAATCAGGGCCTTCGATCTTACAGAACCGACAGACGTAACGCCATGAAAGCAAATGTGACACTTCTGCCGCCAAAGTTTTCTGCTAGAATGATCGGCTTTCTTCTTTAACATCTCCAGGTGACCCGCCCATGCAGCCTATGCTGAATATCGCCCTGCGCGCCGCTCGCAGCGCCAGTGAACTGATTTTCCGCTCCATCGAACGCCTGGATAGCATCAAGGTCGATGAGAAAGAGGCCAAGGACTACGTTTCCGAAGTCGATCGCGCCGCCGAGCAAAGCATCGTCAATGCCCTGCGCAAGGCCTACCCGAACCACTCCATCCAGGGCGAGGAAACCGGCCTGCACGCGGGTACCGGCGAAGAAGGCAAAGACTACCTGTGGATCATCGACCCACTGGACGGCACCACCAACTTCCTGCGCGGCATCCCGCACTTCGCGGTCAGCATCGCCTGCAAATACCGTGGTCGCCTCGAGCACGCGGTAATCGTCGACCCAGTTCGCCAAGAAGAATTCACCGCCAGCCGTGGCCGTGGCGCCCAGCTCAATGGCCGTCGCCTGCGCGTCAGCTCGCGCACCAGCCTGGAAGGCGCCCTGCTGGGTACCGGCTTCCCGTTCCGCGACAGCCAGATGGCCGACCTGGACAACTACCTGGGCATGTTCCGCGCCCTGACTGGCCAGACCGCCGGCATCCGCCGCGCCGGCTCCGCCAGCCTGGACCTGGCCTACGTTGCCGCTGGCCGCTTCGACGCCTTCTGGGAGTCCGGCCTGTCCGAGTGGGACATGGCAGCTGGCGTGCTGCTGATCCAAGAGGCCGGCGGCCTGGTGAGTGATTTCAACGGTGGCCACGACTTCCTCGACAAGGGCCACATCGTTGCAGGCAACATCAAGTGCTTCAAGGCCGTACTGACCGCTATCCAGCCACACCTGCCGGAAAGCATGAAGCGCTAAGCGCAAATTGCCAGACAGCAAAAAGCACCTCTCGAGGTGCTTTTTTTATGCCTGATGGTTTTGCGTGACAACGTAAATTACTGACCAGCTTCGCTCAGGATCAACTTGCCATTCTTGTCCAGCGGGATGGTCGAGCCCGGCTCGCGATCCATCTTCACCTTGCCAACCTGATCACCGATGGAATAGGTCACGTTGTAACCCACCACCTTCTCGCTGATGTCGTTGACCGTGTTGCAGCGGGTTTGCGTGGTGGTGTAGGTGTCACGCTGCTGCATGCCTTCTTGCACCTTGTTACCGGCGTAACCGCCACCGACCGCACCGGCCACGGTGGCGATCTTCTTGCCGGTACCGCCGCCAATCTGATTACCCAGCAAGCCGCCCGCCAGAGCACCGACCACGGTGCCGGCAATCTGGTGTTGGTCCTTGACTGGCGCCTGACGCGTCACGGCGACGTCCTTGCATACTTCACGCGGGGTTTTAACCTGCTGTTTGATCGGTTGCACGTCAGTGACCTGCGCATATTCAGGCCCCTTGTTGACCAAGCTGTAGGTTGCGACAGCACCTCCGGCAGTCACAGCGACAGCACCCAGTACCGCGCCCACCAGCATTGATTTGTTCACATGAACCTCCTGATCATACCCGCGGGGGTAACCCCGCCTTCTCCCAGCCTTGGAGCAAAAAAAAAGGCGCGAGTTCAACACTCGCGCCTTTGGGCCGCCGTATGGCGTAGGGACTAGGCCTTAGGGCCGCTCGTCCACACCTTCAGCCTTGACCGGCGGGATCAGGTCTTCGCTGTTCAGGTTCAGCCAGATCAGTACCACGTTGGCGATGTAGATCGACGAGTAGGTACCGGCCAGAACACCGATGAACAGTGCCAGCGAGAAGCCGAACAGGTTGTCGCCACCGAAGAACAGCAGCGCGGCAATTGCCAGCAAGGTCGAAACCGAAGTGGCGATGGTGCGCAGCAAGGTCTGGGTGGTGGACACGTTGATGTTTTCGATCAACGAAGCCTTGCGCATGACGCGGAAGTTTTCACGTACCCGGTCGAACACGACGATGGTGTCGTTCAGCGAGTAGCCAATGATCGCCAGCACCGCGGCCAGCACCGTCAGGTCGAAGGTGATCTGGAAGAACGACAGGATACCCAGGGTCACCACGACGTCGTGGATCAGCGAAATGATCGCACCCACGGCGAACTTCCACTGGAAGCGGAATGCCAGGTAGATGAGGATGCCGCCCAAGGCCAGGAGCATGCCCATGCCACCCTGGTCGCGCAGTTCTTCACCCACCTGCGGGCCGACAAACTCGACCCGCTTGACTGTGGCAGGGTTGTCACCCCCGGCCTTTTGCAGCGCAGCAGCGACCTTGTTGCCCAACTGCGGGTCATCGCCCGGCATGCGCACCAGCAAGTCAGTGGTAGCGCCAAAACTCTGCACTACCGCCTCGTGGAAACCGGAGTCGACCAGCTCGGCACGCACCGCCTTGAGGTCGGCCGGGCGCTCGTAAGTCAGCTCGATCAGCGTACCGCCGGTGAAGTCCAGGCCAAAGTTCAGGCCCTTCTGCCACCAGCTGAACAGCGCCAGTACGGTGAGGAGCACGGTAATGGCGAACGCGACATTGCGCACGCCCATGAAGTTGATGGTTTTCATCGCAGCTCCCTCAAACCCACAGCTTCTTGATGTCACGCCCGCCGCAGGTCAGGTTGACCATTGCGCGGGTCACCATGACGGCGGTGAACATCGAGGTGAAAATCCCGAGGGACATGGTAACCGCAAAGCCTTTGACCGGGCCGGTACCCATGGCGAACAGGATACCGCCGACCAGCAGGCTGGTCAGGTTGGCGTCGATGATCGCGGTGTACGCACGGTTGAAGCCTTCGTGGATGGCACGCTGCACCGACATGCCGGCTTTCAGCTCCTCGCGGATACGCGAGAAGATCAGCACGTTGGCGTCCACTGCCATACCCATGGTCAGCACGATACCGGCAATACCCGGCAGTGTCAGGGTAGCACCCAGCAGCGACATCAACGCCAGCAGCAGGACCATGTTGCCCGCCAGAGCGATGGTGGCGATCACGCCGAAGCCGCGATAGATGGCGATGATGAACAGCGAGACGAACAGCATGCCCCACAGCGACGCATCGATACCTTTGGTGATGTTGTCAGCACCCAGGCTTGGGCCAATGGTACGTTCTTCAGCGAAGTACATCGGCGCGGCCAGGCCACCGGCACGCAGCAGCAGAGCCAGCTCGGACGATTCACCCTGGCCGTTCAGGCCGGTGATGCGGAACTGGCTGCCAAGTGGCGACTGGATGGTCGCCAGGCTGATGATCTTCTTCTCTTCGACGAAGCTTTGTACGGCAACGTCCTTCTCGACGCCGTCGACGGTTTGCTTCACGTAGCGGGTAACCGGCTTCTGCTCGATGAAGATTACCGCCATGCTGCGGCCGACGTTGCTGCGCGTTGCGCGGCTCATCAGCTCGCCACCGTGGCCATCCAGGCGAATGTTCACCTGCGGGCGGCCGTGTTCGTCGAAGCTGGCCTGGGCGTCGGTAACCTGGTCACCGGTGATGATCAGGCCCCGCTCGACCGCGGCAGAGCGGCCGCCTTCACGGAACTCGAACACTTCGGTGGTGGCTTTGGATGCACCTGGCTCAGCACCGAAGCGGAACTCCAGGTTGGCAGTTTTACCGAGGATACGCTTGGCTTCGGCAGTGTCCTGCACGCCTGGCAGCTCGACCACGATACGGTTGGCGCCCTGGCGCTGTACCAGCGGCTCGGCCACGCCCAGCTCGTTGACGCGGTTGCGCACAGTGGTGAGGTTCTGCTTGATCGAGTATTCGCGGATCTCGGCGACTTTTGCCTGGGTCAGCGCCAGACGCAGCACCGCGAGCTCGTTGCGGTCGGTGGTGGTCAGGTCGAAATCATTGAAATTCTTGCGGATCAGGGCACGTGCCTGTTCGCGGGTGGCATCGTCAGCGAAGCCCAGCATGATGCCGCCATCCTGCTGAGGCAGGCTGCGGTAGCGGACGCGCTCTTTGCGCAGCAAGGTCTTGACCTCGCCTTCGTAGACTTTCATGCGGGCAGTCATGGCCTTGTCCATGTCCACTTCCAGCAGGAAGTGCACACCACCGGACAGGTCCAGGCCCAGCTTCATGGGGCTCGCACCCAGGTTACGCAGCCATTGCGGGGTCGTCTGGGCCAGGTTCAGGGCCACGACGTAATCATCGCCCAGTGCCTTGCGCACAACATCCTTGGCTGGCAGCTGGTCTTCCTGGTTGGTCAGGCGGATCAGCCCGCTGCCCTTCTCGCCCAGGCTCGCGCCCTTGACCGCGATTTTGGCATCGACCAGCGCCTTGCTGACGCGATCGAGGTCGGCCTGGTTTACCTGCAGCGCCGAGCTGGCACCACTGATCTGCACCGCCGGGTCATCCGGGTAGAGGTTGGGAGCGGAATAAATGAAACCGACCACCAGTACCAGCACGATCAGTGCATATTTCCACAGAGGGTATTTGTTCAGCATCACGCCGCCCGTTCAAGACGCGGGGCGCGTTGCGCGCCCCGACTGGAAAATAAAACCGGTAACTCAGATAGCCTTGAGCGTACCTTTTGGCAGGGTCGCAGCGATCGCGCCCTTCTGGAACTTCAGCTCGACAGTGTCCGACACTTCCAGAACCACGAAGTCATCGGAAACCTTGACGATCTTGCCGGCGATACCGCCGTTGGTGACAACTTCGTCACCTTTCTGCAAGTTGCTCAGCAGGTTCTTCTGCTCTTTGGCACGTTTGGCCTGCGGGCGCCAGATCATCAGGTAGAAGATGACCAGGAAACCGACCAGGAAAATCCACTCGAAGCCGGTGCCGGCTGGGCCAGCGGCAGGTGCTGCAGCGTCCGCGTATGCGGCGGGGATCAAGAAGCTCATTGGGCACTCCTAATGTAATTTTCTAATAATGGATGCAAACAGTCAGTCCAAAGGCGGTACGGGAAGCCCGCGCTTGGCGTAGAAGGCGTCGACAAAGGCGGCCAATTTACCCTGTTGAATAGCCTCGCGTAAACCGGCCATCAAGCGCTGGTAATGGCGCAAGTTGTGGATGGTATTCAGCATGCTGCTCAGCATTTCGCCGCACTTGTCCAGGTGATGCAGATAGGCACGCGAGAAGTTGGTGCAGGTATAGCAGTCACAGGTCGGATCCAGCGGCGAATCATCATGGCGATGGAACGCATTGCGGATCTTGATCACCCCTGTATCGACGAACAGATGACCGTTGCGCGCGTTGCGCGTCGGCATCACGCAGTCGAACATGTCGACGCCGCGGCGCACACCCTCAACGAGATCTTCCGGTTTGCCTACCCCCATAAGGTAACGAGGTTTGTCAGCCGGCATCTGGCCCGGCAGGTAATCCAGCACCTTGATCATTTCGTGCTTGGGCTCGCCTACCGACAGGCCGCCGATGGCCAGGCCGTCGAAGCCGATGTTTTCCAGGCCTTCCAGCGAGCGCATGCGCAGGTCCTGGTACATGCCACCCTGGACGATCCCGAACAGCGCCGCGGTGTTGTCGGCGTGAGCGTTCTTCGAGCGCTGGGCCCAGCGCAGCGACAGCTCCATGGAGTTGCGCGCCACATCGTGCTCGGCCGGGTAAGGCGTGCATTCGTCGAAGATCATCACCACGTCCGAGCCCAGGTCACGCTGTACCTGCATCGACTCTTCCGGGCCCATGAACACCTTGGAACCATCGACCGGCGAAGCGAAGGTCACGCCCTCTTCCTTGATCTTGCGCATGGCGCCCAGGCTGAATACCTGGAAACCACCGGAGTCGGTGAGGATCGGACCTTTCCACTGCATGAAATCGTGCAGGCCATTGTGCTTCTTGATCACCTCGGTGCCCGGGCGCAGCCACAGGTGGAAAGTGTTGCCCAGGATCATCTCGGCGCCAATGGCCTCGATATCGCGTGGCAGCATGCCCTTGACCGTGCCATAGGTGCCCACCGGCATGAACGCCGGGGTTTCCACGGTGCCACGGGGGAAGGTGATGCGACCACGACGGGCCTTGCCGTCGGTGGCCAGCAGTTCGAAGGACATTCGACAGGTGCGACTCATGCTTGATCCTCGGGGCCACGTGGCGCCGGATTGCGGGTGATGAACATGGCATCACCGTAACTGAAGAAGCGGTACCCCTGCTCGACCGCCGCCGCGTAGGCGGCCATGGTCTCGGGATAACCGGCGAAGGCCGAGACCAGCATCAGCAGCGTGGACTCCGGCAGGTGGAAGTTGGTGACCAGGGCGTCGACCACATGAAACGGCCGGCCAGGATAGATGAAGATGTCGGTATCGCCGCTGAAGGCCTTGAGCACGCCATCGCGCGCAGCGCTCTCCAGCGAACGGACGCTGGTGGTGCCGACCGCGATCACCCGGCCGCCACGGGCACGACAGGCCTCGATGGCATCGACCACGTCCTGGCTCACTTCCAGCCACTCTTTATGCATGTGGTGGTCTTCGATCTTGTCCACCCGTACCGGCTGGAAGGTGCCGGCCCCCACGTGCAGGGTGACGAAGGCACGATCGACGCCCTTGGCGGCGATTTTTTCCAGCAACGCCTCGTCGAAGTGCAGGCCGGCGGTGGGCGCGGCGACCGCACCGGCACGCTGGGCGTACACGGTCTGGTAGCGTTCACGGTCGGCGCCCTCGTCTGGGCGATCGATGTAAGGCGGCAGCGGCATATGGCCCACACGGTCGAGCAGTGGCAGCACCTCTTCGGTGAAGCGCAGTTCGAACAGGGTGTCGTGGCGCGCGACCATTTCGGCCTCGCCACCGCCATCGATGAGAATGACCGCGCCCTCTTTCGGCGCCTTGCTGGCACGCACATGGGCCAGCACCCGATGGCTGTCGAGCACACGCTCGACCAGCACTTCCAGCTTGCCGCCGGAGGCTTTCTGGCCGAACAACCGCGCCGGGATCACCCGGGTGTTGTTGAACACCATCAGGTCGCCGGGGCGCAGGTAGTCGAGCAGATCGGGAAATTGCTGGTGCGTAAGCGCGCCGCTCGGCCCATCGAGGACCAGCAGACGGCTACCATGGCGCTCGGCCAATGGGTGGCGGGCGATCAGGGAATCGGGGAGTTCGAAGGAAAAATCGGCGACGCGCATGATGATGTTCGGTTCGGCAGGGCCGAGAAGTTTAGCCCAATGTGTGAAAATTGACCATGAAAGCCGATTGACCGACCAGCGGCACCTCTCTATACTGCGCGCCACGCCCTGATGGCGGAATTGGTAGACGCGGCGGATTCAAAATCCGTTTTCGAAAGGAGTGGGAGTTCGAGTCTCCCTCGGGGCACCAATCCGAGCCTGTAGATCCCTGATCTACAGGCTTTTTTTATGCCTAAGGCGTAGTTTGGGCGTAACGCTGGCTGGTGCGATCCATGCCTGGCTAGCGGTCAGTAGGTCTTGAGCCTTTTTTTGGCTACACACTTAACAAGCATCGGCTTTCGAGGGTGTCACCATGGATTGGAAGCAGTGCGTAGCAGCGCTCACCTCCTCGCTGGCTTGGCCGGTTGCCATCATTGTCGTGGTCTTTGCCTTGAAGAAGCACGTCGTACAGCTCTTACCCACGATCCGCAGCCTGAAGTATGGCGACCTCGAGATAGATCTTGAGGACAAGCTGAAAGCTGTTCAGGAAGAGCTCTCATCCAGCACTGTTGTGCTAAACGCCCCCCGTCACATCTGCCCTTCCAGCTGAAACAGCCCTGTTAGCCTCAATCTCACCTAGAGCGGCGATCATGCATTCCTGGCTCGAAGTGGAGTCGGCACTTAATAAGCTCATAGCGGTCCTGTCCTGGGAATTCGCCCCGAAGTACTCCAGCTACCAGTACAAGCTGAAAACGCGCAAAAACAATGGGTACATCAACGACCTCAACGAGTCTGTACGGGCAGGAGAAGATCGGCCGAACAAGCGCTGCACTCGATCAGCGGCTTGCACGAGATCGAGCGCCAGGCTCGGGACATGAGTGATGGAGATCGTTGGCGAATACGTCAGAAGTTGGCGGTACCGATTGGCAAAACAATGCATGACTGGATGTTGGCCCAGCGCGACTTGGTGCCCAATGGATCGGCCACGGCCAAAGCGCTCGACTACAGCCCCATCGACAACAATCAGGTCGAGAACCAAATACGGCCATGGGCGCTCGGGCGTTCGAACTGGCTGTTTGCCGGGTCGCTGCGCAGTGGTAAACGGGCGGCTGCAATCATGAGCCTGATCCAGTCGGCGCGTATGAATAGGCATGATCCGTATGCCTATCTCAAAGATGTGCTGACGCGGCTGCCCACGCAGTGGGCCAGTGAGATCACTGATTTATTGCCGCATAAGTGGGTAAATAGGCTGGAATAATCCTACAGCCGCTTCTCCATAACGATGGTGCGTTCCGCCCCATGAAACTCGTCGCGGATTCTCTGATAACCCAACGCGGTATAAAACCTTTCAGCTGTAATCGACGATGGCACACGTACAGCTCCAACTCCTGCGCTGGCAGCAGTTGTATGAATGACATCCATCAAATGCCGCCCGATACCGCCTTTCTGGTGAGCTGGGTCAACGAAAACACTTCTGACGACGTCACCGTCGAGACCGGCAGTGCCAATAATGTTTTCGCCCAATAAGGCTACGAAGACCCTACGCTTCGTAAGCTGTGTGGTGATGGCTTCAGGAGAAAAGCTCTGCTCAACCTGAGCGATCACATCAGGCGGATAGTCCTGTGAATTTGACTCACGCAGGGCGGCTATAACTACGCGGCTTATCGCTGCTGCATCTCTGCTCGTGGCGGGACGAACGTGGCATTCCATGCTGAGACCTCAATCCTAAAGGATTACAGCTTAGCGCATCGCAATGTGCCTTCCCTGGCGCTTACACCTCACTGGCAGTCCCACGCATCCAGCATCTACCTTGCCCCGTCCAAACGTCACCAGTCATGGACGATACCAACAAGAAATATCAGTCGTAATGGTCGGTCAGGACGGAGCGCACACCCCTGTCCGAAGATGGCTTGTTCCGAATCAAGGGCATCAAGCAGATAGCTAACGGCTGCGCCATCCCCCTTAACTTGGTGTCAACGGACGGTGATCGGAAATTCACGCTCTATAACCCGTGGTGGCAACAGAATCCTTGGGGTAGGGCAATGCGGTGTGCCATCTGATTTTGGAATATTTTCGGTTCTATTGTTTTCCCTGTGTCTCTCCTGCCCTATCTGCAATACTCAATCCCAGCGCGTGATTTTAAGCAGACTTTTAATGGCTTTCAGCACGCGCTGTTAGTGCGTCCAACTAGGACTGGCGAGACACTCTGACCCGAGCGCTGGCCATGAGCTTCTTTAGGCAAAAACAAGACAGCGATTAGAATATTTCTTCACGCCTGGCGGCCTGCGCCCCTCGCCGAGAAATGGGCTTTTGGCTGGCCAGAAAAATACAATATAACTATGTTGCAGCTGGGGGCATGCTAATGAAATTACTAAGAATGATTTCCTTCGTCTCACTGATGCTAGGTGCAGGGGTATGTTTAGCTGACGAAACAGTCATTGCTACGGATATCCTAGGCCCCGAAGGTCCTTTAGTTATCGAAGGCAAGCTGTATTTCGTAGCGTGGGAAGGCTACCAGCTAATTCGCATGGATGGCGATAAAAAAACGGTAATCAACAGCGATAAAAAGTGCAGCCAAAATGGGTTGGCACTCACTCAGAAAAATACGTTATTGCTGGCTTGTGATTCCGAACCTGGAGCCATTATCGAAACTGATCTTAATGGACAAGAAATCCGCCGTTGGGAGCAGGATGCAGATGGGCACCCCATGGCAGGGGGTGTTAACGACATTGTAGTCACCAAAAATGGTGGCGCATATGCGACATTGACTGGCCCTGGCGGCCCCCAAGCCCCTGTCGTCGGTAAAATTCTATACCTGGCACCAGGCTCAAGTCAGTGGACACTGGTTGCGGATTACCTTAACCACGCGAACGGCGTCGCAATTTCTCCAGATCAAAAAACACTGTATGTTACTGAAACATTTGGCAATACCATCAAGAAATTCAACATCAGTGATAATGGCTCCTTAACAGATCGCGCCAATTTTGCCTTCCTCAATCTCCTCACTAATGACGCTACTAAATCCATTGCCCTAGGGCCTGACAGCATGAAGATTGACCGCACAGGTAATATCTATGTGGCGCAATGGAAAGGTTCGAAAATTCTCAAAATTTCTCCTGAAGGGGTATTGCTGCACCAGTTTGACATTGCCAGTGGCGATGGAACGACGAATGTTGCCTTCGATGCGGACGAGAAGTATATGTACGTGACGGTTGTGAAAGACACTACAGACCCCAAATACACTGGCTCAGTGGTGCGCATACCAAAAATCTAACTTTAAGACGATTTGGTCATTGACCTTGCTGGTTGCTTAGATCCATGAGCGACCTCATTGCCTAAAGCGACGGTGCCCGATCACCCTAGCTGTATGGAAGTGGCGTTGTTTACAGGGGGCTATCGCCAATGGGGGGACACAGTTCAAGTCCCGCTCAGGCACCAAGATCCCGAAAAAACCGACCTTATGGTCGGTTTTTTTTCTGCCATTTCTTCATGAGCAGCCCCGCGCAGATTTGACGCCACCTCAATGACCAGGCGGCCGGGAGCCATACCCGCATTCTATTGGCCGCACACATGGATAGCACTTAAGCTGTCATTCGTCGGATATATGCCGAAAGTATTGATGAGGTAGTGGCACTTAGCCATAGTTGCGCTCCCATTTCTCCACCCGTGTGTGAACCATGAAAAAAATCGCGCCCTGCATGGCGGCAATGATGCTGCTCGGTGGGTGCAATGGAGTGCCAACGTCTTACGTTTCCGACCCTGTCTACAGCCAGGCTTTCGTGGTGACTTCCGGCGCCCCGCTGCCGATGTTGCTGATGGCAAGCGCTATTCAGTGGAACGATGAATACGCCGTCACCGCCAAGCACACCCCTTTCCTGCGCAACGTGGTCCACGAGGGCCTCGGTGACGTGGTGTTCTTCAAACACAAGGCCAGCAACGTGCCGCACTGGCGCCAGTACGTACCTGGGGAAGCGGTGACGGCGGTAGGTTTCAACAGTTTCATGATGCCGATGCAGGGCAAGGGCCATGCCTTGCCTTCGCTGGTGCGGCTTGAAGGTACGCCGGGCAGCGTCTTCTACTCGGTGCATGACGGCCCGATTACCAAGGGCATGTCGGGCGGGCCAGTCTTCGCCGATGACGGCCAGGTAGTGGGCATCAACGTTGCCATCATCCCCACCAGCGAAATCGACGCGGGCAAGCGCCCGGACCTGGCGGGCAAGGAGCGTATCAGCGTATTCATGTCGTTCAACGAGATCGACAAGGAATGGCGGCGCTATCAGTACCAGTTGGCCAACAAGGCCAGGCCACGCGCGCCGGCTGCGGTGAAAGGCTACGTGGCAGTAGCGGCCAAGCCATGAGTTGAGTGGCAGGCCACCTATACGGATGCAAAGCGGCTTATGATGCAAGGCTGATGGCCTCTTCGCGCGGTTGACCCGCGAAGAGGCGCGCCCAGCCCGCGCAAGAAGGATCTGCCATGTACCTGACCCACCGCCCGATTCAGCCGGGCGACATCCCCGCCATCTGCAACTTCCCGCAGGGCGCGGACGAGCTGTTCTATATGTTCCCCAAAGCCACCTACCCCCTCACCCCAGTCCAGCTGAGTGACGCCATCGCTCAACGCAGCGGCTCCACGGTGGTGGTAGACAAGGGCACGGTCCTGGCTTTCGCCAACTTTTACAAAGCCGAACACGGCGGCGTGTGTGCCCTGGGCAACGTCGTCGTGGCGCCCGCCGCCCGCGGCCGAGGCGTGGCGCGCTATCTGGTGACCGCCATGATCGACCTGGCCCGCCAGCAATACGCCGCCCGGGAGGTCTGGGTGTCATGCTTCAATCACAACACCGCAGGCTTGCTGCTCTATCCGCAACTGGGCTTCATACCGTTCGGTATCGAGGAGCGGCAGGCGTGGGATGGCACGCGGGTGGCGTTGGTGCAGATGAAGCAGCTGCTCAGCTAACGGGCCCGGTCTAGCCGGGTCAGACTTATCTCATCATTTCAGCTTCTAAATTCCTTGCAACATTCGGCACCCGAACCTTCGGCGCCCCTCGACGTCCGATCCTGCATCCCCCGCGTTCCGAGGTACCCCCGCGTGAAAGACGTCATCGCCCGCAAGTACCGCCTGGTGGTGAAGACCATCGGCTACATCGGCTGGTCGCTGTTCTGGCTGCTGATCTGGGATGTGCTGGTTACCATCGACTTCATGCTGTTCTTCAACAGCAAGTTCAGCCTGCCGCTGATCCCGTTGACTTTGCTGGGTTCGGCACTGGTGGTGCTGGTGAGTTTTCGCAACAGCAGTGCCTACAACCGCTGGTGGGAGGCGCGTACGTTGTGGGGCGCGCTGGTGAACAGTTCGCGCAGCTTCGCACGGCAAACGCTGACCCTGATCGATGACCCGGACGACGGCCTCAACCCGGTCAAGGCGACCCTGCTGCGTCGGCATATCGCCTATGTGAACTGCCTGGCGGCGCACCTGAAGGGTGAGTCGTGCCCGGACGAGTTGATGGCCTTTATCCCGCCAGCCGAGTTTGAAAGGCGCAACCGCTCGAACAATTTCGCCAACGACATCCTCGGCGGCTCAGCGGCCTTGCTGGCGCGGGAATACCAGGCCGGGCGGCTGGACAGCATTCGCCTGGCACGGCTGGAGTCGACGCTGGTCGACCTGTCCAATGCCCAGGGTGGCATGGAGCGGATCGCCAATACACCATTGCCCTACCCTTATGTGTACTTCCCACGGCTGTTCATCACTCTGTTCTGCCTGATCGTGCCGGTAGGGTTGGTGGAGTCGCTGGGCTGGTTCACGCCACTGGCTTCGACGGTGGTGGGGTTCATGTTGCTGGCGATTGAGCGGATAGGGACAGATTTGCAAAGCCCGTTCCGGTTCAGTGAGCACCAGATCCAGATGGATACCATTTGCGAAACGATCGAGCGCAACCTGGAGTCGATGCAACGGGAGGCGCAGTGTGCCGAAGCTGTGGATGCCTGAGAGCTGCGGGGCGGAAAAGCAGCCCCGGCTATCGGTCAGGCACGCACATAGCGCTGGCGCAACACATCACTCAACATATCCACCAGCAATACCAGCACCAGCATGCCGATGATCACGGTGCTGGCCTGAGCCTCCTGGAACAGGCTCAACGTGGTGTACAGCATCTGCCCCAGCCCGCCCGCTCCGACAAACCCCAGCACGCTGGCCATGCGGATGTTGTTCTCCCAGCGATACAGGCTGTAGGCCAGCAACTGCGGCCACAGATTGGGCAAGGTACCGAAGCAGAACGCCGCGACCTGGCTACCACCCTGCAAGCGGATCGCCGCCGCGGGTTCCGGCGGCGCGTTCTCCAGCGCCTCGGCGAACAGCCGCCCCAGCACCCCTGCGGTGTGCAGCGCCAAGGCCAGGGTACCGGCATTCGGCCCAAGCCCTGCAGCCAGCACGGTCAGCGCCGCCCACACCAGTTCCGGAATGGCCCGCAAGGCATTGAGCAGCAAACGCGCCGCCCCCTGCAACGGCCAACCGAAGCGACCCGCCGCCGGCAGTGCCAGCAACATCCCCAGCACCATCGCCAACAAGGTGCCCAGCCCGGACATGGCAAGGGTTTCCAGCGCCCCGCGCCACACCGCCTGCAAATGCCCCGGCGAAAGGTCCGGGTGCAGGAAGCGCCCGGCATACTCGCCCATCTGCGCCAGTCCGCCGTTACCGACCAGCGCGTGCAGGTCCAGCTGCAGGTAGGCAAATGAAGCCACCACCGCCGCCACGATGGCGCCCAGCAGTAGCAGGTTGATCACCCGATTCATGCCAACCTCCAGCGCAGCAGGCGGCTGAGCAGGTCAGCCAGGATCACCAGCAGCAGGAACATCAGCAACATGCTCGCCACCTCGCCACCAGCGAACATGCGCATCGACAGGTCGATCTGCTGCCCCAGCCCGCCAGCACCGACAAAACCCATCACCACCGAAGCCCTCACCGCGCACTCCCAGCGGTACACGGTGTACGACACCACCTCGGAGGCGGCATTGGGTAGGATGCCGTAGAGAAACGCCGCCAACCGGCCGCTGCCCGCCTGCAACAAGGCATGGGCCGGGCGCTGGTCAACCGACTCGAAGATCTCGGCGTAGACCTTGCCGAGCATGCCGCTATAGGTGATGGCGATGGCCAACACGCCTGCCGTCGGCCCCAGGCCCACAGCACGCACGAACAACAACGCCCAGACGATCTCCGGCACGCTACGCAGGAAAATCAGCAGCCCGCGCACCGGCAGGCGCAAAAAGCGTGACCAGAACCCGGCGCGCCCCCCGCGTGACGCCGCACCCAAGGACAAGGCGCGGCTCGCCAGCAAACCGGCCGGGATTGCCAGCAACAACGCCAGCGCCATGCCGGCAGTCGCCACGGCCAGTGTCTGCAAGGTGGCTTGGTATAACAATGCAAGGAACTCGGTATCGTGCGCCGGCGGCCAAAAAGCACGTGTGAAACTGGCGATTTGCTGCCGGTTCTCTGCGTGCAGCAGCACCGCGGGGTTCAGCTCGCTCAACTGGATACCAGGCCACAGCACCGCTATGGCCAACAAGGCCAACAACAACCGCGGCATTAAAGCCGGGTCGCGCGCGTCAGCCCTCAACATCGCGGAATCTGCACGGTCAGGGCCGGCCCCTGGGTTGGCGGCGAAGCCAGTTGTTCATTGGCGTACAACGCATCCAGCAACTGCTGGGTAACGGCTTCCGCCGGGCAGTCGAATGCCACCTGCCCCTCGCGAATCCCGATCACCCGCGGGAAGTGCGCCAGCGCCAGCTCCACCGCATGCAGGCTCGCTACCAGGGTTACGCCGTTGGCCTGGGCATAGCGGTTGAGCAACGCCAGGCTGTGGTCGGCCAACACCGGGTCCATGGCCGACACCGGCTCATCGGTCAGCAGCAGCTGCGGCTGCTGATACAACGCGCGGGCAATGCCGACCCTCTGCAACTGGCCACCGGACAATTGCCCACACTGCACGAACAGCTTGTCGGCCAGCCCCAGCTCGGCCAACACTTGCCGCGCGCCTGCTACATCGCTGGGGTACAACAGGTTGAGCAAGCCGCGCAGCACACTCCACCGCCCCAGGCGCCCTGCCAGCACCGCAGTGACTACCCGCTGGCGCGGCGGCAGGGGCGGCGCCTGATGCACCAGCCCTACCCTTGCACGCAGGCGTTGGCGCGCCCGGGCCGATAGCGCCCAAGGCTGCTCGCCGAGCAGTTCCAGGCGCCCGCTGCCGGGCTGGACAGCGGTCGCCATCAGGTGCAGCAAGCTGGACTTGCCCGCCCCCGACGGCCCAATGATGGCGACGCGTTCGCCCTGGTCGATGCGCAGGTTGACCGCATCAAGTGCGCGTACCTGGCCATGGCGCAGACTGGCGCCGTACAGGTGGATGGCCACATTCAGAGCTGTCACTTGAGCAGGCCGGCCTCGCGTGCTGCTTGCTCGGTGCCGGCGTAGTTCTCAGGCTTGGTCTCGATGAAGCGGCTGGCGGCCTGCAGATCGAGGATCGCCTTGTGCTCCGGGTTGGCCGGGTCGAGGTCGAGGAAGGCCTTCTTGATCTTCTCTTTCAGCGACGGGTCCATGTTGCCGCGCACGGTCCAGTTGTAGTCGAAGTAAGTCGGTGTGGTGGCAAACACCTTCACCTTGCCGGTATCGACCTTGCCGGCATCCACCAGCTTCTGCCACACGCTGGCGTTGAGCACCCCAGCGTCAACCTTGCCCGCCTGCACCCAGGCCACGGTGGCGTCATGCGCGCCAGAATAGGCCACGCGGCTGAAGTACTCTTCAGGCTTGATGTTGTCCTGCTTGAGCATGAAGTAGCGCGGCATCAGGCTGCCCGAAGTGGACGAGATCGAGCCGAAGGCGAACGACTTGCCCTTGAGGTCGCTCAGGCTTTTCACATCGGGGTTGGCGGTGATGAATTTGGAGGTGAACTGCGCATCCTGTTCACGCTGCACCAGCGGCGTGGCAGTCGGGTCCTTCAGGTGTACCTGGACGAATGTGAAGCCACCCAGCCAGGCCAGGTCCAAACGGTCGGAGGCCAGGGATTCAACCACCGCTGGGTAGTCGGCCACCGGTACGAACTTCACGTCCATGCCCAACTGCTTGGCCAGGTACTCGCCCAACGGCTTGAACTTGCGCTGCAGCTCGGTTGGCGCTTCGTCTGGGATGGCGCTGACCCGTAGGGTTTCAGCGGCCTGGGCGACAACGGCACAGCAGGACAGCACGAGGCCGGCGGCGAGCGCCAGTGGGCGTTTGAGCATGGGTGTTCTCCGGTTCAATAGCGGGACAATGCCAACAGATGCGCCGACAATTCCGCCGACACCGGGAATTATAAGAGGCACAGGCGCAAAGGCCAGCTTTGCTACAATCGCGCAACAATTTGACCTGCTGAGGTACGCATGAGCGAGCCGATTCGCCTGACCCAGTACAGCCACGGTGCCGGCTGTGGCTGCAAGATTTCCCCCAAGGTGCTGGACGTGATCCTGGCCGAAAGCGGCACCCAGGCGCTGGACCCTAAACTGTGGGTCGGCAACGCCTCGCGCGACGATGCAGCCGTGTACGCGCTGGACGACGAACGCGGCGTGGTCTCGACCACCGACTTCTTCATGCCGATCGTCGATGACCCGTACGACTTCGGCCGCATCGCCGCCACCAACGCCATCAGCGACATCTACGCCATGGGCGGCGACCCGCTGATGGCCATTGCCATCCTCGGCTGGCCAGTCAACGTGCTCCCCCCGGAAGTGGCTCGCGAAGTGATCCGGGGTGGCCGCGCCGTGTGCGCCGAAGCCGGCATCCCGCTGGCCGGCGGGCACTCCATCGACGCCCCCGAGCCAATCTTCGGCCTGGCCGTCACCGGGGTGGTCAGCAAGCGCCACCTCAAGCGTAACGACACCGCCAGCGCCGGTTGCCGCCTGTACCTGACCAAGCCGCTGGGTATTGGCATCCTCACCACCGCCGAAAAAAAGGCCAAGCTGCGCGCGCAGGACCAGGGCCTGGCCCGTGACTGGATGTGCACCCTCAACACCCCCGGCAGCCGCTTCGGCAAGCTTGACGGGGTCAAAGCCATGACCGACGTCACCGGTTTTGGCCTGCTCGGCCACCTGGTCGAACTGGCGGAGGGCAGCGGCCTCACTGCCCATCTGGACTACGCCGCCGTGCCACGCCTGCCCAGCGTCGAGTACTACCTGGCCGAGGGCTGCATCCCCGGCGGCACCCTGCGCAACTACGACAGCTACGGCCACAAGATCGGCGCCCTAGGTGACGAGCAGAAGTATCTGCTGTGCGACCCGCAGACCAGCGGCGGCCTGCTGGTTGCGGTTACTGCAGAGGGTGAAACCGAGTTCCTTGCCGTGGCGGCAGAACTGGGCTTGCAACTGGCACCGATCGGCAAGCTGGTCGAGCGACAGAGCCACGCGGTCGAGGTGTTCTGATGCGCCACGACTGCACTGACTTCCGCCAGCTATTCCTCGACGACGTGCCGATGATGGACATGCGCGCCCCCGTCGAATTTGCCAAGGGCGCGTTCCCCGGCGTGGTCAACCTGCCACTGATGAATGACCAAGAGCGGCAAAAGGTGGGCACCTGCTATAAGCAGCAGGGCCAGGCCGCCGCCATCGCCCTGGGGCACCAGCTGGTCAGCGGCGCCACCAAGCAGGCTCGCCTCGAAGCCTGGGCAGCGTTTGCCCAGGCCCACCCTGAAGGTTACCTGTACTGCTTCCGTGGCGGCCTGCGTTCGCAGATCGTGCAAGGCTGGCTGCGCGATGAGGCGGGTATCCAATACCCGCGCGTCAAAGGTGGCTACAAGGCCATGCGGACCTTCTTGCTGGAAACTACCCAGCAGGCCGTGGAGCAATGCGATTTCGTGCTGGTGGGCGGCCTGACCGGTACCGGCAAGACCGATGTGCTGCACCAGTTGACCAACGTGCTGGACCTGGAAGGCCATGCCAACCATCGCGGCTCCAGCTTTGGCAAGCGTGCCACCGCGCAGCCGGCGCAGATCGATTTTGAAAACCAGCTGGCGATCGACCTGCTGAAGAAACGCGCCCATGGTATCGAACAGTTCGTGCTGGAAGACGAAGGCCGCATCGTCGGCAGCTGCACGGTGCCGTTGGCGCTGTACCAGGGCATGCAGCAGTACCCGCTGGTATGGCTGGAAGACAGCTTCGCCAACCGCGTGGAACGCATCCTGCGCGATTACGTGGTCAACCTGAGTGCCGAGTTTGTAGCGGTACATGGCGAGGAAGACGGTCGCCGGCTGTTTGCCGAGCGCATGCTGCAGAGCATGGCCAACATCTACAAGCGCTTGGGTGGCGAGCGTTACCAGCGGCTGTCAGAGATTCTGCGCGAAGCGCTGGAAGTGCAGCAGCGCAGTGGTGCGGTGGACTTGCACCGGGGCTGGATCGAAGGCTTGCTGACCGAGTACTACGACCCGATGTATGCCTACCAGCGCGATGCCAAGGCAGAACGTATCGAGTTTGCCGGGGATGCCGTGGAAGTGCGTGAGTACCTGAAGGCCCGGGCGCTGCGCGAGCCGCGCAAATAGAACCAGCACCCTGCAGTCCCTGTAGGCGCAGGTTTAACCGCGAAGAAGGCGAAGCGGTGCATGACACCGGGTTTGCCGGTGTTCGCGGCTGAACCCGTGCCGGCAGAGGTGAGCCAATCATGCCTGAACAGGCGCTACTGCCCAGGGCTAAGCACCCGCTCCAGCTCCGCCGCGCGGTCGCGGGTCATGTCCATGATGCAGGTGCCACCTTCCAGCTGCGCCATGGTGCCGCCACTGGCCTGTACATGGAACTGGCAATTGCCATCACGGTAGGCCAGCCACTTGCGCTGCACATCCCGCAGACGTTTTTGCTGCCCGGCATCCAGCTTGCCCATCAATTGCTTGTACAACCGGTTCAACCGCTGGTCCTGCACTTGCGTTTCGGCCCCGATGCACGCGCTCATGGCCACGGTGCTGGAGGCCTTATCCATGCACTGCCCGTAAGCCGCCGTGTAATCGTCCGCCACTGCCAAAGGCAGCACGCAGGCCAGCGCCAGGCCTGCCAGGTAATGCTTGATCATGCTAACCCTCCTTGTGGGTATCAAAGCGTCTGCGGCTGCTCTGGCGGCACCAACACCTTGCCTGGCTCGAAGCGCAACGATGGCATCTGCGTGGCCGCATACAACGTCACACCCAGCGCCGCGATCAAGGCTACATCAAGCCAGCTCCAACCGGGCATGTCATCCGCGCTGCGGGCCTTCCAGCAATGCCAGGCCTGGCCAATGCAGAACACCCCCATTGCCCCCAACCACAGGTAGAAGCCCGCCCCGAAACCCGTCAGGTCATGGAATTCATAGGTCTGGTTATCCGGCAGTCGGGTAATGCCGAAGCTGGTGGCCGCAAGGTACGTAGCGGCCAGACCAGCCAGCAATGCAAGGCGGCGAAACCGCCGATGGGCAAGGATGGCCAAGGCCAGCAGCGGATTGGCAAACCATTGGTGCAAGCCGAAAGGCACACCCCATGGCCCGTACAGCAGCATCTGCAGGGCCGGCATATGACGCTCGCCGCTCATCAGCGCGCCATCGAAGAACAGGGCGAGCAAATACAGCAGCAGGCTGATGCTCAGGTAGAAAACGGGCAAAGGGGATTCCTGAGAGAAACGGGACAGCCCATGACCTTAACCCAGGCCCTGCCCCGCTTCCAAACCCTCAATAGGTGCCGCGCAGGGTCACCATGAAGTTGCGTGGCTCACCATAGTAGTTGCCATAGGTCGAAGTACCCACGGTTTCGTAGTACTTCTTGTCGAACAGGTTGTTGCCGTTGAGCGTGACGTTCCAGTGATCATCGACACGGTATTCGACCAACGCGTTCCAGATCGCATAGCCGCTCTGGTCGAAGTCGAACGGGACGTTTCGCTCAACCAGCGCGCCGCTGCTGTCGTAGCGATTCACTGTACCGCTCATGTACGTGGCGCTTTGCACCTGCACGCCGCCGCCGACCTTGAAGTCGCTGAGGATACCCGGCAGCCGGTAGGTGCTGTACAGCTTGAACAGGTGCTTTGGCATCACCGTGCTCAGCGGCGCATCGGCGCTGCGGTTACGGTTCAGGTTGAAGGTGTAGCCCCCCACCAGCATCCAGTCCGGCAGCAGCTCGCCAGACAGCTCCATGTCGATGCCCTTGCTCACCACCTTACCGTTGGACACATAGCAGCAGCTGCCCGAGAAGCCGGCGTTGGTGGCCAGGAAGTTCGGGTCCTGCACCGCTTCGTTTTCGCGGGTGCTGTAGTACAGCGCCACGCTGGCGTTGAGTGCGCCATTGAACAACTCACCCTTGAGGCCGGTTTCGTAGGTTTTGCCGGTCATGGGCTCGAGCGGCGAACCGCTTTGCGCAGGGCCGCTGATTCGGCTGGACTGCGGTTTGTAGATTTCCGAATAGCTGACGTATGTCGACCATTGATCGTCAAGGTCGTAGACCAGGCCACCGAACGGGGTGACCTTCGTGCCTATACGCTGCTCCGGGCTGGAGATACTTGCTGGCGAGGTCAGATTGTTGGTGTAGGTCTGCCAAAAGTGGAAACGCTGCGCACGTGCCCCGACAATCAGGTGCAAGGGTTCGGCCAACTGCAACCGCAGGCTGCCGTACAGGCCGTACTGGCGTTGCGAGTTGGGGCTGTAGTCGCGCTTGTAGTCACGCCCATTGCCGGGGTCGTCGAACGCCGAGCTGTCGGGGTCGAACACGTTGGCGGGCGCGCCCGACGCGGCATAAGGCGCAGTGCCCAGCCACCGGCTGTCGATCTTCTGGTAGTCGGCACCGAAGACCACTTCATGGTCCAGACCAAAGGCCTGGAAGTGGCCAGAGACGTTACCGTCATACAGGTGCTGCTCGTTCTCCTGGCGGGTCGAGGTGCCGTACCAGGTCGCTCCGGTATTGGTCACCGGGTCCACTGCATTCAGAGTGGTCGCCGTCTTGAACAGCCCAAGGTCCCAAGTGTTGGTGTAGCTGAGGTTAAGCTTCCAGTCGTCGTTGAATCGGTGGTCCACCTTGGCGAAGTACTCGCGCGCGGTGGCGTCGAGGTAGGCCCACTTCTTGGTCAGGCCGGTATGCCGTGGCAGGTTCAGGTCAGCACCATTGCTGTAGCGCGGCACCGCGCTGTTGCTGCCGGTTTCGTGGGATTTGTTGTAGCGAGCACCGAAGGTGAGCATGGTGTCGTCCGTAACGTCCGCCTCCAGCACGCCATACACCAACGGCCGCTCGGTGGCGCGGTTGTCGGTGAAATACTGGCGATCGGTGTTGGACATCACCAGGCGACCGCGCACGCGGCCATCCCAGCCCAGCGGGCCGGAAAGGTCGAATTCCTGGCGATAGTTGTCCCAGCTACCGGCCGACAGGGTCAGCTTCAGCTGGTTAAAAGAAGTCGGCCGCTTGCGCACCATGTTGATGATGCCACCCGGGTCACCCGAGCCACCATACAACGCAGCAGTACCGCGCAGTACCTCGATGTGGTCGAACTCGGCCAGTTCGAAGATGTTCGACGAATAGAATGAACCCATCGCGGTGCCCAGCGCCTGAGGCGCAGCGCCGTCGATCTGCAGGTTCTGGATACTGAAACCACGCGAGAGGAAGTCCTGGGTGCGGAAGGTGGTGCTCTGGGTGACGATGCCCGGCGTCACTTTCATCGCCTGGTTGATGTCGGTCAGTTGCTGGTCTTCAATCAGCTGGCGGGTCACGATCGACACCGATTGCGGCGTCTGGCGCAGGCTGGTCGGGGTCTTGGAGCCAACGCTGATCAGGCCCGGTGCATAGGAGCCGGTGTTCTCGGTACTCTGGCCCATGCCCTGCCCGGCTACTGTGGTCACGCCAAGTTCCAGCGCGTCACTGCTCACCGCCGATTGCGGCTCGGCCACCAGCCGGTAGCCGTTATCGCTACGCTCTACCCGGTAGCCACTGCCGGCCAGCAGCACGGCAAAACCGCTGTCCACCGAATACAGACCATGCAGGCCGTTGCTGTGCAGGCCGGCCAGTGCTTCGGGGGTGAAGGCCAGCGACACGGCGGCTTGCTGGGCATAGCTACCCAGCGCCTGGGCCAGGTTGCCGGCGGGCACTTCGAAGCTGCGGCGGGCGGCCTCCTCGGCGACAGCCGGCAGGGCCGCAACGGACAGGGCCAGCCCGGCACAGGAAAGGCGCAAGGCCAGGGCTAGCGGGCTGAGGACGGGGTGGCCAGGGAATCGGCGCATGGTGGATCGGCTCCTTGTTCTTGATCGGTTGGCCTCTTGTCTGACGGGCCACTGCGCAGAAGCGGAACCACCTGAATCAATTTTCTCGTGAGACGGGCTCGACCGTGGTCCACCAGCGGCCAACGCCGCCGATACGAATCGGCAGCGCCTCGGCCAGCAGGCGCAGGGCCCTTTCGCTGTCATCCAGAGGCAGCACCGCCGACACCTTGATCGCCTGCATTGCCTGGCGATCGAAGCGCAGCACGCCACGGCGTTGCTCGGCCAAGGCATCGAGCACCTGGTCGAGCGGTACGCCGTCGGCCACCAACTGGTGATGCTGCCAGGCCCGATCGACCCGCGCCGGGTCGATGGCCGGCAACGGGCCAAGCCCTTCACGCGCCACCCATGCCCGCTCTCCCGGGCCGACGACCAACTGATCGCCGGACAAGGCAGTGCGCGCCTCGACCCGGGACTCAAGCATGGTCAGCTCGCTGCGAGCGTGGCCGTGTCTGACCACGAAGCGCGTGCCCAGGGCCTTGAAGCTGCCTTCGTCGGTCTGTATCACGAAGGGTCGCGTCGGGTCATGACTGACATCCACCAGCACCTGGCCATGCAGCAGGCGGATGCGCCGCTCGCCAGTGCTGAAGTCGACATCCACGGCAGAGTTGCCCGCCAAGGTCAGCTGCGAGCCATCTTCCAAGGTTTGGCTGCGCCACTCCGCAGGCGCGGTACGCAAGTCGGCCAGCCAGTCGCGCGGGGTTCCACCGGAAAGGCTCAGTGTGCCCAGCAAGGAGATTGTCAGGGCCAAACCGAGCAAAGTGCGCCGTGCGCCCGAGCCTGGAGCCGAAACCTGTACGCCGACGCGCAGCCCCGCGCCCACCGGTCCGCGTTGCTCGCGCAGTGCCTGCACCTGGCTGATCACCCCTTGCATGCGGCGCAAGGTGGCGCCGTGGCGTGGGTCTGCCTGCAGCCAGGCGTCGAACTCACGCGCCTCGTCGGCATCCAGCTCACCTTCGCCCAGGCACAGGGCCCATTCGGCCGCTTCCTGTTCGATACGCGAGGGATTCACGGTTCGGCAATGTCCAGCGTGCGGTGGCAATGGATCAAGGCCTGGGCCAGGTACTTGCGCACCATGCGTGGGGAAATCTGCAGGCGTTTAGCAATCTGAGGCTGGGTCAGGTCGTCCAAATAGTAACCGACGAAGGCCTCGCGGGCATTCAGGTGCAGGCCTTCCAGCAGGAAAGCGATCTGCTCCAGCGCTTCGAGGGTGATGAGGATGCTTTCGGGAGACTGGTGCCCTTCCAGCGCCTCGGCAGCCAAGGCAAGTTCGCTGAGGTAGGCCTCTTCGATTTGCTGTCGGCGGACCCGGTCGATCAACAGGCGGCGTGCAGTGGTACTGAGGTAGGCGCGTGGCTCGCGCATGCCCAGCAAGGCATCACGCGAGGCCAGGATGCGCACGAAGGTGTCCTGGGCCAGGTCGGCTGCGCTGTGCGAACAACGCAGCTTGCGACGTAGCCAGCTGAAAAGCCAGCCATGGTGCTCGCTGTATAGCTGTTCAAGCGGGTACGGGCTCGGTGAGTCGGCTACGGGCATGGGGCACCGGGACACAAGTGAGAATTGTTCCCGAATAGTAGCTATTCGCCGTAAGACTATGCAACAGGTGGTTCGAGCAACAAGCCGTAAATGCCAGAGTCGGACAGCTCACCTGCCACCCACCAACGGGCCCGCAAGGTGCCTTCCAGGACAAAACCCTGGCGCTCCAGGGTGCGTGCCGAGCCTTGGTTGCGCGGGTCGATTTCGCCTTCCAGGCGGCGCATGTGCAGGGTGTGGGCGAGGTAGTCGATGAAGCAGGTCAGCGCTTCGTCCATGTAGCCCCTGCCCTGCACGGCGCTGGCCAGGCAGTAGCCGATTTCGCCACGGCGGGAAATGTCGTCGATGTTGAACAGCTGGACCATGCCGATCAGTTCGCCGTTGTCGCGGCGGTACATGCCGAGCTTGAGTTGGTCGCCATTGGCATAGGCTTCGCGGTCGGCGGCCAGGGCACTTTCGGCCTCGGCCAGGTCTTGCCAGGGTGCATGGTGCCAATAGCGCATGACCTCGGGGTCGGCCATGATCGCCAGCCACTGCGCGGCATCGGCATGGCGCATGGGGCGCAGTTGCAGGCGTGGGCTGTCGAGGCAGAGGTCACTGGGGAAACTGCGGGGTGGGGTCACGCCGGATCTCCTGTCCATTGCTGGGGAGATGACAGTTTACCGTCAAGTGCAGGGTTGAGGCATCCCGGGGCTGCTTTGCAGCCCATCGCGGCACAAGGCCGCTACCAAGCTACGCGATCCACTGCAGGAGCATTTTCGTTTACGAATAACAACATCCATATTCGACAGCGCGAAAGCGAAAACGAAGTAAATATTTTGCTAAGGCTTGGAAATAATGTAATGAGTTAGCCTGGCTCACTCGTTCAAGCAAACTAGGCTCTGTCCGAAAAGTCTTGGGACGCAGGTCAGGCAAGGCGAAAACAGCCGAGGAACGGCCGAGGTCGCGCCCGACTGTACTGGCGTACATGAGCATCCCGAGGCTGTTTTCAACGCAGCATGAACAAGTATCAAGGCTTTTCGTACAGAGCCTAGCTAACTCATCCGTGCAAATAAATCAGGCCACCTCGGCCCCATCATCCGGCCAATGCGGCTCGTTGGCCTCTGGCGGGGTCAGCGGCGGCAAACCATACGCCGCCCGCGCATCATCACAGCTTGGGTTATGCACACCACCCTCCCAAGACGCGTCAAACTCGCGGCACGGGCTGGAACGGTTGGCGTAAATCGTACAAGCCACCTCTTTACCGATCTCGCCCTGCAGGCTGACGCAGCGGCAGGGCTTGGCATCGGTGCCAATCATGGCAACGCGGGTGGGATTGATCTGTACCACCAGGTCGTCCGGCACGACGCCCCCGGCAGACTGGCATTCGCCCCAGAAGAAGGACACACGGAAGTACCCGCAGCAGGCGCCGCAGTCAAGGCAAGGGTTATATTCGGACATGATGGCACGGAGGGAAGGTTGTTGTTATCGGGGCTGGCCCGCCGCGCCATTTTCATTCCAAGCGGGGGCGGCTGGATAGAGGGGCAATGCAAAAAAAATTGCCGCTGATCCGGCCGCCCGCCTCGGCTAGCAGATGGACTTGTAAGTGGCAGCATCCCAACGCTGCAATGCCAGCCCTGTGCTCGGGTCGTAACCCTCGCCCCGCACTTTGCTGAAGTACGTACGCTGCTCACCACGGTGCACCAGACGGTCGTGCTTTTCGCCCTCGGTAAGGACCGTGTAAGACTCACTGCGCATGGCCTGGTACTGCTTTTCGGCAGCGGCCATGAGCTGGTGATACTTCATTAACTGGCCTTCGTCCAAGGCCAGGCACTTGTCCAGCTGCACACCCCAGCGGGTCAGGCAGACCTCGGCAAAGTGGCGAACGATCAACCCAGGTTCTGGCAGCACCTTGCCGTCGCTCGCGCCGTCGACCGAGGCGTTACCCACCAGCGTGGCATGCCGGCCTGGCATCGGATAGATGCAGGTTCGCGTGGAGCTGGCGACCGCTGGGATCACGCACGCAAAACCTTTGGACCGCTCATCCCGCGAGTAGAAACCTACGTACTCCTTGACGTTGCCAGCCAACGTGACGCGTTCGGTTTGCACATTACCGACCCCTGGCACCGGGTCAATGGCAAAGATATTCACTGGGATGCCGCGCAATACAGGGTCTTGGGCCATGGCGTTGGCCAGCATGTGGCAACTGATCCCTCCCCTGCTCCAACCCACCAGGTTCACCTGCGTGGGCAAGCGCGGCTTGCGGAACACACTGATGATACGCTCTTGCAGTTCCTGCGGCGTTGGATGACGATCGCCGTAGTCGTAGTTGCGCCAGAACCACGACGCCGTAGTGGTAACGTCCGGGATTGGCACCCCGGCGGCTTTCAGCCGCTGGTACTCTTCTTCGTCGAGCTTGGTGCGCTGCCAGTTGCTTTCGCCCTTGATCACCTGCAGCACATGGTTGACGTTTTCTTCCCAGCCGCGGCCAAACAGCTGGCCGCTCCAGTTGAAATAGCCGCCGGGTTCGACGAACAGGGTGTCATCCTGAAGGTTGCCGCTGCCGGGGCCGTCTACGGCAATCCAGTGGGCGAACTCGCGGCCTTGGTCGTTGCTGGCCAGGGTCGAGACCAGCTCACCATTCCAGAAGTTGGGGTTGGCATCGTCGAAACGGTGCGATCCGGTGCCGCAAAAATAGGCGGTGAAGACACTCATGGGAATCTCTTTGGTGAGAAATGAGTGCTGAAGGTAGGAATATCGATACCCAGAAGGCAGGTGGAAAGCTCACCTTCGAGGCAATCGGGGCTGCGTCGCAGCCCCAGTCACCTTACTTGCGGGCCAACCCGTCGGCCCGGAACATCTGCCGGATCCCGCGAATAGCCTGGCGAATGCGGTCCTGGTTCTCGATCAGGGCAAAGCGCACATGATCATCGCCATAATCACCAAAGCCGATCCCCGGCGACACGCACACCTTTGCCTCGGCCAGCAGTTTCTTGGAGAACTCCAGCGAACCCAAGTGCGCGTACTCTGGCGGGATCTTCGCCCACACGTACATCGAAGCCTTGGGGTTCTCGACCATCCAGCCCAGCTCGTGCAAACCTTTCACCAAGAGGTTGCGGCGCTGGCGGTATTGTTCGGCAATGTCGCGCACGCACTGCTGGTCGCCTTCAAGAGCGGCAATGGCGGCCACCTGCAGCGGTGTGAAGGTGCCGTAGTCGTGGTAGCTCTTGATCCGCGCCAGGGCACTGACCAGCTCGGGGTTGCCGACCATGAAGCCGATCCGCCAGCCGGCCATGTTGTAGCTCTTGGACAGGGTGAAGAACTCCACCGCAATGTCCTTGGCACCCGGTACCTGCATGATCGACGGGGCTTTCCAGCCGTCGTAGACGATATCGGCATAGGCCAGGTCGTGGATCACCAGCACGCCATATTGCTTGGCCAAGGCCACCACGCGCTCGAAGAAGTCCAACTCCACGCACTGCGCGGTCGGGTTGGACGGGAAGCCGAGGATCATCATCTTCGGCTTGGGGATGGACTCGCGAATGGCCCGCTCAAGCTCGTTGAAGAAGTCCACACCAGGCACCAACGGCACCGAGCGCACCTGCGCACCGGCGATCACTGCGCCGTAGATGTGGATCGGGTAGCTGGGGTTGGGCACCAGTACAGTGTCGCCCTGGTCGAGGGTGGCCAGCATCAGGTGCGCCAGGCCTTCTTTCGAACCGATGGTGACGATGGCTTCGCTTTCCGGGTCGATGTCGACCTCGTAGCGATCCTTGTACCAGTTGGAGATTGCCCGACGCAGGCGCGGGATACCGCGCGAGGTGGAATAGCCATGGGTATCTTCACGCTGGGCGACCTGCACCAGCTTCTCGACGATGTGCGGCGGGGTGGCGCCATCGGGGTTGCCCATGCTCAGGTCGATGATGTCTTCGCCCCGGCGGCGGGCAGCCATCTTGAGCTCGGCAGTGATGTTGAAGACGTAAGGGGGGAGACGATCGATGCGCGCAAAGCGGCGCGGCGAACCTGGGTTGGCCATGGCTTCCTCTGAGGACGTAAGCGCCCGGAACCGTCCGAGCGACGCTGGCCGATGTGGCGGCCTGAATCAGAAGATAGTGCCGAAACATGATCCTTGTAAAGGATAATTTCCTGTTTTGTTTAGTCTTTTCAGATCTATTGTTTGAAAATCAGAAATTTCTATTTTTCCTGTGCCGGCTTCCTAGCGGGTTTACCCGCGAAAAGGCCAGCACAGGAAAAATACCCAAAAAAAACCCCGGCACAGAGGCCGGGGTTTTCGTGAAGCAGGCAGCAGTTTCAGCGTGCGTAGGTCATCAGCACGTCCGCAGCAGTCTGGCTGTCCACGCCCATCATCACGCTCAATGCAGTGACGGTAAGGATGGAGAAGCCGAACACCTTGCGGGCCCACTTGCTATCGTCTTCAGCCTTGTAACCACCCCAGGCCATGTACAGCCAGTACAGGCCCATGGCGGCTGCCACGGCCAGGTAGCCGAGGCCGGCGTAACCGCCGAGGGTAAGCATCAGGGTGGCAAGAACGAAGGCCAGTACGTACAGCACGATCTGCTTCTTCGCCGCGAGGACACCGCGCGCCACCGGCAGAACCGGAATGTTGGCAGCGCTGTAATCCTTGAAGCGGAAGATGGCGATCGCAAAGCTGTGCGGCATCTGCCACAGGCTGAACATCACCAGCAGGGTAACCGCAGCCAGGTCGAAGCTGTTGCTCACGGCGCAGTAGCCGATCACCGGAGGCATGGCACCGGACAGGCTGCCGACCAAGGTGCCGTGCACCGACTTGCGCTTCAGCCACAGGCTGTAGAAACCGACGTAGACGACGAAACCAATCAGTGCGCAGAACGCAGACAGCGGGTTGGCCTGTACATACAGCAGGCTGAAACCCGCCACCCCGAGCAGGGTGGCGTAAATCAGCGCGAGGGGCAGCGACATACCGCCCTGAACCATGACGCGGTTCTTGGTGCGCTCCATCTTGTGGTCGATGTCACGGTCGATGCAGTTGTTGAACACGCATCCGGACGCAACCACCAGCGAAGTACCGATCACCACCGCCAGGAACAGGGCGAAATCCACATGGCCCTTCGAGGCAAGGAAGAAACCGCCTGCCACGGAAAGCACGTTACCGAAAATGATCCCCGGTTTGGTGATTTGGATAAAGTGCTTAACGGACATGCAGTCTTACCTCACTTGGCCAACATTTCGAAGTGGATGCTGAACATGATCCACAGCGACAGGCCGACAAGCAGAGCGATCACCAAGGTGGTGAACAGGAACGTCGATACGTTGTTGCGTTGCTCTTTCGAGCGGTCCATGTGCAGGAAGTAGACCAGGTGAACAACTACCTGGATCACGGCCATGGCAACGATGATCAGAACGGTCAGGTTCTTCGGCAGGCTGGCGGTCATGGCCAGGCCGAACGGGATCGCGGTCAGGATGATCGACAGTACAAAACCGATCATGTACGACTTGACGCTGCCGTGATTACCTTCGTGATGAGTGTCGTGTGCGTTAGCCATTACAGAACTCCCAGCAGGTAAACGACGGTGAATACGCAGATCCAGACCACGTCCAGGAAGTGCCAGAACAGGCTCAGGCAGCTCATGCGGGTCTTGGCGGTCGGCGTGATGCCGTGCTTGTTGATCTGGTACATCATGATTGCCATCCAGATCAGACCAGCAGTCACGTGCAGACCGTGGGTACCTACCAGGGCGAAGAAGCCCGACAGGAAGCCACTGCGCTGCGGGCCGAAGCCCTCGCTGATCAGGTGATGGAACTCATAGATTTCCATCGCGATGAAGCCTGCACCGAACAGGAAGGTCACAGCCAACCAGCCCAGTACACCTGCTTTCTTGCCATCGAACATCTTCAGCATGGCGAAGCCGAAGGTGATCGAGGACAGCAGCAGGAACAGCGTTTCAACAGCTACGAAATCGAGCTGGAAGATGTCATGACCCGACGGGCCGCCGGCAAAACTGCCGGACAGCACCGCGTAGGTGGCGAAGAGCGACGCAAACAGGATGCAGTCGGTCATCAGGTACAGCCAGAAACCCAGTACGGTCATCTGGCCCGAGTCGTGGTGGTGGTCGTCATGCCCATGGTCGTGACCATGAGCAGCGCCGCCGTGCATTACTTGACTGGACATTGATTACACCCGCTCAAACGATTCGACACGTGCGCCGGCAGGCAGAGCACCTGCTTTGGCCAGCGCTTTCATACGCTCGCCTTCGATGCGCGCCACTTCTTCGGCCGGAACCATGTAGCCCTGGTCGTCACGTGCAGCGTGGCGAACGAAGACAGCGATGGTTGCAACCAGGCTCGCGCCCACCAGCCACCAGATGTGCCAGATGAAGGCGAAGCCGAAGACGGTCAGGAACAGGCCCATGAACAGACCGGTAGCAGTGTTGCTCGGCATGTGGATGGCTTCGTACTTGGCCGGGGCCTTGTACGCAACGCCCGCTTCCTTGGCTTCGTGCCAGCAGTCCAGGCCAACTTTCTCAGGCATGTGAGCGAAGTTGTAGAACGGAGGTGGCGAAGAAGTCGACCATTCCAGGGTACGGCCGCCCCATGGGTCGCCGGTCACGTCCAGGTTCTGGTTGCGGTCGCGGACCGAAACGAAGATCTGGATCAGCTGGCAAGCGATACCGAACAGGATCAGCACGGCGCCAACGACGGCTACGTACAGGTAGGGTTCCCACAGTGGGTTGTCGGAGTGGTTCAGACGACGGGTCATGCCCATGAAGCCCAGGGCGTACAGCGGCATGAACGCAACGTAGAAGCCCGACAGCCAGAACCAGAAGGCAGCCTTGCCCCACTTCTCGTTCAGGGTGAAGCCGAAGGCTTTCGGGAACCAGAAGGCGAAACCGGCGATGTAGCCGAATACCGCGCCACCGATGATCACGTTGTGGAAGTGCGCAATTACGAACAGGCTGTTGTGCAGGACGAAGTCAGCACCCGGAACGGCCAGCAGTACGCCAGTCATGCCACCGATGGAGAAGGTGACCATGAAGCCCAGGGTCCAGAGCATCGGTGCGGTGAAGCGCACACGGCCTTGGTACATGGTGAACAGCCAGTTGAACAGCTTCACACCGGTCGGGATGGAGATCAGCATCGTCGCCAGGCCGAAGAAGGTGTTGACGCTGGCGCCGGCACCCATGGTGAAGAAGTGGTGCAGCCATACTGCAAAGCCGAGGATGGCGATCGCGCCCGATGCGTAGATCATCGAGTGGTGGCCGAACAGGCGTTTGCCAGAGAACGTCGAGGTAACTTCCGAGAACACGCCGAAGGCCGGCAGGATCAGGATGTAAACCTCAGGGTGACCCCACGCCCAGAACAGGTTGACGTACATCATCGGGTTCCCACCAAGCTCGTTGGTGAAGATGTGGAAGTCCAGATAACGGTCAACAGTCAGCAGCGCGAGTGCAGCAGTCAGGATCGGGAACGAAGCAACGATCAGAACGTTGGCCCAGGTGCAGGTCCAGGTGAAGATCGGCATGTCCATCAGCTTCATGCCAGGTGCGCGCATCTTCATCACGGTGACGAGGAAGTTCACGCCGGTAAGCGTCGTACCCAATCCGGATAGCTGTAGCGCCCAGATGTAGTAGTCGACACCCACCCCAGGGCTGTACTGGATGCCCGCCAGCGGCGGATAGGCAACCCAGCCGGTCTTGGCGAATTCACCAACACCCAGCGAGATGTTGACCAGCAGCACGCCTGCCAGCAGCAGGTAGAAGCTCAGGGAGTTCAGGAACGGGAAGGCAACGTCACGTGCACCGATCTGCAGAGGAACCGCCAGGTTCATCAGGCCGGTGAAGAACGGCATCGCCATGAAGATGATCATGATCACACCGTGAGCGGTGAAGATCTGGTCATAGTGTTCAGGCGGCAGGTAGCCTTCGGAGCCACCGGTTGCGGCAGCCAGCTGGGTACGCATCATGATGGCGTCGGCAAAGCCGCGCAGCAGCATGACCATCGCGACGATGATGTACATCACGCCGATCTTTTTGTGGTCGACAGTAGTCAGCCACTCGCTCCACAAGTAGGTCCACTTGCGGAAATAGGTGATAAGACCGACGACAGCGATACCGCCGAGCGCGATCATGGCAAGCGTCACCATGACTATCGGCTCGTGATAGGGTATCGCCTCCAGGCTTAATTTACCGAACATCTCTTACTCCTCTGCACCGGCAGCTGGTTGCATACTCGATTCCACACCCTTGGTTGTGGCCAGATCTTTGCTGCCTGCTTCTTCGTGGCTACGACCGCGGTTCATGCCTTCGTACTTGTCGACGATCAGCTGGAACTGCTCTGGCGAGGCCTCGCTATACAGCGCGACTGGGTTGTTTTCGCTTGGTTTGGCCAAGGCGTCGTATTCGGCCTTGTCCAGCTTCTTCGGCGACTGCTTGACCTCGGCGACCCACTTGTCGAAGTCTTCCTGGGAGGTGGCAGTAGCCTTGAATTTCATGCCGGTGAAGCCAGCACCGCTGTAGTTGGCGCTGATACCGTCGAACTCGCCGTTTTCGTTGGCGATCAGGTGCAGCTTGGTGGTCATGCCGGCCATGGCGTAGATCTGGCCGCCCAGGCCCGGGATGAAGAACGAGTTCATCACGGCGTCGGAAGTGACGCGGAAGTTGACTGGGGTATTAGCCGGGAAGACGATCTTGTTGACCGTGGCAATGCCCTGTTCCGGGTAGATGAACAGCCACTTCCAGTCCAGCGCGACCACGTCGATCTGCACCGGCTTCACATCGGAATCCAGTGGACGGTACGGGTCCAGCTTGTGGGTGGAGTGGTAGGTGACGTAACCCAGGGCGATGATGATCAGGATCGGGATGATCCACACCGCGGCCTCGATCTTGGTCGAGTGCGACCAGTCAGGGGTGTAGGTGGCAGCCTTGTTGGAAGCACGGTACTTCCAGGCGAACGCCAGGGTCATGATGATCACGGGCACCACCACCAGCAGCATCAGCCCGGTAGCGATCAGGATCAGGTTCTTTTGCTCAATGCCGACCTGGCCCTTCGGGTCGAGCAGGGTCCAGTTGCACCCACTGAGTAAAAGCATGCCTAAAAAGGGCAATATGCCAAACAGTCTGGGGTAACGCTTTTTACTCATCTCACGACCTCTAGATCAGCTTGCTTCAATGCAATTTGTGTTTTGGTAGCCAACACTTCGTCCTGCCAAGTGAGGCATTTCGCGCCCGTACTCGCTCCTGCCTGGGGTCCGACTGCAGGACCTTGGCTTCAAGCGGGTTAACGGTGCTTATGGTTTCGTAGGCAACAGGCCTGTACTTCAGACCAAGTCCATTTGGTGCGGGAAAACGCGGAGGGGGGTCCGCCCGGTATCGCCGTTGGGCGAAACTTGACGAAGTCAGCAAAAAGGAGCGCTGGGGCTTCCTTCAATCCTGCGACTCGCAAGCAGTGCCGAACGGAAATTGGGGGCGATTGTAGTTAGGTCGCCAACCCTTGACTATGACTTATTGAGCAACAGTCTTTTACAGAATCCGCAACAATGCGACTCAACAATTCAACTTCGCGACAGTTTGTCGCACCCCGCTTGCTAGCCCTCAAAGCCGCATTCTACAAGGCTTGGTGGTTGATCTGAATCAAGCGGGAGGCAACTTTTCGCTCTTCTCGTGCGCTGCAAAAGACCCGATGCAATTCGGGACTTTTGTCTAAGCCTGGCGTCGGTTGCGGTAGATGCCGAGCGGGACCAGCACAGCAGTCAGCACGAAGGCAACGAGCGCCCATTGCGCCAGTGACAAACCAAGAATCGGCGGGTACGGCGTGCTGCAGAAGCCGTCGACCTGGAATGCCAGCGGCCAGAGCTTGGCCAACGGCAGGTCATCGACGATCGGTTGCAGGGTATCGATGCCGCAACTGACCATGGGGTTGGCGAGTATATACACATGGTTGCCGGCCGCAACGATTCCGCCAATGGCGCTGAGCACCACCAGGGCTTCGAAGAAGGTCAGGCTACGGCGCCCCGGCATTGCCGCGGCAATGAAGGCGAACACGGCAATGAACAGCAGTGCATAACGCTGCAGGATGCACAACGGGCAAGGGGCCTCGCCCAGCACCACTTGCATGTAGAGCGCGCCGCCGATCAGCGATATGCAGATCAGGCCCAGCAGCACCAGAAAGCGCCGTTCCCGATTCAGGCGCGTTGTTTGTTCGATCATTACCGGTTCCTTCGATGGATAGTGGCAGCGTGGTCCGCCCGCCTTGGCGCAAGTCTACACGCTGGGCAGGGCCAGTGAGTGTGCCGAGGAGGCGGCGTGATAGCGCTGCGCAGGGCTATCCGGTGTGGCTGAGACCGGCCGTAACGGCGTCGGTTCAACGCCGGGCGGCAAAAAAACGGCTGCCCGAGTGCCGCGCAGGGGCAAGCCCCTCGACACCCGGGAGTGAAGGATACCGTGATTAAAGGACGATTAACTATGAAAGCGCAGCGCGCCGGTTTCATCTTCCTTTATATATAGGCAGGAAGTAGTCACATAAGCCTGTGCCGGCCTCTTCGCCGGGAACCCCGCTGCTACAGGGCGGTATGCCGGTGGAGCGGGTTCACCCGCGAAGGGGCATTACAGGCGCTACATCACGCCAAGGCAGCCGCCGGCCCGAAGAACTCGTAGCGGCTCTGCTGCTCCGGCACACCCAGGCCCTTCAGTTGGCGCTTGACCGCCGCCATGAAGCCCTTCGGCCCAAGGAAGTAGGCGTCCACATCACGCTCAAGTGGCAGCCACTCCGCCAGCAGGTCGGCGCTCAGCAGGCCCACGGCATCGGCGGCATCCGCGCCTTGCGCCTCGGCGTAGCAGTAGAAGCGCTTCAACTGCGGATGACGCGCCGCCAGCCCATCGACCCAGTCGCGGAAGGCATGCACCGCGCCATTGCGCGCGCAATGAATGAAATGCACCTCACGCTGGGTTTGCAGTGCAGCCTGCAGCATCGCCAAGGTCGGGGTAATACCCACGCCACCGCTGATCAGCACCAGCGGTTTTTCGCTGGTGGCCAGGGTGAAGTCGCCCGCAGGTGGGAACAACTGCAGGGTATCGCCAACTACCAGCTCATCGTGCAGGTAGCTGGAGACCTTGCCGCCCGCTTCACGCTTGACGCTGATACGGTATTCCTTGCCATCGCACAGCGCCGACAAAGAGTAGTTACGACGCTGCTCGGCACCATCAATGTCCAGCTTCAGGCCGATGTACTGGCCAGGTTCGGCCTTGAGCACAGGCTTGCCATCCACCGGGGCAAAGTAGAACGAAACGATTTCACTGCTTTCCCGATCGCGGCGCACCAGGCGGAACTCGCGAGTACCACGCCAGCCTCCCTCGGCCTCCTCCTTTTGCTTATACAAACCTTCTTCAGCGCCGATCAGGATATCGGCCAGTTGGCCATAGGCCGCCCCCCAGGCCTCGATGACTGCAGGGGTGGCGATTTCCTTGCCCAGCACTTCTTCGATGGCACGCAGCAGGCAGCTGCCGACGATCGGGTAGTGCTCCGGCAGAATCTGCAGGGCAACGTGCTTGTTGATGATTTGCCCGACCAGGCCGCCCAGCTGTTCCAGCTGGTCGATGTGGCGGGCATACATCAGCACGCCGTTGGCCAGGGCACGCGGCTGGTCGCCGCTGGCCTGGTGCGCCTGGTTGAACAGCGGGCGCACCTGGGGATACTCGCTGAGCATCATTTTGTAGAAGTGAGTGGTCAGCGCCTCGCCGCCGCTTTCCAGCAGCGGTACGGTGGCCTTGATGATTGCACGTTGTTCGGCATTGAGCATTGCAAAAACTCCTGAGCCTGGTGGCTTCAAATGACTGCCAGGGTCACTACAGCAATCGTGCCAACTTTTATGTTCATGAAAATCAATGGCTTGAACCATAACATGTCAAAAGGACACATGGCGGCGTATAGTCATATCGACCAAGAGGAGTCCTTATGACTGCAAAGCCGTTACTCACTGCCCTGCTGCCCCTGGTCAGCGACCTGTCCCGTGACTTGCCCGACCAGGAACGCTATCGCCGGCTGCTGCAGGCCATGCGTGGCTTGCTGCCGTGCGATGCCGCCGCGCTGCTGCGCCTGGATGGCGAATGGCTGGTGCCGCTAGCGGTGGACGGCCTGAGCCCGGATACCCTCGGCCGGCGCTTTCGCGTCAGCGAACACCCGCGCTTCCAGATCCTCCTCAGCCGCCCGGAGCCCACCCGCTTCGCCAGCGACTCCGAACTGCCCGACCCTTACGATGGCCTGGTCAATGCCCCGGATGCCGACCTCGAAGTGCACGACTGCATGGGCTGCCCGTTGGTGGTCGATGAGCGCCCCTGGGGCCTGGTCACCCTTGACGCCCTTACCCCCGGGCAATTCCAGAGCCTGGAACTGGATGCCCTGCAGGCCTTCGCCAGCCTGGCCGCCGCGACTGTGACCGTGGCCGAGCGCATAGAGCACCTGGCCCTGCGCGCCGAGGACGAACACCTTCGCGCCGAGATCTACCGCCAGGCCAGTGGCCAGGACAAGGAGCTGATCGGCCAGAGCCCGGCGCACAAACGCCTGGTAGAAGAAATTCGCCTGGTCGGCGGCAGCGACCTGACGGTGCTGATCACAGGCGAAACCGGTGTCGGCAAGGAACTGGTGGCCCAAGCCCTGCACCAGGCCAGCAGCCGCGCCGACAAGCCGCTGGTCAGCCTCAACTGCGCTGCCCTGCCCGACACGCTGGTGGAAAGCGAGCTGTTCGGCCATGTACGCGGTGCCTTCACAGGCGCGCACGGCGAGCGCCGCGGCAAATTCGAACTGGCCAACGGCGGTACGCTGTTTCTCGACGAAGTCGGCGAACTGCCGCTGGCGGTGCAGGCCAAACTGTTGCGTGTGCTACAGAGCGGCCAACTGCAGCGCCTGGGTTCGGACCGCGAGCACACCGTGAACGTACGCCTGATCGCCGCCACCAACCGCGACTTGGCGGCAGAAGTGCGCAACGGCAACTTCCGCGCCGATTTCTATCACCGCCTCAGCGTATACCCACTGCAGGTGCCTCCGTTGCGCGAACGTGGGCGGGACGTGCTGCTATTGGCGGGCTACTTCCTCGAACAGAACCGTTCACGCCTGGGCCTGAACAGCTTGCGCCTGAACAGCGAAGCCCAGGCCGCGCTGCTGGCCTACGACTGGCCGGGCAACGTGCGCGAACTCGAGCACCTGATCGGCCGCTCGGCGCTCAAGGCATTGGGCCAGCACCGCGACCGGCCGCGGATCCTCACCCTCGCAGCGAACGACCTTGATCTGCGCGTTTCCTCACCCACCGCGGGCGCCCTGCCCTCGCCCGCGGCACCGCTGCCGGTCAGTACAGTGCCCGAAGGAGGCCTACGCGAAGCCATCGATGTCTACCAGCGCCAGATGATCGAGGCCTGCCTGCAACGGCATCAGGAAAACTGGGCGGCAGCAGCGCGTGAGCTGGGGCTGGACCGCGCAAATCTGAGCCGATTGGCCCGCCGGCTGGGGCTTCGCTGAGGTTTACCTACAAAAGGATTAACTCAGAAAGCCATCTGGTTGCTTCCCGCCTGGCTGCTATATCTCCCTAACCACCCAAATCTCGACTGCCTGGTCGAGGCCGTGCGTACCAACCCTGAAGGGGCTTTGTTACGCCGGTTGTGGCCCGAACAGCCGGGCCGGGGGATCCGGATACCAGCAGGGAGCATTCATGGACAACATCGTCGTCGCCGATAAGCAATCCGAAGTCGCCACTCAGAGCGCCTGGGGGAATATCAACCTGAAGGGTCCAGGCGTCGTGCAGATGCCGGTGGCCCCCGACCAGATCGCCACGGTCACTCAGCGTGGGCAAGACTTGATCGTCACCCTGAAATCCGGTGAAAAAGTCACCATTGGCAACTTCTTCGCCGTGGACCAGGCCGGGGTCGGCAGCGACATTGTCTTCGTTGGCGAAGACGGCACCCTGTGGCATGCCCAGTACGATGCGGCGGCGTTCACCGGTTTCACCTTCGAGGATGTGGCTTCGCTGGACGAACTGGTCGCAGGTATCGGCACTGCTGGTAGTGCCATGCCGACCTGGGCGATTGCCGGGCTCAGCCTGCTCGGTGTCGGTGGTGCGGCAGCGGCAGCCGACGGTGGCGGTGGCGGTGGCGGTGGCGGGAGCAGTGGTGGTTCCGATCCTGACACCACCGCACCGGCCACGCCGATCGACCTGCTGGTCTCGCCGGACGGCCTGCGCCTGACCGGCCGTGGCGAAGCGGGCACCACGGTGAACATCCGTGACGCCGCGGGCAACCTCATCGGCACTGGCACCGTCGGCGCCGACGGCAGCTTCGACATCACCCTGAACCCGCCGCAGGTGAACAGCGAGAACCTTGAAGTCACCCTGACCGACGGCGCCGGCAATGTCTCGGCCCCCGGCACTGTCACTGCCCCCGACGTAACGGCCCCGGCAGCGCCGACCGACCTGGCCGTCAGTGCTGACGGTAGCGTGCTCACCGGCCGTGCCGAACCGGGTAGCACCGTGCGCATCGTCGGCGCCGATGGTACCGAACTGGGCACTGCGGTAGTCGGCCAGGACGGCCGGTTCAGCATCGACCTGGCGCCACCGCAAGTGGCCGGCGAAGTCTTGCAAGCCACTGCCAGCGATGCCGCTGGCAACACCTCCGCCGCCAGTTCCGTCACTGCCCCGGACATCGATGGCGGCGACACCACGCCACCGGATGCCCCGACCAACCTGGTGGTCGGCCTGGCCGGCAGCCAGCTCAGCGGGCGTGGCGAGGCTGGCACTACCGTGCAGGTGCGTGACGCTGCAGGCAACCTCATCGCAAGCGGTACCGTTGGCGCCGATGGCACCTTCGCCGTCACCCTGGCCCCTGCCGTGAAAGACGGCAGCACCTTGCAAGTCACCCTCACCGATGCCGCTGGCAATGTGTCGGCGCCAGGCTCGGTTGCCTCGACCGACCTGCTGCCGCCCGCCCAGCCCACCGAGCTGGCCCTGGCCGATGGCGTCACCTTCAGCGGCCGCGGCGAACCCGGCGCCACCGTGCAAGTGCGCGATGCCGCGGGCAATCTGGTCGGCACCGGTATCGTCGGTGCCGATGGCCTGTTCAGCCTCACCCTGTCCCCCGCCCAGGCCAATGGCGAAGCACTGGACGTACGGCTGGTGGACGCGGCCGGCAATACTTCTGCGCCGCTGCAGTTCGATGCACCGGACATCACCCCGCCCACTGCCGTCAGTAATATCGTGGTGGGTGGTGATGGGCTGGCCCTGAGTGGGCGCGGCGAAGCCGGTGCCACCGTCGAGGTGCGCGATGCCAATGGCACGCTGATCGGCAGCGGCGTGGTAACGGCCAACGGCACCTTCCTCATCGACCTCTCCCCGGCAGTGCAACCTGGCGAGCAACTGAGCCTGGTGCAGACCGACCCGAGCGGCAATGCCTCCGAGGCACTGCAGTTCGAAGTGCCGGTCACTACCGCGCCAGCCAGCCCGAGTGACCTAGTGTTCGCCGAGGATGGCAGCAGCATCAGCGGCACCGCGCCTGCCGGCAGCCGCGTCGAAGTGCATGATGCCAACGGTACGCTGATCGGCAGTGTGGTGGCCGGCGCCGATGGCAGCTTCACTGTCATCCTCAATCCAGCTCAGGCCAATGGCGAACTGCTGGATGTGGTAGCTATCGATGGCAGCGGCGCTTCGTCGCTGCCGGCGCAAATCACCGCGCCGGACATCACCCCACCGGTTGCCCCGAGCGAGCTTGTGATCAATGCCGACGGCAGCGTGGTCACCGGCCGTGCCGAACCGGGCAGCACCGTGCGCGTGCTTGCCGCGGACGGCACCACTGTACTGGGTAGCGTGGTGGTTGGCGCCACCGGCAGCTTCAGCATCACCCTCGACCCGCCACAGGTGAATGGCGAGACGCTGCAAGTCACCGCCACCGACACCGCCGGCAATGCTTCCACCGCCGGCAGCGTCACCGCGCCAGACATCGACGGTGGCGATACCACGCCACCGGATGCCGCCACCAACCTGGTCATCGGCCTCGCCGGCGCCCAGCTCAGCGGCCGCGGCGAAGCCGGGGCCAGCGTGCAGGTGCGCGATGCCCAAGGTAACGTGCTGGCCAATGGTACGGTCAACCCGGATGGCAGTTTCCAGATCACCCTCGTCCCGGCCGTCAAGGATGGCAGCACGCTGCAAGTGGTGCTGACCGATGCTGCCGGCAATGCTTCCACGCCGGCTTCGGTGGTCACCCCGGACCTGCAGGCGCCAACCCAGCCAACCGGCTTGGGCCTGGCAGACGGCGTTACCCTCACCGGTAGTGGCGAGCCAGGCGCGACCGTGCAGGTGCGTGATGCTGCGGGCAATTTGATTGGCAGCGGTCTGGTCAACGAAAATGGCAGCTTCAGCGTCACCCTGTCACCGGCCCAGGCCAACGGCGAAGTGCTCGATATCCGCCTGGTCGATGCCGCCGGCAACATTTCCAGCCCACTGCAGTTCGATGCACCGGACATCACCCCGCCCGCGGCAGTCAGCAACATTGTGGTCGGCGCCGATGGACTGGTTCTGGCCGGCCGTGGCGAAGCCGGTGCCACGGTCGAGGTGCGCGATGCCAATGGCACGCTGATCGGCACCGGCACAGTGACTGCGAACGGTACCTTCCTGCTCGACCTCGACCCGGCGGCACTGCCAGGCGAGCGGTTGAGCGTGGTGCAGACCGACCCGAGCGGCAATGCCTCCGAGGCCCTGACCTACGACGTGCCACTGGTGGCCACGCCCACCAGCCCGAGCGGCCTGGTGGTGGCCGAAGACGGCACCAGCATCAGCGGCTCTGCCCCCGCTGGCAGCCGCGTGGAAGTCCACGATGCCAATGGCACGCTGGTCGGCAGTATCGTGGTCGGCGCCGAAGGCACCTTCACCGTGGTGCTCAACCCAGCCCAGGCCAATGGCGAGTTGCTGGACGTGGTGGCCATCGATAGCAACGGCGCCTCGTCGCTGCCGGTACAAGTCACCGCACCGGACATCACCCCGCCGGTGGCGCCAAGCGACCTGGTAATCGCCGGCGATGGCACCGTCGTCAGTGGCCGCGCCGAGGCAGGCAGCACCGTACGTGTGCTGGCCGCCGATGGCACCACCGTGCTCGGTAGCGTGGTGGTGGGCGCCAGCGGTGCCTTCGAAATTACCCTCAGCCCGCCACAGGTAGCGGGCGAACAGCTGCAAGTCACCGCCACCGACGTTGCCGGTAACGCCTCGCAGGCAGGCACCGTCACCGCCCCCATCATCGACAACGGCGGCGACACCACGCCGCCGGAGCCGGCCACCAACCTGGTGATCAGCAACGACGGGCGCACGGTATCCGGCCGCGGCGAAGCGGGCGCTACCGTGGAAGTGCGTGATGACCAAGGCCAGGTGCTGGTCAGCGGCACCGTGCAAGCGGATGGTAGCTTCAATGTCACCCTGCCGACTCCGGTGGTCGACGGCTCGTCCCTGCAAGTAACCCTGACCGATGCCGCTGGCAACGTGTCCACTCCAAGCCCGCTGACTACGCCCGACAATGTAGCGCCGCTGCAACCGACCGGCCTGGCGCTGGCCGATGGCGTGACCCTGACCGGTACGGCCGAAGCAGGTGCGCGGGTGGATGTGCGCGATGCCTCAGGCAACCTGATAGGCAGCGCCATCGCCGCACCGGACGGCAGCTTCAGCCTTACCTTGAACCCGGCACAAGCCAACGGCGAAACCGTGTCGGTCAGGGTGACCGATGCGGCGGGCAACAGCTCGGTACCGCTTAGCTACGCAACCCCGGATATCACCCCGCCAGCCATCGTCAGCAATGTCATCACTGGTGCTGGCAGCCAGGTCATTTCCGGCCGTGGCGAAGCCGGTGCCACGGTCGAAGTGCGCGATGCCGACGGCACCGTCATCGGTACCGGCACCGTCGCGGCAAATGGCACATTCCTGGTCAGCCTCGACAGCCCGGTCACGGCGGGCGAAACCGTTGTGCTGGTGCAGACCGATGCCGCCGGCAACCCTTCGCCAGGCCTGACCGTCATCGTACCGGCCACCGCACTGCCTGACAGCCCGAGCGGCCTGGTCGTGTCGGCCGACGGCAGCGCTATCAGCGGTACGGCGCCAGCAGGTAGCCTGGTTGAAGTGCTTGACGACCAGGGCACGGTAATCGGCAGCATCCAGGTCGGCAACGATGGCACCTTCACCATCCCGCTCACACCTGCCCAGGCCAACGGCGAGCTGTTGGATGTGGTGGCGATCGACGCCGATGGCAACAGCTCGCTGCCCACCCAGGTCAGTGCACCAGACATCACCCCGCCTAACGAAGCCACCGAGTTGCAACTGAGCAACGACGGCAGCGTCCTGACTGGCCGTGGCGAGCCGGGCACCACCGTACAGGTGGTGGATGCCCAGGGCAACGTGCTGGGCAATGCCCAAATCGGCGCCGACGGCGTGATCAGCGTGATCCTCAACCCGGCGCAAACTGACGGCCAGGAACTGGATGTGGTCTTGCGCGACGCAGCCGGCAACAGCTCGACCGCGACCATCACCGCGCCTGACCTGGACGGCCCGCTGCAACCTTCGGGGCTGGCCATCGACACGGCTGGCATCCACCTTACCGGCCAGGGCCAGAGCGGCTCCACCGTTACCGTGCGCGATGCCGAAGGCAACGTCCTGGGCACCGCCACAGTGGGGGGCGACGGCCGCTTCGACGTTACCCTCAACGCGCCACAGCGCAATGGCGAAAGCCTGACCGTGGAAGCCACCGACAACTTGGGCAACAGTGCCGGGCCGGTGGACTTCACTGCACCAGACTTCACTCCACCGCAAGTGGTCACCAGCCCGACCATCGACGACACCGGCACCACCGTCACCGGCATCGGCGAGCCAGGCGCCACCGTCACCGTGCGTGGGCCGGACGGCAGCGTGCTGGGCAGCGTGGTGGTGGGCGCCGGCGGCGCATTCGAAATCACCCTCGATACACCACAGACCAACGGCCAGGCATTGACCGTGGAGCAACGCGACCCGACCGGCAACCTGTCGGCGGCTGTAGACCTTGCTGCGCCCGACACCGAGCCGCCGGGCATTCCAGGCGGCCTCACCCTTTCGGGCGACGGCACCACCCTGACCGGTACCGGCGAGCCTGGTGCCCAAGTAACCGTCACCGGCGCGGCTGGCGCCGTGGTAGGTACCGCCACCGTGCAGCCCGATGGCAGCTTCAGCGTGGCTATCGACCCGCCGCAGGTGAATGGCCAGACCCTGTCCGTTACCCAGGCAGACAATGCCGGCAACCCATCGCCGGCCGACACCGTGACCGCGCCAGACCTTGAGGCTCCGCTGCCGGCCCAGGGCCTTGGCCTGAATGCGGAAGGCACACTGCTCAGCGGCCAGGGCGAGGCTGGCAGCACCGTGGAAGTACGTAACGCCGCCGGCGATTTGCTGGGCACCATCGAGGTCAACGACGATGGCACCTTCGACGTGCCGATCGCGCCAGCCCAGACCAACGGTGAAACCTTGTCGGTGGTACTGATCGATGGCGGCGGTAACGCTTCGCCTTCGGCCAGCTTCACTGCTGACGACAGCACCGCACCCACGGCACCGGCCGGCCTCACCATCACCCAGGGCGGCAACGCCATCCAGGGCACTGGTGAAGCCGGCAGCACCGTTGAAGTGCGCAACGCCGCTGGCGACCTGCTCGGCAGCGTGGTGGTGCCGGTGGGTGGCAACTTCACGGTACCGCTGGCGCCGGCACAGCTGGATGGCCAGGTGCTGGACGTGACCTTGACCGACGCGGCGGGCAACCTCTCCGACGCCACCCCGATCACCGCACCCGACATCACCCCACCGGCACTGCCCACCGATGTGGCGGTCAGCGCAGACGGCACCGCCGTTACCGGCACTGCACCAGGTGCCAGCGCGGTCACCGTCACAGACGGCGCGGGCAACGTGGTCACCGTCCCGGTCAACCCGGACGGCAGCTTCAGCGTACCGCTGGACACTCCGCAGACCAACGGCGAGACCGTGACCGTAGTCGTCACCGATGCAGCCGGTAACGACTCCGCCCCGGTGACAACCACAGCACCCGACACCACCGACCCGCAACCGGCCACGGATGTGGCCGTGAGCCCGGACGGCGGCACTGTGGGCGGTACCGCAGAACCTGGCAGTACCGTGGTCGTGCGTGATGCCGACGGCAACCCTATCGGCAGCGGCACCACAGGCCCGGATGGCACGTTCGTAGTGCCGGTCGATCCACCCCTTGCCGCTGGCGACACCGGCACCGTGGAGGTCACCGATCCGGCGGGCAACACCTCCACTGAAGTACCCGTTGCAGGCCCGACCGGCAACGAAGTGGCAACACCTGCCGGCCTGGCGATCAGCGCCGACGGCTTCCTGCTGACCGGTACCGGCACCATTGGCTCGCTGATCACCGTGACCTCCGGCGGTACCACCCTGGGCACCGCCACCGTCGGCAGCGACGGCACCTTCCGCGTGTTCTTCCAGAACGCCCAGCTCAATGCTCAGACCCTGCACGTCAGCGCCCGCGCCACGGCCGACGGCCAGCCATCGGTGCCGGCCACCGTCGTGGCCAGCGACACCACGGCGCCAGATGCACCGACCGCCAACCTCAGCACCAACGGCAGCACGCTGACCGGCCAGGGCGAGGTAGGGGCTACCGTACGGGTCACCGATGCCCAGGGCACCCTGCTGGGTACCGGCACCGTCGGCAGCAACGGCCTGTACAGCATCACGCTGGCGGCCAATACGGCCAACGGCCAGAACCTGATCGTCACCCAGGCCGACGCCGCCGGTAACCAGTCGCTGGCAACCAGCGTGCAGACACCCGACCTGCTGGCACCGCTGGCCGCCAGCAACCTCAGCCTCAACAATGCGGCCACTGTGCTCAGCGGCCAGGGCGAAGCAGGAGCAACCGTCACGGTTCGCGATGCCAGCGGTGCTATCCTGGCGACCGGCACTGTCAACCAAAGCGGCCAGTTCCAGATCACCCTGCCTAGCGCACAGACCACTGGCAGCCCCCTGCAAGTTACCCTCAGCGATGCAGCGGGCAACGTCTCCGGCCCCGCCAGCCTGGCCACGCCAGACCGTACACCGCCTGCGGCAATCACCAACGCAGTGCTGAGCCAGGACGGCCGGCAGCTGTCCGGTAGTGGCGAAGTCGGTGCAACGGTCCAGGTGCGCAATGCTGCGGGGGCTGTGCTTGGCACCGCCACAGTGGGTGCCGATGGCCGCTTCACGGTGACCTTCGATACACCGCAAGCCACCGGCCAGGCCATCGGCGTCACCCAAGTGGATGCCGCCGGCAACACCTCGCCAGCGATCAATGTGACCACTCCGGACCTGGCCCCGCCTGCGCCATTGACCAATGTGGTGCTGAACAACAACGGCCTGACCCTGACCGGCCTCGGCGAAGCCGGCGCCAGCGTCACCGTGCGCGGCCCGGACGGCACCATCATCGGTACCGGGCTGGTTGCGGCCAATGGCAGCTTTACCCTTACGCTCACCAGTGCCCAGCTCAACGCCCAGCAACTGAGCGTGACCCAGACCGACGCCGGCAACAACACTTCAACCGCCGTGGCGGTGACTGCACCGGACTTCACCCCGCCAGCCGCACCGTCCGCACTGGTGCTGGCCGGCACCGGGCTGCAACTGAGCGGTAACGCCGAAGCCGGCAGCACCGTGACCGTGCGCGATGCCAGCGGCAACGTGCTGGGCACCACGGTGGCCAGCAGCAACGGTACCTTCCAGGTCACCCTGGGCAGTGCCCAGACCAATGGCCAGACCCTGCAAGTAACCGCGACCGATGCAGCAGGCAACGTATCGCCCGCGACGCCTTACACCACCACCGATACCACGCCGCCTGCGGCGGTAAGCAACCTGGCAGTCTCCGCCGACGGCGCTACCTTGATGGGCAATGGCGAAGCCGGTGCGACAGTCACCGTCCGGGCCCCGGACGGCACCGCGCTGGGCACAGCCACGGTCGCGGCCGACGGGCGCTTCAGCGTCACCCTGTCGCCGGCTGCGATCACCGGCGAAAGCCTGAGCGTGGTCCAGGCCGACGCATCACAAAACGTCTCGCCTGCGCAGAACGTCACCGCACCTGGCGCGCTCGCGCCCGCCACCCCGGACAACCTGGTGCTGGCGGCGGACGGCCTGTCGGTGACCGGTACCGCGACGGCGGGCAGCACGGTCAATGTATACGGCCCGAATGGCGTGCTGCTGGGCAGCAGCCCAGTGGCCAACGACGGCACCTTCACCGTCAACCTGGGCAGCGCACAGGCCAACGGCGAGGTCCTGCAGGTGAGCGCCACCGGCAGTGACGGCGGGGTTTCGCTGCCGGCGATGCTGCAGGCACCGGACACCACCGCACCGCAACCGCTGACCAACCTGGTGTTGTCCAACGATGGCCTGGTCCTCAGTGGCCGAGGTGAACCGGGGGCCACCGTTACCGTGATCGGTGAAGGCGGTATCGACCTGGGCACCGCCGTGGTCGATGCCAATGGCAACTTCAGCGCCAACCTGGGCAGCGCACAGATCAACGGGGAACAGCTCAGCGCCGCGCAGGCCGACGCCGCCGGTAACGAGTCCAACAGTGTCAGCCTCACCGCGCCAGACCGTGTGGCGCCGGATGCTGCGCAAAACCTCGCGTTCGCCGGGGGTGGCAGCCTGCTCAATGGTAGCGGCGAGGCCGGGGCCAGTGTGCGGGTCCTGGCCGCCGATGGCAGCGTGCTCGGTACCGCCGTGGTACGTGCCGACGGCACCTTCCAGGTCAACCTCAACTCGCCGCAAGCCAACGGCCAGCAGGTGCAGGTGCTGCTGACCGATGCGGCTGGCAACCAGTCCGCTGCCAGCGCCATCACCGCGCCAGATACCACGCCACCTGCCGCACCAAGCGAACTGGCGGTATCGGGTGAAGGTGTGACCCTGACCGGCCGTGGCGAAGCCGGCGCGCTGGTGACCGTGACCGATTCGAGCGGCGCGCAGATCGGCAGTGCCACTGTCGATGCCAGCGGCCACTTCACCATTACCCTCAACCCGGCACTGGGTAACGCCGAACTGCTCAGCTTCACCCAGACCGACGCCGCCGGGAACGTGTCGGCAGTGGCCACCCTGCTGTCCCCGGACTTCACCCCGCCTGCCCCGCTGACCGAGGTCGTGATCAATGCCGATGGCAGCGTAGTCAGCGGCCTGGGCGAAGCCGGTGCAACCGTGATCGTGAGCGACGCCGCTGGCACCGTGCTGGGGACTGGCACGGTACTCGCCGACGGCAGTTTCCGCGTCGAGCTTACCCCCGCGCAAATCAACAACCAGGTGCTGTCGGTGCTGCAGGCTGACCCACCGGGCAACGTCAGCGAACCGGTCGACGTTCAGGCGCCGGATCTCACGCCCCCGGCTGCGGCGACCGAGTTGCGGCTCAATGCAGCAGGCGATGTGCTGGCGGGTACCGGCGAAGCGGGTACCACGGTGCGCGTGTACGTTGGCACGAGCGAGATCGGTAGCGCCACGGTTGCTCCGGACGGCACCTTCACGGTCAATCTGGACGCCGCCCAGCTCGATGGCCAGCTGTTGCAGGTAACCCTGACCGACGGCAGCAGCAACGTTTCGCCGATCAGTACGGTCACGGCGGTGGACATCACGCCACCGGCAACCGTCATTGCCAGCATCAACGACAGCGGTACCCAGCTGATCGGTACTGCCGAGGCCGGCACTCGGGTCACCGTGATCAACAACAGTGGCGACCTGCTGGGCCAAGTTACGGTAGACCCGGACGGCAGCTTCGTGGTCGACCTGAGCAGCCCGCAGATCAACGGCCAGCAACTGACGCTGATCGCCCAGGACGCCACCGGCAACCCATCGTCGCCACTGCTGGTAACTGCACCGGACCTGACACCACCGGTACAGCCCAGCAACCTGCTGCTGAATGCGGCCGGCACGTCGATGACCGGTACCGCCGAAGCCGGCAGCACCATCACTGTTCGCGGCCCGGACAACAGCATCGTGGGCCAGGTGGAAGTGGGCGCCAACGGTCAGTTCACCGTGCCGATCAGCCCGGCGCAGAACAACGGCCAGCTGCTCAGCGTGGTGTCCACCGACGATGCCGGCAACGCCTCGGTGCCTGCGCCGTACCAAACCAACGACACCTCGGCACCCGAGCCGGTCACCAACCTGGCGATCAACAACACCTTCAACGTGCTGACCGGCAAGGGCGAGGCCAATGCGACGGTCACCGTCAGCCTCAACCAGACTGTGATCGGCACCGGCGTGGTCGATGCCGCAGGCAACTTCCAGATCACCCTGTCGCCGGCGGCGGGCTCGCTCGCCACCTTGGCAGTCACGCAGTCCGACGGTTTCAACACATCAGCGGTGACGACCTATGTGACGCCGCTGGTCGCACCGCCGGTACCACCGACCAACGTGATCCTGGACAGCGACGGCCTGACCTTGTCGGGTAATGCGCCAAGCGGTGTCGGTATCCGCGTGTACGACGCCGCAGGCAATCTGATCGGCACCGGTGGCGCAACGCTCAACGGCACCTTCTCGCTCACGCTTGACTCGGCACAGCTCAACGGCCAGCACCTCACGGTGACAGCCGTAGCGCTGGTGGGCGGCGAGTCGCAGCCCACCTTCGTGCAGGCAGCTGACATCACCCCACCGGCCAACCCGGTGGTGACCGCCCTGTCCACCAACGGCCTGGTGCTGAGCGGCACGGGTGAGGCCGGAGCCACGGTGACCGTGCGCGATGCCGGTGGCAACGTGCTCGGCAGCGGCCTGGTGAATGCCGGTGGCGTGTACTCCATCAACCTGAACGCCGCGCAGCTCAATGGCCAGGTCCTGGCTGTGAGCCAGGCCGACGCTGCGGGCAACAACTCGGGCAGCACCAGTTACACTGCCACTGACCTGCAGCCACCTGCCGCACCGGCCAACTTGGTCATCAACGGCACGGGCACGGTACTCACCGGGACCGGTGAAGCGGGCGCCACGGTCACCGTACAAGGCCCGAGCGGTCAGGTCGGTAGCGCAGTCGTGCAGGCCAACGGCACCTTCAGCATCACCCTGACTACCCCGCAAAACGACGGGCAACTGCTGGTGGTACGCCAGTCCGATGCTGCCGGCAACCTGTCCGCCAGCACCAGCCTGACCGCACCCGACACCACGGCGCCAGCTGCACCGCTGGCTACCATCAACGCCAACGGCACCTCGGTCAGCGGTTCTGGGCAGGTCGGCAGCACGGTCACCGTGCGCAACAGCGCCGGTACCGTGCTGGGGACTGCGACAGTGGGCAGCAACGGCCTGTTCGTGGTCAGCCTGGCCGCCGCACAGATCGACAACCAGGCGCTCAGCGTCACCCTCACTGACAGCGCCGGCAACGTGTCTACCGGCACCGCACTGACCGCACCGGACCTGACCCCGCCTGCGGCAGCCGGCAACCTGGTGTTCAGCGCCGACGGCGGTACCCTGACCGGTACCGGCGAAGTGGGGGCCACGGTGACCGTGCGCAGTGCCAACGGTAACGTGCTGCAAACCGCAACCGTGCAGCAGAACGGCACCTTCACCGTGACCCTGAGCCCGCCGCAGGACAACGGCCAGATACTTTCGGTGACCCTCGCCGACCCGCGCGGCAACGTGTCGGGCAACGTCAACGTCACCGCGCCGGATGTGGATGCCAACGCGCCGGTCGTCGCCAGCGACAACCTGGCGACGGCCACGGTCAACCTGGTGCCGGTCAGCGCCACCAAGACCTACACGGACAGCTTCACGACCCTGCTGTCGGGCTTCAGCAAGACCTACACCTGGACAGTGGCAGCAGGCACCACGGTTGACCCGACCCTGACGCTGACCACCAACAGTGTGCTGGCGCTGCTCAACAACTCGACATTCACGCTGCAGGTGAAAGACGCGACTGGCGCCTGGGTCACCATCGCCACCGGCAACACCCAGGGGCTGCTCGACCTGATCGTGCTGCCACTTGGGCTGCAGGTCGATATCGGCACCCTGCAAGCCGGTGACTACCGTCTGACAGTGGGCAGTGGCGGCATTGGCCTGATCACCCAGGTAACCACCGCGCTGGACATCACGTCCACCAGCCTGACCCAGTTCACCGGCACCGGCACTGCCACCTCTGGCAACGTCATCACCGATGTGGGCACTGATGGCACCGTGGATGCACGCGGCCCGGACAGCGGCGCGGTGCTGCAAGTACTGAAAAACGGCAGCTACGTTGCCGCTGGCACTGCCACCACGGTGCAGGGCCTGTACGGCACACTGGTGATCCAGGGCGACGGCAGCTACACCTATACGCCGAACGGCAGCCCAGGCAGTGTCGGCAAGGTAGACGTGTTCAGCTATCAACTGGTGCACCCGAACGGCCTGTCTGATGCGGCCAACCTGTATGTGCGCATCGACAGCCCACAAGCCACGGAGATCTGGAGCGATAGCAACTACGGGGCCCCGGCCACGGTGGTCGACGCCGTAAACGATGTCGGCTTCAGTCAACTCACCCTGGCCAACCGCGTGGACACCAGCAGTACCACGCTGGGCTCGCTGACCTTGCCCTTGATCGGTACACGGCAAGCCACCTACACCACCACGGTGGCCGCCGACACCACGGCCAACCTGCAAGTGGTGGTCAACTCCACCAACCTGCTGAGCCTGCTCAACGGCACTACCATCGAACTGCTCAAGCTCAACCCGGCCACCGGCCAGTATGTACTGGTGCAGTCGGTGAACGGTGGTTCGTTGATCAGCCTGCTGGGTGGCGGCGCGGGTTATACCTTCCAGAACCAAGGGGCTGGCACCTACCACGTGCGCGTCACTGCCGGCGGGATAGGCCTGGCCAGCTCGATCACCACCAGCGTCAACGCCACCACCACGCACCTGACCGAATTCGTGGTCAGTGGCGCAACGGCGGCCACCGGCAACCTGCTGACCGATGACAACGTAGGTTCGGCACTGACCGTGCTGAGCGTCCTGACTGCCGCCAACACCTACACCATCCCGGGCTACAACGGCGTGACAGTGGCAGGCACCTACGGTTCGCTGCTGGTGCATGCCGACGGCAGCTACACCTATACGCTCAACGCCGGGCTCACCTCGGCGGCGGTGGGCCAGCATGACACCTTTACCTACGAGCTGACCCACCCCAACGGCACCACCGACACGGCAACGCTGACCATCAACCTGGACAACGCCGCCGGCCTCGTCACCACCACCTCGCTGCTGGCAGACACCAGTGACGAGTCGGTGGCGCTGGCCAGCGTGGCCGCTGCCAGCGATGTCATCGCCGGTACCGACGGCAACGACCACCTCGATGGCAGCCAGGGTGGCCACATCACCCTGGAGGGTGGTGCAGGCGACGACACGCTGGTGGTGGTCGACCAGAACTTCGCCAGTGTCGACGGGGGTACCGGTACCGACACCCTGCTGTGGGGCGGCGGCGATGCCAGCATCGACCTGGGCAACCTGGCCGGCCGTGTGCATGACATCGAAATCATCGACCTCAACGACACCAGTTCGGTGGCGCTGACCCTCAATCTGGCGGACGTGGTGGCAATCACCGAAACCGGTACCGACACACTGATCATCAAGGGGGACGACAAAGACTCGGTGCACATGACGGACAGCTGGACCCTGGTCGGGAACCAAACTGCCGACGGGATCGACTATAACCAATACACGGCCCAGGAGGATCCAAGCCACCACCTGTGGGTACAGAACGGTATCCACGTTGTCTGAGGCCGCCGCAAACCCGCCGGGCCCACGCCCGGCGGCATGGACGACCAGCAGTAAGGGAACTATGTGAAGCGAAGCAGTCCGCTGTCACCGCTGTTGCTGGGAGCCTTCGGGCTCGTGGCGCTGAATTTCCACCCGGGTGCCCAGGCAGCCGATGATATAGACCCTCAACTGCGCCAGATCGGGCCATCGCTGTTACGCGATGCGCCCGAGGCGGTGCCTGCCCGGCCGCCGAGCGGCATGGCCCCGGTGGCCAGTGGCGAACGCCTCGGGTTGACAGACGCGGTGCTGCAAGCCGCGCAATGGCACCCTAGCATCGCCGAAGCCATCGGCAACCTGTACAAGCAGGGCGAAGGCATCAACGTCGCCCGCGCGGGTTACTACCCGCAGATTTCCGGCGGTATCCGCACCGGTTACGACACCGGTTATGGCGGCGACCGCAACAGCCAGGCCCTTAACCTGTCGCTCAAGCAGATGCTCTACGACTTCGGCAAGGTCGACAGCGCCGTCAGCGCGGCTCAGGCTGCCGCTGCCCGCGCCCAGGCCAATATCCTGCTGGTCGTCGATGACCTGGCCCGTGACACCGCCTACGCCTGGATCGAAACCCGCCGCTACGAACAATTGATGACCATTGCCCGCGACCAGATCCGCGGGGTCGGTGACATTGCCGGCATGGCGCGCCAGCGGAGCGACATGGGCGCCAGTACCCGTTCCGATGTGGTGCAGGCTGAGTCTCGCGTGGAAAGCGCCCGCGCCACGCTGGAGGAGTACCAGTCGCAATACGAGCGCTGGCGCTCGACCCTGGCTGCGCTGATGGGGCGCGTCACCCCGCCGGCCCTGGCCGAGGGCACGCCCAACGAACTGAACCAGGCCTGCAAACGCCCCGCACAGGGCGGTGACCGCCTGCCGGCGGTGCTGATGGCCCTGGCCCAACGCGCCCAAGGCCAGGCGGAACTGGCCCAGGCCAAGGCCGAGGCCTACCCCACCTTGTCGTTGCAACCGCAGGTCAACCACTACCTGGACGACGACTACAACCGCGACAACGCCAGGCTGGACCGTACCCAGGCAGGCATCTACCTGAATGTCGAAGTGCCCATCTACCAGGGCGGTGCCATCAGCGCCCGAAGCCGCGCCGCTGGCCATGCCCTGACCGCGGCCGACTCTGCCGAGGACGCCGCCCGCCTGCAGGCTCGCCGCGGCCTGGCCGAGGCCGTGGCACAAACCTCTGGGCTGGGTCGACGACTGAGCTCGCTGGAAGCGCGCCAGGTCAGCATTCAGGAAGCACGCATGCTTTATGGCCGCCAATACCTGGACCTGGGCACCCGGCCACTGCTCGACCTGCTCAACGCCGAGCAGGAGATCTATCAGTCTCGCTTCGAACTTGCCGGCACCCGCTCCGATCTGCTGCGCCTGGATGTCGACTGCCTGTACAACACCGGCGCCCTGCGCACGGCCTTTGGCCTCGAGGGGCGCAACCTGCAAGGTGTGGAGATCCAGCCATGAGCGATTCGATCAATGTGACCCTGCCCAACCAGGCTCCTGCTGCCGCCCCAGACCAAGCCCACCGGCCAGATCTCGGGCCATGGCTGGAAGTGATGCTGCAGGTCGCGCACCACTACCGCCTGGATGTATCGCCCCAGCGCATTCGCCTGGCCGCTGTCGAGGATGCCCGACCGCTCGACGAAATTCTCCGGCACATGGCCCGCCAGGCCGGGCTGGCCCTGCGCTTCGTGCGCTTCGATGCCAAGGGCCTGCGGCAGTGGCGCACCCCGCTGGTGCTGGAGCTGGACGATGGCCAGTTGGCTGTGGTCGAGTCAGTCACCGAGGAAGACGACCTGGCAGTGGTGTTTGCCGGTGACCAGGGCCTGACCTCGCGCCTGCCCCGCGACACCCTCAAGGGCCGCATCAACCGCGTTGCCCTGCTGCGCCCGGCACGGCCACTGCGCGACGTGCGTACCGACGACTACACCGCACCTTACGACCGCCACTGGTTCGCCCGTATCGTGCTGCGCGACTTGCGCCCGTACGGCCAGGTGATGGTGGCCTCACTGGTGGCCAACGTGCTGGCGCTGGCCGGGGTGCTGTTCTCGATGCAGGTGTACGACCGGGTGATCCCGGCGGAATCGCTGCCGACCCTGTACGTGCTGTTTGGCGGTGTCGTGCTGGCGCTGGTGTTCGACTTCAGCATGCGCCTGCTGCGGTTGAAAGTGAGCGACCTGCTTGGCAAGCGCGCCGACCTGCGGGTAAGTGACCTGGTCTACGGCCATGCCCTGCGTCTGCGCAACTCGGTACGGCCGAAGTCCACCGGCTCGTTCATCTCGCAACTGCGTGAGCTGGAGTCGATCCGCGATCTGATCACGTCCAGCACCGCCACGGCGCTGGCCGACCTGCCGTTCTTCCTGCTGTTCCTGTTCGTGTTCTGGCTGATTGGCGGTGTGCTGGTGTTCATCCCGCTGGTCGCGCTGCTGGCCATGGTCTTGCCAGGCTTGCTGGCGCAACGGCGCCTGGCGCGGCTGGCCAATGCCTCGATGCGCGAATCGGCGCTGCGCAACGCCATGCTGGTGGAAAGCATCCAAGGCCTGGACGAGATCAAGGCACTGCAGGCCGAAGCACGCTTCGAGCGCCAGTGGAACCAGTACAACGCCGCCTGTGCCCATACCAACCTGCGCCTGCGCACCCTCACCAACGGCCTGGTGACGTGGACCCAGAACGTTCAGGGGGCGGTGTTCGCCGTGGTCATCGTGGTTGGCGCCCCCATGGTAATCGCCGGCGACCTCACCACCGGTAGCCTGGTGGCGGCGTCGATGCTTTCATCGCGAATGATGGCGCCGCTGGCCCAGCTGACCCATGTCCTGACCCGCTGGCAACAGGCCAAGGTAGCGCTGCAAGGCCTGGACAAGCTGATGCAGTCGCCGGTCGACCACCCTGAAGGCGAAGCCCGCGTGCACCTGCCGGCCATCCGCGGCGAGTACCGGCTGCGCCAGGCCAACTTCCGCTACAGCGAAGAGTCCCCGCCGGTGCTGAACATCGGCCAGCTGGATATTCAGCCTGGCGAGCGCATTGCCGTGCTCGGGCGCAACGGCGCCGGCAAATCCACCCTGCTGCAAGCGCTGGGCGGGGCCATGGACCTGGTCCAGGGTGAAGTCAGCCTGGACGGCATCGCCATGGCCCACCTCGATCCTGCCGACCTGCGTCGCGACGTCGGCCTGCTGCCGCAATACGCGCGGCTGTTCCACGGCACCCTGCGGGAAAACCTCACCCTCGGCGCCGGCCAGGCCAGCGACCAGGAACTGGTGGCCGCCCTGGCCGCCACTGGCGCGCTGGACTTCGTCCGCCGCCTGCCCAAGGGGATGGACCACCTTATCCTTGAAGGCGGCCTGGGCCTTTCCGGCGGTCAGCGCCAGGCGCTGGTGCTGTCCCGCCTGCTGGTGCGCCAGCCGCAGGTCCTGCTGCTGGACGAACCGACCGCATCGCTGGACGACATGACCGAGCGCAAGCTGCTGGATAACCTCGAGCGCTTCTGCCAGGGCCGCACCCTGGTGATTGCCACTCACCGCCTGAGCGTGCTGCAACGGGTCGACCGCATTCTGGTCCTCGATGGCGGGCGCATCGTCATCGATGACACGCGCGATGCCGCACTGGCCAAACTGCAAGGAGCGCAGGCATGAGCAACCATGAACTCCCGGCCTCCTACCTGGACGGCCAGGACGACCAGGCAGTATTCCGCGCCGGTCGTATCATCACCCTGTGCGCGCTGATGCTGGCGGCGTTCGTGGCCTGGGCAGCCTGGTTCGAGGTCACGGAGGTCTCCACCGGCACTGGCAAGGTCATCCCAAGCTCACGGGAGCAGGTGATCCAGTCGTTCGAGGGCGGCATCGTCGCGCAGATGAGCGTGGCCGAGGGCGACCTGGTCGAGCGCGGCCAGATCCTGGCCCAGCTCGACCCGACCAAGACTGCTTCCAGCGTGGGTGAAAGCGAGGCCAAGTACCGCGCGGCCAAGGCCAGCCAGGCGCGCCTGCAGGCCGAGGTAACCGGCAAGCCACTGACCTTCCCAGCCAGCCTGCGCGACTCGCCCGAGCTGATCGACGCCGAAACCGCTCTGTACCAGACCCGCCGCCGCGGCCTGGAACAGACCCTGGCAGGGATCGAGGACTCGCTGCAACTGGTGCGCAGCGAGCTGAAGATCACCGAGAACCTGGCCAAGATGGGCGCCTCGAGCCGGGTCGAGGTGATCCGCCTGAACCGCCAGCGTTCGGAGCTGGAGCTCAAGGCCAACGAGGCGCGCTCCGACTACCTGGTGCGAGCCCGGGAAGAACTGGCCAAGGCCAGCGCCGAGGCCGACAGCTTGTCGGAGGTGGTCCGCGGGCGCAGCGACTCGCTTACCCGCCTGACCTTGCGCTCGCCGGTACGCGGCATCGTCAAGGACATCGAGGTCAATACCCTGGGCGGCGTGGTGCAACCCGGGGGCCAGGTGATGAAGATCGTACCGATGGACGAGCGCCTGCTGATCGAAACCCGTATCGCCCCACGCGACATTGCCTTCATCCACCCGGACCAGGCGGCCAAGGTCAAGATCAGCGCCTATGACTACTCGGTCTATGGCGGGCTGGATGGCAAGGTGGTGGGGATCTCGCCGGATACCTTGCAGGATGAGGTGAAACCAGAGATCTATTATTACCGGGTGTTCATCCGCACCGAACAGGACAGCTTGCAGAACAAGGCCGGCAAGCACTTCGCGATCGTGCCAGGGATGATTGCCACGGTGGATATCCGTACTGGCGAGAAGACCATCCTCGATTACCTGATCAAACCGCTGAACCGAGCCAGGGAGGCACTGCGCGAACGGTAGGGCATGACGGAAGATTTGCGCTGCCAGTGAGATCGAGCGCCGCCCGCGCGGCGCATCGCGAGCTGCGCTCGCTCCTACGTTTTTTTCTGGCCAGTCACGCCTGTGACAGGCGCGCGCGACCGCCTTGTTTTACGACGCGATATCGCGCCATGCGCCCAGGCGTACGCGCGCAAATCCCCCAGGAATAATTGGCCCGGAACAACCGTAGGAGCGAGCGCAGCTCGCGATGCGCCGCGCGGGCGGCGCTCGGTCTCCCAGACGACGCACCTCTACCGCCGTACCCTTACGAAGCCACACCGCATGGCATGAGGTTGTGGAATGGCCGGGTGTGTTTGGCTTGGGTTTTAGGGTGTGGCAGAAATCGAGCGCCGCCCGCGCGGCGCATCGCGAGCTGCGCTCGCTCCTACGTTTTTTTCTGGCCAGTCACGCCTGTGACAGGCGCGCGCGACCGCCTTGTTTTACGACGCGATATCGCGC
>NZ_QJRL01000012.1 GCF_003205205.1 Pseudomonas sp. LB-090624
GTGCAGATCTACAACACAGAGCGGCCTCACATGGCCCTGAAAAACAAAACGCCCGATGCGGTGCATCGGGCGTTTTGAGGTCTATCGGGCTACCTGAACAGGTGTAAACCTATTTCAGGACTAGACACTCATTTTCGTAAGCCATTGCTACTGACCTGAAGGCGTAACGTCTATAGCAACTGCGCGCCAATGCACATTTGACCAAGGCTGGGCCTCACGCCACGTCAGCTGCACACTTGGCGGGGGATCAGTGATTCAAAATTGAGCTACGAAAGTCATGTCCCGTTGATGCCACAGGCGTCTGAAAGTGGATTCCGGTATTTCAAGCTGCTTGCGGGCCTCCTATTGAGTAAGCCCTTGCGCTTTTAGCTCCTGTGCAGCCTGCCTCTTCTTTTCGCCAACCGAGGCTGGCTTGAATAGGGTGGCCACCACCCGCGTGGAGGTGGTGGCCGGTGGTGCCGAACTCCGTCAGAACAGCACCTGTCCGGTCAGGCTTGTTGCTTCAGTGTTTGAGACGTCAGCTACAGGCCTGGCCAAGGCCTGGCAGAAAGGAAACCTCACAGCCAGGCTGGACTCTTCAAACGCCGGTTCCTTCTTGCCTCTAGATTCTGAATCCACCCACAAGGCGTTGGAGTCGGAGCGCTTCTTCATCCAGCGCTACGCAAGCCGCTAACGATGATTTTGCATTCTGGATGTTCTTTCCGTTCAGATCGCTGATCTGGTTGATATCTTGATTGAGGGTGTCAACGACCGCGCTTTGCTCTTCCGTCGCGGTAGCCACCGATAGGTTCTGGCCGTCAATTTGGCTCATCCGCACAGTGACTGCGTGGAATCGCTCGCTCGCGTCTTTAGCTATTTCCAGGCTTTTCTGGCTATGACTATGGCTTGCCGCCATCTGATCAACTGCTGCCTTAGCACTTGCCTGTAGTTCTTCAATCAGCCCCTGAATTTGCGATGCAGAACTTTGGGTTCTATGCGCGAGGCTGCGAACTTCATCGGCCACAACGGCAAAGCCGCGACCGGCCTCACCCGCTCTGGCTGCCTCAATTGCTGCATTCAGCGCCAGCAAGTTGATCTGGCCTGAGATGCCCTGGATCACTTCCAGGATTTCGCCGATGTTGTCTGTTCGTTGGTGCAAGTCCTCAATGCTTGAGGAGGCGGTATCGATAGCTTCGGAGAGTGTCTCCATGGCCTGACGACCATGATCCAAAACAGATTTTCCGTTCTCTGCCTGATTCCGTGCTGAAGTCGCAGCTTGCGAAGCGGAAGCTGCATTCCCGGCTATTTCTTGGGTGGCAGCGCCTAGCTCGTTAATGGCTGCGGCAACGCTCTGGGTGCGCTGATCTTGCTCGTCAGACTGTCTGAGTGAGGCGTTGGATACATCTAGGACTTTACCGGACGCTTTCGTGAGCTGGCCTGCGCTGAGGGAGACTTCTTTCATCGAGCCGTGAACACGTTCAACGAAGCTGTTGAAGGCCGAGGCCATTTGTCCGAACTCGTCGTTTCCAGCGTTAGGTAGGCGCTTTGTCAGGTCGCCATCACCTTTTGCCACTTCTATCATGGCCTGGCGCAGGCGATGTACTGGCTTGAGCAAAGCGTGAATGAGCAAGCCCAGTGTCACGAGAACGACCAGTGCTGCGGAAACGGTCGCTACGATTGCCGACTGTAGATAATCGGTCAGAGGCTCGTAAGCCAGCTCCCTGTCGGCGGCGATACCTAGATACCATTTCACAGTGGGAAGACCTGGAATCTCCTTGAAGGTGATTACGTAGCTTCCCTTATCCGATTCGATGTTCTGGATGGTGCCGTCGACGATGTCTGGCTTGGATTTGAAAAGGGTGGAGATGTTTTTGAGCACTGCATCCTGGTTTGCGCTAACCAACACTGTGCCAGCTTGGTCAATCAGAAATGCTTGGCCTTTGCCAGATTTGTCGTAGGCGGTAACCAGCGCTTGCAAGGTATCCAAGATAATATCGCCACCAATGACACCGCTAATGCGTCCATCACGCTTCACTGGGGTGGCGACGGTCATGCCTAGTCGTCCGGTGGAAGCAAAAATGTAAGGTGGCGTCAGGCTCATGCCGCCAGCATTGATAGCTGATTGGTACCACGGCCTCTGACGTGGGTCGTAACCGACAGGAGTTGGGCGGGCAGGACGGTTGATATAGGCACCGTCAGCTTGACCATAGAATGTCGTGAAAAAGCTCTTCTGGTAGACGTCCTGCTCGAGGAGCTCCGACGTATCAGCGGGTGAGTTTTTTCTGGATACCGACTCGGCTTGTGATTCGACCAGCTTGATTTTAGTGTCCATCCAACCTGCGATATTGCTTGCCGTCAGCATCGAGCTTTCGCGAAGGTTGGCCTCAAGATTGTTTCTGATCGTCTCGCTCTGCAACTGCATTTGGTAAACGGAGAATGCTGCAAAGGCGATGGTCACCACGCAGGATGCGGTAAGCAAAATCCTTTGATTGAAAGAAAGAGCTGTTTTCATTGATCACTCTCTGAATTCATCAGCTGTCCGACGCCTTGCGGCAATGCGCTAGCTGCCTAGACACTGTGGTGCTGGGTCTTGTTTGTGTTGCCAAAGACTTGATCTGTCAGGAACTGCTCATCTGCTGTCAATTTCCAGGGAGGGGCGCGCCTCGAGGGGGGCTCAAGGCGCTTCCTGGTGTTACTCGTTATGAGCTACCGCTTCCCCGAGTGAAGCCTTAGTTGTCGGGCTAGGTGCTGGCTTCCCTTGCCATTTCGCAATGACCAAAGGTGCCAAGGCATTTCCGAGGACATTAAGGGTGGTCGTGCCCATGTCCATGATGCGGTAGATGCCTGCGATAAATGCGATGCCTTCGAGTGGAAGGCCGGCGCTGGCCAGCGTTGCGGAAAGGATCACGAACATGAAGCCCGGAACCCCAGCAGCGCCTTTGGATGTCAGCACCATAGTCACGACGAGCACGGCTTGTTGCCCCAGAGTCAGATCAATGCCGTAGAGCTGAGCGACGAAGAGCGTGCCGATTCCAAGGAAGATGGAAGCTCCATCCAGGTTGAACGAGTAACCGACAGGGACGACGAAGCTCACGAGCTCCCGTGGGGCTCCAAACTTCTCAAGTTTGGCCATGAGTTGCGGCATGACTGCCGTCGAGCTTGCACTGGAGAACGCCAGAACCAGCTCGTCCTTGATATGACGAATGAGGCCGAAGAAGGGGATCCCGGCCATTCTTGCCACTGAACCCAAGACAATCGTTGCGAAGAGGAACAGGGCGATATAGGTGACGAGAATGAGCTTGGCCAAAGGCAGCAGCGAGGAGAAGCCGAAGTTGGCAACCGTCACCGAAATCATGCCGAAGACACCGATTGGTGAGTAGGCCATCACGATGGACGTCACTCTGAACATGGCATCGCTCATGCCCCGGAATACAGCTAGAACTGGATCTTTTCGTTCTTTTGGGAGGCCAGACAGACCGAGGCCAAACATGACAGCGAAGAACAGGACGGGCAGCAAACTTCCCTTGGCCATCGCGTCGACGATGTTGTCAGGAACGATCCCCAGGATCAGTCCCGCTACACCTTGATGACCACCCCCTGCAGGAAGGGATACTTCTGCAGCATGGAGGTTATGAAGGTCGGTTCCGGCACCTGGCTGCATCAGGTTGCCCAGAACCAAGCCGAAGATGATTGCGCTTGTGGTGATGCAGAAGAAGTAGAGGAGGGTCTTCACACCCATCCGACCTAACGCTTTTGTATCGCCCTGTCCGGCGATACCGACCACCATGCAGCAGAAAACGATTGGGATGACGATCATCTTCATGAGCTTGATGAACAGGTCACCAGCCGGTTGCAGGATATTGCTGATGAGCCACGGACTGGCATCTGGGAAATGATTGAGGATGGCACCCAATGCAATACCGGCGACAAGGCCGATCAGAATCTGGGCAACCAGAGGAATACGTGGTTTATGCATGTCCGTCTCACAGATTGGTTCAGCGGCAGGATCTTTTTGTAAAGGAATGGGGGCTAATGCCCCCGATGGCTCTCAGGTGTTCTTCGCTGGTTAGCGCAGAGATTCGCAGGCACGACGGATGCGTGCGCAGCCCTCTTGGATCACTGCTTCACTACTTGCAAACGACAAGCGAACGTAGGGGCTGATGCCATAGGCTGCGCCGACTACAGTGGCCACTCCTGCTTCTTCAAGCCAGTATTTGACGACGTCGCCGTCAGTATTGAGCAGCTTGCCGCCAGGGGTCGTTTTGCCCAGAAGACCCTGAACGTTCACGAACAGGTAGAACGCCCCTTCGGGGACGGTGTAGGTCAGGCCTTGTACCCCTTCAAGAGCGATCAACATGATGTCGCGACGGGTGCGATACAGGCTCGCCATCGCCTTGACGGGAGCTTGATCGCCGGCAAATGCAGCGACTGCTGCGGCCTGGCTTATGGAGCTTGGGCAGGTGGTGCTCTGAGAGAGCAGCTTGCCGATGGCCGCGATCAGCCATTTCGGGCCGGCGCCGAAGCCAAGGCGCCATCCGGTCATCGCGTAACCTTTCGACGCGCCGTTGATGATGAGGATGCGGTCTTTCAGGTCTGGTGCCGCTGCCGGGAACGAAACATAAGGTTCGTCTCCGTAAACGAAGTGCTCGTAGATCTCGTCCGCCATGATCAGGACATGTGGGTGATCACGAAGTACCTGGGCGAGGGCCTTCAGTTCAGCAGCACCATAGACAGCACCACTCGGGTTGTTGGGGCTGTTGAGGATGACCCACTTTGTCCTAGGGGTAATCGCTTTCTGCAGTTCATCAGGCGTCAGCTTAAAGCCGTTTTGCTCGGTGCCATGGATGACAACCGGTGTGCCGCCATTGAGCTTGGTGATGTCCGGATAAGATACCCAATACGGGGTGTGAACGATGACTTCGTCATCGGGGTTAAGCGTCGCGGCCAGTGCTTCAAAGATGACCTGCTTGCCGCCGGTGCCGGCTACTACCTCATCTAAGGTGTACTGGAGGCCGTTATCTCGGGCGAGCTTGGTGACAATAGCTCTGCGCAACGCTGGGGTGCCCAGCGTGCTGGTGTAGTGAGTTTCACCCGTTTCCATCGCCTTGCGGGCCGCTTCAACGATGTGGGCCGGGGTATCGAGGTCAGGTTCGCCTACGGTGAAGTTGACGATGTCGCGGCCTTCTGCACGCAACTGAGCAACCAGGGCGTTTGCGGCAACGCTTGGGGAGGGAGCGATGCTCAGCACGCGTTCAGACAGGAATTTATTGCTCATTTCAAGTGCTCTCACAGCAGACCGGATTTAGCCAGCGGATTGTTGATCCAAGATTGGTCTTTCGAGCCGTTGGCAATCTCTGCTTTAACCCGCTCTTCAAGGGCTTCGTGGTCACGTGCCTTGGCCAAGACTTCTTCTGCATCTGCTTGAGAGAAGGCAACTACACCGTCTTCGTCGCCAACGATAATGTCGCCTGGATTGACAATCATGCCGCCGATGCTGACTGGCACGTTGACTTCGCCTGGGCCGGTTTTATAAGGGCCGCAATGCACAACAGCTTTCGCGTAGCAGGGGGTGTCTGCGAAGCAGGCGACGTCGCGAATGGCGCCATCGATAACGAAACCTACGCAGCCATGTTGGAGGGCATAAAGCTTGATCAGCTCGCCGATCATTGCGTTGGTAATGTCTCCTTGACCGTCCACAACCAGGACATCGCCAGGCTTGAGCATGGTCAGGGCTTTGTAGATGATCAGGTTGTCACCTGGGCGCGTTTTCACAGTCAATGCGGTACCGACCAGCTTGCCGGTGTGGTTGTAGCGAGTCAGGCCACGCGCACCGATGTGGCGGCCCATGTTGTCGCTGATGTGCGGAGTGACAACAGAGCGGAAGGCTTCGATGATGCTCGGTGCAGCAGCGGGAGCCGGTGGGTTGAAGCGATTGCCAAGGGACATAGGTTATCTCCGTCTCACGAATGGTGTTGTTTCATTTGATGATAGGGAGATAACTCGAATGCTTTTAGCGATATTTTTGAATGTGATACCATCGCTTTTTGTAAAGATTTGCTTTTTATCCATCCCTTGAAGGCTCAGTCGGCGGTGGCGGCAGCAGGTAGACAGCCTGCTGCGAATATTTTGCGAGGACACCTCCCTTGGTGACATTCAAACAACTCGAGGCACTGTACTGGATCGCTCAACTGGGCAGTTTTGAGTCGGCTGCTGCCAAGCTGAACATGTCGCAGTCAGCTATCTCCAAACGCATTGCTGAGTTGGAAGAAACCTTCAATGTCGCAATGTTCGATCGGTCAAGGCGGACGGCACGGCTGACGCCGAGAGGGACATTGTTGCTCGAGCATGCAACCGATTTACTGTCCCGTCGCGATCAGATGCTCGGGGAGGTAAGTGACAAGGCGGCCCTGGTGGGTCGATTCCGAATTGGCGTTACAGAGCTGACAGCAATGACTTGGCTACCTTCCCTTGTGGAGGCCGTCAGTGAGGTCTATCCGCGGCTGCAATTGGAACCCTTGGTAGAGGTTGGTGCCGATCTGTTCCGGAAGCTTGAGCAAGATCATCTTGATCTGGTCGTTGTTCCAGATGTGTTCGGTGATGCCCGCTTTACGCAGGTGATGCTGCAGGGCGTTCGTAACGCCTGGATGTGCTCGCCTCGACTGCTTGATATCGAGCGGCTGTGGACGCTTGAGGAGCTGTCGGATCAAAAATTACTGACCCAAGGCATCTCTTCAGGGGCAGGGCTTTTGTATCAGCGTTGGTTCGCCAACCAGGGTGTCAATTTCTCCAGATCGGTGACGGTGAACAACTTGCTAGCTCAAGTTGGTTTGGCCATGTCGGGCTTAGGCGTTGCGTACTTGCCCCGTGACTGCATCGAGCACCTGCTGGAGCGGGGAGACCTACGGGAGATTCGGTGTGAGCCGGCACTACCTGATACCAACTACATCGCGTTGTACCGACCTGATCGCTGGGTGGGGGTTAGTGCAGACATTGCTGCGATGGCCGAGAAGCTTTGCAACTTCTCTCGTCTTCTCATCGCCCGCTGAAAGGTTACTCATCGTAAACGTAGCCACCCACACTGAGCTGCCACCTGGCGCCGTCGAGCACGGGGGTGGCAGCTGTTTCTCCTGCGACGCCGAAAGGCCTCGCCTGAACGGTGTGGGCGTGTTCGGTCAGATCCTGAAACTACCCACCAGTTGCTTCAACCGCCCGGCCTGCTGTGCCAGCTGGTCGCAGTGGCGCAGGGTTTCGTTGAGGTTCTCCACACCTTGCTGGTTCAAGGCGTTGATCTGGGTGATGTCCAGGTTGAGGCTTTCGACCACGGCGGTCTGCTCCTCAGTGGCCGTAGCTACGGACTGGTTCATGCCATCGATCTCGCCGATACGCTGGGTCACGCTGGCCAGACGCTCGCCGGCCTGGTTGGCCACCTGCACCGTCTGCTCGCTGGAAACCTGGCTGGTGTTCATGGTGTGCACCGCTTCGCGCGAGCCCACCTGCAGGCTGGTGATCATGCGGTGGATTTCTTCCGCCGATTCCTGGGTGCGGTGCGCCAGGTTGCGTACCTCGTCGGCGACCACGGCGAAGCCTCGCCCAGCCTCACCGGCACGTGCCGCCTCGATCGCAGCGTTCAGGGCCAGCAGGTTGGTCTGCTGCGAGATGCCCTTGATCACGTCGAGGATCTTGCCGATTTCGTCGGTGCTGGCGTTGAGCGTTTCAATCTGCGCGCACGACTCGCTGATGCGTTGCGACAGGGCAGTCATGGCGCTGATCGCTTCTTCCACCACCTCACGGCCGCCGTGGGCCTGTTCGCTGGCGCCGCTGGCATGCTGCGAGGCATCGGCGGCGTTGCGGGCAATTTCCTGAGTGGCGGCACCCAGTTCGTTGATGGCCGCCGCAACGCTGTTGGTGCGCATGCTCTGTTCTTCAGAGCCGCTGATCGAGGCGTTGGAGGCGCTGACCACTTTTTCCGACAGGTCGTGCACCAGGCGCGTGGCCGACGATACTTCGCTGATCGACGCATGAATACGCTCGACAAAGCGGTTGAACGAGGTGGCCAGCTCACCGAATTCGTCCTTGTTCTGCACCACCAGGCGGCGGGTCAGGTCACCTTCCCCCTCGGCGATGTCGCGCATGGCGCGGCCCATGGTAGTCAGTGGGCGCATCAGCACCGGGATCAACAGGCCGAGCAGGCCGGCGATGGCGGCCACCGCAATCAGCATGGCAATGATTGCCGAGGTGCGGAACTGGCTGAGCGCAGCGTAGGCCTTGTCCTTGTCGATCGACAGGCCAATGTACCACTGCGCCGAAGGCAGGCCGGCGACCGGGGCGAACGAGATGATCCGGTCCTGGCCATTGAGGGTGACATCCTGCATGCCGGCGGCAACCCGCAGGTTGCTGCCGGGGTAGATGTCCTTGAGGTTCTTCATTACCTGGTCTTTGTTGGGGCTGACGATCACCTGGCCATTTGCGTCGGCCAGGAAGGCGTGGCCCATGCCGCCGAAATCGACCGAGTTGATGATTTCGACCAGGGTATCGAGGGTCACGTCACCACCGACCACCCCGATCAGCTCGCCATTGCTCTTGCTTTTCACCGGGGTGGCGATGGTCACCATCAGGCCGCCGACCGCGCCCTGGTACGGGGCGGTCAGCACGGTTTGCCCGGCGTTGGCGGCGGCGCCATACCATGGGCGCTGACGTGGGTCGTAACCGGCGGGCATCTGGGTATCCGGGCGCTGGGTGAAGACGCCGTTGGCCTGGCCCAGATAGGTGAACAGGAAATTGCGCGTATACGACGGCTGCTCTATCAGCCCGGCCAGGCTGTCGCCGGTGCCTTGCTGGCCGATGTCTTGGGACAGGTTTTCCAACACCAGGATCCGCCCGCTCATCCAGTTCTGCACGCTGCTGGCAGTCAGCGCACCGGACTGCTGCACCGACGCTTCGATGTTCTGGCGGATGGTGTTGCGTTGCAGGTAGTCGTTGTAGAGCGTGAACAGGGCAAATGCCAGGACCACGACGCCGCCGGCGCTGAGCAGGATCTTGTGGCGAAATTTCAGGTTCATGTTTCGAGACCTTGAGCCAGGGAGGGGAGGGCGCAGCGCGCTCATGACGTTCTGCGGGGCCTATCGACCGAGATATCGGCTCAATGGGTAAAAGATTGAAGTACTTACAGAAATTTCTTACGGACCTTTCGACGGGCGGCAGTCAAGGGTTGGCCAGTTGTTCGATCAGCAGCTTTGCCGCCTGCTGTAGCGGCTGTTGCTTGCGCCACAGGACATGCACCGGCAGCTGCAATTCGTTGCGCGTATTGCGAAAAGCCAGGCGTAACAGGCGCCCGTTTTGCAGTAACGGAGCAACCCGTGACAACGGCAGGTCGCCCCAGCCCAGGCCGGCCTCGACCATCTGCAGGGCCAGGTCGAAGCTGTCGGTTGCCCAGTGCGTGGCGCCGATCAATGGCCGCGGGTCTGCCAGCGGCAGGTCGCGGCTGCGCACCAGAATCTGACGCACCTGGGTCAGGTCCTCGAGGTAGTGGATGCGCCCCTCGCGCAACGCCGGGTGGGTCGGCGCCAGAATGGCCACCAGCGCCTCCATGCCGATGTGGTGAAAACCCCGGCGAGCGTCCATCTGCAGGCTGGCGAAGGCCACACAAAGATCGGCACGGCCGCTGTCCAGCAGGTGCAGGGCTTCTTCCTGTGGCGCACTGAGCAGGGTGATGTCGAGTAACGGGTAGCGCTCACCCAGGTTGGCGATGGCCGCCAGCAGGGGACCGTGGTCGATGTCAGGTACCACCGCAAGGGTCAGGCTGCTCTCCAGCCCTTGGGACAGCTCAAGGGCGTGCACCTGAAGCAGCCCCAGTTGCTCGCCAATCAGCCGGGCGTGCGGCTCCAGGGCCAAGGCCTGTGCGGTTGGGCGAACCTCGCGCGGGCCACGCACGAACAGGCTGTAACCCAGTTCTGCTTCCAGATTGCCGATGGCCATGCTCACGGCGGAGGGCACGCGCTTGAGGGCGCGGGCCGCGGCGGAAAACGAACCGCGATCGAGCACGGCGAGAAACAGCTGGATGTTGTCGCTGGAAAAGTTCATGGCAGCCTCCTGTCAGTAGATTTGACAGCTGCTGACTTTTGCTGTCAAGCATGGTGAAGCATGATCACGCCCCACTATTGTCATTGGAGGTAACCCCGGGTGCAGGGACTGAAACGCAAACTGGTCTACGTGACTTGCTATGAACTGATCGGGTTGTGCATGTCGACCCTCGGGCTGGCCTACCTGTCGGACACCCAGGCGTCACATACCGGACCGCTGGCAGTGATGATCACCACCATCGCCATGCTCTGGAACCTGATCTACAACACCTTGTTCGAGCGCTGGGAGAGCCGCCAGGCCAAGCGCGGGCGCAGCGTGGCGCGGCGGGTGGCGCATGCCATCGGCTTCCAGCTGACGCTGGTTGTGTACCTGATCCCGCTGATTGCCTGGTGGCTGGACATGACATGGGTGGAAGCGTTGCTGGTGGACATGGCGTTCATCGTGCTGATCCCTTGCTACACCTTTGCCTACAACTGGGCGTTCGACCGCATCTTCGGATTGCCCACCTCGGCGTTGGCGACGGTCTGACCAGGCTTGTAGCGGCCGTATCGCCGCTCCGCGACTTTTCGTACAAAGCCTAGGGCGGCAGGCGAATGATCAAGGGTTCCTGCGGCTGCCGCACCTGCTGTTCTTCCGCTGGTTCCACGGGCCGCGGCGCACTGGCCAGCAAACTGTCCTCCACCTGCCCCGACAGGTAATACACCCCTGCCATGGCCCCGCTTTGGCGGTTCTCCATCAGCTCCTGCCACTCTTGGTTCAGGGCCACGTTGAGGATTACCCGCAACTGCTCGACCATCTGCGGGTGGTCGCGGTCATGGGTCATCATCCCGTATCCGGCGGCGGCAATCGAAATCATCGCCCCTGCCACCTTGCCCACCGCGGACGCCACGGCACTGGCAATGCCACGCGGGGCCAGGGTGGCGCCGAGTTTTTCGCTGGCCTGGTTGGCGACCGAACTGAGCCCGACATCCGTCCTGCCAGGGCCTTTGATGGCCTGTTGGTGCAAGTGCTGGCGCATGGCCTGCCAAGCGGGTTGCTGGTCCAGCGACTTGGCCCGCAGCAGCGTATAGAGGCTGGCATTGCGCGCATCGGGCGGCCCCAGGTTGATGGCAGGGATGCGGTTGAGCCGTTGGCTGAATTGTTCGGGTGGAGCGTTGTAGCGGCTGATGATGGCCGGCAGCTGCTGGCCAAGCAGTTGCACATACAGTTCACTGGCGCGGTCGCGGATGCCTTCCGGGTTTATCTGCTCGGCTACCGGCTCGATTACCCGCTCGTGGTACTGCTCCTGCAGGTATAGGGCCAGGCGCTTTTCTGCTGGCTCCCGGCCCTCACCGCTGTCGAGTTTGTACCAGGCCACCTTGAGGGTCAGCCATTGTTGAGTCCAGTAACCGGTAAACCAGGGGATGAAGTCGGTTTCAGTGCGTTGTTGCACTTGTTCCTTCCACACCCGCATCGAGCGACGGGCGTAGTCGTTGGCCGAGCCAGCGGCGCCGACCGAAGCATCGATCAATTCCTGGTCGATACGTTGCCAGGCGGCGGGGGTGAGCACAGCCGGCGGCGGTGGGGCAGGCGGGCGCTTGCCTGCGCAGCCGCCCACGGCCAGCAGAAGGCACAGCGACAGAATGATGCGAGAACTCACGCGACCGCCTCCCTGGTAGAGGCTGGGGTGGTGTTCCGAGTATAGGGGCGGCAGTCAGCCACTGCCGTGCAGCCCATCGCCAAGCGCTGGCGTGCCGGGGGCCTTGCGTCGCGAAAGGGCCGCAAAACCCCGCCGGGATCGCGTCGTTAATCCAGATCGAGCTTTTCTTCCAGGCGGTCGAGGTGCGCGTGCATCAGCCCCAGTGCCGTCTCGGCATCGCCCAGTTCCACGGCGTCGATGATCGCCGCATGCTCTTCCCAGGCACAATGGTCGCAGCATGGCGATTCGTAGCGGGCAATGATCAGCGAGGTCATTGGCACCAGGCCATTGAGGAACCGCGCCAGTGGCGCATTGGCCGCGACCTGGGCCAGCTTCAGGTGAAACTCACCGCCCAGGCGGATTGCCGCACAACGCTCGCCACTTTCATGGTGCTGGCGCTCTCGTTCCACCAATTGCCGCAGCTGCCGTACCTGAGCCGGGCGGGCGCGCTGGGCGGCCAGGGTGATCAGCGTCGTCTCGGCCAGGCGCCGGGCGCTGAGCACCTGGCGTGCCTGGTCCGGGTCGGGCGCCGCCAGGTGAGCAGTGTGGCTGGGGCGCTGCACCACCACTTGCTGGTCGGACAAGCGCCCGAGCACGCGGCGGATCACCGTGCGGCTGACCCCAAAGGCATGGCCCAGCGCCTGCTCGGGCAGCAGGCTGCCGGGCGGCAGGCGCTGTTCGAGAATGGCGTCGAACAGCCGCGGGTAGATCTGCTCGGCTGACAGGCGGGTTTCGCCGGCCGCGAGCAGGGCAGGCAGGTGGGGGGCGGCGTTCATGGTCGCTCTCCTCGGGTCATGGATGCGGGTGTTCGTCCGGGATGTTCAGTGGGATGCCCATGCGCGCGCCTTCGGCGAGGATGTGCTGGCGCATCTGGGCGCTGGCCTGGGCGCTGTTGCGTTCGCGTATGGCGCGCACCACTGCTTCGTTTTCTTTCAGCCGCGCGGCCAGGTGTTCAGGCGAGTTGCGCAGCATGTCGGCGCTCTGCTTGAGGGCATTGCCGGTTTGCTGCACCACACTCTGAAAGATCGGGTTGGTGGTCAGGGCGAACAGCGCCTCGTGGAAGGCAATGTAGGCCTTGACCCCGGCTTCGCGGTCATCGGCTTCCAGCGCTTCGCGCATGTCCATCAGGGTCAGGCGTAACTGGCCGATGTCCTGGCTGTTGGCCGACTGTGCCACCAGGCCGACGATGAACGGTTCGAGGGTGTAGCGCAGTTCCAGTACGTCGGCCAGGCTGGCCGCCGCACTGGTGTCCAGGCCCGGTTCCTGAGCGGTATCGGCATCCAGCACCAATACGCCCTTGCCCGGCAGTGAGCGCACCAGGCCCAGGGTTTCCAGCACGGTCACCGCTTCGCGCAGGCTCGGGCGACTGATGCCCAGTTGCTCGGCCAGCTCGCGCTGGCCTGGCAGCATGTCGCCGCTGCGCCATTGGCCGCGGGCCAGGGCGTGGCGCAGTTTTTCCACCACTGAATTGACGACGGTTGATGAGCTGATCACGTTTTGCTCCTGGATGGGCCGGCTTCAGTGCCGGCCACGTTCACTCAGAATTCCTGTTGATGTGCAGCGGGCTGCTTGCGCGGCGCAGGGGCAAAGCCAGGTTTGCCGGCGAGCACATTCTGCGCGCGCTCCAGGTCGATGTCCTTTTCCCAGCGGGCGATGGCCACGGTCGCCACACAGTTACCAATCAAGTTGGTCAACGCCCGGCCGATCCCCATGAACCAGTCCACTGCCAGTACCAGCACCAGGCCGACCACCGGAATCGCCGGCACGGCGGTCAGGGTGGCGGCAAGGATCACCAGCGCCGAGCCTGGGATGCCGTGAGCACCCTTGGAAGTCACCAGTGACACCAGCAGGATGGTCAGCAGGTCGGTCATCTCCAGCGGCGTGCCCGTGGCATTGGCGATGAACACGATGGCCAGGGTCAGGTAGATGGAGAAACCATCGAGGTTGAACGAGTAACCGGTGGGGATTACCAGGCCGACCGTGGACGTGCCAATGCCCAGGTGTTCCAGTTTGCGCATGATCTGTGGCAGCACGGCGTCTGAAGAGGCGGTGCCGAGGACGATGGTCAGTTCTTCACGCAGGTACTTGATCAGCGGCAGCAGCTTCAAGCCCGACAGGCGCATCACCGTGCCCAGCACGATCAGCACGAAGCCGGCGCACGTCAGGTAGAACAGTGCGACCAGCCCGCCCAGGTGCTGCAGCGACTCCAGGCCGTATTTGCTGGTGGTGAAGGCGATGGCGCCGAACACGCCGATCGGTGCCAGGCGTACGATCATGCCCATGATGCGGAAGATTACATGGCTCAGTTCGTTGATCAGCCGCGAAATACCCGCAGCCGAGTCACCCACCAGGTTCAACGCGCTACCGAACAGCACCGAGAACAGCAATACCTGAAGAATATTGTTGTCGGCGAACGCGCCGATCACCGAGGTGGGAATCAGGTCCATGAAGAACGCGGTGGCGCCATGGATGTGCTGGCCCCGTTCGGCCAGGCTGCTGGCGTCGGCGCTGGACAGCTGGTCCAGATGGATATTGGCGCCGCTGCCAATGCCGCTGCTGAAGGCGAACACCAGGCCGATCACCAGCGCCAGGGTGGTCAGCACCTCGAAGTAGATCACTGATTTCAGGCCGATGCGCCCGACCTTTTTCAGGTCGCCGGCGCCCGAGATGCCACTGACCACCACGCAGAACACGATCAGGCCGATAAGCATCTTGATCAGCTTGATGAAGCCGTCGCCGAGGGGTTTGAGTTGCAGGGAGAGGTCGGGGAAGCTTAGGCCGCAGGCGATGCCGAGGGCAAGGCCGAGCACGACTTGCAGGAATATCGAACGCGAGCACCATTTGAGCATGGGAGAAGTCTCAGATCGGTGTCCTTGCTTCGGTAGCCGCACGGGGCGAAAGAGCGCAGGACTTAATTATTGTGGTCTTACCGGTTTGTTCAGCGCGAAGCCATAAAAGCGCGAAAAAACTGCCATTGCAAGGTTTTTTGGCCTTACCGGTCTGACCAGTTATGGGGCAATCCGGCCTGCTGGGCTCTAGTTCGGTGCGTGCCGCCCGATCTAATGGGCGAAACCGCGACCGCAGAGTCCTGCTCCGCCGTCGAGACGGGGATGAAGTCCAGTGCCAATACCCATGCTGCAATCTGCTTGCCAACCCTTCCCCGGGGTGGCGGCATTGGTCGGCACCGCGCACGCAGCGCCAACGCCGCCGCCTCGCACAGTAACTTTTCGACGGGCAAAAAAAACGGCACCTGCCAGAGGTGCCGTTTTATTTCACGCGGTATTACTTGTGCAGCTCTTCCGCTGCATACAGCGTGTTTTCCAGCAGGCAGGCCCGGGTCATCGGCCCGACGCCGCCCGGCACCGGGGTGATCCAGCCGGCGCGCGGCAGGGCGGTCTCGTAGACCACGTCGCCGACCAGCTTGCCGTCTTCCTGGCGGTTGATGCCCACGTCGATGACGATGGCGCCTTGCTTGACCCACTCACCCTTGACCAGGCCGGGTTTGCCGGCAGCCACGACCACCAGGTCGGCGCGCCCAACATGGCCAGCCAGGTCTTTGGTGAAGCGGTGGCAGACGGTCACGGTGCAGCCGGCCAGCAGCAGTTCCATGGCCATCGGCCGGCCAACGATGTTGGATGCGCCGACGATCACTGCGTTCATGCCGTACAGGTCCTGACCGGTGCTTTCCAGCAGGGTCATGATGCCTTTCGGCGTGCATGGGCGCAGCAGCGGGATGCGCTGGGCCAGGCGGCCGATGTTGTAGGGGTGGAAGCCGTCCACGTCCTTGTCCGGGCGGATGCGCTCGAGCAGCAGCGAGGCATCCAGGTGCGCCGGCAACGGCAGCTGTAGCAGGATGCCATCGACGGCCGGGTCGTCATTGAGGCGGTCGATCAGCTCGGTCAGGGTATCTTGCGTGGTTTCGCTAGGCAGGTCGAACGCCTGCGAAATGAAGCCGACCTCTTCGCAGTCCTTGCGCTTATGCGAGACATAGACTTGGGAAGCAGGGTCGGTGCCGACCAGGATCACCGCCAGGCCCGGAGTACGCAGGCCTTGCTGGCGACGCTCCACGACACGTTGAGCGATCTGCTGGCGCAAGCTGGCGGCGATTGCCTTGCCATCGATTAGGTGTGCAGTCATAGACGCGTGATTAACCATCGAGAAGGAAACAATAAAGAGCGCGCATTCTCGCACGACACGCGCCAAGGGCAAAGGCGGGTGGTCGGGCAAATGCCCTAACCCCTTAAATAATTTAAATTTTTTTGAAAAAGGTGTTGACGACTTTTGGGGTCGCCTATAAGATTCGCCGCACTTGTCGGGCACAGCCTAGCACTGGTTGGCTAAGTCGGGCAGAATAAGTGGTTTGGCAGTTACCTGTTAAATGCTTGTTCGGTTAGGCTTCAAGCTTAAGCGCCCGTAGCTCAGCTGGATAGAGCATCCGCCTTCTAAGCGGATGGTCGCAGGTTCGAGTCCTGCCGGGTGCGCCATTAGGCAGCTTTGGCAAGCAAGTAGGCGGTAATGCAATATGGTGGGCGTAGCTCAGTTGGTAGAGCGCTGGATTGTGATTCCAGTTGTCGTGGGTTCGATTCCCATCGTCCACCCCATATTCTTCAAGGGCGCCCCGGTAGTACATGGCGCCTTTGTTTTAAGCGTTACGCGGACGTGGTGAAATTGGTAGACACACTGGATTTAGGTTCCAGCGGCGCAAGCTGTAAGAGTTCGAGTCTCTTCGTCCGCACCATGCTTCTGTAAGGCTGTACAGCAGCAACGCAAGACCGCAATATGGTGGGCGTAGCTCAGTTGGTAGAGCGCTGGATTGTGATTCCAGTTGTCGTGGGTTCGATTCCCATCGTCCACCCCATATTATTGAAAAGGCGCCTTGATCGTGAGATCGGGCGCCTTTTTTGTTTTGGGCTTTTGAAGTATGGGGTGTGGGGTGCCTGGCTTTAGGGTTTTGGCATCTGTGAGATCGATGCAATCCACCCCTTGCAATCCTCTGGTGGCACCCCAATAAAAGCTGTTAGATTTCAGCTGGTTGAAACAGCGGCCCGGTTGGCCGGCAGAGGAACAACCCAATGATTGCAAAAGAAGCCCGTCAGGCCATGGCGCTGCAGCGCTTTGCCGAGGCCAATCCGCAACTGCTCGAGGAAATCCGCGAGCTGGATGCGCGTGAACAGGCCCAGCAGATCGAGTGGGCATTCGAGGATGCGGCTGAGGAGCAGGGTATTCAGCCCTGGGAACTGGCGCTGCAGCTGATCGCCGAAACCCCGGAGCAGTTGCGCGCCATGCGCCTGGAGACGCACCGCGAGGTGGCCGAAGCGCTGGGCGTGGAGTGGGAAGAATACTGCCAGTTCAACGAAGTCGATCCTGAATAAAGGAAGCGAATTCGCCGCTGGAAGTTGTTTGACAAGGTATTTCGGTTGTAGTGCGCCACTGGCGTGGTGCGGCCATTGATGAGGCAGGCCCGTCGCCATGTCGAACGGGCCTTGAAAGTTAATCGACCGGCGTGGTTTCCCGTCGTCCCGTGTGGGGTGACTTCTGCTGCGCGACTCACTAGAATGCTTGCCCTTGATTCTGGAGTCGGGCTAACGCCGGCTAACGTCTGTGCAACGAGGAATATCCATGCAAGTTTCTGTTGAAAACACTTCCGCTCTCGAGCGCCGCATGACCATCGCCGTTCCGGCCGAGCGCGTCGAGAACGAAGTCAACAAGCGTCTGCAACAGACTGCCAAGCGCGCCAAGGTTGCCGGCTTCCGTCCAGGCAAGGTGCCAATGAGCGTGATCCGTCAGCGCTTCGAAGCCGATGCCCGTCAGGAGGCTTTCGGTGACCTGGTTCAGGCTTCTTTCTACGAAGCCATCGTCGAGCAGAAACTGAACCCGGCTGGCGCTCCGGCTGTAGAGCCGAAGTCCTTCGAAAAGGGCAAGGACCTGGAGTTCGTCGCCATCTTCGAAGTGTTCCCGGAGTTCACTGTTGCTGGCCTGGAGTCGATCAACGTCGAGCGCCTGAGCGCCGAAGTGGCTGATGCCGACCTGGACAAGATGCTGGAAGTGCTGCGCAAGCAAAACACCCGCTACGAGGCCGTCGAGCGCGCCGCGCAGATCGACGACCAGGTCAACATCGATTTCGTCGGCAAGGTCGACGGTGAAGTGTTCGCCGGTGGTTCGGCCAAGGGCACCCAGCTGGTACTGGGCTCCGGCCGCATGATCCCTGGCTTCGAAGATGGTCTGGTGGGCGCCAAGGCTGGCGAAGAGCGCGTTGTCAACGTGACCTTCCCAGAGGACTACCAGAACCTCGACCTGGCTGGCAAAGCCGCCGAGTTCACCATCACCGTCAACAGCGTTTCCGCCCCTGTACTGCCAGAGCTGAACGAAGAATTCTTCGCTCAGTTCGGCATCAAGGAGTCGACCCTGGAAGGCTTCCGCGCCGAAGTTCGCAAGAACATGGAGCGTGAGCTGCGCCAGGCGATCAAGACCAAGGTGAAGAACCAGGTCATGGACGGTCTGCTGGCCGCCAACCCGATCGAAGTGCCGAAAGCCCTGCTGGAAAACGAAGTCAACCGTCTGCGCGTGCAGGCTGTTCAGCAGTTCGGCGGCAACATCAAGCCAGAGCAACTGCCGGCCGAGCTGTTCGAAGAGCAAGCCAAGCGCCGCGTGGTCCTGGGCCTGATCGTTGCCGAAGTGGTCAAGCAGTTCGAGCTGAAGCCGGACGATGCCAAGGTTCGCGAGATGATCGAAGAAATGGCCTCGGCTTACCAGGAGCCTGAGCAGGTCATCGCCTGGTACTACAAGAACGACCAGCAACTGAACGAAGTGCGTTCGGTTGTGCTGGAAGAACAAGTTGTAGATACTGTTCTGCAGAAAGCGACTGTGACCGACAAGTCGGTCTCGTACGAAGATGCTGTCAAACCAGCCGAGGCTCCTGCCGCAGCTGAGTAACAGGCTTCTCTCGTAGGAAACCCCCACAAGCCAGCCTTCGAGCTGGCTTGTGCGTTATCAAGCCATGACTATTTGGGAGTGAGCGCAGGACATGTCCCGCAATTCTTATATTCAGCAGAGCTCTGACATCCAGGCCGCAGGCGGCCTGGTCCCGATGGTTATCGAGCAGTCCGCCCGTGGCGAGCGCGCTTACGACATCTACTCGCGCTTGTTGAAAGAGCGAGTGATCTTCCTGGTTGGCCCGGTCGAAGACTACATGGCCAACCTCGTCGTTGCGCAGATGCTGTTCCTCGAAGCGGAAAACCCGGACAAGGATATCCATCTGTACATCAACTCGCCGGGTGGCTCCGTCACTGCCGGTATGTCGATCTACGACACCATGCAGTTCATCAAGCCGGACGTCTCGACCATCTGCATCGGCCAGGCCTGCAGCATGGGTGCCTTCCTGCTGGCTGCCGGTGCCAAAGGCAAGCGTCACTGCCTGCCTAACTCGCGTGTGATGATTCACCAGCCACTGGGCGGTTTCCAGGGGCAGGCCACCGATATCGAGATCCACGCCCAGGAAATCCTCAATATCAAGGCACGCCTGAACGAGCTGCTGGCCTACCACACCGGCCAGGACCTCGAGACCATCAAGCGTGACACCGAGCGTGACAACTTCATGAGCGCCTCGCGCGCGGCCGAGTACGGTCTGATCGACTCGGTCTACGACAAGCGGCAACTGGCCTCCTGAACCGGGGTGTCAGAGCAGGTAGGCGCGGAAAGCGCCTACCTGCGGACTTGAAAAAGCCCGCAATTGCCTTCATCTTGTGTTGCAAGCCTACCGGATTGGATCGATCGAATGACTGACACCCGTAACGGCGAGGACAGCGGCAAATTGCTCTATTGCTCCTTCTGCGGCAAAAGCCAGCACGAAGTGCGCAAATTGATTGCCGGGCCCTCGGTATTTATCTGCGACGAGTGCGTCGACCTGTGCAATGACATCATCCGTGAGGAGGTGCAGGAAGCCCAGGCCGAGAGCAGCGCGCACAAATTGCCTTCGCCGAAAGAAATCAGCGGCATCCTGGACCAGTACGTGATTGGTCAGGAGCGCGCGAAGAAGGTGCTGGCCGTAGCGGTGTACAACCACTACAAGCGCCTGAACCAGCGTGACAAGAAGGGTGACGAAGTCGAACTGGGCAAGAGCAACATCCTGCTCATCGGGCCGACCGGCTCGGGCAAGACCCTGCTCGCCGAAACCCTGGCACGCCTGTTGAACGTACCGTTTACCATTGCTGACGCCACCACCCTGACCGAAGCCGGTTATGTGGGTGAGGACGTCGAAAACATCATCCAGAAGCTGTTGCAGAAGTGCGACTACGACGTGGAAAAGGCCCAGATGGGCATTGTCTACATCGACGAAATCGACAAGATCTCGCGCAAGTCGGACAACCCGTCCATTACCCGTGATGTCTCGGGCGAGGGCGTGCAGCAGGCACTGCTGAAACTGATCGAAGGCACTGTGGCCTCGGTTCCGCCGCAAGGCGGCCGCAAGCACCCGCAACAGGAGTTCCTGCAGGTTGATACCCGCAACATCCTGTTCATCTGCGGTGGCGCGTTCTCGGGCCTGGAAAAGGTCATCCAGAACCGCTCCACCAAAGGTGGCATCGGGTTTGGTGCCGAAGTGCGCAGCAAGGAAGAGGGCAAGAAGGTTGGCGAGTCCCTGCGTGAGGTCGAGCCGGACGATCTGGTCAAGTTTGGCCTGATTCCGGAATTCGTCGGCCGCCTGCCGGTACTGGCTACCCTCGACGAGCTGGATGAGGCTGCACTGATGCAGATCCTTACCGAGCCGAAGAACGCCCTTACCAAGCAGTATGCCAAGCTGTTCGAGATGGAAAGCGTCGACCTCGAGTTCCGCAGCGATGCGCTCAAGGCCGTTGCACGCAAGGCCCTGGAGCGCAAAACCGGCGCCCGTGGCCTGCGTTCGATCCTCGAAGGCGTGCTGCTCGACACCATGTACGAGATTCCTTCGCAGAAGGATGTCAGCAAGGTGGTGATCGACGAGAGCGTCATCGAAGGCACTTCGCAGCCGCTGATGATCTACGAGAACAGCGAGCCGCAAGCCAAGGCCGCGCCAGACGCCTGATTCAGGCAATGGCCGGTTCACGGTTGCAAATCAGAAGGGGGCCTGCGGGCCCCTTTCTGCTTTTCCTGCGCTAGCGCTTGTAATTTCCAAAGCCTACCCCCACATTAGGTCCAAGCATCATTTCAACCGGTTTCCGGCCATAAGGCCGCTGTAGAGGCGAAATCATGAAGACCACCCTCGACTTGCCTCTTTTGCCATTGCGCGATGTCGTTGTTTACCCGCACATGGTTATCCCGCTGTTCGTGGGGCGCGAAAAATCCATCGAAGCCCTCGAGGCGGCGATGACGGGCGAAAAGCAGATTCTCCTGCTGGCCCAGAAAAACCCAGCAGATGACGACCCGGGCGAGGACGCTTTGTACCGTGTCGGTACCGTTGCCACCGTGCTGCAATTGCTGAAGCTGCCTGACGGCACCGTCAAGGTGCTGGTCGAGGGCGAGCAGCGGGGCGCGGTCGAGCGTTTCACCGAAGTAGAAGGGCACATCCGTGCCGAAGTTTCCCTGATCGACGAAACCGACACCGCCGAGCGCGAGTCGGAAGTGTTCGTGCGCACGCTGCTGTCGCAATTCGAGCAGTATGTGCAGCTGGGCAAGAAAGTCCCTGCCGAAGTGCTGTCTTCGTTGAACAGCATCGAAGAGCCCGGGCGCCTGGTCGACACCATGGCCGCCCACATGGCCCTGAAGATCGAGCAGAAGCAGGAAATTCTTGAAATCGTCGACCTGGCCACCCGTGTCGAGCACGTGCTGGCGCTGCTGGATGCCGAGATCGACCTGTTGCAGGTCGAAAAACGTATCCGCGGCCGGGTCAAGAAACAGATGGAGCGCAGCCAGCGCGAGTACTACCTGAATGAGCAGATGAAGGCCATTCAGAAGGAGCTCGGCGATGGTGACGAAGGCCACAACGAAGTCGAAGAGCTGAAGAAGCGCATCGAAGCCGCTGGCCTGCCCAAGGACGCCCTGACCAAGGCCCAGGCCGAGCTCAACAAGCTCAAGCAGATGTCGCCGATGTCCGCTGAGGCAACCGTGGTGCGCTCGTACCTCGACTGGCTGGTGCAGGTGCCGTGGAAGGCCCAGAGCAAGGTACGCCTGGACCTGACCAAGGCCGAGGAAATCCTCGATGCCGACCACTATGGCCTGGAGGAGGTCAAGGAGCGCATCCTCGAGTACCTCGCCGTGCAGAAACGCGTCAAGAAAATCCGTGGCCCGGTCCTGTGCCTGGTCGGCCCGCCCGGCGTTGGTAAGACCTCGCTGGCCGAGTCGATCGCTGCCGCCACCAACCGCAAGTTCGTGCGCATGGCCTTGGGTGGCGTGCGTGACGAGGCCGAGATTCGTGGCCACCGCCGCACCTACATCGGTTCCATGCCCGGTCGCCTGATTCAGAAGATGACCAAGGTGGGCGTGCGCAACCCGCTGTTCCTGCTCGATGAAATCGACAAGATGGGCAGCGACATGCGCGGCGACCCGGCTTCGGCGCTGCTGGAAGTGCTCGACCCGGAGCAGAACCACAACTTCAACGACCACTACCTGGAAGTCGACTACGACCTCTCGGACGTGATGTTCCTCTGCACCTCGAACTCGATGAACATCCCGCCGGCGCTGCTGGACCGGATGGAAGTCATCCGCCTGCCGGGCTACACCGAGGACGAGAAGATCAACATTGCGGTCAAGTACCTGGTGCCGAAGCAGGTCAAGGCCAACGGCTTGAAGAAGGACGAGCTGGAGGTCGATGTCTCGGCGATCCGTGACATCATCCGTTTCTACACCCGCGAAGCCGGTGTGCGAGGGCTGGAACGCCAGATCGCCAAGGTTTGCCGCAAGGTGGTCAAGGAACATACCGGGCAGAAGCAGGTCAAGGTCAAGGTGGCCAGCGAGCAGCTGGAGCACTTGCTGGGCGTGCGCAAGTTCCGCTACGGCCTGGCCGAGCAACAGGACCAGATCGGCCAGGTTACCGGCCTGGCCTGGACCCAGGTGGGCGGCGAATTGCTGACCATCGAAGCCGTGGTCATCCCCGGCAAGGGTCAGCTGATCAAGACCGGCTCGCTGGGCGATGTCATGGTCGAATCGATTACGGCTGCACAGACCGTGGTGCGTAGCCGCGCCCGCAGCCTGGGGATTGCCGCGGACTTCCACGAGAAGCACGACGTGCATATCCACATGCCTGAGGGCGCCACGCCGAAGGACGGCCCGAGCGCCGGCATAGGCATGTGCACCGCGCTGGTGTCGGCGCTGACGCAGATTCCGGTACGTGCCGATGTGGCCATGACCGGCGAAATCACCCTGCGTGGCCAGGTATTGGCCATTGGCGGTTTGAAGGAAAAACTGCTGGCGGCACATCGTGGCGGGATCAAGACGGTGATCATTCCGGAGGAGAATGTTCGCGACTTGAAAGAGATTCCGGAAAATATCAAGCAGGATCTGCAGATCAAACCGGTCAAATGGATTGACGAAGTCCTGCAAATTGCGCTGCAATACGCCCCGGAGCCCTTGCCAGATGTGGCTCCGGAGATTGTCGCGAAAGACGAGAAGCGCGACGGCGATGCTAAGGAAAGAATCAGCACGCATTAGTAGTTTTTGGCTGGGGGGCTTTCCTTGACAGTATTTTCGGCGCCTTGCTATAAAGCGGCACGTTATTGTCGCCATGCCTCCCAGCACACGTTTCATAAGCTTTTCATTACATACTTAGAAACAAACTCAATAGAGAAATAAGGGGACTTAGAGTGAACAAGTCGGAACTGATTGACGCTATCGCCGCATCTGCTGACATCCCGAAAGCTGTAGCCGGCCGTGCGCTGGACGCAGTAATCGAATCCGTCACCGGCGCCCTGAAGCAAGGTGACGATGTGGTACTGGTTGGCTTCGGTACCTTCTCGGTCAAAGAGCGCGCCGAGCGCACTGGCCGCAACCCACAAACCGGTAAGGCGATCAAGATCGAAGCCGCCAAGGTTCCAGGTTTCAAGGCAGGTAAAGGCCTGAAAGACGCCGTCAACTAAGTCGTCTTTCAGCCGGACCCGGCCAGGCCTGGTCCGAGCACGGTGATGGCGGGGCGCAAACGTTCCCGCCTGACACGTTTGCTAAGCAAAGGCGCATCCTCGGATGCGCCTTTCTTTTATCAGGATTCTACCCACGCTCCGCGGTTGTCGACGCAGTGGTACAGCCGTTTCTGGGGGACGCATGCTGCAAAATATCAGGGACAATTCACAAGGTTGGATTGCCAAGACCATCATCGGCCTTATCGTCGTGTTGATGGCATTGACCGGCTTCGAAGCTATTTTCCAGGCCGCCACCCATAGCCAGGACGCTGCCAAGGTAAATGGCCAGACTATCAGCCAGAACGAGCTGAGCCAGGCGGCCGACATGCAGCGCCGCCAACTGGTGCAACAGTTGGGCAAGGATTTCGACCCGGCTTTGCTGGATGACAAATTGCTGCGCGAAGAGGCGCTCAAGGGGCTGATCAGCCGCAAACTGCTGCTGCAGGGTGCCGAGGATGCCAAGTTTGCCTTCTCCGACGCCGCACTGGATCAGGTCATTCTGCAGACGCCGGAGTTCCAGGTGGACGGCAAGTTCAGTGCCGACCGTTTCGACCAGGTCATCCGCCAGATGGGCTACGGTCGCATGCAGTTCCGCGACATGCTCGCCGAAGAAATGCTCATCGGCCAGCTGCGCACGGGCCTGGCCGGCAGCAGCTTTGTCACCGACCAGCAGGTCGATGCCTTCGCCCGTTTGGAGAAACAGACCCGCGACTTCGCTTCCCTGACCTTCAAGGCCGATCCGGCTGCGGTCAAGGTCAGCGACGATGAAGTCAAGGCGCACTACGACCAGCACGCCAAGGAGTTCATGTCGCCTGATCAGGTGGTGATCGACTACATCGAGCTCAAGAAGTCGGCGTTCTTCGACCAGGTCAAGGTGACCGACGAAGAACTCAAGGCTCAGTACGAGAAGGAAATCGCCAACCTCGCCGAGCAGCGCCATGCCGCGCACATCCTCATCGAGGTGAACGACAAGGTCACCGATGCCCAAGCCAAGGCCCGTGCCGAGGAGATTGAGCAACGCCTGGCCAAGGGTGAGGACTTTGCCGCACTGGCCAAGGAATTCTCCCAGGACCCGGGCTCGGCCAACAACGGTGGTGACCTCGGCTTTGCTGGCCCGGGCGTCTACGACCCGGCCTTCGAGGAGGCGCTGTACAAGCTGCAGGATGGCCAGGTATCGGCGCCCGTGCGCACCGAGTTCGGCTACCACCTGATCAAGCTGTTGGGCGTGGAAGCACCTGAAGTACCGAGCTTTGCCAGCTTGAAGGACAAGCTGACCCGTGACCTGAAGACCCCGTTGGTAGAGCAGCGTTACGTCGATGCCAGCAAGCAGCTGCAGGATGCGGCCTACGAGGCTTCCGACCTGGCCCAGCCGGCCCAGGACCTGAACCTCAAGGTGCACACCTCGGCCGCCTTCGGCCGCGAGGGTGGTGAAGGCATCACTGCCAACCGCTCAGTGGTGCAGGCTGCGTTCTCCGAAGAAGTGCTGGACGAGGGTGCCAACAGCACCGCTATCGAGCTCGACCCGGAAACCACCGTGGTGCTGCGCGTCAAGGAGCACCGCAAGCCAGAGCAACTGCCGCTGGAAGCTGTAGCTCAGAATATCCGCGAGCACCTGGCCAAGGAGAAGGCGACAGCCGAACTCAAGACCAAGGCGGACAAGCTGATCGCAGGCCTGCGTGACGGCTCCATCGCCGCTGGCGGCGTGCACGAAGGGCAGGCGTGGAAAGCCTACGAAGCAGTTACCCGTGGAGAGGACGGCATCGACCCGGCCGAACTCCAGGCGCTGTTCCGTCTGGGCAAGCCCCAAGCCAAGGATAAGCCGGTGTATGGCAGCGTCGTGCTGCGTGACGGCAGCTTGGTGGTGCTGCAGCTCAAGGGTGTCAACGATGGGGCTGCTGCCACCGACGAAGAGAAGCAGCAGATCCGTCGCTACCTCGCCTCGCGTGCTGGCCAGCAGGACTTTGCCGCCTTCCGCAAGCAGTTGGAAGCCAATGCGGACATCACGCGTTACTAAAGTGATCGCTGCATGACAAACAGGCCGCCTCGTGCGGCCTGTTTCATTTGTGTTGCCGGTGCTCGGCGACAGTTCGTCAGCGCTTCACCCCTTCATAGCTGTCCAGCGTATCCCGCGCAATCTCCCGCCCCAAAGCGATCAGCTCCGGCGCTTTGTAGAACTCGAAAAAACGGCACACCCGCTTGGGCACGTTGATCAGCACATCCGGTGGATAACCAGCGATCTTGTACTGCGCCAACGAAGTCTGCATGACTTCGAAGCTCTGGTTGATCAAGTCCAGCAGCGAAGCAGGGCCTACGTTGTCGATGATGAACGAACCCGTGGCCGATTTCGGTGCGCCCTCGCGCTCCGGTGCCGCTGCTGGTTGCTGGCCTTCCGGGTCGGGGGCATCGTTCAGCCATGGGCTTGGTGGCGCCAGCCCTTCGGCGACGATTTCCTGTTCGATACGGATCAGCTCCTCCGCAGGTTTGCGCCGGAAAGGCAAGCGTGAGCCCAGCGAACTGAGCAAGGCGTCGAAGCGCATCTTGAACGCGGCCGGGCGTTCGATCACCGGCAACTGGTACTGCTTCTGGTTGGTGGCATTGAGGTTGACCGCAATAATGAGGTCGCAATGGCTGGAGACCACCGGCACGATCGGCAGCGGGTTGAGGATGCCGCCATCGACCAGCATGCGGTTGCCCTGCATCACGGGCGTGAACAGGCTGGGGATGGCCGCCGAAGCGCGCATGGCCTGGTGCAGGCAGCCCTCCTGGAACCAGATTTCCTGCTGGTTGGTAAGGTCGGCGGCGACCGCCGTGTAGGGAATGCGCAGTTGCTCGATGTTGATCTCGCCCACGATCTTGCGGATTTGCCCGAACACCTTGTCGCCGCGTATCGCGCCGAGGCGGAAGCTGACGTCGACCAGGCGCAACACATCCAGGTAATCCAGGCTTTCGATCCAGTTGCGGTATTCGTCGAGCTTGCCGGCGGCGTAAATGCCGCCGATCACTGCGCCCATGGAGCAGCCTGCCACGCAGGCGATGTCGTAGCCACGGCGCTCGATTTCCTCGATCACGCCAATGTGCGCATACCCCCGTGCTCCACCTGATCCCAGTACCAGTGCCACACGTTTACTCATGAACATTCCCCGTCCAGTGCCACCATGGTCCTACAATGCACCTATCGCTGCCTGTGCTTCAATGTAGATCGCGCTGAGCTAGTGCAAAAATGCCGGCAAACGAAGCGGCTGAGCGCGGCACTTTTCTATTGCCGGAGCGTCGAAATGCCATTGTTCTTTACACCTTTGAGGTATTACCGATGAAAGCCTGGATCTGCCTTCCACTGTTTGCCCTGGCCCTGGCCGGCTGTGCGGGCAAAACGGCCTACCGTGACAGTTGCGCGACCCAACTGGATGCCGCCTGGAAGGAGCTGGACCTGGCCAAGGCTGAAGGCTTTGCCGGTGCCGTCAGCTACTCCAAGGCCCTGTCCTTGTTGACCGGAGCCAAGACCCAACAACAGTTCGAAGGTTACGAGAGCTGTACCAACAAAGCCGAGAAGGCGCGCTTCTATATCCGTGAGTCCCGCGCCGGGCGCTAACCAAGGAGCGTTTCATGTCCGCGATGCTTGACCACGTGGTTGCCCAGATACTGGTTTTGCAGGTGCGTTTGCTGGCCTGTCGTGAACGCCTGGCGGCCGATACCGACAGCGAGGCCTTGCACGACCTGCGCATCGCGGTGCGCCGCCTGCGCAGCCTGCTGCGGCCACTGCGCGGGCTGCCGGGGGTGGAGCAGCTGGAGGATGCCGCGGGCGCGTTGGGGACGCTCACCACCCCGTTGCGTGACCGTGAAGTACTGGCGGCCGAACTGCTGGCCCGCGGTCACGGCGCAGCGGGGCAGCGTCGGCTGGAAGGGCGTGGCAAGGTTTTCGCCAGTGTCGCTGCCAGTCCGCAGCTGGCGAGGGTGCTGGCGATAGTCGATGCCTTTCCGCTGTTCCTGCGCGCAGCTGGCCGTGAAGGCCTGGTCAAGTCGCTGGACAAGCGCATCGACAAGCGCCTGGTCAAGCAATGGCGCAAGTTGCGTGACGCCTTGCAGGACCCCGCCCACGACCGCCACCGCCTGCGCTTGCTGATCAAACGTGCGCGCTATGGCGACGAGGCCTACCCGCAGCTCGATCACGCCGGCAAGAAACTGCAACGCCTGCTGAAAAAGGCCCAGGGCGACTTGGGCGACTGGCATGATCGGCTGCAGTGGTTGCTGCAGGCGCGTGAACAGGCCGACCTGGCGCATTGCAAGGTGGACTGGGAGCGGGAGCTGCACGAGGCCGAGCAGAAGGCAGATGTAACCCTGGATGCCCTGCAGCAGGCGCTGGCAAGGCGCTAGCCCGAAAAATGACCGAAATGCGGGCTGATCACCCGGGGTTTGCTGGCTAGGATGGGCAGACCTTTTCGTTGCAGGCAGGAGCCGCTCCATGAATTTCAACCAACTGCTCGACGCCGTACGGGCCAACCCCGATGCCGTCAGTGTTCCGCCAAGCTGGGCGCAGGGGCGCGCTGCCTTTGGCGGGCTGATGGCGGCCATGGTGTATGAGGCCATGCGGCTGAAACTCAGCGATAGCCGCCCGGTGCGTTCGCTGGCCATCAGCTTCGTGGCACCGGCCGCTGCGGATGTGCCCATCCGTTTCGAGGTCGAGGTGCTGCGCGAGGGTAAAGCGGTCAGTACCTTGCTGGGTCGTGCCGTTCAGGAGGGCCAGGTGGTGACCCTGGTGCAAGGCAACTTCGGTGCGGGGCGGCCTTCGGCAGTAGAGGTGCCGGCTTTACCGGCGATGGACATGAAGGCGCTCGAAGACGCGGCCCCCGAACTGCCCTATATCAAGGGAGTGACCCCGGAATTCATGCGCCATGTAGCCTTGCGCTGGGCAGTGGGCGGGTTGCCTTTCACTGGCAATCAGTCGCGCAAGATGGGCGGTTGGGTGCGCCTGCGGGATGTTGCCGTAGAGCCAGTGAACGAAGCGCACTTGCTTGCCTTGGTCGATGCCTGGCCGCCGAGCCTGATGCCGTTTCTCAAGCAGCCCGCTGCGGGCAGTACATTGACCTGGACCATTGAATTTATTCAGCCAACGGCCAAGCTGTCGACGATGGACTGGTGCCGGTATTGCGTAGAGACCGAGCATGCCAGGGACGGTTACGGGCATGCCGCTGCCGCGCTGTGGACGGCGCAAGGGGAATTGTTGGCCCTGAGCCGACAGACCGTCACCGTGTTTGCCTGATAGGCCTTGGGAGCGCGGCGCGCTGCTTCCCGACGCAATGCCGCGCCCAAGGCTTCAGTGCCGGTGCTTGTGCCGCTCCCGCCAGGCTCTCCACCAGGCCCCGCTCAGGACAAACCGCGGAAAGGTGATGAATTGTTCGGTCAGCAGCCGCTTTACGGCATCCTGGCGGTTGGCGAATGGCTCGGGCTGTTCGGCTTCCAGGCGGTGACCCTGGCGCTGCAGGCCCAGGCCGGCAATCACGGAGATGACACCCACCGCGATCTGGCCCAGATCAAGGCCAAACAGGCCGGACAACACCAGTAGTGCGCCGAGGATGAACAACGGCACGGCAATCAGGTGCAACACCAGGTTGGCCGGGTGGCGGTGGTTATGATGATAGCCGCGCCATTGCCAGGCGGGCAGGTTGGGCAGGCGTTTGCTCATGGGCATTTCCTCATCGTCATGCCCAAAGCTTAGTGCGGCCCCCCTCAGGGGGCCAATCGAGGCTGGCTATGATGACTATAGCTTGAGCTGGCCGATGGCCTTGCTCAGTTCGCCGGCCAGGGTCGCCAGCTCGCTGCTGGTGGTTGCCGAACCCACGGTTTGCTGCACAGTTTGCTCGGTGACGTCGCGGATGCTCACCACCGCGCGATTCATTTCCTCGGCCACCTGGCTTTGCTGCTCGGCTGCCACGGCAATCTGGGTATTGCTTTCGCGCATCTGCGCGACGGCCCCGGTAATTTCGGCCAGCGCCTCACCGGCTTCCTGTGCCTGGCGCACGCAGTCGTCAGCCTTATATGAGCTTTCCTGCATGAACTCCACTGCATCGCGGGTGCCCGACTGCAGAGCCGAGACCATGGTCGTGATCTCGTCAGTGGAGGTTTGCACGCGCTTGGCCAGGTTGCGCACCTCATCGGCAACCACGGCAAACCCCCGGCCCAGGTCGCCAGCGCGCGCCGCTTCGATGGCGGCGTTGAGTGCCAGCAGGTTGGTCTGCTCGGCGATGCTGTGGATTACGCCGACCACGCCGTTGATCTTCTGGCTGTCTTCGGCCAGCTGGCGAATCATCTCGGCCGTTTGCTGCACGCCGCTGGATAGCCCGGAGATCGACGCCTGCACACGGCTGACCACGTCCTTGCCACTGCCGGCCAAGGTGTCGGCGGTCTGTGACAAGTCGCGGGTGGCGCCAGCGTGCTGGGCAATGTGGTGCACGGTCGCCGACATCTGGTTGATGGCGGTGGCGGCCTGGTCGGTCTCGCTTTGCTGCCCGAGCATGCCGTGGCGCACGTCGCTCATGCTGGCGGCCAGGCGCGCAGCGCCCGAGTCCAGCTGTGCAGCGGTATGGGCGACGGTACTGACCACGCGGTGGTAGGTGGCTTGCATGGCGTTGAAGGCGCCGGCCATCTGGCCGACCTCGTCACCGCAGGCCAGCGGTACGCGGGCGGCCAGGTCGCCGGTTTTTTCCACGTGCAACATCACATCCTTGAGGGTATTGAGCTGGCTGAGCAGGAACCGGATCAGCAATTGCGAGGCGCCGAGCATGGCCAGCATCAGGATCAGCACGCAAACGGCATAATTGCTGAAACGGTCGAAGAAAACCTGCCTCAGGCTTGGCGACGGCGCCAGTACGGCCATGTGCTGATCGCCGACGTTCAGCACGTGTGCGCCACGCAGCGGGTTGTCGCCAAGGATCCACGCGCTTGGCAGCTCGACCCAGCCTTGGGCGCCGCGCAGGCCATCCAGCGCTTCGCCGGCAAAGGTTGGCGTTTGCCCCGCGGACCATTCGATGACGTTAGCCGGGCGTGGCACTGGCTGCCCGGCTGGCCAGGCGGCCAACAGCTGGGCTTGCGCGGCGGCCTGCGCCTGCGCCGCCTCGGCACGGGCGGATTGCTCCAGGTGCACGGCATAAAGCACCAGTAGCAAGGTCGTGACAAAGGCCACCGCGTTGACGGCCCAGAATTTGTACTTCAGGGAAACATTGCTAAGCCAGGCACCCATGGGCAGGTCTTCTCTGAGTTGAGCGTAAACAATATTGGCAAGGTGCCATCATTGTGCCCGCGCAAGCCATGGCTGTTGTTGATGTGTATCAAGGAAATCCTGCCGTCTGTATGGCCCTGTCGCCGGCAGGCCTTGGCAGCGGCGGTGTACTGTGGCTGCGGGCATACTGGCGATTCGGCCGTTACAGGTTCAAGGGAGCTGGAAAAACGCCCGCGCCGTCGCTGTGGTGTGTGCCGCCGTATGCTCGACCGGCTCACCCCGATGCAGCGCTACTTCACGCAGCACCTCCGGCAAGAACGCCGGTTCGTTGCGCCCGCTCTTTGGCTTTGGCCGCAGGCTGCGCGGTAGCAGGTATGGCGCATCGCTCTCCAGCATCAGCCGGCCTTCGGCAATGTTGCCCACCAATGGGTGCAGGTGGGTGCCCCGGCGTTCGTCGCAGATCCAGCCGGTGATGCCGATGTGCAGGTCCATGTCCAGGTAGGCGAACAGCGCGTCGCGCTCGCCGGTAAAGCAGTGCACCACTGCTGCCGGCAGGTGGTCGCGGTAATCCTTGAGGATCGCCAGCAACCGCTCGCTGGCATCACGTTCATGCAGAAACACCGGCAGGTGCAATTCGGCGGCCAACGCCAATTGGGCTTCCAAGGCTTTTTCCTGCAGAGGGCGAGGGGAGAAGTCGCGGTTGAAATCCAGGCCACATTCGCCCACGGCACGCACCCGTGGCTCGCTCAGCAGTTGGCGCAGCTGGCGTTCGCTGCCGGCATCCCAGCCCTTGGCATCGTGGGGGTGCACGCCTGCGGTGGCGAACAGGTGCGCGCCGCTGGCATCCAGTTGCTGGCAGAGCTCCAGTGCCTGTTCGCTGACCGCCAAACTGGTGCCCGTCAGCACCATTTGCGTCACGCCCGCCTCGATGGCGCGCTCGACAATGGCCGCCTGTTGGTCGTGGAAACTGCTATTGGTCAGGTTGACGCCGATATCGATCAGTTGCATGGTGTTGTCTCGTGCCGCGGGGCGGCCAGCATAACAAAAACCGGGTTTTTCTGAAAAAACCAAGAACTTCATGCTGTTACCGTGGTCTTTTGCCGTCATTTATCACTTGGCGGTGCAACCCATGGATGCCGCCCACCGACCATGGACACGTTTTCGCATGCCGCGATTCTGGCTCACATTCCTGGTGATGTTCGGGCTGGCCTTGTCGGGCCTGGCCTTCGCTCAAGCGCCCGGGCCGCAACAGAATATTCCGCCTGCCAAGGTCCGTGACCTGCAGCAGATCCGCAGCAGCAAGGTACTGCGCGTGCTGGTCAACCAGAGCCGCAACAGCTCTGGGGAAGTCAAGGGCGAGCCGGTAGGCATCGAGTACTATCGCCTGCGTGCCCTTGAGCATTACCTGAACGCGCGCAGCGCCGATGACCAGCAAATCCAGCTCAAGCTCATCCCGCGGGCCAAGGAGCAGCTGCTGGGGGCGCTCGCACGTGGCGAGGGTGACCTGGCGGCGCCAGGCGAGCTGCTTGACCCCGGTACCGTACGCGGCGTGAGCAGCAGTGCGCCGATACTCGACCAGGTCCCCTTGGTGCTGGTGGGGCGCAAGGGCGAGCGTAGCTTCAGCAAGGTCGAACAGCTGTCCGGGCGCACAGTGGCATTGACCAGTGCCAGTGCTGCTGGGCCGTTGATCCTGCAGGCCAACCAGCAACTGGCCTTGCGCAAGCGGCCGCCGATCAAGGTGGAGTGGGTCGACTCGACGCTGGCAGTGGAGGATGTGCTGGAAATGGTGCAGGCCGGTATCTATCACCTGACGGTGGTCGAGCAGCCGATTGCCCGGCGCTGGGCGCGTGTGATGCCACGCCTGCGCCTGCACAGCCGGGTGCACCTGGGGGCGCCGCAAGCCATGCGCTGGTATGTGGGGCGTGATGCGCCGCAATTGCTGGCCACGGTCGACCACTTCCTGAAAGGCTACCGCGCGCCTGACAACCAGGATGCCGCGTTCGAGCGCATCTACCGGCGCCAGTATCGGGTACACAACCCCTTGGCCGGCAAGGACCGCCAGCGCTTGGTGTCGGTGCGGGCAGTGCTGCAGAAGCATGGCCAGGCGCAACAGATAGACTGGCTCAACCTGGCTGCCCTGGCGTTCAAGGAGTCCACCCTCAACCCGGCCGCACGGGGCGCTGGCGGCGCCCATGGCCTGATGCAGATTACCCCCTCGGCGGCCCAGCGCGTGGGGGTGAGCAACACCGCCACGGTGGATGGCAATGTTCAGGCCAGTGCCCGCTACCTGGCGCTGATACGGCGCAAGTTCTTTGCCAGCGCCAAGATCAACGAGCGTGAGCGCATGGCTTTTGTACTGGCAGCCTACAATCTCGGCCCCGAGCGGGTCCAGGCCATGCGCGCCGAGGCCCGGCGTCGTGGCCTCAACGGCAACCAGTGGTTCTTCCAGACCGAGCGCATTGCAATGGAGCAGGTGGGCATGGGGCCGGTCAACTTTGTCAACAGCGTCAACAAGTACTACCTGGCGTTCAACCGCGAGCGTGCGGTGCTGGAGCGTGTGGTTAAACGCTGACAAATCGATTTTGTCGATTGTTATGTTGGGTTTTTTGCGATTTTCATATCTATTGAATTGATTATGATGGCGCCCATCCCAACACAACTTCTCCGCTCAAGGACGCTTCGACATGAACACCACCATCCTCAATGCCCTGTTCTCTACCCGCGCTGGCGCTGGCCTCAGCGTTATCCGTATCCTGGTTGGCATCATCTTCATGGCGCACGGTGCGCAAAAACTGTTCGGCCTGTTCGGCGGTTATGGCCTCGAAGGCACCGGCCAGTGGATGGAAAGCATCGGCCTGGCGCCGGGTTATCTAATGGCCCTGCTGTCTGGCAGCGCGGAATTCTTCGGTGGCCTGGCCCTGGTGGTCGGTCTGCTCGCCCGGCCGGCAGCCCTGGCGCTGACGGTGACCCTGGTGGTAGCGATCTTCTCGGTCCACATCGGCAATGGCCTGTTCATGTCGAACAATGGTTATGAATTCGCCCTGGCGCTTCTGGCCGGCACCGTTGCCGTCATGATCGAAGGCGCTGGCCGGTTCTCGCTGGACCGCCTGATAGCCCGCTGATACGCCGCCTAGGGCAAGATACCAGCCTCAAGCCGATTGAGGCTTGTATCTTGCCGCTAGTAGCTCTAGCATACCGTCTGCGCCGATTTAAACAGCTACTTGCGGGGCGCAGGAAAGCCCACCTCCGGGTTATCCGAAATACCGCTAAAGCGCTGGTTCGGTGACGCCTCCCACCGCTGCCCAGCGGGATTCGCGAGGCGGAGAGAAGCTCCATGAGTTGCCCACGTACCAGTGTCTGTTTGAGCCCTTTGCCTGTATCTCAGGCTCCCCGTACACCGCGCATCCTGCTCGGCGGCCAGCATCAGCCCACTCTTTTGCGTCACCTCGAAGGCCTGTCCCGTCGCAAGGGGCAGGCGCGTGCCTTTCTGATCCAGTTCGCCGATACCGGCTGCCACCTCGCGCAATATGGCAACGACCGGTTCGACCTGGCCGTGATCCAGGCACCGTCGTCGGACGAGGCCGCCGCGGTCATCGGCCACCTCACCCGCATCGCGCGCCAGGGCCTCATTACCCGTCGCTGAGGAGCGCCCGTTGAGCACCAATATCATCACCACGGAAGGCCATGAGGCGCTGAAAAAAGAGCTGGATCATCTATGGCGGGTGTATCGCCCGGAAATCACCCAGAAAGTCGCCTGGGCGGCGTCGCTGGGTGACCGTAGCGAGAACGCTGACTACCAGTACAACAAGAAGCTGTTGCGCGAAATCGATCGCCGGGTCCGTTATCTGCGCAAGCGTCTTGAAGATGTGAAGGTGGTGGCCTACTCGCCAGAGCAGGAGGGCAAGGTTTTTTTTGGTGCCTGGGTCGAGATCGAGAATGACGAAGGCGAGACCATGAAGTTTCGCATCGTCGGTTATGACGAGATCTACGGGCGCAATGACTATATCTCGATCGATTCACCCATGGCCCGCGCCTTGCTGAAGAAGGAGGAGGGCGATGAGGTGGTGGTGCACACGCCTACCGGTGAAGCGACCTGGTATGTGAGCAGCATCACTTACGCCCAGTGAATCGGTCATGCCTGGGTCGGCTTCATCCCTCTCGCAGCACTGCCAGCGGGCTGGCATTCAGCGCTCGTCGGGTGCCCAGCACGCCGGCCCCCCCCACCAGTAGCGCCCCCGCCAAGGGTAGCACCAGCAACCACGGATGCGGACTCCACTGCAAAGCGAAGGCATAGCGGTAAAGCACCAGGGTAATCAGCTCACACCCCACGGCCGCCAAAAGCCCGCTGGCGGCGCCAAGCAGACCAAACTCGATCCGCCGCGCCCTGACCAGCAGTGGCCGCGCCGCCCCCAGCGCCCGCAGCAGGGCACCTTGGCGGATGCGCTCGTCCAGCGTCGCCTGCAAGCCGGCGAACAGCACCGCCAGCCCGGCCGCCAGCACGAACAGCAGTACATATTCCACTGCCAGGGTCACTTGGGCGAGGATGCTGCGCAGTTGGTCGAGCAAGGCATCCACCTGCAGGATGGTCACGGCCGGGAAGGCCCGCGACAGCGCTACTACATCCAGATCATGCCCGGGTGCCAGGTAGAAGCTGGTCAGGTAGGTAGTCGGCAGCCCCTGCAGCGTGCCGGGCTGGAAGATCATGTAGAAGTTCGGCTGGAAACTGTCCCAGTGCACGCTGCGCAGGCTGCTGACCCTGGCCTGGCGCTGCTGGCCGCCGATGTCGAAAGTGAGCAGGTCGCCCATGTGCAGCTTCAGGCTTTTGGCCAGTTCTGCCTCCACCGACACGCCGGGTACTTCAGCGTCGCCGGGTAGCGCTTGCCACCAGTTGCCGGCGGTTAAGGCATTGCCCTCGGGCAATTCGGCGGCCCAGGTCAGGCTGAGGTCGCGCTGGACGGCGCGCTCGCCGGCCGAATCCTTGCTGACGATCTGCTGTACAGGTTGTTGGTTGACCTGCACCAGGCGCCCGGGCGTTACCGGGTATAGCGGTGCCGCGGTGGCGTTGACCTGCTGCAGGTGCTGGGCGAAGGGCTCGCGGTCATCCGGCAGTATGTTCAGGGCGAAATGGTTGGGCGCATCCTTGGGCAGTTGCGCTTGCCAGGTGTCGAGCAATTCTGCGCGCAGCAGGGCGACCAGGGCCATGGCCAGCAGGATCAGGCCGAAGGCCAGGGCTTGGCCGGCCGCAGCCGTAGGGTGGCGCAGCAGCTGCCCCAGCCCCAGGCGCCAGGTCAGTGGGGCCCCGGCCAGCAGTTGGCGCAGGCTGCGCAAGCCCAGCAACAGCATGCCGCCGAGCAGCAGCGCAGCAACCAGGCCACCACCGAGCAGGGCGAATGTGAGCAGCAGGTCGAGGCTCAGTCGCCACATGATCAGCCCCAGCGCCAGCAAGGCGGCGCCGTACACCAGCCAGCTGCTCGGGGGGATCGGCAGCAGGTCGCGGCGCAAAACCCGCAGCGGCGGCACCTGGCCCAAGGCCGCGATCGGCGGCAGGGCGAAACCGGCCAACGCCACCAGCCCGGTGGCGATGCCCGCCAAGGCCGGCACCACGCCGCCAGCAGGTACCACGCTGGGCAGCAGGCCCTGAAGCAGGCGGAACAGGCCCAGTTGGGCCAGCCAACCGAGCAAGGCGCCAGCCAGCGCTGCGACCAGGCCCAGCATGGCCAGTTGCACGCAATACAGGCCAAGGGCCTGGCGACGCGACAGCCCCAGGCAGCGCAGCAGGGCGCTGGCGTCCAGGCGGCGCGCTGCGTAGCGGCTGGCCGACAGGGCAACGGCAACGCCGGCCAGCAGCACGGCCACCAGGCTGGCCATGTTCAGGTAGCGTTCGGCCTTGCCCAGGGCGCCGCCGATCTGCTGGTTGCCATCGCGGGTGTCGCGCAGGCGCTGGTTGGCGGCCAGGTCCTTCTCCACGGCCTGGCGGTATTGCGCCAGTGCCTCGCTATCGCCCCGCCACAGGTCACGGTAGGTCACCCGGCTGCCCGGCTGGATCACGCCGGTGGCTTGCAGGTCGGCCAGGTTGATCAGCACCCGTGGGGTGAGGCTGTAGAAATTGTTGGCGCGGTCCGGTTCATAGGTGAGCACGCGGCTCATGCGCAAGGTTTTCATGCCGACGTCGATGCTGTCGCCGATCGACAGCCCCAATGCAGCCAGCAGACGTGGCTCGACCCATGCCTCGCCAGGCGCCGGGCCGCCACCCGGGGTTTCTTCGGCATAGGGTGCGGGGGCGCTACGTACTTGCCCGCGCAGCGGGTAGGCGCCGTCAGCCGCCTTGACGCTGGACAGCTGGATGCCGTTATCGCCACCGACCACACTGGTGAACTCGACCACCTGGGCATGGCGCAAGCCCAGCGTTTTGCCAGCAGCAAGCTGTTGCTCGCGGGCCGGGGCACTGCCCTGCAGTACCAGGTCGGCGCCGAGGAATTCGCTGGCACGCAGTTGCATGGCGCCGTTGAGGCGGGCGCCGAAATAGCCGATGGCAGTACTGGCCGCTACCGCCACCAGCAGGGCGAAGAACAGCACACGCACTTCGCTGGCGCGAATGTCGCGCAGTAACTGGCGCAGCGCCAGGCCGCACAGGCGGGACAGCGGCATGTGGGTCATCAGGCCTCCACCGGCGCTACAAGGCGGCCCGCGTCCAGACGGATATGGCGACGGCAGCGGCGCGCGAGGCGCTCGTCATGGGTGACCAGCACCAGCGTGGTACCGCGCTCCTTGTTCAGCTCGAACAACAGGTCGCTGATGCGCTCGCCGGTGTGGCTGTCGAGGTTTCCGGTGGGTTCGTCGGCGAACAGCACCGCTGGCTGGGCGGCAAACGCCCGGGCGATGGCCACCCGCTGCTGTTCGCCGCCTGAGAGCTGGCGCGGGGTGTGGCTCAGACGCTTGCCCAGGCCGACCCGTTCCAGCAGGGTGCGCGCATGCTCGCGGGCATCTCGTCGGCCGTCCAGCTCCAGGGGCAGCATCACGTTCTCCAAGGCATTGAGGCTGTCGAGCAACTGGAATGACTGAAACACGAACCCCACATGTTCGGCGCGCACCCGGGCGCGCTGGTCTTCGTCCAGCGGCCCGAGGTCGTGGCCGGCGAGGATGACTTTGCCGGCGCTGGGCTGGTCGAGGCCGGCGAGCAGGCCGAGCAGGGTCGACTTGCCCGAGCCCGAGGCGCCGACGATGGCCAGGCTGTCGCCCTGGGCCAGGTCAAGGGAGAGCGCGTGGAGGATGGTCAAGTCACCTTCCGCACTGGGGACCACTTTGCTAAGGTTCTGCGCAACGAGAATGCTGGGGCCCATGGAGAATCCGATGCGAGTGTGGTGGTTGAGTGCCGGTCTGGCCCTGTATTGCCTGGCCCAGAGCGCGGCGGCGGGAACACTGCTGGTTGTTGGCGATAGTATCAGCGCCGGTTTCGGCCTGGATACCCGCCAGGGTTGGGTGTCTCTGTTGCAGACCCGGCTCAGGGAGGAAGGTTTCGACGACGAAGTGGTGAATGCGTCTATCAGCGGCGACACCAGTGCAGGTGGCCAGGCGCGGCTGCCGGCGCTGCTTGCAGCGCACAAGCCGAGCCTGGTGGTACTGGAGCTGGGCGGTAACGATGGCCTGCGCGGCCAGCCCCCGGCGCAATTGCAACAAAATCTTGCCTCGATGATCGAAAGCGCGCGCCAGGCCGGTGCCAAGGTAGTGCTGTTGGGTATGCGCCTGCCGCCCAATTATGGTGTGCGTTACACCAGCGCTTTTGCCCAGGTGTATGAACAGCTCGCAGCGGACAAACAGGTGCCATTGGTGCCGTTTTTCCTGGAAGGGGTAGGGGGTGTGCCGGAGCTGATGCAGGCTGACGGCATTCATCCGGCCCAGGGTGCCCAGCAGCGCCTGCTGGAAAATGCCTGGCCGGCGATAAAACCCTTGCTGTGACGCTTTAAACGGGGGCCGCTTTCCGCTAATGTTGCGCCCCCCGTTTCGAGTGCCCCCGATGCCGCGCCCTGCCTGGTCCCTTTATGCCTACCAACTGATCGAGCCCGACGAGCAGCTCGACCTGTTCGCTTGCCAGGAAATTCGCGTTCACCTGGTGGCCCGCCAGCTAGAGCTGGGCGTGCCGGTCGACCGTACCCTGTGCGGCGGTTTGCTGCCAGCGCAGCCGCGCTGGTCGGGGGTGCCGCGCTCGATCTACCGCGATGGCCGCCTGTGTGACCTGTGCCGCGCCATCCTCGATGCGCAGCGCCGCGGCATGCGCCCGGTGTGGCCAGAGCTGCACGGCAGCTGAACGGCAGCCACCTTTCATCATCTGAAACGCTTGCGCGGCGGCAATGCCTCCCGCTTGCAGCGGAGCGGGTGTACAATCGTTCCTCTTGACCCATCTTTCGAAGGATTTACCGGATGTTGCCGCGCTTTCCTGCCGTCACCCGTAGCCTGTCCCTGGCCGCCCTGCTGGTAGCGGGCCCCGCCGCTGCGCTGGAGCTGCCACTGCCACCGCCCGGTGAAGACATCGTCGGCCAGGTGCAAGTGATCAAGGCAAAGTACGAGGACACGTTCGCCGACATCGGCACCGCCAACGACCTCGGCTACCTGGAAATGATCGCCGCCAACCCGGGTGTCGACCCCTGGCTGCCGGGTGCCGGCACCGAGATCATCCTGCCGACCCGCTACATCCTCCCGCCCGGCCCGCGTGAAGGTATCGTCATCAACCTGGCTGAGTACCGCATGTATTACTTCCCGAAAGGGCAGAATGTGGTGCATACCTTCCCGCTGGGTATCGGGCGCGAGGGCTGGGGCTCGCCGATTGCCAACACCAAGATCACTGCCAAGACGCCGAACCCGACCTGGACCCCGCCCGCATCCATTCGCAAGGAACACGCGGCGGACGGTGACATCCTGCCGACCGTGGTGCCGGCCGGCCCGGACAACCCGCTGGGGCCCTTCAAGTTCACCCTGGGTGTGCCGGGGTACCTGATCCACGGTTCGAACAAGAAGTTCGGAATTGGCATGCGTACCAGTCACGGTTGTTTCCGCATGCTCAACAACAATGTGCTGGAACTGTCGAAGATGGTGCCGGTGGGTACGCCGGTGCGCATCATCAACGAGCCTTACAAGTTCGGTATCAGTGCTGGCAAGGTCTATCTTGAGGCGCACACGCCGCTGGATGATCAAGGTAACCCGTCGGTCGTCGACAAGCACACCGCGGTTATCAATGCCTTGCTCAAGCGGGAAGACCTGGCCAATAACCTGCGCATGAACTGGGACATGGTGCGTGACGTAGTGGCTGCGGAAGATGGCATGCCGGTAGAAATTGCCATTCCGGTCGAGAACCAGGGTGGTTCACCGATGGTGTCGAGCATCCCGCCCGAACTGCAGTAAGCGAATTGCGACACACCCCGGCCCGCCTTAGTGCGGGCCTTTTCGTTTCTGACGGGCGTGCCAGCCTTGTTCGCGCGCAATAAAAAAGCCGACCCACAAGTGGGTCGGCTCCTTAACAATCCGTGAGGATTATTACTTGCGGCTGGCTTTGTCCAGCATACGCAGGGCGCGCTCGTTGGCTTCGTCAGCGGTCTGCTGAGCCTTCTGAGCGGCTGCCAGTGCGTCGTCAGCCTTACGGTAGGCTTCATCGGCACGAGCTTGAGCGCGAGCTGCTGCGTCTTCAGTCGCAGTCAGACGAGCTTCGGTTTCTTTGGATACGCTGCTGCAACCGGTAGCCAGAACTGCGGCCAGAGCCAGAGCAGAGAATTTCAGAACGTTGTTCATCGTGTTCCCCTTCAAGGACTTTCTATTAAATAGCCATCTCTCGGAAAAGAGAAACTGGCCGGCGTACATAGTACCCATTACTTGTAGTAAGTAAACTGACTGAGCGCAAGAACTGCAAAAAAAATGTTGCTTGACGTCTGGTCGACAAGATTTGTGACGTGCTTGTGAAAAAAATGGGGAGGGTTCGCAAGCGATTGTAGTACAGGAACTTTTTTGCTGAACTAAGGGTGACTTTAACTGTCCTTGGGCGTCTTAAGCCCTAGAACATCCGGCGGCTATTGAGCGGGCAGGGGAAGAGTCGCCCTGGTAGCGTTTTGGCCATTTTTAACGGCCGCCACCTTGAGCAATCCTGCTTGCCGCGCCTACTATCTTGTGAGTGCCAGAAGACGCGAACGATTGCAATCGTCCAGCGGTCGAAGGGGCAACAGGTGGCGCAGACAGTTCTGTGCCGGATAAACCACCATCGGTTAAGGTATGGGTCTGCCGAGAAGACCTGCGAGGAGTAGTGATGAGCGAAGCGCTGACCATCCACCATGACCAGGCCGGTCATCAGTTTGAGACCAACGTGGACGGTCATCGTGCCTACCTGACGTACATGGACTTGGGCAAGCAGACGCTGGACATCTATCGCACCTTCGTCCCCAACGCCCTGCGTGGCCGCGGGATTGCTGCCGCGCTGACCGAACGGGCGCTGGAGTACGCTGAGCAGATGGGTTACACGGTGATCCCGTCCTGCTCGTATGTGGAACGCTACATGGAGCGCCAGCAGCGGCATTCGAGCAAGGCCTGAATCTGTATTAAAAAAAGCGGGGCCGCTGTGCGGCCCCGCTTTTTTATTGCGCCAAATCAGCCGCGTTTACGCTGCGGCAGCACATCCTTCAGCTTGGCGTGCATGCTGCGCAGGGTCTTTTCGGTAGCTGACCAGTCGATGCAGGCATCGGTAATCGACACGCCGTATTGCAGCTCTTCCAGGTTCTTCGGAATCGACTGGCAGCCCCAGTTCAGGTGGCTTTCAACCATCAGGCCGATGATCGACTGGTTGCCTTCGAGAATCTGGTTGGCCACGTTCTCCATCACCAGCGGTTGCAGGGCCGGGTCCTTGTTGGAGTTGGCGTGGCTGCAATCGACCATGATGTTGGCCTTGATCTTGGCCTTCGCCAGGTCCTGCTCACACAAGGCGACGCTGACCGAGTCGTAGTTCGGCTTGCCGTTACCGCCGCGCAGTACTACGTGGCCGTAAGGGTTGCCCTTGGTGGTGACGATCGACACGCCGCCTTCCTGGTTGATGCCCAGGAAACGGTGCGGCTTGGACACCGACTGCAGGGCGTTGATGGCAACGGTGAGGCCGCCGTCGGTGCCATTCTTGAAGCCGACCGCCGAGGACAGGCCCGAGGCCATTTCGCGGTGGGTTTGCGATTCGGTGGTGCGGGCGCCGATGGCCGACCAGCTGATCAGGTCCTGCAGGTACTGCGGGGAGATCGGGTCGAGTGCTTCGGTGGCGGTCGGCAGGCCCATTTCGGCCAGGTCGAGCAGCAACTGGCGGCCGATGTGCAGGCCGTCCTGGATCTTGAACGAGTCATCCAGGTAGGGGTCGTTGATCAGGCCTTTCCAGCCGACGGTGGTGCGCGGTTTTTCGAAGTACACACGCATGACCAGGTACAGCGTATCGGACACTTCTTCGGCCAGCACCTTCAGGCGCTCGGCGTACTCGTGGGCGGCCTTGATGTCGTGGATGGAGCAAGGGCCAACCACGATGAACAGGCGATGGTCCTTGCCGTCGAGAATATTGCGCACCACTTCACGGCCGGCAGTAACGGTCTGCAGGGCCTTGGCGCTGAGGGGGATTTCCTTCTTGAGCTGATCGGGGGTGATCAGGGTCTCGTTGGAGGCAACGTTCAAGTCATCGATCGGTAAATCAGCCATCGTGTTACTCGTCAGGTCACGGGTGCCGGCCGCCAACTATCCCCGTGCGGCCCAGCAGCAAGAATAATCGCAGCGGGGAGCCGAACCTTAGCGCGTTACAGGTGGCGCGACAATGGGCTGGGCCCAGTCATTGTGGGGTTTTTCCGCGTTCGGGGGGCGCTGCGCGCGAACGGGCTGCCCAGTGTTGCGCAACCTGTGTAAAAAGAACGCTGAATTTATCCAGTGGAGATCGGCATGCATTCGCACACACCCCGCATCGGCATCATTGGCACCGGCGCCATCGGCGGCTTCTACGGGTTGATGCTGGCCCGTGCCGGTTTCGACGTCCATTTTCTGTTGCGCAGCGAGTACCAGGCTGTTCGTGCGCAAGGCCTGACGCTGGACAGTGCCGTCCATGGCGCGATGCAGATGGACGTGCAGGCCTACGCCAACGCCGCCGACATGCCGCCATGCGACTGGCTGCTGATCGGTGCCAAAGCCACCAGCAACGATCAGCTGGCGCCGCTGATCGTCCAGGCGGCTGCGCCAGGCGCCAAGGTGGTGCTGCTGCAGAACGGCCTGGGCGTGGAGGAGCGGCTGCGGCCAGCTTTGCGCAACGATATGCACCTGCTCGGTGGGCTGTGTTTCATCTGCGTCAACCGCCAGGCTCCGGGTGTGATCCGCCACCAGGCGTTGGGGGCGGTCAATCTGGGCTATCACAGCGGGCCGGCCAGTGACGGCGGGGCTGCGCTTGCCAGGGAAGGAGCCGGCCTGTTCCAGGCGGCAGGTATCGATTCGCAGGCCATGCCGAACCTGGCCCTGGCGCGCTGGCAAAAGCTGGTGTGGAACGTGCCCTACAACGGCCTGTCGGTGCTGCTGGGGGCCAGTACCACGCCACTGATGGCCGACAGCCACAGCCGCGAGCTGATCCAGGCCTTGATGGCCGAGGTGGTGCAGGGGGCGGCGGCGTGTGGCCAGGTGTTGCCCGAGGGTTACGCCGAGCACCTGTTCCAGGTGACAGAGCGTATGCCCGACTACTGGCCAAGCATGTACCACGACCATGTGCACAAGCGCCGGCTGGAGCTGCAGGCCATCTATGCCGAGCCGCTGGCACAGGCAATGGCCGCCGGCTGCAGCCTGCCGCGCATGCAGATGCTGCATCAGGCGCTGAGTTTCATCGACAGCAGCGACCGCCGCCGCTGAGGTCGGCTTTGGTCTGCAGCCCGCGCCAGTAGTGCGCCAGACGGCAAAGCGAGCGTCTGGCGCGCTGCTAAGCTGAAGCTTGCTCTGCCGCTGCGGCAGTCGAGGAGGTCGAATGATCCGCTCCATGCTGTACGCCACCGACCTCGGTGTCTACGCCCCTTTTGTGATGCAACACGCGCTGGCCCTGGCGCGCACTTTCGGCGCCGAATTGTATGTAATCCATGCGGTGGAGCCGATGGGCCAGTTCGCCGAGTCACTCCTGCAGAGCTACCTCGATGAACAGACACTGGACCAGCTGCACAGCCAGGGGGTGAACACGGTGATGGCCAACATAGAACAGCGTGTGCTGGAGAGCTTTCGCGACGAGCTGGGCGAGGAGGCCGACCTGGCGGTGATCAAGGCCGTGCGGGTGCGTCAGGGCGACCCGGCGCAGGTGATCCTGGATCAAGCGCAGCGATTAAGTGTCGACCTGCTGATATTCGGTAGCCACAGCGCCGGTGCCGGCGTGGATGTACCGCTGGGGCGCACCGCAGTGCGGTTGCTGCAGCTGTCGCCGGTACCGGTGTACATGGTGCCATTGGCGCAGCATCTGGGGCGTAGGAAATCATGAAGGTGGCCGTAGGCCATTTCCGGGCATGTAACAAAATTGTTCTAGATTTATTTCCAGAACCACTAATATAGTTATATATCGTCGCTGCCTGACTGCTGCGGACTCATCGCTGAACCGAGGGAAACCTATGAAGCTTCAACAACTGCGCTACATCTGGGAAGTGGCGCACCATGACCTCAACGTCTCCGCGACGGCTCAGAGTCTGTATACCTCCCAGCCCGGTATCAGCAAGCAGATCCGCCTGCTGGAAGATGAACTGGGTGTTGAAGTCTTTGCCCGCAGCGGTAAGCACCTGACCCGCGTTACCCCGGCCGGCGAGCGCATCATCAACACCGCTGGCGAGATCCTGCGCAAGGTCGAAAGCATCAAGCAGATTGCCCAGGAGTTCTCCAACGAGAAGAAGGGCACACTGTCCATCGCCACCACCCATACCCAGGCGCGCTATGCCTTGCCGCCGGTGATCAGCAGTTTCATCAAGCAGTACCCTGAAGTGTCGCTGCACATGCACCAGGGTTCGCCCATGCAGATTGCCGAGATGGCTGCGGACGGGACGGTCGACTTCGCCATCGCTACCGAGGCGCTGGAGCTGTTCGGCGACCTGATCATGATGCCGTGCTACAAGTGGAACCGTTGTGTGGTGGTGCCGCAAGGTCACCCGTTGGCGAAGCTGCCAAAGCTGACCCTGGAAGCCGTTGCCGAATACCCTATCGTCACCTATGTGTTCGGTTTCACCGGGCGCTCGAAGCTGGACGAAGCCTTCAACCATCGTGGCCTCACGCCGAAAGTGGTGTTCACCGCCGCCGACGCTGACGTGATCAAGACCTATGTGCGCCTGGGGCTGGGCGTGGGTATCGTCGCGGGCATGGCGGTGGACGCCAAGCTCGACAGCGACCTGGTGGCGCTGGATGCGAGCGAGCTGTTCGAGGCCAGCATTACCAAGATCGGCTTCCGTCGTGGCACCTTCCTGCGTGGCTTCATGTGCGACTTCATCGAGAAATTTGCCCCGCACCTGACCCGCGAAGTGATGGCCAAGGCCATTCAGTGCCACAACAAGCAAGAGCTTGAAGAATTGTTCGCCGGTGTTGAACTGCCGGTGCACTGATCCACAATTGCAAGGGGCCGCTATGCGGCCCCGGGTTTTTCAAGCTTTACTGATCAGGTTGCCTGCGTGCAACCCGCATTCCTTCTGCGTCGACTCTTCCCACCACCAACGCCCTTCACGCTCGTGCTGGTTCGGCAGCACGGGGCGGGTGCATGGCTCGCAGCCGATGCTGATGAAACCACGCTCATGCAGGCTGTTGTACGGCAGCTCCAGCATGCGGATATAACCCCACACTTCTGCGCTGCTCATCTGCGCCAGCGGGTTGAACTTGTACAGCGTGCGCTCGGGGGTGGAGAAGGCGCTGTCGATTTCAAGTGCGGCCACCTGGCTGCGGGTCCCTGGGCTCTGGTCGCGGCGCTGGCCGGTGGCCCAGGCGCTCACGGTCGCCAGCTTGCGGCGCAATGGCTCGATCTTGCGGATGCCGCAGCACTCGCCATGGCCGTCCTTGTAGAAGCTGAACAGCCCCTTGTCCTTGACGAACGGGTCGAGCTTGGCGCGGTCGGGGCTGAGGATTTCGATGGGCAGGTTGTACTGCTCGCGAACCTGGTCGATGAACCGGTAGGTCTCCGGGTGCAGGCGGCCGGTGTCGAGGCTGAATACCTTGACCTGCTTGTTCAGCTTCCAGGCCATGTCAACCAGCACCACGTCCTCGGCGCCGCTGAAGGAGATCCACAAGTCATCACCGAAGTGCTCGAAGGCAAGCTTGAGAATGTCCTGCGGGGACTTGTTGGCATAGGTCGCGGCCAGGGCGGCGACGTCGAAGGGTTGGCTCATCAGGCGGTTTCCATCTTGGCTGTGGCGCTGTGCGCTCGTAGTGGAGTGATGGTAACAAAAAAACGCGGGTTAGACGGTCTGATATCGGCGGCGCCTGCCTCGCGGTTCAGCTGCACATACCCTGTGGGCGCGGGCGCGCCCGCCAGGAATCCGCCACCGGTCACAAGCCCTGCAGGGTCTGCATCAGCACGCGTACCTTGGCAATCGATTCTTCATATTCGGCCTGCCATTCGGAGTCAGCCACCACAGCGCCACCGCCCCAGCAGCTGACCTGGCCGTCTTTTACCAGCAGGCTGCGAATGGCGATCGAGCTGTCCATTTCCCCGCGCACGTCCACATACAGCAGCGAGCCGCAGTACAGCGCCCGTCGCGCCGGTTCCAGTTCGTCGATGATCTGCATGGCACGGATTTTTGGTGCGCCGGTGATCGAGCCGCCAGGGAAGCTGTCGCCAATCAGGTCCAGGGCGTCTTTATCGCTGGCCAGCTGCCCGGTAATGCTGCTAACCAAGTGGTGCACGTTAGGGTAGCTCTCCAGGCTGAACAGCTCGGGTACTTTCACTGAGCCGATCTCACAGGTGCGCCCAAGGTCGTTGCGCAGCAAGTCGACGATCATCAGGTTTTCCGAGCGGTCCTTGGGGCTGTGCAGAAGCTCCTCGGCATTGCGCTGGTCTTCAGCCGGGTCGCTGGCGCGCGGGCGAGTACCCTTGATCGGCCGGGTTTCGACCTGGCCCTGGCTGACGCGGATAAAACGTTCAGGCGAAAAGCTCAGCAGGGCGCTGCCGTCGTTCAGTTGCTGATAGGCGGAAAACGGCGTCGGGCAGGCGCGGCGCAGCGCCTGGTAAGCCCGCCAATGGTCCCCCTGGCAGGGCGCACGGAAGCGTTGGGTGAGGTTGATCTGGTAGCAGTCACCGGCCTGGATGTAGCGCTGTACCTGGTCGAACGCCGTTTTGTACTGCGTGGGCTGCAAGTCGCCGGTCATTGGCGCAAGCAGCTGGAAGTCGCCGCTATCGGCCTGCTGGTCGGCCTCGAACAGGCTGAGCAGGCGATCGCGCTCATCGCCTGCCAGGCTCGGGTGGAACACCAGCTGGCTGGTGCCGTGCAGGTGGTCGCTGACCAGTGCCCAGGCATACAGGCCCAGTTGGGCGTCTGGCAGCCCGAGGTCGTCTGCGGCCAGGCTTGGCAGCTGTTCCAGGCGGCGGCCGAAGTCGTAGCTCAGGTAGCCGATCAGGCCGCCGGCAAAGGGCAGCTCGCTGCCTTCGGGCAGTCGTGCGTGACCCAATTGTGCCAAGGCGGCGCGCAGGCGCTGGAGGAACGCGCGACCCTGTTCGTCAGGCTGCACTTGCAAGTGTTGCAGCGGCCAGGCGCTGAGCAGGTCGAAGCGGCCGCGTTCGGCACCAGGGCGGGCGCTGTCGAGCAGGATCGCACCGGGGGCCTGGCGCAGGCGGGCGAAATAGGCGGCAGGGTCGGGTTGGTAGGGCAGGGGATGGAGCGTACAGGTCGGCATCAGTGTGGACGGCGATGTAAAAGCGAGGAGGGCGATTGTAGACCTGTGCAGGAAAAGCGCCTAGCACTGGGCGCGACATTCAACAGTGTGTTTGGCATTCGGGGCTGCTTTGCAGCCCAACCGCCACGCAAGGCCGCTCTCAGAGAGCCAAAATGCCTTGTTGATTCGGCAGGAACTCTTTGGGAGCAACTGCCTTGCTCAATTTCTAGAAGCTAGCGCAATCCTTGTGGGAGCGGCCCCGGCCCTGTCAGCCGGGATGCACGTGCCCGAATAACCCCTGCGACACTTTCACTCGCTGCTCCGCATCTTCGGTAACGCCATCTTTGGCCAGCGCCTCGATGTGCGCCTCGATAGCGTGGGTGCGCTGGGTCAGGCCGCAGTCGTTGGCAATCTGGATGTTCAGGCCCGGGCGGGCGTTGAGCTCCAGAATCAGTGGGCCCTTGTCCTGGTCCAGGACCATGTCCACACCGATGTAACCTAGCCCGCACAGCTCATAGCAACCGGCGGCCAGCTTCATGAAGCCGTCCCAGTTCGGCAACTGCACGCCGTCCACCGCGTTGGTGGTATCCGGGTGCTTGCTGATGATGTTGTTCAGCCAGGTGCCGCGCAGGGTCACGCCGGTGGCCAGGTCGACCCCGACGCCGATGGCCCCCTGGTGCAGGTTGGCCTTGCCGCCGGACTGGCGGGTGGGCAGGCGCAGCATGGCCATTACCGGGTAGCCCATCAGTACGATGATGCGGATGTCCGGCACGCCTTCGTAGCTGATGCTCTTGAAGATCTGGTCCGGGGTCACCCGGTATTCGATCAGCGCGCGGTCGCGGTGCCCGCCCAGCGAATACAGGCCGGTGAGGATGCTCGAGACCTGATGCTCGATTTCCTCATGGCTCATGATCTTGCCCGAGACCGTGCGATAACGGTCCTCGAAGCGGTCGGCGATCACCAGGATGCCGTCACCGCCAGCCCCTTGCGCCGGCTTGATGACGAAATCGCTGCGGCCGCCGATGATCTCGTGAAGCTTGTCGATCTGCTTCTCGGTCTCGATGATGCCGTACATTTCCGGCACGTGGATGCCGGCCGCCAGGGCGCGCTCCTTGGTGATGATCTTGTCGTCGACGATCGGGTACAGGTGGCGCTTGTTGTACTTCAGCACGTAGTCCGCGTTGCGCCGGTTGATACCCATGATGCCCCGGGCCTCCAGGGCTTTCCACGTCTTGATCAGGCCAAACATCAGGCGTCAGCCTTCTTCAGGAATGCCTTGAAGCGTACGAGCTCGGTCAGGCGGTAGCCGCGGTAACGGCCCATTGCCAGCATGAAGCCCACGAGGATCAGCAGCACGGCAGGGAAGGTGAACACGAAGTACACCAGCTCCGGCACCATCATCAGCAGGTGTGCCAGCGAGGCGGCGAACAAGGTGCCGATGGCCACTTTCATGGCATGGCCGCCGCCACGCTCTTCCCAGGTGATCGACAAGCGCTCGATGGTCATGGTCAAAATCACCATCGGGAACAGCGCCACCGACAGCCCACGTTCCAGGCCCAGTTTGTGGCTGAACAGGCTGATGGCCGCGATCAGCACCACGACGAAGGTCAGTACCACCGACAGGCGTGGCAGCATTTGCAGCTTCAGGTGTTCCAGGTACGAGCGCAGCGACAGGCCGAGTGCCGTGATTACCGTGAACAGCACGATACCGAAGCCCAGCTGGGTCTCGCGGAAGGCCAGGGCGATCAGCACCGGGGTGAAGGTACCCAGGGTCTGCAGACCGATCAGGTTGCGCAGCACCAGGATCACCAGCACGCCGATCGGGATCATCACCATGATCATGAAGGTTTGCTGGGTTTGCAGTGGTAGGCCGTACAGCGAGTATTCGAGGAAGTCGGCGTCGGTGTTCTCGTCAGTCAGCTTGGCCAGGCGGATGGCGTTCATCTCGCTGTTGTTCATGCTGAAGGTGACGTTGGCCTTCTTGCCGCCATCGACGGTGATCAGGTTGTCGTCACCCGTCCACCACAGCAGACGGTCGCTCGGCAGGCCTTGCTCGCCAGTGTCCGGGTTGAAGTACAGCCAGTCGTTGCCGTTGAAGCTGCGCAGCCACAGTTCCGGGGTTTGCGGGGTGTCGGCCACCAGGCGGATGGTGTGCACCTTTTCCATCGGCACGTGGGCGATGGACAACAGCAAGTCGATGACCTGGGCCTTCTTCATCGGCGAGGTGTCACCGGCGAGCAGCAGCTTGACGTTGTCATCGTTGAGGTTGTTGACCCGCTTGATGGTCTCGCTGACGAAGGTTTCGACGTCGGCCGAGTGCTGGCGAATCGGTGCCATCAGGGCTTCGGCAGCGATCTTCTCAGGGCCCTCGATGGCCAGGCTGTCACGGAAGGTCGGCCCTTTGACCGTGGTCTTCTCGTTGCTGTAGCGCTTGGTCAGCACCAGGCGATAGTAGAGGGTCTGGTTGCCGCTGGCGCGACGGGCCGACCAGGTCACCTTGCGGTTGCCGTCGGCACGGTTGACGCTGACCCCGTAGTTGTTGGAGATGAAGCTCTCGTTGAGGCTGACGTAGTCGCGGTTCAGCGGTGGCACGAACATCTGCACCTTGACCGGGTCTTTGGTGCTGGCCACGAATTCGACCTTGGCGTCGATATTCCACAGGTCGTCGGTTTCATCCTCGGTCACCGGGATGCCGAGGAAGAAGATCTGATAAGCCGTGACGGCCACGCCCAGCAGCACCAGCACGGTGATCAGGACTTTCAGATGGAGGGTAAGAGAGCGCATCGGGATTACTCTGCTTTGGGAGCGTCGGTGGCACAGGCAGGTTTGCCGGCCGCGTATTTAAGGCTTGGATCAACCAGTGCGTCGAAGTGCTTGAGGGCCTCGGAACCGATCAGCAGCGGGAACTGGAAGGCGCTGCGGTCGGTGAGGTTGACTTCGATGGTGCGCACGGCCTGGCCCATGCATATTTCGAGTTCGATGACCGGGCGGGCAGTGTAGGCCTTGCCCGAATCGGCATCATAGTCGCCGGCCCGGCGCTTGATCTTGCTGACGCGTGCCAGCGGGCGTTCGATCGGGTGCGAGTGGGCCGCGTCGATGGCCAGGTAGAAGCGCACCCAGCTTTCGCCATTGCGCTTGAACCGCTTGATGTCGCGGGCGCTTAGCGATGCGGTCTTGGCACCGGTGTCGAGCTTGGCGGCCACTTCCAGATCCAGGTCGCCCAGTCGTGCATATTCGTTGAGACCATACACGGTCTTGCCTGCCGCCTGGCCAATGGCCGGTAGCAGGGTGAGGCATAGCAGCAATAAAACGGGTGTAAGTCTCATAATCCTGGCGCGGTGCAGTGCAAGGTTCTAGGCAAGGTTCAGGTCAAGGTGACTGGCAACTACTGCGCAAGCTTCCTCGTTCATCTGTCAACAAGCATCAATGAATGACAGACAGGCTATCCATACCCCATCGGAGGCGCGGCATTCTATCACGCCGACGTCTTGACGCCAGCGGTGCGCGATATGACAGCGCATGGCCATCGTTAGTTCGTTCTTAGACGATTGTCGACAATATTGATTTTGTCTTTGACTTGAATGGCTTGATTCGCTAATTTCAGCGCTATGGATTTTCAAGGTGTCGACAATATGCAAGACCTTTCCACCCCTGCCGCGGTGCTGACAGACGAAACGGAAACCTTGTCCGAAAACGTCTTCCGGCGCATCCAGGCGGCCATCGTCAAGGGTGAAATCGCCCCCGGCAGCAAGATTTCCGAGCCTGAGCTGGCGCGTACCTACGGTATCAGCCGCGGCCCGCTGCGCGAGGCCATCCACCGCCTGGAGGGGCAGCGCCTGCTGGTGCGTGTGCCGCATGTGGGCGCGCGGGTAGTTTCGCTCAACCACGCCGAGCTGATCGAGCTGTACGAAATCCGCGAGTCGCTGGAGGGCATGGCCTGCCGCCTGGCCGCCGAGCGCATGAGCCAGGCCGACATCGACGAGCTGCGCCGGGTGCTCGATACCCACGAGCGTGATGCTGCGTTTCAGGCCGGCGTAGGTTACTACCAGCAAGAAGGCGACTACGACTTCCATTACCGGATCATCCAGGGTAGCGGCAACCAGACCCTGGTGAAGATGCTCTGCGGCGAGCTGTACCAGCTGGTGCGCATGTACCGCATCCAGTTCTCCGCCACGCCCAATCGGCCGCGCCAGGCTTTTGCCGAGCACCACCGCATTCTCGATGCCATCGCCGACCGTGACGGCGAGCTGGCCGAACTCCTGATGCGCCGGCACATCGGCGCGTCCAAGCGCAATATCGAGCGTCATTACCTGGACGCCCACAACAACAGCCCACGAGGTGAGAAATGACTGTGAAGAGCACCCCTGGTCAGCGTTTCCGCGACGCCGTTGCCGCTGAACACCCGCTGCAGGTGGTTGGCGCCATCAATGCCAACCATGCCCTGCTGGCCAAACGCGCCGGCTTCAAGGCCATCTACCTGTCCGGTGGTGGCGTGGCCGCGGGCTCCCTGGGCCTGCCAGACCTGGGCATCAGCGGCCTGGATGACGTGCTGACTGACGTGCGCCGCATCACCGACGTGTGCGACCTGCCGCTGCTGGTGGATGTCGACACCGGCTTCGGTGCCTCGGCCTTCAACGTGGCCCGCACGGTGCGCTCGATGAGCAAGTTCGGGGCAGCAGCGATCCACATCGAGGATCAGGTAGGCGCCAAGCGTTGTGGCCACCGGCCGAACAAGGAAATCGTCACCCAGCAGGAAATGGTCGACCGCATCAAGGCAGCCGTCGACGCCCGTACCGATGACAGCTTCGTGATCATGGCGCGTACCGACGCCCTGGCGGTCGAAGGCCTGAATGCCGCTCTGGACCGTGCCGAGGCGTGCATCGAGGCAGGTGCCGACATGATCTTCCCGGAAGCCATCACCGAACTGCAGATGTACAAGACCTTCGCTGACCGGGTGAAGGCCCCGATCCTGGCGAATATCACCGAATTCGGCGCCACGCCGCTGTACACCACTGAAGAGCTGGCCTCGGTCGACGTGTCGCTGGTGCTGTACCCGCTGTCGGCATTCCGCGCCATGAACAAGGCGGCCGAGAACGTGTACACCGCACTGCGCCGCGACGGCACGCAGAAGAACGTGATCGACACCATGCAGACCCGCATGGAGCTTTACGATGCCATTGGCTACCACGCCTTCGAGCAGAGCCTGGATGCGCTGTTCGCCCAGAAAAAAGGTTGAGCCAGCCGCTCCCGAATTAGCCAGATCGCTTCCTATAACAAGTTCAAGAAAGGAGAAACACCATGGCCGAAGCAAAAGTACTCAGTGGCGCAGGCCTGCGCGGCCAGGTGGCCGGCCAGACCGCACTGTCGACCGTGGGCCAGGCCGGTGCCGGGCTGACCTACCGGGGTTACGACGTGCGTGACCTGGCAGCCGATGCCGAGTTTGAAGAAGTCGCCTACCTGCTGCTGTATGGCGAGCTGCCAACCCAGGCTGAACTGGCCGACTACAAGCGCAAGCTCAAGGGCCTGCGTGACCTGCCGCAAGCATTGAAGGAAGTGCTCGAGCGCATTCCCCGCGACGCCCACCCGATGGACGTGATGCGCACCGGTTGCTCGGTGCTCGGCACCCTTGAGCCCGAACTTACCTTCGAGGCCCAGCGTGACAAGACCGACCGCCTGCTGGCGCTGTTCCCGGCCGTGATGTGTTACTGGTACCGCTTCACGCACCATGGGGTGCGCATCGATTGCACCAGCGATGAAGACACCCTCGGCGGCCATTTCCTGCACCTGCTGCACGGCAAGAAACCGAGCGAGCTGCACGTAAAGGTCATGAACGTATCGCTGATCCTGTACGCCGAGCACGAATTCAACGCTTCGACCTTCACTGCCCGCGTCTGTGCCTCGACCCTGTCCGACCTGTACTCCTGCGTTACTGCAGCCATCGGTTCGCTACGCGGCCCGCTGCACGGTGGCGCCAACGAGGCAGCCATGGAGCTCATCGAGCGCTTCCAGAGCCCCCAGGAAGCCACCGCCGAGCTGCTGCGCATGCTGGAGCGCAAAGACAAGATCATGGGCTTCGGCCATGCCATCTACAAAGAGTCCGACCCGCGCAACGAGGTCATCAAGGGCTGGTCGAAGCAGCTGGCCGATGAAGTGGGTGACAAGGTGCTGTACCCGGTTTCCGAGGCCATCGACAAGACCATGTGGGAGCAGAAGCGCCTGTTCCCCAATGCCGATTTCTACCATGCCTCGGCGTACCACTTCATGGGTATCCCGACCAAGCTGTTTACCCCGATCTTCGTCTGTTCGCGCCTGACCGGCTGGGCGGCGCACGTCTTCGAGCAGCGCGCCAACAACCGCATCATCCGCCCGAGCGCCGAGTATGTCGGCGTAGAACAGCGCCAGTTCGTGCCGATCGAGCAGCGCTGAATAGCTATAGAGAGGCAACCCGTTCCCCTTGTGGGAGCGGGCGTGCCCGCGAATGCGCCCGGCCTTGCAATCACTGTGCACCTGCTGACGCATTCGGGGGGCGCCCGCTTCCACAGGTACGGTAAAACCTTCCGAATCCTGTGACCGAGCCTGATTCCATGATGAACACTGCATACCGCAAGCACCTGCCAGGCACCGATCTGGACTACTTCGATGCCCGCGCGGCGGTCGAGGCGATCAAGCCCGGCGCCTACGACGGCCTGCCCTACACCTCCCGCGTACTCGCTGAAAACCTGGTGCGCCGCTGCGACCCGGCCACCCTCGACGCCTCGCTGGGGCAACTGATCGAGCGCCAGCGCGACCTCGACTTCCCGTGGTTTCCGGCGCGCGTGGTGTGCCATGACATTCTCGGCCAGACTGCGCTGGTCGACCTCGCCGGCCTGCGTGACGCCATCGCCGACAAGGGCGGCGACCCCGCCCAGGTCAACCCGGTGGTGCCGGTCCAGTTGATCGTCGACCACTCCCTGGCCGTCGAGTGCGGTGGCTTCGACCCGCAAGCGTTCGACAAGAACCGCGCCATCGAAGACCGCCGGAATGAAGACCGTTTCCATTTCATCAACTGGACCAAGAAGGCGTTCAAGAACGTCGACGTGATCCAGCCGGGCAACGGCATCATGCACCAGATCAACCTGGAGAAGATGTCGCCGGTTATTCACAACGACCATGGCGTGGCCTACCCAGACACCTGTGTCGGCACCGACAGCCATACTCCCCACGTCGATGCACTGGGCGTGATCGCCATTGGCGTGGGCGGCCTGGAGGCGGAAAACGTCATGCTCGGCCGCGCCTCGTGGATGCGCTTGCCGGAAATCGTCGGGGTCGAGCTGACCGGCAAGCTGGCACCGAACATCACCGCCACCGATCTGGTGCTGGCCTTGACCGAATTCCTGCGCAAGCAGAAAGTGGTGGGCGCCTACCTGGAATTCCATGGCGAAGGTGCGCGCGCCCTGACCCTGGGTGACCGCGCCACGATCTCCAACATGGCCCCGGAGTACGGTGCCACGGCGGCAATGTTCGCGATCGACCAACAGACCATCGACTACCTGCGCCTGACCGGCCGCGAGGAGCAGCAGGTCAAGCTTGTGGAAACCTACGCCAAGGCCACCGGCCTGTGGGCTGACAGCCTGAGCGGCGCCGTCTACGAGCGCACCCTGAGCTTCGACCTGTCGAGCGTGGTGCGCAACATGGCCGGCCCGTCCAACCCGCATGCCCGCGTCGCCACCAGTGACCTGGCGGCCAAAGGCATCGCCGGCAGCTGGGAGGAAGTGCCGGGGCAAATGCCGGATGGCGCGGTCATCATCGCTGCCATCACCAGTTGCACCAACACCAGCAACCCGCGCAACGTGATTGCCGCAGGCCTGATTGCGCGCAATGCCAACAAGCTGGGCCTGACCCGCAAGCCGTGGGTCAAGTCGTCGTTGGCACCCGGCTCCAAGGCGGTGCAGCTGTACCTGGAGGAGGCAGGGCTGGAGAAGGAGCTGGAGCAGCTTGGCTTTGGCATCGTCGCCTTCGCCTGCACCACCTGCAACGGTATGTCCGGCGCCCTGGACCCGGTGATCCAGCAAGAAATCATCGACCGCGACCTGTACGCCACTGCCGTGTTGTCGGGTAACCGCAACTTCGACGGGCGTATCCACCCGTACGCCAAGCAGGCTTTCCTGGCTTCGCCACCGCTGGTGGTCGCCTACGCCATCGCCGGTACCATCCGCTTCGACATCGAGAAGGATGTACTGGGGGTGGTCGACGGCAAGGAAATCCGCCTCAAGGACATCTGGCCCAGCGACGAAGAAATCGATGCGGTGGTGCGTGCGGCGGTCAAGCCGGAGCAGTTCCGCAAGGTCTACATTCCAATGTTCGCCATCGAGGAAGACCGCGGGCCGAAAGTTGCGCCGCTGTATGATTGGCGCCCGATGAGCACCTATATCCGCCGCCCTCCCTACTGGGAAGGGGCCCTGGCCGGTGAGCGCACCCTGCGCGGCATGCGCCCGCTGGCGGTGCTGCCGGACAACATCACCACCGACCACCTCTCGCCGTCCAACGCAATCATGCTCGACAGCGCGGCGGGTGAGTACCTGGCGAAAATGGGCCTGCCGGAAGAAGACTTCAACTCCTACGCTACCCACCGTGGCGACCACCTGACCGCGCAGCGCGCCACCTTCGCCAACCCCAAGCTGTTCAATGAAATGGTGCGCAAGGAAGACGGCAGCGTGAAGCAGGGCTCGCTGGCGAGAATCGAGCCGGAAGGCAAGGTTACCCGTATGTGGGAGGCGATCGAAACTTACATGCAGCGCAAGCAGCCGCTGATCATCGTCGCGGGTGCTGACTACGGCCAGGGCTCGTCGCGCGACTGGGCGGCCAAGGGCGTGCGCCTGGCGGGTGTCGAGGCAATCGTCGCCGAAGGCTTCGAGCGTATTCACCGGACCAACCTGGTAGGCATGGGCGTGCTGCCGCTGGAGTTCAAACCGGGCACCGACCGCAAGACCCTGGGCCTGGATGGCAGCGAGACCTATGACGTGCTGGGGGCGCGTACGCCACGGGCGACCCTGACCCTGGTGGTTACCCGCGCCAATGGCGAGCGGCTGGAGGTGCCGGTGACCTGCCGCCTGGACACCGCCGAGGAAGTGTCGATCTACGAAGCGGGCGGGGTGCTGCAGCGCTTCGCCCAGGACTTCCTCGAAGCGACCGCCTGAGCATGAATCGGGGGCCGTTTTGCGGCCCTTTCGCGACACAAGGCCGCTCCCACAAAGGGCGGCGCAGTACCTGTGGGAGCGGCCTTGTGTCGCGAAAGGGCTGCAAGGCAGCCCCAGGGTATTTCACCGGACTATCAGGATGCCCAAGACAATGGCACATGTACCCCAGATCAAAATCCCCGCCACCTACATCCGCGGCGGCACCAGCAAAGGCGTGTTCTTCCGCCTGCAAGACTTGCCCGAGCAGGCGCAAATTCCAGGCCCCGCTCGGGACTCACTGCTGCTGCGGGTAATCGGCAGCCCCGACCCCTATGGCAAGCAGATCGACGGCATGGGCGGTGCCACGTCCAGCACCAGCAAGACCGTGATCCTGTCGAAAAGCATCAAGCCCGAACACGATGTCGACTACCTGTTTGGCCAGGTCAGCATCGACAAGGCCTTCGTCGACTGGAGCGGCAACTGCGGGAACCTGTCTGCTGCGGTCGGTTCGTTCGCCATCAGCAGCGGCCTGGTCGACCCGGCGCGCATTCCGCGCAATGGCATCGCCACCGTGCGCATCTGGCAAGCCAACATCGGCAAGACCATCATCGCTCACGTTCCGATCACCGAAGGCGAAGTGCAAGAGACCGGCGACTTCGAGCTGGACGGGGTCACGTTCCCGGCCGCCGAGGTGCAACTGGAGTTCCTTGACCCCGCGGCCGACGAGGACGGTGACGGCGGGGCTATGTTCCCCACCGGCAAGCTGGTCGATGACCTGGAAGTGCCCGGTGTGGGCACCCTGAAGGCGACGTTGATCAATGCCGGCATCCCGACCATTTTCCTCAATGCCGCCGACATCGGTTACACCGGTACGGAATTGCAGGACGCCATCAACGGTGACCCCCAGGCGCTGCTGCGTTTCGAGACCATTCGTGCCTATGGAGCAGTGCGCATGGGCCTGATCGAAAACGTCGACCAGGCTGCCGGGCGTCAGCACACGCCGAAAGTCGCTTTCGTCGCGCCGCCGAGCACCTACACTGCGTCCAGTGGCAAGACGGTGCAGGCGGGCGACATCGACCTGCTGGTGCGGGCGTTGTCGATGGGTAAGCTGCACCATGCCATGATGGGAACGGCAGCAGTGGCAATCGGCACCGCAGCGGCCATTCCGGGTACGCTGGTCAACCTCGCAGCGGGTGGGGGCGAGCGCAGTGCCGTACGGTTCGGCCACCCCTCGGGCACCTTGCGGGTCGGGGCTCAGGCGCGCCAGCTGGAGGGTGAGTGGACGGTAACCAAAGCAATCATGAGCCGTAGTGCTCGCGTGCTGATGGAGGGCTGGGTTCGCGTGCCTGGCGATAGCTTCTAACGCACCACTGGCGCTCGGCTTTAGTTCGTTGGGGCCGCAAAGCGGCCCCGGCAATTCTGAAGGGAGCTGGATATGAGCGCCAACGTAGACCTCAACGACCGCCCGGACTACGACCGGGTGCTACAAACCTTGGCCGATTACGCCCTCGGCTACCGGGTCGAATCCCTCGAGGCCCTGGACACTGCGCGCAATTGCCTGATGGACACCCTCGGTTGTGGCCTGCTGGCCTTGCGCTTTCCGGAGTGCACCAAGCTTCTCGGTCCTCAGGTGGAAGGCACGGTGGTGCCCAATGGCGCGCGCGTGCCCGGCACTGCCTACCGCCTCGACCCGGTCAAGGCTGCCTGGGACATTGGCTGTACGGTGCGCTGGCTGGACTACAACGATACCTGGCTGGCCGCTGAATGGGCCCACCCCTCGGACAACCTCGGTGGCATCCTGGCGGTTGCCGATCACCTGTCGCAGAAGCATGTGTCCGCAGGCGAGCAGCCGCTGGTGATGCGAGATGTGCTCCAGGCCATGATCATGGCCCACGAAATACAGGGCGTACTGGCGCTGGAAAACGCCTTCAACCGCGTGGGCCTTGACCACGTGATACTGGTCAAGGTGGCCTCCACGGCCGTGTGCGCGAGGCTGATGGGCGCCAACCGCCAGCAGATGCTGAGCGCGCTGTCCCATGCCTTTGTCGATGGTCAGGCACTGCGCACCTATCGCCATGCCCCCAACGCCGGGTCGCGCAAGTCCTGGGCTGCAGGCGATGCCTCCAGCCGCGGCGTGCGCCTGGCAGACATCGCCCTGCGCGGCGAGATGGGCGTCCCAAGTGTGCTCACGGCGCCGCAGTGGGGCTTCTACGATGTGTCGTTCAGCCATACCAACAAGGACCTGGCGCTCAAGCCTGCCGGCCAGTACGAGCTGCGCCTGCCGCAAGCGCTGGGCAGCTACGTGATGGAAAACGTACTGTTCAAGGTCAGTTTCCCTGCCGAGTTCCACGCCCAGACGGCCTGCGAGGCGGCGGTGGCCCTGCACCCCAAGGTGCGTAACCGCTTGCACGAAGTCGACCGTATCGTCATCACCACCCAGGAGTCGGCAATCCGTATCATTTCCAAGAGCGGGCCGCTGGCCAATGCCGCTGACCGCGACCACTGCCTGCAGTACATGGTGGCGGTGCCGCTGATTTTCGGGCATCTGGTGGCCGAGCAATATGAAGACGCCTTTCATGCCAACCACCCGAGCATCGACCGCTTGCGCGAGAAGATGGAAGTGGTGGAAGACCCGCGGTTCAGCCGTGAGTACCTGGAGCCAGACAAGCGTTCGATCGCCAATGCGCTGCAGGTGTTTTTCAAGGATGGCAGCAGTACCGAGCAAGTGGTGGTGGAATACCCGATAGGGCATCGGCGCCGGCGCGGGGAGGGCATACCACTGCTGGAGAGCAAGTTCAGGGCTAACCTGGCCACACGTTTTGCCCGGCAGCGGTGTCAGCAGATTGTCGAACTGTGCAAGGACCAGCAAACGCTGGAACAGATGGCGGTGCACAGGTTTGTGGATCTGTTCGTGATCTGAGCAGCGCGAGGCCTATCAAGGCTGCTGCAGGAAGGCGGGACAGGGCGAACAAAAAAACCCCGGCATCGCTGCCGGGGCTTTCTGTTACACCTTACAACTCAGCTTACGCCTGAACCACCGGGATCTTGGCGTTGGCTGCCGCTTCGCGGAACTCGGCGATCTGGTCGAAGCTCAGGTAGCGGTAAACGTCGGCAGCCATGCTGTCGATGTCTTTCGCGTACTGCATGTACTCTTCGACGGTCGGCAGTTTGCCGATGATCGAGGCAACAGCAGCCAGCTCGGCCGATGCCAGGTACACGTTGGTAGCGTCGCCCAGGCGGTTAGGGAAGTTACGGGTCGAAGTGGAAACCACGGTCGAACCGGTCTGCACACGTGCCTGGTTACCCATGCACAGCGAGCAGCCTGGCATTTCCATGCGCGCACCGGCCTTGCCGTAGATGCCGTAGTAGCCTTCTTCGGTCAGCTGGTGAGCATCCATCTTGGTTGGCGGAGCCAGCCACAGACGGGTCGGGATACCGCCCTTGACCTTGTCCAGCAACTTGCCGGCCGCGCGGAAGTGACCGATGTTGGTCATGCACGAACCGATGAACACTTCGTCGATCTTCTCGCCCTGTACCGAGGACAGCAGGCGGGCATCGTCCGGGTCGTTCGGCGCGCAGAGCACAGGCTCCTTGACGTCGGCCAGGTCGATTTCGATGATTTCGGCGTATTCGGCATCGGCGTCGGCCGACAGCAGCTCAGGCTTGGCCAGCCAGGCTTCCATGGCCTGGGCACGGCGCTCCAGGGTGCGGGCATCGCCGTAGCCTTCGCCGATCATCCAGCGCAGCAGGGTGATGTTGGACTGCAGGTACTCGGCGATGGCCTTTTCCGGCAGCTTGATGGTGCAACCGGCAGCGGAACGCTCGGCCGAGGCGTCGGACAGCTCGAAGGCTTGCTCGACGGTCAGTTCGTCCAGGCCTTCGATTTCCAGGATGCGGCCGGAGAAGGCGTTTTTCTTGCCTTTCTTCTCGACGGTCAGCAGGCCCTTCTGGATGGCGTAGTAAGGGATGGCATGAACCAGGTCACGCAGGGTGATGCCTGGCTGCAGTTTGCCCTTGAAGCGCACCAGGATCGACTCTGGCATGTCCAGCGGCATGACGCCGGTGGCAGCGGCGAAGGCTACCAGGCCGGAACCGGCCGGGAACGAAATACCGATCGGGAAGCGGGTGTGCGAGTCGCCACCAGTACCCACGGTGTCAGGCATCAGCATGCGGTTCAGCCAGCTGTGGATGATGCCGTCGCCCGGGCGCAGCGACACGCCGCCACGGGTGCGGATGAAGTCTGGCAGGGTGTGGTGGGTGGTGACGTCGATTGGCTTCGGATAGGCCGCGGTGTGGCAGAACGACTGCATTACCAGGTCGGCAGAGAAGCCCAGGCATGCCAGGTCTTTCAGCTCGTCGCGCGTCATCGGGCCCGTGGTGTCCTGGGAGCCGACGGTGGTCATTTTTGGCTCGCAGTAGGCACCTGGGCGTACGCCCTGGCCTTCTGGCAGACCGCAAGCGCGGCCGACCATTTTCTGTGCCAGGGTGAAGCCTTTGCCGGTGTCGGCAGGCTGCTCTGGCTTCTTGAACAGGTCGGAAGCACCCAGGCCCAGCTCGGCGCGGGCCTTTTCGGTCAGGCCACGGCCTACGATCAGCGGGATACGGCCGCCAGCGCGAACTTCGTCCAGCAGTACTTCGGTTTTCAGTTCGAAGGTGGTCACCAGCTCATCGCTTTCGTGGCGGCGTACTTCACCTTTGAACGGGTAGACGTCGATGACGTCGCCCATGCCCAGGTTGGTGCAGTCGAATTCGATCGGCAGGGCGCCAGCGTCTTCCATGGTGTTGTAGAAGATCGGGGCGATCTTGGTGCCGAAGCAGAAACCACCAGCGCGCTTGTTCGGCACGTACGGGATGTCGTCGCCGAAGAACCACAGTACCGAGTTGGTAGCGGATTTACGCGAGGAACCGGTACCGACCACGTCACCCACGTAGGCAACCGGGAAGCCCTTGGCTTTGACGGCTTCGATCTGGGCCAGTGGGCCGACCGAACCTGGCTGCGACGGCTCGATACCGTCGCGGGCCATTTTCAGCATGGCCAGGGCGTGCAGCGGGATGTCAGGGCGCGACCAGGCGTCCGGGGCAGGCGACAGGTCGTCGGTGTTGGTTTCGCCTGGCACCTTGAACACGGTCAGGGTGTACTTGTCGGCAATGGCCGGACGCGAGGTGAACCACTCGCCGGCAGCCCACGATTCCATTACAGCCTTGGCGTGCGCGTTGCCGGCCTTGGCTTTTTCAGCCACGTCGTGGAAGGCATCGAACATCAGCAGGGTGTGCTTGAGCTGCTCGGCCGCGACGGCGCCCAGTTCGGCGTCATCCAGCAGCGCTACCAGCGTTTCGATGTTGTAGCCGCCCTGCATGGTGCCCAGCAGCTCGGCAGCGTGCTTGCGGTCGATCAGTGGCGACGTGGCTTCGCCCTTGGCGACGGCGGAGAGGAAAGCGGCCTTGACGTAGGCAGCTTCGTCGACCCCTGGTGGTACGCGGTTGGTGATCAGGTCTACGAGGAAGGCTTCTTCGCCGGCCGGCGGGTTTTTCAGCAGCTCGACCAGGCCTGCAGTTTGTTCGGCGTTCAGCGGCTGGGGCACGATACCCAGGGCGGCACGCTCTTCGATGTGTTTGCGGTAGGCTTCAAGCACAGTTATTTCCCTCATCAGTGGTCCCTAAAGGGGGTCCGGGACGCTTATCCAGCATTCGATGCACCCATGCGCTGCCACGGCTTTGTGGGCCGCCCAGCCAGGGTCGCAAAGAATCCTTACAGAAGCTGCTTTCAAAGTTTTACGCCTGCAGAACGGGGGGCTGATGAGGGCTGGCTCGGGCATGCGAGGGGTGCATGGCCCGGGCCAACGCCGTTCTACCGGATCAACTGTGCTCGTGACGCTTTGAAAACAGCTTCCAACGGACATTGTTGCCTTTGAAAAGGCGGGATGATTCTACGGCAAAAAAAGCCTGAAGGTAAGGCGGTGTTCATGACTTTAACGAGTGACCCTGGTTAGACAAAGGGCTAACATGGGCCTGTATTCCACCGCCAAGCCGTTGTTTTTCCATGTCCAACCAATCCATCAAGACCCCTTGCGTCGGCCTTTGCTCCACGGTGTATGGAGACACGGTATGCCGTGGCTGCAAGCGTTTCCACCATGAAGTGATCCACTGGAATGGCTATGACGAGGCGCAGAAACGCGCCGTGTGGCTGCGTCTGGAGCAGCTGCTGACGCAGGTGATGATGGCCAAGCTGGAAGTCTTCGACAAAGGCTTGCTGCGCCAGCAACTGCAGCAGCGTTCGATCCGTTTTGTCGAGCAGCAGTCGGAATACTGCTGGGCGTATCAGCTGATTGCTCGCGGGGCGCGGATGATTCGTGACCTGGAGGCCTATGGGATGGCCTTGATGCCTGAATTCCGCGACTGGGATCTGCCGCAGTTGCGCGACGCCATCGACCGCGAATTCTTCCTCTTGTCCGAGGCGCATTACCAGCGCTACATAGCCCCTGCCTTCCTGCGTGCCGAGCTGAGGTAAGCCTTCTTTCTGCTCCATGCTTCGAAAAGGCGCCATTGTGCGTTTTTACCGAGCGTATGGAGTATCGATGATGGCGGATCTGTATTTTGAACGGCTGCTGAGTTTTACCGCGACATGCCGCTGGCAATTGCTGGATGCACCGTTGCGTGCTGCCCAGTTTCACGATGATGAAATCACCCGGCCGTTCTGGGTCGAATTCGACGATTGGAACGGTGACGATGGTTGGTTGATGACCAGCCTGGACTACGGCGAAGAAATGTTGCAATCCTTCCTTATTGACTCGCTGTGGGCGGGCGAGGGTCGTCAGCGTGCGTTTTGTGACAGTTTCTGGTTTGGTGTCTATCGACTTGCAACAGGCTTCGTTTACGAGATCCGCCCTGCATATGAGGGCAATAACGTGGACCGCTGGCCGTCACTGGAATACTGGCTCGACGTCAGTCGCAACGGGTACCTGGGCTTTTACCCGGCGGGTTCGGATGCCGGTGTGCTCAAGGACGATCCGGCCAGTCTGGCGTTGCGCGACCCCTTCGGGCTATCCGTGGTGCTACCCGTCGACCCGCCTATCGATCTGGATACGGTACTGTACAAGCTGACCGCGGGGCGACGAACGCCCCTGTGGCACATCCCTGGTCTGAATCCGCAGCGGTTGCAAGAAGGGCAATTGTTCTTGAACATGAAGCTTTATAGCCCGGACGGTCGGCAAGTGAGGCGAAGGGTCGAGCGGGTTGCATACCTTAACAACCGTCGGGGCGAGCGTGGCCAGTTCAGCCTGCAGGTGTCGAACCCTTGCGTGCCTCCTCACCCTCGCCCGCTCGTTGCCAAGCCTTGACCCCGTGTTCGGTTAGCGCAGCGCCAATCAATCGCCGCTGTATTCGCAGCCGCTGGTGCAGGTTTCATGAATACGCACCTTCGACAGCTCCGGCATCAGCGGCTTGACCTGGTCCCAGATCCACTTGGCGATCACTTCGCTGGTGGGGTTTTCCAGGCCGGGGATGTCGTTCAGGTAGTTGTGGTCCAGCTGATCATAGATAGGCTTGAAGATCGCCTTGACCTCGGCGAAGTCGCGGATCCAGCCGGTGTGCGGGTCGAGCGGGCCGGTCAGGTGCAGGCCGACCTTGAACGAGTGGCCATGCAAACGGCCGCATTTGTGCCCTTCAGGGACGTGGGGCAGGCGGTGGGCCGATTCGAATGTGAATTCCTTGAAGATTTCCACTGGTGGACCTGTATAAGCTGGTGGGATAAGGGCTTGGGCAGAAACTGCTATCTCAGTGGGCTGCTCAATGTACTGATTGGTCGTCGCTGGCGCCGGGCAATCGAATTGCGCGTATCTTAACCTGTTTTGGGAACGTGGCCTTACGGAATCCGCGATAGACGGTGTGCCGGCCTATCCTCGTCAAGTGCAGCAACCTGTCGAGGCGCAGGAAGTGGTCGAGGTGTTCTGCAGGTGGTATGGGTGTCTCCTACATGGACGGTCAGCCCTTGAACGTTGGTACATTTTCCGATCGTCAAAAGGACTGAGAAATGACCCAAGAAGAACAGGAAATTTCTGGCCGTGCTTTGCAGTTCGCAAAAGAGAATCGCACGCGCATCGCTCGTGAACTGACTTGCCTCGAAACCTATCCGGCGGATGAATACCCGGTGTCAGTTTTCATGGCAGGATCTCCTGGCGCTGGGAAAACCGAGGTTTCAAGAGCTTTTATCGGGCACATGCAGTCCGCAGGATCTCGTGCGCTACGTATCGATCCTGACGATTTCAGGGAGTATTTTCCCGAATACAACGGAAAGAATTCCAGCCTTTTCCAGCGCGGGGTAATCACGTTTGTCGAGAGAACCCTGGATCAGGTGTACAAGCAGCGGCAGTCCTTTCTGTTGGATGGCACCCTCGCCAACCTTGATGTGGGAAGAAGAAACATCGCTCGCGCGCTTGAAAAAGTGAACAGGTCCGCCCAGGTTATCTACGTGTACCAGCGACCTGAGCTTGCGTGGGAGTTTGTTCTGGCGAGAGAGAAGAAGGACGGAAGGCACATCCCGTGCTCGGAATTTGTAAGACAGTTTTACGCGGCCAAGGTGTCGGTATGTGCACTGAAACGTGAATTTGATGGCAGGCTGCAGGTAGATGTGATCATCAAGGACAACGATGGCAGCAATAGTGACATCGGTATCGACCTTTCAGCTAGCGAAATTGACGCATTTGTCAACCAGCCCTATGATCACCTTGAGCTTCAGCGTGTTTTGAACGGAGAGTCCCAATGAAAGGCGAAAAGGTAGCAGGCGTGTCGACCAAGCCCTATGAGGCATCGACTATGTCTGAGTTTTTCCGCCACGGGTCCGTGGAGGAGAGGCGATCTGTGTATCGCATGGCTGCAATGGCTGCCATCGACGAGCAGAAGGATGTGATTCGCTCAGCAAAGTCTGAGGAATTCAGTATCGCCAAATGCAAAATGTGAGCGATCACTCCACTTGGTAGCCCAAAGCCCAGCCTCCCGCTGGGCTTTTTGCATCTGCGCCGACCACGCGATCTGGCCTGCAGTCGGTACAGAGGTACTGCAAGCTTTCCAATTAACGGTAGGCCATGTGACATGGCCGCTACAAGGCTTGCAGGCGTTCATGCAGCCGCCCGGTGGCGATCAGTTCGAGCAGTTCGTCGCCCAGCCGCTGGCTTTCGGCAATGGCCTTGTACCAATAGCGCTTGCGCGCTGGGGCATCGCCCATGAAGCGCTTGAAATCGTTGCGGTCGGGCAGCTTGCCGTAGGGCAGGGCGGCCAGGTACTGCGGCGAGGGGGTCATCAGCAGCACGTTCTGCAGGCGAGTGGCATTGCCCTTGCGCCAGGGCAGCGCCTTGTCGAACCAGCCGGGCACCACCTTGTCGGTGAAGTGCGGGTACAGCACCAGGTCGTCGCCGCGATAGGGAAGGTCGAGGTGGTAGTCGAGCAGGCCGCCGTCACGGTAGGTGCCAGCACCTGCGCCGGGGATGTCCTTTACCCCTTCCATGACCATGGGAATCGAACCCGAGGCGAGCAGGGCGTGGCGCAGGTTGGCCAGGTCCAGCGGCAGGCAGCGCGAAGGAAAGTCGGTGAGGGCGTCGAGCGGCGGTGCGCTGCGACCGTCGTGCAGGATGATGCGCTCGAAGTGGCGGGCCAGGCGGGAGCGGCCTAACAAGTTGCTGGCCACCACCGAGCCCAGGCCAAGGCCCAGCCGGCCGCGATGGTCGTGGGCGAGCTGGCCGTGGCTCTTTACCACCAGGATGTTGAGGCGGTAATGCGGGTTGGCCAGCAGCTGGTTGTCGCGGCCTTGCAGCAGGTCATTGAGCATGCGTTGGCAGCTGCGACTGATTTCGGCCGGGGTCACGCCCTTGGCGAAGTCCTGTTCGGTATACAACTCGCCCAGCCGGCGAATCCCGGCGACTGAGTCGTCAAGGCAAGCACTGGCGAAGCGCCAGGCGCCGATCGAGGCGCCGATCAGGGCGCGTTGGCGCGGTGCGGTGGGCAGGAATTCACCAAACAGGGCCAGGTCCAGGCCCTGAATACCCAGTGGTTTCGGCCCGCCCGCAGCGCCCGGCAAGACCCCCACATCCGCCGCCTGCAGGCCGCGCTCGCGGACCTGCCGCAGCGCACGCTCGCCGGCCTTGAAGGTAAGGGCGGGGTATTTGATGTGGATGGCGCTCATGAGGGACCTCTTGGCTGACGAGCTGGTCATTGTAAAGGGTTTGCCGGGCACATCGCCGGCAAGCCCGCTGCCACGTTGACCTGCGCTATCATGCCGCCAGTTGTTTTCAGGTTGAATTAAGGACTGCTGGTTAATCTTAACCCCGTAGACAACTTGCACAGTTCTCAGGAGAGAAGAACGATGAAAACCTTGACTGCCCTGTTCACCGCCGCCGCCCTTGCCCTGGGTGCCAATGCCGCCTTCGCCAAGGACGTGCAGCCCGACGAAGTGGTCAAACTGGTGAATGCCAAGACCATTATGTCGCTGGATGGCCTCAAGGCCGCTGCCGTGGCCAAGCACCCAGGCGCCACCGTGACCGATTCCGAGCTGGAAGACGAGTACGGCCGTTACATCTACAAGGTCGAGCTGCGCGATACGCAGAACGTCGAATGGGACGTGGCCCTGGACGCCAAGACCGGTGAAGTGCTGAAGGACGAGCGGGACAACTGATGATCCACTTACCGCGGCCGGCGCGTTACCTCGCGCTGGCGCTGCTGGCAGTGTGCTCGCTGGCCGCTGCCCGCGACCTCGACCAGGACGAAGCCCTGAAGCTGCGGCAGAAGGGCGTCATCCTGCCACTCGAACAGTTGCTGGAAACCGCCCTGGGGCGTTATCCCGGGGCGCGTTTGCTGGAAGCCGAGCTGGAAGAGGACGACGACCGCTACGAATATGAAGTCGAGTTGCTGACGACTGAAGGTGTGGTGCGCGAAATCAAACTCGACGCCAGCACCGGCGCCCTGCTCAAAGACGAGGAAGACGACTGAATGCGCCTGTTGCTTGTCGAGGACAACGTACCGCTGGCCGATGAACTGATCGCCGGCCTGCAACGCCAAGGCTACGCGGTGGACTGGCTGGCCGACGGGCGTGACGCGGTGTACCAGGGCCAGAGCGAGCCTTATGACCTGATCATCCTCGACCTCGGCTTGCCGGGCTTGTCGGGCCTGGACGTGCTGGCCCAGTGGCGCGCAGCCGGCCTGGCCACGCCAGTGCTGATCCTGACTGCGCGCGGCTCCTGGGCCGAGCGTATCGAAGGGCTCAAGGCCGGGGCGGACGATTACCTGAGCAAGCCCTTCCACCCTGAAGAGCTGCAACTGCGCATTCAGGCCCTGTTACGCCGTGCCCGGGGCCTGGCCAATCAGCCAAGGCTGGAGGCGGCCGGCCTGCACCTGGACGAGGGCCGCCAATGCGTAAGCCGCGACGGTGTGGACATCCAGCTGACTGCCGCCGAGTTCCGCTTGCTGCGCTATTTCATGCTGCACCCGCAACAGATCCTGTCCAAGAGCCACCTGGCCGAACACCTCTACGACGGCGAAACCGAGCGTGATTCCAACGTGCTGGAAGTACACGTCAACCACTTGCGCCGCAAGCTGGGGCGCAGTGTTATCGAAACTCGCCGTGGGCAAGGCTACATCTACGCGGGGAGCGGCGTGTGAAGTCGATCCAGGCGCGCCTCAGCCTGGGCCTGGTGGCGGTACTGGTGGTGGTTGGCGTGGTGCTGGCGCAACTGACCTTGTGGCTGTTCGAAGCCGGCCTGCAACGTTACCTGGAAAACGGCCTGCGCAAGGAAAGCGAGAACCTGCTGGTGGCGCTGGTGCGCGGTCCGTCCGGCCTGCAACTGGACGAGCGGCGTATCTCGGCGGCTTATCAGCGGCCGTTTTCCGGTTACTACTTCCGCATCGATTTCGACAAAGGCACCTGGCGTTCACGTTCGCTGTGGGACCTGGATATGCCCAAACCCGCGGCACCGGGCCTTTCCGACAGCCATGAACTCGGCCCGGAAGGGCAGCAACTTCTGGCGTTGCGCGCTGACTACCGGCGCCTGGGCCAGGACATCTCGATCAGCGTGGCGCAGGACTATTCGCCGGTACGTGAAGGATTCCGGCGCCTGCAGCAGATTGGCCTGGGCATGGGCCTGGTCGCGCTGGTACTGGTGCTGGTGCTGCAGCGCATTACCGTGACCCGCTCGCTGCGGCCCCTTGAGCGGGCACGCCAGCAGATCGCCCAGCTGCAACAGGGCCAGCGTTCGCAGCTGGATGCCGAAGTGCCCAGCGAGCTGGCGCCGCTGGTGGGGCAGATCAACCATTTGCTCAGCCACACTGAAGATAGCCTGCGCCGTTCGCGAAATGCCCTGGGCAACCTTGGCCACGCCCTGAAGACACCGCTGGCGGTGTTGTTGAGCCTGGCGTCGAGCGACCGGCTCAAGGATTTGCCGCAGGTGCGTGAGCAGATGCGTGAGCAGCTGGAGCAGATCCAGCAACGCCTAGCCCGCGAGTTGAACCGTGCCCGCCTGGCGGGTGATGCATTGCCAGGGGCGCAGTTCGATTGTGATGCGGAGTTGCCCGGGCTGCTCGGGACCTTGGGCATGATCCATGGCGAGGGCCTGCTGCTGGCCAGTGATGTGCCGCCGGGGCTGTTGTTGCCATGGGATCGGGAGGACGTTCTGGAGCTGCTGGGCAACGTGCTGGACAACGCCTGCAAGTGGGCTGACAGCGAGGTGCGCCTGGGGCTTGCGGCGGATGACGGAGGGTACCGGCTGTGGGTCGATGATGATGGACCGGGTATCCCCGAGGGGCAGCGGCAGCAGGTGCTGGAGCGAGGGTCGCGGCTGGATGAGCAGGTTGACGGGCATGGCCTGGGGCTGGGTATCGTGCGCGATATCGTCGAGGCCTGGGGTGGGCAGTTGGCGCTGCAGGAAGGCCCCCTTGGCGGGTTGCGGGTAAGCATCGACCTGCCGCGCAAGGCTCGATAAAACCCGGGTCGCCCTATCAGCACTGCAAAAAAATTGCAGTACAGGCGCATTTTTTTGAATTGGCCCAATCCTGACCCACCCGGCAAAATCCCCCCCCATGAAACCCTGCGGTTTCCATCTCTCCACGGACGGAGCCCCTTGTGATATTGCATGCGCAATATCAGGCCCAGGCCGGCTCGGCTGGGCTTCCTTTTTAACCAGAAAAACGACAGATCCCGAATCCCTGAATGTCTGCTTCGCGTTCCGAAAAACGTCTGCAGCGGCTGTTGCCGGCGCCCCTCAATACCGCCCCAAAAGAATGGCTGCGTGCCGGCATCGGCGCGCTGCTTGGTCTGTTTCTCGCAGGCTGGTTGACCAGCATGGCCTATGGGCCCGGCATTGCCCTGCACCTGCTCGGCCCGTTGGCGGCCTCGGCGGTGCTGGTGTTTGCCGTGCACTCCGGCCCGCTGGCGCAACCCTGGCCAGTACTGGGCAGCTACGCCCTGGCCGGTGCGGTCGGCCTTGCCATGCGCCAGGGTTTTGGCCCCGAGCTGTGGGTGGCCGCCGCCGCCCTGGGCATCTCGCTGCTGGTAATGTGCCTGCTGCGCTGCCTGCACCCGCCAGGTGGCGGGGTGGCGGTGAGTGCGGTGCTGGCCGACTCGGGCCTGACCGCCATGGGTGACCACCTGCTGGAACCGGTATTGCTCAATGCCCTGGTCCTGGTGGTGGTGGCCATGGTCTACAACCGCCTGACCGGCGTGCGCTACCCGAAAGGCACAGTGCCGCGCAAAGACCTGCACCACACCCATGACCCGCTGCCCAGTGAACGGGTAGGCGTCAGCAGTGAAGACCTGGACCAGGCACTGGAAGAACTGGGCGAGTTTGTCGACGTCACCCGTGACGAATTGGAGCGCATCATCCTGGCTACCGAACAGCACGCCTTGCAGCGCAGCCTGGGCGGTATCACCGCTGCATCGGTGATGTCGCGCGATGTGCAATTCGCCAGCCTCGACACCACCCTGGAGCAGGCCTGGAAAATGCTCGCCAGCCATCACCTGAAAACCCTGCCGGTTCTGCAGGAGGGCAAGCTGGTGGGCATCGTAAGCCTCAGCGATCTGGTTGGCCCGGCCATGCAACGTGCCCGTTTCAGCTGGCGCGGGCTGTTCGGTCGCAAGGCGGTGCGCATGGAGCAGGTCATGAGCCGGCGAGTGGTCAGCGTCAGCAGCCAGCACCCGCTGGAGCGCCTGCTGCCGCTGTTGTGCGAGCAAGGCCTGCATTGCCTGCCGGTGCTTGATGCCGGCCAGCTGGTGGGGGTGGTCACCCAGACCGACCTGGTGGCCGGCCTCAAGCGCCAGTTGCTCAGCAAGGCTGAGGCTTCAGGCAACCGGGTCCCAGCGTTGTGACCAGTCGCTGGCGCCGGCAGCTACCAGCCGGCGCAGGATGGCGAAGGCGTGTTGCAGGGCTTCGCTGTCGCGTTTGCGTGGGTACACCAGAAAGGTCGGGTAGGTGAACTCCGGTGCCTGCGGTACCCGCTCGAGCACGCCGCTGTCCAGATAGGCCTGCACCACCCGCGTGCGGAAGTAGCCACTGCCACCTTGGTCGAGAATGAACTGCAGGGCCAGCGGACCGAGGTTGAAGCTCAGGGCCGGGCGCGCGCATTCGGGCAGGGCCGCGTCGTGCTGGCGGCGGAAGGCCTCGCCCCAGTCGATGTAGATGTAGGGTTCGGGCCGGCCGACCCGGCGCACGCGGATCAGCTTTTCTTCCATCAGTTGCTCGACTTGCAAGCCAGGCCCATAGGTCGGCTGGTAGACCAGCGCGGCGTCCAGCAGGCCCATTTCGACCTTGCGCAGCAGTGACTCGCCGTCGCTGACCTCGCTGCGGATGGCATGGCTGGGCAACTCGCGGTGCAGGGCACTTACCCAGTCGAGCATCATCGGGTTGCCCAGGCTCACCTCACCGCCTACATGCAGCACCTGCTGGCAACCTTCAGGCAACGGCAGGTCGCGGCGCGCGGCTTCCCAGGTTTGCACCAACTGGTTGGCATAACTGACGAACGCTTCGCCATCGCTGGTCAGGCTGGCGCCGTTGCGGCTACGCACGAATAACTGGCAGCCCAGTTGCTGCTCCAGGCGCTGCACGCGCGCGGTGATCGCGGTTTGTGACACGAACAGCCGTTCGGCCGCGGCGACCAGGCTGCCGCAGCGCACAATTTCCAGGAAGGTCCGGGCCTGATCGATGTCCATGGGCTGCTCGGTGTGTGAAGGGGTGGCTATTCTAGAGGCTTTGCACCGTTCTGGGGCGTTTTTGCCTTGTCTGCAAATTTGCAGGTCGGTTGTGACTTTAGTCCCATGGCGGCGTGGGTGTAGCGGTCCATACTCAGGGTTCGCCCTTCAATAACAACAAGTACCGGGTTTCTTTCACTATGAGCTACCAGCACAGCTACGCCCATTCCATTTCCGACCCTGCCGCTTTCTGGGCGGAACAGGCCGCACACCTGGCCTGGCACCGCAAGCCTGCCCTGACCCTGCAAGACAACGCCGACGGTACCCACCGCTGGTTTGCTGATGGCCGCCTCAACAGCTGTTACCTGGCCCTGGATCACCAGATAGAACAGGGGCGGGGCGAGCAGCTGGCGCTGATCTACGATTCGCCCGTGACTGGCGTTCAGCAGGCCTACACCTATAACCAGTTACGCGACGAGGTGGCACGCCTGGCCGGTTTGCTGCGCCAGCTGGGGGTGAACAAGGGCGATGGGGTGATCATCTACATGCCCATGGTGCCGCAGGCGGCCATGGCGATGCTGGCCTGTGCGCGGATTGGCGCGGTGCATTCGGTGGTGTTCGGTGGCTTTGCTGCCAACGAGTTGGCCCTGCGCATCGATGACGCCCGGCCCGCCTTGTTGCTGACGGCTTCGTGCGGCCTGGAGTTCGATCGGGTCATAGCCTATAAGCCGCTGGTTGACCGCGCCCTGCAACTGGCCCGGCACCAGCCGCGCAATGTGCTGGTACTGCAGCGGCCGCAGGCGCATGCCGAACTGCTGCCGGGCCGCGACCTGGACTGGCAGGCGGCCTTGGCCGGCGCAGAACCGGTGGCGCCAGTCGAACTCGATGCCGGCGACCCGCTGTACATCATGTACACATCGGGCACCACCGGCAAACCCAAGGGTATCGTCCGGGAAAACGGCGGCAATGCCGTGGCGCTGTGTTATGCCATGCGCCATATCTACGGCATGCAGGCTGGCGATGTGTGGTGGGGCATATCCGACGTCGGTTGGGTGGTCGGCCATTCACTGATCGTCTACGGGCCGTTGATGAGCGGCTGCACCACCGTTTTCTACGAAGGTAAGCCGATCCGTACCCCGGACGCTTCGGCCTATTGGCGGGTGGTGGAGCAGTACCAGGTCAACGCGCTGTTCTGTGCACCGACGGCCATGCGCGCCATCCGCAAGGAAGACCCGGAGGGTGAATTGATCCGCAAACATGACCTCCGCTCGTTGCGTCAACTGTTCCTGGCGGGGGAAAAGCTCGATTCCAGCACCCACGAATGGCTGGAGCGGGTAAGTGGCAAACCGGTGCACGACCACTGGTGGCAGACCGAGACCGGTTGGCCGGTCACCGCGCCGTGCGTCGGGTTGGAGGGCAGCGGCGCGAAGCCAGGGTCGAGCAACCGGGCGGTGCCTGGCTACAACGTTCGCGTGCTGGATGACGAAGGCCGCTTGCTCGGGCCTAACCATCAGGGGGCGATCGTGATTGCCCTGCCATTGCCACCTGGTTGCAGTCAGACGCTCTGGGGCGATCACGAACGCTACCTGCAGGCCTATCTGCGCACGTACCCGGGCTACTACCACACGGGCGATGGCGGCTATCTGGATGACGAAGGCTTCGTCTACATCATGGGTCGCACCGATGATGTGATCAACGTGTCCGGGCATCGGCTTTCCACGGGTGAGATGGAGGACTTGGTGGCGCGCCATCCGGCGGTGGCCGAGTGCGCAGTGATCGGCGTGCACGACGAGATCAAGGGCCAGGTGCCGTTGGCGCTGGTGGTGCTCAAGGATGGCGAGGGCATTGCCGAAGCTCAACTGCTGGTGGACCTGGTAGGCCGTGTGCGCGATGAGATCGGCCCACTGGCCTGTTTCAACCAGGTGCGGTTGGTGAAACGCTTGCCCAAGACCCGCTCTGGCAAGATTCTGCGGGCGGTGCTGCGCAAGATTGCCGATGGGCAGGATTATGTGCCGCCTTCGACCCTGGATGACCCGGCAGTGCTGGGCGAGATCGAAGCGGTGCTGGCGGATTTGCCCAGGGCGGGGTAATCAACGCCAGCATTGACTGAGTATCGGTAGCCCCGCTCGCATGATGCTGGAGCGCGACGGGGCCATCCGTCTATCAAGACGCCAAGTGTTACAAGGGGTGGCGGGCAATGAACTCCTTGCCCCTCAGCTCTATGATTTCCTGGTCTTCGTAAGTCAAGGTGAGCAGGGTATAGGGCTCGGGGTATTCAGGCGTGATCAACCAGCCTTGGTCACCGAATGCGGTATCCACATGGCCATTTTCGTCCAGGCGCACGATGGCGATTGGCATCTGATCTTCGATTGGGGACACCGCGCGGCAGCCCACCAGGACGCCGCTGCCATGCGGCGTGAGCGCGAATGCGATTGTCCGCTCGAATTCAGGTCGTTTGAAAATGATGGCCTGGCCATCGTTGAAGCGATTGTCCACGGTGCCGTCCAGTTTCAGGCAGTGTACAAAGCCACTTTGGTTGGTGCCGGTGCCAGCGTTGCCTGTCAGATAAAGGCGGTCGTGGGCTTGAGTGGTGGCGTGTACGGCAATATAAGCGAGATCTGGATGGCCGGGCAGGCGTTTGACCATCCAGACGCCTTGCTCGGCAAAGCCCGATAACACGGCGCCGTTCTTGTCGCATGCTCCAACCCATGCCTGCGTTTCATCACCGCCCACGCGGTGGGCGCCGCAATAATGGAAGCCAGCATGTTCAGTACCGCGGTAACGGGCGTTTACGGCAAGTGTCTGTAGCGCGCGGCCTTGCCAACGGAAGTGCCTGCGCATACCTACTTCATTGAAGGAGGTATCCAGATTGCCTTGCATATCGAACTGTGCGAGCCCGGAGTCGACCATCTGGCGGAGCTTACCATCCGGGAATTGCGGCACGCTGCCCGCATAACCTTCAGCACCATCAAGCCTTGGCTGGGCTGCCTCTGAGGTGTCGTCCGGTTCGACTGGATAAGGATGTATTTTATATCCCTGGTGGCCGAAATCGATATCCATGGCGCCTGACGCCTTGTTCAGGCGGAAAATGGCAAAGTTATCGGAGCTCCGAAGCGCTACACCGCAAAGGAGGTGCTCGCCGTCGACAACGAAACAGAAGTAGTCGCCCCATTCCCCTGGCATAGGGATGCGTACGGTGCCGTTGTCGCCAAATGCCTCGACTGTCCTGCCATCGGGCGTAAGCTTGGTAACTACGGTTGTGGGTTCGCCCTGACGGTCCCGCGAGGCCCAGCAACTGTAGAAGAAACCCTCTACCAGATAAGGCGGGCGGTAGACGATTTCGTTTCGGATGTCATCAGGCAGTTGAAGATCAATACGGGTCCATGCTTCTTGTTTCGAGATCATGATGAAGGCCCTTCGTAAGTGAACCTCCATTACAGGACTGAGTCGCTGGACTGTCTGCTGGCAAAACTGACAGTTGCCTATTCAACAACGCTCATGAACCGCATCAACCCGGACCGAGCGGGTGCAGCTGCCCCAAGCGGCTGCGGGTACGCATCAGGTCGGCCAGTGGGCCGCCCAGGCTCTCTTCCAGCGGATGTTTACCTATGACAACCACCCGCCGGTCCTGGTCATACAGCACGTCTACCAGGTTGACGAAGCGCTGCTGAGCCGCCAGCGAACACGCGGACAGATCGTCCAGCCCGTCGATGATCCACTCGTCATACTCCCTGGCTAGCACCAAGTAGTCGATGACCGCGGTGGCTTTTTCGCACAGGTCGTCAAAGCCAAGCATCACCCGCCGGCCATCAATGGCCAGCGCCCGCAGCGGGCGGTTGTTCACCTCCAGTATCACCGGTTGTTCGTCCGGCACGTTCAGCGCCCGGCGCTGCGCCGCATCGCCCGGCCAGACATAATGGCCCTGGGTAAAACGCTGATGCTCGCGGTTGGCCGGCAAACTGCGAAAATCGGTGTCGCCACCAACTTCAAGCACTTGCATCGAGCTGTTGATCAGGCGAATGACCGGCAGAAAACGCTCATGGTACAGCGGGTTGGGCAACAAACCTTCGGGCGCGTAGTTCGAGGTCACCAGCAGGTATACGCCACGGCTGAACAAGGCCTTGAACAGCCGGGTGAGCAGCATGGCATCGCCGATGTCATGCACGTGGAATTCGTCGAAGCACAGCACCCGGCAATCGCCCACCAGCTCGTCCAGCGTTGCGCCCAGCGCGTCGTCCAGCGCCCGATGGCGGTGCATGCCCTGGTGCAGGCGGGCGAAAAAGTCATGAAAATGCAGGCGCAGCTTGGCGGCTATCGGCACGGCCTGGAAAAAGCCATCGAGCAGCCAGCTTTTACCGCGACCAACCGAGCCGAACAGGTACAGGCTGCGGGGTTGGCCTTGTTCAAGCTGCGCCAGTTGTTCGGCCATGCAGTGGATCACCCGCCGCTGGCCGTCACTGAGCTGATAACCGCGGCTGTGCGCTTTGTCCTCGAACCAGCCGAGCAGTTCGCTCTGTTGATTGGCGGTGCCGCGCAGGCGTTGGCCAAGCTGGCGCAGCGGGGTAGGGATCCAGGCAGGCAAAAGCAAAGCTCCTTGGGCGATGGCGGGGCAGCATGCAGCTTGCCCCAGGGCGGCTATTTTGACTAATAGAGAAAGTGCCCGGCAATCATCACTTCTTGCGATAGGTCTGGCCGCCTGTCGTGCCTGTCTGGGCTATGCCTTGCGCTCCAGCTGGTTCTCGATCATGTACTTCACCGCCAGACGACGCTCCTTCAGGTGGCGCAGGTCCTCGTCAACGAAGTTGCCGGCCGAGATCGACTCGGCGGCCAGCACCTGGTTGTCGATGTCCACGTATTCGTCCAGCAGGCGGTCCAGGGTCTTGTCCTGCTGACGGCGCTGCTGGACGATTTCGCGGGGGTAGTGCAGGTCTTGGTAGAGGTCGTGTGAGACAGGCATAGGGTCCTCCTTGGTCAATGCAGTACGTTCATCTGATTGGAAGGAAATAAACCGATTGTGTTGAAGCGAAGCGGAAGGAATGCGACGGATGGTCGTGCCGTGAGCGGCAAAATGACTAAGCCGCTGTTTTTTGGCAATTTTTTCATCAGGGGGGTTCACAGACCTGAACTTTGTTGTTAAAGTGCCGCGCATTCCAAGACAACAAGCAAATAAGCGGTTGTCAGAAAGTTGGAATTTTCAGAGCAGCAAAAGCTGCATCCGATACAGGGGCGTCGCCAAGCGGTAAGGCAGCAGGTTTTGATCCTGCCATGCGTTGGTTCGAATCCAGCCGCCCCTGCCATTTTCCAGTTTCAAACGTCTATGCCCGGTGCCTGATTTGATAGGTTCTGGGTTTTGTCGTTTCTGCAGGTTCAATTGCGACGTTGACCCGCCAGTGCCAATGCTCCCAATAGCAACGTGCATACGTTGAGGGCGAGGCCGCCTCCCAAGGAAGCGCAACCTCCAGTGGGAAAAGCGGCCTGCTGATTAGCCGATCAAGCCAGCAACGCCCAGCATCTCGTTCAGCGCCCGTGCCAATTCATCGGCCTGTACCGGTTTCTGCATCACCACGCTGGCTGGCAATTCCAGACCCTGCAATTCCGCATACCCGGTCAGAAAAACAACAGGCAAGCGCGGGTAGCGCTCGCGGGCTGCCAGCGCGAGTTGCGCTCCATTGAATTCTGGCATGGCGAAATCGGTGAGCAGCAGGTCGATCTCGTCATCCAGCAGTGCCAACGCCTGCTCGCCGCTGTGCGCCTGGCGTACCTGATACCCATATTGGCGCAACACATCGCCGAGCATGTCGCGCACCAGGTGGTCGTCGTCTACCAGCAGCACGGTGCGGTCATGGCCACTTTCGCAGATCGGTTGGCTGGGCTGCGCCGCTGCAGGTTCACTGGCCATCTCACCCTTCACCGCCGGCAGGTACACCGCCACCTCGGTGCCGCGGCCTGGCGCGGTGTCGATACGCACGCCCCCGCCGGACTGCTTGGCAAAACCAAACACTTGCGCCAGGCCCAGGCCGGAGCCTTTGCCGATATCCTTGGTGGTGAAGAACGGCTCGAATACCTTGGCCAGCACCTCTTCGCTCATGCCGCTGCCGGTGTCGCGGATACTGAGCATCACGTACTCACCGGGTTCCGGGTCTTCCGGGCGCTGCGGGCGAGTGTCGATGCAGGTGTTGTGGGTGGCCAGGGTCAGCTGACCACCATCCGGCATCGCATCGCGGGCGTTGATCGCCAGGTTGAGGATGATCATTTCGGTCTGGGTCGGGTCGGTCAGCGCCTGCCACAGGCGCGGGTCCAGGTCCAGTCGCACCGAGACGTTGCCACCCAAGGTCCGGCGCAACAGCTCCTCGAGGCCGGTCAGCGTGCGGTTGAGGTTAAGTGGCACCGGCTCCAGGCGTTGGCGGCGTGAGAAGGCCAGGAGTTGCGACGTCAGCTTGGCACCGCGCTCGCCCGCTTCGCGGATATGCGTGAGACGTGTGCGCGCCTTGTCCAGGTCGGCCTTGGCCAGGTCGCGCTCGAGAAAGCTGGCGCCAGTGAGGATCACTGTCAGTAGGTTGTTGAAATCGTGCGCCACGCCGGCGGTCAGTTGGCCGACGGCCTCCAGCCGTTGCATCTGCTGCAGTGCCGCTTCGATGCGTTCGCGCTCGTCGATCTGCTCGCGCAGGCGGGCGTTGGCCTCGGCCAGGCCCAGGGCGGCTTCGCGCTCGCTGGTGATATCCCGCGCCACCACATACAGCAGGGTGTCTTCCGGTACCACTACCCATGACAGCCAACGCTGCTGGCCACCGGCATGCAGGATGCGGCCGACGAAGCGCGCGCTGGTGCGGCCATGAGCAAGGGCGGCAAGTTCGGTGAGGAGGAGTTCCTGGTCAGGCTCGGGCAGCAGGTGCAGCAGTGACGACTGGCTAAGGCGCTCGCGGGAAAAGCCCAGGCTGGCCTCCCAGGCGGGGTTCAGCGCGACCGGGGTCAGGTCCTTGTTCAGGACGGCCAACAGGTCCTGCGACAGTTCCCAGGCGCGGTCGCGTTCACGTGTGCGGCGCTCGACGCGCTCGCCGAGCATTTCGTTCAGCTGGCGCAACGCCTGGGTGGCCTGGCGTTGGGTATGGATGTCCTGCAGCACGCCGGAAAAGCGTACGCACTGGCCGTCGACGAACTGGCTCTGGCCACTGCTGAGCAACCACCGCGGCTCCAGGCCGTTGGGTTGCGCGATACGGAACTCGACCCGGTACTGGCCGCCACTTTCGGGGCGCATGGCGTATTCCACCGCATCGCGCACCATGGGCAGGTCAGCGGGGTAGATGCCATCGAGGAACACCTCTAGGCTCATTTCGGTGCTGGTGGGCAGGCCGAACAGGGTCTTGCAGCGGTCATCCCACAGCAGCAGGCCTTCTTGCGGGCGCAGGTCCCAGGTGCCCATGCCGGCAGCGTCGATGGCAATGCGTGCACGTGCCTCGACATCGGCCAGGGCTTCTTCGGCGCGGCGTCGGCGTTGGCGCTCCTGCACCTCGGTCAGCGCCCGGCGCACGGCCTTGGGCAGCAACGGCAGGTTCTTTTTCAGCACATAGTCGGTGGCGCCGAGGCGGATCATTTCCACCGCGTGCTCTTCGCCGTAGATGCCCGAGAGGAAGATGAAGGGTGTATCCGGGGCCAAACGTTGGGCGATGGCCAGCACTTCAGTGCCGGACGACCCCGGCAACACGCAGTCGCACAGGATCAGGTCGTAGCGCGCCTCGCGCAGGGCATGTTCAACGCCCGTGTGGTCGAATTCCAGCTGGGGCTGAACATGCAGCCCGCTGCGCTCCAGGCGCATCAGGGTCAGCTCGGCGTCCATCGAGCTGTCTTCGACCATCAGTAGTTTCAACGGCGTTTGCTGCATCGTTGCGGTGGCCTCAGTTGCTACCGCGACGGTTCAGCCGCAGCGAGCCGGGTGGCGGTTCGTTCAAAACGGCCCAGAATACCCCGAGGTCGGAAATGGCAGCGACGAATTCCTTGAACTCGACCGGCTTGACCACATAGGCATTGACGCCCAGTTCGTAGGCGCGCAGCAGGTCGGGTTCTTCGCGCGAAGAGGTCAGCATCACCGTGGGGATGCTGCGCAATTCGGCGGTGGCGCGCACTTCCCTGAGCACTTCCAGGCCGTCGACCTTGGGCAGCTTGAGGTCCAGCAGCAGAACGGCAGGGTTGCCGTCGTCGCGCGTGGCATAGGCATTGCGGCGCAGCAGGTAGTCCAGTGCTTCGGCGCCGTCACGCAGCACGATGACCTCGTTGGCCAACTGGCTGCGCTCTAGCGCCAGGAGCGTCAGCTCCAGGTCCCGTGGGTTGTCTTCGACCAGCAGGATGGGTTTGAGCATGGTTATTCAGGTGCCTCGGGTAGTTGCGGGTTGGCGCGGTAGCGAAAAGTGGAAACTGGCGCCTTGGTCGATCTGGCCTTCGGCCCAGACACGGCCGTCATGGCGCTCGATGATGCGGCGCACGCTTGCCAGGCCAATCCCTGTGCCTTCGAACTCTTCCATGCGGTGCAAGCGCTGGAACACGCCGAACAGCTTGTTGGCATAGGCCATGTCGAAGCCCACGCCGTTGTCGCGGATACAGATCTCGGTTTCGTCCGGGTGTTGCTCTGCGCTGACCGAAATACGCGCAGGCTCACGGCCCCGGGTGTACTTGATGGCATTGGCAATCAGGTTGTGCAAGGCCAGGTTGATGAATGCCGGGTCGCCGATCACCTTCGGCAGTGGGGCAATGTCCCAGACGATTTCGCGGCCCTCGTAGTCCGGCGCCAGTTCGTTGCGGATGGCTTCGACCAGGGCATTCAGGTCAACATCGGACATGCGCAAGGCAGAGCGGCCCATTTGCGAGAAATTGAGCAGGTTGTCGACCAGGCTGCCGGCGAAGTTGGCGGCTTCACCGATGTGCTGCAGAAAGCGCTTGCCGCGCTCGCTCAGGCCCTGGCCCTCTATTTCACCGAGCAGCTCGGTATAACCCGCGATGTGCCGCAGGGGCGCCCGCAGGTCGTGGGAAACACTGTACGAAAAGGCCTCCAGCTCCCTGTTCGAGCGGCGCAGTTCACCGGCGAGCTGCGCCAGCTCCTCGGCCTTGCGCAGGACGATGCCGAGTACGGCAGTGCGCAGTTCCTGGACACCTTCGATGACCAATGGGTGCCAAGGTTCGCAGTATCCTCGCAGTTGTTCCTGCCAGCGTTCGAAGCTGTGCCGCGGGCCAAGGCTGCCCTGCGGCCCCACGTGCTTGCTCGGCTGGCCCGCCCAGTTCACCGTGCGCACCTGCTCGGGGCGGAACCACAACAGGTAGTGCGAATGGATCTGCGAAATGGCAACCGCCAGCACGCCACCGGCATGGTCTGCCAGTTCTGGCAACTCATCGATGTCGCGACGCAGGTTGTCGCTGTGGAAAACCGCCCCTTCGCCGCGCTGGCTCAGCCAGTGCACCAGGGCGGTGACCTGGGCGGCAGGCGGGGTCTGGCCGATCAGGTCGCAGCGCTCTGCCGAAATCACGGCGGCGCCTTGGGCGCCGGCAAACGCCAGCAGCACCTCGGGCAGGTTAAGCAGGCCCTCGCTGACGCTGTCATGGTCGGCCATGGAAGAGATCATGCGCACGATGTGCTGGCGCAGCTCCAGCAGTTTCTGTGTGCTGGCATGCGACTCGCGGGACTCGATCTGCAATGACAGTACGCTGGCCAGTAATTCGCAGGCGGTTCGCGTGCGCAGGTCTACCGTGCGCGGTTCATGATGGTGGCAGGAGACCAGCCCCCACAGCTCGCCGTCGACCACGATGGACAGTGACATCGACGCCAGGGTACCCATGTTGCGCATGTACTGGAGGTGGACTCGCGAAACGCTGCGCAGCACGGTAAAGCTCATGTCCAGCGGCTTGCCGGTACGCGGGTTGGCCGTCGGCATGAGGGGTGAGGGCTGGTAGTTGGCATCCTCGATCACCCGGATACGGTTGACCCGGTACAGTTCGCGCGCCTGGCGCGGGATGTCCGAGGCCGGGAAGCACAGGCCCAGGTAGCTGGGGTAGCCGGGGTCGGCCACTTCGGCCAACACCTGGCCGTTGCCTTCGCTGTCGAAGCGGTAAGCCTTGACGCGGCCGAAGCCGGTGATGCGCTTGAGCTGCACCACCGCTTGCTGCAGCAAATCCTCGACACTGCCAGCCAGGTGCAAGGTGCTGACGAAACTGCGCACCAACGGGTAGTAATCACCTTGGCCGGTCAGGTCGGCTGGCAGGCGCGGCGATTCGAATTCGGTAATCAGCACCTGGTCGTGACGATGGGCCAGCACGTGCAGGGGGGCGCTGTGGGGTGCGCCCTGGCGCAAGCGTACATCACCGATGTGGAATGGGAAGACTTCGTCCTCGGGTAGCCGTCTCAGGTGCAGGCGCAGGTCGAAGGCATCGCTGACCAGCTCGGCGAAGTGGCACCCGATCAGTTCCCTGGCGGGTATGCCCAGCCACCGTTCGGCATTTTCACTGGCCTGAAGGATGCGCAAGTCGGCTTCGTCGACGACCAGCAGGAAGCCTTGGGGTTGGACGCTGCCGGGTACCTGGATGGGTTCCTGTGCGCAACGCTCCACGGCTTGGGCGAGCGTGCTGTCTGCAGTCATCAATTGAGCGCTCCTGTCTTGTTCGTCCATGCTTGCCGTACGAGTTTGAGGCAGGATGATGGAGCTATACCCTATCAGAATATCTGCTCGTTCGCCGGCCTTTGGCAATTGGAGGGCCATCAAACACCAACGGTTCTGTACTGTGCATGGTTTTTTTGGCGAGCGGTTATCGCTTTGTTGCTAACACGAAAAAAAGGTAGGCCGTGGCCGTTGGGTCTGCGCCTCGCTGCTACGCTCAAAACAGCATAGAGCGAAAGGGACAACAAGGTGACGGAACGCTTTCTGGCCGGGTTGTTGGGCCTGCTGTTGAGCAGCGGTGCTGCAGCTGCGGATTTTCTCGTGGAAGTGCGGGTGCTGGTACAGCGCGGCTGCATGCTGGTGAACCAGACCCGCGACGCGGGTGCGCAAGCGCTGGGGCGTATCGACCTGGGCACTGCCGCGCGCCTGGATGGCGCGGGTGGGCCATTGAGCGGTGTGCTACTGAACCAGCGCCCGCCGCGCCTGGAGTGCAACCCCGATACCCCCTACCAAGTACGCGTCGACGGCGGCCAGCATGGCGGCGTTGGCGAAGTGCGTTTTTTGGCCAGTGATGACACCAATGCCCGGCCGATTCCCTATCGCCTGTACCGCGATGCGGCCTGGCGCGAGCCGTTAGCGGTGAATGTGGCGCAGTCGGCGCGGGTGCCGGACAGCGGCTCGGTCGAACTGCCGCTGTATGCGCGTATCGACAAGCTGGCCTGGGTGCCGAACGCCGGCCTGTATGCCGACCTGCTCAAAGTCACGGTTACCTGGTAGGGACGCCATCATGCACAAGGACGCCACGCCATGAACCGCACCCGCACCTCGATCCTGCTGTTGTCCCTTGGGCCGCTGTTGGTACCTGGCGGTGAGGCGCATGGCACCAGCACCGGGTTCATCCAGGCGCGGCTGGTGATCAGCGCGGCCTGCCAGATCAGCAGCAATGAGCCCCAGCCGGCAACCTTGGCCAACCCAGGTTTGCTGGACTTTGGCGAGCGCGGCCCGAACTGGGAGCAGCCATTGCGCAGCCGCGTAGATGAAGCCGGCGGGGAGGGCAGCCTGCAGATCAGTTGTACACCCGAGGTACGCGCCTTCAACGTACGCATCAATGGCGGCATGAACGGCGACGACGGCATTCGTCGCCTGAGCAACGGTAGCCAGCTGATCCCTTATCAACTGGCGGTCGACCCAGGCGGCAACAGCCGCTACGGCATCGGCCAGGCCCGCGCCTTCACCATCAGCAGCACCCAGCAGATACCGATTCCCATCTACGGCGTGGTCGTGGCGCAACCGCGCGCGCTGCCGGCCGGGCTGTACCGCGACACCCTCAGGGTGACCCTGGACTGGTAACAACGCAAGGAGACTCCGATGCGAACGAACCTATCATGCTGCATCCTCGCCGGTCTGGCCCTGGCCCTGGCCTCGCAGGCCCAGGCCGCCACGGTGACCGGGACCATCAACTCGACGCTGACGTTGACTGCGGCGTGCCAGGTCAACGGCAGTTCGGGCACCTCTGGGTTGAATTTCGGTTCCCTCAACTTCGGCACCCAGGATGCCTTGTTCACTACGGCCAATGCCCAGGTGCTTGGCGGCGGTGGCGGGGCAATGAGCATCCTCTGCTCGGCGGGTACGGTGCCGGCGATTCGGGTGCGTGCAGGCAGCCACGATGGCCAGTCGACCGGCGGCACCCGTGCCCTGGCGGATGGCGCGGGTAACTTCGTGCCCTACGATTTCTACACCGACGCCGGTCGCACGACCCTGTTGGCCATCGACGGCACCATCACCTTGCCGACCAGTACCGGCGTGGCGCAAACCGTCAATCTGTACGGCCAGGCGCGCGGCAAGGCCGGCCTGCCGGCCGGGGTGTACACCGATACGGTGGCAGTCGAGCTGTCGTTCTGAGCCATGCGTGGCTGGCTGGCGGGTGGCCTGACCGGCATCGGTGTGCTGCTGGCCGCACCCTTGGATGCGGCAACCACCAGCACTTTCACGGTGTCGGCGCAGATTGTCGCCGGTTGCCTGGTGGTGGGCGGCGTCACCAACTACGGGGTTTTGAACTATGGTACCCAGTCGGCGTTGTCCACTGGGCTTCTCAGCACCTCGCTGGGCGGCACCACGGTGACGTTCCAGTGCACCCCAGGCGTCGCCTTGAGCATGAGCCTGGACGGCGGCCAGAACAGCGCCAGTGGTACGCGCAACTTGAAGAACACCAGCGGGACGCAAGTGCTGGCCTACCAGTTGTACCGGGACGCGGCATACACCCAGAGCCTGGGGATAGGCCAGAGCGCAGCGGTGAGCTATACCGATGCAACCGCCATCAAGCTGCCGGTTTACGGGCGGGTGCAGTTGACCGGCAAGCTCCCGGCAGGGACGTATACCGATGTAGTGCAAGTGACGGTGACCTGGTGAATGCCAGCGGCACCCAGATAAGTGTCTAAGGAGAGTTTCATGGCGGCAGGCGCGAAGTGGGCGCGTGGGTTGATTGGATTGTTGTGGCTGGCAAGCCAGCCGGCCGGGGCGGCCACCTCGGTGCTGATCTGGCCCATCGACCCGGTGCTGGAGGCCGACCAGAAGGCAGGTGCATTGTGGCTGGAAAACCGTGGCACTGACCCCGCCAACCTGCAGGTGCGGGTTTTCGCCTGGCGCCAGGGTGACTATCAGGAGCAGTTTCAGGCGCAGCGCGAGATTATCGGCAGCCCCCCGGTGGCGAATATCGCTCCCGGGCAAAAGCAGCTTATCCGCCTGACCCGCACCGGCGCTTCGCCTGCGGGCCAGGAGCAGGCCTACCGCATCATCATCGATGAAATCCCGCCCGCTATTCCCGTCGACAAGGCCGGCCCCGGCACCACGGCGGCCATCCGCCTGCAGATGCGCTACTCCGTGCCGCTGTTCGTTTACGGCGAGGGCCTGTGGGGCAAGGCGGACCCGGAGGGCAAGCGCAATGCCGAGGGGGTGGGCAAGCCGCAGCTCAGCTGGCGCCCGGTAACGGTGCAGGGCAAGCCCTATGTGGAGCTGCGCAACACCGGCCCGGTACATGCGCGCCTGACTGACGTGGTGCTGCAGCAAGGCAGCCAGAGCAAACCGCTGGTCGAGGGCTTGCTCGGCTATGTATTGCCGGGCGCCAGCATGCGCTGGCCCGCCCCCGCGGCGACCAATGCCGGCAGCGTGCTCAAGGGCCGGGTGAACGGGCAGAACAGCGCCGACGCTATCCGCCAAGGCCAATGATCCACCGAATGAATGCTGCGCAGGGGCCAGGGAGGACCCGGCAATGGTTGGAAACCGTGTGTGAACTGGCTATCGGCGACGACGCGCCGCTGGTGCTTGGGGCTGGCCATGGCCGGCTCCGGCCTGGCGCTGGCCGACGACCTGCCACCGCCGCCCACGGAGATGGCTGCCATCGCCGACGCCACCCTGTACCTCGACCTGATGGTGAACCAGATGCCCCGGGCTGAGCTGGTACCCGTGCAGCAACGGGCCGGGCGATTGTACCTGGACAGCGAGGTGCTGCGGGCTGCCGGCGTGTCATTGCCGGGCAACCCCCAGGGAGAGATAGCGCTGGACGCTGTCAGCGGGCTGCACACCGACTACGACAGCCAGAACCAGCGCCTGCTGTTGCAGGTACCGCCGGCCTGGTTGCCAGACCAGCAGGTGGGTGAGCGCAGCCTTTACCCGCCCAGCGATGCGCGCAGCAGCTTCGGCGCCTTGTTCAACTACGACCTGTACCTTAACGACACCGATGATGGTGGCACCTACCTGGCGGCCTGGAACGAGCTGCGTCTGTTCGACAGCTGGGGCATTTTCTCCAGCACTGGCCAATGGCGCCAGTCGTTCAACGGGGCGCAGGCAGACGATTCGCGCCAGGGCTTTCTGCGATACGACACCACCTGGCGGTTCACGGACGAGCAGCGCCTGCTGACCTATGAAGCGGGTGACTTCGTGACCGGTGCCTTGCCCTGGACCAGCTCGGTGCGCGTCGGCGGTTTGCAACTGTCGCGTGACTTTGCCGCGCGGCCCGACCTGGTCACCTACCCATTGCCGGCGTTTGCCGGCGAGGCGGCGGTGCCGACCTCGCTCGACCTGTTCATAAACGGCTACAAGTCCAGCTCCGCCGAGCTGCAGCCAGGCCCCTACACGCTGACCAACGTGCCGTTCATCAACGGTGCGGGTGAAGCGGTGGTGGTCACCACCGATGCCCTTGGTCGACAGGTGTCGACCACCTTGCCGTTCTACGTCACCAGTAGCCTGTTGCAGAAAGGCCTGTCGGATTACTCGGTCGCAGCCGGTAGCCTGCGTCGCGATTATGGCGTGCGTGACTTCGGCTACGGGCCGGGCGTTGCATCGGCCAACCTGCGTTACGGCGTGAGCGATACGTTCACCCTGGAAACCCATGCCGAGACCGCTGAGTCGCTGATGCTTGGAGGCCTGGGCGGCAACATGCGGCTGGGCAACTTCGGCGTGCTCAATGCCGCACTCGCACAAAGCCAGTTCGACGGCGACAAAGGCCACCAGGTCGCGCTCGGCTACCAGTACAACAGCCAGCGCATCGGCTTCAGTTACCAGCGCCTGCAACGCCACGGTGATTATGCCGACCTGACCCGCGTCGATACCCCGGACATGCAGCTGAGCAAAAGCAGCGAGCAGGTCACCCTCAGCCTCAACCTCAACGAATATGGCAACATCGGCGCGGGCTACTTTGACGTGCGCGCAGGGGACGGTACGCGCACCCGGCTGATCAACCTGAGCTACAGCAGGCCGCTGTGGGGCAATAGCAGCGTCTACCTGTCAGCCAACCGCGAAGTCGGTGACAGCCAGTGGGCGGTGCAGGCGCAACTGGTGATTCCGTTCGACACCCACGGCACGTTGGCTTTGGGCATGGAGCGCAGCAACACAGGTGAAACCCTGCAGCGGGTCAACTACAGCCGTGCAGTGCCGGTGGGCAGTGGTGTCGGCTACAACCTGGGTTATGCCGCCGGCAGTGACCGTGATGCCTATCGCCAGGCCGATGTCACCTGGCGCCTGCAGTCGGTTCAGTTGCAGGCCGGTGTATACGGCAGCAGCGGCGAGATGACGCGTTGGGCCGACGCCAGTGGCTCGCTGGTGTGGATGGATGCCGGCTTGTTTGCCGCTAACCGCATCGACGATGCGTTCGTGGTGGTCAGCACCGACGGTTACGCCAACGTGCCGGTGCGCTACGAAAACCAGGAGGTTGGTCGCACCGATGCCGGCGGCCACTTGCTGGTGCCCTATAGCAGTGGCTATTACCGGGGCAAATATGAGATCGACCCGATGGACCTGCCGCCGGATGTCCTTGCGCCGCAGGTGGAACAGCGTGTGGCAGTGCGCCGGGGCAGCGGCTATCTGCTGGAGTTCCCGCTCAGGCGCGTGCTGGCGGCCAGCATCGAACTGGTAGACGCCAACCAGCAACCCCTCAAGCTGGGCAGCCGCGTCACCCATGAGCAAAGCGGTAGCCAGGCAGTGGTCGGTTGGGATGGCCTGGTGTACCTGGAAAACCTCTCACCGCAGAACCGCCTGCAGGTCGAAGTCGAGGGAGGCGGGCATTGCCAGGTGTCCTTCGACTTGCCCGAGGCCGAAGGCTCGATCCCGCTGATCGGCCCACTGGTGTGCAGATGAAGCCCGCCTGGCGTGTGATGTGGGCCTGTGCGTTGCTGCTGTGCGCGGGCTCGGCCTGGGCAAAGTGTGCGGTGGTGGCTACTGCGCCGGTGCTGTTTGGGTCACTCAATTCGACCCAGGTGCGCTCCACGGTACAGACGGGCTCCACCACCAACGCAGGCCTGCAGTGCAACGGTACCGTGCTGAGCGTACTCAGCGCCACCGACTCGTTCAAGCTCACTGTGCTGCCCGCCACGGGAGGTCTGGTAGGGCCAACCGGCGATGTCATCCCTTACACCCTGTATGCCGATTCATCCACCAACTTTCCGATTACCCGCAATGTGGCGTTCGAGTTCGGCCGTACCGGTATCCTCGACTTGCTCGGGCTGCTCGGCGGCACGCCGAAGACCGTGCCGTTGTACATCCGCACGCAGGTTGGCAGCAACGTCGCGGCAGGCCTGTATCAGGAAACCTTGAGCCTGGGCTGGTCGTGGAACTACTGTGAAGGGATTGCCATCGGGGGGCTTTGCATCGGGCGGGACACTGGCGCGGGTACACAAAGCCTCACGGTGAGCCTGACGGTGACCAACGACTGCCAGATCACCACACCGAACATAAGCTTTGGCAGCGCGCCGGTGGTGGCGGGGTTCGCTACGGTGAGCCAGAGCCTGAGCGTATCGTGCACCAAGGGTAGCAACTACACCGTGGGGCTGGATGATGGGTTGAACGTGGCCAGCGGGCGACGACGGATGAAATCCACGGCCAACAACTACCTGGCGTACGACATTTTCAAAAGTGCCGGGGCCGTGCGCTGGGGGGCTTCGGGAGCGGCACGGCGTGCCAGCAGTGATGCGGATGTGAACCCGGGAGCAGGTACTGGCACGGGAAGCCAGGTGTTCAACTACAACGCCAGGGTCTACACCGACCAGGCCACGCCGCCGGCGGCGAGCTATACCGACAGCGTTGTTCTGGATGTGCAGTTCTGACGCAAGTCCCGGCGGCCACGATCCGCGTACCTGGTGAGAACTGCCTTGTCCTGCCGGCCCGATCACCGCCTCCCCTGCACAGAGCCAGCGGAGCAAGGCAACGGTGCCCAAATTGACTGCGCTAGGCGCGTTCAGCGCAAGTCGCCAACCATCTTCGCCAGGGTCTCCAGCACCGCCCCGGCCAGTGCCTTCGAACGTGCCCCAGACCAGCCGGTAACGGTATCAGGCGCGTCATCATGGTCCTTGAACGGCATTTCAAGGGTGAGCGACAGGCAGTCATGTGCCATACCGACGGCATTGCAAGCCAGGGTCGTGTTTGCCTGCCCGGGTTCGTCGCGGGTATAGCCGTGCACCGTCTGGAAGTCGCGCGTCACGCTGCACAGCGTACTGCGGAACTGCTCTTCGAGGTTTGCCAGCCGTGGTGTGTAGCCCGGGTTGCCCTCGCAGGCGGCGGTGAACACATGCGGGATTTCTTCGTCGCCATGCACGTCGATGAACGCATCCACCCCGTACTGTTTCATCTGTGCCTGGGCGAAGAATACTTCCGGGCTGAGTTCGACGCTGGCGTCCTGCCAGGCGCGGTTGAGGTCCTTGCCCTTGAAATTGGTGCGCAGGTGGCCGAGGAAGGCGCCGTCGGGGTTCATGTTGGGGATGAGGTACAGATCCGCCTTGGCCAGCAGTTGCCGGACCACCGCATCGTTGGCCTGCAGGCGGTCGATTACCCCTTCCATGAACCATTCCGCCATGTGCTCGCCCGGGTGCTGCTGGGCGATCAGCCACAGCTTGCGCTTGCCATCGGCACCGTCACCGGCCCGCAGCAGGGGAATGTCCCGGCCCTGCACGCTGCGGCCGCTGGCCAGCAATGTGACGCCGGGCAACTGCCGGGCGCGCTCGATCAGCTGGTTGTGGCGGGCGCGGGGGTAGGGCTCGAAGTAGGCGAACCAGATTTGCGGCTGTTCGGCCTTCACTTCGAACGACAGCGCCGTGCCGTCGAACTGGCTGGGCACGCGGAACCAGTTTTGCTGGTCGTAGCTGGCTACGGCGTTGTAGCCACTCCAGGCGTTCTTGTAAGAAGAACCTGAGGCGTTGTCCAGGCTGAAGCGATGGACCTGCCCCGGCGTCAGTCCGCTGACCTTGAAGTGGAACCACTGGTAGTGGCCGCTGTGGGTATCCGGGCGGATTGCCAGACGCACCTGGGCGGGGTTGCTGGCATCCAGGACCTGGATGTTGCCGGAGTCGAAATCGCAGTCTATCTGCAGGGGGGACAGCGTCACGGTCATGTGCCGGGCTCCTTTGCGGGCATTGTTTCAGGGGTACTGTACACGCCTTGTCCGGGATGCTGCGCAACTAGTGGTTTGCGTTTTTTGTCTGGGCGATGCGGCAGGGCGGCGCCGTTGCGTTCAGTTGAGCCGTGACGCACGCGGCGAGAGGGCCGCTGGAAAGCGCATTGCCAGTGGCCGACGAGGTGGACTCAGCGACGTCACAACCCAAGCTCACTGAGCCCTGGATGATCATCCGGGCGTCGCCCCAACGGCCAGTGGAACTTGCGCTCGGTTTCGCTGATGGGGTGTTCGTTGATGCTGGAATGGCGGTTGTGCATCAGCCCGTCTTCGACAAACTCCCAGTTCTCGTTGCCATAGGCACGGAACCACTGGCCGCTGTCGTCGCGGTACTCGTAGGCGTAGCGCACGGCAATGCGATTACCAGTGAATGCCCACAGCTCCTTGATCAGGCGGTATTCCAGTTCGTGGTTCCATTTACGGGTCAGAAACGCCTCGACCTCGCTACGGCCACGGGGGAACTCCGCACGGTTCCGCCAGACCGTGTCAGGGGTGTAGGCGAGCGCGACCTTGGCCGGGTCGCGGCTGTTCCAGCCATCTTCGGCCAAGCGTACTTTTTCGATGGCGCTTTCGCGGGTGAAAGGCGGCAGAGGTGGGCGGGGCATTGGGCTACTCCTAAGGGGTGAAGGGTAGGTAGGAGGGTAGTAGCTGAATGCCTGGGCGAGAATGCCCGGACCGGGGACTTCACAATTTCGCCAGGTGCAACGGTGGCGCAGCGTACGGTTCAACGGGCCTGTGCCTGCCGGCCGCAGGGGTGGGCAATGTGGGGGCGGTTCTGACACCAACCCCCGGCTGCTGGTGACTGCGCGAGTGTCAATCCCACGCGGGGGCGAGGCCATCCGGGCTGACTTCGCGGCCATTGCGTTCAAGCGTGGCGATGCGAGCCATGTCGTCAGGGTCTAGCTTCAAGCCAATGGCAAGCAGGTTGCTGGCCAGGTTTTCGCGCTTGGTCGACGACGGAATTACCGCATAGCCCAGTTGCAGGGCCCAGGCCAGGGCAACCTGGGCGACGGTCGCCTTGTGCTTGTCGGCTATTTCACCCAGTACCGGGTCGTTCAGCACCTTGCCGTAGGCCAGGGTCATGTATGAGGTAACGGTAATGCCTTGTTCCTTCAGGAAGCCAGCCAGCTTGCTGTTCTGCAGGTACGGGCTGAGCTCGATCTGATTGGTGGCAATTTCGCCCTTGCCAACCACTTCGATGGCCTGGCGAGTCAGTGCGATGTTGAAATTGGACACGCCAATCTGGCGGGTCAGGCCCAGCGTCTTCGCTTCGGCCAGTGCGGTCATGTATTCCGGCAACCCTACGCCATTGCCTGGGGCTGGCCAATGGATCAGCAGCAGGTCGACATAGTCGGTGCGCAGTTTCTTCAGGCTTTCGCGCAGGCTCGGGATCAGCTTGTCCGCCGCGTAGTTGTCGACCCAGATCTTGGTGGTGATGAAAAGCTCGCTGCGCGGTACACCGCTTTCAGCGATGGCTTGGCCGACTTCAGCTTCATTCTTGTAGATCTGTGCGGTGTCGATGGCCCGATAGCCCAGCTCAAGGGCCGATTTGACCGAGTCGATGACGGTTTGGCCAGTGAGTCGGAAGGTACCGAGGCCGAAGGAAGGAACGCTCATGGGCTTACTCCTGGGAAGTGGGGTTGAATCCTTTAGCAGCCAGTGTGCAGGTTCGCAGGCCATCGAATAAGCGGCTGCTGCGTCAAAGTCCTTTGACCTGCGGGCAAGAATCGCGTTTCACCCAGGCCTTCATTACATAAGTATGGCCAGAACAGGGTGAGACCTTGGTCAGCTAACGCTTTTATCAAGCGGACACACTGCCCATGATTCCTTCTGTGATACCTGCCGACTCCATCGATGCGCTGATTGCCAGTCATCTGCCGGGTTGGGTAACGCGCGCTCGCGTCGAACACCTGACACTATTGCGCGCAGCTTCATTGCGTCAGCAGCGGGCGCAGGAACAACTCCACGCCAGGTTGCAGGCGCTCGAGCCTCTGGATGAATTCGCCGAAGCGCTGCTCAAAAGTGCGCTCGCGGCGCGCTCCATCACACAGGTAGATCTACGCCTGGCCCGGGTCCGGCTGGTGACTCTGCGGCCAAATCCGCCGATATCGCCTGCTTTGCCATCCTCCTCGACCCGGGTCGAAAGTACCCAGTCGCTGCTTTCGGCGGCACTGCACAATTTCCACGAAAATGAAACGCGACCGGGCTGGTTCGCCACAGGGTCACAGCTGGTCAATGCGACTGGAAAGAGGCTGCCATTGAGCGTTGAGGTATTCGCCCAGCTCTGTCGCAGCCTCGATATCGGTCGACATTATCAACGCCATCTGCAATCGCAGCTGGAAACCGAAAGCATGGCCGGGGGGCAGGTCGAGGCCATCATGGAGGAGGCATTGAGCGCCAGGCTGGAGCTTGACGCGGTTGTCGCCAGGGTCAAGGGCGACATTGACGAGTTGACGTATCAGCGTATCCGCCACGTTGTCGACGCAGCGTCAGGGCCTGCCGAGGACACCGTTGTGAGGTGCCACACCCTGAGGCTGCTGGGCAAGAAGATCATTGGCGCACTGGCGATCGAAGTGCGTCAGAACGCCCGTCTGGTTGGCGTTATCGCATGGTTGCCTGAGGACCGGTACGCCGCGGTGAGCTGGCATGCCAACTGGGAACTGTTGTACCTGACGCTGGGTGTGCGCATGCGTGACGAAGCGTATCGTCAGTTCTTTCAGCGCTTTGTCGCAGAGCGGGACCGCGTTGCTTTCTACACGGCCCTGAACGCGCTGCTGAAGCAGGGCAATACTGTTTTACCGCTCGAGCTGGATGGCCGCTGCTTTGCGGTCGAAGGCGACGTGTTCACCGCGCTGCGCAAAGCGCTGCTCGACAAGATGCTGGATGATGCACGGGTATTGGCGGTATCAACGGAGGATGAGGATATCGCCGACCGCCAGGCACGTCTGCAAGGTTATCTTGACTTGGGGCTCAGCGTGGCAGGCCTGGCAGCGCTGTTTGTCCCCGGGTTGGGCCAGGCCATGCTCGGGCTCACGGTCGCGCAGTTGGCGGGCGAAGTGTACGAGGGGTACCAGGACTGGCAGTTGGGTGATCGCAATGCTGCCTTGGGCCACCTGTTCAACGTGGCGGAAACGGGGGCGACAGGGGCGTTGACGGCTGCGGGGGCGGCGGCACTCGGCAAGCTCGCCCAGCGCGTGGCACGCGTGGATGCGCTGGTGCCGGTACGCCTGGCGGATGGCCAGTTGCGTCTGTGTGATCCGGATTTGCCAGGCTACCAGCTAGCGGGCATCGACCTGACGGCAGGGCAGGCCATCAATGAAAATGGCCGTTCGCTGAGGCGCCTGCACGATGCCGTGTATGAGGTAAGTGAAGGCGACGATGGAGCATGGCGGATTCATCACCCGTCCAGGCCGGGGGCCTATCTACCTGCACTCGAGCACAATGGTGCCGGGGGATGGGTGCATGAGTTCGAGCAACCCCAGCGCTGGCAGGACGCCGCCTACATGGTTCGCCGTCTTGCCAGCCGCACAGCGGCTGTTTCCGACGAGGCGGCAGCCTTTGCCTTGCAGGTTACCGGTTACGGCGCTGACCAGCTGCGCCGGTTGGTTCTGGAGAGCGCCGCGCCCCCGGCGCGTTTGCTCGATGCCATCGAGCGCTGGCACCTGCACGATGAGTTGCCGACTCTGCGGGGTGAGGCATTCGAGGAAGTGTTCAACGAGCGGCAGGTCAACCCGAACGCTGCGGACCAGGTGCTGATGCGCGACTTCCCTGGCCTTTCCCATCGCTGCGCACGAGAAATTGTCGAGCACGCCAACAGTGTCGAGCTCGAGCGCCTGAATGATGCGGGACGGGTGCCGCTTACCCTGGCGGAGCGAGCACGTTGGGCCGTACGTGACAGCCGGATTGATCGCGCCTTGGCAGGGTTGCGTCAGCCTGCTGCGGTAAATGCTGACACCGAAAAGCTCGTGCAGGGCGGGGTGGGCGATGCCCTTGCCGAGCGGGAGGCGGCGGCCCGAATGATTGGTCTGGCCCCGGTGGGGCAAGGCGTTCGCCCCCCTTTGCGGTTGTTCGATGGGCGCTTGGGCTACCCGCTCAGTGGCCACCTGTCGGGGACCCGCCAGGCACTGCGGCGCACCTTGAATCATGTGTTCCCGCTGATGACCGGTGAAGCGTTGCAGGCATACCTGCAAGACCTGGCTCGGCAGGGTGTAGAGCCGTGGAACCATGTCAGTCAGCTGTTACAGGCCAAGGCCAGCCTCAAGCAGGCATTGCACGCCTGGCGGAGTGAGCCAGGGCTGAACCTGGTTCGCCGCTGGCGCCGGATCAAGGTTGCCAGGCGCATCATGATGAGCTGGCAGCGCGCGACGCCGGGTGATGTAGCGGGTGATTACCACCTGACCATCGTGGGTGAGCGAGTGGGCAATCTGCCGGCCTTGCCTGAGAATGTGTCTTTCGACCACATCACACACCTCACATTGCGCGATATGCGGGCGACGAGCGTCGAGGCGGGTTTCCTGGTTCGCTTCAGCAAGGTGCGTAACCTGGATTTGCGGGGCAACCAGCTGACCCGGCTTCCGGCTGGCATCGAGCAACTGGGCGAATTGCGAAACCTGCGCCTTGCTGACAACCAGATCGTACTGACCCGCGACGACAACCTGCGCTTCAGCCAGCTCGAGGGGCTACGCCGCCTCGAGTTGAACGGTAACCCGGTAGGCTTGCTGCCGCCATTGGCATCGTTCCCGATGATGCGCCGGTTGTCCTTGCGCAACACCGGGCTGGGCGAATTGCCTGTCGACCTGGCCAGGCACGGCAACCTGGAATTGCTGGACATGCGTGACAATCAGATCCACACGCTGCCAGAGGCACTGTCTGCGCTGCCGCTTCGCTTGTTGCAGGGCTTGGAGCTACACGACAACCCACTCTCGGATCAGACCGTGCAGCGCCTGCAATTGGCCAGAGCGTCCGCCGGGTCACCTGCACGTCGGCTTGCGCCTCACCCATCGTCGGGCCCGAGCGCTGCTTCACCCTGGCTGTCGGGGTTTTCCACGGCGCAGCGCGAGGCGCGATTGGCGCTCTGGGCCCGCTTGTACCGGGAGGACGGCGCGAGTGATCTGTTCCGGTTCATTTCAGACTTGCAGGGCCTGCGTGAATACCGCGAGCAGCCCCGCGACCTTCAGTTGCGGGTGTGGCACATCCTTGATGCCTGCGAGCAGCACGCTGAAGTGCGTGCGAGCCTGTTCGAGCAAGTTAGCCGGCCGCGCAGTTGCAGTGACGAGTTACTGCTTACGCTCAGCGAACTGGAGATTGGCGCGATGGTCGCCAGGGCTGGAACCGCTGGCAATGGGTTGCACAAGGAGCGGGCACTGGTGAAGCTGGGGCGTTCTTTAGCCCGCCTGGACAAAGTCAACGCAATTGCGGCCCGGCATATTGCTGAGCAGCATTCTGTCGATCCCGTCGAGGTGTATTTGACCTATCGCGTAAAGCTTGCGGATAGCCTCGACCTCCCTGCGCAGCCTGACAAGCTGATGTACCAGAGTGTCAGCGGGGTGGGCCCTGACGAGTTGGACGCTGCACGCAACGAGGTTCTGCGGGAGGAAACACCACACGCCTTGGCGCAGGCTCTGGCAGATCGAACCTTCTGGCAGGCCTACCTGCACGAACACCAGGCGGCGCGCTTCAGCCAGATGGAGGTGCCGTTCCAGCAGCGCTTGGATACGTTGTTCACGCAATGGAAAACGCTGAGTGACGGCGACTATCTCGCGCAAATCGAGCACATCTGCGCTGAGCGTGAGGCCGTGCAACACCAGCTTCTGCTGGCGTTGAGCCGCGAGGCAATTCAGCGCCACGGCCTGTAAACGAAACAGCCCGCCGAGGGGCGGGCTGTTCGCTGGAGCGGGACGATCAGCGGCGGCGGAACAGTGGCAGCGGTTCGTCAGTCGCGGCCTGGTAGGTCACCGAGAAGTCCTTGAGGCTTTGCAGCGCGTCTTGCGGGTCTTTATCGGCACGGATGGCGAATGCATCGAAACCGCAACGGGCCATGAAGAACAGCTGGTCGCGCAGTACGTCGCCAATGGCGCGCAGCTCGCCCTTGAAGCCATAGCGGTCACGCAGCAGGCGCGCATTGGAATAGCTGCGCCCGTCGGTGAAGGCCGGGAAGTTCAGGGCGATGACCTGGAAGTGCTGCACGTCTTCGCCGATTTCTTCCGCTTCCTGGTCACTGTCCAGCCATACGCCCAAGCCGCCATCACGGGCCTTGAGCACATGGGCATGGTCACGCCACATCTGCAGCGGGACGATGTAGTCGTCACAGTTGGTCAGCTCGTCGAACGAAAAGTCCTTGGGCAGCAGGTGCCAGGTTTCGTCGACGATCTGGTTGTTCTTAATGATTCGCTGCATAGACGCGTTCCTTGAAGGGGTCGATACCGATACGCTGGTAGGTGTCGATGAAACGCTCTTCCTCGGTACGTTGCTCGACGTACACGGCGATCAGCTTCTCGATCACGTCGGCCATTGCATCCTGGGCGAACGACGGGCCGAGGATCTTGCCCAGGCTTGCGCCGCGCGCGGCGTTGCCGCCCAGCGACACCTGGTAGAATTCCTCACCCTTCTTGTCCACGCCAAGAATGCCGATGTGGCCCACGTGGTGGTGGCCGCAGGCGTTCATGCAGCCGGAGATGTTCAGGTCGATTTCGCCGATGTCGAACAGGTAGTCCAGGTCGTCGAAGCGGCGCTGGATGGATTCGGCGATCGGGATCGACTTGGCGTTGGCCAGCGAGCAATAGTCACCACCCGGGCAGCAGATGATGTCGGTCAGCAGGCCGATGTTCGGCGTGGCGAAGCCACCTTCGCGCAGTTCCATCCACAGTGCGTGCAGCTGGCGCTGCTCGACGTCGGCGAGGATGATGTTCTGCTCGTGCGAAGTCCGCAGGAAGCCGAAGCTGTAGCGCTCGGCCAGGTCGGCCACGGCGTCCAGCTGCTTGTCGGTGAGGTCGCCCGGGGCAACCCCGGTGGGCTTGAGCGACAGGGTCACGGCCACGTAGCCCGGGCGTTTGTGGGCGCGGGTGTTGCGCGAACGCCAGCGGGCGAAGCCTGGGAACTCAGCGTCCTGGGCGGCGTAGTCGAAGTTGTCGAGGGCCAGGTATTCCGGGTCGACGAAGTGGCGCGATACCCGCTGCACTTCGGCTTCGGTCAGGGTGGTGTTGCCGCCGCGCAGGTGGACCATTTCGGCCTCGACCTTCTCGGCGAACACTTCCGGGGTCAGCGCCTTGACGAGGATCTTGATCCGCGCCTTGTACTTGTTGTCACGGCGACCGTAACGGTTGTACACGCGCAGGATGGCGTCGAGGTAGCTGATCAGGTCCTGCCACGGCAGGAACTCGTTGATGAACGAACCGACCACCGGGGTACGGCCCAGGCCGCCGCCGACCAGCACGCGGAAGCCCAGCTCGCCGGCCGCATTGCGCACCGGCTCCAGGCCGATGTCGTGCACCTCGATGGCAGCGCGGTCTTCCTGCGAGCCGTTGATGGCGATTTTGAACTTGCGCGGCAGGTAGGCGAATTCCGGGTGGAAGGTGGTCCACTGGCGGACGATTTCGCACCACGGGCGCGGGTCGATGATTTCGTCTGCGGCAACACCGGCGAACTGGTCGGTGGTGGTGTTGCGCAGGCAGTTGCCGCTGGTCTGGATCGCGTGCATCTGCACGTTGGCCAGCTCGGCGAGGATATCCGGGATGTCTTCCAGCGCCGGCCAGTTGTACTGCACGTTCTGGCGGGTGGAGATGTGGGCGTAGCCCTTGTCGTAGTCGCGAGCGATCTTGGCCAGGGTGCGGACCTGGTTGGCGTTCAGCTGGCCGTACGGCACGGCGACACGCAGCATCGGCGCGAAACGTTGGATGTATAGGCCGTTCTGCAGGCGCAGAGGGCGGAATTCTTCTTCGCTCAGCTCACCGGCCAGGTAGCGGCGGGTCTGATCCCGGAACTGCTTGACGCGGTCCTCGATGATCCGCTGATCGTACTCGTCGTATACGTACATAAAAGTCCTGTCTCAGGCATGCAGCTATTCGCGCGCACGGCCGCGCACTCCGGTACGGAGCCGGGGAACGATAGCAGGTTGCGGTTATGCGCTAAAGTGATGTTTTTGCATATGAAAAGAACCAAATGGACTATGTGAGACTGACTGCCATTTGTGCGCGGCCCTGGGCCTGGTGGGTATAATCCGGCGTTTGCATTGCAGGGATGTCAGCCGATGCTCAAGGTGTTGTGCCAAAGCCTGTCGCTTGCCTTGCCACTGGCGGCAAGCGCGCAAGCGGCTTCGGTGGTGTTCCTCAACCCAGGGTTGTCCACCGAGAACTTCTGGACCAGCTACAGCCGCTTCATGCAGGCCGCCGCCGCCGACCTGGGCATGACCTTGCGGGTGGAATACAGCGAGCGGCGTGCCGACCTGGCGCTGACCCAGGCCAGGGCAATCCTCGCCGGGCCGCAGCGGCCCGACTACCTGGTGCTGGTCAATGAGCAATACGTGGCGCCCGAGGTCTTGCGCCTGTCACGTGGCACAGGGGTGAAGCTGCTGTTGGTCAACAACGGCCTGACTGCCAGCCAGGTTCGCAACATGCAGGCCCAGCCCGACAAGTATGCCGAACCCTTGGGCACGCTGATGAGCAACGACGAGCAGGCCGGCTTCCAGATGTTGCACCAGATGGTAGCGCAGTTGCCTCGCGACAGCCTGCCAGTAGATTTGGTGGCATTTGCCGGGGTCAAGACCACCCCGGCCTCGCAGTTGCGCGAACAAGGCATGCGTCGTGCCTTGGCCGACTTCCCACAGGTGCGCCTGCGTCAGGTGGTGTATGGCGGTTGGAGCCGCCAGCGTGCCTACGAGCAGGCGCAGCAGTTGCTGGAGCGCTACCCGGCCACCCGCCTGGTGTGGTCGGCCAACGATGAGATGGCCTTCGGTGCCATGCAGGCGTTCGAGGAGGCCGGACGGGTACCGGGGCGCGACGTGCTGTTCAGTGCTGTCAACAATTCACCCGAAGCCTTGCGGGCGCGTATCGATGGGCGCCTGAGTGTCTTGATGGGGGGGCACTTCAGCCTTGGTGGCTGGGCCATGGTGATGCTGCACGATGACGCCCAAGGGCTGCCCATTAACCGCGACGGCCTGCGCGAGCACAGTGCGCCAGTTTTGCAGGTGATTGACCGGGCCAAGGCCAGGCGCTGGCTGAAACTGTTGCAACGGGACGACTACGGCGTCGATTTCCAGCGTTACAGCGCCGAAGGGCGGCCACCGGGCTACCAGTACCCGTTTCTGACGTCACCGGTCGAATACTGAAAGACCTTGCTTGAGGGAAGGGCATTGCTCGTCTTAACTGCTGGTTGTGAAGTGCATTCCCATAACCACTACAAGAGGCAATGCAATGGGAAACTCAACCAAGGTCCGCAAAGCTGACAGCAGTGTAGATGCCTGGGCGATCCTCTGCCTGATCGCGCTGGTTGTAGTGACTGCCGTGTATTGGGTCAGCCACCAGTGACTTGAAACTCAAGACCGTGATGCAGCCAGAGCGCCTGCGGGTGGGAATCCCGCAGGCGCTTTTGTTTTGCCGGCGATGAGGCCCTGACGGGCTAGCGGGTGAGGTGCAGGGCCAACTGCACCAGGCCGATCAGCACGGCAATGAACACCAACGTAAACAGCGTTCCCAGCGCAATGAAATGGCTGGCCTTGCCGTGGGTGAAATCACGGGCGCGGTTTTTGCCGCTTTGCACGCCGAAGGCGGCGGCGAGGATGCTGTGCAGCATCTGCCAGAAGGTCGGGGGTTTGCCCTGGCTGGAATCGTCCATGGTGGCTCCTGAAGAATCAGAGGCAGTCAGGACAGTGTAGGTGGCTATCGGGGCTGCAGTGCAGCCCCAACGGTCTTAGCTGTCATACCCCAGGTTGGGTGCCAGCCAGCGCTCGCTCACACTCAGATCCTGGCCTTTGCGTGCGCTGTACTTCTCGACCTGGTCCTTGTCGACCTTGCCCACGGCAAAGTACTGCGCCTGCGGGTGAGCAAAATACCAGCCGCTGACTGCCGCCGCCGGGAACATGGCGAAGTGCTCGGTGAGGAACACGCCGCTCGGCCCGGTCTCGCCAATGGCAGTGCCATCGAGCAGGCGGAACAGGGTCTCCTTCTCGGTGTGGTCGGGGCAGGCCGGGTAGCCCGGGGCCGGGCGTATGCCGCTGTACTGCTCCTTGATCAGCGCTTCGTTGTCCAGGTGCTCGTCGCGGGCATAGCCCCAGTGCTCCTTGCGCACTTGCTCGTGCAGCCATTCGGCACAGGCTTCGGCCAGGCGGTCGGCCAGGGCCTTGACCATGATCGAGCTGTAGTCATCGCCCTTGTCCTGGTACGCCTTGGCCACTTCCTCGGCGCCGATGCCGGCGGTGGTGATGAAGCCACCCACGTAGTCGGTCACGCCGCTGGCTTTGGGCGCAACGAAGTCGGCCAGCGACCAGTTGGGCTTGCCGTCCGGCTTGATGGTCTGCTGGCGCAGGTGATGCAGGGTGGCCAGTGGCTGGCCGTCTTCACCGTAGACTTCGATGTCGTCATCGGCGACCTGGTTGGCTGGCCAGAAGCCAAACACCGCCCGGGCGCTGATCAGCTTCTCGTCGATCAGCTTGTCGAGCATCTCGCGGGCATCCTTGTACAGCGCCGTGGCAGCCTCGCCGACCACTTCGTCGGTGAGGATGCGCGGGAACTTGCCTGCCAGGTCCCATGAGATGAAGAACGGGGTCCAGTCGATGTATTCGGCCAGGGTGCGCAAGTCAATGTCTTCCAGCACCTTGACGCCGGTGAAGGAGGGCACGGCTGGCTGGTAGTTCTCCCAGTCGTACTGCGGCTTGGCAGCGATGGCCTGGGCGTAGCTCAGGCGCTCGGTGCGGGCGCTGCGGTTGGCGGTGCGCTCACGCACTTCCACGTATTCCTGGCGGGTCTTCTCGACAAAGCCAGGTTTGAGCTCTTTCGACAGCAACTGAGTGGCCACGCCCACGGCGCGTGAGGCATCGGTCACATAGACCACGGCGTCGTTGCTGTACTTGGGTTCGATCTTGACTGCGGTGTGGGCCTTGGAGGTGGTGGCACCACCGATCATCAGCGGCAGCTCGAAGCCCTGGCGCTGCATTTCGCGGGCGACGTGGACCATCTCGTCCAGCGACGGGGTGATCAGCCCAGACAAGCCGATGATGTCGCACTTCTGCTCGCGGGCGGTCTGCAGGATCTTCTCGGCAGGCACCATCACCCCAAGGTCGACGATGTCGTAACCATTGCAGCCCAGCACCACGCCAACGATGTTCTTGCCGATGTCGTGCACGTCGCCCTTGACGGTAGCCATGAGGATTTTGCCTTTGGCTTCCGGCTTGTCGCCTTTCTCGGCTTCGATGAACGGGATGAGGTGGGCAACGGCCTGCTTCATTACGCGGGCCGACTTGACGACCTGCGGCAGGAACATCTTGCCGGCGCCGAACAGGTCGCCAACCACGTTCATGCCGTTCATCAGCGGGCCTTCGATCACTTCGATCGGGCGTGCGCACTGCTGGCGGCATTCTTCGGTGTCTTCGACGATGAAGGCGGTGATGCCTTTTACCAGTGCATGCTCCAGGCGTTTTTCCACCGGCAGCGAGCGCCATTCTTCGTTTTCAACTTCTTTGGTGGCGCCGCCGCCGCGGTAATCGTCAGCGATCGCCAGCAGGGCGTCAGTGCCATGCGGGGTGCGGTTGAGCACTACGTCCTCGACCTTCTCGCGCAGTGCCGCCGGGATTTCGTCGTAGATCTCCAGCTGGCCGGCGTTGACGATACCCATGGTCAGGCCGTTCTGGATGGCATGGTAGAGGAACACCGAGTGGATCGCTTCGCGCACCGGGTTGTTACCACGGAACGAGAACGACACGTTGGACACACCGCCCGAGCTCAGCGCATGGGGCAGGTGGTCACGGATGTAGGCACAGGCCTCGATGAAATCGACGGCGTAGTTGTTGTGTTCCTCGATGCCGGTGGCCACGGCGAAAATGTTCGGGTCGAAGATGATGTCTTCCGGGGGGAAGCCCACTTCGTTGACCAGGATGTCGTAGCTGCGCTGGCAGATCTCCTTCTTGCGCGCGGCGGTATCGGCCTGGCCGACCTCGTCGAAGGCCATCACCACCACGGCAGCACCGTAGCGTTTGCACAGGCGGGCGTGGTGCTTGAACTGCTCGACGCCTTCCTTCATGGAGATGGAGTTGACGATACCCTTGCCCTGGATGCACTTCAGGCCGGCTTCGATCACTTCCCACTTGGACGAGTCGATCATGATCGGCACCCGCGAGATGTCGGGCTCGCCGGCGATCAGGTTGAGGAAGCGAACCATGGCGGCCTGGGAATCGAGCATCCCTTCGTCCATGTTGATGTCGATCACCTGGGCGCCTGCCTCGACCTGCTGCAGGGCGACTTCCAGGGCTTCGGTGTAGTTCTCTTCACGGATCAGCCGGGCGAACTTGGCGGAGCCGGTGATGTTGGTACGCTCGCCGACGTTGACGAACAGCGACTGGCGATCGATGGTGAACGGTTCCAAGCCCGACAGGCGGCAGGCCTTGGCGATTTCCGGGATTTCGCGCGGCTTGTACTTGGCCACGGCCTCGGCAATGGCCTGGATGTGGCCTGGGGTGGTGCCGCAGCAACCGCCGATGATGTTGAGGAAGCCGCTGGCGGCGAACTCCTCGACCACCACGGCCATCTCGGCCGGGGTTTCGTCATACTCACCGAAGGCGTTCGGCAGGCCGGCGTTGGGGTGGGCGGACACGTGGGTGTCGGCCTTGGTGGCCAGCTCTTCCAGGTACGGGCGCAGGTCCTTGGCGCCGAGGGCGCAGTTAAGGCCCACGGAGATCGGCTTGGCGTGGCGCACCGAGTTCCAGAACGCTTCGGTGGTCTGCCCCGACAGGGTGCGGCCGGAAGCGTCGGTGATGGTGCCGGAGATCATGATCGGCAGTTCGACCTTGTCGTCCTCGAACACTTGTTGCACAGCGAAAATCGCGGCCTTGGCGTTGAGGGTGTCGAAGATGGTCTCGATCAGGATCAGGTCGGCGCCGCCCTCGATCAGGCCGCGGGTAGCCTCGACGTAGTTTTCCACCAGTTCGTCGAACGTGACGTTGCGGTAGCCAGGGTCGTTGACGTCAGGGGAAATCGAGCAGGTGCGGCTGGTCGGGCCGAGCACGCCGGCAACGAAGCGTGGCTTGTCCGGGGTTTCCAGGGTCTTGGCGTCAGCCACCTGGCGGGCAATGCGCGCACCTTCGACGTTGAGCTCGTAGACCAGCGACTCCATGCCGTAGTCAGCCTGGGAAATCTGTGTGGCGTTGAAGGTGTTGGTTTCGAGAATATCGGCACCCGCATCCAGGTAGGCCTTCTCGATGGCAGCGATGACGTCCGGGCGGCTGAGCAGCAACAGGTCGTTGTTACCCTTTACATCGCTTGGCCAATCGGCGAAACGCGTGCCACGATAGTCGTGTTCCTCCAGACGGTAGCTTTGGATCATAGTACCCATGCCGCCGTCGAGTATCAGGATGCGCTCTTTGAGAGCGTTCTGGAGTGCTTGGAGACGAGCGCTGCGGTCGGACATAGGAACTACCTGGTCGGGCGAATATCAGAAGGTGCGGAATCATAACAAAGCTGCGCGGTTTTTAGGTGTATCGCCCATTTGCATGAAATTTGCTCATGTTGGGCGGCGCCAGCGAAGCTCGGCACCCAGGGACGACCAGGCTACAACTCGTGATGGCTTTCAAGAACCAGGACTTTCCGCACATGGTGCATCGTATCCTTGCCGGCGCTTTCGCCCTGCTTATCAGCGGCGTGGTGTTCGGGCAAGCCCCCCAGTCGAGCCCGGCTATTTCCTACACCCGGGACATTCAACCGATCTTTACCGAGAAGTGCGTGGCCTGCCACGCCTGCAACGACGCCGCCTGCCAGCTCAAGCTGGAAAGCCCCGAAGGCGCGGTGCGCGGGGCCAGCAAGGTCCCGGTGTACCAGGGCGAGCGCAGCCAGGCGGTGCCTACCACGCGGCTGTTCTACGATGCCCACAGCGAGGGTGAGTGGCGCAAGAAGGGTTTTTACTCGGTGCTCGACAACCAGGGCAGCCAGGCCGCGCTGATGGCGCGCATGCTCGAGCTGGGGCACAAGACCCCGCTCACGCCCAACGCCAAGCTGCCCGAGGAAATCGTCCTGGGCCTGAACCGCAACAACATGTGCCCATTGCCGCACGAGTTCGACGCCTACGCGGGCGCGCACCCCAAGGAGGGCATGCCGCTGGCGGTGACCGGGCTGACCGACAAGGAATACGACACCCTGCGCCGCTGGCTGGCCGCAGGTGCGCCGGTGGAGTACCAGCCAATCCAGCCTAGCGCGAACGAAGCCAGGCAGATCGCCGACTGGGAAGAACTGCTCAACCGCCCGGGATCAACCGAGGCACTGGTAGGCCGCTGGCTGTACGAGCACCTGTTCCTGGCGCACATCTACTTTGTTGGGGGTGAGCAAGGCCACTTCTTCCAGTGGGTGCGGTCACGCACCCCAAGCGGCAAGCCGGTCGACATCATCGCCACGCGCCGGCCCAATGACCCGCCGGGCACCGACTTCTATTACCGGTTGATCCCGGTGCAGGGTGTGATCGTGCACAAGACGCACATCACCTACCCGATGGGGCCGCAAAAGCTCAAGCGTGTGAAGCAGCTGTTCTACGCGGGCGACTGGCATGCCAGTGCGCTGCCTGGTTATGGCCCTCGCCACCGCGCCAACCCGTTCGAAACCTTCGAAGCGATCCCGGCGGTCGCGCGCTACCAGTTCATGCTGGATAACGCCGAGTATTTCGTGCGCACGTTCATCCGTGGCCCGGTTTGCCGTGGGCAGATCGCTACCGACGTGATCCGGGACAATTTCTGGGCGCTGTTCCAGGAGCCGGCCCACGACCGCTACATCACCGATGCCCAGTACCGTGGTGAGGCCACGCCGTTGCTGGCCATGCCTGGCCAGATCGATGACGTGGGCAGCGTGCTGAGCCTGTGGCACGCCTACCGCGACAAGCGTAACGAGTACGAGAAACTGCGCCGAGAAGCCTATGCCGAAATGCCGGCACCGGGGTGGTCAACGCTGTGGGCCGGCAACGACAATGCACTGCTCAGCATCTTCCGCCACTTCGACAGCGCATCGGTCACCAAGGGTCTGATCGGTGACGTGCCGCTGACCGTGTGGTTGTTCGACTACCCGCTGTTCGAACGCACCTACTACCAGCTGGCGGTCAACTTCGATGTGTACGGCAATGTTTCGCACCAGTTGCAGACGCGGCTGTACTTCGACCTGATCCGCAACGGTGCCGAGGTCAACTTCTTGCGCCTGATGCCGGCCGACCAGCGCAAGGCGATCCTGGGTGACTGGTACCAGAACAGCGGCAAGGTGAAGATGTGGATGGATTATGAAGACATCGACACCGACACCCCGAGCGGCATCAAGCTCGACCCGCGCAACCCCAAGCGCGACTTCGGCCTGAAGCTGCTGCAGCGCACCGGGAGCCTGAACGCCGCGCCGGATCCGATCAACCGCTGCCAGGGCGCGTTCTGCTCACGGCCGCAGTCCAGCGAAGAGTTTCGCAATGCCGAGCAGTCGCTGAGCCGTCTGGTCTCGCGCCCGGCGGCCGGCCTCAAGGTGATCAACCAGTTGCCCGAGGCAACCATGCTGCGCATCGAAGGGCAGGGCGGTGAGCGCCAGGTGTACAGCCTGCTGCGCAACCGCGCGCACAGCAATGTGGCGTTCCTGCTGGGTGAAGCCTACCGCTACCAGCCTGGCCTCGACACGCTGACCCTGTACCCGGGCGTGCTCAGCAGCTACCCCAACTTCATCTTCAACATCCCGACCAGGGATGTGGCGGAGTTTGTCGAAGACATGGAGTATGCGAAGGATGATGCGGCGAAGTTCGAGCGCATTGTCATGCGTTGGGGTGTGCGTCGCAGTCACCCTGAGTTCTGGCGCTACTTCCATGACCTGAACAGCTATATCAAGGAGACCGAACCGGTCGAGGCGGGCGTGCTGGACATGAACCGCTACGAAAACCTCTGATCGGGTTGGCTGACCTTTCCGACCTACCTGCGGTCGGAAATGGTGGGTGGTCCGGGGGCTGGTGTGCAGCCCCCTTCACGGGTAAGCCGCGGGAACGAGCGCGGTGCGCTCACCGGGCCTCAATGCACAGCCAAGCGCAGGGTATTTCATGCTGTATTCGCTTCAGGCACTGCGGGCGTTCGCCGCCTGGGTGGTGGTCTGCCACCACTTCATGCAGATCTTCTTCGACTTCCACGCCACCGGCCCTATCGGCCAGCTGCTCACCGACCGCGGTGCGGTCGGCGTCGACATCTTCTTCGTCATCAGTGGGCTGGTCATCTACCTGTCGACCCGCGACAAGGCGATCGAGCCGCGTCAGTTCCTGCTCAACCGCGTTCTGCGCATCGTTCCGGCTTACTGGTTCTACACAGCGCTGATGAGCATACTGTTGCTGGCCTTCAGCCAATGGATGCCGCATCAGGAATTCACCTGGCACCATCTGTTGCTGTCGCTGGTCTTCGTCCCGGCGGAGAACCCCGGTGGGTATGGCCTTTACCCGACGCTGAACGTGGGCTGGACGCTGAACTTCGAAATGTTCTTCTACCTGCTGTTCGGCCTGGCGTTTCTGGTGCGTCAGCGGCACCACCTGCTGCTGGTCACTGCCGCGCTGCTATTGGTCAGCGAGGTGCTGGGGCGGCTGGGTGTGCTCAGCCGTTTCTACAACAACGACATCATCTATGAGTTCCTGCTCGGCATCGGTTTGGGCGTGCTGTATCGCCGTGGGCTGATCCGTGAGGGCCGCGGGTTGCCGCTGCTGGTGCTGGTGGTGGCAGGCCTGGCCATCTACCACCTGGATGCGTCGCAGCGGCTGCTGCACTGGGGCGTGCCGAGCGCGATGATCGTGCTGGCGTTCATTGCCCTGGAGCCGTGGTTCAAGGGCAACCGGTTGCTCAAGGCGCTGGGTGATTGCTCTTACTCGGTGTACCTGATCCATGTGCTGGTGCTGTATGCCGGCTGGTTCGCCAGCCAGCGCCTGCACCTGAATCCCTACCTGGTGTTCGCGCTGTGCGTGCCGTCCATTGGACTAATGTCGTGGTTCAGCTACCGCTGGCTGGAGCGCGGCCTGTACCGGCGCATGCAAGCCTGGCTGGCGGCGCCGCGGGAGCCGGCGGCGGAATATGCGCTTTCCCGAGTCAAATACTAGGACTTTGTTCAAGGGCCGGGTTGGCGTACACTTGGCGGCAAGTCTGTGAGGAACCTACATGAGCGCTATAACCATTACCGACGCCGCCCATGACTACCTGGCCGATCTGCTTTCCAAGCAGAATACGCCTGGCATCGGCATTCGCATTTTCATCACCCAGCCGGGCACTCAGTACGCAGAGACGTGCATTGCCTACTGCAAGCCGGGCGAAGAGAAGCCTGACGACACCGCCGTGGGTCTGAAGAGCTTCACCGCCTACCTGGACGCGGTCAGCGTGCCGTTCCTGGAGGATGCCCTGGTCGACTACGCCACCGACCGCATGGGTGGCCAGCTGACCATCAAGGCACCGAACGCCAAGGTGCCGATGGTCAACGAAGACAGCCCGATCAACGAGCGCATCAACTACTACCTGCAGACCGAGATCAACCCGGGCCTGGCCAGCCATGGCGGCCAGGTCAGCCTGGTGGACGTGGTCGACGACGGCATTGCCGTGCTGCAGTTCGGTGGTGGCTGCCAGGGTTGCGGCCAGGCCGATGTCACCCTGAAGGAAGGCATCGAGCGCACCCTGCTCGAGCGTATTCCGGAGCTCAAGGGCGTGCGTGACGTGACTGACCACAGCCAGAAAGAAAACGCCTACTACTGAGTTGAAGGCGTCTCCCTTAGCAACAAAGTGTTACGGTTTCAACCCCTGCGACAACAGGTCGCAGCCCGTAATCAAAGGGCTGCAGGCCATCACCGCCTTGGTCGGGTAGAACCCCTCTGGGTGTCATGCCAGAATGCCCCGGTTTTTCGGCCGGCCCATCCCGAGGGCCGGCACCTTCCCTGTAAAGGATGGTTTCATGAATGATCTATATAGCCGGCGGGCAGTAGTCGCCGGCATGGGCGTTCTCGGGCTTGGTCTGCTTGCAGGCTGCAGCCCGGCCCGGGGGCTCGAGTTCAAGTACGGCAAGAACATGAGCAACGAAATCCTCGGGCGCAAGTTCAGCCTCAAGGACCCGCAAGGCAACGTGCGCACCCTGTCGAGCTTCTACGGCAGCATGCCGATGATCTTCTTCGGCTTCACCCAGTGCCCAGCGGTTTGCCCCACCACCCTCGCGCGTGCGGCGCAGATCCGCAAGACCCTGCGTGGCCGTGATCGCGACCTGTTCCAGGTGGTGTTCATCACCCTGGACCCGGAGCGCGACACCCCCGAGGTGCTGGATGCCTACGTCAAGGCCTTCGACCCGACGTTCATCGCGCTGACCGGTACACCGGAAGAAATTGCCGCGGTAGCCAAGGAATTCAAGGTGTTCTACGAGAAAGTCCCAGCCGGGGACACCTATACCATTTCTCATTCGTCCACCAGCTACGTCTACGATACACGTGGCACCCTGCGCCTGAGCCTGGGCCATTCCCTGAACGCCAAGGAATGCGCCGAAGACCTGGTCACCCTGATGGAGATTTGCTGAATGTCGATGCTACCGATCAAGCGCGGTCTGGCTGCCCTGGTCCTGGTGGGCCTGGCGCTCCCTGCCTTTGCCCAGACTACCGTAAGCGACGCCTGGGTACGTGCCAGCGTGCCGCACCAGCAGTCCACCGGTGCGTTCATGACGCTGACCGCCAGCAGCGACAGCAAGCTGGTAAGCGTGGCGTCGCCCGTGGCCAAGACCGTGCAGGTGCATGAAATGACCATGAACGGTGACGTCATGGGCATGCGTGAAGTGAAAGCCGTCCAGCTGCCAGCTGGCAAGGCCGTGACCCTGGACCCGAATGGCCTGCATGTCATGCTGATGGGCTTGGCCAACCAGGTGAAGGAAGGCGAGAAAGTGCCGCTGACCCTGACCATCGAAGATGCCAAGGGCGCCCAGGAAACCCTGGATGTGCAGGCCGAAGTGCGCGCGCTCAATGCCGAAGCGGGTGCCGGGCATGACCACATGCACATGAATCACTGACAGGCTGGAAACGTTGGGGCTGCACAGCAGCCCCCGTCTCGCTCAGCTGCGAAACCTGGGCAGCGGCTTGTCGAGGGTCAGCGAGGTCAAGGTCTTGCGAACCTGTGCCTCATCGGCCTCCAGGGCCTTGAGGCTTGCGCGGATCTTGCCGGCGGCGGGCATGTCGCCCTGCCGGTCGATCCAGTCGGCAATCTCCTTGCAGGCACTGCTCAGGCAGGCCTGGCGCTGGTTCATCAGCGACAGGAGGGTGGTGAGCTCTCTTTCGGACATGGCAGGATCCTCCATTTCAGCCATCTCAGTGTAGCAGAGGGATGGTGTAGCCCTGCTTGTGGTTGCCGTCAGGATTCGACGGCACATGCGGGATCCGCTGCAACTGGCGTTGAGATTGTGAGTAGCCGGGTGGCCACGTTTGGGCTGACGCAGGCTTGCCGATAGGCCCCCGGTGAAACCCCGTAAGCCTGCTTGAATTGCCGGCTCAAATGGCTCTGGTCGGCGAAACCCAGGGCGAACGCCACTTCTGAAGCCACCCGCCCGCTCTTCAGCATTTCCCGCGCGCGCGCCAGGCGGCGCTGCTTCAGCCAAGCGTGCGGCGGCAGGCCTGTCGCCTGTCGAAACACCCGGGCGAAGTGGAACGGCGACAGGTTGACTGCTGCCGCCAGCGCTTCCAGTGAGGGCGGGTCTGCCAGTTGGCTTTCCAACAGTTCGCGGGCGCGGGCCACGGCCAGGGGTTCTTGACCAGGGGCCGAAGGCTCGGCGCATTGCCCGTGCCGTTGCACCAGGGCCAGCACCGCCTGGCGCCAGGCGGTCTGCTGCTGCAAGGCACTGGCGCCGGCCTCGGACAGCTGATGCAGCTGGCTGAAGGCGATAGCCAGGGCCGGGTCGTGGATCACGCTGTCCTTGAAGCTCGGCATGCCGTGGCGGCCAAGCTCCAGTTCGTCCAGCACCCCGGTGACCCGCTCGTGCTCAGGATAGAAGCCGCGGTAGCGCCAGCCCGCTTCGTGGGCAGTGGCGCCAGTGTGCAGCTCGTCCGGGTTGATCAGTACCATGCTGCCGACCGGCGCCAGGTGCTCGCTGCCACGATGCCAGAAGCGCTGGGCGCCGGACTCGATCACGGTGAATACAAAGCCTTCGTGCACATGTGGGGCGAAGCGCTGCTGGAAATACCGCGCGTGCAGCATCTCGACGTCGCCCAGGGCTGGCGCCTGCCACAGGTGTGTCTGCTCGCGCAGGGGCGTGGTCATGCCAGCCAGCTGCGCAGGATGAAAAAGATCAACATGCTCACCAGCATGCTCAGCAACACGCTACGGGTCAACAACACCAGGGCGATGGCCACCAGCGAGCCCAGCAGGTAAGGGTTGAGCAGGCTCAGGTTGAGCTGGTGCTCGGGCATGAAGATGATCGGGCCGCAGATGGCAGTGAGCATCCCCGGTACGGCAAAGCCGAGGAACTGCCGGGCGTTGGAGCTCAGGCGCAAGGGCAGGCGTGGTTCCAGAAAGGCATAGCGGTTGAGGAACACGATGGCGCCCATGGCGAAAATCAGGATCCAGGTCATGTGCGGGCTCCGGCAAATTTCTGGCAGATGAAGCCGGCGCTCATGCCCAGCAGGCCTGCGGCGACCAGGGCGGTCTCCCAGTGCCAATAGCTGAACAGTACCGAACTGAACAACGACACGGCCACGCACACAACGGTGGCCAGGTTACGCACCAGTGGGGCGATGAGGGCGACGAAGGTGGCGACGATAGAGAAGTCCAGGCCGAACTGGTCCAGGTGCGGAATGCTCTGGCCCAGCAGGATGCCGGCAAGGGTAAACAGGTTCCAGGCGACGTAGAAGGTCAGGCCCACCCCCAAGGCGTACCAGCGGTTGAACTGCTGCTGGTCGTACTGGCTGGTCAGGGCGAAGAATTCGTCGGTCAGCAGAAAGCCCAGGCCCAAGCGCCAGCGCAGCGGCTGGCTGGACAGTACCGGGCGCATCGACAGGCCATAGAGTAGGTGCTGCGAGGTCAGCAGCAGGGTGGTGAGCAGGATCGATGCCAGGTTGGCACCACCCTTGAGCATGCCGATGGCGACCAGTTGCGCGGCGCCGGCAAAGACGATGGCCGACAGCCCTTGACCCTGCCAGGCGCTAAGGTTGGCCTCGATGGCCATGGAGCCGGCCAGCAAGCCCCAGGGGGCGACGGCCAGGGACAGCGGGAGAATGGCGATGGCGCCGTGGAGAAAGGCTTGGCGGGCGACGTGGGGCATGATGGCTGCAGTACGTTTAGGTGGCAGGCCAGCATGCCAGACGGGTGGGCGTGTGGCTTGAACGATCTTGCTCTCAAGTCATGTACGTGGTCTGCACGAGGCAGTTCAACCTGTGTGTCCAGGCGAAGCTCAGGGGTGACTGCTCAGGTGCTGCTGCGCCGTCACGCAGCCGTTGATCTCCACGGCCTTCTGCAGCAGGCTCAGGCGGTGCTGTGGGTCGAGGTCGCCGAGCAGCCGGTACACTTCGGCCTGGTAGTCGCGCTGACGCCCCCAGAGCATTTCCAGCCCTTGCGGGCGGCTGCGGTTGCAGGCCAGGCGGGTGGCCGGTTGCGGATAGTAGGGGGCGTAGACCGTGGCCATGCTGGGAATGGCCTCCAGCGCTGCGCGGTACTCGCTGCTGGCGTTGTAGGGCCTGCACCAGGTAGCGATGGCGGGCGCCGGTGCGGCAAAGCCTTGCTGAAGGCTGGCTTGGAGCAACGGGCAGGCGGCCTCCGGAATTTGCGCAGCTGGCAGATAGGTCATGTAGTACAGCGCCAGGCGGTACTGTGCGACCGGGTGGCCGAGCTCGACCGATTTTTTCAGCAGGGCAACCGCTGTCGGCAGGGTATGCGCCAGGGCCTGCCCTTGGCGGCTGAGCTCGGGGTCGCCGCCGATGGCAGTGCGCAGCGTGCTGGCGCCATCATCCTGGTTGTCGGCCTGCTCCAGCAGGGGCAGGGCCTGACGGTAGAGCAGGTCGGCATGAGGGTCGATGCTCACCTCCAGCGCGTGCGCAGCCAGCGGCATCAGGGCGATCAGCAATGGGGGCAGGCGTCGCACCAGGCTCACAGGCACACCCCGTTGATGGCCAGGTGCAGATGGACGGCTTCGATGTTCATGGCGGTCAAGCGTGCGCCTCGGGCAGATCGGAACGACGACGTATTCTAGCCACCCAAGGGCCCTGCCCGGAAGACCATCCGACGATTGTCAGGCCAGCCTGATTGGCGTGACCTTGCGCTGGCCTTGTTTTTCCTGGGCCAGGCCTAGCTTGGCGGTGATCACCTTGGCCAATGCATTGTTGCCCAGGTCGTTGAGGTGCAGGCGGTCGATGAACAGGTCGGCACCGAACACTGGCGAGCTGTTGAGCATGCAGTTCATGTCGTAGCAGGGCACGGGGTCGGCCTGGTTCTTGATGCGGCGGAAAAACGCCGAGTGCAACTGGCTGTCGAAAGCGCCGTCCAGCAGCCGGTCGAAGTTCGCCGGTTTTCGCTCCAGCGCGGCCAGCATGGCCTGCTCGCCAGCGGGCAGGGTGTCCCGGCACCAGGGGAGCAACGGTTGCAGGATGAAGGTGAGGGTGGCGTGGCTGTCGGCCAGCAGCCGCTCCCATTGGCGCAAGGTGCGGCCAATGTTGTCGGCGGCACGGGCCAGGCGTTTTTCCGGGGACGACAGGGGCCAGCTGGCCGGGGCTTCGACTGCAGGGCTGGCCAAGGCCTGGGCGATGCGCCGCCACAGCGACTGCCGACGGGGTACAGCAGCGGGCTGCATGCCTTCGCTGAAGCTGTTGAGATAATCCTGGTAAGCCTGGGCGTATTGCGGGTCGCCAGCGCTGGCGAGCACTTCGCTCAGGGCTTCGTGAGCCAGGCTGTTGAGGCCGCTGAGCACCACCACATGCCCCAACTGGCCAAGGCGATGCTGGTGGGTGAGGAACATCAGCAGCTCTTGGCTGGCATTGAGCCCGCAGCCGGCCAGGCTCAGCCAGACTTCGCCGGTGAGCATCGACAGGTGCGAGGCCACGGTGTGCTCGTCGGAGCTGGCGCCGATGCCCAGGGCCGTGGAACCGCCGACCAGCAGGTTGATCCGCGAGGCGCCGCCACGTTCGGCCGGCGAAAAGCGCTTGCCGGCGCAATGGCTGTAGCGCAGGCCCAGGGCATCGGTATTGATGGTGCCCGAGCGGTAGCCGGTTTCGTGCACATGCACGGTATGTGGGGCACGGCGGCTACCCAGCAGCAGGAAACGCTGGTAGTCCTGTTGCAACGGCGAAGGAAGCGGGCTTGTGTCAGTCGCGGTCATGCTCTCTCCTGCGGTTGCGTCGTCTGCTGCGCATGGGTTTCAGGCCGTCAGTTCCTTGAAGTTGTACAGCAGGCCGCCGGCAGCGATCAGCAGCAGGGCGACCCCCGAGGCCAGGCTGATGAAGCGGTTGCTGCGTTGCGATGCGATCTTGCCGATGGCGAAGATGTACAGGCTGAGCACGGCGAAATCGATGGCCACCCACAGCAGCGACAGCACGACCATGCTCTTGCCGAACGACTCGGTGATCTGGATGAACTGAGGGAAGAAGGCGATGAAGAAAATGATGTCCTTGGGGTTGGAAATGCCCACCATGAAGCCTTGCAGCAGCCCGCCACGGGTGGGTTTGGCAGCGTCGCTGGTGGCCTCTGACGCAGGTGCCTGCAGGGCGTCCTTCAATGTGCCCACGGCGATGTAGCCGATGAACAGGCAGCCAAGCAGGCTCATGATGCTGAGCCAGGCCTTGTCGATGGCCGCGCTGGTGAGGATGATCCAGGCCGCCGCGCCGATGAGCACCAGTGACGCCCAGTTGGTGCCGACGGCGGTGAACATGGCCTTGCGTGAGCCAGAGGCGGCCGCTGTATTGACGATTAGCGCCACCACCGGGCCGGGGGTAGCGATCAGCAGCAGGACAGTAAGGGCGTAGGTGGCGGTGAGTGCGGTATTCACGGTCAGTTCTCGATCTGTATGTCGGGTGTCGCCTGATGTGCGGCATGGGCATGGAACGGGCAGCGGGACGGGTTGAGCGAGCCTGCTTCCTGCAGTTGATACTGCTTCCACTCGAAGTTGTCGGTATCGCCAAAGGCGCCAAGCGTGTCGGGCACCACGCCGTCGTTGTAGTGGTGCACGCGCTCGCGAATGCGGGCGCGAATTCGCCGGCCACTTTCGCTGTCGGCGTTGGCGACTTCGTCGAAGTTTTCCCTTGGGTTGATGACGAAGGTGATGTGCTGGCCCAGGTTGCGGCTTTTCATGTGCTGATGGCCGGGAAAATTCATGTTGATGAACAGTGGCATGCCGGCATAGCAGAACGACCAGGCGTTATCCTCGGGGTCGGTCGGGATACCCTGCGGCCAAGGGTGGGGGTCGCGTGCATGCACGCCGCGCAGCACCTTCCAGGCCAGTGCCTGTTGCTCAGCCAGATTGCTGGCGGTGGCTGTCTCGAGGAACACCACCAGCGGGCTGCCGATGCGCTGCTTGGGTGTGATGGGGGCGACGGTGCGCACATAATCGGCCAGGCCTTGGGCGATATCGTCAGCCAGTTGTTCGGCGCGGGCGAAGAGGATGTGGCAGGTTTCACCGTTAACCGCCTTGCGGCCAAACAAGCAGGGAAACTCAGGGTTGGCGAGGACACTGCGAAAATGTTCTACAGTCTTGTAAGTCCAGTGTTGCGTGTTGTATCCATGTTCAGCGGCGAGCTCTAGCGCATCCAGGCGATAGCAATTTCCATATCCCGTAAACATGATTTCCCCAGGCGTTGAATTAAGTGAACGTTCCAGTCATATGCAGGCAGGATCTTGGATATGTTTATTATTTACCTGCATTTTCCGGAACACACTTGACGTTGTAAAACGCGTGGAACTATGACCTACTATTAGTCTTGCTCATGCTCGGGATGTCGCGATGTCAGAACGAATTCAGGCCTTGCACGCGCTGCGTGCATTCGAGGTGGCCTCTCGCTATGGCTCATTTACCCGCGCAGCGGAAGAGCTGGCCTTGACCCAGGGGGCCGTCAGCCACCACATCAAGACCCTCGAAGCCATGTTCGGCTGTGACCTGTTCGAGCGGCGCGGGCCCAAGCTGAGCCTGACCGAGCACGGCCGCCTGCTGTCGCAAGAGCTCAAAGTCGGCTTCAAGATCATCGAGAATGCCTGCGCATTGCTGCGCCAGGACCGCTATGGCCTGCGCCTGAAGGCCCCGTCCACGCTCACCGTCCGCTGGCTGCTGCGGGCGCTGGACGGGTTCAAGAAGCATGAAGACAACTGCACCGTTCAGCTGTCGAGCGTCTGGATGGACATCGACAGCGTGGACTTCTATTCCGAGCCCTACGACTGCGCCATACTCCTGGCCAGTGGGCGGTTCCCCGCCGATATCGAGTGCTTCAAGCTGTTCGATGAATGGCTGATCCCGGTGTGCCACCCGGATTACATGACGCAGGCGCAACCGGCCCTGAGCGACCTGACCCGGTGCGAGTTCCTGCACCCGTCCCCCGACCGCCGCGACTGGCGGCGCTGGCTGGCGCGGATGGACGCGCTGGACATCAGCATCGACCAGGGCCAGGTGTTCGACACCCTCGACCAGGGCATCTCGGCCGCGCAGCAGGGCCTGGGTATTTCGGTGGTCGACCTGGTGCTGGCCAGTGCCGACCTGGCAGCCGGGCGCCTGGTCACGCCGTACAAGCACGCAGTGGCCACTGGCGACGGGTACTACATGACCTGGCTCAAGGCCAGCCCCAAGGCGCGACAGATGCACAAGCTGCGCGACTTCCTGCTGGGCCAGGTGCCGCCGCTGGCCTGCAAGGACATCAACTACCTGTACGGTTGAATACCCGATCGAGCATGAAGTCGATGAATACCCGCAACTTTGGCGGCACCTGCCGCCCGGACGGCCACAGCAGATAGAAGCTGCCGCGCCGCTCCATGAAGTCGTCGAGGACACTGACCAGTGAGCCATTGCCCAGTTCACGACCCACGTTGAAGTCAGGCAGGCAGGTAATGCCGCGGTGGTTCAAGGCAAAGCAGACGCGTGTTTCGACGTGGTTGCAGACCATCGAGATGGGGATGTCATAGGCTTGCTCGGGATGCTCCTGGCGCAGCGGCCAGGTTTCCAGCTTGCCGTTGCTGGGGAAGCGATAATGCAGGCAGCTATGCGCCGCCAGGTCGCGTGGGTGCAAGGGTGTACCGCGTTCGCGCAGGTACTCGGGCGAGGCCACCAGGCGGTGCTGAAAGTGCCCCAGAAACTTGGCGCTGAGCCGGGAATCCACCGGCTGCCCGCCGCGCATCACCACATCGAAGCCTTCGCCGACGATATCCACCATGCGGTCGGAGAAGTCCAGGTCCAGTTCAACCTGTGGGTACAGTGCCATGAACTCGGCCAGTGCCGGCATTACCAGTCTGGTCACCTGCGGCATGCTCACCCGCAGGCGCCCGCGCGGCGTTTCGCTGGCCTGCGACAGTTCCTGCTCGGTGGCCTCGATTTCGGCAAGGATGCGCCGGCTGCGCTCGAGGAACATCGCCCCTTCGGCGGTAAGGGTAATGCTGCGTGTGCTGCGGTGGAACAGGCGCACGCCCAGGCGGCTTTCCAGCCGCGCCACGCGCTTGCCCACTGCCGAGGCACTGATCCCCAGTGACTGGCTGGCGGCCACGAAGCTGCGGGTTTCGGCCACCCGATTGAAGACCACGAAGCCACTGAGGCTGTCCATGTCGCATTCCGGATTGCGGACGCTGAGGTCCTGGGTGAGTGGCATTGTACCCGTCTTTTTCCGTAATGGCCTTGTCTGCAGACTGTTCGCCTTGTTCCCCACTCAAGGCATTTGCAATGTCCCAGACTTCTTCCGCACCGTTGCTGGCCGCCAGCCATGAACGTCTGCCCGTCGGCGGGCTGCTCGCGCTGGCCATGACCGGCTTCATCGCCATTCTCAGTGAAACCCTGCCGGCGGGTCTGCTTGACCAGATCGCCGATGGCATGCACATCAGCCAGGCCATGGCGGGGCAATGGGTCACGGCGTATGCCTTGGGCTCGCTACTGACCGCCATCCCGTTGGTGACGTTGACCCAAGGCTGGTACCGGCGCCGGGCGCTGTTGCTGGCGATCATCGGCTTCGTGCTGTTCAACGGGCTGACGGCCTTGTCGGACTCCAACGGGCTGACCCTGGTGCTGCGCTTTTTCACGGGTGCTGCGGCCGGCCTGGCATGGGGCCTGATCGCTGGCCATGCCCGGCGCATGGTGCCGGTGCCGTTGCAGGGCCGGGCCATGGCGCTGGCCATGCTCGGGCAGCCGATTGCCCTGTCGCTCGGTTTGCCGATTGCGACCTGGTTGGGAGCGGGGTTGGGCTGGCGCGCGACGTTCGTCGTCATCACTTTAGTGGCGTTGCTGCTGGTGGTGTGGGTGTTGCGATCCGTGCCCGACTATCCGGGGCAGGCTGCCGGCAAGCGCCCGTCGGCCATGCAGGTACTGCGCACGCCGGGGGTGTTGATTGTATTGCTGGTGATCCTCACCTGGATCCTTGGCCATAACATTCTCTACACCTATATCGTGCCGTTGCTGGCAGCGGCTGGCATGGCTGCGAAGATTGGCCCTGCGCTGATGGTATTTGGTCTGGCGGCGCTGGCCGGGATCGGCCTGGTAGGACTGCTGGTCGACCGACACCTGCGCAAGCTGGTGTTGCTGAGCCTGGCCGGTTTTGCCTTGGCCACGCTGGCATTGGGGCAGGCATCGTCGTGGCTTGTGTACTTGAGCATCGCCTTGTGGGGAATGACCTATGGCGGCGCCCCGACCCTGCTGCAGACAGCGTGCGCCGACGCAGCAGGCCAAGGTGGTGATGTGGCGCAGTCGATGCTGGTGACGGTGTGGAACTGCGCCATTGCCCTGGGCGGGATCATTGGTGGATTGCTGCTGGCTGGGGCAGGCGTGGCGTGGTTTGGCGGGGTGGTGCTGGTGTTGATTGCCTTGGCCTGGCTGCTGGCTGTAGCTGGACGGAAAAGCGGTTTTGTGGCGGGCAGGCGCTAAAACACTCATGCCAGGCACGACACAGGTAGAATAACCGCATCTACAGACAATCCAGAGGTCGACGCAGTGGAGTTGCAGCAGGGTTTTGTCCTGACCCGGCATTGGCACGATACGCCGGAGGGCACCTGCGTGGAGTTCTGGCTGGCCACCGATGCCGGGCCGCGGCTGTTGCGGCTGGCTGCGCAGGAGTCGGTGGCTTTCATTCCCCAGGCGCAGGCCGAGCACGCCCGTGTGTTGCTGGCCAACGAAACAGGGGCGAAGCTCAAGCCACTGCGCCTGAAGGACTTCGAGCATCGCCCGATGATCGGCCTGTATACCCGCCAACATCGCCAGTTGATGCAACTGGAACAGCGTCTGCGCACAGCCGGTGTCGACGTGTTCGAGGCCGATATCCGGCCGCCGGAGCGTTACCTCATGGAGCGCTTCATCACGGCACCGGTGCAGTTCACTGGCCAGCCGGATGCGCAGGGCGTTTACCGGGAAGCCCAGCTAAGGCCGCTGTCCGGCTATCGACCGACACTGCGCCTGGTGTCACTGGACATCGAGACCAGCGAGCGTGGCGAGCTGTACAGCATCGCCTTGGAGGGCTGCGGCCAGCGCCAGGTGTATATGCTCGGTCCGGCCAACGGCGATGCCACCGGGCTTGACTTCGACCTGGAATATTGCGCTGATCGCGCCGCTTTGATCACCCGCCTCAACCAGTGGATGGCCAGGCATGACCCGGACGCGATCATCGGCTGGAACCTGGTGCAATTCGACCTGCGCCTGCTGCATGAACACGCCAAGTCGTTGCAGGTGCCACTTGCCCTGGGGCGTAACGGTGCGGTCATGACCCTGCGTAGCCATGCCGGTGGAGGCCACGTTTTTGCCGATGCGCCGGGGCGTTTGCTGATCGATGGCATCGAGGCGTTGCGTTCGGCTACCTGGAGTTTTCCCTCGTTCAGCCTGGAGAACGTTGCCCAGACCCTGCTGGGCGAAGGCAAGGCCATCGACACGCCGTACCAACGCATGGACGAGATCAACCGGCGCTTCGCTGAAGACAAACCGGCACTGGCGCGCTACAACTTGAAGGACTGCGAACTGGTCACGCGTATTTTCGCCCATACCCGGCTACTCGACTTCCTGCTCGAGCGTGCGTCGGTGACGGGGCTGGCCGCAGACCGCAGCGGTGGGTCGGTGGCCGCGTTCTGCCATTTGTACATGCCCCAGATGCACCGGCTTGGCTTTGTCGCCCCCAGCCTTGGCAGCCGCCCGGACGAAGCCAGCCCCGGTGGTTTTGTCATGGACTCGCGCCCGGGGCTTTACGATTCGGTGCTGGTGCTGGACTACAAGAGCCTGTATCCATCGATTATCCGTACCTTTCTGATCGACCCGGTCGGGCTGATCGAGGGCCTGCGTCAGCCCGACGACGCACATTCGGTCGAGGGCTTTCGCGGTGGGCGTTTTTCACGCACACAGCACTGCCTGCCTGCCATCGTCGAACGGGTATGGCAGGGCAGGGAAGCAGCCAAGCGCGAGGGTAATGCGCCGTTGTCCCAGGCGTTGAAAATCATCATGAATGCCTTCTATGGCGTGCTGGGTTCCAGCGGTTGCCGTTTCTTCGACCCGCGCCTGGCGTCGTCCATCACCATGCGCGGCCACCAGATCATGCGCCAGACCAGGTCCCTGATCGAGGCGTGTGGCTACGATGTGATCTACGGTGACACCGACTCCACCTTTGTCTGGCTCAAGGGTGCCCACGCCGAGGAGGACGCGGCGCGCATCGGCCGCGAGCTGGTGGCGAAGGTCAACCAATGGTGGCAAGCCCATCTGCACGAGACCATGAACCTGCAGAGCGCCCTCGAACTGCAGTTCGAGGTGCACTACCGACGCTTCCTGATGCCCACCATCCGCGGTACCGATGAAGGCAGCAAAAAGCGTTATGCCGGCCTGGTACAGCGGGCCGACGGTTCGCAAGAGATGGTTTACAAGGGCCTCGAATCGGTGCGCACCGACTGGTCACCGCTGGCCCGGCAGTTTCAGCAGGAGCTTTACGGCCGTGTGTTCCGCGGCGAGCCCTACCGAGATTATGTCCGTGAGTACGTGCGGCGAACGTTGGCGGGCGAGCAGGACGATCTGCTGGTTTATCGCAAACGCCTGCGTCGCCCGTTGGCCGATTACCAGCGCAACGTGCCGCCACATGTGCGCGCCGCCCGGCTTGCGGACGATTACAACAGGCGCCTGCAGCGCCCCCTGCAGTACCAGCGTGGTGGCTGGATCAGTTACCTGATCACTACCGCTGGCCCGGAGCCGCTGGAAAACCTGCAGGCCGCAATCGACTACGACCACTACATCAGCCGTCAGCTGATGCCGGTGGCAGATGCCATCCTGCCCTTTGTCGGTGATGATTTCGCTCGCCTTACCGACCATCAGTTACTGCTGTTCTGAATGGGTGGTAGATAGCTAGGCGTCAGCACCAGGCTGCACTCTTCAGACTCGTGCCTCCATGTCACCGCGGAGGCAGAGATGCAGAACACGAGCAGTCAACCATCGGCTGCGGTCGATACCCTTGCCATGGCACAAGCATGCCAGGACCACTACATTGCACGGCGGCTGCCGGCCTGGATGAAGCGGCTGAGCATGGCCGAATTCACCCTGCTGAGCGAGGCACTGCCAGAGCTGCTGGCCTGTCGCGCAGGCTTGTCTTCAGCGCTGGCGCGGTTACGCAACCTGAGTGCATTTACCCAGCCCTTGCTGCAGCAAGCGCTGGGTGCCCACGGCAGCCTTGATGTCGAGCGCTTGTCCTTTCGCCAGTGGTACACCTTCACTTCGCCGACGATAAATTATGTCACCAGTCGGCTTCCGGTTGTCGCCAACGACTACTACGACATCCCTCTGCTCGAGGCCGCTTTGGGCAATTTCACCGCGGAACAGCAGCGCGATCAGCCGCCTGGTAATTGCCTGGTCGATGCGCATGGCGAAAAACGTGCCGAACTGTCTGCAACGGCCTTCGCCAGGCTGTGTCGCACGCTGGACCTTGGGCAGAAATACCAGGCGCATCTGGATGCCGTACTGCAGCCCGAGGTCAGGGAATTGCTGACGCGACGGCAACGCTACAGCATGCTGGTGGATGCCTTGCAAGCCAGGGCGCAAGGCGTATTGAGCGCAGATGAACTGCAGTGGGTGGTCGCGCTCTGCCTTGAGGACAGGCTCGGCAAACTCGAAGGTGCACCGGTGCGCGTGCGGCAGTTGGCGTTGTTCGGTTGCCGCCTGCAGCAGATTGTCGTGCTGGACGTGATCGACGATGGCGTGTTGTTCGACACCAGCAAGCGCGTGCTGGTCTATGTGCCGGGTGACCCACATGGCCCCTGGAGCGTGCGCAGTGACCTGGATGAGTATGCCCGCCGGGTGCTTGGCAAACGCCTGCGCGAAGATGACTACCGGCGTTTCTTCAACCGCTTCGTGCGCCGACGCGACAGCCAGCGATTTTTCTCAGCCGTCAGTGAGCGGCTGGATGACGTGGCGGGCTGGGCGACCAGAGACCTCGATGAGCAGACCTTCGCTTATCGCCTGCCACTGTTCGAACACCTTGCGAACGACTGGGTCGCGTGGATCAAGGACGATGCTGCCGTCATCGCCCCGCCCGTGGCCTTGCTTGATCGCGAGGTCCAGGCCGAACACGCTCGCCGTTTGCGTGCTGAAGGCTGGACGCTATTGGGTGTCGCAGGGCTTTTCGTTCCGGGCATTGGTGCGGTGTTGTTGGGGGTGATGGCCTGGGAACTGCTACAGCAGACCTTCCAGGCGATAGGGGACTGGCAGGACAACGAACGCAATGCGGCACTTGCGCACCTGCTGAATGTTGGCAAAGGGCTGCTGGCTGTGGGGGCGACCGTTGCGGTCGTCGCCACCGCTCGACGCGCCTGGAGCGTGGTTGACAGCCTGGTACCGGCGCTGCTGGAAAGCGGGGAAGAAAAACTGTGGAACGCAGACCTCAGCCCCTATCGCGGCGAAACCCCGCCAGCTACGGCGGTGCTGGACATGCAGGGTACGCACCGCCTGGGCGAGCGCCGCTGGATCAGCATGGACGGGCACTGGTATGAGGTGACCTGGCACGACGCCGACGAGCAGTGGCAACTGCTCCCCTATCAGGGCTATGCGCCGCCGCTGCGCCACAATGGCGCCGGTGCGTGGCGGCTGTGGTGCGAGCAGCCCGCCGAGTGGGACGATACACGCCAGTTGTTCCGCCGCCTGGGCGGGCCATTCAGCGACCTTGACGATGCGCAGATCGACCGGTCGCTGGCGATCCATGGCCTCGATGATCAGCACCTGCGGGCATGGCATGTGTATGGACGACCACCGGAGGCAGCGCTGGTCGACACCGTCGCACGCGTGCGGCTCGCCGGCAGGATGGGTACGTTGATCGACCAGTTGCGCGAGGGAGGGGGCACCGCAGACCCGCTGCTGATGGCGCGGGTCATGCGCCTTCCCCAGGCGGCCGGAAAGCACGGGCCAGCGTTGGCCGATGTGGCTTGGGCCGGGCGACGGGAACTGCTGCAGACGTTGTACGACGAGCAGAACCCCGACACGGAAACAAGCCGCCTGTTACGGCAGGATTTTACCAGCCTGCACCGCTTGGCCGCCGATGAGGTGCTGCGCGATGCCAGCGAGGATGACGTGCAGCTGCTGCGTGAAACGGGGCGTGTGCCGTTGCTGATGGCCGAGGCAGCAAGGTTGCAGGTGGCGCGGATTCGAATGGCGCGGGTGTATGAGGCGCTGTGCATCGACACGCCGCAGAACCTCGACTTGGCGCGTGTGGTGTTGAACCTGCTGGTGCACGTGCCGGGCGCTGGTGGGCCGGGCTGGCGGTTGTTCGATGCAGATGCCAGCGAGCCGTTGCTGACGGTCCAGGGATCGGGGCAGACGTTTGACCTGCTTCATCGCCATGGGCTGTTCCGCCTGCGCACCGGAACGCACAGCGTGGTCGGTGAGAAAGGCGAGTTGTTCGAAGCGTTGGCCGGAGCCTATGACGACGTAGCACAAGCGGCCATCGGCCAAGGTCAGCCTTTTGTGCCTGCGCTGCGCCTGGCACTGACCAACGTTGCTTTCGACCAACGCCAGGCCGTGGTGAATCTGCTCAGGCTGGAACAGCCCAGCGGCTCGTTTCTTGCGCCGCAACGGCTTGCGGATGGCCGGATTGGTTACCCCATGGCCGGCGGCAGGCTATGGGGGGCGCTAGGGCGAAACAGGCCAAGGGCGTTTCAGGCCCGGTTGCGAGACCTGTACCCGGCCTTTACCGACGAACAGATCGAGCGCTGGTTGGCCTCAGGCGACGCGCAGGCCAGGTTAAATAGGCTGGAGCAGCAATATGGGGTGCTGAAGAGACACTTGACCCAGTGGGCACGCAGCGCGCTGCTCTCATCGGAACTGGTCGCACGGCGGGAATTCAGAAAGGGCCTGATCAACTGCTGGCGCTGTCTTGTGCCCGAACTGCAAGCGCAAGCGGCACTGGACGACGGGCGCTTCATGCTGACCCAGACGATCAGCCGCTTGGGCCACCTGCCGGCCCTGCCCGCGCAGGTGGGCTTTCCCCATGTCTCTATCCTGGCCCTGCGCTCCATGCGCGTGGAGCATGTTCCGGATGAGTTTCTGCAGGCATTTCCCAACTTGCGCAACCTCGAAATCACCCATTGCCGACTCAGGCGTTTGCCATTGCCGCTGGGGCTTGTCCAGAAGCTGGAGGTGCTCGACTTGTCTGGGAACCAGATCGCGCTCGACCAAGGCCAGGCATTGGTCCTGGCAGATTGCCGCTCTCTGGTGTACCTGAACCTTTCGGACAACCCGTTGCGCAGGGCATTTTCCGTCCTCGCAATGACCGAGCTCAATGCCCTTTACCTGTCCAACACGCAGATACCCGAGTTTCCCTACGGGCTGATGGACGCGCCAGAACTGCATACCCTGGATCTCAGCGGCAACCGTATTGCTGAACTGCCCGAGGGTTTTCATCGATCGCAGCTGTGGCGCTCGGGCAGGGTCGAGCTTTCCGGCAACCTGCTGGGCGGCGCGCAGGATGGGCTATCAACCTGGCATTTGCTTGAGGCCAGTCGCGTGCCTTACCGGTTGCGCATTCTGGACGCGTTGCCTGGCGAGCGTCGGGATGAAATGGCTGCACTGTGGGCCCATCTAGAGGCCGAGGAACCATCGGAAGAGTTCTTCAATACCCTGTCGATGCTGACAGAATCGGGCGCCTTCAGTTTCTCATCGACTGCATCCGCGCTGGCGGCCAGGGTGTTCGACATGCTCCAGGCGATGTCGGAGCATGATGCCCTCAGGCAGGAGCTGTTCGAGCACGCTGCGGCGACCGGTTGCCAGGATAACGCCACCGCGCGTTTTGCCGACCTGGAACTGCGAGTGATGATATGGCGCACGCGGCAAAGCGGATCTGCCCGGCCGGAACGGGCCTTGCTAAAGCTCGGTGCCCGGGTGTGGCGGTTGGCGGTGCTTGAACAAATTGCCGCTGAACATGCTCATCGTGTGGGGGCGGGCGCTGAATCGATCGAATTCGCCTTGGCCTATCGAATCGGCTTGCGCAAGTCGCTGGACTTGCCTGCCCAACCCGATGAAATGCTTTATGCAGGCATCCCAGCCTTGAGCAACCAGGACCTTCTCCTGGCCCGTGAAAGGGTCCTGGCGAGACAAACCCGGGAAGGCATTGCTGATTATCTGGCACGCCAGTGGTTCTGGCAGGATTACTTGCGCAAGGCCTTCGCGGTTCGCTTGCAAGTGCCCCAGTCCATGCACGCTGAGCTGGAGCGGCTGATGGCGCTGGGGAATCGGGACGAGGAAATCGCCCGGCTGCAGATCCGCAACCAGCAACGCGAGCATGCGGTGTTGCTGCAGTTGACGCTGGAGGCGCTGGACCGGAATACGGTGCAGCGTGTGCTCAGCTAGCGGGTGGCCGGCTGGCTGGCCGCAGGCATTAGCTATATAGCGCCTGGCGGGGAGCAGGCGTCTTAGTCTGGCTTCTTTTCATGAAGAGGCTCCCCGCCATGGACACCACTGTGCCGGCAGATGCGCAGGCCGCCATCGACGCTTTCCAGGATGGCATCATCGGCAGGCGCTTGCCGCCCTGGTTGCGTCACGCCCCCGCTGAGCAACTGCCTGAGATTGGCAGGGCATTGGCAAACAGCCTTCGCTGCTGTGAGCAAGTGAACACGATGCTGCGAGGCATCGAGGGCATTGACGGTTTCGTCGCTTCAGCCCTGGGAAAGGCGCTCGACGAGCGTTATGGGCTTGGCCGTAACCCGTACTCGCTCAGGTTTCTGCAGGGCCGTCGCGAAGCTGTGATCAACAGTCAGCCGGTTGGCGCGCACCTGACCACAGTGGTCTATGAAGAACAGCCACTGCTCGAAGTGGCAATGCGCAATTTCACCGCCGCTCAGGCGCAGGAAGGTGGCCAGCCGCGCGGTAATCGCCTGCTCGTTCCCACCCACGGTACGGTCAAACCACCCACCAGCATCGAGCTTGCCAAACTCTGTCGTGAGCTGGACCTGGGTGAACGCTATCAACGTCATCTGGATTCCATCCTCAAGCCCGCTGGCAGTGCCGAGCACGTGGTGGCCCGGCTTGTGGATGCCCTGCGCTACCGCATGCTTGTGGACGCCTACAAAGCCCGGCAACAAGGAACCCTGGATGACAGCGAGCTCGGCTTGCTGGTGGCGGTGTGCGAGAAGGGCAAGCTGCTGCGCCTGGCGGGCGACTCGGTGCAGGCCAGGCAGCTGAAATTGCTGGGTTGCCAGATCGAACAGGTGACGGTATTCGCGGTGGTTGAGCAAGGTGTGCTGTTCAACACGACGCGTCGGGTGTTTCTTTACATACCTGGGGACCCTCGTTCGCCCTGGAGTGTGTTCGAGAGTATCGACAAACTGAACCGCGAATTGGGCCGGCGCTTGCGCGACAAGGCCTATCGGCGTTTTTTCAGCCGCTTCGTGCTGCGACGGGACAGCCAGGCATTTTTCGCCCAGGTCGCGGAGCGCTTCGATGACCTGGCAGACTGGGCTTTTCGCGATCTGGAGCCGCGCTTGCAGGCCTACCCGCAGCCGTTGTTCATAAGCCAGGCACAGGCCCGTATCCAGCAGATCAAGGACGATGCGGCGATGATCGCAGTACCGGTGGCCAAACTGGATCGTGAGGTTCAGCGCCAGCATGACCTGCGCCTTGCAGCCGAAGGGTGGGCGCTGCTCAACCTGGCCAGTTTCTTTGTGCCTGGGCTCGGCCTGGCGCTGCTGGCCGTGACGGCCAGCGAGCTACTGAAAGAGGTCTACCATGGCGTTGAGGCTTGGCATGAAAACGACCGCCAGGAGGCGCTGGACCATTTGACCCATGTGGCTACAGACCTTGCCATCGTGGCGGCCACGGTAGCCGGGGTGGGTGTGGCTAGACGGGTTTGGGCCCGGTCTGCGAAGGTCGATGCCATGCTGCCGGCTCGGCTGGAAGACGGCACGGTGAAACTCTGGCAACAAGACCTGACCCCGTTCCAAAGCCAGGTCCCCGATGCGGCCTCAAACCCGGACGCTTTGGGGATCCGGCGTCAGGAGGGGCTGGCCTGGATCGAAATGGACGGGCAGCACTATCGCGTAACGGAGGCGGCCGGCGGTGATCAATGGCAGCTGTATCCGGTCGACGGCCACGGGCCGTTGCTGCATCACAATGGCGCTGGTGCCTGGCGGTTGTGGAGTGAGCAACCTGCCGTGTGGCCCGACAAATACCGCATGTTCCGGCGCTTGGGTGAACCTTTCAACCGGCTGAATGATGAACAGATCGATCAGGTTCTGCTGTTCCACGGCCTTGATGGCGACGACGTGCGTGGCTTGCATGTCCATGCCCAGGCACCAAGCCCCGCGCTGATCGACAGTGTGGAGCGGGTCCAGCTTGATCAGCGCATCCGCAGCATGGTTGGCCGTTTGCGCAGCGGCGAGCCGGTAGAAGATGCAACCGTGCTCGATCACGTTCGGCGTTTGCCAGGCGCGGATGGGCTTACAGATCAGGCGCTGGCGAGGTTGGCATGGGCGCAGCGGCGAACACTGTTGCAGCACCTTTTTGAAGCAATGCAGCCCGATGACAGCCTCGGCAGCACGGCGTTGCGCCGGGTGTTTCCTGGGCTGAACGTGCGTGGTGCGCAAGCCTTGGTACAGGCTGCCAGCAGCGTTGATCGCACACGGTTGCTATCCAGCGGCAGGGTTGCCCTGGGGCTTGCCGAGGCGGCGAGGAGCAGTTTGCTGGCGACCCGGCAGGCACGGGTATTTGAAGCGCTGTACCTCGATACGCCGCAGCATGCAGACCTGGCCCGGGTGGTCGTGGGCTTGTTACGGTATCTGCCTGGGGGCGAACGAGGGGTAGGCTGGCGGCTTTACGAAGGTTGGCTGGGCGGGCCGATGCTGGCGAAGTCCGAGCAGGGGCAGCGGGCGTTCGATCTGGTGCACCTGGACGGTAGCTTTCAACTGTATGACAGCCACGGCACGGCGCGTGGTGAGGCGGGTGAGCTGTTCGACGTCATGGCGCCTGCCTATACCGATGTACAACGGGAGGCGATGGGCATCGGCGATCCATTCTCGCACAACCTCAGGGTGATGCTGGGGCGCGAAGCGGTACGCCACCGTGACCAGATCAGCCGTTTGCTGGGCGCGGTACGCCCGGGTGTTGTTCGACGGCCCATGCGCTTGGCCGATGGACGTATCGGCTACCCACTGGGTGGTGGTGGAGTGGGCGGTTTTGCATCCAGAGGGAGTGCCCTGAGGGCAACGCTGCGCGATCTGTTTCCGTGGTTGAGTGATCAACAGGTCGAAACTTTCGCCGATGAGGCCAGGCGCTCAGGGCAGCAACTGGAACACGTACTGACGAGCCTTCGCAATGAGTTCGCGATGCTTCGCATGACGCTGAATACCTGGGTCGCACGCGCGCAGGGCGATGTCATGGATGATCGCGAGGCGTTGCGCCAGACGTTGTTCAATTGCTGGAGGCGGTCGGTGGGTGTGGGGGAACTGCAAATCAATGCCCAGGAAAACCTCCACGTCATGTTCTGTAATTTCAAACCAGGCGGCTTGCCCAACATTCCCGTGCAGGTCAGCTTCAGGGGCGTTACCAGCTTGTCGCTGTTGCACCTTGACCTTCTGGAGGTCCCCAGCAGCCTCCTGCTGGCTTTTCCTAGCCTGCACACCCTTGACCTGGGAGGGAACCTTCTGACGCGCCTTCCGCAACCTTTATTGCAAATAGAGCAGCTGCGGCATCTGAGCCTGACCAACAACCGCATCGTCCTGAACATTGCACAAACCGCCACACTGGCCAGTTGCGCCAGCCTGCAGTCTCTCGACCTGTCCCACAACCCCTTGGGCAGGTTCATGCTGGCAGGTTTGACTGAATTGCGTTGGCTGAACTTGCGCGACACACAGATCGCGCAATTTCCACTGGGCGTGTTCGACAACACTCAAGTGGTGTCCGTTGACTTGCGGGATAACCGGATCAGGCACATTCCAGAGAGTTTCTTCCAGTTGCCCGTGTGGCATCGGCGACGGTTTCGTCTGAATGGGAACCCGCTGGGCGAAGCCCAGACGTTACGTTTGCAGGCTGCATTGAGTAGCGATGATCCTGGCCTGGACGAGGAGCAAGCGCTTCTGCGGCTGCAGCGCGCCCGTGAAGTATGGGGGGATGCCGTGGCCCCTGAGCACCGCGGCTTGATGCTTGCTGCCTGGGACTCGCTGGACTCAGGTGAGGATGCCGACCGCTTTTTCCGTGTGCTTCGCCAGTTGTTGCTGTCCGAAGACTTTCGTGTCAATGCCCGTGCACTGGGCAATCGGGTGATGGCGGTATTGCAAGCCATGGCCATTACGCCAGAGTTGCGGCAGAACCTGCTGTCGGTGGCCAATGATGAGTGGGGTTGCCAGGATGGTGCCACTTGGTGCTTGAGCAACCTTGAACTGAACCTGCTGGTTTGGCAGGTTGAACATGCAGCCCAGGGGGAAAGCGAGCGGGCCTTGCTCGACCTGGGAAGACGTCTATGGCGCCACGATGCGGTCGACAGGTTCGCTACCCGATGGGCGCTGCGACATGGCAGGATGCTGGAAGGAAGCGAGGTAGGGTTGGCTTTCCGGATCGGGTTGAGGGAGCGTCTCGACTTGCCACTGCAGGTGGGAGAAATGAGCTTCCTCGCGATCTCGGGCGTGCTGGAGGCGGACCTTGCAGAAGCAGAGGCTGCGGTGCGGGCTGCAGAAACCCCGGAAGAGATTGCCCGCTCCATGGTGGATCGTGAGTTCTGGCAGGCGCACCTGGAGCGTACTCACCCTGACCGTTTCGCGGCGGTCGACCTGCCGTTCAGAAGGCAGCTTGAAACGGTACTGGACGATGAAGCGCTGACCGAGGGGGCAAGGATCGATCAGGCGGACGCCATTCGTGATGCTCAGCGCGCTGCACGCAGAGGGCTGATGCTGGATATGACCACGCAAGCGATGGAAGTGGGGCCGACGGGGCCTTCTATCGACGTGCGTTGACATGCGCGCCGGGTAGGGGGGCTGGCCCCTGCCAAAGCACCTTTGGGCTATGCTCAATCAAGCTGATAGCGGTTTGTTCCCGCACCGTAGTTCTGGCTTCAGGAAGCTCGGAAATCGACAGTTACTTTTGCGCACCCCATTCGTGGATGAAGTGGTTTAGGCTCCCTGTCGGATTTTTCTCCGTGATCTGTAGTCATTGGTATATCGAGACAATAAGGAGATACGCATGCTCGTCCGGTCACTGACCCTAGCAACCTTGCTTGCTGTTGCCGCCCCCTTGTTTGCCGCAGACAGTGATGCGCCTTTAGCCAAGGAACTGGGCAAGGCCAGGCCATTGGTGGTCATTGCGCCGAGCAGTGCCGACCCGACATTGCGAGCGCTGAACAAGGCGCTGGAGGACCCGGCTACCCAGGCCAAGTTCAAGGAGCGCAACCTGGTGCTGTACAGCGTGGCGCAAATGATGGGTAAACGTGAGGACAAGAACCTCGAGCAGCAGACCACCATGGCCCTGATCCGCGAACTGAAGCTGGGCGCGAGCAAAGGCACCAAGGTGATTCTGGTGGGCAAGGACGGTGAGCGGCATATCCTCAAGGATGACGAAGAGAACACGCCACTCGATCCGGCGGTAATCTTCAAGGCCGTCGATGACCTGCCTGCCAGCGAAAAGGCGGTAGCAGCGCCCGAGCCCGTGGCCGCGGCACCGGAAGCCAAGCCCAAGGCCAAGGACAGCAAGCCTGCCAAGCCGGCAGCACCGCCCAAACCGCTGGAAGACTGAACGTATGACGGCCCTGGGCTGATGCCTGGGGCTACTTGCCGGTCTTTGTGTATCCCACTGTATCTGGCCGCCATGCAGACGGGTTTTCATACAAAAGCGCCCCTTGCCCGATACATCCACGACAAACCGCAACGGCTTAATGGCTCCACTACCCCAGCACAGTGGAGCATCACCATGACCCAAGTACGAAACACTCTCGGCCTGCTCGGCGCCGCCTTGATCGGCAGCATGGCATTGAGCAGCAGTGCGTTTGCCGTCGAACCGTTGGCCCAGGGTTACCAGTTGGCTTCAGCCAAGGTCGCCGGCGAGGGCAAGTGTGGTGAAGGCAAGTGCGGTGGCAGCGCCAAGGCCACTCAGAACGAAGGCAAATGCGGTGAAGGCAAATGCGGGGCGAGCGCCAAAGCCGGGGCGGAGGGTAAATGTGGCGAAGGCAAGTGTGGTGATGCCTCGTTCGCCAAAACCGACAGCAACCACGATGGCAAAGTCTCGCGCGATGAGTTTCTTGCCGTGGCCAAAGACCGTGCCGGTGATTTCGCCAAGATCGACCGTAACCACGACGGCTTCATCTCCGAACAGGAGGCAGCGGATCACCTCAAGGCGATCTACCAGGCCAATGGCAAAGCCATGCCCGAAGGCGTGTTCAGCCACCTGACCGGCAAGCCCTGACATTCTGCCCCCTTGAAACGCCGCAACGCCCCTCCTGCTGGTCAGGCGGGGCGTTGTGCCTGTTGCGGAGACCTGTTCATGTACCCCACACCTTTGCACCCACGACCTTTACGGGCAGGGCTTGGCCTGCGTCGCGGCCTGCTGCCGGAGCTGCTGGCCATGCCGGCTGGCGCAGTGGACTTTCTCGAATGCGCACCGGAAAACTGGATTGCCGTCGGCGGGGCCTACGGCAAAGGCCTGGCTCAACTGGCCGAGCGTTTCCCCATTGCTTGCCATGGCTTGTCGTTGTCGTTGGGAGGCAGCGCGCCGCTTGACCAGCATTTCCTCGGCCAGACCCGGCAGTTTCTTGACCGCCACCAGGTGCGGCTGTACAGCGAGCACCTGAGCTACTGCAGTGATGACGGGCACCTGTACGACCTGATGCCCATTCCCTTCACCGACGAAGCCGTACGCCATGTAGCCGCGCGCATACGCCAGGCCCAGGAGCAACTGGAACGGCGCATCGCGGTGGAAAATATCAGCTACTACGCCGCGCCTTACCAGGCCATGAGCGAGCTCGACTTTGTTCGTGCCGTACTCGATGAAGCCGATTGCGACCTGCTGCTGGACGTCAACAACGTCTTCGTCAACGCCTGCAACCATGGCTATGACGCCCAGCAATTCCTGGCAGGGTTGCCTCAGGCGCGAGTGACCGGCATGCACGTGGCCGGCCATTACGATGAAGCGCCGGACCTGAAGGTCGATACCCATGGGGCTGCGGTAAAGGACGATGTATGGGCGCTGTACGCCGTTGCCTGCAGGCGCTTTGGTGTGCAACCCACGGTGCTTGAGCGCGACTTCAACTACCCGCCACTGGCTGAGCTGTTGGCCGAGACAGCACGCATTCGTGAAGTGCAGTGCGCTGTGGGAGGCCAAGCAAATGAATGAGACGTTGCGCGAGCAGCAATACACCCTGGCCCGGCACCTGCGCGACCCGCAGCGCCATGCCCCTCCGCCTGGCATTGAGGCACGCCGGCTTAAGGTTTACCGCGAGCTGTTCTATGGCGCTATCGAAGGTCTGCTGGCTGGCAGCTTCCCGGTGATGCGCCAGGCGCTGGGTGAGCAACGCTGGCACGCCCGGGTACATGATTTCTACGCCAGTTACCGCAGCCAGACACCCTTGTTTACCGAGGTGGCCGAAGCTTTCGTCGACTACTTGCAAGGGGTGGCGCTGGACGCGCCCTGGCAGCTGGAGCTGGCCCACTACGAGTGGATCGAGGCGCAGCTGTACCTGAGTGATGCCGAAGACCCGATGCATGATCCTGCGGGTGACTTGCTGGACCGTGAGCCGCTGTTGTCTTGCGTGGCACGGGTCTTGGCTTATCGGTGGCCGGTGGAGCGTATCGGCAGGGATTACCAGCCTGATGCTGCGCCAGAGTCACCGACCTTGCTGCTGGTCTATCGCGATGCCGGGTTGCAGGTGCGCTTCGCGCGGCTGGCGCCAATGGCGTATCGGTTGCTGGTGGCGCAGGGGACTGGCCGCGGGCGGCTGCAGGCGTTGGGCGGGGATATGGCGCAGGGCTTGGCGTTGCTGCAGGGGTTGCGCCAGCAGGGCGTGATCATCGGTACCCGCTGAGTGCGCGTATCAGGGGCGCATTGCGCCCCATCGCAACGGTTTCAGCTGCACAACCGCGCCCTCAGCCAATGATCCAGGCTCAGGCGCCCAGCCCCCTTGAGCAGCAGCGGCAGCAACGCCACCAGGTAGATCAACGGCAGCTTGTAGTTGCCAAAGCCTTGGTCGGTAATCGCATAGCCCTGGGCCAGTTCAGCCAGGCTCGACCAGTGCGCCGGCCAGTGCACGGCAGCAATCGCTACTACCGTCACCACCATCAGTCCCAGTGACGCCAGCCGGGTACCAAGACCCAGCAACAGCAACAGCGGCAATATCAGCTCTGCCCACATCGACAACTGCCAGTTCCACTCCGCCGGCAGTTGATTGAACGGGAACGGGAAGCTGGCCTGCAGGTCGGCGAACCAGTTACTGCCGTTGAGCTTCTCCAGGCCGGATTCGAAAAACTCCCAGGCCAGAAACAGTCGCAAGGGCAGGTCGGCACTCCAGGCACCGAGGCGGTCGAAGGTGGTCAGGGTGCGGGTCAAGGTAGTCATTGGCGGTACTCGGTTCAGGAAAGGGCTTGGGCGCGGCGGCGTTGTTGACGGGCGAGTTTGGCGGTGAGCTTGACGGCGACGGCGCTGAACATCAGGGCGAACGCCAGGGGGTACCACCCCCCCATGGGAATGCGTTTGTAGAACGACAGGCAGAACACCGCAGCCAGCAGCCACATGCCGCTGCTGTGCAGGGCTCGCCAGGCACTGCCGCCCAACAGGCGCGTGGGGGCCTTGAACGAGGTGATGGTGAGCAGCAGCAGGAACAGGTAGCCGACGCTGCCGGGCAGGCTGGACGTGAGCGTGCGGCCGGCCCAGAACAATGCCGGGAATTCTTGGGCGTAGCGGTAGATCAGCAGGCCATGCACCGTGTGTGAGAAGGCAAAGGCCAGGCCCAGGTAGCGCCGTTCCTGCAGGATGCGGCGGCTTGCCGTGCCAGGCAGCAAGGTCGCAAGCGACGACCCCAGGAATGCCAGCAAGAACAGCGCGAAGGAGCTGCGCGCGGTGGCGCGGATGGCACTGCGCAGGCCGTCCGGGTCAGGCTGGCTGGCGAGGACCACGGCGGTCATCGCCAGGGTCAGGCCGGCGAGGGTGGCGAACAGCTTCCAGCCGGACGGCAGGGTAAGGGCTTTCATCAGAAGGGCTCCCGGTGTGTGATGGTGTGACCGGGAGTGTGTGACGGCGGCGTATCTGCAGTGTGTCGGGGTGGGTAGGGTTGTGTATCGGTTTGTAGGGCAAACGCCGGGCGCTTGCCTTTACCTGAGTTCTATTTGTGCGCATAACCCGCCAGTGGCGCGGTTGCTCAGGGTCAGCCGGCCGCCCATGGCCTGAATCAGCTGGTGAGCAATCGCCAACCCCAGCCCGGTACCCCCGGTGCTGCGGTTGCGTGAGCCCTCCACGCGGTAGAACGGCTTGAGTACCTCGTCCAGTTCGCCGCCGGGTATCCCGGGCCCGTTGTCGAGCACGCGGATCACCGTCGTGCTGCCCTCGCGACAGACTTCCAGCTCGGCGGCACCGGCGAACTTGAGGGCGTTGTCGACCAGGTTCACCAGTACCCGGCGCAGTGCATGCGGGCGGGTTTCCAGCAAGCTGCCGCAGTTGCCGTGGCGCTCGACCTGGGCGCCGCTGTCCTGGTAGTCGAACACCAGGCTGTCGAGGAAGGCGTCGAGGTTGACCCGGCAAGGGGCTTCGGTGCTGGTGTCCATGCTGCGTGCATAGGCCACGCCTTCGCGCACCAGGTGCTCCATCTCGCCCAGGTCACTCCACAGCTTGTCCTTTTCGAGCCCATCGTCCATCACTTCGACACGCAATTTCATGCGCGTGATCGGCGTTTGCAGGTCGTGGGAAATCGCTGCCAGCAGCTGCATGCGTTCTTTGAGGTGGGCAGCGATGCGCGCCTGCAGGGCATTGAAGGCCACAGCGGCATAGCGCACCTCGCGCGGGCCGCTTTCATCCAGCTGAACGCCGGGTTTGTCCGGGTTGAGGTTGTCCACGGCCTGCGACAGCCGGGTCAACGGGCCGATGGCCAGGCGTACCGCCAGCCAAGTACACAGCATCAGCACGGCCAGCTGTATCAGCAGTACGACAGGCAGCCAGCGGGCCACCGGAACGGGAGTCGGGGTAACGTCGATGGTCAGCGGCGCACCGTCGGCCAGGTTGAGGTGGGCCTGGAAGTGCGTATTCGGGCCGGGGATCTCCTGAAAGGTCAGGTGATAGTCGCTGCCGATGGCCTTGACGATCGAATCCGCCGCCATCGGTGGGTCGCTGCTAGGCATCGCATCGCCAGCCAGGCCGTGGTCCAGGCGATAGCGGTAGGTACGCCGTTCCAGGCGCGGTAGCCAGGCGCCACGTTCGGCTGCGGGCAGGCGGTCGAGAATGGCCACGGAGGTGGCCACGTCCTGCTCCAGGTTGCTGAGCATCATCGAGCGGCTACTGATGTAGCGCTCGTAGGCCTGCAAGCTGAACGACAGGCCGTAGGCCAGTACCAGGCCGGTGAAAAAGATCAGTGCCAGCCGCGAGGCTAACGTGCGCGGCCATTTCATGACGGCGACTCCAGCAAGTGCACCGGCAACGAGAACACATAGCCCTCGCTGCGCACGGTCTTGATGCAGCCGGGTTCGCGGGCGTCATCGCCCAGCCGCTGGCGCAGGCGGCTGACCAGCAGGTCGATGGAACGGTCGAAGATATCGGCTTCGCGGCCCTGGGTCAGGTTCAGCAGCTGTTCGCGGCTGAGCACCCGTTGCGGGTGGTCGAGGAACACCCGCAGCAGGCGGTATTCGGCGCCGCTCAGGGCCACCAGGGTACCTTCGCTGTCGAGCAAGTGGCGCGCGGTGGTGTCCAGGCGCCATTGACCGAAACCAAGCAGGCGGCTGCTTTCACTGATGGTCAGGTTGGGGGGCAGCATGCGCGTGCGGCGTAGCACGGCGTTGATGCGAGCGAGCAGTTCACGGGCCGAGAATGGTTTGGTCAGGTAGTCGTCGGCGCCCATTTCCAGGCCGATGATGCGGTCGGTTTCGTCATTGCGCGCGGTCAGCATCAATACCGGGGTATTGCGGTGTTTGCCGGCGCGCAGCTCGCGGCACAACAGCAGGCCGTCGTCACCGGGCATCATGATGTCGAGCACGATCAGGTCGACGCTGTTGGCTTCGAGAAAGGCGCGCATCTGCCGGCCGTCGGCGACGATGCTGGTGCGCAGGCCGTTTTTCTTCAGGTAATTGCCGACCAGTTCGCGGATCTCGCGGTCGTCGTCGACGATCAGGATGTGATCGACGTGTTCCATGCGCTGCGTTCCTGTGCAAGTGGGGTTGGGCGCAGTGTACCGAGCGTGTTCGCGCTTGCCTGCGGGAGTTTGTATTGCAGTGTATCTGGCGCTGGCGCAGATACAGCAGGAAGCACATCACAGCCTCGGGCGACACATACGGGATACCTGGCGGGCGTGAAATGGTTCTCACCGGGGAGCACGACTTCCCTTACCCAAGTGACACCCAGGAGAGATGCCATGAACGTCAAGACTTTCGCCAGCGCCAGCCTGTTCGCCGTGCTCAGCTTCGGCGCCATCGCCGCCCAGGCCAGCACCGCCCCGATGCAGGACGACGAAGCCATGCAATACCGCTACGGCCAGCATCTGGATGTGAAGAAAGTGCTGTCGGTACAGGATGACCAGAGCAATGCTTGCGGGCTGGTCAACACCCGCATGGATTATCTCGATTCCCACGGCCGGCAGCAGAGCGTGCAGTACCGTACCTACGCCACCGGCGGTTGCCATGATAATTGATCGGCGGCAGATGCTGAAAATGGGTGGCTTTGCCCTGGCGTTGGTCGGCTTGGGCTTGGCCGGGCACCTGATGGCACGCGACAGCTACGGTGCCATGCCGTCGCTGTCGGGCGCCAGCCAGTGGCTGAACTCGGCACCCTTGGACACCCAGGGGCTAAAGGGCAAGGTGGTGCTGGTGGACTTCTGGACGTGGGACTGCATCAACTGCCAGCGCAGCTTGCCGTATGTGAACGACTGGGCACGGCGTTATGCCGACCAGGGTCTGGTGGTGGTCGGGGTGCATACGCCAGAGTACGACTACGAGCATGATGTCGGCACCTTGCGCGACAAGGTGGCCAGGTTGGGCATCGGTTACCCGGTGGCGGTGGATAACGATCACAAAGTGTGGAATGCCTGGGGCAACCAGTTCTGGCCGGCGCATTATTTTGTCGACCGCAAGGGGCAGGTGCGCCATGTGCATGTAGGCGAGGGGGATTATGGCGGGCAGGAGCAGGTGATACAGGCTCTATTGGATGAAAAAGGATGACCTGCCTCCACAGATTGCACCGCCTGCAAGCTTCGTGCGGTTCCTGGGTGCGGGCTTGGCCCGCGAAGGGGCCCGCGCGGTGCAGGGCACCGGCTTTGCCGGTGTTCGACGGGGCAAGCCCGCTCTCACAGAGTCCCTGCCAAATCACTACGTCACGATTTGTTCTATGAGAGCGGGTTTGCCCGCGAACCCGCTAACACCGGTCTTTCAGCTGAAGCTGGCGAAATGCGCCTGCATCCGCGCCGCATCCGCCTGGCGGCCACTGAACAGCTCGAACGCTTTCACTGCCTGGAACACTGCCATGTTGCTGCCATCGAGTGTGCGGCAGCCCAGTGCGCGGGCGGCGCGCAGCAGTTCGGTTTCCAGCGGGAAGTAGATGATCTCGGCCACCCACAGGCGCGCATGCAGCAGCTCCACCGGCAGCGGTGTGCCCGGTAGCTTGGCCATGCCCACGGGTGTGGTGTTGACCAGGCCGTCGGCCTGCGCCAGCGCGTGGGCCAGGTCAGTGCCGACCACCGCGCGCCCGGCACCGAAATGAGTGTTCAGGTTGTCTACCAGCGCTTGCGCGCGGGCGGCATCCACTTCGAACAGCACCAGCCGCTCGACCCCTTCTCCCAGCAGGGCATGTGCCACGGCTGAACCGGCGCCACCGGCGCCCATCTGCACGACCTGACCGCGCGCTACGTCGGGTAGCCCGCGACGCAGGCCTTCGGCAAAGCCCAGGCAGTCGGTGTTGTGGCCGACCCGCTTGCCGTCCTTGAGCACCACGGTGTTGACTGCGCCGATGCCGCGGGCCTCGTCCGACAGTTCGTCAAGCAGCGGCAGTATCGCCTGCTTGAACGGGTAGGTGATGTTGAGGCCGGTAAAACCGGTGTGCTGCGCTGCGTCGAGCAGGCCGGGCAGGGCGCTGTCGTCCAGTTGCAGCTGGTCGGCGTCGATCAGCCGATACAGGTAGCGCAGGGCCTGGGCGTCCCCTTCGTGTTCGTGCAGGGCGGGGGTGCGCGACAGTTGGATGCCGCGGCCGATCAGGCCGGCGAGGATGGCTTGCTGGCTCATGCGGTGCGCTCCTGGAACATTGCGGCGAAGTGGCTGATGGCCATGCGGTAGCCGTGGCTGCCGAGGCCGCAGATGACACCGACGGCGATCGACGAGACGAACGACACGTGGCGGAACGGCTCGCGCTTGTGCACGTTGGACAGGTGCACTTCGATAACGGGCACTTCACTGGCCACCAGGGCATCGCGAATGGCCACCGAGGTGTGGGTCCAGGCACCGGGGTTGATGACGATACCGGCGCAACGGTTGCGCGCGGCGTGGATCCAGTCGATCAGTTCGCCTTCGTGGTTGGTTTGCCGGAACTCGAGGTCCAGGCCGTGGGCATGGGCAGTATCGGCACAGCCCTGGCCGACGTCGGCGAGGGTTTCATGGCCATACTGGGCAGGCTCGCGGGTGCCCAACATGTTCAGGTTGGGGCCGTTGAGCACGAGAATAAGGGGCTTCATGACGGGCATCGCTTTGTTGTTGTTGGTTGTGCGTAGTTTTGTACTGACTGGTTAGTTTCGTCAATTGGACTAGATCGCCGTCCCGGGAAAGTGGGCGATTATCGAACCGTCGACGCACACGGGCTGCTGTGAATGGATTACAGAATTGTAATTTTCCCGCCACCGCCCCGATAAGCACGGCTTTCTACAGTCCCTCGCCAACGCTTCGCCGACGAGGACCTGTCCGTGCCCATCCCCCGCAAGATCGCCTTGCTCTGCCTGTTGCTGGCCGGTGCCGCCAGCGCGCAGGCCAGCCAGAGCCTGAGCCTGCCCCAGGCGCTTGCCGCCGCCTTTGCCCGCAACCCGGAGCTGGCTGCGGCTGGCCGTGAAATCGGCATTGCCGATGGCGAGCGGCGCCAGGCGGGGCTTATCCCCAACCCGGAGCTGGCCTGGGAGGTCGAAGACACCCGTCGCGACACCAGCACCACCACCGTCACCCTCAGCCAGGCGTTGGAACTGGGCGGCAAGCGCGGCGCCCGTATTGCCGTGGCCAGCGCCAGCCAAGCCATTGCCCAGCTCGACCTGGAGCGCCAGCGTAATGGCCTGCGGGCAGATGTGGTGCAGGCATTTCACGCCGCCTTGCGCGCGCAGACCGCGCTGGAGCTGGCGCAGCAGTCGCAGGCCTTGACCGAGCGCGGGTTGCGCGTGGTCCAGGGGCGAGTCACCGCCGGCCAGTCATCACCGGTGGAGGCCACCCGTGCCCGCGTGCAGCTGGCCCAGGCCCAGGCCGAAGTGCGCCGCGCGCAAACCCAGCGCAGCGTGGCTTACCAAGCCTTGGCCCGGTTGACCGGTAGCCCGCTGGCGGGCTTTGACCACCTGCAGGTGGCCAGCCTTTCGCCTGGCCTTGCACCCAACGCAGATGCTTTGCTCGCTCAAGTCGAACAGACCGTGGCGTGGCGCCTGGCTGCAACCCAGGTCGAACGTGGCGATGCAGGCTTGGGCTCGGAAAAGGCCCAGCGCGTTCCCAACCTCACCGTCAGTCTGGGTAGCCAGTACAGCCGCGAGGATCGCGAGCGGGTGAACGTGGTGGGCCTGTCCATGCCGCTACCGCTGTTCGACCGCAACCAGGGCAATGTGCTGGCGGCCGCGCGCCGGGCCGACCAGGCACGTGACCTGCGTAACGCCGTGGAGCTGCGCCTGCGCAGTGAAACCCATAGCGCCGTCAGCCAGTGGGCCACCGCCATGCAGGAAGTGGACGCCTATGACCAGACCATCCTGCCTGCAGCGCAGCAGGCAGTGGACACCGCGACCCGTGGTTTCGAAATGGGCAAGTTCGCCTTCATCGATGTGCTCGATGCCCAACGCACGCTGATCGAGGCCCGCGGGTTCTACCTCGAGGCCCTGGCCTCGGCGACCGACGCGCGCGCGCAGGTCGAGCGCATCTACGGCGACCTCGATGGCCTTGGCAACCAATTGAACAGCAGGAGCAACAATGACTAACCCACGCAAGTTCGCCCTTCTGGCCGCCGCCATCGCTGCGCTAGGCATCGGTAGCCTGGCCTGGACCGGCAACCTCGGCCAGGCGTCGAAGGCGCAAGCCCGCCACGCCGAGCATGGCGCAGACAGCCACGACCACGCTGAGGAAAAGCCCACGGAAGGTCATGCTGAAGAAGGCCAGCTGCACCTGTCCACCGCGCAGATCGAAGCGGCCGGCGTGCAACTGACGGTCGCAGGCCCCCGTGAGCTGGGCACCGCCATCAGCTTCCCGGGGGAAATCCGCTTCGACGAGGACCGGACCGCCCACGTCGTACCCCGTGTGCCGGGCGTGGTCGAGGCGGTGCAGGCCGAGCTGGGTCAGGCGGTAACCCGGGGCCAGGTGCTGGCGGTGATTGCCAGCCAGCAGATTTCCGACCTGCGCAGCGAGCAGCAGGCTGCCCAACGTCGGCTGGAAATGGCGCGCCTGACCTTTCAGCGAGAACAGCAACTGTGGCAGGAGCGCATCAGCGCCGAGCAGGATTACCTGCAGGCGCGCCAGGCGCTGCAGGAGGCTGAGATCGCCTTCGCCAATGCCCGGCAGAAGGTCGCCGCCGTGGGCCCGGCCGGTGCCGGCAACCGCTATGAGCTGCGCGCGCCGTTCGATGCAGTGGTGGTGGAAAAGCACCTGAGCGTAGGCGAAGTGGTCGACGAGACCAGCAATGCCTTCACGCTGTCGGACCTGCGCCGGGTATGGGCGACCTTCGCCGTCGCCCCGCGTGACCTGGACCAGGTGGTGACCGGCCGCGAGGTCACGGTCAACGCGCCGGACCTGGGCGCCCGGGTCGATGGCAAGGTCAACTACGTCGGCAGCCTGCTCGGTGAGCAGAACCGCGCCGCCACCGTGCGGGCCACCCTGGCCAACCCGAGCGGCGCGTGGCGCCCGGGCCTGTTCGTCAATGTTGCGGTCAGCGTCGAGCGCTTCAATGCCGCCGTGGCAGTGCCGGAAAACGCCCTGCAGACCTGGGAGGAGCAGACCGTGGTGTTTGCCCGTACCGAGGAAGGCTTCGAGGCACGGCCGGTACAGACCGGCCGCCGCGATGCCGGGCAGGTGGAAATCACCAGCGGCCTCGCCGCCGGTACCCAGGTAGCGGCCGCCGGCAGCTTTGTCCTCAAGTCGGAGCTGGGCAAGGGCTCAGCCGAGCACAGCCATTGATTACGGGGACACCTGCATGTTCGAACGCCTGATCCAATTTGCCATCGAGCAGCGCCTGGTGGTGATGCTGGCTGTGGTCCTGATGGCCGCGGTGGGTATTCACAGTTACCAGAAGCTGCCGATCGACGCAGTACCGGACATCACCAACGTCCAGGTACAGATCAACACTGCCGCCCCCGGCTACTCGCCGCTGGAGACCGAGCAGCGCATCACCTTCGCCATCGAAACCGCCATGGCTGGCCTGCCCGGGCTCAAGCAGACCCGCTCGCTGTCACGCTCGGGCCTGTCGCAGGTCACGGTCATTTTCGATGACAGTACCGATATCTTCTTCGCCCGCCAGCTGGTCAACGAGCGCTTGCAAGTGGCCCGCGAGCAGCTGCCCGAGGGCATAGAAGCCGGCATGGGGCCTATTTCAACCGGCCTTGGGGAAATCTTCCTGTGGACGGTGGAAGCCGAGGAGGGCGCTCGCAAGGCGGACGGCACGCCCTATACCCCGACGGACCTGCGGGTGATCCAGGACTGGATCATCAAGCCACAGTTGCGCAATGTGCCGGGGGTGGCCGAGGTAAACAGCATCGGCGGCCATGCCAAGCAGTACCTGATTGCACCGGAGCCCAAGCGCCTGGCGGCCTACAAGCTCACCCTCAACGACCTGATCGCGGCACTGGAGCGCAACAACGCCAACGTTGGCGCCGGTCATATCGAGCGCAATGGCGAGCAATTGCTGATCCGCGCCCCTGGCCAGGTGGCCTCGGCCGATGACATCGCCAACATCGTCATCGCCAGCATCGAGGGCTCGCCGATCCGCGTCAGCCATGTTGCCGAGGTGGGCCTTGGCGAAGAATTGCGCTCGGGCGCGGCCACCGAGAATGGTCGCGAGGTGGTGTTGGGTACGGTGTTCATGCTGATTGGCGAGAACAGCCGTACGGTGTCGCAGGCGGTTGCTGCCAAGCTGGTGGAGATCAACCGCAACCTGCCCAAGGGTGTGGTCGCGGTGACCGTGTACGACCGCACCAACCTGGTGGAAAAAGCCATTGCCACGGTGAAGAAGAACCTGGTCGAAGGCGCGATCCTGGTGATCGCCGTGCTGTTTCTGTTCCTGGGTAACATTCGCGCCGCGTTGATCACTGCCATGGTCATCCCGTTGTCGATGCTGTTCACCTTCACCGGCATGTTCAGCAACAAGGTCAGTGCCAACCTGATGAGCCTGGGCGCGCTGGACTTCGGCATCATCGTCGACGGTGCGGTGGTGATCGTGGAAAACGCCATCCGCCGCCTCGCCCATGCCCAGCAACGTCACGGCCGCATGTTGACCCGCGTCGAGCGTTTCCATGAGGTGTTCGCCGCTGCCCGCGAAGCGCGCCGGCCGCTGATCTACGGACAATTGATCATCATGGTGGTGTACCTGCCGATCTTTGCCCTGACCGGCGTCGAGGGCAAGATGTTCCACCCCATGGCGTTCACCGTGGTCATGGCGTTGCTCGGTGCGATGATCCTTTCGGTTACCTTCGTGCCGGCAGCGATTGCCCTGTTCGTCACCGGCAAGGTGAAGGAAGAAGAAGGGCTGCTGATGCGCACGGCGCGCCAGCGCTATGCCCCGGTTTTGGCCTGGGTGCTGGGCCGGCGCAAGCTGGCGTTCGCGGGTGCAGCCGGGCTGGTGCTGTTGTCGGGGGGGATGGCCGGCCGCATGGGCAGCGAATTCATCCCCAGCCTCAGCGAGGGCGACTTTGCCCTGCAGGCCCTGCGGGTGCCGGGCACCAGCCTGTCCCAGTCGGTGGATATGCAACAGCGTCTGGAGCGGTCGATCATTGCCCAGGTACCGGAAGTGGAGCGGGTGTTTGCGCGGACTGGTACTGCCGAGATTGCCTCCGACCCGATGCCGCCCAACATCTCCGATGCCTACGTGATGCTGCGTCCGCGTGAGCAATGGGTAGACCCGGGCAAACCAAGGGAGGCGCTGATCGCTGAGGTGCAACGTGCTGCGGCCAGCGTGCCGGGCAGCAACTACGAACTGTCCCAGCCGATCCAGCTGCGCTTCAACGAGCTGATTTCCGGGGTGCGCAGCGATGTGGCGGTGAAGTTGTTCGGTGACGACATGGAGGTACTCAACCTTACTGCCGCGCAGATCGCCAGCAGCTTGCAGAACGTACCAGGTGCGTCCGAGGTAAAAGTGGAGCAGACCACTGGCCTGCCGGTGCTGACCATCGACATCGACCGCGACAAGGCTGCCCGCCATGGCCTGAACGTGGGCGATGTGCAGGATGCCATCGCCATCGCCGTGGGTGGCCGCAAGGTCGGGACGTTATATGAGGGCGACCGCCGTTTCGACATGGTGGTGCGCCTGTCGGAAACCTTGCGCACCGACGTCGACGGGCTGGCCAGCTTGTTGATTCCGGTACCGGCCAGTGCTGCTGCGGGGGGTGGGCAAATCGGCTTCATCCCGTTGTCGCAGGTTGCCACGCTGAACCTGCAACTGGGGCCGAACCAGGTCAGCCGGGAGGATGGCAAGCGGGTGGTGGTGGTCAGTGCCAACGTGCGTGGGCGTGACCTGGGTTCGTTCGTCGATGAGGCCGAACAGACCCTGCTTGGCCAGGTGCAGATCCCGCCGGGTTACTGGACACGTTGGGGTGGCCAGTTCGAGCAACTGCAGTCGGCGGCCGAACGCTTGCAAGTGGTGGTACCGGTAGCCTTGTTGTTGGTCATGGCGCTGCTGCTGATGATGTTCAACAACCTCAGGGATGGCCTGCTGGTGTTTACCGGCATTCCGTTTGCCCTGACCGGCGGGGTGCTGGCGCTATGGTTGCGGGACATTCCGTTGTCCATTTCTGCCGGCGTCGGGTTCATTGCCCTGTCGGGTGTGGCGGTGCTCAACGGTTTGGTGATGATTGCCTTTATCCGCGGCCTGCGCGAGCAAGGGCGGCCACTGCGCGCGGCGGTGGAAGAGGGGGCGCTGACCCGTTTGCGGCCCGTGCTGATGACCGCGCTGGTGGCGTCGCTGGGGTTCATTCCGATGGCCCTGGCGACCGGGACCGGTGCTGAAGTGCAGCGGCCACTGGCAACGGTGGTGATTGGCGGGATTCTGTCTTCCACTGCGCTGACCTTGCTGGTGTTGCCGGCGTTGTATCAGTGGGCGTATCGCCGCGAAGAGGTGCAGGAGGGCTGAAATCATTGGGGCCGCACAGCGGCCCCAAACGCTCAAACGGTACCCTGCGCTCCTGGCCGCATACCGTCCACCCCGGGTTCATCATGCAGCGAAATCCGTGATGTCTCTGGCAACGCCAACCCACCTACCAGCGCCACCAGCGCAATCGCCACCAGGTAGAACGCCGGTGCCAGGCTGCTGCCGGTCTGCCCGATCAGCCAGGTTGCCACCAGCGGCGCGGTACCACCGAACAGGGTATAGGCCACGTTGTAGGTAATCGCCGAGGCGGTGTAGCGGGTGCGGGTAGGGAAGCTCTCCGAAAGCAAGGCTGCCGTCACCACGCCACTGCACAGCGCACCTACCGCCAGCAGAATCACCCCCAGCAGCGCCCCCGAGATCGACCCCGAACTGGCCAGCCAGTAGGCCGGGAACACGCACAGCATGACCCACAGGCAGGTAAAGCCGATAGTCTTGCGCCGCCCGACGCGGTCCGAGAATGCGCCGGCCAGCGGGCAGCCAACGGCGGCGAACAGCAGGGCCACGGTGGTGACCAGCAGTGACTGTGCCCGGCTCAGGTTGCCGACCAGTTGCAGGTAGGTGGCGAAGTAGGTGGTGAACATGTAGAACGACAGCGCCGTCAGCGAAATGAACGCCCCCAGGTTGCGAATCGCCCGGCCATGATGGCGCAGGGTTTCCTTGAGCGGCGAATGTTCATGCTCCTTGCCTTGGGCTACCGCTTCACGGAACGCCGGGGTTTCCTCCATGCGCCAACGCAAGTACAGGCCAACCAGGCCCAGCGGCGCGGCAATCAGGAACGGAATACGCCAGCCCCACGCATTCATTGCCTCGCTCGACAGGCTGGCTTCAAGCCCATAGGCGATCACCGCTGCACAGGCAAATGCGGAAAACGTCGACACCGGCACGAAGCTGCCATAAAAGGCGCGCTTGTCGTTGGGCGCGTGCTCCATCAGGTAGGCGCAGGCCCCGGCATACTCGCCACCTGCAGAAAAGCCCTGCAGGCAGCGCGCCAGGGTCAGCAACGCCGGGGCGGCGAGGCCGATGCTGGCGTAGGTCGGCAGCAGGCCGATCAAGGTAGTTGAGCCGGCCATCAGCAGGATGGTCAGCGACAGGATGCGCTTGCGCCCCAGGCGGTCGCCGAGGGCGCCGAACACGATGCCCCCCAACGGGCGCAGGGCAAAGGCCACGGCGAACACGGCAAAGGTCTTGAGCAAGGCCACGCTGGCGTCTTCGCTGGCAAAGAACTGGCTGGCGATCAGCGTGGCGAGAAAGCCGTAGACGGCGAAGTCGAACCATTCGACGAAGTTGCCGATGGCCGACGCGGCGATCACCCTGCGCAGGGTGGCGGGGGATACCTCGTGAGGTGCGGACATGCGTGTGCTCTCCGGTTCCATTGGCAGGCATGATGAAAGTGGCGCGGTCAGGCCGCGCCATCATTGTTGTGCTAGCCAGTAGATAACCGGGCGCTGCAAAGCGCTTTGTCGAGGACGACCTCGGGATACCTGAATAAGCCGCCGCAGCGGTTTACGCCAGCCGACTCCAACGGGTCGGCGTGGCGAGCAGGCGCCGCGCAGGCAGGCACGTTCAGAAACGCATATCCAGCGCCAGCTCGAAGGTGCGCGGAGGCCCCATGTAGTACTGGCTGTTGTACGCCTGTTTGGCGTACACCTCGTCGGTCAGGTTGCGGACCCGCCCGGTCAGCGTGGTGTGCGCATCCAGCCGATAGCGGGCGAACGCGCCGAACAGCGTATAGGCCGGGGCTTTCAGGCTGTTGGCGTTATCGGCGTACACCGAGCCTACGTAGCGCCCGTCTGCCCCTACTGACCAGGCCGATGACAGGCTGTAGGTCAGCCACAGGTTGGCGACGTTGGCCGGCACGTTCACTGGCGCATTGCCCTTGCGCGACACCGACACGCCGTTGACCGCCTCATTGAACTCATCGTACTGCGCATCGACATAGGCGTAGTTGGCCTCGGCCAGCAACGTTGGCGTGACCTGCAAGCGCCCGGACACCTCGACCCCGCGCGAGGTCTGTTGCCCGGCCTGCACCGTGAGGTTGGCGTCGTTGGCGTCGCGCACGGCAAAGTCCTTGCGCACGATTTGGTAAAGCGCCAGCGTGGCCGCGCCACGGCCGTCGAGGAAGTCGAACTTGCTGCCCACTTCCCACTGCTCGCCCTTGGACAGGTCGAACAGCCCGACGTTGGAGTAGGTGGCGGCCGCCAACGAGCCGGCTGGCAGGTCGGCGGAGGTGCTGTACTGGGCGTAGAGGCTGGCCGAAGGTGTCAGCGCATAGGTCAGGCCGATGCGCCCGGACAGCGGTTCCCAGCGCCGTTCGAAATACGCCGGCGAAGTGGGCGTCACTGCACCGTAGTTGGTCACTTCCATGCTCAGGTAGTCGTACCGCAGGGCAGTCAGCAGAGCCAGACGTTCGGTCAATTGCAGACGGTTTTCAGCAAACACTGCACGGTTGCTCACTTCGTGGCGGCGCTGCTTGGTCAGGCCGGCGTTTACGCCTGGTATGTCATCGAAGCTACCGGGGTCGAAGTGCTCGGCATCGACCACATCGGTCCAGCTGCCCGAGGTGGGGGAGAGGGTCTGGCGCATGCGCGAGTATTCAAGCCCCAGCGACCACTGGCTGGCCAGGCCGAGCAGGTGGTTGTCGTGGCGCAGTTCGATGCGGTCGCCCAGCAGGTTCTGGTCGTGGCGCTGCAGGTAAGGGCTGCTGCGCTGAACCTGGCCACCGGGCGTGTAGGCATAGCGTTCCAGATTGCGGTAATCGCGCTGGGCGTTGTAGTGGTACAGCGTGTTCTGCACGCTGGTGCTGTCACTGATCTGGTAGTCGAGGATCGAACGCAGCCAGCGCACCCGTTGCTCATACCGACCGTCGCCAACGTTGTAGTTCTCGAAGCGGCGGCTCTTGTCGATTTTCATCGTACTGCGCCCAGGCAGGATCGGTGACCCCCAATAAGGGCTGTCTTCGCGGTCTTCCTGGTACTCCAGCGAAAGGGTGTGGGTCAGGTTGGGCGCCAGGTCGCTGAGCAGCGAGAAGGCCAGGCTGTCGGTGCTGCGCTCGTTACGGTCGACATAGCCGTTGCCGTGCCCGCGGCTGAAATCCAGGCGCATGAAGTGGCGGGCATCGGCGGGGTTGCTGGCCAGCGCCTGGTTGATGCCGAAGGCCACTTCGCTGTCGTCGAAACTCCCGTAGCGGATACGCCCGTCAAGGGTTTGCTGGTCGCGGCTGGCCAGCTTGGTGATGTAGTTGATCGAGCCACCTACCGCTCCTGCGCCGTGCAGGAATGACGACGGCCCACCGATCAGCTCGACGCGGTCGAGCACCCAGGCATCTACCGGCCGGGTGGCGCTGCTGTAGCCCAGGTTGATGCCGTTGTACAACTGTGTGACCTGGTTCTGGGTGAAGCCGCGGTACGCGACGAAGCCGCCGAAGCCGGGGTTGGCCGAGGCGTTGACGCCGGTCATGGCGTTGATCACGTCCTGGCTGTCCTTGGCGCCGCGTTCTTCGATCAGGCGGCGGTCCGAGACGCTGACCGAGGCCGGTGTTTCCCGCGCGGTGAGGCCCAGCCGCGAGCCGGTGCGGATCGGCTCGTCCAGTTGCACACCGCTGGGGTTTTCGCGTTCACCGTCGATGGTGGTGGCGCTGAGTTCCACGGCGGCGTTGTCCGCCCAGGCAATGCTGCAGGTGCCCATGAGGAGCACCAGAGAGGTATTGCGAAGCATGTTGGCAAGTCTTCCATGCAAAGGTCATGGCTGACGGCGAGCGCGCAGGCAGGCGCGCCCGGCTGAAGTCAGGCGAAATGAAGTGAGGCTGCGGGGAAGACGGCGGGGGAAGCGCGGGGGTTGAGGG
>NZ_QJRL01000013.1 GCF_003205205.1 Pseudomonas sp. LB-090624
CCCCCATATGAGTCTGCATCAGGCACTTTCGCCCCGCTGCGTGGAGACTCTCCCCTTGACCACCATCGTTTCTGTCCGCCGTAACGGCAAAGTCGTCATGGGCGGCGACGGCCAGGTATCTCTCGGCAACACCGTGATGAAAGGCAACGCCAAGAAAGTCCGCCGCCTGTACCACGGCCAGGTCATCGCAGGCTTTGCCGGTGCCACCGCCGACGCCTTCACCCTGTTCGAGCGCTTTGAAGGCCAGCTTGAGAAACACCAGGGTCACCTCGTCCGCGCCGCCGTCGAGCTGGCCAAGGAATGGCGTACCGACCGTTCCCTGAGCCGCCTGGAAGCCATGCTGGCTGTGGCCAACAAAGACGCATCGCTGATCATCACCGGCAACGGTGACGTGGTCGAACCTGAAGACGGCCTGATCGCCATGGGTTCCGGTGGCGCCTATGCCCAGGCTGCAGCCCGCGCCCTGCTGAACAAGACCGATCTCTCGGCCCGTGAAATCGCCGAAACCGCCCTGAACATCGCTGGCGACATCTGCGTGTTCACCAACCACAACCTGACCATCGAGGAGCAGGACCTGGCCGACTGATTCAGCTGTTCTGGCGCCCCATCCCGGTGACGGGGCTTTTCCACGCTGACTCACCTGCCCAAGGACCATTTTCATCATGTCCATGACCCCCCGCGAGATTGTCCACGAACTCAACCGCCACATCATCGGCCAGGACGACGCCAAGCGCGCCGTGGCCATTGCCCTGCGCAACCGCTGGCGGCGCATGCAGCTGCCAGCCGAGCTGCGTGCCGAAGTCACCCCGAAGAACATCCTGATGATTGGCCCTACCGGTGTCGGCAAGACTGAAATCGCCCGCCGCCTGGCCAAGCTGGCCAACGCGCCGTTCCTCAAGGTCGAAGCCACCAAGTTCACCGAAGTGGGCTACGTTGGCCGTGACGTCGAGTCGATCATCCGTGACCTGGCCGATGCCGCACTGAAGATGCTGCGCGAGCAGGAGATCATCCGCGTGCGCCACCGCGCCGAAGACGCTGCCGAAGACCGCATCCTCGACGCCTTGCTGCCGCAGGCCCGCGTCACCAGCTTCAGCGAAGAAGCCGCGCAGACCAGCAGCGACTCCAACACCCGCCAGCTGTTCCGCAAGCGCCTGCGCGAAGGCCAGCTGGACGACAAGGAAATCGAGATCGAAGTGGCCGATGCCGTAGGTGTGGAAATTGCCGCACCGCCAGGCATGGAAGAAATGACCAACCAGCTGCAAAGCCTGTTTGCCAACATGGGCAAAGGCAAGCGCAAGGCGCGCAAGCTGAAGGTGAAAGAAGCGCTGAAGATGGTTCGCGATGAAGAAGCGAGCCGCCTGGTCAACGAGGAAGAACTCAAGGCCAAGGCCCTGGAAGCGGTCGAGCAGCACGGCATCGTGTTCATCGACGAAATCGACAAGGTTGCCAAACGCGGCAACGTTGGCGGCGCCGATGTGTCCCGTGAAGGCGTGCAGCGTGACCTGCTGCCGCTGATCGAAGGCTGCACCGTCAATACCAAACTGGGCATGGTCAAGACCGACCACATCCTGTTCATTGCCTCGGGTGCGTTCCACCTGAGCAAGCCAAGCGATCTGGTGCCCGAGCTGCAAGGCCGCCTGCCGATTCGCGTGGAGCTCAAGGCACTGACCCCGGAAGACTTCGAGCGCATCCTGCAAGAGCCGCATGCATCACTGACCGAACAGTATCAGGCGTTGCTGAAGACCGAAGGCCTGAACATCGAGTTTGTCGCCGACGGCATCAAGCGTCTGGCCGAAATTGCCTACCAGGTCAACGAAAAAACCGAAAACATCGGCGCCCGCCGCCTGCACACCCTGCTCGAGCGCTTGCTGGAAGAGGTGTCGTTCAGTGCCGGTGACCTGGCCAGCACCCATGACGAAGCGCCGATCCAGATCGACGCGGCGTATGTGAACAGCCACCTGGGTGAGCTGGCGCAGAACGAAGACCTGTCGCGTTACATCTTGTAAGACCGGTTTCGCGGACAAGCCCGCGCCTGCACACGTCACCCCATCCCTTGGGCCTGCGGTGATCGGTGCAGGCGCGGGCTTGTCCGCGAAGAGGCCCCTTGAATCCCTCCACCATAAGCTGGAAGCTGTGCTTCATCAGCTCCCGAGAGATTCTGCCCATGGCCCGCCTGCCCACCGCCATCAACCTGCACAAAGCCTCGAAAACCCTCACCCTTACGTACGCCCCCGGCGAGGTCTACACCCTGCCCGCCGAATTCCTGCGCGTGCACTCCCCCTCCGCCGAGGTCCAAGGCCACGGCAACCCGATCCTCCAGTTCGGCAAGATCAACGTCGGCCTTAGTGGCCTTGAACCCGCCGGCCAATATGCACTGAAACTGACCTTCGACGACGGCCATGACAGCGGTCTGTTCACCTGGGAATACCTCGAGCAGCTGTGTTTGCGCCAGCAACAGCTGTGGGCCGAATACCTCGACGAGCTGCACAAGGCCGGAAAATCGCGCGATCCGGCCGAATCGGTTGTCAAACTCATGCTCTAGCGCAAGCCCTGCGGGGTTTAGAGCGCATTTTCTAAATACATCTGTTTGAATGACTTACAGACAGCCCAGTGACGGGCTGTCTTGCGCATTACATGAAAGTCGGGTAACCAATGGGTATGGCAAGATCCCTGCATCAACTTGCAGGCAGTCAGAGCCCCAGCAGCACCGCTGTTCCTTATCACTGGTCACCCGAGTAGCAGTACCGGGCTCAGGGCTGTGCGCCCGCCACAGCAACCGGTACTCGTCTCAGGACAACGGAGCGTCGTAGATGAGTAACAAGAACAACGATGAGCTGCAGCGACAGGCCTCGGAAAACACGCTGGGGCTGAACCCGGTCATCGGCATTCGCCGCAAGGACCTGTTGAGCTCGGCACGTACCGTGCTGCGCCAGGCCGTGCGCCAACCGCTTCACAGCGCCAAGCATGTGGCCCACTTTGGCCTGGAGCTGAAGAACGTGTTGCTGGGCAAGTCCAGCCTGGCCCCGGAAAGCGACGACCGTCGCTTCAATGACCCGGCCTGGAGCAACAACCCCCTGTACCGTCGCTACCTGCAAACCTACCTGGCCTGGCGCAAGGAGCTGCAGGACTGGATCGGCAGCAGCGACCTCTCTCCCCAGGACATCAGCCGCGGCCAGTTCGTCATCAACCTGATGACCGAGGCCATGGCACCGACCAACACCCTGTCCAACCCGGCAGCGGTCAAGCGCTTCTTCGAAACCGGCGGCAAGAGCCTGCTTGACGGCCTGTCGAACCTGGCCAAGGACATGGTCAACAACGGTGGCATGCCCAGCCAGGTCAACATGGACGCGTTCGAAGTGGGCAAGAACCTGGGCACCAGCGAAGGTGCAGTGGTGTACCGCAACGATGTACTGGAGCTGATCCAGTACAGCCCCATCACCGAACAGGTGCACGCCCGCCCGCTGCTGGTGGTGCCACCGCAGATCAACAAATTCTACGTGTTCGACCTGAGCCCGGAGAAAAGCCTCGCCCGCTATTGCCTGCGCTCGCAGCAGCAAACCTTCATCATCAGCTGGCGCAACCCGACCAAGGCCCAGCGCGAGTGGGGCCTGTCCACCTACATAGACGCGCTCAAGGAAGCGGTCGACGCGGTGCTGGCGATTACCGGCAGCAAGGACCTGAACATGCTCGGTGCCTGCTCCGGCGGCATCACCTGCACCGCGCTGGTGGGCCACTATGCCGCCATTGGCGAACACAAGGTCAATGCCCTGACCCTGCTGGTTAGCGTGCTGGACACCACGGTGGACACCCAAGTGGCACTGTTCGTCGACGAACAGACCCTGGAGGCGGCCAAGCGCCATTCCTACCAGGCGGGCGTGCTGGAAGGCAGCGAGATGGCCAAGGTGTTCGCCTGGATGCGCCCCAACGACCTGATCTGGAATTACTGGGTCAACAACTACCTGCTGGGCAACGAGCCGCCAGTGTTCGACATCCTGTTCTGGAACAACGACACCACACGCCTGCCGGCCGCCTTTCATGGCGACCTGATCGAAATGTTCAAGAGCAACCCGCTGACCCGCGCAGACGCCCTGGAAGTGTGCGGCACACCCATCGACCTGAAGAAAGTTCAGTGTGACATTTTCAGCGTTGCCGGCACCGCCGACCATATCACCCCCTGGCAGTCGTGCTACCGCTCGGCGCACCTGTTCGGCGGCAAGATCGAATTCGTGTTGTCCAACAGCGGCCATATCCAGAGCATTCTCAACCCGCCGGGTAACCCCAAGGCGCGCTTCATGACCGGTGCCGATCGCCCGGGCGACCCAGTGGCCTGGCAGGAAAATGCCACCAAACACGCCGACTCCTGGTGGCTGCACTGGCAAAGCTGGCTGTCCGAGCGTGCCGGCGAGCTGAAAAAGGCGCCAACCCGCCTGGGTAACCGTGCCTATGCCGCTGGTGAAGCCGCACCGGGCACCTACGTTCACGAGCGTTGAGTTGCAGCGCCGTGGCGGCCTGCGGGCGCCACGGTGTACATTTCACCCAAGAGTCACGCGCATGCCGCAACCCTATATCTTCAGGACCGTCGAGCTGGACGACCAGTCCATTCGTACCGCCGTCCGCCCGGGCAAGCCGCACCTGACGCCGTTGCTGATCTTCAACGGCATCGGCGCCAACCTGGAGCTGGTGTTTCCGTTCATCGAAGCACTGGATCCGGACCTGGAAGTGATCGCCTTCGATGTACCCGGGGTCGGAGGCTCATCCACGCCACGCCGCCCGTACCGCTTCCCCGGGCTGGCCAAGCTGACGGCACGCATGCTCGACTACCTCGACTACGGCCAGGTGAATGTCATCGGTGTCTCCTGGGGCGGCGCCCTGGCCCAGCAGTTCGCCCACGACTACCCCGAGCGCTGCAAGAAGCTGGTGCTGGCTGCCACTGCCGCTGGTGCGGTGATGGTGCCCGGCAAGCCCAAGGTGCTGTGGATGATGGCCAGCCCAAGGCGCTACGTGCAGCCATCGCATGTCATCCGCATTGCACCGATGATCTATGGCGGCGGCTTCCGGCGTGACCCGGACCTGGCCATGCACCATGCCGCCAAGGTGCGCTCTGGCGGCAAGCTGGGCTATTACTGGCAGCTGTTTGCCGGGCTGGGCTGGACCAGCATCCACTGGCTACACAAGATCCAGCAACCAACCCTGGTACTGGCCGGCGACGACGACCCGCTGATCCCGCTGATCAACATGCGCCTGCTGGCCTGGCGGATTCCCAATGCCCAGCTACATATTATCGACGACGGCCATTTGTTCTTGATTACCCGGGCCGAGGCCGTCGCCCCGATCATCATGAAGTTCCTCCAACAAGAACGTCAGCGCGCAGTCATGCACCCTCGCCCGGCATCGGGCGTATAGGAGCGGGCTTGCCCGCGAAGCGGCGCCATGGCCAGAACGAGGGAGTGTTGCCATGAAAGACAAACCGGCCAAAGGATCGACTACGCTCCCCGCCACCAGTATGAACGTGCAGAACGCCATGCTCGGCCTGCGCGGCCGCGACCTGCTTTCCACACTGCGCAATGTCGGCCGCCACGGCCTGCGCCACCCGCTGCACACGGCCCATCATCTGCTGGCCCTTGGCGGGCAACTGGGCCGGGTGATGCTGGGCGACACGCCCTACCAGCCGAACCCACGTGACGCGCGCTTCAGTGACCCGACCTGGAGCCAGAACCCTTTCTACCGCCGCGGCCTGCAGGCCTACCTGGCGTGGCAGAAGCAGACCCGCCAGTGGATCGACGAAAGCCACCTGCACGACGATGATCGCGCACGCGCGCACTTCCTGTTCAACCTGATCAACGATGCGCTGGCACCCAGCAACTCGCTGCTCAACCCACTGGCGGTCAAAGAGCTGTTCAACACCGGTGGTCAGAGCCTGGTGCGTGGCGTAGCGCACCTGCTCGACGACCTGCGTCACAACGATGGCCTTCCACGGCAGGTCGACGAGCGTGCCTTCGAAGTGGGCGGCAACCTGGCAGCGACCCCGGGCGCGGTGGTGTTTCGCAACGAACTGCTGGAGCTGATCCAGTACAAGCCGATGAGCGAAAAACAGCACGCTCGCCCGTTGCTGGTCGTGCCGCCGCAAATCAACAAGTTCTACATCTTCGACCTGAGCACGACCAACAGCTTCGTCCAGTACATGCTCAAGAACGGCCTGCAGGTGTTCATGGTCAGCTGGCGCAACCCTGATCCGCGCCACCGTGAATGGGGCCTGTCCAGCTATGTGCAGGCCCTGGAAGAAGCGCTGAATGCCTGCCGCAGCATCAGCGGCAACCGCGACCCCAATCTGATGGGCGCCTGTGCTGGCGGCCTGACCATGGCGGCCCTGCAAGGCCACCTGCAAGCCAGGAAACAGTTGCGTCGGGTGCGCAGTGCGACCTATCTGGTCAGCCTGCTGGACAGCAAATTCGAAAGCCCCGCCAGCCTGTTCGCCGATGAGCAGACGATCGAAGCCGCCAAGCGCCGCTCGTATCAACGCGGCGTACTGGACGGCGCCGAAGTGGCGCGGATCTTTGCCTGGATGCGGCCCAACGACCTGATCTGGAACTATTGGGTCAACAACTACCTGCTCGGCAAGACACCGCCGGCCTTCGACATCCTCTACTGGAATGCCGACAGCACTCGCCTGCCTGCCGCGCTGCATGGCGATCTGCTGGAGTTCTTCAAGCTGAACCCGTTGACCTACCCGGCCGGGCTTGAAGTGTGCGGCACGCCGATCGACCTTCAGCAAGTCAACCTGGACAGTTTTACCGTGGCCGGCAGCAACGACCACATCACGCCGTGGGACGCGGTGTACCGCTCGGCCTTGCTGCTGGGCGGCGAACGGCGTTTCGTGCTGGCCAACAGCGGGCATATCCAGAGCATCATCAACCCGCCCGGCAACCCCAAGGCCTACTACCTGGCCAACCCCAGGCTGAGCAGCGACCCGCGTGCGTGGTTCCATGACGCCAAGCGCAGCGAAGGCAGCTGGTGGCCGCTGTGGCTGGAGTGGATCACCCCGCGTTCAGGCCCGCTCAAGGCACCACGGACGGAGCTGGGCAACGCCACCTACCCACCGCTAGGCCCCGCGCCAGGCACCTATGTCCTGAGCCAATGAGCATGCTGACTGGATGAAGACCCGCGACCGTATCCTCGAGTGCGCCCTGCAACTGTTCAACCAACAGGGCGAGCCGAACGTTTCCACCCTGGAGATTGCCAACGAACTGGGCATCAGCCCAGGCAACCTGTACTACCACTTCCACGGCAAGGAGCCGTTGGTGCTGGGGCTGTTCGAGCGTTTCGAGGAGGCACTGATGCCTCTGCTCGATCCGCCTCTGGAGGTGCGCCTGGACGCTGAGGATTACTGGCTGTTCCTGCACCTGATCGTCGAGCGCATGGCGCAATACCGGTTTCTGTTCCAGGACCTGTCGAACCTGACCGGGCGCCTGCCCAAGCTGGCGCGGGGCATGCGCAGCCTGATCAATGCGCTCAAGCGTACGCTGGCGGCGTTGCTGGCCAGCCTCAAGAGCCAGGGGCTGGTGGAGAGTGACACCCCGGCGCTGGGGCAACTGGTGGAACAGATCACCCTGACCCTGATGTTCTCGCTGGATTACCAGCGGGTGTTGGGGCGCGAGGGGGATGTGGGGATTGTGGTGTACCAAGTGATGATGCTGGTGGCACCGCATCTTCAGGCTCAGGCCCGGGCGGCGGCGGAGCAATTGGCTGTGCGGTATCTGGAGGGGTAGGCCGGTTGATTCGGCGCTGGGGCCTTCGCGGGCATGCCCGCTCCCACAGTGCCTGCGCTGACCTGCTGATCTGCGCTGTGACTGTGGGAGCGGGCAAGCCCGCGAAGAAGGCGACGCGGTATCAGATCAGGGTACCGGTGCCGTTTGGTGCCGACGGAGCGCTGCTGGCCGGGGCAGTGGCAGGTGTCGGTGCTGCGGCAGTGGCCGGTGCGGCGCTGGCCGCAGGGGCTGCGGGTTTTGCGGCTGCTGGTTTGGCCGGTGCTTTCTTCACCGCAGGTTTCTTCGCTGCCGCTGGCTTGGCCGCCGCAGGCTTGGCGGCGGCAGGTTTGGCGGCAGCAGGTTTGGCCGCCGGCTTGGCAGCAGGTTTGGCCGCTGCCGTTTTAGCTGCAGGCTTGGCCGCCGCGGTTTTGGCCGCTGGCTTGGCTGCCGCTGCCTTGGCCAGCGGTTTGGCCGCAGTCTTGCTGGCTGCAGGCTTGGCCGCAGCGGCGCGCGACGAGATCGGCGTAACCGAAGCACCGGTCAGTTTCTCGATCTGCTTGGTCAGGCTGTCGACCTGCTGGTGCAGAGCCTTGATCTCGTTGCGGCTCGGCACGCCAAGGCGCGAGATGGCGCTGTTAAGGCGCTTGTCGAAGGCTTCTTCAAGTTCGCTCCACTTGCCCAGCGCACGGTCCTTCACGCCTGACACCCGCGAAGTGGTCGAAGACTTGGCAGTCTCGGCAACATCTTCAGCCGTCTTTTTCGCCTGCTTCTCGGCCTTCTCGCCATCCTTCACCAGCGAGTCGAACAGCTTCGGGCCGTCCTGGTCGATCTTCGAATAGATACCCAGCCCCGCCAGCCAGATCTTGCGGGAGTATTTCTCGATCCCGCCGACCCAGGAGCTGCCTTCTTTTTCGGTGTTCTTCTTGCCAGCCATCCTGCTCTCCTTATGGTTTGTGCGCGACGCGCTCAAGCAGCTCATGCAACTGTTCAAGCTTGATCGACAACGCCTCAACGTCATGTTTAGACGGAATACCCAGGCGATTCAAGGCGCGACCGACCCGTGCGTCGAAAGCTTTTTCGATCTTGTCGAGTTGAATTTCTACCTTGCCGCGTACGCGGCTGACTTCCTCGGCGGCTTCATCGAGCTGGTTGTTGGCAGCATCGAGCTCTTTGTCGATGCGCTTCTTGCCCCGCTTCTCGACCCCCTCGCCGGCCTTGACCAGCTCCTGGAAGTAGTCGGAGCCTTCCTGGCCGACGCGGGCGTAGGCGCCGATACCGGCCAACCAGATCTTGCGCGCGTAGCCGCGCACCTCACCAAGCGTGCCCAGGGCTTCGTCTTTTTTCTTCACATTCACTTTGGCCATGCTGTGTACCTCATGCTCATGAGTGGTGGAAAACCGCCCATTGAGGCTGGGCTTGAGCATAAGGTAGGGGCAGGATTTAGAATCTTCACCCTAAGATCGCCACACTGATGTATCTACCGCAGTGGCTGCAGGCCGGCATCCCAGAATTCTGCTCCCTTTTACTGGAGTCTTCGCCATGCCTCAGTCACCGACCTCGTCGGCTACATCGTTCAGGCAACGGGTAGCGATGCAGTTCGCCAACCGCCCAAGCTTGCGCGAGGTCATTGCCGCCGCTGGCTTCGACGCACTCGTCGCACGCTATCCGTGGATCCGCAAGAACCACCCAGAACTGCAATCGATAAAAAACTTTAGCATCCTGCCTGGCCAGGATGAAGAACCAGCAGCACAACCAGGCAACCTGGTCGACACCTTGCTTGAGCATTTCCTCACGGGCCATCCCATGGCACTCAAGCCCACGGACCAGTTCAGCCTGAACCCGCCGGCCATCTTTCGTCCTCAGAACGATGCGCCGACCATCGACATTCGCATGACCGACCTGAACACGGATTACGACAATGTCCTGGCGACCCTCTGCGAGACATTTCAGCAGGCACAGGTCAGTTTCTGGAACAGCCGCGAGGGTGACTCGGATGTGACCCGTCTGCACTGGATGCAGCAGATGCTGAAGGCCGCACTGCTCGGCACGCTCGAGCGCCAAGGCCTGGACGGTGACCAGAAGGCCTTGCTGTACGCCATGCTCGCTCAATCCGACACGTCGGCCAACGTGCAGGGTGTGCAAGCCTCACTCGGCAACCCGGGCAACACGGTTCATGTGGTATTGCCGGACCTGCTCATCACGGGCAAAAAAGAGGCGCGCGACCTGATTTTGTGGTGCAAGCCCTCTGGCACCGTACGTGGCTTCACCGGGCTCGCGGACTTTGCAGTCGCCCTGCGCGACGAGCTCTCCGAGCGCCATGTGTTCGACACGATGTCCTGGGCCAGCACGGCCCTGGCCGAAGACCCATTCGGCTATCAGGCCAGGCAACTGCTCAACGCCATGCTGCAACAGATTGACCGCGTACAACTTGATGCAATCGAACGGACAAGCGATCTGGAAGAGTCCTTCAGCCTGCTGAGCGATCCTTCATCGACATTCCCGGCATCCTTCAAGCTCGAGCAATCGACACCCGCGATCACCCTCCCTGACTGGCTGGAAAACGCCACGCCGACGGATCGGTTCCAGTACCACATGGCGTTGCTGGATCTGTCGGCACAGCAAATGCTGGTAAAGGGTGAGTCATCCCTGGATGGGATCGAAGACTTGCAGCAGTACACGGTTCGCCGTCTACGCGAGCAAATGCGCAATGACCACCCGGCCGAGCCGCCTTACCACCCTGACCAGGTGCAGATCACCGTTTCGCAAGTGGTGCAGGTGTCGTCCGAGGGGCCGGCGAGGCTTGAGTACCTGAAAACCATCAGCCTGACCGAACTGGCCATTTCACGCCTGCCCTTGGGCAGCGGCCAGGTAACCTCAGCCATCCAACTGACCGATCAACAGGCGCTGAGCAGCTGGATGGACCTTGACTACGTCGATGCGCTGATCGTTGCCGTGGATGTCGGTGGCCAGTATCCGTCCTTTGTCCACGACCAGTTGCAAAGGGGCAATGACACCGACAAACACCGCCAGCGGTTCGCCGAAGAATGGCGTGCAGCCTTGCTGCTGAGCGCGCTACAGGCCAAGATCGGTGGCCGGCTGAGCGAGCGAACCTGGCAGGTCGTTGCAGACTTTTGCCGCCGTGAAGCCCACGCCAGCACATCGCTGAGCGTGGCTCCGCTGTCATTCAACAGTGTCCCGGATGGCCCGAAGGCCAACCGGGTGCATGGCATGTTCGTCATCCACGTACCCGCCACAGAGGCCTGGATACTCTACCGGCCCATGAACGCCGCGCAGGCTGTCAGGCAGTTCGACAGCCAAGGGCACTTGATGGCAGCAATCCGGACTGAGCAGCGCCTGCAGCAGGACATTCTCGCCTGGATGGATGACGACGCCCGCCCCATTTATGCCAATGATGGCTTCACCCATCCGCACTTGCACAGTGGCCTGACTGAACTGGCGCACTTTCTGGGGCACGGTTCCGAGCTGACCGCTGAAGCGATCGAACGCCTGAGGGCACCTGCCACTTTGGCCTTCACGCCACCGTCCGGCGACCTGGACAGGTCGATGTTTCAGGCCAGGGCCGACGTGCTTCTGTTACTGGCTTCACGCCAAAGCACCTCGAATGCCCAACAACGCTGGGCGATGGTCGTGCAATTCGCGTGGCTGGCATTCAACACGGTCACACCGCTGCTGCGAGGGCCGGCAGGCGTGGTGGCCTGGCTCGTGGCAGCCCTGCTCAGCATCAAGGATGACCTGACAGCCTTGACCGAAGGAAGCAGCGGAGAAAAGGTGCTCGCCACCGCTGACCTACTGTTGAACCTGGCCATGCTGCTGGCCCACGGTTCCAGCCCCCACATCGAACCTGAGCTGGCGCTTCAGCCCAGGCCACGGCGTGGCTCAGGCGCGACCGCAACGCAGCAACCTGAGCAAAAAACCTGGCAAGCACCCATCGAGCAACCGAAGCCTGCAGCGCTCAACGTCAGCCAATGGGGCCGCGATCAGCGGCTCGGCAACCTGCCCCGCGACGCCCGTGCCACCCTCGACACGCTACGCGCCCATGTCAGCCTGAACGAACAAAGTGCGCTGACCACCGGCCGCATGCGCGGCCTGTACAAGGTGGACGACCGCTACTACGTAAAACTGCAGGATGTCGCCTATGAAGTTGAGGAGAGCTGGAGGGGCATGCGCATAATTGGCCCGGACGTCACCCAGAGTGAATGGTCGCAAACCTGGGGGGCGGAGCCTGACGGTTACTATATTGTCGGCCGCGAACGCAGCCGCGGTCCGTGGTTGGCGCGCTGGAACGGCGAATGGATGCTGGACCTGCATATGCCAGGCGGCATGCCAAAAACAGCCAAGGCGTTGATCGATGAAAAAAAGCAGGCCTTCAAGCAGATGCAGGAACGCCGAGTGGCGAATGACCGAGAACTCACCCGCACAGAAACGTTGGTCGAGCGCTGTCTTGAGCGGGTGAAACCGTATGACGAGGCACACTCGGCATTCGACCAGGCTCTGAACGATTACCCCGGTGTCGCCCCGGACGACCTGCCGGAAGATATGCAGATACGGCGGCAGGCACTACGAACCCTGCGCAACGAGGCACGGGACAACCTGGATTTACTGGCACGCACTTATGAAAAACAGGCCGGGCTGATAAAGGACCACATGCAGCTGTACGCCCGCATGAGCGACCCGAAATATGCCAGGTTCGATCCCAAGGGCGCAGCATCCTATGCCCGCGGCCAGTGGTCGGAACAGTTGTTGACCGCCGACGTGCAACAATTCCGCCGCCTGCTTGAAATGAATGACTACGACACACTCAAAAACCAGTCGCGTCAGCTTCAGCAACTGGAGTTCGGCCAGCAACAGGCAGCGCTGTATCTGGAGTACAGCAAGAAGGTCGAGGCAGCTTTGGGTGTCCATAGACGCATTTTCAACGTCAGCCAACGGCTTGACCAGGACCTCAGCGAGGCTCTGGCAGATGGGCAGATCCAGTTCCCGGGCAAACGCAAGTTGCTCGATCACATCATCAACACCCGACGATACTCGACACTCATCGTTCGAGCCCAGATCTTGAGCGACTTGCATCAGTTGGTGGTGAAGCGAGACCAGCTGACCGCGGAAAACTTCGAATCCACCCTGCTCTTGCAAGAGACCTTGCGCAGCAAACAACTCCACCAAGCGCTACTGAGCCACGACAGCCTGGCCGCTGCCCACCTGGAGCCGCAAGCGCAGAAGGAACCGCTGGAGAGCGCGCTGAGTGAATACAAACTGTCACGGAGCAATGCCGAATATGTGCTATCACGTGATCTTCCGGCAATAGACAGCAGCAGGCTAAATGAATACATCGCTGAACTGAATGCACTGATAACACTGGCCGAGAATGACCTTGCCCATGCTTCCGCTGCGGCGGATACGCAGGAGGCAGTGTTCGAGCCGCCATTGACGCACAAGGTGCGTCCAGTGAGACGCAAAATAATCCGCACCACTCGCGGCAGATCACTGGTCGTCGAGCAGACCGAGGAAGGCAGCGAAGCCGTGCAGATCGATCCGACGACAGGACAGACCATTGCGCGCTATCAGCCTGAAGGTGATCGCTGGAAAGCTGTAACGCAAAGCCCGCCAAAACCCGACTACGCTCGCCTGGGCCGCATGGGCGACGACCTTTTGGCTCAGCAGAATACCAGGGTCGCCCACGCCACCCGTCACCTGAAAGGCCCTAACGCCCTGGCAGACCAGCTTGATTTCTACATGCAGGACATGACCAAAACTGCCGGGGACTTGCGTGACGGCCCGAGTCAATGGCATTCACTCGCCACGAGGCTGGATCAGGCGATTGACGAGGTACAGGCAGAAAAGAAGCGGCTCTTGACCATCGCCTACCTTGGCACCCTGCAGCCGGATAGCAAAGCCTTGCGTTTCCTGGTGGAGGCGGGCGAAATCGAGATCAAGCTCACCCGACGCCGCAAGAAGCTCAAGGCCAACGACTTTCTGGATGTGTATGACGTTTATCGCCTGCAACCCAGGCAGAAGCTCTGGGAAGCGCATTTCCACTACACCACTGCCAATGCCGATGCCCGGCGCTTCGCCAAAGGCCATTTGAAGTTCCCGGACGCCATGAGTCGCGACGAGCGCTTGGAACGTGCACTGGCCCCAGCAGAGCGCAATGACATCTATCGAGGTGATCTACGCCTGGAGCAGATCGACGACCTGATCCCGTTCCCCGACAACTGACGGCAGCGGGCGTCAGGCCAGGGCCTTGTCCAGCGCCCGTTCGATCTCACCCTTGATGGTGCCGCTCATCATCGACAGCATCATGCCCAGCTTCAATTCGACGCGGATGCTGTCGTCGCCAATGTGCACGCTGCCATTGGCGCCACTGCGCGCCACATCGACCCGGTCACCGTTCCAGGTGGCCTTGAGGTCATATTCGCGGCTGAGCTTGTCGACCAACGCTTCGGCTTTGGCGCGGGCGGCATCGCGGCCTAGGGAGTGTTTACGTTCGACGCTGATCTGGGTCATGCGGGCGTTCCTGGAAATGTAGACATAATGGGCATTATGCCCGCGCCCGCCCCCTGGCACACCCCGCCAAGACAAATCCGCCCGTTCGCCCTAGAATGGCAGTAATTTTTTCCGGTGAAGCGATATGAACGACCAGCGCAAAGGCGAACACGCCGAACCCACCACCCATTTCGGCTACCAGGACGTGCCTGAAAGCCAGAAGGCGAAGAAAGTCGCCGAAGTGTTCCACTCGGTGGCCGCCAAATACGACCTGATGAACGACGTGCTGTCTGGCGGCATGCACCGCCTGTGGAAGCGCTTTACCATCGAGCTGTCGGGCGTACGCAGCGGCAACCGCGTGCTGGACATCGCCGGCGGTACCGGTGACCTGGCCGCCAAGTTCTCGCGCCTGGTAGGCCCGACCGGGCAGGTGGTGCTGGCCGACATCAACGATTCGATGCTCAAGGTTGGTCGTGACCGCCTGCTGGACCGCGGCGTGGCCGGCAACATCGAGTTCGTTCAGGCTGACGCCGAAAAGCTGCCGTTTCCAGACAACCACTTCGACTGCGTGACCATCGCTTTCGGCCTGCGCAACGTCACCCACAAGGACGCCGCCATCCGTTCGATGCTGCGCGTGCTCAAGCCCGGTGGCCGCCTGTTGATCCTGGAATTCTCCAAGCCGACCAACAAGCTGATGTCCAAGGCCTACGACGCCTACTCGTTCGCCTTCATGCCGCTGGCCGGCAAGCTGATCACCAATGACGCCGAGAGCTACCGTTACCTGGCCGAGTCGATCCGCATGCACCCCGATCAGGAAACCCTGAAAAGCATGATGGTCGAGGCCGGTTTCGACCGCGTCACCTACCACAACATGACCAGCGGCATCGTAGCCGTGCACCGGGGGATCAAGCCCTGATGCTGCTGGCCGGGCTGCTCGCCAGCGTCGAACATGGCCTGAATCGCGTCCTGCGCATGGACAGCACGGCCTTGCCGCGGCTGGCCGCGCTTGAGGGCAAGGTCATCGAGATCGACTGCCGCCAACCGGCCCTGCAGGTATTCATCCTGCCCGATGAAGAGGGCCTGATGCTGGCCGCCCATTGGGAGGGCGAGGTCGACTGCAGCCTGCGCGCCCCTGCGGGTAGCCTGGCGCAGCTGGCCTTGGTCAAGGACAAGACCGCTGTGCTGCACAGCCCGCAGGTCGAGCTACACGGCGACAGCGCCGTACTGCTCGACCTGTTCGGCGTGCTACAGGACCTGGAGCTGGACTGGGAACACGAGCTGCAACGCTGGCTTGGCCCGGTCCCCACGGCGATGCTGGCCGGCCATATCCGCCTGCGCGCTCGCTGGACTCGCCAAGGCCTGGCACGTTTCAGCCAGAACCTGTCCGAATACCTGGCCGAAGAATCCCGTACCCTTGTCGGCAAGCGCGAAGCGGAAGCCGCCTTCAGCGAGCTCGATGCCTTGAAGCTTGATACAGAACGCCTCGAAGCGCGCCTCAAGCGCCTCTCCCGATCCCTAGATACCAGCGATAACGCATGAAGCTGCTCGCCGTCCGACGTCTTTTTCGCATCCAGCGTGTGGTGATCCGCTACCGCCTCGATGACCTGCTGTTCGAACAACCCCTGCTGCCTTGGTGGCTGGCCAGCGTACGCCTGCTGATGCCGTGGCGCTGGCTGCCACGCAAGCCCACCGAACTCAGCCGTGGCGCACGCCTGCGTCTGGCGCTGCAGGACTTGGGGCCGATCTTCATCAAGTTCGGCCAGCTGCTGTCCACCCGCCGCGACCTGCTGCCACCCGACATCGCCGACGAGCTGATGCTGTTGCAAGACCGCGTGCCACCGTTCGACCCGAAAAAAGCCGTGGCCTTGATCGAGGAACAGCTCGGGGCGAAGGTCGGCGAGGTGTTCAGCCGCTTCGACGTCGAACCGCTGGCCTCGGCCTCGGTGGCACAGGTGCATGCCGCACGCCTGAAAACCGGCGAAGAGGTGGTGGTCAAGGTGGTGCGCCCGGGCCTGAAGCCGGTCATTGCCCAGGACCTGGCCTGGCTGTTCCTGATCGCCAAGGCTGCCGAACGCGCCTCGGCGGATGCCCGTCGCCTGCACCCGGTAGACATCGTCGGCGACTACGAAAAAACCATTTACGACGAGCTCGACCTGCTGCGCGAGGCTGCCAACGCCAGCCAGCTGCGGCGCAACTTCGAAGACTCCGAGCTGATGTACGTGCCCCAGGTGTACTGGGACCTGTGCCGCCCCAAGGTGCTGGTGATGGAGCGCATCTACGGCGTACCGGTGACCGACATGGCTACCTTGGCCGACCAGCGCACCGACATGAAGCTGCTGGCCGAGCGCGGCGTGGAAGTGTTCTTCACCCAGGTGTTCCGCGACAGCTTCTTCCATGCCGACATGCACCCCGGCAACATCTTCGTCAGCACGGTCAAGCCGTGGAGCCCGCAGTATATTGCCATCGACTGCGGCATCGTCGGCAGTCTCACCGCCGAGGACCAGGACTACCTGGCGCGCAACCTGTTTGCCTTCTTCAAGCGTGACTACCGCCGCGTCGCCCAGTTGCACATCGACTCGGGCTGGGTACCGGCAAACACCAAGGTGAACGAGTTCGAAGCAGCGATTCGTACCGTGTGCGAGCCGATCTTTGAAAAACCGTTAAAGGATATTTCTTTCGGCCAGGTGCTGATGCGTCTGTTCCAGACCGCACGGCGCTTCAACATGGAAGTGCAGCCACAGTTGGTGTTGCTGCAGAAAACCCTGCTCAACATCGAAGGCCTGGGTCGTCAGCTGTACCCCGACCTGGACCTGTGGAGCACCGCCAAGCCGTACCTCGAACGCTGGATGCGCGACCGCTACAGCCCCAAGGCCGTGTTCGGCAACCTGCACAGCCAAGTAGAACAACTGCCACACCTGGCCGGCATGACCCGCGACCTGCTCGAACGCCTGTCGCAGCCTCACCTGCACGATCCACAACTGCCGGAGCGCCGTCGTCAGGGCGACCGCTGGGCGCTGCGCCTGCTGGGCGCAGGCCTGCTGGGCGGTGGCGCAGTTCTAGCCGCAGGCGCTGCCGAAACCGCCAGCCTGGCCGCCCCGGCTGCCTGGCCAGCCTGGCTGATGCTGGCTGCGGGCCTTTACCTGATCGTGCGCCAATAGCCAGCCGCGCCTGTGGCTGGCACACTAGCGCAAATGGCCCGGTACAGGAGCGGGCCCGCTTTGGAGTCGACGATGAAAGACTGGCTGGACGAGATCAAGTGGAACAGCGATGGCCTGGTACCGGCGATCGCCCAGGACCACAAGACCGGACGCGTGCTGATGATGGCCTGGATGAACCGCGAATCGCTGGCCCTGACCGCCGCCGAGCAACGCGCCATCTATTGGTCGCGTTCGCGTGGCAAGCTGTGGCGCAAGGGCGAGGAATCCGGGCATGTGCAGAAACTGCATGAGCTGCGCCTGGACTGCGACGCCGATGTGATCATCCTGATGGTCGAGCAACTGGGTCATATCGCCTGCCATACCGGCCGTGAAAGCTGCTTCTATCGCGTCTTCGAAGACGGCCAGTGGAAAATCGTCGACCCGGTCTTGAAGGACCCGGATGCCATCTACAGCGCAGGACACTGACATGAGCGACACCCTCAACCGCCTGGCCGAAGTGCTTGAAGAACGCAAGCAAGCGGCACCTGACAGCTCTTACGTGGCCAGCCTGTACCACAAGGGCCTGAACAAGATTCTTGAAAAGCTTGGCGAGGAGTCGGTCGAAACGATCATTGCCGCCAAGGATGCCGCAGTCAGCAAGGATTACAGCGATGTCATCTACGAAACTGCCGACCTGTGGTTTCATAGCCTGGTGATGCTCAGCGCGCTGGGCCAGCATCCACAAGCCGTACTCGATGAGCTGGATCGCCGTTTCGGGCTGTCCGGGCACGATGAAAAGGCCGCTCGCCAGCCTTCGGCTTGAGCACAACGCATTCTAGGAGAGCACCATGGGTATTTTTGACTGGAAACACTGGATTGTCCTGCTGGTCGTCGTGGTTCTGGTGTTCGGCACCAAGAAACTGAAGAACTTCGGCAGCGACCTGGGCGAATCGATCAAGGGCTTCCGCAAGGCCATGAACGAAGAAGAGAGCAAGCCGGCCGAGCAGACTCCGCCGCCTGTCCAACCAGTGCCGCCGGTGCAGAACACCGCCCAGCCGCAGCAAGGCCACACCATCGAAGGCCAGGCCCAGACGGTCCAAGAGCCGCAGCGGAAAGACTGACCCATGTTCGGCATCAGTTTCAGCGAGCTGCTGCTCGTCGGCCTGGTCGCCCTGCTGGTGCTCGGTCCCGAGCGCCTGCCGGGTGCCGCCCGCACGGCTGGCCTGTGGATCGGGCGGCTCAAGCGCAGCTTCAACAGCATCAAGATGGAGGTCGAGCGCGAGATCGGTGCCGACGATATCCGCCGCCAGCTGCATAATGAGCACATCCTGCAGATGGAAGAGGAAGCCAAGCGCATCCTCAACCCGCTAGCGCCACCCGCACAGCCGCCAGTGACCACGGCCAGTGTGCAGCCACCTGCCGGGCTCGAAACCAGGCCGGTTGTCGAGCCAGCTGCCACCCCGGCCGCTTCTTCTGAACCGCCTCAACCGCCGCGAGCCCCATGAGCGAGAACCCGGAACACGACCAGCCAATGCCGCTGGTTTCGCACCTGACCGAACTGCGCACCCGCCTGCTGCGCTGCGTTGCTGTCATTTTCCTGATTTTTGCCGGGCTGTTCTCATTCGCCCAGCAGATCTACACCTTGGTCTCCGCCCCGCTGCGCGATCACTTGCCGGCCAATGCAACGATGATCGCCACCGACGTGGCCTCGCCGTTCCTCACGCCGTTCAAGCTGACCATGATCGTGGCGCTGTTCCTGGCCATCCCGTTCATCCTCCAGCAAATCTGGGGCTTTATCGCCCCCGGGCTGTACCGCCACGAGAAGCGCATTGCCATCCCGCTACTCGTGTCGAGCATCCTGCTGTTCTACGCCGGCATGGCCTTTGCCTATTTCCTGGTGTTCCCGCTGATGTTCAAGTTCTTCGCCGCTGCCACGCCGGCAGGCGTAGCGATGATGACCGACATCGCCAACTACCTCGACTTCGTGATGACGCTGTTCTTCGCCTTCGGCGTGGCTTTCGAAATCCCGGTAGCGGTCGTACTGCTGGTGTGGATCGGCGTGGTCGACGTGAAATATCTCAAAAAGATCCGCCCCTATGTGATCATCGGCTGCTTCGTGGTCGGCATGATCCTTACCCCGCCGGACATCTTCTCGCAGACGTTGCTGGCCGTGCCCATGTGGCTGCTGTTCGAGATCGGCGTACTGTGTGGCAGCCTGATCCGCAAGCGCAGCGCCCACGACGAAACCGCCGACGACCATAACGACCAGCCACCAGCGACCCAACCGTGAACCTGTTGCTTCTTGAAGAGGCCGACTTCGTCTCGGCCGACCGTGTCGTTCTTGCCGATCGGCGCTTCACCCACATGCAGGAAATCCACCGCGTGGCAGTGGGCGACAACCTGCGCGTGGGCCGCATCAATGGCCTGATGGGCAAGGCCACGGTGCTGCGCCTGGAAAAGCACGAAGCCGAACTGGAAGTGGCCTTCGACCAGCAGCCACCGGCCAAGCTGCCGCTGACCCTGGTGCTGGCGGTACCACGCCCGAAAATGCTGCGTCGACTGTTCCAGACCGTGGCTACCCTCGGCGTATCACGGCTGATTCTGGTGAACAGCTACAAGGTCGAGAAAAGCTTCTGGCAAACACCTTTTCTGCACCCCGAGAGCATTCGCGAAAACCTGATCCTCGGCCTGGAGCAGGCACGTGATACGGTGCTGCCCGAGGTAGTCATCGAGAAACGCTTCAAGCCGTTCGTCGAAGACCGCCTGCCTGCCATCGCCGCCGGCACCCTGGGCCTGGTTGGCCACCCCGGCCCCTACCCCGCCTGCCCGCGTGCAGTGGACCAACCCGTGACCTTGGCCATCGGCCCCGAGGGCGGCTGGATACCCTATGAAATCGAGCTGCTGGGCAAAGCTGGCCTGGCACCGGTACAACTGGGCGATCGCATCCTGCGGGTAGAGACCGCCGTCACCGCGTTGCTTTCGCGTATTTTCTGACGCAAACACCCTTTTTCCGCCCATCAAGTTTCCTACTCCCAAGCCGATGGCCTTGGCAACACAACAACTATTTGTGCTGCCAAGCCGCCGGGGAGTCGTACATGTATCAATGGTTAGCCCAATCGATGGGCAATGTGAGCGTCAATCGCAAACTGGGGCTGGGCTTTGGCCTGGTGCTGCTGTTGACCCTGGCCATTACCCTTACGGGGTGGATGGGTATGGATAGCATCATTGATCGAGGTGACAAGCTGGGCAATATCTCGGTGATTCATCAGTACACCCAGGAATTGCGCATTGCCCGCCAACACTACGAACGCAACCGTGGCAATGCAGCCGTAGCAGAGCTGGAAAAGGCGTTGAACAACCTTGAGCGCCAGGTCCAGTTGATGCTTGGCCAGATCGAAAAAACCGAGGACCAGCAACGCCTTCGGCAGCAAATGACAGCGGTAAGCGGATATCGGCAGGCTTTCGCTGACCTCAAGCAATCTGCGGCGGATCCCGACGCCACAGAGCAAGCCCTGCGGCGCATGGCCGAACAAGGCACGGTGCTGCTGCAAACCAGCCAGGCGATGACCACCTCACAAACCGAAGTGCGCGATGCTGGCGCAGCCAACGCCAAGACCCTGCTGGCTGCGGCTACCGCGTTGGCACTGGTTCTCGGCTTGCTGGCAGCCTGGGCCATCACCCGGCAGATCATCATCCCCTTGCGCCATACCCTGCGCGCTGCTGAACGCGTGGCCAGTGGCGACCTTACCCTGAACTTGCAGGTGGACCGCCGCGACGAGCTAGGCCAGTTGCAAGCCAGCATGCAGCGCATGACCCAGGGCCTGCGCGAACTGATTGGCGGCATTGGCGACGGCGTCACACAGATCGCCAGCGCTGCCGAGCAGCTGTCGGCCGTTACCGAGCAGACCAGCGCTGGGGTCAATAACCAGAAGGTCGAGACCGACCAGGTGGCGACCGCCATGAACCAGATGACCGCTACCGTCCACGAGGTGGCCCGCAACGCCGAGCAAGCCTCGGAAGCCGCCTTGATGGCCGACCAGCAAGCCCGTGAAGGTGACCGTGTAGTGGGTGAGGCCGTGGCGCAGATCGAGCGCCTGGCGGGTGAAGTGGTCAATTCCAGCGAAGCCATGAACCAGCTCAAGGCCGAAAGCGACAAGATCGGCAGCGTGCTCGACGTGATCAAGTCAGTGGCCCAGCAGACTAACCTGCTGGCCCTGAACGCGGCGATCGAGGCCGCCCGCGCCGGCGAGGCCGGGCGTGGCTTTGCCGTGGTCGCCGATGAAGTGCGCAGTTTGGCTCAGCGCACCCAGCAATCGACCGAAGAGATCGAAGAACTCATTGCCGGCCTGCAAAGCGGTACCCAACGGGTGGCCAGCGTGATGGACAACAGCCGCCAGCTGACCGACAGCAGCGTCGAGCTGACCCGCCGTGCTGGCAGCTCGCTGGAAACCATCACCCGTACGGTGTCGTCGATCCAGGCGATGAACCAGCAGATTGCAACGGCGGCAGAGGAGCAGACGGCGGTGGCCGAGGAGATCAACCGCAGCGTGATGAATGTGCGGGATATTTCCGACCAGACCTCGGCGGCCAGTGAGGAGACAGCCAGCTCCAGCGTGGAACTGGCGCGGTTGGGCACCCATTTGCAAGGGCTGGTTGGGCGGTTCAGGCTGTGATCTGACCCAATCATCGCCCGGCCGGGCCTCTTCGCGGGTAACCCCGCGAAGAGGCCGGTACAGGACGAAATACATCCTACTGTTCGCGGCGAAATTTCCTACCTTATTATCAGGTCAAGTCCTACAGCTCCGCTGCCGATGGGCAGGGATGTGATGCCAGCAATACGCCTGCATCCTCTCTCTCACTCGCTCGGAGATTCCCCATGCTTGGCTCCCTCAACCGCAAGCTCGGCAACATCAGTGTCGCCGCCAAGCTGGCCCTCGGCTTCGCCGTGGTCCTGCTGCTTACCCTGGCCACCACCATCAGCGGCTGGCGCGCCCTCGATGATGCCATCGTGCGCTCGCAGCAACTCAGCGAAATAGGCCTGATCAACGACCTGACGAAGGACCTGCGCGCGGAACGCATCACCTATCGCGTGCTCAACGATGATGCCAGCAGAGCGCGCATCACCAACATTCTCGACCAGCTCAACAAGATGCTGACTACCCTGCAGCAGCGCAGCAGCGTCGATGAGTCACGGCAGTTGCTGACGGAAAAAATGGCATTGTTGCAGCACTTGCGCGACAACTTCAGCGAACTGCAACGCAGCGTCACCAGCCGTGTAGCCCTGCGCGAAGCACTGCAATCGCAGGAGCATGAACTCAACGAGGCGATTGACGAACTGCAGACTCAGGCCTTGCTGAAAATGCCTGACAGTAGCCTGCAGAGTGGTGTGCTGAGCCTCATGGATACCCTAGGCCGGCATGTCGATGGAGCCAACCAGCAAAGCCTGGTTCCAGCCTACACTTTCGTCCCGATCGAGGACTTTGCCAACGTTGGCGATAACGCCCTGGACGCCGCCGACAGTAGCCTTGCGCGACTGCTTGAAGGCCTTGCGTCGTTGGGCTTGCCACAGCCCATCCGCGAACGACCCGGTGTCGAGCTGCGCAAGTACCGCGCCAGCCTGGATGAGTACCGCCGCGCCGCAGTACGGGTCGAGCAGTTGCAGAACAACATGGAAAACATGGGCAACGAGCTGCGGACCGTAAGCCTCGAACTGGGCAAACGCAAGGTCGAACAACGCGACAGCGAGGCCCTCGCGGCCCGATCATTGTTGACCAGTGTGGCGGTGCTGGCACTGGCAGTGGGGGTGCTGGCTGCATGGCTGATCACCTTGCAGATCACCCAGCCGTTGCGCCAGACGCTGGCCGTGGCCGCCCGCATCGCCAAGGGCGACCTGAGCCAGGCTGACACCGTGCAACGCCGCGACGAAATGGGCCAGCTGCAAACCAGCATGCACGAGATGACCTTGAGCCTGCGCGAGCTGATCGGCGGCATTGATCAGGGTGTCGGCCAGTTGTCACAGGCGGCCACGCAGCTGGCGGTCAGTAGCGAAGACACCAAGTTGCGCATCAATCAGCAGCGCGAGGAAACCGACCAGGTGGCCACGGCCATGAACCAGATGAGTGCCACTGTGCAGGAAGTGGCACAGAACGCCGAGCAAGCCTCGCTGGCCGCGACCAACGCTGACCAGCAGGCTCAGGTGGGGGACCAGGTAGTCGCCGAAGCCATCGGCCGTATCGAACAACTGGCCGGGCAGATGGACCATTGCCTGGCGGCCATGCAGCACCTGGCAGGCGAGAGCCAGCGCATCGGCAGCATCCTCGATGTGATCAAGTCGGTGTCCGAACAGACCAACCTGCTGGCGCTGAACGCAGCGATCGAAGCGGCACGGGCCGGTGAAGCGGGGCGTGGCTTTGCCGTAGTGGCCGATGAGGTACGCGGCCTGGCCCAGCGTACCTCGACAGCTACCGAGGAGATTGGCCAACTGATCGACAGCCTGCACAACGGTACCGACGAGGTGACCCGCTTGCTGGACAACAGCAAGAGCCTGACCGAACAGAGCGTAGAGCTGAGTCGCAGAGCCGGGCACGCACTGAGCCAGATCACCGACACGGTCTCGAGCATCCAGGGCATGAACCAGCAGATTGCCACGGCCAGCGAAGAGCAGAGTGTGGTAGCCGAGCAAATCAACCGAAGTGTGATCAATGTGCGGGATGTTTCGGATCAGACCAGTGCCGCCAGTGAGCAGACAGCAGCCTCGAGTGGAGAGCTGGAACGCTTGGGGCAGCAATTGCGGGGGATGGTTGGGCGGTTCAGCATCTGACATCACGTCGCCCTCTTCGCGGGCAGCCTGCCCCTACAGGTGCAGCACTCCCTGCAAGGGAGCGGCGCACATGCGCAGGCGGGCTTGCCAGCGAAGAGGCCGGTGCGCTTACAGCACCTGGCGTAGGAATGCCTGCGCGCGCGGGTCTTTCGGCGCAGCGAAGAAAGCGGCCGGGGCCGAATCTTCCAGCAGTTTGCCGTGGTCGAAGAACAGCACCCGGTCAGCCACTTCGCGGGCAAAGCCCATTTCGTGGGTGACACAAACCATGGTCATGCCTTCCTGGGCCAGGGTCTTCATCACGTCCAGCACCTCACCGACCATTTCCGGGTCAAGCGCCGAGGTGGGCTCGTCGAACAGCATCACTTTCGGGTCCATTGCCAGCGCGCGAGCAATCGCTACCCGTTGCTGCTGGCCGCCAGACAGCCGGGACGGGAATTCATTGGCCTTCTGCGCAATGCCGACCTTTTCCAGCAGCGCCCGGGCCTTGGCCTCGCGGTCAGCCTTGTTGCGCTTGCGCACCACCTTCTGCGCCAGGCACAGGTTTTCCAGCACAGTCATGTGCGGGAACAGGTTGAAGTGCTGGAACACCATGCCGACCTCGCGGCGGTAGGCATTGATGTCGGTCTTGGGGTCGGCCAGTTGCAAGCCGTCGATGGCCACATGGCCTTGGTCGAAATGCTCCAGGCCGTTGAGGCAACGCAGGAAGGTCGACTTGCCCGACCCAGACGGGCCCAGCACCACCACCACCTCGCCCTTGGCGACCTGCGTGGTGACGTTATCCACAGCCCTGACCACCTGGCCACGGGTGTCGAAGACTTTCAGCAAATCACGGACTTCAATCACTTTGCGCAAGCCTCCGCTCAAGCCGGCTGGCAATGTGCGACAGCGGCAGGTTGATCAGCAAGTACAGGCCTGCCACGCAGAACCAGATCTCGAAGGTAGAGAACGACGTAGTGATGGCCTCACGGCCGCTCTTGGTGAGCTCGGTGATGGCGATCACCGACACCAGCGAGGTGTCCTTGACCAGGCTGATGAACTGCCCGGCCAGCGGCGGCAGCACGCGCTTGAACGCCTGCGGCAGGATCACGTGGCGCATCGACTGGCTAGCGTTCAGGCCAAGCGAACGGGCAGCTTCATTCTGGCCCTTGGCTATCGACTGCACGCCAGCCCGAACGATTTCGGCCACGTAGGCACCGGTGAACAGCGCCAGCGCCGCCACCCCGGCGAACTCACGGGACAGGTTGAGCACGGTACCGATGAAGAAGTAGAAGATGAATATCTGCACCAGCAGCGGTGTGCCGCGCACCAACTCGACATACACGGTCGAGAGGTCGCGCAGGGTCGGGTTGTTCGACAACCGGCACAGGCCCGCGAACAGGCCGATCACCAGGCCGAACGCGCCGGATACCACCGAGATCCACAATGTGGTCCACAGACCCCAGGCTAGCGGACCTGCCGCCCAATGGCGGGTTACACCAATCTGGTCGCCTTCGGCAACATCGTCGCCACGGCTCAGTTGCAGGCTGTCCTTGTCCACATCGAGCACTTGCTCGGCACCGCTTTCGTCCTTCAGCGTGACGCGGGCGCTATCGCCGGAAATGACGATTTCCTGCACGGTACCGTAGCCGGCGGCGCGTTGGGTTTCCTCAGCCTTGTACGCGAAGTACTGGGGTACGCGGTTCCAGCGCCACTCGTAGGAAATCATCGAGGTGGCCATGTACAGGCTGAACGCCAGGCCCACCAGGACCAGGGCGGTCAACCCATGCCAGGGCCACTGGGCTTTCTTGTGTTTGATCACGTGGGGTACTTCCGTAAATGCGAACGCGCAGGGTTTGCCTGCGCGTCGGGGTCATAAAGCCGGGCTTGTGGCCTTGGCCTTATTCCATTTCCTTCAGCCAGTCCTTGTTCTTGAACCACTTGTCGTGAATACGATCGTAGGTCCCGTCGTGCTTGATCTGGTGCAGGAAGTTGTTGATGAAGTTGATGCTGTCGTAGTCGCCTTTTTTCAGGCCGAAGGCCAGCGGCTCGTAGGTGAAGGGTTCTTCGAGGAACAGCAGCTTGCCAGCACCGGCTTTGTCTACCGCCACCACGTTGTACGGCGCGTCATAGACAAAGGCGTCGGCCTTGCCATTGACCACATCCATCACGGCTTCCTGTTCGTTGTCGTAACCGTGGTACTTGGCTTTGCTGATCAGCTTCTTGGACACCATTTCGCCGGTGGTGCCAAGCTTGGAGGTCAGGCGGTACTTCTCGTTGTTCAGGTCCTTGTACGACTTGATCTCGCCAGCCAGCTCCTTGCGGATCAGCAGGGTCTGGCCAACCACGATGAAAGGCTCGCTGAAGTTCAGGCGCAGGTTGCGTTCCTGGGTAAGGGTCATGCCGCTGCCGATCATGTCGAACTTGTCGGTCAGCAGGGCCGGGATGATGCCGTCATAAGCAGTGGAAACTGCCTCGAACTTCACGCCCATGGACTTGGCCATGGCTTTGAGGATATCGACTTCGAAGCCGATGATCTCGCCACGTTTGTTGGTCATCTGGAACGGCATGTAGGTTGGGTCCATGCCCACCCGCAAGGTGCCGCGCTTGACCGCGTCATCGATGGCGCCCGCTTGAGCCGCCGTCACGGCGACCAGTGCGGTGACACCGACCATTAGCCGCGAAAGGTATTTCTTGATCATCACCAAGTCCCCTAGCAAGAAAAGTAGCGAATCTTATTGTTGGCACGGCCGTACTGGCCGATGAGTCATATCGGAGAGGGATGCTAACGCATGGCGGCCCGGGGACCTAGAGCTGGGGGGGACTTTGTTGGCCAAAATCGGCGGGCGCCCTGGAAAGCTTCGCGGGCAAGCCCGCCCCTGCCAGAACACCACCTGCCTCAAGGGCGGTGATGTACTGCAAGAGCGGGCTTGCCCGCGAACAGCCCTGTCAGGCGCCGACGAGGGTCGGCTGGCCTTCATTCTCCGGATGCAGCGGCAACAGCGGCGAATGTGGGTCGTTCTTGATCGACGCGCGCCACACATCGATCCACGCCGCATTGTGCCCGGCCCAGACCTGTTCATGCAGACGGCTCAATGCCACCGGGTCGCTGAGCAGGGCCAGGCGGGTATTGAGGTCCAGCCCTTTCGGCCCGACTTCGATCGCCTTGGCAATGCGTTCGGCACGCAGTGCCTCGATCGGCGCAGCCTGGCCATGCCGGGCGGTGGCCATGGCGCAGGCCAGGGCGTTCTGCCGTGGGTCGACCACCGCACGCACGAAGCCGTCATGCAGGGCATGCCAGCGGTTCTCGTGGGTGTACTGGTCGGTGGCCAGCAGCTCCTGCGGGGTGGCGTATTCCTCGGGGATGAGGAATAGCTTCTCGTCTTTCGCCGCCAGGCCCAGACGGGTACGGCTGGAAATCACCGACACCGGGATCGACAGCACCAGCGAGCCAACGATGGGCGCCAGCCACCACAAGAAACTCGGGTTCAGCCAGGCCACCAGGCCTGCCCAGGCAATGCCCAGCAGGGTTTGTGGGCCATGCCGACGCACGGCTTCGCCCCACGGGGTGGAGTCGTCGTCACGCTGTGGCGAGTTCCAGGTTGCGGCCCAACCCAGAAATGCCGCCAGTACGAAGCGGGTGTGGAAGATCATGCGCACCGGGGCAAGCAGCATGGAGAACAGCATTTCCATGAGCATCGACAGGGTGACCTTGATCCGCCCACCGAACTCGATGGCCCCCTTGGCCCAGATCAATATGACGCTGAGCAGCTTGGGCAGGAACAGCAGCACGATGGTGGTGGAGAACAGCGCCACGGCCTTCTCCGGATGCCACTGCGGCCACAGCGGGTAAAGCTGGTACGGCTCGATGAAATACTGCGGCTCCATCAGCGTGTTGGTCGCCAGCAGCGCGGTCGACAGCACCAGGAACAGGAACCACAGCGGCGCCGACAGGTACGACATCACCCCGGTGAGGAACACCGCACGGTGTACCGGGTGCATGCCCTTGACCAGGAACAGGCGGAAGTTCATCAGGTTACCGTGGCACCAGCGGCGGTCGCGCTTGAGCTCGTCGAGCAGGTTCGGCGGCAGTTCTTCGTAGCTTCCCGGCAGGTCGTAGGCGATCCACACGCCCCAGCCGGCACGGCGCATCAGCGCGGCTTCGACGAAGTCGTGGGACAGGATTGCCCCGGCGAACGCGCCCTTGCCCGGCAACGGCGCCAGGGCGCAGTGCTCGATGAACGGCTTCATGCGGATGATCGCGTTGTGGCCCCAGTAGTGCGACTCGCCCAACTGCCAGAAGTGCAGGCCGGCGGTGAACAGCGGGCCGTACACGCGGGTGGCGAACTGCTGCATGCGCGCGTACAGGGTATCCATACCCGAGGCTTTCGGCCCGGTCTGGATGATGCCGGCGTCCGGGTTGGCCTCCATCAGGCGCACCAGGCTGCTCAGGCACTCGCCACTCATGACGCTGTCGGCGTCGAGCACGACCATGTACTTGTACTCGCCACCCCAACGACGGCAGAAGTCGTCGAGGTTACCGCTCTTGCGCTTCACCCGGCGCCGGCGGCGGCGGTAGAAGATGCGGCCAAAACCTTTGGTTTCGCGGCACACGTCCAGCCAGGCCTGTTGCTCGGCCACGGCGATGTCGGTGTCGTTGGTGTCGCTGAGCACGAAGAAGTCGAAACGGTCGAGGTTGCCGCTGGCGGCTACCGACTCGAACGTCGCCCGCAGGCCGGCGAACACCCGAGGCACGTCTTCGTTGCAGATCGGCATGACCAGCGCGGTACGCGCCTCGGGCGCAATCGGCTCATTGCCGGCGCTGCTGCCGGAAATCTTGTACTTGTCACGCCCGGTGAGCAACTCGAGGAAGCCCATCAATGCGGTCCAGAAGCCCGCCGACACCCAGCAGAACAGGATACCGAAGAGGATCAGGATGGACGTCTGCAAGGCATACGGCCACACCTGCACCACGGTGTCCCACAGCGGCTGGCTGAGGACCTCGTCGAGGTCTACGAATGACCAGCCCTGGTACGGCAGGATCCCCTTCATGTACCAGCCGGCAACGATGGTCTGGCCGATCATCAGGGCCAACAGGATATAGCGGCGGATCGAACCGACCGTGCGCCAGCGCGCCGGCGGCAGCTCGCGCTTGGGCGGCTGCGGCGGATTCGAGCGCCCGGTCATGCGCCGCCACATGCGGATCAGCACGTTGGTGCGCCACGGCTCGGGCACGACCTTGGTGCGCTTGATCGGCGGGGCAATCTTCAGGCACAGGCGGCCGCTGCCATCGACGCCGAGCATTTCGGCATCCTCCAGCTCGGCAGCGCTGCCTACGGTAAGGCGCGGGCCCACCGAAGCCTGCACGGCCTCGGCGGAGTTGGCGGCCGGGTTGGCCGCCAGGCGTTGGTGCAACTCACCGAACGACGTGCAACTGGCAAGCTCTGCCCGTTGCTCGTCACTCAGTGGTAGGTGAGCCAGGTACTCGCCAAGCGAGACTGGCCTTGCGCTTGAGTTACTCATCGGCAGGCAACTGATAGCTCCAGGTCTCGGTCAGCACCTGCTCGGTGGTGGCCGGGGTCCCGTTGGTGGATGCCGCATCGGCGGCGGGTTGTTCGGCCTTGGCAGGCTGCTCGGCCTTGGCGGTTTTCTCGGCCTTGGCGTGCTTGGCTGCGGCCTTGTCCTGCTTGGCGTCCTGGGCAGGCTTGGCAGGTTCGACCGGCACGTCACGTACCAGCGCGGCACGCATTTCGGTCGACTTGTTGGCTTCCTTCACCTTCAGCCGCAGGGTCAGGCGCCAGCCCTTGGTCTCTGGGTTATAGCGCAGATTGTTCTCGACCACCTCGGCGTTGCCATCAACGCTGATCTGGCTGCGCAGGGCGGTATCTTCCGGCAGAGCGGCCAGGGCCGGGCCGGCGAAGTCGACCAGGAAGGCCACGCTGCCGTCTGGCTGGCGGATCAGGTTGGACTGTTTGACGTCACCGGTGGAGCGCAGGGTCTGCTTGACCCAGCCCAGCTCGGAGGCCTGGAACTTCGGCTCGTCGATGGTCCAGTGCAGGCGGTAGGCGTACTCGATCGGCTTGCCAGCCTCCGGCAGCTTTTCAGGGCTCCAGAAGGCGACGATGTTGTCGTTGGTCTCGTCGGCGGTCGGGATCTCGACCAGATCGACGGTACCCTTGCCCCAGTCACCCTTCGGCTCGATCCAGGCGCTTGGGCGCTTCTGGTAGTTGTCGTCGAGGTCTTCGTAGTCGCTGAAGGCGCGCTGACGCTGCATCAGGCCGAAACCACGCGGGTTCTCGACGCTGAAGTTGCTCACGGCCAGGTGTTTCGGATTGTTCAGCGGGCGCCACAGCCACTCGCCGTTGCCGGCATGAATCGACAGGCCTTCGGAGTCATGCAGGGCCGGACGATAGTTGAGGACCTTGGATGGCTGGTTGGGGCCGAACAGATACATGCTGGTCAGCGGGGCAATGCCCAGGCGGCTGACGTGGTCACGCAGGAACACACGCGACTCCACGTCCACCACGGTGTCGTTGCCCGGGCGCAGGGTCAGCTTGTAGGCACCGGCCGAGCGCGGCGAGTCGAGCAGGGCGTAGATCACCAGGTGCTTGTCGGCCGGCTTGGGTTTTTCTACCCAGAACTCGGTGAAGCGCGGGAACTCCTCGCCCGATGGCAGCGCGGTGTCGATGGCCAGGCCACGAGCCGACAGGCCGTACACATGACCCTTGCCGACCACGCGGAAATAGCTGGCGCCAAGCAGGGTCATGATCTCGTCCTGCTTGTCGGCCTTGTTGATCGGGTAAAGCACGCGGAAACCGGCGTAACCCAGGTTCTTGGTGGTTTCCGGGTCGTGTGGCACGTCACCGAACTCGAAGCGGCTCGGGTCGTACTTGATTTCTTCCACCTTGGTGGCGGTCACTTCGTTGATTTTCACCGGGGTGTCGAAATGCATGCCCTGGTGATAGAAGGAAAGCTTGAACGGGGTCTTGTCCTTGGCCCACTCCGCTTTGTCTTGGAGGAAGCGGATTTTCTGGTAGTCGGCGAATTTCATGTCACGGAAAACCGCCGGCAGATTGCTTTTCGGTGCTTCGTACTTCTGGCCGGCCAGATCCTTTGCCTTGGCTGCAACATCGTCAAGATTGAATGCCCACAGCTGGCCCGCGCTCATCAGGCCGACCAGTGCCACACTGGCGATCAGGGCCTTGCGCAGCCGGATGCCGGGGATTCTTGATGCTTTATGGGGACTAACAATCACGAGCAACCCTCGCCGAAAACAGATCATGAAACCAACGGCCAGCGACAAATGCCGGGTTGGCGAGCACTGTTCGGACCCCGTGAGGGCGTAATGATTCCCCAAACGGATCCAGACAATGCTCGAGTCAGAGTGAAACGAACCTGCGAACGCAGGTCCATGCAGCGCGCGATTATCCAGCAGGTCGCGTGACAACGCATCAGGCTGGAACAACTATTTATCGTACAAAACCCCTTGTTTTCCCAGAAACGAGGGGTTTTTCGAGCTCAAATTTGTAACATAAAAGTCACGGGGCCATCATTGACCAGGTGCACTTGCATATCTGCACCGAATTGTCCGCTGGCCACGTCGGTGTGCCGCGCCTTCGCTTGCTGCAAAAGATAGTCGAACAAATCGGCGCCGAGGGCCGGTGGCGCAGCCGTCGAAAAGCTCGGGCGCATGCCGTTGCGGGTGTCCGCCGCCAAGGTGAACTGCGACACCAGCAACAAACCACCCCCGACATCCTTGAGCGACAGGTTCATCTTGCCCTGCTCGTCGCTGAATACCCGGTAGTTCAGCAGCTTGTGCAACAGCTTGTCGGCCTTTTCGCGGGAATCTTCAGGCTCGACCGCCACCAGCACCAGCAAACCCTGGTCGATGGCGCCGACCACCTCTCCCCCCACTTCGACCCGCGCACCACGCACGCGCTGCAACAAACCCCTCATGCTTCTTCCAGCGGCAGGTCGAGCAGGCGGCGGGCCATCTGGTCGGCGGCACGCACCAGGGCGTCGGTAATGCCAGGCTCGGAAGCCGCGTGGCCAGCGTCTCGGATCACTTTGAGTTCGCTGTTCGGCCAGGCCTGGTGCAGCGCCCAAGCGTTGTCCAGGGGGCAGATCACGTCGTAGCGGCCGTGCACGATAACCGCCGGCAGGTGGGCGATCTTCGGCAAGTCGCGAATCAGCTGGTCCGGTTCGAGGAACGCGTTGTTCATGAAGTAGTGGCATTCGATACGCGCAATCGACAGCGCTCGTTGTGGCTCGGAGAAGCGGTCGACCACCAGCGGGTTGGGGCGCAGGGTGGCGGTACGGCCTTCCCAGGTGGACCAGGCCTTGGCTGCGTGCATCTGGGCGATCTGGTCATTGCCGGTAAGGCGCTTGTGGAAGGCCTTGACCAGGTCACCGCGCTCTTCCGGGGGAATCGGTGCAATGTAGTCCTGCCAGTAATCCGGGAACATGCGACTGGCGCCTTCCTGGTAGAACCACTCGATTTCCTGCGGCCGGCACAGGAAGATGCCACGCAGGATCAGGCCATGCACTCGCTCGGGGTAGGTCTGGGCGTAGGCCAGGGCCAGGGTCGAGCCCCACGAGCCGCCGAACAGCACCCACTTGTCGATCCCCAGGTGCTCGCGGATGCGTTCCAGGTCTTCGACCAGGTGCCAGGTGGTGTTGTTCTCCAGGCTGGCGTGCGGCGTGGAGCGGCCACAGCCGCGCTGGTCGAAGGTGATGATGCGATACAGCGTAGGGTCGAAGTAGCAACGGCTCTGGGCGTCGCAACCGGCGCCTGGCCCACCGTGGATGAACACCACCGGCAGACCTTCTGGCGAGCCGCTTTCGTCGACATACAGCACATGCGGCGCTTCCACGGCCAGATCGTGCCGGGCGTAGGGTTTGATCTGCGGGTACAGGGTCTGCATTGCGCACTCCGTGTGAGGTTTGGTTCGACCGTTGGCCATCATAAACCTGAATTGCCCTTAGAGCATGTGTCTAAGCAACATCATCTTATGAGCAGCTCAGGGACAGGGCCCAATGACACCGGAGAACCCATCAACAGGTGATCCCCCGACGCCCGACCCGGCCAAACCTGCAACCTCCGAACCTGACCAGCACCTGCAGGCGCTGTACCCGCCTTGAGAGCGGCGCTTTATCGCCCGTAGCGTTCATGCCCCCACTGCAGGGTCGTTTCCAGCAGGCGGCGCAAAACCGACTGGGTAGGCTGCGCCAATGGTTCGCGATAGGTGAACGGCGCCACTTCATCCATGTAGGTGCTCTGCGCCAGCTCCAGTTGTACCGCGTGGATGTTGTGGTCCGGATCACCGTAGTACCGGGTGATATGCCCACCCTTGAATCGACCATTGAGCACATGGCTGTAGCCCTGTGCTTCGGCACATACGGCCTGCAAGCGCTCGGCCAGTGCCGGGTCACAACTGGCGCCGTTGAAGGTGCCGAGGTTGAAGTCAGGCAGCTTGCCGTCGAACAGGTGCGGGATCACCGAACGGATCGAGTGCGCATCCCACAGCAACGCATAGCCAAATTGCTCACGCAGGCGCTCCAGCTCGTTGCGGAGGGTGTCGTGGTAAGGGCGCCAGATCTGCTCCAGGTACTGCTTGCGCTGGTCGTCGCTCGGCGCCTGCCCGGCCTTGAACAACGGTTCGCCCTCGAACAACGTGGCCGGATACAGGCCGGTGGTAGCCCCGGCATAGAGTGGCTTGTCATCATCCGGGCGGTTCAGGTCGATGACGAAGCGCGAGTACTCCGCCGACACCACGCTAGCGCCCATGTCACGGGCAAAATCGTACAACCGGGGGATATGCCAGTCAGTGTCCGGCAGGCTGCGCGCTGGCTCGACCAGGCCGTCACGCACCGCGTCGCTCAGGCGCAGGCCGGCGTGCGGCATGCTGATCAGCAGCGGCAGGCGGCCTTGGTGAAAACTCAGTACCTTGTCCATCGTGCCTCGCTCATTTAAAAATTTCATGGCCCTTGCGCACTACGCGCTTGGGCAGGTCGCCGCCCAGCCAATAGGCCAGGTCGGCGGGGCGTTCGATCTGCCAGGCGACGAAGTCGGCAACCTTGCCTACCTCCAACGAGCCGTGGCTGTCGCCCAGGCCCAGCGCCGTGGCAGCGTGCACGGTAACGCCGGCAAGGGCCTCTTCCGGGGTCAGGCGGAAGCAAGTACAGCCCATGTTCAGCATCAAGCGCAGCGACAGCCCTGGCGAGGTGCCAGGATTGAGGTCGCTGGCGAGGGCAATCTTCACCCCGTGACGGCGCAACGCATCCATCGGCGGCAACTGGGTTTCGCGCAAGAAGTAGAACGCGCCCGGCAGCAGCACAGCGACCGTGCCGGCTGCAGCCATGGCGATGGCGTCTTCTTCGGTCATGAATTCCAGATGGTCTGCGGACAACGCCTGGTAGCGCGCCGCCAGGCTGGAGCCGTGCAGCGACGACAGCTGTTCGGCGTGGAGCTTGACCGGCAGGCCCAGTTCGCGCGCCTTGACGAACAGCCGCTCGACCTGCGCGGGTGAAAACGCCAGGTGTTCGCAGAACGCATCCACCGCGTCCACAAGGCCTTCAGCGGCCAGCGCTGGCAGCATTTCATCGCAGATATGCGCAATGTAGTCGTCGGCGCGGCCGGCGTATTCCGGTGGCAGAGCGTGCGCGGCCAGGCAGGTTGCGCGCACCGCCAGCGGCAGCTCGTCGGCAAGCCGCCGGGCCACACGCAGCATTTTGCGCTCGTTGGCCAAGTCCAGGCCGTAGCCGGACTTGATCTCGAGCGTGGTCACGCCATCACGCATCAAGGCCTGGACCCGCTGGCGCGCACTCGCGAACAGCTCGTCCTCGCTGGCCGCACGGGTGGCCCGCACGGTACTGGCGATGCCGCCGCCGTTAGCCGCGATTTCGGCATAGCTGACGCCCTGCAGGCGTTGCTCGAACTCGCCGCTGCGGTTGCCACCGAACACCGCGTGGGTGTGGCAGTCGATCAGCCCCGGGGTGACCCAGGCGCCGCCCAGGTCCACCGTGCGCTCAGCGTTGACCGGCGCCAGCCCGGCGCGTGGGCCGATCCACTCGATCAGCCCGGCGTTGGTGACGATGGCCGCGTCTTCGATGGCCGAGTAACGGCCATCGGCCATGGTTGCCACATGGCAATGCTGCCACAGGGTTCTCATGCACAGTCTCCTTTGCTAGCGGTGCAGCTCGGCCGGCGCTGCTGCCGGGGTGCCCTGCCCTGCACGCGGCTTGCACCACAGCAGGTAGGACGCCACCAGGAACACCACCCAGACCACACCGACGATCAATGCCGCCTGAGTGTCCGGGAAGTAGCCGAGTACGCCAAAGATGAACACCATGAACGCAATGGCCATGGCCGGGCCATATGGCCAGAACGGTACCGGGAACTTCAGCTGGGCCGCTTCGTCACGGCTCATGCTGCGCCGCATGGCCACCTGGGTCACCAGGATCATCAGCCAGACCCATACGGTGGCGAAGGTAGCGATCGAGGCAATCAGCAGGAATACGTTTTCCGGGATCAGGTAGTTCAGCAGCACGCCGATGAGCAGCGCGGCGCCCATCACCAGCACGGTCATCCACGGCACGCCATGCTTCGATAGCTTGCTGAAGCCGCGCGGGGCGTGGCCTTGCTGGGCCAGGCCATACATCATGCGGCCGGCGCCGAAGATGTCGCTGTTGATAGCGGAGATCGCCGCAGAAATCACCACGACGTTGAGCACGGCGGCGGCCGAGCCGATACCCAGGTTGCCGAAGATCTGCACGAACGGGCTGCCCTGGCTGCCGATCTGCGGCCATGGGTACAGGCACATCAGCACGAACAGAGTGAGCACATAGAACAGCAGGATGCGCAGCGGCACCGCGTTGATCGCCTTGGGAATCACGCGCTGCGGGTCCTTGGCTTCACCGGCAGTGACACCGATGATCTCGATGCCGCCGAAGGCGAACATCACCACGGCAAACGACGCGATCAGGCCGCCTACGCCATTGGGCATGAAGCCGCCATGGTCGAACAGGTTGCTCACGCCCACGGCATGCCCGGTACCCACCTGGCTGAAGCCGAAGGCCATGATGCCGAGGCCGGCCAGGATCATTGCCACGATGGCGCCGACCTTGAGCAGCGACAGCCAGAATTCCATTTCGCCGAACACCTTGACGTTGCACAGGTTGAGGCCACCGATCACGAAGACGATGCCCAGCACCCAGATCCAGCGGGCCACCTCCGGGAACCAGAAGCCCATGTAGATTCCAAAAGCGGTGACGTCGGCGATGGCGACGATGACCATCTCGAAGGCATAGGTCCAGCCGAGGATAAAGCCGGCCATGGGGCCGAGGTAGGTCGTGGCGTAGTGGCCGAACGAGCCGGCCACCGGGTTGTGCACGGCCATTTCGCCCAGGGCGCGCATAACCATGAACACCGCTGCGCCGCCGATCAGGTAGGCCAGCAACACGGCCGGGCCGGCCATCTGGATAGCCGAGGCGGAGCCGTAGAACAGCCCGGTACCGATGGCGGAGCCGAGTGCCATGAAACGGATGTGGCGGGCACTTAGCCCGCGCTTGAGACCTTGAGCTTGTTGCATGTCACGTCCTTAAATTGTTTTTGTGGTCGTGAGATCGAGGGGCTGCCTTGCAGCCGGCTCGCAGGCAAACCCGCTTCTACACAGGCAACGCGTTGACGTGCAGGAGCGAGCTTTGCTCGCGAAGGGGCGCACAACGGCCCCGGGAGGCATTACAGGCTTGGCAGCACACCTGCCGGCAGCAAACCGGTCAAACTACCCTTGGCCAACAGTTCCACAGCCTTTTCGATGTCTGGGGCAAAGAAGCGGTCACGGTCGTAGTGCGGCACTTCACTGCGCAGCGCCTGGCGCGCTTTCTCCAGTTTGGTCGACGTTTTCAGGCCTTTGCGCAGGTCCAGGCCCTGGCAGGCGCCCAGCCATTCGATGGCCAGCACACCGCGGGTGTTTTCGGCCATTTCCCACAGACGCTTGCCGGCGGCCGGGGCCATCGACACGTGGTCTTCCTGGTTGGCCGAGGTCGGCAGGCTGTCGACGCTGTGCGGGTGCGACAGGGCCTTGTTCTCGCTGGCCAGGGCAGCAGCGGTAACCTGGGCGATCATGAAGCCCGAGTTGACCCCACCGTTTTCCACCAGGAACGGCGGCAGCTGGGACATGTGCTTGTCCATCATCAGCGAGATGCGGCGCTCGCTGAGCGAACCGATTTCGGCAATGGCCAGGGCCAGGTTGTCGGCGGCCATGGCCACGGGTTCGGCGTGGAAGTTGCCGCCGGAGATCACATCACCTTCGGCAGCGAATACCAGCGGGTTGTCGGATACGGCATTGGCCTCGATGCCCAGTACCTCGGCGGCCTGGCGCAGTTGGGTCAGGCAGGCGCCCATGACTTGCGGCTGGCAGCGCAGCGAGTACGGGTCCTGGACCTTGTCGCAGTTCTTGTGCGACAGCGAGACTTCGCTGGCATCGCCCAGCAGGTCGCGGAAGCAGGCGGCGGTGTCGATCTGACCGCGTTGGCCACGTGCTTCGTGAATACGTGCATCGAACGGCGAACGCGAGCCCAATACGGCTTCGACGCTCAGACCACCGCAGGCGATGGCCGCAGCGTACAAGTCTTCGGCATGGAACAGGCCACGCAGGGCATAGGCGGTGGACGCCTGGGTGCCGTTGAGCAGGGCCAGGCCCTCTTTTGCAGCCAACGTAAGCGGTTCCAGCCCTGCAACCGCCAGCGCTTCGGTGGCCGACAGCCACTGGCCCTTGTAGCGGGCCTTGCCTTCGCCCAGCAGCACCAGCGACATGTGGGCCAGCGGCGCCAGGTCACCGGAAGCACCCACGGAGCCTTTGAGCGGGATGTGCGGATAGACTTCGGCGTTGACCAAGGTGATCAGTGCGTCGATGACTTTGCGACGAATACCGGAGAAGCCACGGCTGAGGCTGTTGATTTTCAGCACCATGATCAACCGCACCAGGTCGTCATCCAGCGGCGCGCCGATACCGGCGGCGTGGGACAGCACCAGCGATCGCTGCAGGTTTTCCAGGTCGTGGCTGGCGATGCGGGTCGAGGCCAGCAGGCCAAAACCGGTGTTGATGCCGTAGGCAGTGCGGTCTTCGGCAATGATCCGCTCGACACAGGCAACGCTGGCGTCGATGGCCGGCGCGGCGCTGGCATCCAGTTGCAGGCGCACGGGCGCGGCATGGATCGCGCGCAGCTGGGCCAGGGTCAGGGTGCCGGGCTTGAGGGTGAGTTCGGTCACGTTACTACTCCAAATCGCGTGGAGCCGCAGGCCCGCTAATGGGTGCCTGCGCGCTCCTTCTTGTTGTTCAGTATCACCCCTTGCAGGGTGCGATCCAAAGGGTGGTGATCAGCCAGTGATCATCGGCAGGTCCAGGCCCTGCTCCTTGGCGCAATCGATGGCAATGTCATAACCGGCATCGGCGTGACGCATGACGCCAGTCCCTGGGTCGTTGGTCAGTACCCGGGCAATACGCGCGGCGGCTTCATCGGTACCGTCGCAGACGATGACCATGCCCGAGTGCTGCGAGAAGCCCATGCCCACGCCACCGCCATGGTGCAGCGATACCCAGGTGGCGCCGCCTGCGGTGTTCAGCAGGGCGTTGAGCAGCGGCCAGTCGGAGACAGCGTCCGAACCATCACGCATGGCCTCGGTTTCGCGGTTCGGGCTGGATACCGAGCCGGAGTCGAGGTGGTCACGGCCGATCACCACCGGTGCCGACAGTTCGCCGCTGCGGACCATTTCGTTGAACGCCAGGCCCAGCTTGGCGCGCAGGCCCAGACCAACCCAACAGATACGCGCCGGCAGGCCCTGGAAGCTGATGCGCTCGCGGGCCATGTCCAGCCAGCGGTGCAGGTGGGCGTCGTCGGGGATCAGTTCCTTGACCTTGGCGTCGGTCTTGTAGATGTCTTCGGCATCGCCGGACAGTGCCGCCCAGCGGAACGGGCCAATACCGCGGCAGAACAGGGGGCGGATGTAAGCCGGGACGAAGCCGGGGAAGTCGAAGGCATTGGCTACGCCCTCTTCCTTGGCCATCTGGCGGATGTTGTTGCCGTAGTCGAAGGTCGGGATACCCTGCTTCTGGAAGTCGAGCATGGCCTGCACGTGCACGGCCATCGACTGCTTGGCGGCCTTGACCACTGCCGCCGGTTCGGTCTGCGCGCGGTCGCGGTACTGTTCCCAGGTCCAGCCTGCTGGCAGGTAGCCATTCAGCGGGTCGTGGGCGCTGGTCTGGTCGGTGACCATGTCCGGGCGCACGCCCCGCTTGACCAGCTCGGGCAGGATTTCGGCGGCGTTGCCGTGCAGGGCGATGGAGATGGCCTTGCCTTCGGCGGTGTACTTGGCGATGCGTGCCAAGGCGTCGTCGAGGTCAGTGGCCTGCTCGTCGACGTAGCGGGTTTCCAGGCGGAAGTCGATACGGCTCTGCTGGCATTCGATGTTCAGCGAGCAAGCCCCGGCCAGGGTCGCGGCCAGTGGCTGGGCGCCGCCCATGCCGCCCAGGCCAGCGGTGAGTACCCACTTGCCTTTCAGGCTGCCGCCGTAGTGCTGGCGACCGGCTTCGACGAAGGTTTCGTAGGTGCCCTGGACGATGCCCTGGCTGCCGATGTAGATCCAGCTGCCGGCGGTCATCTGGCCGTACATGGCCAGGCCCTTGGCATCCAGTTCGTTGAAATGTTCCCAGTTGGCCCAGTGCGGCACCAAGTTGGAGTTGGCGATCAGTACACGGGGGGCGTTGCTGTGGGTCTTGAACACACCGACCGGCTTGCCCGACTGCACCAACAGGGTTTCATCGTCTTCCAGGCGGGTCAGGGTTTCGACGATCTTGTCGTAGCAGGCCCAGTTGCGCGCGGCGCGGCCGATACCGCCGTATACCACCAGTTCCTTGGGGTTTTCCGCGACCTGCGGGTCGAGGTTGTTCATCAGCATGCGCAGTGGCGCTTCGGTCAGCCAGCTTTTGGCGGTCAGCTTGTTGCCACGTGGGGCACGGATTTCAACGTCACGGTATTTGTTGTTGTCAGTCACGGGAAAGGTCCTCTGCGGTCGTCCGCGGGCGGGTATGTCGTGGTCAATATACAAACACACCTTTACTTGTATGTACAAGCACGGACAACCAAAATAATCGGAACTGTGCGCTCCTGGCTTGGGTTTCCGGGTGGGGCCCATATCGAGCGCCGCCCGCGCGGCGCATCGCGAGCTGCGCTCGCTCCTACATTTGTTTCGGGCCAATTATTCCTGGGGGATTTGCGCGCGTACGCCTTGGCGCATGTCGCGATATTGCGTCGGACAAACAAGGCGGTCGCGCGCGCCTGTCACAAGCGTTATTGGCCCGAAACAAATGTAGGAGCGAGCGCAGCTCGCGATGCGCCGCGCGGGCGGCGCTCGATCTCACAGGCGGCAAAAATCTACCGCCGAACCTTCAGCGCCCATCAAGTTCGATCAGGCAGCACCGCCCCTGCACCACTAGCCCCAGCAATTCATCATTGCCTTCCAGCCGCAAGCAATCGAACAACCCCAACCGCTGCGTCTCGCGCCCGGCAATAGTGCATTCGACCAGGCTGCTAGCAGCAAACAACAAAACCGTCGACGCCGAGCTGTACACCCGGCTGGAGCCATTCAGCCACTGCAACCGCGCCCGATACCGCTGCGGTGCATAGATCAGGTTGAAATCGCGAATCGCCCCACCCAGCAACTTGCAACTGACCTGGCTCTCGCCGCTGAAGGCAAACGCATCGAACGCCAGCAATGGCCGACTGGCTTGGCCATCGACCAGCAGGCGCATGCCGTCGCCCTGCAGCACGGTGATGATCCGCTGGTAACCGGCGAACGTGGAAAAGCCCCCCGACTCCTCGATATCGGCAATCGACAGGCGCCAGCCAAAACCGTCCAGGCCCTCGCCACTGTCGCGGGTAATTTCTTCGGTGAAACCGCCACCGTTCTTCCACGGCATGCGCGGGTAATTCTGCGCACGCAACAACTGCAGCTGATTCATTTGCTGAAACGTCCTTCAAGGCGATGACGGGAGCCGGGGTGGATCAACCGTGCAGCGGTCACCGGCTGGCGACCGGACCAGGTACGACGGCGAATCAGCAGGCAAGGCTCGCCGCGCTCGATCTGCAGAAGCCGGCACTCCTCCGGCTCGGCGAGAATCGCTTCGACCACGTGCTCGCCCTCGGTCAGCGGCGCCACCTGGGACAGATAGGCATACGGCGTCTGCCGCGTGAAATCCTGCTTGAGATAGTCAGGGGCGATGGCTGAATTGACGTAGCGGTCCTCGATCTGTACGGGCACGCCGTTCTCGAAATGCACGATCAGCGAGTGGAAGACCCGCTGGCCTTCACGCATGTCCAGAGCCAGAGCCCGTTCGGAGCCGGCCGCTTCCTCGGTGAGCGTGATCACCTGGCAGCTATGCTGATGCCCGCGCGCGGCGATTTCGTCAGCAATGTTGTTGACCTCGAACAACGCCGAACGGCCCTTGGGCTCGGCTACGAAGGTACCGACCCCTTGCATGCGCACCAACAGGCCTTCGGCGGTGAGTTCGCGCAGGGCGCGGTTGATGGTCATGCGGCTGAAGCCCAGTTCGTTGACCAGTTCACTCTCCGATGGCACCCGGTGATGTGGCGGCCAGCTGCCATTATCGATCTGCTGGATGATCATCTGTTTGACCCGAGCGTATAGCGGCGCCGGGCCCTCGCCCATTTGGGCAACCAGCGCGGAGACAGGAGGTGTCGGCACGGCGGTGGATCCTTGTGCAAATGGAATGAGCGGTAGCTTGCCGCAGTTTACCCGGCAGGCAAACGGCTGTATATGTATATACAAGTTAACGATAACAGGATTTGTACCGATGCCCGCCTACTTCGCCGAACGCGCCCTGCTGCCTACGGGCTGGGCCAGCCACGTCCGCATCGAGGTCGCCAGCGATGGTCATGTGACGAGTATCCAGGCAGACGCCTCGGCTGAAGGTGCCGAGCGTCTGGCCGGGCCACTGCTACCGGGCATGCCCAACCTGCACTCGCATGCCTTCCAGCGTGCCATGGCGGGGCTGGCGGAAGTCGCCGGCAACCCCAACGACAGCTTCTGGACCTGGCGCGACCTGATGTACCGACTGGTCGGGCAGATCAGCCCGGAGCAGTTGCAAGTCATCGCCCGCCAGCTGTACATCGAGATGCTCAAGGCCGGCTACACCTCGGTCGCCGAATTCCATTATGTGCACCATGACCAGGCCGGCAAGCGCTACGCCGACCCGGCCGAGCTGTCGCGCCGTATCAGCGCCGCTGCAGCCGACAGCGGCATCGGCCTGACCTTGCTGCCGGTGCTGTACAGCCATGCCGGCTTTGGCGGCCTGCCACCGAATGACGGGCAGCGTCGCTTCATCAATTCCACCGAACACTACTTGCAGTTGCAGGCACAGCTCGGCCCCGTGCTGGCCGCGCAACCCGCGCAGCAACTGGGCCTGTGCTTCCACTCGCTGCGGGCAGTGACACCCGGGCAGATCACCGAGGTACTGGCGGCAAGCGACAAGCACTGCCCGGTGCATATCCACATCGCCGAACAGCAGAAGGAAGTGGACGACTGCCTGGCCTGGAGCGGCCTGCGCCCGCTGCAGTGGCTGTACGAGCATGTGGACGTGGACCGGCGCTGGTGCCTGGTGCACGCCACCCATGCCGAAAGCGATGAAGTAACGGCCATGGCTCGCAGCGGTGCGGTGGCCGGGCTGTGCCTGACTACCGAGGCCAATCTGGGCGATGGAATTTTTCCGGCCGTGGACTACTTGGCGCAGGGCGGGCGCATGGGCATTGGTTCGGACAGCCACGTGTCGTTGAGCGTGGTGGAGGAGCTGCGTTGGCTGGAATATGGCCAGCGCCTGCGTGACCAGCGGCGCAACCGCCTGTACCGCAGCGATCAGCCGATGGTCGGGCGCACGTTGTATGACGCGGCGCTGGCCGGTGGTGCGCAGGCGCTGGGGCATGCGGTCGGCGAGTTGGCGGTGGGCAAGCGTGCCGACTGGCTGGTACTCGACGGGCAAGACCCATACATCGCCATGGCGGATGGCGATGCCATTCTCAACCGCTGGCTGTTTGCCGGCGGCGATCGCCAGGTGCGCGACGTGATGGTGAATGGCCGGTGGGTGGTGCGCCAAGGGCGGCATGGGCAGGAAGAAGAAAGCGGGCGCGCGTTTGCCCAGGTGTTGCGCCAGCTTTTGGGCTGAGTGTACCGGGGCTGCGTTGCAGCCCTTCGCGGGCTTTTGCCCACGAACGGTTGCAACACGACCCCAGAAAACTCAGTGCATTTTTACTATTTGCTGATCGGACGCCCGCCAGATCAAGCGGCTGGTGTCATAACCCTGCTGCCGCGCCCTGGACAGCAGGTTCTCGCGTTGCCAGGCCGGCAATGTCGGCGTGCGCGATAGAATCCAAAGGTATTTGCGGTCCGGGCTGCCAACGATGGCCGTACGGTAGTGGTCGTCCACATAAAGAATCCAGTACTCACCCCGGGCCACGCCTGGCACCAGCTTGGTAAACCAGTTATCGAACTCGACCCACAGCTTGTCGGTGTGCCCTGGCTCCTGGATATTCGCATGCCCTTCGGCGCGCAGCCATTCGTCACCCATGGTGCGGCAGCGGTTAAGCACGCCGTAGCTGCCATCGGGCTTGAGGTTGTAATGGGCCTCGGACTGCTCGCAGCCTTCCTGGTAGCGCATGGGCAGGCGCGCCAATTCGTACCATTTGCCTTGGTAACGCTTGAGGTCGACATTGCCGGCGGTTTTCGGCGCCAGCGGGTCGTGCACGGAGCCTGCACAACCGCCCAGCAGCAACGCCAGGCATACCCCGATCAGCAGGTACGCACGCCTCATTTGAGACCCTGCCCTGAATACATCAGTACCTTGTCAGCTGCGTACTGCACGCTGATGAAGCTCTTCTCGTCCCCCCAGGTGCAGCTGCTCATGCCCAACGCACCGGAACACTCGGTCGGCGTGCCGAGCAACTGCTCGACCTCGGCCTTGCTCATACCGGCCTTGATCTTGGAATAGTTTTCCTGGTTGATCTTGCTGCAGGCAGTCAGGAAGACGCACAGCGACAACAGGGCGAGGGAACGCAACGACATGAAGGACACTCCTGGAGAGATGAAGACAGGCGAGTGGCCTGCAGTGACCTTCGACGTGAAAATCCCTCCCGGGTTCCCTTCTCCACCCTCTTTACCCCTACACCATTGGTCGGATGGCCACTACTGTGCGATTAATCACAAAGCATTAGTCATACGCCCAATAAAAAGCCGCCCCATATAGGGGCGGCCTTGTGTCACGACGGCCTGCGCACCAGGCCCCTGCAACCTCAGAACCGGGAGCCGGGCTCCAGCAGAAAATCCATCTCTTCGCTGGTACTCGGGCGCTCCAGCACCAGGTTGCGATGCGGAAAACGCCCGAACCGGGCAATCACCCGCTGGTGCTGCTCGGCATAGTCGAGAAAGCCTTCGAACAGCCGGCGGTTGGCCTCGGGCTGCTCGTCCAGCAGGGTCTGGTAACGCTCGACGCACAGGTTCTGCCAGTCCAGCACCTCGGCATGCTCCAGCACCAGCAATACGAAAACCCGCTGGATCGGCAGCAACTGGTAATCCCAGTTCTTCTGCAGGCCTTGCATGGCCACCACCTGGGCACGCCGGTCGCCCTCGAAGGCGCGCGGCGTGTCGCGGTAGATCATGCGTGGCAGCTGGTCCAGCAAGATGAGCAGGCCCAGCCAGCCCTGCGGGGTTTGCTGCCACTCATCGAGCCCGCCCGCCAGGGCTTGCTCGACTAGGTCGCCAAACAACGCATGGGCATCGGCATCGTGATGCTTGCCGAACCACAGCGTGCTCTTCTCGTCAGCCACGGCCTGGGCACTGGTGCCCCAACCGAACCACCATTCCAGCAACGGCTGCCAAGGTGCGAGCATGACTTACTCCTTGTGGTACGCGGTTGCGCGCTCTACCTCTTCCTTCGAACCAAGGAAGACTGCCACGCGCTGGTGCAGGCCCTCTGGCTTGATGTCGAGGATGCGATTGTAACCGTCGGTAGAGGCGCCACCGGCCTGTTCGATGATGAACGACATCGGGTTGGCTTCGTACATGAGGCGCAGCTTGCCCGGCTTGCTCGGCTCGCGCGCGTCACGTGGGTACATGAACAGGCCGCCACGGGTCAGGATGCGGTGGACGTCGGCCACCATCGAGGCGATCCAGCGCATGTTGTAGTTCTTTTTCAGCGGGCCGGTCTCGCCTGCCAGCAGTTCGCCCACGTAACGCTGTACCGGGGCTTCCCAGTGGCGCTGGTTGGACATGTTGATGGCGAACTCGGCGGTGGTTTCTGGCACGCGGATGTTTTCGTGAGTCAGCACGAAGCTGCCCAGCTCGCGGTCCAGGGTGAAGCCCTTGACACCATTGCCCAGGGTCAGGATCAACATGGTCTGCGGGCCATAGATGGCATAGCCGGCGGCGACCTGCTGGGTGCCTGGCTGCAGGAAGGCGTTCTCGTTCAGGGTTTCGTTCTGGCTCAGGTACTCGTTAGGGCAACGCAGTACCGAGAAGATGGTGCCGACCGACACGTTCACGTCGATGTTCGACGAACCGTCCAGTGGGTCGAAGACCAGCAGGTAGGCGCCTTTCGGGTACTTGCCCGGGATCTGGTAGGCATTGTCCATTTCTTCGGACGCCATGCCGGCCAGGTGGCCGCCCCACTCGTTGGCTTCCAGCAGGATATCGTTGGAAATCACGTCCAGTTTCTTCTGGACCTCGCCCTGCACGTTTTCAGTGCCCATGCTGCCCAGCACACCGCCAAGGGCGCCCTTGGACACGTGATGGCTGATTTCCTTGCACGCACGCGCCACCACCTCGATCAGGAAGCGCAGATCGGCAGGGGTATTGTTGCTGCGGGTCTGCTCAATCAGATAGCGACTCAGGGTAACGCGGGACATGTATGGCTCCGAATGGATGGGGGAGATAAAAAACCCCCGCAGTTTACAGGGAGAGTTGCAGGCTAGCGAGTGATGAGACTCGCCACGGCTCTCAGACGGCACAATAGGTCGGTAGTTCAGCCTTCGCCAGGCCGGCTGTCGAGTGGGAGGCTTTGCAGTCCATTCGCGCGGCGAGCTCGCTGCCACAGGTTTTTTGCGCTGCCTTCAAGGCAACGGAGATGCTGTGGGAGCGGGCTTGCCCCGCGAATGGGCCGCAACGCGGCCCCGCACGCTCAATCCAAAGCCTTCCAGATATCGGTCGCATACTCGCGAATGGTCCGATCCGACGAGAACCAGCCCATCCGCGCGGTATTCAACACTGCCATGCGCCACCACTCCTGCGGTGTGTGCCACAGTTCCTCGACCCGGCGCTGGGCATCCCAGTAGGCATCGAAGTCGGCGCACACCAGGAAGCGGTCATACGCCACCAGTCCATCGATCAACCCGCTGTAGCGCGACGGGTCGTCCGGCGAAAACACCCCGCTGCGAATGGCCTGCAGCACGTCGCCAAGACGGCTCGATGCCGCAATCGCTGCACTGGCACCAAAGTCCCCGGCCTTGCGCCGCGCCTCCACCTGCTGCGCGGTAAGGCCGAAAATGAACATGTTGTCAGCCCCCACCTGCTCGCACATCTCGACGTTGGCGCCATCGAGGGTGCCAATGGTGAGCGCGCCATTCAGGCCGAACTTCATGTTGCTGGTACCGGAGGCTTCGTAACCTGCAGTGGATATCTGCTCGGAAAGGTCTGCCGCCGGGATGATGCTCTCGGCCAGACTGACGTTGTAGTTGGGCAGGAATACGACCTTCAGCAGGCCGCGCACAGTCGGGTCGTTGTTCACCACCCGGGCGATATCGTTGGCTAGCTTGATGATCAGCTTGGCCTGGTGGTAACTGGCAGCAGCCTTGCCGGCGAAGATCTTCACCCGCGGCACCCAGTCGGTGCCCGGGTCGTTGCGCATGGCCTGGTACAGCGCCACGGTATGCAGCAGGTTGAGCAGCTGGCGCTTGTACTCGTGGATGCGCTTTACCTGCACATCGAACAGCGCTTCGGGGTTTACCGTTACGCCAATGCGGTCCTGGATGATGCTGGCCAGGGCGCGTTTACTGTGCAGGCGCTGGGCGGCGAACTGCTTGCGGAAACCGGCCTTGTCGGCGAACGGCACCAGGCCGGCCAGGCGCCCTTCCGGGTCGTCCTTCAGCTCGGGGCCCAGCGCTTCGACCAGCATCTCGGTCAGAGGCGGGTTGGCCTGGTACAACCAGCGGCGGAAGGTAATGCCGTTGGTTTTGTTGTTGATTCGCTGCGGGTAAAGCTTGTGCAGTTCGGCGAACACCGTGCTTTTCATCAGCTTGCTGTGCAGCGCCGATACGCCGTTGACGCTGTGCGAGCCAAGAAACGCCAGGTTGCCCATGCGCACCCGGCGACCATTGTCTTCCTCGATCAGCGACACTGCCCGCAGCACGTCGAAGTCGTGCAGGCCTTTGGCGCGCAGGCTGTCAATGTGGTAGGCGTTGATCAGGTAGATGATTTGCATGTGCCGCGGCAGCATGCGTTCCATCAACGCCACCGGCCAGGTTTCCAGGGCCTCGGGCAGCAAGGTGTGGTTGGTATAGGCGAGCGTGCCGACGGTCAGCTCCCAGGCTTTGTCCCAGGGGATTTCATGCTGGTCGACGAGCAGGCGCATCAGCTCGGCGACGGCAATCGACGGGTGGGTATCGTTGAGCTGGATGGCCGCCGCATCGGGCAGGTTGAGCAGGCTATCGTGCATGTTGAGGTGGCGGCGCAGCAGGTCCTGCAACGATGCCGAGACAAAGAAGTATTCCTGGCGCAGACGCAGCTCCTGCCCCGCTTCGGTACTGTCAGCCGGGTACAGCACCCGCGAAATACTCTCGGCCCGCGCCACTTCAGCCACGGCGCCAAGGTGGTCACCTGCGTTGAAACGCTCCAGATGAAGCTCTTCCAGCGCCCGTGCTCGCCACAGGCGCAAAGTGTTGACGCTGGAACCACGCCAGCCAACCACGGGTGTGTCGTACGCCACCGCCCGCACCGTTTCACCCGGCCACCACACCTGGCGCTGGTTGCCCTGGCTGTCGTGCACCGTTTCGACACTGCCACCAAAGCTGATCGGGTAGATCACCTCGGCACGTTCGAATTCCCAGGGGTTACCGAAGTCCAGCCAGTTCTCGGTCTGCTCCTGCTGCCAGCCATCGACCACCGCCTGGCGAAACAGCCCGTGCTCGTAGCGGATGCCATAGCCGTGGGCAGCAATGCCCAAGGTCGACATGCTCTCCATGAAGCACGCGGCCAGACGCCCCAAGCCGCCGTTGCCTAGCGCGGCATCCGGCTCGAGCAAGCGGATACGCTCCAGGTCCACATCCAGACCTTCCAGAGCATCGCGGGCGATGTCCAGCAGGCCCAGGTTGCTCAAGCTGTCGTAGAGCAACCGGCCAATGAGAAATTCCAGGGAAAGGTAGTAGACCCGCTTCTGGCTACGTCGATAGGCTCGGCGGGTGTGGTCCATCCAATGGTCGACCATGTGATCGCGCGCGGCCAAGGCAATGGCTTCGAACCAGTCATGGTCGAAGGCATGCTCCGGATCCTTGCCGACCGCGTAGGTCAGCTTGTTCAGTACAGCAGCGCGAAAATCCGCGACTTCGGCGTCACGTGCTTTGGGTTCCTGGGACATGCGGCATCCTCGGGCAAGTTGACGAAAGCGGAGGGAGAGTGTTGAGACTAGACCCTTCGACAGGGAGCGACAGTTACGGTTCGCAGTTTTCATGCCCACTCTGCGATTCCGGCAAAAGGTTGTTCATAAATTGAACAATTCCGGTATCATCGCGCGCCCCAAGACCGTGATCCACCCTATAAAGATGAAAACGACCCTGATCGCCGCGGCCGAAGTCGACCGCCTGGAGACCTGGCAGCGCTACACCAGCAACATGTGCCATGGCTGCCATTCGACCTGCTGCACCCTGCCGGTAGAGGTGAAGATCAAGGATCTGATCCGTATCGGCGTGGTCGACGAGTTCGAAAAAGACGAACCCCCCAAGAACGTGGCCAAGCGCCTGCAAAAAGAAGGCATCATCGAGCGCTTCAACCAGAAGTCCGGGATCTTCACCCTGACCCGGATGAGCAACGACGACTGCATGTATCTGGATCGTAAAAGCCGCCTGTGCACCATTTATGACAAGCGCCCGGATACCTGCCGCAACCACCCCAAGGTCGGGCCGCGGCCGGGCTATTGTGCTTACAAGCCCAAGGTGGTGGGGCGCTGACCTATTGTCTGCAGCCTAAAGAGGCCGGTACCACCGGCACAAAAAACCCAGACAAAAAAACGCCCCCGGCCTTTCGACCGGGGGCGTTTTCATTCAGCCTGAGCTAACTCAGTTCTTGGCTTTCTTGGCTGCGCGGGTACGCTCGCCTTCGTCCAGGATCTTCTTGCGCAGACGGATCGACTTAGGTGTCACTTCGCACAGCTCGTCGTCCTGGATGAATTCCAGAGCCTGTTCCAGCGTGTGGCGAACTGGCGGTACCAGGGCGATGACTTCGTCCTTGCCCGAAGCACGCATGTTGTCGAGCTTCTTGCCTTTGGTCGGGTTCACGCCCAGGTCGTTGTCGCGGCTGTTCAGGCCGATGATCTGACCGTTGTAGATTTCCTGGCCGTGCTCGACGAACAGCTTGCCGCGAGCCTGCAGGGTTTCCAGCGAGTAGGTCAGGGCCTTGCCGGTCTCGACCGAAACCAGAACACCGTTCAGACGGCCGGACATCTGGCCCGACTTCATGGTGTCGTAACGATCGAAGATCGAGGTCAGGATGCCTGCACCGTTGGTCAGGGTCAGGAACTGGTTACGGAAACCGATCAGACCACGGGCTGGAATGTTGTATTCCAGGCGAACACGGCCCTTGCCATCCGGCACCATGTTGGTCAGGTCGCCTTTACGCAGACCCATCTCTTCCATGACCTTGCCCTGAGATTCTTCAGGGATGTCGATGGTGACGTTCTCGAACGGCTCCTGCTTGACGCCGTCGACTTCGCGGATGATCACTTCAGGACGGCCTACAGCCATCTCGAAGCCTTCACGACGCATGGTTTCGATCAGCACCGACAGGTGCAGCTCGCCGCGGCCCGATACCTTGAACTTGTCAGGGGAATCGGTTTCCTGAACGCGCAGGGCAACGTTGTACAGCAGCTCTTTGTCCAGACGGTCCTTGATGTTGCGGCTGGTGACGAACTTGCCTTCTTTACCGCAGAACGGCGAATCGTTGACCTGGAAGGTCATGGATACGGTTGGCTCGTCAACGGTCAGCGGCTTCATCGCTTCTACCGCGTCTGGGGCGCACAGGGTGTCGGAGATGAACAGCTCGTCGAAACCACTGATGCAGACGATGTCGCCAGCCTGGGCTTCCTCGACGTCCACGCGGTGCAGACCGTGGTGGCCCATCAGCTTCAGGATACGGCCGTTACGCTTCTTGCCGTTGGTGTCGATGGCGACAACCGGGGTGTTCGGCTTGACGCGACCACGGGCGATACGGCCAACACCGATAACACCGAGGAAGCTGTTGTAGTCCAGAGCGGAGATCTGCATCTGGAACGAGCCGTCACGGTCAACGTCCGGCGCCGGTACGTTGTCGACGATCGACTGGTACAGCGCGGTCATGTCTTCGCCCATGGCGGTGTGGTCCAGACCGGCGATGCCGTTCAGGGCCGAGGCGTAGACGACTTTGAAGTCCAGCTGTTCGTCGGTGGCACCGAGGTTGTCGAACAGGTCGAAGATCTGGTCCAGAACCCAGTCAGGACGCGCGCCCGGGCGGTCAACCTTGTTGATCACGACGATTGGCTTCAGGCCGGCTTCGAACGCCTTCTTGGTTACGAAGCGGGTTTGCGGCATTGGGCCGTCCTGGGCGTCGACCAGCAGCAGCACGGAGTCGACCATCGACATTACACGCTCAACCTCGCCACCGAAGTCGGCGTGGCCGGGGGTGTCGACGATGTTGATGTGGTAGCCGTTCCAGTTGATGGCGGTGTTTTTCGCCAGAATGGTAATACCGCGCTCTTTTTCCTGGTCGTTGGAGTCCATGACGCGCTCGTCGTTGAGCTCGTTACGCTCCAGAGTGCCGGACTGACGCAGGAGTTTGTCGACCAGGGTGGTTTTACCATGGTCAACGTGGGCGATGATGGCGATGTTACGCAGATTTTCGATCACAAGTGTATCTCGATCAGAGGATTTGGTTGCCGCCCAGTGTAGGCGGCCAATATGTACTGTTTAAGGCTCAGCGGGCCCGGCGGTCGGGAGGGCGATGGCGGATACTGCCGCCATACAGCCCCGGCGTCTTATGTCGGACGATAAACACGCACATTGGCATGTCCCTCACTGAGCAGGTGGTGTGCGTGCAGACGGCTCATCACACCCTTGTCGCAATACAGCAAGTACTGGCGCGTGTGGTCCAGGTGCTTGAACTTGCTGTTGATGGCGTAGAACGGCATGGCCTGGACTTCGATACCGTCCAGCACCAGAGGTTCGTCTTCCTGGGCATCGGGGTGGCGAATGTCGATGACGATCTGGCCGGGCAGCGCCTCGGCCACTTCTTCGATTTCGATGTCCTTGCCCAGCTCATCGATCACATGGTCGATGGAAATGAACTTGGCGCGCTCGAGCGCGCGCTCCAGCACGGCCATGTCGAACTGCTTTTCTTCGTGCTCCATGCGGTGACGCTTGGCATGGGTGGTCGGGTTTACCGAGATCACGCCGCAGTATTCCGGCATGTGCTTGGCAAAGTCCGCGGTGCCGATTTCGGTGGCTTGGTCGATGATGTCCTGCTTGTGGCTGGCCAGCAGCGGGCGCAGTACCAGCTTGTCGGTGGCCGAGTCGATGATCGACAGGTTCGGCAGGGTCTGGCTGGACACCTGGGAAATCGCTTCGCCGGTCACCAGCGCGTCGATCTGCAGGCGGTCGGCCATATGGGCAGCGCCGCGCAGCATCATGCGCTTGAGGGTCACGCCCATGTAGCTGTTGTCGACCTTGTTGAGGATTTCACCAACCACTTCTTCGAACGGTACGCTGATGAACAGTACCCGCTGGCTGCTGCCGTACTTTTTCCACAGGTAGTGGGCCACTTCCATCACGCCCAGCTCGTGGGCGCGGCCGCCGAGGTTGAAGAAGCAGAAGTGGGTCATGAGGCCACGGCGCATCATCTGGTAGGCCGCGACGGTAGAGTCGAAGCCGCCGGACATCAGCACCAGGGTCTGCTCAAGGGCACCCAGAGGGTATCCGCCGATGCCGTTGTGCTGGTTGTGAATCACGTACAGGCGCTGGTCGCGGATCTCGATGCGCACCATCACTTCGGGGTTTTTCAGCTCGATGCCGGCGGCACCGCACTGCTGGCGCAGCTGGCTGCCGACGTAACGGTCGACGTCCATCGAGGTGAAATCGTGGTGGCCACCGCGCTTGCAGCGCACGGCGAAGTGCTTGCCGGCCAGCAGGTGACCGAAGTGGTGCTTGCACTTGGCGACGATGTCGTCGAAGTCACCCAGCGGGTATTCCTCTACCTGCAGGAAATGGGTGATACCCGGGGTGCAGGTAAGGCGTTCGATCATCTCGCGCTGCACTTTCTCGTCTTCGACGCGGGTGACCACTTCGAGATTGTCCCAGACACCATCGACCGCGAGCTCAGGGTCGAGATCCTTGAGCACGTTGCGGATGTTCTTGCCGAGCTGACGGATGAAGCGCTTGCGCACCGGCCGGCTCTTGATGGTGATTTCTGGGAAGACTTTGACGATAAGTTTCATTGGTTAACAGCGCGCGCCTGGCCTGCCGAAAAATGAGGGGCGCGAATTATAGCGGAAATTGCTCAGGATTTGACCAACTTTTGATCAGAAGCTTTCAGATAAATGCACAGCCGGATTTTGTGGTGCCCGGGAGATCGCGCGCCGCCCGCGCGGCGCATCGCGAGCTGCGCTCGCTCCTACGTTTGTTTCGGGCCAATTATTCCTGGGGGATTTGCGCGCGTACGCCTTGGCGCATGGCGCGATATCGCGTCGTACAAACAAGGCGGTCGCGCGCGCCTGTCACAGGCGTTACTGGCCCGAAAAAAACGTAGGAGCGAGCGCAGCTCGCGATGCGCCGCGCGGGCGGCGCGCGATCTCACGGGCACCACAAAAAACCAAGGCGCGCACCTTATTGGTGCATCACCGCCAAATACCGCATCTTAAAGGTGCACTTTCCCAGCCTGCCCCACCGCCAAATGCCCGCAAACGCCTTCTTTTATCCCGCCCTCGCCATTTTCGGGCACTGGCATGCAATTTGCTCCCTTGTGAGGCAGGTAAGCTTGGCCGACTATCCGCGCCCGGCAACACCCTTTTTCCAGGGCAGCGGCCCACCGCGCTCTAGACCATCCGGAGGACAACATGTCGAAGTCGGTTCAACTCATCAAAGATCATGACGTCAAGTGGATTGATCTGCGTTTCACGGACACCAAAGGCATTCAGCACCACGTGACCATGCCGTCGCGTGATGCGCTGGACGAAGACTTCTTCGAAGTCGGCAAAATGTTCGACGGTTCCTCCATCTCTGGCTGGAAAGGCATCGAAGCTTCCGACATGATCCTGATGCCGGTCGACGAGACCGCCGTTCTGGACCCGTTCACCGAAGAACCAACCCTGATCATCACCTGCGACATCGTCGACCCGTCGAGCATGCAGGGCTACGATCGCGACCCACGCGCCATCGCCAAGCGCGCTGAAGAGTACCTGAAGAGCACCGGCATCGGTGACACCGTATTCGCCGGCCCAGAGCCAGAGTTCTTCATCTTCGACGAAGTGAAGTTCCACTCGGATATCTCCGGCTCGATGTTCAAGATCTTCTCCGAGCAAGGCTCGTGGATGACTGGCGCTGACGTGGAAGGCGGCAACAAAGGCCACCGTCCAGGCGTGAAAGGCGGCTACTTCCCAGTTCCACCGTTCGACCACGACCACGAAATCCGTACTGCCATGTGCAACGCTCTGGAAGAAATGGGCCAGACCGTTGAAGTTCACCACCACGAAGTGGCGACTGCCGGCCAGAACGAAATCGGCGTCAAGTTCAACACCCTGGTGAAGAAGGCAGACGAAGTACAGGCCCTGAAATACGTCGTGCACAACGTTGCCGACGCTTACGGCCGTACCGCTACCTTCATGCCGAAGCCACTGTACGGTGACAACGGCTCGGGCATGCACGTACACATGTCGATCTGGAAAGACGGCAAGAACACCTTCTCGGGTGAAGGCTATGCCGGCCTGTCCGACACCGCCCTGTACTTCATCGGCGGTATCATCAAGCACGGTAAGGCCCTGAACGGCTTCACCAACCCGTCGACCAACTCGTACAAGCGTCTGGTACCAGGCTTCGAAGCCCCGGTAATGCTGGCCTACTCGGCCCGCAACCGTTCCGCCTCGATCCGTATTCCATACGTCGGCAGCCCTAAAGCCCGCCGTATCGAAGCACGCTTCCCGGACCCATCGGCCAACCCGTACCTGGCCTTCGCGGCCCTGCTGATGGCTGGCCTGGACGGCATCCAGAACAAGATCCACCCAGGCGACGCGGCCGACAAGAACCTGTACGACCTGCCGCCAGAAGAAGCCAAGAACATCCCGCAAGTGTGCGGCAGCCTGAAAGAAGCTCTGGAAGAGCTGGATAAAGGCCGTGCGTTCCTGACCAAGGGCGGCGTGTTCTCCGATGACTTCATCGACGCCTTCATCGAACTGAAGAGCGAAGAAGAAATCAAGGTCCGTACCTTCGTACACCCGCTGGAATACGAGCTGTACTACAGCTGCTGATCTGACCGGCGCCCCGCGCCGGTAACATGATCGAACGGCCTCCCTCGGGAGGCCGTTTTCGTTTGTGCGCCCCATGCCCATGCACTGCAACCCGCCCGCCGCGCTATGCTCTAACTTGGTGCACAATTTAGCGCCATGCCCTGAATTGCTCCCCAATCTGGTTCAAGTTAAACGTTTCACCAAGGGTTTCTGATCCGAATTTGCGCAGATACAGGCCTTTATGGGCAAATCCCGCTTCTTTTCGGAGCTTTGGTTTGTTTCTTGCATTTTCTTCTGCAGAGTCTCGCATCAGCGGACCCAACCCGTGTCCGGCCCTGGCCAAAGCAGTGCCAGGCAAGCGCCAAAAGAGGTCAACGACGCCCTATGACCATCAGCGATGCACAGCACCGTCTGCTTCTGGACAACCTGACCACCGCCACACTGCTGCTCAATGCCGAGCTGCGCCTGGAGTACATGAACCCGGCCGCAGAAATGCTGCTGGCGGTCAGTGGCCAGCGCAGCCATGGGCAGTTCATCAGCGAACTGTTCACCGAGTCGACCGAAGCGCTCAGCTCGCTGCGCCAGGCGGTAGAGCAGGCGCACCCGTTCACCAAGCGTGAAGCGCAGCTCACTTCGCTGACCGGGCAGACCATCACTGTCGACTACGCGGTAACGCCGATCCTGCATCAGGGCCAGACCCTGCTGCTGCTGGAGGTACACCCGCGTGATCGGCTCCTGCGCATCACCAAGGAAGAGGCCCAGCTGAGCAAGCAGGAAACCACCAAGATGCTGGTGCGCGGCCTGGCCCACGAAATCAAGAACCCCCTCGGTGGCATCCGTGGCGCGGCCCAGCTGCTGGCCCGCGAGCTGCCCGAGGACGGCCTGCGCGACTACACCAACGTGATCATCGAAGAGGCCGACCGCCTGCGTAACCTGGTCGACCGCATGCTCGGTTCGAACAAACTGCCGTCACTGGCCATGACCAACATCCATGAGGTGCTGGAGCGGGTCTGCAGCTTGGTCGAGGCCGAGAGCCAGGGCTGCATCACTTTGGTGCGCGACTACGACCCAAGCCTGCCGGACGTGCTGATCGACCGCGAGCAGATGATCCAGGCGGTATTGAACATCGTGCGCAATGCCATGCAGGCGATCAGTTCTCAAAACGAACTGCGCCTGGGCCGCATCACCTTGCGCAGCCGAGCCTTGCGCCAGTTCACCATCGGCCACGTGCGCCATCGCCTGGTCGCCCGCGTTGAAATCATCGACAACGGCCCGGGCATCCCGCCGGAACTGCAGGACACCCTCTTCTATCCCATGGTCAGCGGCCGCCCGGACGGTACCGGGCTGGGCCTGGCCATTACCCAGAACATCATCAGCCAGCACCAGGGCCTGATCGAGTGTGAAAGCCACGCCGGGCACACTGCCTTCTCGATCTACCTGCCCCTGGAACAAGGAGCCACCGCCTCATGAGCCGAAGTGAAACCGTATGGATCGTCGACGATGATCGCTCCATCCGCTGGGTCCTGGAAAAAGCCCTGCAACAAGAAGGCATGGCCACCCAGAGCTTCGACAGCGCAGACGGTGTAATGGGCCGCCTGGCGCGCCAGCAGCCGGACGTGATCATTTCCGACATTCGCATGCCGGGCGCCAGCGGCCTCGACCTGCTGGCACAGATTCGCGAACAGCACCCGCGCCTGCCGGTGATCATCATGACCGCGCATTCCGACTTGGACAGTGCGGTGGCCTCGTATCAGGGCGGCGCCTTCGAGTATCTGCCCAAGCCGTTCGATGTCGACGAGGCGGTGTCGCTGGTCAAGCGCGCCAACCAGCACGCCCAGGAGCAACAAGGCCTGGATGTACCGCAGAGCCTGGCCCGCACCCCGGAAATCATCGGTGAAGCCCCTGCAATGCAGGAGGTGTTCCGCGCCATCGGTCGCCTCAGCCACTCCAATATCACTGTATTGATCAACGGCGAGTCCGGTACCGGTAAAGAGCTGGTGGCACACGCACTGCACCGCCATAGCCCGCGTGCGGCGTCGCCGTTCATTGCGCTGAACATGGCCGCCATCCCCAAGGACTTGATGGAGTCCGAGTTGTTCGGCCATGAGAAAGGGGCCTTCACCGGGGCTGCCAACCTGCGCCGCGGCCGTTTCGAGCAGGCGGATGGCGGTACGCTGTTCCTCGACGAAATCGGTGACATGCCTGCCGACACCCAGACCCGTCTTCTGCGGGTGCTGGCCGATGGCGAGTTCTACCGCGTGGGCGGCCACGTGCCGGTCAAAGTCGATGTGCGCATCATCGCCGCCACCCACCAGAACCTGGAATCGCTGGTGCAGGCCGGCAAGTTCCGCGAGGACTTGTTCCACCGCCTGAACGTCATCCGCATTCATATCCCGCGCCTGGCCGACCGGCGCGAAGACATCCCCGCCCTGGCCCGTCACTTCCTCGCTCGTGCCGCCCAGGAATTGTCAGTCGAACCGAAGATTCTCAAGCCGGAGACCGAGGAGTTCATCCGCAACCTGCCATGGCCGGGCAACGTGCGGCAGATGGAGAACACCTGCCGCTGGATCACGGTGATGGCTTCCAGCCGCGAAGTACTGATCGGTGACTTGCCGCCCGAACTGCTGAACCTGCCGCAGGACGCTGCGCCCGTGACCAACTGGGAGCAGGCCCTGCGCCAGTGGGCCGACCAGGCGTTGGCGCGCGGCCAGACCAACCTGCTGGACAGCGCAGTGCCGAGCTTTGAGCGGATCATGATCGAGACGGCACTCAAGCACACCGCCGGTCGCCGTCGCGATGCGGCACTGTTGCTGGGTTGGGGGCGCAATACCCTGACGCGCAAGATCAAGGAGCTGGGGATGAATGTGGCCGGAGGGGATGATGAGGAAGGTGATGACCACTGAGCTCTGAATTAGACTTTTAGATTACTGGGGCCGCTTTGCGCCCCAGTCATTTCAGCCTTCTGAATGCACCGTTCCTGTGCCGGCTGCACCTCTCGAAGGCACAAATCCCCTCAAAACCCGGCCAAATCACCCGCAAAACCCAGTATTCATGGGTTTTGCAAAACTGGCACGCCCCCTGCAATACCTAATACATACCCAGTTTCGGGGGCCCTGGTACAGGCAGGCCGGGTGAACCCCTCTTTTATTCGCAGCACCGCCGCTTTTGGGGACCTCGGTACAGGCAGGCCGGGCCATCCCCCCTTTACACGCAATACGCCGTAGCCCTTTTGGGGACCCTGGTACAGGCAGGCCGGGAAATCCCCTCTTTTATTCGTGCAGTTTCACCTGCACACGCCAGCGCCCCGCGTCCTCTGCACCCGACCACTCGCCGTGCAGGGGGCGCGCCGCCACCACCGTCAGCAACAAGCCTTCCTTACTGTTCTGCACCCGCCAGCTCACCGGCTTGCCCTGGAGGCTCAATTGCCCCTGCTGGGCCTTGCCCTGGGCCTGGAACAGCAGCGCCACCGTCCCTTCTACGTTCTCGCCGTGCAGCTTGGGCTCTTCGTTGAACCACAGCTCAAGGCCTTCCTGCACCACCTGCACCTGCTGCAACTCGCGCACGTCTGGCGTGGTCAGGCGGCCAATCATCAGCCCCACCATCACACCGACGATTGCCAGCGAAAGCATCATTCGCGGCATCGCCTTCGAACGCACGTCCGGTTCGGGGGTAGAATGCCCGTCATCTTCACGCTTGGAGCCGTGCATGTTTCACGTCATCCTTTTTCAACCAGAGATTCCGCCGAATACCGGCAATATTATTCGCCTGTGCGCCAACAGCGGCTGCCACCTGCACCTGATCGAACCCATCAGCTTCGAACTGGATGACAAGCGCCTGCGCCGTGCGGGGCTGGATTACCACGAGTATGCCACGCTCAAGCGCCACGAGAGCCTGGCCGCATGCCTGGAAAGCCTGGGCAACCCAAGGCTGTTCGCCTTTACCACCAAGGGCTCGCACCCGTTCCATGAGGTGGCCTACCAGCCGGGCGATGCGTTTCTGTTCGGGCCGGAGAGCCGCGGTTTGCCGGTCGAGGTGCTGGACAGCCTGCCCGCCGAGCAACGCCTGCGCCTGCCGATGCGGCCCGGGTGCCGCAGCCTGAATCTGTCCAATACCGTAGCGGTGACGGTATACGAGGCGTGGCGGCAGAACGGGTTTGCCGGGAGTTGATGCACTGGCCGGAACAGGCAATAAAAAAGCGCCCCGAGAGGCGCTTTTCTGATACCGGTGCGATTACTGAACGGTCGGCGCTTCGCCGGCTTCCTGCATGCGCTGCATTTCTTGCGCGTACAGGGCGTCGAAGTTGACCGGGGACAGCATCAGCGCCGGGAACGAACCGCGGGTCACCAGGCTGTCCAGGGTCTCACGGGCGTACGGGAACAGGATGTTCGGGCAGAACGCACCCAGGGTGTGGCTCATCGAAGCCGCATCGAGGTTGGCGATCAGGAAGATACCAGCCTGCTGCACTTCAGCGATGAATGCCACTTCGTCGCCGTTCTTGACGGTAACCGACAGGGTCAGCACCACCTCGTGGAAGTTACCTTCCAGGGCCTTTTGCTTGGTGTTCAGGTCCAGGGCAACGCTCGGCTCCCACGTCTGACGGAAGATCTGCGGGCTTTTCGGGGCTTCGAACGACAGGTCGCGCACGTAGATGCGCTGCAGGGAGAACTGAGGGCTGTTGTCTTCTGCAGCAGCGCCGTTGGTCTGTTGGTCAGTCATGGCAGATCCTTATCCTAATGTTTTTGAATGCAGTGCAAATCAGGCCGCCAGCAGCGCGTCGAGCTTGCCGGCACGCTCCAGGGCATAGAGGTCATCGCATCCACCGACATGGGTGCTGCCGATCCAGATCTGCGGCACCGATGTACGGCCGGCCTTCTGGCTCATCTCGGCGCGAACCTGCGGTTTGCCGTCGACCTTGATTTCCTCAAAGGCCACGCCCTTGCTCTCGAGCAGGTACTTGGCGCGCATGCAGTAGGGGCAGTAGTCGCTGGAATAGACGATGACGGGCTTCATATCACTTCACCAGGGGCAGGTTATCGGCTTTCCAGCTGGAAACGCCACCGCTCAGTTTGGCGGCGTTGTAACCAGCCTTGAGCAGCTCGCGGCAAATGGTGCCGGACTGCTGGCCCATGGCGTCGACGACGATCAGGGTCTTCTCTTTGTGCTTGTCCAGCTCGGTCATGCGGTTGGCCAGCTTGTCCTGCGGGATGTTCACCGCACCGACGATGTGGCCGGCGGAGTACTCCTTGGCCGGGCGGATGTCGATCACCAGCGCCTTCTCGGCATTGACCAAGGCAGTCAGCTGGCCATTGCTCAGGCTCTGGCCGCCACGGCGGATTTCATTGATGAGCAGCAAGACCAACAGAATGAAGAAGATCGCAACCAGGATGTAGTGATCTGTCGCGAATTGAATCAGGTGAGCAACCATCAGCGGTGTTCCAGGCGATTGAAAATGCCGGCCAGTATACACAGCCCCTTGGTGCCACCAAAGCCCGGCTGGCCGGCCACAAAGCCAGCTTCATGTTGATGCCGCAGGCACGCCGGTCGGGGGAATGGGACGATTATTCGCCGCAGGTGGCGTATTTGCCCTAAAATGCGTGTCTTTATCATCTTTGAACAACCGTGAGTTTGATTGATGACGAGCACGCCCAAACCCCTGGTCCTGGTTATCCTGGATGGCTTCGGCCACAGCGAAATCCCCGAACACAACGCCATCTTTGCCGCCAAGACACCGGTCTACGATCGCCTGCGCGCTACCCAGCCGCACGGCCTCATTTCCGGTTCAGGCATGGATGTCGGCCTGCCGGACGGGCAGATGGGCAACTCTGAAGTCGGTCACATGAACCTCGGTGCAGGCCGCGTCGTCTACCAGGACTTCACCCGGGTGACCAAGGCCATCCGCGACGGCGAGTTCTTCCAGAACCCGGTGCTGACCGGCGCTGTGGACAAGGCCGTAGGTGCAGGCAAGGCTGTGCACATCCTTGGCCTGCTGTCCGACGGCGGCGTACACAGCCACCAGGATCACCTGGTGGCCATGGCCGAACTGGCCGCCCAGCGCGGTGCCGAGAAAATCTACCTGCATGCCTTCCTCGATGGCCGCGATACCCCGCCACGCAGCGCGCAGTCGTCCATCGAACTGCTCGACGACACCTTCGCCAGGCTGGGCAAGGGCCGCATCGCCAGCTTGATCGGCCGCTACTACGCCATGGACCGCGACAACCGCTGGGACCGCGTCAGCGCCGCCTATAACCTGATTGTCGACAGTGCTGCCGAATACACCGCCGACACCGCCCTGGCCGGCCTGGAAGCAGCCTACGCCCGTGACGAGAGCGACGAATTCGTCAAAGCCACACGCATTGGCGAAGCGGCCAAGGTGGAGGACGGCGACGCCGTGGTGTTCATGAACTTCCGCGCCGACCGCGCCCGCGAGCTTTCGCGTGCATTCGTCGAGCCGGACTTCAGCGAGTTCAGCCGCGCGCGCCTGCCCAAGATGGCGGCCTACATCGGCCTGACCCAGTACTCGGCTAAAATTGCAGCGCCGGCAGCCTTTGCCCCGTCCAGCCTGAACAACGTGCTGGGCGAGTATCTGGCAAAGCACGGCAAGACCCAGCTGCGCATCGCCGAAACCGAGAAGTACGCCCACGTTACTTTCTTCTTCTCTGGCGGCCGCGAAGAACCCTTCGAAGGCGAAGAGCGCATCCTGATCCCGTCGCCAAAGGTCGCCACCTACGACCTGCAGCCGGAAATGAACGCCCCGCAAGTGACCGACCGCATCGTTGAAGCCATCGAGCAACAGCGTTTCGACGTGATTGTGGTCAATTATGCCAACGGCGACATGGTCGGCCACACTGGCGTGTTCGAAGCTGCAGTGAAAGCCGTGGAAGCCCTGGACACCTGCGTCGGCCGCATTGTCGAGGCGCTGGGCAAGGTCGGCGGCGAAGCGCTGATCACCGCTGACCACGGCAACGTCGAGCAGATGGAAGACGAGTGCACCGGCCAGGCGCACACCGCGCATACCACCGAGCCGGTACCGTTCATCTATGTGGGCAAGCGCAATCTCAAAGTGCGTGATGGCGGCGTACTTGCTGACGTGGCGCCGACCATGCTGAAGCTGCTGGGGCTGGAAAAGCCGGTTGAAATGACCGGCACCTCGATTCTGGTCGACGCCTGAATGTCGAAAGGGGCTGCGTTGCAGCCCCAATTGCACATGAATTCCAGACAAACGCCCCCCTGCATCCGCAGCGAGGCGTTTTTTTTGCCTGCCCAGGCGGGCATACTAGGCTAGTCTCCATCCTTGGTACGCCAAACCCCATGCTTCGCGCCCTGATCCTCCTAGCCCTGTCTTGCCTGCTCAGCCCGGCCTTCGCCGATGAGCGTGCGCAGACCCAGCAGCAACTGGACGCCACCCGCCAGGACATTGCCGAGCTCAAGAAGACGCTGGGCAAGCTCCAGGAAGAAAAGGCCGGTGTGCAAAAGGACCTCAAAGCCACCGAGACCGACATCGGCAACCTCGAAAAGCAGGTAGAGGGGCTGCAGCAAGAACTAAAAAAGACCGAGGGCGAGCTGGAGCGCCTTGATACCGAGAAAAAAAAACTCCAGAGCGCCCGCGTTGAACAACAGCGACTGATCGCCATCCAGGCCCGTTCGGCCTACCAGAACAACGGCCGCGAGGAATACCTCAAGCTGCTGCTCAACCAGCAGAACCCTGAAAAATTCGCCCGCACCCTCACCTACTACGACTACCTGAGCAAGGCGCGCCTGGAACAACTGCGCACCTTTAACGAGACCTTGCGCCAACTGGCCAACGTCGAGCAGGAGATTTCCAGCCAGCAAGAACAGCTGCTCGCCCAACGCGCCGACCTCGACAGCCGCCGCCAGGAGCTGGAAACCGAACGCGGCAAGCGCCAGCAGGTCCTGGCCAAGCTCAACAGCGATGTGAAGGACCGCGACCAGAAGCTGCAGGCCCGCGAGCAGGACCAGGCCGACCTGGCCAAAGTGCTCAAGACCATCGAGGAAACCCTGGCGCGCCAGGCACGCGAAGCTGAAGAAGCACGCAAGAAGGCCTTGCTGGCCCGGCAAGAGGCAGAAAAACGCCGTCAGCAGGAAGCCCTGGCCGCTGCCGCTGCCCGCGAGCAGGCCCGTGAGCCCGCCGAGCCTGTGGAACCGCCGAAAAAGGCCCGCACTACCCTCGGGCCGATGGTTTCCAGCGACGGCGCCAACTACGGCGGCGCTTTTTCTGCTGCACGGGGCAAACTTCCATGGCCGGTCAATGGTCGATTGTTGGCACGCTTCGGCGATGCGCGCGGCAGCGATGCCCGGGCCAAGTGGGACGGGGTGATGATCAGCGCCAACCCTGGTACGCAGGTTCGAGCAGTACACGGCGGGCGCGTGGTGTTCGCCGACTGGTTGCGCGGTGCCGGGCTTCTCGTCATTCTCGACCATGGCAACGGTTACCTGAGCCTGTACGGCCACAACCAGAGCCTGCTCAAGAGCGCCGGTGATATCGTCAAGGCCGGTGATGCCATTTCCACCGTTGGCGACAGCGGTGGCCAGGACGCGGCAGGCTTGTACTTCGCCATTCGCCAGCAGGGCCGGCCGACCGACCCTTCCCAGTGGTGCCGAGGCTAATCAAATTTCTACGGCGTAGCCTGAATGCTGCGCCGCTGCTCCCCAGGGAGCTATTACAGGATCAGGAGTTCGTTCGACATGCTGCACTCGCCTCGCCTCACCCAGCTGGCCCTGTCCATCGCCCTGGCGGTCGGCGCGCCCCTGGCCACAGCCGCAGAGCCGGCCAAGCCAGCCGCAGTACCCGCCACCGAGGTGACCGCCAAGGCGCCGCTGCCGCTGGAAGAACTGCGCACCTTCGCCGAGGTCATGGACCGCATCAAGGCCGCTTACGTCGAGCCGGTGGACGACAAGACCCTGCTGGAAAACGCCATCAAGGGCATGCTCAGCAACCTCGACCCGCACTCCGCCTACCTCGGCCCTGAGGACTTCCAGGAGCTGCAGGAAAGCACCAGCGGCGAATTTGGTGGCCTGGGCATCGAAGTGGGCCAGGAAGACGGCTTCATCAAGGTGGTGTCGCCAATCGACGACACCCCGGCTTCGCGTGCCGGCGTGCAGGCCGGCGACCTGATCGTCAAGATCAACGGCGCGCCGACCCGTGGCCAGACCATGACCGAAGCGGTCGACAAGATGCGTGGCAAAGTCGGGGAGAAAATCACCCTGACCCTGGTGCGCGATGGCGGCAACCCGTTTGACGTGACCCTGGCCCGTGCGGTCATTCAGGTCAAGAGCGTGAAGAGCCAGCTGCTGGAAAACGACTACGGCTATATCCGTATCACTCAATTCCAGGTCAAGACCGGTGACGAGGTGGGCAAGGCCCTGGCCAAGCTGCGCAAGGACAACGGCAAGAAGCTGCGCGGCGTGGTGCTGGACCTGCGTAACAACCCCGGTGGCGTGCTGCAGTCGGCTGTGGAAGTGGCCGACCATTTCCTGACCAAGGGCCTGATCGTCTACACCAAGGGCCGTATCGCCAACTCCGAACTGCGCTTCTCGGCCGACCCGGCCGACGCCAGCGAAGGCGTGCCACTGGTCGTGCTGATCAACGGCGGCAGCGCATCGGCCTCGGAAATCGTCGCCGGCGCCCTGCAGGACCAGAAACGTGCCGTGCTGATGGGCACCGACAGCTTCGGCAAGGGCTCGGTGCAGACCGTACTGCCACTGGCCAACGACCGAGCGCTGAAGCTGACCACCGCGCTGTACTTCACCCCCAACGGCCGCTCGATCCAGGCCCAGGGCATTGTCCCCGACATCGAAGTGCGCCCGGCCAAACTGACCGCCGAAGTCGATACCGACAACTTCAAGGAAGCCGACCTGCAAGGCCACCTGGGCAACGGCAACGGCGGTGCAGACCGCCCGACCGGTAGCAGCAAGCGCAAGGAGCGCCCGCAGGATGACGACTTCCAGCTGAGCCAGGCACTGAGCTTGCTCAAGGGCCTGAACATCACCAAGGGCGACTGATCCCCCCAATGCGTTATCTGTTGTGTCTGCTGTTCTGCCTGATGGCCGGGGTCGCGCAAGCGGGAACGGCCGCCAAGGTCTACATGAGCATCATCATCGACGACCTGGGCCAAAGCCCGGAGCGCGACAGCCGGACCCTGGCCTTGCCCGGGCCGGTGACCATGGCAATCATGCCCGACACCCCGCATGCCAGCGACTTCGCCCGCCAGGCGCACAAGGCCGGCAGGACGGTGATCCTGCACATGCCCATGGACCCGGCCACAGGGCCTTATGCCTGGCACCCAGGCATTGCCATCGAAGAGCTGGCCAGGCGCCTCGACGCCGCCCTGCTCAAGGTGCCCTACGCCGCCGGCATCAACAACCACATGGGCAGCCGCATGACTGCCCAACGTGAGCCGATGACCTGGTTGATGGGTGAGTTGCAGCGCCGCCACCTGTTCTTTGTCGACAGCCGCACCAGTGCGGCTACGGTCGCGGCAGCCGAAGCGCAAGCACAGGATGTCGCGCATGTGTCGCGGGATGTATTTCTGGATGACGTGCGCACGCCGGAAGCCATCGACGCTCAGCTGCAACAGGGTATCGAGCTGGCCCGAAAGCAAGGCTCGGCCGTGTTGATCGGCCACCCCTACCCGCAAACGCTAGCGGTGCTGGAAAGGCAAATTCCACGGCTCAAGCAGTTGGGTGTCGAACTGATCACGCTGCAACAGATGATCGCCACACGTGGCAACCAGGCCATGCCTGCTCACGGCAAGCATGGCCGTTACAGCAATCGCTAGCGTTTGCCGGTCGCGGCCTGCCGCGAGGCGGACAATGCGACTGTTCAGAGGTTGAACGGGATTACATCCTTGGACTGTGCGTAGGTCAGGTTACCCCGGTAAATACTCAGGACCTGCCCCTCGCTGGCCGCTTTCATTTGCTCGCGATAGCCCATCTTGCGCTGGCTCCACAGTTTCAGATGGCCTTTGCCAAACGCCGTCGGCGCCGCCTGCGAGTCGGCAAAATGGAAATGTGCGGCCCACAAGGGTTTACCTCGACCCTCACCGGGTGCACGCAACAGGCTGATCCGGTACTCGTCCAGATAGCCATCGGAAACCACCTGCCGAGGTCCGACATATTCCACGGCGAGCAAACCCTGCTGATGGAGAAAGTTCAGCCCTCTGGAACCTGGATAGCGCGTCTTGCTGTAAAGCGCTACCAAACAGTCGCGGCGGGCCTGACGCAACTGAATCAGCGCATCGTCCATGCCCGCCAGCAGCGCGTGCTCTGCGTTGGCATCGCTGAGCTGTTCACGAAGCTCGGCCACTTCGTTGATCTGGCCGTCCAGCATCGCCATCAGGCCCATGTCGTCAGCATCCTTGGCAACCAGGGCTCTGGCTTGAGCGATGACATTTTCGTTCTGTGCCAACATGGCCTCGGCCAGCTCCCGGTTGTTCCTTTCGGACTCCGGCGTAGAAGTCCGCGACTGCTGTTCCGGTTCGCCCGCGGCTACCTCTTCAACCCAGGTGTTTCCCTGCTTCCGGAAGCGATGCAGCGCGCTCTTGTTGAAAGCCGCTACAACTTGCAGCACAGCCTGCCCGTCGACCACCGATTCGCTGCCAATGACTATCTGACCAGCCCGCGTATGGGCCACCTGCAGGCTTTTTCGTGAATAGACCGCACGACGTGTGTCACGGACCTGCCCGTCTGCCTGCTCGCGCATGGCCTCGACCAACGCCTCACCGGCTATGGTTTTCAGTTCCACCATCTGTTGCTTGTAGGCCTCAAGGCGCTGGACATCGATGAGCTTGCTGCCGAGTGTCTTGATCCGTTCGGCGTTGAGAATCGCCGCGAGGTATTCGTCCCACGCACTTTGCAGCACCTCGATTCGTTCGGCGACAGGCAGGTCACAGAACATCAGCAGATGATGGGTTTGTGCAGCCACCCGCAAACGCTGGCTGGCGAGCGCATGGCGGAAGATCATGTAGTGCTGGGTAGGCGTGCCTTTGTGCCACTGCAGGGCCAGCTCGACCAGGCCCATGGCCTGGAAAAACCGGATGTTGATCGTGGTCGTCTTGCGGCTCTCGATAATGCTCGAAACGGTCAGCGTGGTATTGACGTAAGGCACTTGCATGTCGATGTCGGTGATGGCCAACAGGCGATCCAGCTGGCTGGAGACATTGATGATCCTGGGCTGCTCTTCAAGCAACTTCTCCAACATCGTCCGGAACCTGGCATACAACTCGGCCTGTTTCTCTGGCGGTGCGTCATTGAGCGCATTGGTGAGTTGGTCGTATTCCCTGAACCCACCCAAGGCCAGGAGCTCATCAATGAAGAACATGCCAAAGCTGATCAGGTTCTTGCGAACTTGGCCCAAGAGTATCCGTTGATCTCTCACGCTGCCGACGTGCGTCGAGGCGCTCGACTTGTCAAGCACGTAGGTAATGTTGCGTTCGGCCTCTAGATAATCAAGGAACAATTTCTCGTTCAAGGGCAGGCGCTGGTTGCGCAGCGTATTCGTCTGCTCTTGCAACTGCTGGAACTTAAGCTTGAACAACTCGGTAGCCTGCTCGAATTGCGCACGTTCGCCTGGGTCGGTGGGTGGCGCCTTTTGCAACCTATCCTCGACCTTTCTTACCGGATCACGCAAACCGACAATCTGCTCGCTCAACGCGTTGAAATCCTTCGTGGCATCCTCCGCGGCCAAGATAAGCCGCTCTATCTCGGCCTGAGCCTTGGCGATCGGCCCGTCAAGCTTCTTGCGCAGTCGCTCGCGGGCCAACTCGCCGGAGCGATCATTGCCACCGTGCAAGTGCGAATTATTGAGGTGCCAGACATCGCCGTCGCGCATCAGGTATGGCCCAACCGTGCCGTCCGGACCGATGATGCGAAACGCTGCGTTATCAAGGCTGACTCGGTAGACATTACCATCCAGAGATACATAGAAATCTTCCCCAATCCGCACCAGCCCCGCAGCCACGCCCTGCGTCTGCGGTTCACGCCCCTCCAGCGAAACGCTGGCCGCCAACGCCCGCATTTGGTCGCGCTGGGCACTCGACAGGCCGTTGAGTCCCCCAGCCCCACGCCAGGAAAAGTCCAGGTGGGTGTTGGCCATCGCCTGCAGCCTGTCGACCGAGGCGCTGGGCTCCCGGGTTGCTGCGGAAAGGTTCGCCAGCTCGACCCCAGTGCCTGCAGGTGGCCCCTGGAGCAGCGCTGGCGGCAGGTCGCCAGAAACGGGCGGCACTGCGAGTTTCGGGGTCTGCAGGTGTGTCAGCACCAGCAAGGTGTTGTTCAGCACATCGACCATCGCCTGGATGCGCTCGTCGAGATGCGAGCTGGCCAGTCCTTGCACATCGTTGATCAAGCTGCACATGCCGATGTAGAGCCAGGCAACGGAGGTGAGCGGCCCTGGTAACACCGGAAACACAACATTCAGCAGTTCCCAGGAAAATGCCGTGACCAGCCGCCAGCGCACCTCGCTGTTGCTCATGGCGCTGCGATCAGCCAGCTCCAGCAACATCCGGCCCTTGGCTTCGAACATCTGCCGATCCACGTCCTGCGCCCAGAATTGCAGCGCCAACTGAACAGGCTGCGGTTTCTCCGGGAGGGTGTAAGGGTCGAGCAGCCATTGGGGCAGGTGCGGCTCCCGGAAGCCGCCATTGTCGTAGACCGCGCGCTGAGCTTGCTCGATCCACAGCAACACGCTGTCCTGCAGCGCCCCCGGGCGGCTGATCGCCTCCAACAGTGCCTGAGCGCTGCCGAACTGAATCAGCGCCTTTTCGGTGTACAGCGGGCAGTACAACAGATGAACACCCAACTCGATGATTTCGATCACGTAGAAACCATGCGCCACGTCGACCCTCTCTGATGTCGGCGAGCGTTTGAACGAAAGCGGTGCAATCCGCACAGCGGCTGCCCCTTCTTGGCCGCTACGGCAGAACTCTGCCAGGGCGCCGTAGGCGAACTTGTCGAGCCGCTTGACCGCACGCGCCCGCGCGGCATCGAACATCAGGGTGATACGCCAGCGTATGGCGAATGCCGAAATGTGTTCGGCGCGGCTCGCCGAGCGATCGAGCATCGACTGAACATGCCGTGGATAACTGCCGCCGATATCGACTCGCTGCACCAGCTCACGGACGTAATCAATGGTCATCCACTTCATGATCAGCTGGTTTTCCCGGTGCGCGATGTGTGTCACCACCCCTCCTGCGGTGGCATCCAGGCGGCCGATCGCCAACTGCGTCAGGGTCAACGTCTTTTCACCGGTCTTCTGGCCGAAGCCCAGCCCGTGACCGTCACTGACAAAGGTCTCGACCGTGAGGATAAGGTCATCAGGAAAATAATTGGCGTCTACCGGGTGGTCATGCAGCATCGCTTCGCGCAGGCGCGTCGCCGCATAGGTGTGCAAGTCCGGCAGACCGTCCTGAATGCCCTGGGCTGGGCTGCGCTGTTGCAGTAGCGACAAGTCGAGCATGGCTTGGAGGTAGGCGGTCTGGCTATCCGTATCGGCTCGCGACAGGCCCTTGGGAAGCGCCAGGCCCAGCCCGCCGGTGCCATGGTCACTGAACTCGGCGAAGAATGATGCGGGGTCGCAGGCCAAATGGCAGTAGTGCTCCAGTTGGTCGACGCTGTCGATCGCACTCCAGCGCAGGCGGGCCACGCGCTCGAGCAAGATTTCCAGTAACGAGGCGCTGTACAGGGCGAAAGCGTCGCCCTCCACAGTCAGGCCCTGCCAGCTCAACTCATCAAACCGGTAACGTCCAGCCATCTGTATCTGCAACGCCGCGCCGAATGCAGCCTGGGCGTCGAAACTGCGGACCAGGCCTTCGGGAGAACACCAGAGTGTCAGTTCGCGAACTTCACTGGAGGCGGTAATCAGCAAACCGGGCAACAGCTCATGGAAAGTGTCTTCGCCCTCACGTAACGCTACCCGCACCAGTTGCACATCGAGCCCGGTACGGTTACCCATCATCAGGTCACGCAGCAGCTTGCGTTGTTCGTCGTCCAGCGCTTCGTCTTTCAGGCCATCGAGCAGGTTGGCGCGCAACAACTGTTGCAACCACAGGTCCCGGTCGATAGTGCCGTCGCCGTTCCAATAGTCGATCTGCGCTTGCTGGAAGTGCCAAAGCAGCATTGGCAGCAATGCATTGAGGCCATCGGCCAGGCGCGCGGGCTCGATCAAATCGCCCTCAGCAGTTTCGAAGCTCGACTCGATGGCAAAAAAGCGCCGGGGCGGGTTCAGGCTAAGGCGGTAGTCACCCGCTGGGGTGAGGTCCAGTGGTTTAGCCTCAAGCAGGGCCTGCAGCACAACATCCACCAACGGCTGAGGGTGCCAGACACCATCCGGCTGCATGGACATCAGGTACAGCGGTGCAGCCGAGGTCATTTCAGGGCGATGCACGCCAACCAGAGGATAGTGCTCCAGGATCACCTTCATGATCTGTTCACCTGCGACCTGCCGGAATGTAGGGCGGCTGGCGAACTGGGCGGCGACTGCGTGTTTGAGGTTGTGCGCGTGAGTGGCGGACATGACCAGGACTCGTTGTGGAATGAACCACAAAGCGTCCTGGAGATGTTATCTAATGAGGTGCTACATATTGCTGCTGGCAAGCCGCGACACCTGGCAGTGCGGCGGCCTGCCGGGAAGTCAGCTATAGACGCGGCCAAGCACCTGGCGATGGCTCTCGAACTGATCGAGCACATCACGCACGATCTGGTCTGGGGCAAAGCCCATCAGGTCGTACTCCTGACTGCCGTCATGCAGGTAGACCTCAGCGCGGTAGAAGCGCTGGCGCAGTTCAGGCTCACCCTCGACCGGCGCCTCGCTCGGCGCGGCCATATAGCCGTCAAGGCTCACTTCGTAGACGAACGGGTTGCCTTCTTCCATCATCACCCGCAAGCCCATCAGGTTGCGCGACTGGCCAACGCGGGTTTCCACCTCGAAGCCCTGCGTCTGCAGCTGTGCAGCGGCTTCTTTCAACGCCGGGCTGACCTGCTTGTCCATGAAGCGCTGCACCACGGCCTGGGTCGGCTGCAGTTCCAGCTGAGTCAGGCGCTCGCTAAAGCCGCGACGGCCACGGGCGGCCAGTTCGGCGCGTTCCTGCTCGATCACCACGTCCTGCTTCATGGCCTTGTACAGGCCGAACATGAACAGCACCAGCACCACCGAGAACGGCAGGCCCGCCAGCACGACCATGGTCTGCATGGCTTCGAAGTTACCGGCAAACAGCAGGCCGATGGTGACCAGGGTAATGACCACGGACCAGAACACCACCATCCAGTGCGGGGCGTCTTCGTCGACCTTGCCGCCTTTGCACGAAAGGTTGGCCATCATCACCGCGCCGGAGTCGGCCGGGGTGAGGAACAGCACGAAACCGACGAACACCGCCACGCCGATCACGATCTTGGCCGCCGGGAAGTATTCCAGCAGTTGGTAGATCGACATCGATGGCTGTTCCAGCGCAGTCTTGCCCAGCTCCACGGCGCCCTGGTTGATCACCAGGTCCAGCGCGGTGTTGCCGAAGATCGACAGCCAGGCCAAGGTGAAGCCCAACGGGATCAGCAGCACACCCATCACCAACTGGCGAACGGTGCGGCCCTTGGAAATTCGGGCAATGAACATGCCGACGAACGGGCCCCAGGAAATCCACCAAGCCCAGTAGAACACGGTCCACAGGCCCAGCCAGCGCTCGGACTTGCCGGCTTCGCCTTCATACACATAGAGGTCGAAGGTTTTCAGCACGATGCCGTTGAGGTAGTCGCCGACGTTCTGCACGAAGCCGTTGAGCAGGTGCAGGGTTTCGCCGCCCAGCAGCACGAAGATCAACAGGCCGCTGAACAACATGATGTTCAGGTTGGACAGGCGGCGGATGCCGTTTTCCACGCCCGATACCGCTGCCACGGTGGCCACGCCGGCCATGACCAGGATCACCATCAGCAGGTTGGTCTTGCTGTGGTCCATGCCGAACAGGTATTCCAGGCCAGACGATACCTGCATCGCGCCAATGCCCAGGTTGGTCACCAGGCCCAGCAGGGTGACGAACATGCCGAAAATGTCGACGGCGTTGCCGGCAGCGCCCTTGACCCAACGCTCGCCCACCAGCGGGTACAGCGCCGAACGCAGTGCCAGCGGCTGGTTGTGGCGGTAAGCGAAGTAACCCACGGCCAGGCCGACCAGGGCATAGATCGCCCAGCCGTGCAGCCCCCAGTGCAGGAAGGTCAGTTGCAGGCCCTGGCGCGCGGCCTCGAGGCTGGCAGGAGTGCCCTCCGGTGGGTTGAAGTAGTGGTCCAGGGGCTCGGAGGCGCCGAAGTACAGCAGCGAAATACCGATACCGGACGAGAACAGCATGCCGGCCCAGGCACCGTAGCTGAAGTCAGGCTGGTCGTCCTTGCCACCCAGCTTGAGGCTGCCGTAGTCGGAGAAAGCCAGGTAGACGACGAACAGCAGGTATCCGCAGATGACCAGCATGTAGTACCAGCCAAAGGTGCGCGTCAGCCACTTCTGGGCCACGCCCAGCACCTGGCCGGCGGTTTCGGGTACAGCGATCAGCAAGGCAGTCAGAACAAGGATCATCAGCGCGGAGGTGAAGAACACCACGCGATTGACCCGTACCCTCTCGGCGGGGGGCTTGGTAAGTGAGGCAGAACTCATTGCACGAATGCTCCGGGCAGTACGGCTGTGGAGGCTAATCAGTCTTTCCCGAGCAATTGGTGGAATATCCCCACTGCATCAGGTGTTATAAAAGAACCCTGGAAACCGTGATCCCGAATCGATACGTTGCCAAAAACAGACAGGTGGCCTGCTGAAAATGCCACGCCTCAACGGAGGTGCGCGCATTCGTCACAGATCAGCCCGCCCGCTCCAAGGGCCTGTCGCAGGGCCAATGGCCGTACGGCAGAATCTGCATTTCGCATCGCTCATGCCCGTCAACACCTTGTATTCCGGGGGTTACGCGATTTCCTGGGGTGTCAATCCGTGCCGTCTCGACCGCCTGAAAAACTGTCAATGGCACAAATTGTCGCAGAGCTTATTCTTTATTGATTGAACGTTCAATCAAAACAAAATAGACTGGCCTTCGCCGAGTCAGCCGCCTGTCGTCTGCTCGCAGGCCTGAGGAGATAGCAAGATGCCCAAGGTCGGTATGCAACCCATCCGGCGCCAGCAGTTGATCGAAGCCACATTGCAGGCGGTCGATCAGGTCGGACTGGGGGACGCCAGCATTGCGCTGATTGCCCGTTTGGCCGGTGTGTCGAACGGCATCATCAGTCACTACTTTCGGGACAAGAACGGCCTGATCGCAGCGACGATGGGTTACATCATGAGCATGCTCAACGAAGGCGTCAGAGCACGTCGTCAGGCCCTGAAAGACGACAGCCCGCGCGCCCACCTGAAAGTGATCATCGAGGGCAACTTCGATGCCAGCCAGGTAAACGGCCCGGCAATGAAAACCTGGTTGGCCTTCTGGGCTTCCAGCATGCACCAGCCCGATTTGCACAGGTTGCAGCGGATCAACGACCACCGCTTGTATTCCAACCTGTGCTGCCAGTTCCGCCGCGCCCTGCCGCTTTACCATGCGCGCAAGGCAGCCCGCGGCCTGGCAGCCCTGATCGACGGTTTGTGGCTGCGTGGCGCCCTGTCGGGTGATGCATTCGACACCGACCAGGCGATACGGATTGCTTACGAATACATGGAACTACAACTGGCCAAGCAGCACACCCTGGGCACAAACGACCAGGCTGCTGACCATGCGCGCACGGCACTTGCCAACCCGGCAGGAGCGTGACGCGCAGGCCAAACCACACACTGCACTTGCGAGGACACTATGGCCCGTTTCGGAACGCAAAAACTCTACATTGATGGCGCTTACGTCGACGCTGGCAGCGATGCCACTTTCGAAGCCATCAACCCGGCTACCGGCGAAGTCCTCGCCCACGTGCAACGTGCTACCGAGGCTGACGTCGAGAAAGCCGTCGAAAGCGCCGAGCGTGGCCAGAAAGTCTGGGCGGCGATGACTGCCATGCAGCGTTCGCGCATCCTGCGCCGCGCCGTCGACATCCTGCGCGAGCGCAACGACGAGCTGGCCATGCTGGAAACCCTGGACACTGGCAAGTCGTACTCGGAAACCCGTTACGTCGACATCGTCACCGGCGCCGACGTACTGGAGTACTACGCTGGCCTGGTACCGGCCATCGAGGGTGAACAGATCCCACTGCGCGAATCGTCCTTCGTCTACACCCGCCGCGAGCCGCTGGGCGTGACCGTGGGTATCGGTGCCTGGAACTACCCGATACAGATCGCCCTGTGGAAGTCCGCCCCGGCCCTGGCCGCTGGCAACGCGATGATCTTCAAGCCATCGGAGGTCACCTCGCTGACCACCCTGAAACTGGCCGAGATCTACACCGAAGCCGGCCTGCCGAATGGCGTGTTCAACGTCCTGACCGGCAGCGGCCGCGAAGTCGGCACCTGGCTGACCGAGCACCCACGCATCGAAAAGGTTTCGTTCACCGGCGGCACCACCACCGGCAAGAAGGTCATGGCCAGCGCCTCGAGCTCGTCGCTCAAGGAAGTCACCATGGAACTGGGCGGCAAGTCGCCACTGATCATCTGCGCCGACGCCGACCTGGACAAGGCCGCCGACATCGCCATGATGGCCAACTTCTACAGCTCGGGCCAGGTCTGCACCAACGGCACCCGCGTGTTCATCCCGGCTGACATGAAGGCTGCCTTCGAAGCCAAGATCGCCGAGCGCGTTGCCCGCATCCGCGTTGGCAACCCGGAAGACGAGAACACCAACTTCGGTCCGCTGGTCAGCTTCCAGCACATGGAGAGCGTGCTGGGCTACATCGCCAAGGGCAAGGAAGAAGGTGCCCGCGTGCTGTGCGGTGGCGAGCGCCTGACCGCCGGTGACTTCGCCAATGGTGCCTTCGTTGCGCCGACCGTGTTCACCGACTGCACCGACGACATGACCATCGTCAAGGAAGAGATCTTCGGCCCGGTGATGAGCATCCTCACCTACGAAACCGAGGAAGAAGTGATCCGCCGTGCCAACGACACCGACTACGGCCTGGCTGCCGGTGTCTGCACCAACGATATCACCCGCGCCCACCGGATCATCCACAAGCTCGAAGCCGGCATCTGCTGGATCAACGCCTGGGGTGAGTCGCCGGCCGAAATGCCGGTAGGTGGCTACAAGCAGTCGGGCGTCGGCCGCGAAAACGGCGTCAGCTCGCTGGCTCAATACACTCGCATCAAGTCGGTCCAGGTCGAGCTGGGCGGCTACAACTCGGTTTTCTAAAACCGATCTAGCCACGCCCGTGCTGCCTTGCACGGGCGCTTCCGCTCCCTGATCACCGCCAACACGAGGGTACTTTCATGTCCCAAGAATTCGATTACATCATCGTCGGTGCCGGTTCGGCCGGTAACACCCTGGCTACCCGCCTGACCGAAGACGCCGGCGTCACCGTACTGCTGCTGGAGGCCGGTGGCCCCGACTACCGCTTCGACTTCCGTACCCAGATGCCAGCCGCTCTGGCCTTCCCGCTGCAGGGCCGCCGCTACAACTGGGCCTACGAGACCGACCCAGAGCCGCACATGGACGGCCGTCGCATGGAATGTGGCCGCGGCAAGGGCCTGGGTGGCTCGTCGCTGATCAACGGCATGTGCTACATCCGGGGCAACGCCATGGACTTCGACGGCTGGGCGGAACTGCCAGGCCTGGAAGACTGGACCTACCTCGACTGCCTGCCGTACTTCCGTAAAGCCGAAACCCGCGACATCGGCCCTAACGACTACCATGGCGGCGAAGGCCCGGTCAGCGTTGCCACGCCGAAGGCTGGCAACAACCCGCTGTTCCACGCCATGGTCGAGGCCGGCGTTCAAGCCGGTTACCCGCGTACCGAAGACCTCAACGGCTACCAGCAGGAAGGTTTCGGCCCGATGGACCGCTCGGTGACCAAGAACGGCCGTCGCTCCAGCACCGCCCGTGGCTACCTGGACCAGGCCAAGAAGCGCCCGAACCTGACCATCGTCACCCATGCCCTGAGCGATCGCGTGCTGTTCGACGGCAAGCGCGCCGTAGGCGTAACCTACCTGGTCGGCGACAGCGAAGAACGCGTTGAAGCCCGCGCCCGCAAGGAAGTGATCGTCAGCTCTGGCGCCATCGCTTCGCCGCAGCTGCTGCAGCGCTCCGGCGTCGGCCCGCGCGCCCTGCTGGAAAGCCTCGACATCCCGGTTGTGCACGACCTTCCGGGCGTTGGTGAAAACCTTCAGGACCACCTGGAACTTTACCTGCAGTACGCCTGCACCCAGCCGGTATCGCTGTACCCATCGCTGCTGTGGTGGAACCAGCCGGCCATCGGTGCCGAGTGGTTGTTCAATGGCACCGGCATCGGCGCCAGCAACCAGTTCGAGGCCGGTGGTTTCATTCGTACCCGCCCTGAGTTCAAGTGGCCGAACATCCAGTACCACTTCCTGCCGGTTGCGATTAACTACAACGGCTCAAATGGCGTGAAGGAACATGGCTTCCAGGCGCACATGGGCTCCATGCGCTCGCCTGCCCGTGGCCGCATCCAGGCCAAGTCGAAAGATCCGCGCCAGCACCCGAGCATCCTGTTCAACTACATGTCCACCGAGCAGGACTGGCAGGAATTCCGTGACGGCATTCGCCTGACCCGTGAAATCATGGCCCAGCCGGCGCTGGACCCGTACCGTGGCCGCGAAATCAGCCCGGGCGCCCACGTGCAAACCGACGAAGAACTGGACAAGTTCATCCGCGAGCACGCCGAAACCGCCTTCCACCCGTCTTGCTCGTGCAAGATGGGCACCGACGACATGGCAGTGGTCGATGGCGAAGGCCGCGTGCATGGCATGCAGGGCCTGCGCGTGGTCGACGCGTCGATCATGCCGCTGATCATCACCGGTAACCTCAATGCCACCACGATCATGATTGCCGAAAAGATTTCGGACAAGATCCGTGGTCGCAAACCACTGCCGCGCAGCACCGCCAAATACTACGTGGCGGGGGATGCACCAGTGAAAGGCAAGCCGATGCGTGAAGTGAAGCAAGGCTGAGGCCTTGATCAGGGGCCGCGCAGCGGCCCCTTTCACGTTTGCTCAGGCGGGCGGCGCAAAGAATGTGCGCATCAACGAGTCATCCTCGACTCCCAGTCGCCCCGCCAGTGCCTGGCGATCGAACAACTGTCCTGTGCGCATTTCACGCACGGCCTTCCCGCCTGGCGCCTGCGCCAGTGCCTTCAGGCACACCTCGGTAAAGCGATAATTGTGCCCTTGAACGGCCGTCACCTTTTCCACTTGCAGGTAGCGCCCGGGCATCATCAGAGACTCCGCTTCATCAGGTCGCCTTGAAAAGGGCCCGATGGGCGTCGCCTGCATGTCTTCGCCAGGTTCCAATACATACACTAACGCATTTTCATCAAAAGCCCCCCTGCCGCTGACCTGGGTCTGCGGGTCGTTGAAAACCTCCCAGAGGGCATAGGGGTTTTCCGTGAATGACGTGAAGTCGGTGGTTACCAGCACATCACCCAATTCAATGGCACCCTCACCAACTGCCTGTAAACCCGTGCCCCGCAGGCTGGAGGCAGCCCGATAAAGCCTTACCTGATTACTGACGCCAATCTGCCCAAGTGCGCGGGCAAGGTCATGGCTGCGCTGGATATTCTCGGCGCGAGTGCCCTCCAGCGGCATACCCCGCCACAGGTTGTTGTAGCGCTCCGGCGAGCTGGTGTACTCGGCAATGGCGGGCGAACCAAACCCGAGCTCATCGCGGTAGACGGGGTAGGGCTCACCGAATGCATCCAGATACTCGCCATTGGGCCCTACGGCATCGAGATCAGCCCACGGCACCGCGCCCAACAGGGCTTCCTGCCGCGCCAGCGCCTTATCCGACATAGCCAGCAATTCGTCTGCCGCCGGGGCCATGTAAAGCCCCCAGTCGACCTTGGCGGCAGAGGCTTGCGCCTGACCAGCCACACGCGGGGGGACGTGGCCATCAGTGAACAGCTCGCTGGCACGCATCATGGCTATATCAAGCAGAATGAACAGAATATCCGTCAGTACTGACCACCATGCTGCTGTGCGCCAGGCCTGCTTGCCATTGATTGCCCGGTCCAGGTGCAGAGCCAGGCTTGCGGTGCCCAGACCGAGCGATGCCAATATCACTGGCCAGCCAAGCGGCGTCATCGGCGCAATTATAAAACTCGCTGCTTGCAAGCCCGCCAGCCAATCGGCCTTGCGCAGTTGTGCGTTGGTAGTCAGCCGCTCATGAGCATCGCTGGCCAGATCATCCATGACCGCATCGCGCACATGGACGAACAGGTCCCCTTCAATGGCTGGCCCGGAAATCATGGTGTCGCCCCGCGACTGCGCGAGCAACCTGAAGTAATTGCGTAAACGCGGGCGTAGCGACTGCGCCAGTACCCCATCCCCGACGAACAGCCTGACCAGCCGCTCTCGCCCCACCGTCGTGGCGGCCTGATCAACCATCCACTCCTGAAGCGCATGGCGATCGTCGAATACCCGCACCACAGCCTGTGCATCGGCAAGATAGAGGCACAACCTGCCAGTCTTCAGCTTGTGCAAGAACATGAGCTTGGCGCTGATACCGCCGATGACAAGTGCATTCCATTCAGATTGGGCATTCGCTTGCCTGGCCTGTCGCAGGCCTTGCACGGTACTTGGCAGTGCGGGTACAGCGACCGTCACCGCCATCAGCGCCTGGCGCTCGGGTTTGCTCAACGCAGATTGGCCCACAGCAGCAATGAAGCGGGAGCGGGCCAGGACACAGTAGTCTTCGCCATACCGTGACCGAAACTTGCTCAGTGCCTCGGTATAGCGCCCCGCAAAATCCAACCGCCAGAACGCCTCCAGTACTTGCCGTGGGTCGAGCCGCACTTCGTTGCGCTCGTCATAGACTGTGTGGCTGGCATCCACCCGGTAGAAGCCACCATAAATACTCAACTCGTCAGCACTGGCCTGCTGCTGCGGGCTGAATCGCTGGATGACCAGTTCGGTAAGGCTCAAAGAGCGTCGTGGCGGTCCACTGTGGCGCCAGCCGGTGAAGCTCAACGAACTGCTGACCGCCGACTGGAACTCGTGCCAATAGAGCCCGTCCGGATCCAGCCAATACCCCAGTTGGCGGCGAAGCACATGGCCCGCCGCCTGGCGCGCCAGGTTGTGCAAATCAGGAAATTGCCCGAGCAGGCGCTGGGCCACCTGGGCGAGAGAAATGGTTTCTTTGACATTCATGTCACTTGGCTGCCTGACAGTGGGCAAACCATTACAGCCGCAAGCCGCAGCGACGATGCGGTATCGCTTTACAGCCTGCGTCGGCCTCAGGTTAGAATCGATTGGCACGCGACCTGCTAGCTTTTGCTGGAAAATGCGCTACCACGTCCCTTCCCCGCTGTCTCGGAGTACCTGCCTTTGGATGCAAGCACCATCAACAGCCTGTTCTTGATCGGCGCATTGCTGGTGGGCGCAAGTATCCTGGTCAGTTCGCTATCGTCGCGGCTGGGCATTCCTATTCTGGTCATCATCCTCGCCGTCGGCATGGTCGCCGGTGTCGATGGTGGCGGCATCATCTTCAACAACTACCCGACCGCCTATTTGGTGGGCAACCTGGCATTGGCCGTGATCCTGCTCGACGGTGGCCTGCGCACGCGGGTGGCAAGCTTCCGCGTGGCGTTGTGGCCGGCGCTGTCGCTGGCCACGGTCGGGGTGATGATCACCACTGCCCTCACCGGCCTGGTTGCCGCCTGGCTGTTCAACCTGAGCCTGATCCAGGGCTTGCTGATCGGTGCCATCGTTGGCTCCACCGATGCCGCTGCGGTGTTCTCGCTGCTGGGCGGCAAAGGGCTGAACGAACGGGTTACCGCCACCCTGGAGATCGAGTCGGGCAGCAACGACCCGATGGCCGTGTTCCTCACAGTCACCCTGATCGACATGATCGCCAGCGGCCAGACCGGCCTGCACTGGAGCCTGCTGGGCCACTTGCTGCGCGAATTCGGCATCGGCGGGCTGCTCGGCCTGGGTGGCGGCTGGCTGATGCTGCAATTGGTCAACCGCATCAACCTGGCCGGTGGCCTGTATCCGATTCTGGTGGTGGCCGGCGGACTGGTGGTGTTCTCGCTGACCAACGCCCTGCACGGCAGTGGCTTCCTCGCCGTGTACCTGTGCGGCCTGGTGCTCGGCAACAAGCCTATCCGCAGCCGCCACGGCATCCTGCACATGCTCGACGGCATGGCCTGGCTGGCGCAGATCGGCATGTTCCTGGTGCTCGGGCTGCTGGTCACTCCGCACGATTTGCTGCCCATCGCCCTGCCTGCGCTGGGCCTGGCGCTGTGGATGATTCTGGTGGCGCGGCCGCTGTCGGTGGTTGCCGCCCTGCTGCCGTTCAAGGCCTTCCACGGTCGCGAGAAAGGCTTCATTTCCTGGGTCGGGCTGCGTGGCGCGGTACCGATCATTCTGGCAGTGTTCCCGCTGATGGCCGGCCTGCCAGACGCCCAGCTGTTCTTCAACCTGGCGTTCTTCATCGTGCTGGTGTCACTGCTGGTGCAAGGCACCAGCCTGCCGTGGATGGCCAAGCTGCTGAAAGTGACCGTACCGCCAGACCCGGCGCCAATTTCCCGCTCTGCCCTGGAGGTGCATATCACCAGCGAGTGGGAAATGTTCGTCTACCGCCTGGGCGCCGAAAAGTGGTGCATCGGCGCCGCCCTGCGCGAGCTGAAAATGCCCGAAGGCACGCGGATTGCCGCCCTGTTCCGTGGCGAGCAACTGCTTCACCCGTCTGGCAGCACCGTGCTGGAAGTGGGCGACATGCTCTGCGTGATCGGCCACGAGCACAACCTGCCGGCCCTCGGCAAGTTGTTCAGCCAGGCGCCACAGCGTGGCCTGGACCTGCGTTTCTTCGGCGACTTCGTGCTCGAAGGCGATGCCGAACTGGGTGCTGTGGCAGCGTTGTATGGCCTGAAACTGGATGGTCTGGACGCGAAAATGCCGCTGGCACAGTTCATCCGACAGAAGGTCGGAGGCGCTCCAGTAGTAGGTGACCAGGTCGACTGGCATGGCACGATCTGGACCGTGGCGACCATGGACGGGAACAAGATCCAGAAAGTAGGCGTCAGATTCCCCGAAGGAACGCGACCCGGACCAGGATTGTTCCTCTAAACTTCGTTTCTGCCGGATCCACAAGTAGTCTGCCTATGTCCCTGCGCGTGTACCTTCGCACAGCCCTGCTCGGGCTGTGTCTGTCCCTTCCTTTTGCCGCCAACGCGGCAGAAGCCCCGAGCACCGCCAGCATCCAGAACAGCCTCGACAAGATCGCCGAGCGCAAGCTGCCCGAAGCTGACCAGAAGGCCTTGCAGCAAGTGCTCGAACAAACGTTGAGCCTGCTGGCCAGCAAGGAAGACAACGAGAAGAAGCTTGCCGCGCTGAAGCAGCAACTGGCCGGCGCCCCCAAGGAAACCAGCGACAGCCAGAAAGAACTCGCCAGGCTCAAGGAAAGCAAGGCGCAGCCCGTGCCGCAGCGCTACGCCAACCTCAGTGTGCCGCAGCTGGAACAGATGCTCAGCGAGCGCAACACCCAGCAGGGTGAGCTACAGAAAGCGCTGTCCGAAGCCAACAGCCTGATCATCAACTCGCAAACCCGCCCCGAGCGCGCCCAGGCCGAGATCAGCAGCAGCCAGACCCGCACCCAGCAGATCAACAACATCCTCAAGACCGGCAAGGACGGCGGTAAATCGATCAACGCCGACCAGCGCAACCAGCTGAACGCCGAACTGGCCTCGCTCAACGCGCTTACCCTGCTGCGCCGCCAGGAACTGGCCGGCAACAGCCTGCTGCAAGACCTGGGCAATGCCCGTCACGACCTGCTGATCGAGCGTGCCGCGCGCCTGGAACAGGAAATCCAGGACCTGCAGACGCTGATCAACGACAAACGCCTGGCCCAGTCGCAAGAGGCGGTCACCCAGCAATCGATCGAGGCCCAGAAAGCCGGAGGCAGCAGCCTGCTGGCCAGCGAGAGCGCGGCCAACCTCAAGCTCTCCGACTACCTGCTCAAAAGCACCGACCGCCTGAACGAGCTGACCCAACAGAACTTGCGCACCAAGCAGCAACTCGACAGCCTTACCCAGGCCGATCAGGCGCTGGACGAGCAGATCAGCGTACTCAAGGGCAGCCTGCTGCTGTCGAAGATCCTCTACAAACAGAAGCAGGCGTTGCCGCACCTCAAGCTCGACCGTGACCTGGCCGATCAGATCGCCGATATCCGCCTGTATCAGTTCGAGATCAACCAGCAACGCGAACAGATGAGCAGCCCGGTCACCTACGTCGACAAACTGCTGGCCAGCCAGCCGCAGGCAGACGTCACCCCAGCCTTGCGCAAAGCCCTGCTGGAGGTGGCGATCACCCGCAGCGATCTGCTCGAGCGCCTGAACCGCGAACTGTCGGCACTGCTCAACGAGTCGATCACCCTGCAACTCAACCAGAAGCAACTGCTTGGCACCGCACAGGGTTTGCGCACCACCCTCGACGAGCAGATGTTCTGGATACCCAGTAACAAGCCGCTGGACTGGGACTGGTTGACCTATGTTCCAGAGCGCTTGGCCAAACAGGTTGCCGACCTGCCATGGGGCTCCGGCCTGAAAGAGCTGGCCGACGGCCTGAGCCAGCGTCCATTGCTGTTTCTGCCCCTGCTGCTGGTTATCGGCGCGCTGCTGTGGCGCCGCAAATACCTGTATGAGCGGCTAAGCAAGGTACATCAGGATATCGGCCACTTCCGCCGTGACAGCCAGTGGCACACGCCGCAGGCGATCCTCATCAACATCCTGCTGGCCATGCCGGTCAGCCTGGGCCTGGCCTTGTGCAGCTACGCGTTGCAGATCGACGCGCGCGGGCAGAACGCCAACCTGGGCGCCGCGCTCTGGCAACTGGCCCAAGCCTGGCTGGTGTTCTACACCGCTTACCGCATCCTCGCCCCCGGCGGCGTAGCAGAAATCCATTTCCGCTGGCACAAGCCGCAAGTCGAGTTCCTGCGCGGCTGGGTGCGTCGCCTGGGCACCGTGGTGCTGGCATTGGTCGGCGTGGTGGCGGTTGCCGAGCACCAGCCTTCAGCACTGGCCGATGACGTGCTGGGGATCGGCGTGGTGCTGACCTGTTACGCGTTGATGGCCTGGCTGCTCAGCCGCCTGCTGCTGAGCAGCCCGGCGCACCGCGACACCTCGCTGTTCCGCAAGGCGGTAGGCGTGGCCTTCACCGCATTGCCAATCGCCTTGTTCGTGGCGGTGTGCTTCGGCTATTACTACACCGCACTGAAACTCACCGACCGGCTGATCTACACCCTGTATCTGCTGCTGTTCTGGCTGGTAATCGAAGCTGCATTCGTGCGCGGCCTGTCGGTAGCGGCGCGGCGGCTGGCCTACCAGCGCGCGCTGAGCAAGCGGGCGGCGGCCAAGGAAGGGCTGGACGGCGAGGTCATCACCGAAGAGCCGACCCTGGACATCGAACAGGTCAACCAGCAGTCGCTGCGCCTGATCCGCCTGGCCCTGCTCGGCGGTTTCATCGCCGGCCTGTACTGGGTGTGGTCCGACCTGATATCGGTGTTCGCCTACCTCAACAATTTCGTCCTCTACGAATACACCAGCGGCACCGGCGCCGCCGCCAGCATGGTGCCGATCAGCCTTGGCGACCTGCTGGGCGCGCTGGTGATCGTCGGCATCACCTTCGCCCTCGCCGGCAACTTGCCGGGCCTGCTGGAAGTGCTGGTGCTGTCTCGCCTGAACCTGGCCCAGGGCAGCGCGTACGCCACCACCACGCTGCTTTCGTACACCATTGTCGGCATCGGCATCGTCAGCACCCTGTCGACCCTCGGGGTGAGCTGGGACAAGCTGCAATGGCTGGTGGCCGCGCTGTCGGTGGGCCTGGGCTTCGGCATGCAGGAGATCTTCGCCAACTTCATCTCCGGCATCATGATCCTGTTCGAGCGCCCGGTGCGCATCGGCGACACCATCACCATCGGCAACCTGTCGGGCACGGTAAGCAAGATCCGCATCCGCGCCACCACCATCACCGATTTCGACCGCAAGGACATCATCGTCCCCAACAAGACCTTCATCACCGGCCAGCTGATCAACTGGTCGCTGACCGACACGGTCACGCGGGTGACGCTGAAGCTGGGCATCGACTACGGCTCCGACCTTGACCTGGTGCGTGACCTGCTGCTCAAGGGGGCGCATGAAAACCCACGGGTGCTCAAGGACCCGGAGCCGATCGTGTACTTCCTCAACTTCGGCGAAAGCTCGCTGGACCATGAGCTGCGCATGCATGTACGCGACCTGGGCGACCGCAACCCGACGCTGGACGAGCTCAACCGCTACATCAGCCGTGAATTCAAGGCGCATGACATCAAGATCTCGGTGCGCCAGGTCGAGGTGTTCTTGATAGACCCCAAAGGCGGCAAGCAGCAGTTGATTCCCGTGGAGCAGCCAAAACCCGATGGCACTGCTTCGGCCTGAGTGGGTTCGAATACTTTATTCTGTGCAGACCCCCTGCGAGGGCTTCGCCCTCGTTCGCGTCGGGACGCCGAACAGCCGCGAAGGGCCGCCAAGCGGCCCCAGCCAATCAATCTCAGGAGCCGGCTCGTGAAAACCCTCGACCAACTCACCTTCGACAACCGCTTCGCCCGCCTGGGCGATGCGTTCTCCACCCAGGTGCTGCCCGAACCCATCGCAGACCCGCGCCTGGTGGTAGCGAGCGAATCGGCCATGGCCCTGCTTGACCTCGACACGGCCCAGGCCGAGCAGCCGGTATTCGCCGAGCTTTTCAGCGGCCACAAGCTGTGGGAAGAAGCCGACCCACGGGCAATGGTGTATTCCGGCCACCAGTTCGGCTCGTACAACCCACGGCTGGGTGATGGCCGCGGCCTGCTGCTGGCCGAAGTGCTGAACGACGCTGGCGAACACTGGGACCTGCACCTCAAGGGCGCCGGCCAGACCCCGTACTCGCGCATGGGCGACGGCCGCGCCGTGCTCCGCTCGTCGATCCGTGAATTCCTCGCCTCCGAAGCCCTGCATGCCCTGGGCATCCCTACCAGCCGGGCACTGTGCGTCATCGGCTCAAGCACTCCGGTGTGGCGCGAAACCCGCGAGAGCGCCGCCATGCTCACGCGCCTGGCGCAGAGCCACGTGCGCTTCGGCCATTTCGAGTATTTCTACTACACCAAGCAGCCGGAACAGCAACGTGTTCTGATCGACCACGTGCTACAGCAGCACTACCCCGAATGCCGCGATGCCGAACAACCTTACCTGGCCATGTTCCGCACCATCGTCGAGCGCAATGCCGAGCTGATCGCCCGCTGGCAAGCTTATGGCTTCTGCCACGGGGTGATGAACACCGACAACATGTCGATCCTCGGCATCACCTTCGACTTCGGTCCGTACGCCTTCCTCGACGACTTCGACGCCAACTTCATCTGCAACCACTCAGACGACCGTGGCCGTTACAGCTACGCCAACCAGGTGCCCATCGCCCACTGGAACCTCAGCGCGCTGGCCCAGGCACTGACCACGGTGATCGAGGTTGAGCCGCTCAAGGAGGCGCTGGGGCTGTTCCTGCCGCTGTACCAGGCCCATTATCTGGACCTGATGCGCCGGCGTCTGGGCCTGACCACTGCCGAGGATGACGACATGGCGCTGGTCGAGCGCCTGCTGCAGTGCATGCAGCGTGGTGGCGTCGACTACAGCCTGTTCTTCCGCAAGCTGGGTGAGCAGCCGGTGACCGAGGCCCTGAAGGTGGTGCGCGACGACTTCATCGACCTGGCCGGCTTTGATGCCTGGGGCGCGGATTACCTGGCCCGCTGTGAACGCGAACCCGGCAATGCCGAAGGCCGCCGTGAACGGATGCAGGCGGTGAACCCGCTGTATGTGCTGCGCAACTACCTGGCGCAGAAAGCCATCGAAGCGGCCGAGGCAGGGGATTACAGTGAAGTACGCCGATTGCATCAGGTACTGACCAGCCCCTTCGAGGAACAGCCCGGCATGCAGGCCTACGCCGAGCGACCGCCGGAGTGGGGCAAGCACCTGGAAATCAGTTGTTCTTCCTGAGTAACGCCGCGTCTACAAGAAATTTAGGGGGTACGCGTGACCGGGTTGGGGCGACCAAGCGTACGCCTTGAGGGGGGTGCGCCTGTGAGACCGAGCGCCGCCCGCGCGGCGCATCGCGAGCTGTGCTCGCTCCTACGTTTGTTTCGGGCCAATAACGCCTGTGACAGGCGCGCGCGACCGCCTTGTTTGTACGACGCGATATCGCGCCATGCGCCAAGGCGTACGCGCGCGAATCCCACAGGAAAAATTGGCCCGAAACAAACGTAGGAGCGAGCGCAGCTCGCGATGCGCCGCGCGGGCGGCGCTCGATCTCATAAGCGAAGAAAATCCCCCGCCAACCGCCCGGGGCTATTCAACCGTTCTCTTCGAGCAACGAATGCAACTCGACAAACTGCTGGGTCAACTTGTGCTTGGGCTCCAGGTGAATCAGCGGCAGGCTGGCGTGGTGCGATTCACGCATTTTCACTGAGCTGCCCAGGTACACCGGTAGCACCGGGAGCCCCTCTGCCAGCAGTTCGTCGAGCATCTGCTGCGGCAGGCTGGCACGTGACTGGAACTGGTTGACCACGATGCCCTCGACCAGCAGGTCTTCGTTATGGTCTTCCTTGAGGTCTTCGATCTCGGCCAGCAGGCCATACAGGGCCTGGCGCGAGAAACTGTCGCAGTCGAAAGGAATCAGCACGCGATCGGCAGCAATCAGCGCCGAAACCGCATAGAAGTTGAGCGCTGGCGGGGTATCAATGTAAATCCGCTCGTAATCCTCATCCAGCTCGTCGAGCAACTTACGCAGCTTGTTGATCTTGTGCTTGGCCTCGAGCTTGGGTTGCAGGTCGGCCAGCTCTGGGGTGGCGGTAACCACATGCAGGTTGTCGAACGGGGTTTCGTAGATGTCGACCTTGTTCTTTTTGCTGAATGGCCCACTGGACAGGCTTTGCTTGAAGAAGTCGGCAATGCCCATGGGGATGTCCTCACCCGTGAGGCCGGTGAGGTACTGAGTTGAGTTGGCCTGGGCATCCAGGTCGATCAACAGGGTCCGATAGCCTTCATTGGCACTGACCGCCGCCAGGTTGCAGGCGATGCTCGACTTGCCTACGCCACCTTTCTGATTGAACACCACGCGCCGCATGATTGACCTCCGTGTTTCAACGAATGACCGAGTATGTGGCGCTGCCGCAGCAATGGCCAGTGCCATTTGCCGGGTATGGATGGACCTGCTCCTCAGCCATAGGCCTGGCCGATGACCAGCTCGGCAAACGCCTTGGCCATGGCCGAGCCGCCACGCTCGCGTTGCACCAACCATACCGCTGACATCGCCCCCTCATCGAGCAGGGTGCGATACACCACACCTTCAATGCGCATGCGCTGGAACGAGGCCGGCAGCACCGATACCCCGAGCCCCGCCGATACCAGGCCGATAATGGTCATCGCCTCCCCTGCCTCCTGGGCAAAATGCGGGCTGAAGCCCGCCTGCCGCGCCAGGCTCAGCAACTGCGCATGCAACCCGCTGCCGTAACTGCGCGGAAAGAACACGAACGGCTCATGGGCCAGCGCCGCCATATGCACCCCCTCCTCCGTGCCTTCAGCCAGTGGATGCGAAGCGTTGATTACCGCCACCAGTGGCTCACGGAACAGTTCGGTGGCCAGCAACCCCTCAGGCAACGGCATCGGCCGCATCAGGCCCACTTCGATGGATTCGTCGAACACCGCCTCGGCGACATCCCGGCTGCTCATTTCCTGGAGGTTCAGATGCACCGCCGGAAACCGCTGCCGGAAGGCGTGGATGGCCTTGGGTATCTTCGAGGTGAAAGGTGCCGAAGAAGTAAAACCAATCTTCATTTCGCCCAGCTCGCCCAGCTGTGCACGCCGAGCGACATCCGCGGCCTTCTCGACCTGCGCCAGCACCTGGCGTGCCTCTTCAAGGAACAGCCGGCCCGCCTCGCTCAGTTCGACCCGACGATTGGTACGCTCGAACAGACGTGCGCCCAGTTCCTGCTCCAGCGCCTGGATCTGCTGGCTCAGGGGTGGCTGAGAAATGCCCAACTGCTGAGCGGCGCGGCCAAAGTGCAATTCTTCGGCAACAGCGATGAAATAACGCAGATGGCGCAGTTCCATGATCGGCTCCAAACAAGTCGCAGTACGTCTTAAATAGGTCGAACAATATATTGGATCTAATCATTAGCTAGCTATATGCTTTTTTCATTGCGCCAGAGGTACCCACCGTGAAAACTGCTGTAGCCCCCCTTCCTGCCGAGCCAGAGCCTGCTCCCCTGAACGAAATGTGGATCGAAAAAGGCACCCCCGCCTTCATGAAAACCGTGCTGGCCCTGTTCAGCGGCGGCTTTGCCACCTTCGCCCTGCTGTATTGCGTGCAGCCGATGATGCCGCTGCTGTCGAAGGAGTTTTCCATCAACGCGGCGCAGAGCAGCCTGGTGTTGTCGGTAGCAACTGCCATGCTGGCGTTCGGCCTGTTGATAACCGGGCCCGTCTCTGACCGCATCGGGCGCAAGCCGGTGATGGTGTTCGCCCTGGTCTGCGCCGCCCTGTCCACACTGGCCAGCGCAGTGATGCCGAGCTGGGAGCTGGTGCTGGCCACACGTGCGCTGGTGGGCCTGTCGCTGAGCGGCCTGGCGGCAGTGGCAATGACCTATTTGAGCGAGGAAATCCACCCACAGCACATCGGCCTGGCCATGGGCCTGTACATTGGTGGCAACGCGATTGGCGGCATGAGCGGGCGGCTGATAACCGGCGTATTGATCGACTTCGTGAGCTGGCATACCGCGATGCTGACCATTGGCGGCCTCGCCCTGGTGGCTGCGCTGGTGTTCTGGAAGGTGCTGCCGGAATCACGTAACTTCCGCCCACAGACGATGAACCCGCGCAACCTGCTGAATGGTTTTGTCATGCACTTCAAGGATGCCGGCCTGCCTTGGCTTTTCCTGGAAGCCTTCCTGCTGATGGGCGCCTTCGTCACCCTGTTCAACTACATCGGCTACCGTCTGCTCGCCGAGCCCTACCACATGAACCAGGCGCTCGTCGGTTTGCTGTCGGTAGTGTACCTGTCCGGTATCTACAGCTCGGCGCAAGTCGGTGCCCTGGCGGACAAGCTGGGCCGGCGCAAGGTGTTCTGGGCCAGTATCGTGGTGATGGCGGGTGGCTTGCTGATGACCCTGGCCAGCCCGCTGGCGATGGTGATCGTGGGCATGCTGGTGTTCACCTTTGGCTTCTTTGGCGCGCACTCGGTGGCCAGCAGCTGGATCGGCCGCCGGGCGCTGAAAGCCAAGGGGCAGGCATCGTCGCTGTACCTGTTCAGCTATTACGCAGGGTCCAGCGTGGCCGGTACGGCGGGCGGGGTGTTCTGGCACCAGTGGGGCTGGAACGGCATAGGGCTGTTCATTGGCAGCTTGCTGGCCGTGGCGTTACTGGTGGCGTTGCACTTGAGCAAGTTACCACCCAAATCGATGTGAGGCGTTCGCGGGCATGCCCGCGAACGGGCCCTTGGATCAGTTGATGATCTCGACCATATCCACATCGACCTCCCGGCTCATCAGGTGTTTCTCCACCTCACCGGTCAGCTTGACCTTGGTCTTTTCGTTGAACGGGGTCGGCGGCAAGTCTTCATCATCAATTTCTACGCTGAGGGTGCCGGTGTTGTCCTTGAATTCGTACTTGTCGTCGTTGTTGATCTTCTTGGTCACGAAGCCCTGCAGTACCACCGGGGTGTCATCGGCGGCATCGTTGGCCGCGGCAACGGTGGTAACCGGCTGAGCACCGGGGCCGGTGTAGCCCGCAGCCAAGGCGGCAGTGCTGAATAGCGGGGCAAGGATCAGGGCGAGGTAGCGAGCTTTCATGGTGGCAGGTCCTGTTTCGTTTTCGATGGGAACAGCCTACCCAAGCTGGCTGAAGCGAATCTTAATTGGCTCAGGCTCCGTCCAGCTCCAGTACCAGTTGCGCTTGCAACTGTTCGCCGGTCACCTGCAACTGCAAACTGCGGAACTGCACGCCATCACCTTCCAGCGCGTGTAGCCAAACCAGCAGTTTCGCAGGCTCGCCCTCCAGGCTGACGTCCACCTGAGCGGCACGCGTCTGCAACCCGGTGATTCGCAGCCCAGCAGCCAGCGCTCGCGCATTCAGCCCGGCGGGCGTCAGTGCCTGCACAGCTTCCAGGGCCATGGCTGGGCCTGCCGCAACCCTCTGCAGGTGCCCGGCCAGCTCCAGGGCTCGCGCATGATCACGCTCGGCCTGCTGCAAGCGCTGCTTGCCGGGGCTCCAGGCAACGTGCCAGAGAACGACCAAGGCCAGGCTCCAGAGAGTGGCCACTATCAATCCTCGCCGCGCACCGGGTATCGATTGCCATTGGCGTAGGCAGGCCTGCCCAAACCACCGCATCATAGAGCACCCTGCCACGTCAGGGTCGCCCGCACGCCTTGCCCGGCCTGGCGCGCCTGGTCCATCAGCACCGCAGGCGTCCGTTGACGCAAGCGCTCAAGGTCAGCGAACCCCTGCGCTACCACTTCCATGCGCCACCCTTCTGTGGGGCTGGACACAGCCCGTTCAACGGTGATGTTCCCGGCTTCAACCAACCGCTCGCTGAATGCTGCCAGTGCCTCGACAGTGGTCATTGCCCGGGGGCGGAACTCCAGCGCCCTGACCTGCGCAACCAGGTCGCCAGTGACAGGCTGCCCTGGCGCCCAGCGCTGAAATGCCTGAACGTTCTCGGCATCCAGCTGTGTCGTGCGGTGCGTCAACCACGCGATACGCTGATGATCCGCCAGGCACACCATTGCCATTGCCAGCAGCACCCCGCCCGCCAAGGCGGACCAAGGCAAGGCCGATCCGGGTCGCCGGAATGCCCCCTGGCGCAGGTCCAGGGCCGTGGCTCGCCCTTGCACCAGGGTGTGGACGGCGCTATCGACTGTGTGGTTGCAGAGCACCTCCCCTGCATGAGCAGGTTCGGCCTGCCACGCCATCGGCGGCAACTGCTGCGCCAGGACCTCGGCGGCCTGCGGACTGGCGACCAGGCATAGACCATTCGTACCCCCCAGCAGCCAGCGGCCCTCGAACCACAATGCGCAGGGCTGCCCGGCCCCCAGCAGGTCGGCATCGGCGTAGATGCCAAGCGGGTCGATACCCTGGGCTTGCAGCAGGGCCATCAGGTGGGCCATGACCTGAAGCTCTATCACCAACGCGCGGCGATGCCCTTGCGCACAGGGCGGACCAAACACCAAATGCAACGTTTCCAGCGGCGCTGCCAACTGATCCTCGGCGGCGTACGCCAATGTTTCCGGTTTCGGCCGTTTACCCGGTACAGGGCCGATCTCACAGCTGCCCAGCATTTCCATGGGCACCACCACGATCACCGGGCCCGACAGGGTCGAGGCCAGCTCACCCAGGCGCGCCTTGCTCAGGTTGCCGTCCCCCGAACGCAACCATACCGGCCACTGCGCATCAGCTGCCACAATCCCTTCGGGCAACAGGTACAACCAGTTCTCACTCATCCGCACTTCGCTCCCGCCTTGCCGAAAACACACGCCGCACCACACGAACCTGGTGCGTGTTCAAATCGATCTCCAGATCGCTGTACAAGTACATGCGCCGGCCTGCCAGCTCCGCCTGTACCTCCAGGCGAAACCAGCGGCTGCTCACTGCCAGCCCACGCCTGTCCAGGCCCTGGCCCTCCAGCTGGGGCTGGGCAAGAAAGCGCTCCACGGTGGGGTATCCCGCTTCGGGGCGCGCCCTTGCCAGCTCCGCGGCCACCGTCGGTGACAGCTCGGCGAACGCCGCCAGCAAGCGCGGCGGGGCCGTATTGATGTTGAGCCGCGCCTCCTTGGGCAGTACCACTACCCACGGTCGCAACCGCGTCATCACCTCGGCGGTTACCCCAGGCAATGCGCGCAACTGGGTTGGATCGAGCATTGGCTGGCCAACGAGCCCGTCCAATGCCGGCGGCTCCAGCTGCAATGAATGGCATAGGCGTTCCCAGCGCTCGAGCAGCAACGGGTCGGGCGCCTTTCCGGTAATCAGGGCTCCCAGGTTCAGCCGACCCGAAAGGTCTTCCAACTGCAGGGTTACCTGCCCTTGATCGAGGTTCAACGCCCGGGGCTGGGCCCAGGCTTGCCGATCATGGGTGACCTGCAAGACCTCGCCCAGCTCGCGGCGCAGGCTCACCAGACCCTGCTGCTCGCCTGCATGGGCCAGGCGCAATAAACGCGTACCCTCGGTCTGCCGGGTAACCCCGCCAACCAACAGTTGATGGCTGTGCAACATGCCGGCTACCAGCATCGTGAGCAGCGCCATGACCAGCAGCACGGTAACCAACGCGAGCCCCGTTTGCCGTTGCCCCCTCACTGGCTGGCGCCCCCCAGTGGCAGTACCCGCCGCACCTGCTCAAAGCGCTTGGTCGACAGCGTCACCTCCAGCGCCTGTGGGGGCACCGGCCGCCGCTGGGCCATGGGCCAGCTCGCCTGCCAGCCGCTTCCGGGCACATGTACACGCCAATGCAGCTCGCGTACACCTTCGAGCAAGCGCTGCGGCCGAAGCTGGTCTTGCCCCTGCGTGCGCCGTTGACGCCACAGCACCCCTTCCTCGAGCCAATACTCGACAACCCTCAACTCGCTGCGTTTAAGCGCCTGGTTGTCTTGCTCCCTGGCCAACCAATGCGCCCGTGCGCCGTGCAGCAGTACACCGTAACCGCCCTTGCCGAGACTCGCAGGCTGGTAACCCAGCAGGGCATCGCGTTGCATCAGGCTCATGGCCCTGGCCAACGCTCGCAGCTCATTGGCCTGCATCTGCCGTGCGCTTTCGGCACGCATGAACACATCGAGCACGCGCGCGCTGCCCACCGCCAGCGAGGCAAAGATGGCGATCGCCAGCAGCAGCTCGATCAAGGTGAAGCCCCCCTGCCCGGGCAACCTGCCTGGCCTAGCGTGGCGCATCGAACAGCCCCAACCACCCCGTGGCCTGATGCAGTACTTGGCGGTCCGAAGCAAGGCCTACCCGTACGTGTACTTCCAGCAGGGCACTCCCAGCCAGGCGGCGGCGGGTTTCCTCCAGGGTCCAGCGACGCTGGCCGAACATGACATCCAGGGTGCGCTCGCCAGGACCCGGTGCAGGTTGCAGGCGCATCTCCATCAAGTGGTTGTCAGCGACCCAGCTGGCGAGCAAGCGCTTCTCAAGCCCCTGCGATTGCACCAGCACATGCTGGCTGGCCGAGGTAACCGCCACGGCCAGTACCGCGAAGATCACCAACGCCACCAACACTTCCAACAAGGTGAAGCCGCGTTCAGCGCAGGAAACTGGGGTCATTGATGCCATCGCTCGACACAGAAACAAGGCGTACATCGTTCACCCCGAAATGAAGAGCAAACGGCGTGTGCTCGTCGTTGCCGTACATCACCAGTTGCGGAGCCCTCCCAGGCACACCGGGAGGCACCGGAACCCCATCGATCTCCACGTGCAGGTCCAGGTCGATATCTCGGTGCTTGCCCGCAATCTCCCAGCTGTGCCCGGCGGCTTTGAGCAGTTGATAGCCCCGGGCATCAATGCGAATACCCACCGCCAATCCTTCCAGCACCGCCTGTTGCCGCGCGTGCTGCACCAACTGAAAGAAAAGGCTGGCTTCCTGATTGGCCATACGTTGCGGGTCGCGCCCGAACATGAACCCTGCCATGCTCATCACGATGCCCAGCAGCAGCATGACCAGCAGCAGCTCCAGCAGCGTAAAGCCTTGAGAACAGCGCTGTTTCATTCGGGCCAGTTACCAATATCGGCATCCATCTCATCACCACCCGGCTGACCATCGGCCCCCAGGGAGTAAAGGTCATAGCCTTGGGCAGAACGGGTGCCCGGGCTTGCAAACTGGTAAGGGGAGCCCCAGGGGTCGATGGGTGTACTCTTGAGATAGTCTTGGGCACTCCATTGACGCGGCAGGGGCGCTACGGTTGGTCGCGTCACCAAGGCTTCCAGGCCTTGCGAGGTGGTCGGATAGCGGCCGTTATCCAGGCGGTAGATTTCCAACGCGGTGGAGATCGACTGGATATCGGTACGGGCTGCGGTCAGCTTGGCATGGTCAGGACGGCTCATCACGTTGGGCAGCACCAGCGCGCCAAGCACCCCCAGGATGATGACCACCACCATGATTTCGATGAGGGTGAAGCCGCGTTGCGCACGGCGTGCTGAACGTATGGACATATCAGTTGACCAGTTGGTTGAGGTTGAGAATCGGCAGCAGGATGGCGAGCACGATGAACAGCACGATGCCGCCCATCACCAGCAGCATCAGTGGCTCGCACAGGCTCACCAGCAACGAGATGCGCCCCGCCAGTTGCCTGGCCTGAAGGTCTGCGGCACGTTCAAGCATGGTGTCCAGCTCACCGGCGCGTTCGCCACTGGCGATCATGTGCAGCATCAGTGGCGGTAAGGTGTCGCTGCGTGCCAGGCAATTGGCCAGCGAGCTGCCCTCGCCCAGCTCGCGAGCGGCCTGCAACAAACGCTCGCGCAGAATCAGGTTGCCCATCACCGCTGCGCCGATGTTCATTGCCTCGACCAGGGCGACCCCGCTGCGCCCCAGGATGGCCAAGGTACCGATGAAGCGTGCCGCTTCACTGGCCCGGACAAACTCGCCATAGCCCGGCAGGCGCAGTGAAAAGCCATGCCATTGCCTGCGCAGTGCCGGTTGGCGAAGTGCCCAGGCAATCAGCGCAGCAGCTACCACCAACAGCGCCAGCGCTGCCAAGCCGTAATGCTGGGTGGCATCGCTCAGGGCGATCAGCACTTGCGTTGCCAGCGGCAGCTGCGCTTGGTCGCGCGAAAAGGCCTGCACCACATCGGGCACCACATAACCGAGCAGAAACCCCACCACCAGTAACGAAACAACCAGCAGGATCACCGGGTAAACCATGGCCAGTTGTACCTTCTGGCGCAGGGCCTGCTGGTTCTCGCCATGCTCGGCCAAGCGTTCGAGTACGGCCGCCAGGTGGCCGGAGCGTTCGGCGGCGGCCACGGTCGCCCGGTAAACCATGGGGAACGCCTGAGGGTAGTGCGCCAGGGCTTGGGCCAGCGCGAGGCCTTCGGCAACCCGCTCAACCACGCCCCTCAGCACCAGCCTTACCTGGCGCTGGGTGCTCTGGCCGGCAACTGCCTGCAAGGCCTCGGTCAACGGCACCCCAGCATGCAGCAGCGTCGCCAGCTGGCGGGTGAGCAACGAGCGTTGGGCCAGGCTCATGCCTTTACCTGTGCGCCAGGCGGCCATTGGCGATGCCCCTACCGGGGCCAGCTTCAGCACCAGCAAGCCTTGCTCGCGCAAGGTTTGCCGGGCCTGACGCGCCCCCGGTGCCTCCAGCGTTCCTCGCTGGCGCGCCCCCTGCGCATCCTGGGCCTGGTAGCGGAACACCGGCATGTCAGCCCTGCCCCGTCACACGCAGCAGCTCTGCCACGCTGGTCTGCCCCAGGCAGACCCGCTGGACGCCATGCTGGAACAGGCTCGGTGTGGCCCCGCGGATCACTGCGGACATGTCAGCCAGGGACGCACGGGCGTGGATCGCCTGGGCCAAGGCAGGCGTCACCACCACCATCTCGTGCAAGGCCAGGCGCCCGCTGTAACCCTGCAGGCATTCGCTACAGCCCTGCGCTTCGTAGAGCTGCGACGGCAACCCGGCAGGGTGGCCCAAAGCGCTGGCCGTGGCCTCGTCCACCTCATAGACGACCTTGCAGTGGTCGCAAAGCCGCCGCACCAGCCGCTGGGCCATCACCCCGGCCAGCGATGAGGCAAGCAAACACGTATCGATGCCCATGTCGGCAAGGCGCGTGATAGCCCCCAGCGCACTGTTGGTATGCAGGGTGGACAGCACCAGGTGGCCGGTCAGCGAGGCCTGCACCGCGATGTCTGCAGTCTCCCGGTCACGGATTTCGCCCACCATGACCACGTCCGGGTCCTGGCGCAGGATGGCGCGCAGGCCACGGGCGAAGGTCATGTCGACCTTGGTGTTCACCTGGGTCTGGCCGATGCCGGGCAGGTGATATTCGATCGGGTCCTCGACGGTGAGGATATTGCGGGATACCTGGTTTAGGTATGACAGCGCGGTGTACAGCGTCGTGGTCTTGCCGGACCCGGTGGGCCCGGTGACCAGAAAAATGCCGTGCGGTTTTTCCAGCATGTGCATGAAGCCAGCTCGCACCGAGCTCTGCATCTGCATGTGGTCGATGTCCAGGCGTACTGCCTGCTTGTCCAGCAAGCGCAGCACCACCCGCTCGCCATGGGCGGCAGGCAAGGTCGACACCCGCACGTCCACTTCATGGCCGGCAAGGCGCAGGCTGATCCGGCCATCCTGGGGCACGCGCTTTTCGGCGATATCCAGGCGCGCCATGACCTTGATGCGCGAAACCAACAGGGCAGAAAGTCCCCGCGGCGGCGTCAGTACTTCGCGCATGACGCCGTCGATGCGCATGCGCACGCGCAGCTGCTGCTCGAAGGTTTCCAGGTGGATATCCGAGGCCCGCGATCTCACCGCCTCGCTGAACAAGGCGTTGAGCAGGCGAATGATCGGCGCGTCGTCTTGTTGCTCAAGCAGGTCGCAGGTCTGCGGCAGGGCTTCGGCCAACCGCGACAGGTCGATTTCCTGGTCGAGGCCCTGGACCACCGCCTGCGCGGCATCCTGGCCTGGGCCGTAGCATTGGGCCAGGCGCTCGGCAAAGTGGGCGTCGCTCACGCGACGCAGAGGCCAGGTACTGCCCACTCGCCTGCAGGCCTCAGCCATGGCGGCCAGTGAAGCGCCTTCACGCATCAGCAAAGCAGGCTCGGCTGCCTGGCGGTCGAGCAGGATGCCGTGACGTCGGGCAAAGCTGAACGGTAGGGCGATGCTCATGGGCGCGGCCGGAGCGCGTCGGGCAGACGCCGCGTATCGAACATCCGCGGGGCATCTTCCGGCAAGGTCGAATCATCCGCATGGCGCAACCCTTCGTAGGCACGCCCCCCCGCCTCGACCCGGTCGGCCTGGCTGCGCAAGATGGTCGGGCGCAGGAACACCATGAGGTTGGTTTTTTCCTGGGTGTCGCTGCGCCACCGGAACAAGCCACCCACCCAGGGAATACGGCTGAGCAGCGGCACGCCGCGCTCTACCTGGCGCACGCTGTCCTTGATCAGGCCACCAATCACGATGATCTCGCCATCGGATGCCAGTATGGTGCTCTTGAGCGTGCGCTTGTTGGTGATCAGGTCATTCTCGGCCGCGCTGGGCGCAATTTCCGAGCTTTCCTGCTCGACCTCGAGGCGCAGGCTGTTGCCTTCGTTGATGTGCGGGCGCACCTTCAGGCTGATACCGATGTCCTTGCGCTCGACCGTGGTGAAGGGGTTTTCCGAACCACTGCCGGGGGTCACGTAAGAGCCTGTCTTGAACGGCACGTTCTGCCCAACCAGGATCTGCGCCTCCTGGTTATCCAGCGTCAGCAGGCTAGGCGTGGACAACAGATTGCTGCGGCTGTTGCTGGCCAAAGCCGATACCAGGACGGCAAAACGATCAGATCCGATGGCCAGGGCGGCGCCCCCCGGCAGCTTGGCCTCCTTGCCCAGCAGGTCGGCCAATGTAGCGCCGCTTTCGCTGTAGGTAATGCCACCTTTGAGGCCACCCTTGTCCATGCCCCATTGCACGCCCAGCGCCTCCTCGATGCTGCCGCTCACTTCAACGATTGCCGCATGAATAAGCACCTGCGCCCGCGGCTGGTCCAGTTGCAGGACGATCTGTTCCACACTGGCCAACGTCTGCGGCTCGCCCAGCAGCACCAGCGCGTTCTGGCTGGCATCGGCCTTGACGATGGCTTCGCCGGCGATGCCGACGCCCGGAGTGTTTGTGCCCGGCGTGCCATCCAGGCGTTTGCCCACCTCGCCCAGCACCTCGGCAAGCTGCTCGGCGTTGCTGTGTTGCAGGCGCACCACCCGCCAGTTCTGTGAGGTAGCTGGTGCTGGTACATCCAGCGTGCGTGTCAGTTGCGCCAAGCGTTGCCTGGACTTGGCCGGGCCAAGGATCAGCAGGCGGTTACCGCCCGCATCGACCAGCACCCGCACGCCGCTGTCGGGCCCTCCGGCGGCTGCTTCAATCACTGGGAACACCGCATCGGCGCGGGCTTGGCGCAAGCTCACCAGCTCATGGTCATGCCGCTGGCCGCTGTCGAGTTGCAAAACCAGGTGCTCCAGGCGGTCAAGGTTGGCTGCGGAGTCGGTCACCACCAAGGCATTGGCCGAACTGGACGGCCCAATGTAGCCACTGCTGGAAACCAGTGGCCGTAACAACCCGGCCAGGTCGGCAGCCACACTGCCCGACAGGTTGAAAACCCGCGTCGTGAACGCTGCCGGTATCGCCTCCACCTGCTGGTTGGCCCAGGCCTTGGCCTCACTGGCCGGCAGCACCAGCAAACGGTCACCGTCGTTCACGGCGGCAAAGCCTTGGGCATTGAGCACCGAGTAGAACAGCCGGCGGATCCCTTCGCGGTCCAGTGCTTCGTTGGAAAGGACTGTGATACGGCCCTGCACGCGCGGGTCGAGGATGATCGTCTGGTCGAGGATCGCGCCCACTTCGCGTACCACCTCGCGTACATCGGCATCGCTCATCGCCAGCTGCCAGGTGGGCGCCTCAGCCAGCGCCAGGGAAGAGTTCAGGGTAAGACAGGCGCCGAACGAGGCGGCGCGCAGATATCGCTTGAGAGTCATTGCACCTCCCGCAACACGCGGGATGAAGGGTCGGGAGTGTGGTGCGGGCGAACGGCAGCACCTGCAGGCAGGAACACGGAGGGAGCGGGCGCGGACATCGACACGACTTCCTCGCGGCCTTCGGACCACAACACGATGGAACGCACATCGATACGGCGCAGCACGCCGCGTCCCGGTATGCGGTCACCGACGCGGTAGATAGCCTCACCGTCATGGCTTTTCACCAGGGCACGAGCCTCGCCCTGGCTGGAAACGAAACTGGCCTTGAGGGCGACATCCGCTTGGCCCGACTGCTGCGGGCGCGTTGCTTTGAAGCCGAACGCCAGCGCCACGGTGGCCGCCGGCAACGCTTTTGTCGGCAGCTGGGGTGTCTCCAACGGCACTGCCGGCGGGGCAGCGACGGGATAAGTCCTTTCCCGCCATGCCAGCCAGGCAAGCGTTGCCACCACGCACGCCAGCCAGGTCAAATGCGAACTGCGCTTCATCCGGGTCAGGGCAACACCCGCCGCAGCACGCGTCGCCCGCTCAGCTCATGCAACACCACGGCAGCGATATGCAGCGCTACCCCCGTGGCCAGCAGCAGGCAGGCAGCAATGTGAATGTAGAACCAGACGCGGTGCCAGAACGGCTCGCTCAGCAGTGGCGAAATGGAGAGCCAGCCGAACACGTCTATAACCCTGTCCATCATCAACAGGCCGGACGCCAATACGATCGCCGTGCTCCAGTACAAGCCCTCGTGCACGACATGCGCAATGCGCTGGCCCTGAGGGTCATCGTGCAGGCTAGGTGGCTTGAGACGGGTCAGGCGCAACAGCCAGCGCAGCAGAAATACCGGGATGAACAACGTAGTCATGGCGACGTTGATGAAGGCGACCAGGTGAAGCGTGGCGGGGGTGACATCCATGTGCGCCACGTAAAAACCGCTGATCAGCGCCCAAAGGATGACCATTGCAGAGACCCAGTGCAGGAGGATCTGCTGCCAGCAATACTTTTGTACTTGCATTTGGAGTACTCGAAGAGCCTGGCCCCCTCAAGGGGCCAGGTTTGATGCCTTATTTCTCGGTCCAGGCCATGTTCCAGTGAGAGCCAGTACCTGGCTCGAACTGGCCAGCGGCTGGGGAGTACTGCACGCAGTAACCCGAGGCAGGGAATGGCTGGCACTCGTAGACCTTGCCATTCTTGGGCTGCAGTACCTTGGTACCCGCTTTGTAGTTGGAGAGCGATTCAGGGAAGACAAAGTCGTAAGAGGCATCGCCTGCCGCTTTGAGCTGCAGCGTCTTCTGGTCCTGCAGCAGCACCCGATCGAGCTTGTCCACGCCCACGACCTTGAGGGTGTGCATACCCTCGCCACTCACGACATTCAGCGCGAACGGTTCCGTACCGTTAACGTTCTGGCGCGAGTAAGAGACCTGCTTGTTATTGCTGTCGAACAGCCGCGCCGTCACGGTCAAGGCCTTGTTGGTCATGACGCTGAAGTCCACGCCACCTTTGCCATCCACGATCGTGTACTCGGGTTTGACATCATGCAGGTGCATCGTGGTCGGATCGCCAGCGGCGGTTTCAAAGTCCAGAATGTAGTTGGTCAGGCCGCTTTCGGCTTTGGCGAAGATGCTGTTGGAGCCCTGCACGGGCTCGATGTTGCCGTCCGTGTCCATCTGCCCGGCACGTACCAGCGTCTGGGTTTCATTGATCTGCCTGGCCAGCTTGTAGGCCCAGTTGGCAGCGATGCCCTCTTCGGCGCTATCGACCGTGATGCTCACATGGTGCGAGGTACGCTCGCCATTGGCATCGAATGCGCGTGCAGTCACTTTATCGCCAACTTCAAGGTCACGATTGGCACTGATTTCAGCCAGGCGCGGCCATTCCGGGGCGGGGCCGCCATCGAGCTGGATATCGACGTCAGCAACGCTATGGAACGCCTTGTCGGTATCGCCAACTTTCCAGACGCCAAGAATCACATGTTGGCCGGTGCGGTCAGTCGGCAATGTGCAGCTGTGCTTCGGGTTGGTACCTGTACCAGCAGTGGGTATCTGATGCTTGCCATCTACCACGCAGAACGGGGTGGCATCGAAAGCGGCACGCGTCAACGCTGCGTTGGGGTTCCAATCCGCCTTGGTAATGAAGTACTCCCACGAGGTAACCGGATGCGGGGCCTCATAATGCCAGTCGAACTGCATGTTACGGTCAGTGACCGGGGTCAGGTGCCAACGGTTGGCCGATTGCTCATCCAGGGCGCCGAAGTCGCCACGCGCACCGCCACTGGCAATTTTTCCGTCAACAGGACCAGCACTTGGAAAACGCCCAATCGCCTCACCGACCGACCACGGTTCGTACTGAGCGCCACCACAGTTGGTGTTGAGGTTTTTCTGGTTCGCATGGCAGAGCGCCGCGCGAGAAGGTGGATCTGCCAGGTTGCCATGCGCATTGGCAAGTTGAGCTTGTAAAGCTGTGCCTGCAATCGCCATCCACACACCTGTGGCGACAACGCTTTTTCGCAGGGTCTTTGTTGTATTCATCACGAACTCCGAACGCATTGCTGGTGAAATGCGCAAGGGCGCACTTACTGGAAGCGAATGCGCCTTCTGCGCAAGGGGAGTCCGGACTTTAGAGAAAAGCAGTTTGCCTTAATGTAGGAATAAACCTGTCTAGCTCCCCGATTCGCAACCTTTGCGCTCGGGGAGCTTGGAATCAGCCGTGGTACTGCGCAGACAGCTCGTGAACGGCATTGATGAATACACCGGCATGCTCCGGGTCGACTTCCGGGGTAATGCCGTGGCCCAGGTTGAACACATGGCCGGTGCCGTGGCCGTAGCTGGCCAGGATGCGCGCCACTTCCTGGCGGATGGCTTGCGGCTTTGCGTAAAGCACAGTCGGGTCCATGTTGCCTTGCAAGGCTACTTTGTCACCCACGCGGCGGCGGGCATCGCCGATTTCGCAGGTCCAGTCCAGGCCCAGTGCGTCGGCACCTGCGTCGGCGATGCTTTCCAGCCACAAACCACCATTCTTGGTGAACAGGATCACCGGCACCTTGCGCCCTTCGTGCTCGCGGATCAGGCCGCTGACGATCTTGCGCATGTAAGCCAGGGAGAATTCCTGATAGGCAGCCGCAGACAGGTTGCCGCCCCAGGTATCGAAGATCTGCACAGCCTGGGCGCCGGCAAGGATCTGGCCGTTGAGGTAGCTGGTAACCGACTGGGCCAGTTTGTCCAGCAGCAGGTGCAAGGCTTGCGGGTTGTCGTAGGCCATGGCTTTGGTCTTGCGGAAGTCCTTCGACGAGCCGCCTTCGACCATATAGGTGGCCAAGGTCCACGGGCTGCCCGAGAAGCCGATCAGCGGCACGCGGCCGTTCAGTTCGCGGCGGATGGTGCTGACTGCATCCATGACATAGCCAAGGTCTTTCTGCGGATCGGGGATCGGCAACGCTTCGATGTCGGCAGGGGTGCTGATGACCTTCTTGAAACGCGGGCCTTCGCCGGTTTCGAAGTACAGGCCCAGGCCCATGGCATCGGGGATGGTGAGAATGTCCGAGAACAGGATCGCCGCGTCCAGCGGGTAACGGTCCAGCGGCTGCAGGGTAACTTCGCAGGCGAACTGAGGGTTCATGCACAGGCTCATGAAATCACCCGCCTTGGCCCGGCTGGCGCGGTACTCCGGCAGGTAGCGGCCGGCCTGGCGCATCATCCACACCGGGGTGACGTCTACGGGTTGCTTGAGCAGTGCACGCAGGAAACGATCGTTCTTCAGGGCAGTCATGTCGGCATCCGGAAAAATAGTGCGGGCATTTTCTCAGACGCCAGCGCAAAAGGCACGGCCGTGGCCATGCGTTTTGTCTATTGGGTGCCACAGATCAAACGATTTTGTATACAAAAGCTTCGCGGGCGTGCCTGCCCCCACAGGTTCTGCGTTGAACCCTGTGGAAGCGGGCACGCCCGCGAGCAGGTCGAAGATCAGACTTCGAGGTAGTCCAGGATACCTTCGGCAGCCGTACGCCCTTCGAAGATCGCCGTCACCACCAGGTCCGAACCACGCACCATGTCGCCACCGGCAAACACTTTCGGGTTGCTGGTCTGGTGCTTGAACTTGCCCTTCTCCGGCGCTACCACGCGGCCCTGGCTGTCCAGCTGGATGCCATGCTGCTCGAACCATGGTGCCGGGCTTGGGCGGAAGCCAAAGGCGATGACCACGGCATCGGCCGGCAGGATCTCTTCGGAGCCTGGAATCGGCTCAGGGCTGCGGCGGCCACGGGCGTCCGGCTCACCCAGACGGGTCTCGACCACCTTCACCCCTTCGACCTTGTCCTCGCCGACAATAGCGATGGGCTGGCGGTTGTAAAGGAACTTCACGCCTTCTTCCTTGGCGTTCTTCACCTCTTTGCGCGAACCCGGCATGTTGGCTTCGTCACGGCGATAGGCACAGGTCACTGCCTTGGCGCCCTGGCGGATCGAGGTGCGGTTGCAGTCCATCGCGGTGTCACCACCGCCCAGTACCACCACCTTCTTGCCCTGCATGTCGACGAAGTCTTCCGGCGACTTCTCGAAGCCCAGGTTGCGGTTGACGTTGGCGATCAGGAAGTCCAGTGCGTCATGCACGCCCGGCAGGTCTTCGCCCGGGAAGCCACCCTTCATGTAGGTGTAGGTACCCATGCCCATGAACACCGCGTCGTACTCGGCGAGCAGCTGTTCCATGGTCACGTCCTTGCCCACCTCGGTGTTCAGGCGGAACTCGATACCCATACCGGTGAACACTTCACGGCGGTTGCTGAGGACGGTCTTTTCCAGCTTGAACTCGGGGATACCGAAGGTCAGCAGGCCACCGATCTCAGGGTTTTTATCGAACACCACCGGGGTTACCCCGGCGCGCACCAGCACGTCGGCGCACCCCAGGCCAGCCGGGCCGGCGCCGATGATGGCGACGCGCTTGCCGGTGGGCTTGACCTTGGACATGTCCGGGCGCCAGCCCATGGCGAAGGCGGTATCGGTGATGTACTTCTCCACCGAGCCGATGGTCACCGCACCGAAGCCGTCGTTCAGGGTGCAGGCGCCCTCGCACAGGCGGTCCTGTGGGCATACGCGGCCGCACACTTCCGGCAGGGTGTTGGTCTGGTGCGACAGCTCCGCCGCCGCCAGGATGTTGCCTTCGGAAACCAGCTTCAACCAGTTGGGGATGAAGTTGTGCACCGGGCACTTCCACTCGCAATACGGGTTACCGCAGCCCAGGCAGCGGTGCGCCTGCTCCACGGACTGCTGCGGCTTGAACGGTTCGTAGATTTCCACGAACTCCTTCTTGCGCTGGCGCAGCAGCTTTTTCTTCGGGTCCTTGCGACCCACTTCGATGAACTGGAAGTCGTTGTTCAGACGTTCAGCCATTTTTCAAAACCTCTTTACCGCAGTTGCCAGCCTCAGGCTGCAAGCTGCAAGACGATCACTTGAGCACGACAGGCCCCGCGCACGGGGCCGTCACTTGCAGCTGTTGTTACTGCGGGTTGGCACGTGTGCTGGACAGCAGTTGCTTCAGGTTGGCCGCCTTTGGCTTGACCAGCCAGAAGCGCCGCACGTAGTCGTCCAGGTTCTCCGAGAGCTCACGCCCCCACTCGCTGCCGGTCTCTTCCACGTACTCGCCCAGGACCCGCGCCAGGTGGCTACGGTAGGCTTCCATCGCTTCACCACTGATACGCTGGATTTCCACCAGCTCGTGGTTCAGCTTGTCGACGAAGCTGTTGTCCATGTCGAGCACGTAGGCGAAGCCGCCAGTCATGCCAGAACCGAAGTTGTAACCGGTCTTGCCCAGAACGCAGACAAAGCCGCCGGTCATGTATTCACAGCAGTGATCGCCAGTGCCCTCGACAACAGCGTGGGCGCCGGAGTTACGCACAGCGAAGCGCTCGCCCGCAGTACCCGCGGCAAACAGCTTGCCGCCAGTGGCACCGTACAGGCAGGTGTTGCCGACGATGGCGCTGTTCTGGGTTGCGAACGGGCTGCCGGCAGGCGGCACGATGGTGACCTTGCCACCAGTCATGCCCTTGCCGACGTAGTCATTGGCGTCGCCTTCCAGGTGCAGGTTCAGGCCACCAGCGTTCCACACGCCGAAGCTCTGGCCCGCAGTGCCCTTGAAGCGGAAGGTGATCGGCGCCGCGGCCATGCCCTGGTTGCCGTGCAGGCGGGCGATTTCGCCTGACACACGCGCACCGATGGAACGGTCGCAGTTGCAGATGTCCAGGCTGAACTCGCCACCGGCCTGGTCGCGAATGGCCGGCAGGGCCATGTCCACCATCTTCTCGGCCAGATGGCCTTCGTCGAACGGCGGGTTCTTGTCGACTTCGCAGAACTGCGGCTTGTCCGCCGGAATGTGCGAGCTGCCCAGCAGCGGCGACAGGTCCAGGTACTGCTGGCGCTCGGTGTCGCCTGGCAGCACGTCGAGCAGGTCGGTACGACCAATCAGCTCGCCGAGGCTGCGTACGCCCAGTTTGGCCAGCCACTCACGGGTTTCTTCGGCGACGAAGGTGAAGAAGTTGATCACCATGTCGACGGTGCCGATGTAGTGGTCCTTGCGCAGCTTGTCGTTCTGAGTGGCCACGCCAGTGGCGCAGTTGTTCAGGTGGCAGATGCGCAGGTACTTGCAGCCCAGGGCAATCATGGGTGCGGTGCCGAAGCCGAAGCTTTCGGCGCCGAGAATGGCTGCCTTGATCACGTCCAGGCCGGTTTTCAGGCCACCGTCGGTTTGTACCCGGACCTTGCCGCGCAGGTCATTGCCGCGCAGGGTCTGGTGGGTTTCGGCAAGACCCAGCTCCCACGGGGCGCCGGCATACTTGATCGAGGTCAGCGGCGATGCGCCGGTGCCACCGTCGTAGCCGGAGATGGTGATCAGGTCGGCATAGGCTTTGGCCACGCCAGCAGCAATGGTGCCGACGCCGGCCTCTGCCACCAGCTTGACCGATACCAGCGCTTGCGGGTTGACCTGTTTGAGATCGTAGATCAGCTGGGCCAGGTCTTCGATCGAATAGATATCGTGGTGCGGCGGCGGCGAGATCAGAGTCACACCCGGTACCGCATAGCGCAGCTTGGCGATCAGGCCGTTGACCTTGCCACCTGGCAGCTGGCCGCCCTCTCCCGGCTTGGCGCCCTGGGCAACCTTGATCTGCAGCACTTCGGCGTTGACCAGGTATTCCGGCGTCACGCCAAAGCGGCCAGTGGCCACCTGCTTGATTTTCGAGCTGCGGATGGTGCCGTAGCGCGACGGGTCTTCCCCGCCCTCACCGGAGTTGGAACGCGCGCCCAGGCGGTTCATGGCCTCGGCCAGCGCTTCATGGGCTTCCGGCGACAGTGCGCCCAGCGAGATACCGGCAGAGTCGAAGCGCTTGAGGATGGCCTCCAGCGGCTCGATCTGCTCCAGCGCCAGCGGCTGTTCGGCCACTTTCACCTTCAGCAGGTCGCGGATCATCGACACCGGGCGCTGGTCGACCAGCGTGGTGTATTCCTTGAACTTGGCGTAGTCGCCCTGCTGCACTGCAGCCTGCAGGGTGTTGACCACATCCGGGTTGTAGGCGTGGTATTCGCCACCGTGGACGAACTTCAGCAGGCCACCTTGCTGGATCGGCTTGCGCGCGCTCCAGGCTTCGGCTGCCAGCAGCTTCTGGTCGCTTTCCAAGTCTTCGAAGCGTGCACCCTTGATGCGGCTGGACACGCCTTTGAAGCTCAGGCCGACCACTTCTTCGGACAGGCCGATGGCTTCGAACAGCTGGGCACCCCGATACGAAGTGATGGTGGAGATACCCATCTTCGACAGGATCTTCAGCAGGCCCTTGGAAATGCCTTTGCGGTAATACTTGAAGACCTCGTCCAGATCGCCCAGCACTTCGCCGGTACGGATCAGGTCAGCCAGGACTTCATACGCCAGGTACGGATAGACGGCCGACGCACCGAAGCCCAGCAGCACGGCGAAGTGGTGCGGGTCACGGGCAGTGGCGGTTTCCACCAGGATGTTGCTGTCGCAACGCAGGCCCTGCTCGGTCAGGCGGTGGTGCACTGCACCAACGGCCAGCGAAGCGTGCACCGGCAGCTTGCCCGGAGCGATGTAACGGTCGCTCAGCACCAGCTGGGTTTTGCCCGCGCGGACGGCCTCTTCAGCCTGGTCGGCGATGTTGCGGATGGCCGCTTCCAGGCCGACACCCTGCTCATAGTTGAGGTCGATCAGCTGGCGGTCGAAGCCTTCACGCTCCAGGTTCATCAGCGAACGCCATTTGGCGGGCGAGATGACCGGCGAGCTGAGGATGACCCGCGAAGCGTGCTCCGGGGACTCCTGGAAGATGTTGCGCTCGGCACCCAGGCAGATTTCCAGCGACATCACGATCGCTTCGCGCAACGGGTCGATTGGCGGGTTGGTAACCTGGGCGAACTGCTGGCGGAAGAAGTCGTACGGCGAACGCACGCGCTGCGACAGCACGGCCATCGGCGTGTCGTCACCCATCGAACCAACGGCTTCCTGGCCCTGCTCACCCAGCGGGCGCAGCACCTGGTCACGCTCTTCGAAGGTGACCTGGAACATCTTCATGTATTGCTTGAGCTGGTCAGCGTCATAGCTGGCCACGCCTTGGTCATCGGTCAGCGTCGCCTGGATGCGGGTGGCGTGCTGACGCAGCCAGCGCTTGTACGGGTGGCGCGACTTCAGACGGTTGTCGATGGCATCGGTGTCGAGAATCTGGCCGGTTTCGGTGTCCACAGCAAGGATCTGACCCGGGCCGACACGGCCCTTGGCCAATACTTCCTCAGGCTGGTAACCCCATACACCGATTTCCGAGGCGATGGTGATGTAGCCATTGGTGGTGGTCACCCAACGCGCCGGGCGCAGGCCGTTGCGGTCGAGCAGGCACACCGCGTGGCGGCCTTCGGTCATGACGATACCGGCCGGGCCATCCCACGGCTCCATGTGCATGGAGTTGTATTCGTAGAAGGCACGCAGGTCGGCGTCCATGGTCTCGACGTTCTGCCAGGCTGGCGGGACCAGCATGCGCACGCCGCGGAACAGGTCGATACCACCCGTGACCATCAGCTCCAGCATGTTGTCCATGCTCGACGAGTCGGAGCCGACGCGGTTGACCAGCGGGCCGAGCTCTTCCAGATCCGGGATCAGGTCGTTGGCGAACTTGGTGCGACGGGCCATGGCCCAGTTGCGGTTGCCGGTGATGGTGTTGATCTCGCCGTTGTGGGCGAGGAAGCGGAACGGCTGCGCCAGCGGCCATTTCGGCAGGGTGTTGGTGGAGAAGCGCTGGTGGAACACGCAGATCGCGGTTTGCAGGCGCTCGTCGCCCAGGTCTGGGTAAAACGCCGCGAGATCGCGCGGCATCATCAGGCCTTTGTAGATGATGGTCTTGTGCGAGAAGCTGCAGATATAGTGGTCGGCGTCGTGGGCGTTGGCTACCGACGAACGGCGACGGGCACTGAACAGCTTGATGGCGAATTCCTGGTCGCTCAGGCCTTCACCGCCGATGAACACCTGCTCGATCTGCGGCAGGCGCTCCAAGGCCAGGCGGCCAAGCACGCTGGTGTCGATCGGGACCTTGCGCCAGCCGACCAGCTTCAGGCCGGCAGCCAGGATTTCGCGGTCCATATTGGCGCGGGCAGCTTCGGCTTTGACCGGGTCTTGGTTGAAGAACACCATGCCGACGGCGTACTGCTTGGGCAGCTCAACGGCGAAGTGCTCCTGAGCCACGGCACGCAGGAATTGATCGGGCTTCTGCATGAGCAGACCGCAACCGTCACCGGTCTTGCCGTCGGCGTTGATACCACCGCGGTGGGTCATGCAAGTCAGCGCCTGCATGGCGGTTTGCAGAAGGTGGTGGCTGGGCTCGCCCGTCATATGGGCGATCAGGCCAAAACCACAGTTGTCCTTGAATTCTTCGGGATGGTACAGACCTGTTTTCATAGACACATTCTCACCAGGTTCACCTCTCTACCGGAGGTAAATCTCTTTTTTAACAACCACTTACCATCCACGCCGATCAAATGCCAGCTTTTTTGCGGTGGCCATGGAAAACCATTGTTGCACAGCGACAGCGATGCCCACAAATTTTCATGTCTCACCATTGAAAATTTATGTCGCAATTTTGAATGTTTTTACGCCATGCGCCGTGATAGCGGCTTGGCTTGAGTCTGAAGCGTTTCAGCCATGACTGCAACTCGGGGCTTGTGGCCGGCAGCCTGGGACAGAAAAGCCTGCCGCGCTCAGGCGCAGCAGGCTAGTCGAAATTCAGTAGTCGCTCAGCAACTGGGCGGCGGGGTGGTGCCGCCCGGCAGGTATCAGCGGGCCGAGGCCAGCTCTTGTTGGACGCTGGCGACGGTACGTGGCCAAGGTTTACCAGCCTGGACCTTCGCTGGCAAGTTCTTGATTGCCGCAACCGCTGCATCACGGTTGGCGAAGCTGCCGTAAGTCACTACGTACAGTGGCTTGCCCTGCAGGTTTTTCTTGAAGTAGCGATAGTCGCCACCCTGGGCCTTCACGTAGGCCTGGGCCGAAGCCTCGGAGCTTGTACCGAGGATTTGCACCACATAATTGCCCGGTTTTTGGCCGGCGTACCAGCCACCATTGGCACCCCCAGCGGCGGCTGGTTTTTCAGCAGGCTTGGCGGCCGGCTTGGCCACCGCGACCTGAGTGGGCGCGGGTGCAGGCTTGGCCGGTGCAACCGGCTTGGCAGGCTGGGTTGCAACAGGCTTCGACGCTGGCGCAACCGGCTGCACCGGCTGTGCCGGCGCACTCGCGACTGGCTGGGCCGGTGCAGGTGCAGGGCCAGCCGGCACGCCTTGCGGTGGCGCGATGGTTGTCACGGTGGGTGGCGGGTTGCCAGGCTGCAGGTCGGTTTCACCGGCCGGGCTGCCTTCTTCACCTTCGCCCATGCTTGCTGCCTGGGCCAGCGGCTCGCGCATTACCGGCTGCGACTGGCCAACCAGGGGCAACGGCATCGGCTGGGACGAGCCAGAGAACTCGATGTTGGCGCCCTGCTTGCCGTCGCCCAGCGGCAACTGGGCCTGGGCGGCCGGCGCATCGGCAGGGGCTTTCTCGCCTTTCTTGGGCATCAACACCGCGGCCGCAACGGCGACCACGACCACAGCGGACAGCGCGAGCACATGTTTTTTAGGCATCTTGAACCCCATGGTTGGTCGCTTGACCGTCGAGCGGCTGGCGATCATGGCTTCGATCAAAGTGTCACGGGCAACCTGGTTGATGTTGCCAGGCCAGCCGTCGGAGTTTTCATGGATATCGACGATCTGTTCACGGCTGAACACCTCGATGCCCCGGCCAGCCCCTTCCAGGCGCTGCTCCAGGTACTCGCGGGTCTCCTCTTCACTGTAGGGGGCAAGCTCGATGATGTGGAAGCGCTCTTCCTCGACATTGAGCTCGTCCAGCCCGGCAATCAGCGATGGTTCACCGAACAGGAACACGTGCGGGCGCCCTTCCGGTACCCCCGCCGCCAATTCCAGCAACGCTTGGAGTGCCGACTCGTCGAGTTGTTCCGCATCGTCCACCAGCAAATACACTTCCTGACCGGTCAGCGCCAGCTGCACCACCTTGGACAGGATCGCCTGCACCTCAGGCTGGTCCACATCCAGCTCCTGAGCAACCTGGGCCAGCATGGCCGAGGCATCGCTGGCACTGCGGGCAGACACCACCACACTCTTTACAGCTTGCTTGTTGGTGCTGGCCACCAGGGCCTGGCGCAGCAGCGACTTGCCACTGCCCAACGGGCCGCTGACCACCAGCATCAGCTGGCTGTAACGTGCCAGATGGTGCAGCTGGCCAAGCACGGGCTTGCGCTGGGCCGGGAAAAACTTGAAGCCGGGCACGCGGGGCGCGAACGGATCGTGGCTCAACTGGTAATGGTCGAGAAAGGCCTCATCGGCATGCAAACTGGTCATTGCGCTGTCACAACCTCAAAGCTGGGCCACGATCGCGCGGTAATCCGCCGACAGCGTGGCCTGTAGAATCTCTTTCGGATAGTCGTCGGTCACAACGGCCTCGCCCATCTGGCGCAGCAGCACCAGACGCAGACGACCGTCGAGCACCTTCTTGTCGACCGCCATGTGCTCCATGAAATGCGCCGGGGTCATTTCCTGTGGTGGCACCACCGGCAAACCTGCATCCTGCAACAGGCGGATACCGCGATCGCGCTCGGCCTGGTCGATCCAGCCAAGGCGCATGGACATCTCCAGTGCCATCACCGTGCCCGCGGCCACGGCTTCGCCGTGCAACCACACGCCATACCCCATGTGGGTCTCGATGGCATGCCCGAAGGTATGCCCCAGGTTCAGCGTGGCCCGCACACCAGACTCGCGCTCATCAGCACCCACCACTGCGGCCTTGGCTGCACAGGAGCGGCGGATGGCCTCGGTCAGGGCCGCCGAATCGAGGGCGCGCAGGGCCTGCATATTATCTTCAAGCCAAGCGAGGAACGGCTTGTCGCAGATCAGGCCGTACTTGATCACTTCGGCCAGGCCTGCCGACAGCTCGCGCGCGGGCAGGGTCTGCAGACTGGTGGTGTCGATCAGCACCGCGTTGGGCTGGTAGAAGGCGCCGACCATATTCTTGCCGAGCGGGTGATTGATGCCGGTCTTGCCACCGACCGAGGAGTCGACCTGGGACAACAGGGTGGTCGGTACCTGGATAAAGTCGACGCCGCGCTGGTAGCAGGCGGCGGCGAAGCCAGCCATGTCACCGATCACGCCGCCACCCAAGGCGACTACCGTGGTACGGCGGTCATGCCGCGCCGTCAGCAGGCCGTCGAAGATCAGCTGCAGGGTTTCCCAGTTCTTGTAGGCTTCGCCATCGGGCAACACCACCGGCAGCACCGCGTAGGCACCCAGGGTCTTGGTCAGGCGTTCGAGATACAGGGGCGCGACGGTCTCGTTGGAAACAATGGCAACCTGCCGCCCGGCAATGTGCGGCGCCAGCAGTTCGGCCTGATCCAGCAGGCCTTCGCCAATGTATATCGGGTAGCTACGCTCGCCCAGGTCGACCTTCAGTGTCTGCATGTATCCCCACAATGTGCTTGGGCGCGGCGCCGTTCGGGCAACCTGCGCGATAACGTAGAGCCTCGACTCGGCGCTGGTCGCCGAGGATAGTCCCGGGTTAACGGGGCGGCAACTGCTGCAAGCGCTCGAGAATATCGATCACCACCATGCGTGGTGGCCGCTCGTCGGTTTCTACCACCACGTCGGCGATCTCCCGGTAGAGCGGGTCGCGGGTTTCCAGCAAGGTCCGCAAGGTGGCCTCGGGATTGGCGGTGCGCAGCAACGGCCGGTTGCGGTCGCGCGCGGTGCGGCCAACCTGCTGCTCTACCGAAGCATGCAAGTAGATGACCCGGCCACCCTGGTGCAGCGCCTGGCGGTTGGCTTCACGCATGACTGCACCGCCGCCCGTCGCCAGGACCACGCCGTCGAGGGCGCACAGCTCAGCGATCATCGCCTGCTCGCGATCACGGAAACCCGGCTCGCCTTCCTTGTCGAAAATCCACGGGATGTTGGCGCCGCATCGCAGTTCGATTTCCTTGTCGGAATCCTTGAACAGCAGGCGCAGCTCTTTGGCCAATAGGCGTCCAATGGTGCTTTTACCAGCGCCCATGGGTCCCACAAGTATCAAATTTCGCACAGAATCAACGACTCACAGCAATCGCCTGGTCACTCATGATACGCGGAGTCAGGAAGACCAGCAGCTCGGATTTTTTCTCTTGTAATGCATCGCGTCGAAACAGCCGCCCAACATACGGCAGATCGCCCAAAAATGGCACCTTGTCGACCACATTGTTTTGCGCAGTCGAGTAGACGCCACCGATCACGATCGTTTCACCGTCTGCCACACGAACCTTGGCATTTACCTCGTTCTTGCGGATCGGCGGCACGTTGTTCAAGGCATTGACGTAATCCGGCTCGTCCTTGGTCACCCTCACCGTCATGATCACCTTATTGTCCGGGGTAATCTGCGGGGTCACCTCCAGCGACAGCGAGGCCTCGCGAAAAGACACCGAGGTGGCGCCACTCTGGCTGGTTTCCTGGTACGGCACCTCGGTACCCTTGAGGATCCGCGCGGTCTCCTTGTCGGCCGTGACCACCTTGGGCTGCGAAATGATCTCGCCATTGCCGCTCTTTTCCATGGCGCTGAGTTCCAGGTCAAGCAACACGTCTCCACGCAGCAGCCCAAGCCCGACACTGCTGGCGGCACGCTCCACCCCGAGGTCGACGAACAGCTCTTTGCCGGGGCGCAACCTGTCACCGTAGAGCGGCCCACCCCAGCGCACCCCCAGGCTTTTCTCGTAATCGACATTGGCCTCGACGATACGCGCCTCGATCGCCACCTGGCGGACTGGGACGTCCAGCTGCACCACCAGCTGCCGCAGCTCGGCAAGACGGTCAGCTGGCAGGTGCGCCACCAGGGTATTGGTACGCTCATCGGCGCTCAGGCTACCCGTGTGCATGCCGTCGCCCGCCAGGCTCGCCAGCAGCAGCTCTACCAGCTCGGCCGCCTTGGCGTGGTGAATGGGCAACAGCTGTCGATGCAAAGGCTGCAGGTGTGCTTCCAATGCTTGTTCCACACGGCTGTCGGCTGACTGCGCGGCAAAATCAGCTGCCGGCGCCACCAGCAGCACGTTGCCCTCCTGGCGCCGGGCCAGGCCCTTGCTGCGCAACACCAGATCAAGGGCCTGCTCCCACGGCACATCCTGCAAACGCAAGGTGACATTACCTTGCACCGCGTCGCTGGCAACCAGATTGATGCCGGCGTAATCCGCCAGTACCTGCAACACAGCGCGCACCTCAACATCCTGGAAGTTCAGCGAAAGGGGTTCACCCTGGTGGGGAGTCGCCGACGCCAACGGTATCCACAGCAGGGCTGCCGGCAGGTATTTCATCCACTTCTTCATGCTTGTCCGGGGCCTCCTTGCCCAAGCGCCCGGCGAGGGTGATGAACGCCGCGCGTTCGTACCACTCTCCCGCCATGAACAACCGTTCACGCACTTCGACCTGTTGTGGGTCGATGTGCCTCACCACACCCTGATCGCGCCCTAAGCGGTCACCGGGGCGCACGCGATAGAGCTTGCCAGCGCCCATCAGCAACGCTTCATGGAAGGCTCCCCGTGCCAGGCTGCCAACCATTCGCAACTGCGCCAACGGCACACCCACCAGGCCGGAGCCAGACGATCGCGTGGTAGCGGGGGCGAACGGATCTACTGAGGGCGCTGCCATGGCCGCCCGTGCCGGCACGTGGGCGAGCATTGCTGGCGCTGACAGGGGCCCAGGCGAGTGATAGGCATCGAGCCGCAATTGCAGGCGCAAAAGCCCAGCCTCGCGATCAGCCGCTGTCAGGCGCATGTCGCCGCTACGTAGCACCCGCGCCTGGCCCAACCATTCGTCCAGCCACAGCCGCAAGGCCGGGTAATGCCCAACCACCTGCAGCTCGAGCGGTACCCTGTGGAAACCGGTTTGTAGCTCACCTTCCTGGACGTCGAGGCGCTCGACATGCAGGCCATGCGCATGCCCCGAAACCGTCAGGCGCTCAAGCAGGTCGCTCATGCTCTCCCCCGCAGCCAGCTGCCAGCGCGCTGCCTGTAACCGCTGCTCGGCAACCGCCACAGCCGCCTGCAGTCGCTGCAGCTCGGCCAACTGCGATGCGCCGCTCGCCTGCAGCTGATTCAGTTCCGCACGCCTGACATCCTCCTGCGCTTGTTGCTGCAAAAGCGCCGGCAAGCGTAACGCGCAGCCCACACTGAATAGCCCAACAGCCAGCAACACTGGCGCCAGCCGCCGAAAGCGAGCGGAGCGCTCAGCCACACTCAGCCAGGCAAGCAATGCTGCGCTATTCACGACCAGAACGCCGAAACGCGCGCGATCAGCAGAAACTCATCGCCGCCCGGCAGGCTTCTCATGTGTTTGAGCTCCAGGTCGAGCAATACGCTCGAGCGGCTCAAATCACGCATGAACTGTGCGACCACAGCCCCGGAGGCTGCCAGCCCAGTCATCTGTAAGCGGCCGCTTTCCAGGCTGAGGTCCAGTAACTGCAACCCCTCTGGCAACGCCCCCTCTAGGTCAGCGAACACCCCGGCCAGCACACCCTGGTGTGCACGCAATCCCTCCAGCGCCGCAGCTCGGACGAGCAGCGTGTCATGCTGTGCACGCACATCGGCCAGCGGTTGCAACTGCTCGCCCAGCAAATCGAGGGCTACCTGCTGCCTGGCATTGGCCAGCGCCTGTTGCTGCCCGCGCTGGCGGGCCAGCTGATCCACCAACGTCACCGCGCACAATGCCCACAATGCGCCAGCAACCAGCTGGCCGCGCCAGCGCCGCAATGCCGCCTGACGCTGCCGTTCACGCCACGGCAGCAGGTTGAGCCGCATCATGGGCGCAACCCCCCGACAGCCAAGGCGCATGCCAGCAGCATCGAGCCGTCGACGTGTTCAAGCCCCGCCAGGCCAGGCAAGTTTCGACACGGCACGCCCAGCCGGCTGCCGAGGTCTTGCAGCCAGACCGGGTCGATCGACGCGCTGCTTGTGACCCACAGCTCTGCAGGCAGACGTTCTTTAGCTAACAGGGCCTGCAAATGCCCTGATAGTTGCCCAGCCATCTCCCCACCATCCGCCTGCAGCTCATGGCGCTGGAAGGCCCTGCCCAGCTGCCAGCCATAAAGGGTCACGCTGCGGGCCTCGATGCGCAGCAGCGCCACCCCCTCCAGCCCGCCCGGTGGCAACATGCGACACAAGGCAATGCTGTCGACCTCGACGGCTTCAAGCTGCAAGCCTGCCTGTTCAACAACGGACTCAAGTGACGCCAGCGCGCTCTGTCGACAGGCAGCGACCATCACCTCGGAGCAGCCTGGCTGCACGCTGGATGCCCCCATGACCTGGTAATCGAGGGCCAGATCCTCCAGCGGAAACGGAAAAAGCCGCTCGGCGTCAGCCAGTAGCTGCGCTTCAAGCTGCGCCCCGTCGTGCGCCGTTGGCAAATGGCAGGTTTTACAGATGACCTGGCAGGCCGGCAGTGCCAAGGCCACCTGCCGCTGCCTGAGACCGCTCCGTCGGTAGGCACGCTGCAGCGCAGCACCTGCTGCGCCGGGGTCTGCGATCCAGTTTGCGCCCGCAGGGGCCGGCAAAGGTTCTTGCGCCGAACCCACCACCCGCCAATGGCGATTGCGCCGTTGCAGTTGCACCAGGCGAATGGCCTCGGGGGCAATTTCCACTCCCACCAGTGAACCGGCATCCTTGCCGAAGCGTCCAAGCATCGCGGCTTCCTTGTTGTCTGTTGCAACCCCGCGGCAACACTGGGCCGAGACTGCCCGACGAGGCGACGAGCAGCCTGGCCGGTAACCCGGAGAGGCGAAAAATGCTTATAATGCCCAGCGTTTTTTGGTCCGCTGGACCTGCGTGCAATCCACTCCCAACCTGGACACCGAAAAGCCTTGATACGTCTGCTGAAGTTCTTCTGGTGGTCTTCCGTCGCAGTCATCTGCGCGCTCGTACTCGGTGTGAGCGGTGCGTTTCTGTATCTTAGCCCCAGCCTGCCCTCGGTCGATTCGCTCAGAAGCATCCAGTTGCAGATCCCTCTCAGGGTGTACAGCAGCGATGGCAAGCTGATTGCCGAGTTCGGCGAAATGCGCCGCTCCCCGATCCGCTTCGCGGAAATTCCCCCACAGTTCATTCAGGCGCTGCTGTCAGCCGAGGACGACAATTTCCTCAACCACTACGGTGTCGACCCCAGCAGCCTGATGCGCGCCGCCACCCAGCTGGTGAAGACCGGGCATATCCAGACCGGCGGCAGCACCATCACCATGCAGGTGGCGAAGAACTTCTTCCTCACCAGCGAGCGCAGCTTCTCGCGCAAGACCAACGAAATCCTGCTGGCCCTCCAGATCGAACGTGAGCTGACCAAGGACGAAATCCTTGAGCTGTACGTGAACAAGATCTACCTGGGCAACCGCGCCTACGGTATCGACGCAGCGGCACAGGTGTACTACGGCAAGTCGATCCGTGACGTGAGCCTGGCGCAGATGGCAATGATTGCCGGCCTGCCCAAGGCACCGTCGCGCTTCAACCCACTGGCCAACCCGGTGCGTGCCAAAGAGCGCCGCGACTGGATCCTCGGCCGCATGTACAAGCTGGGCAAGATCGACCAAGCCAGTTACGAATCTGCCCTGGCCGAGCCGCTCAACGCCAGCTACCACGTGCCGACACCTGAGGTGAATGCGCCATACATCGCCGAAATGGCTCGCGCGGAGATGGTCGGACGCTACGGCAGCGATGCCTACACCGAAGGCTTCCGCGTCACCACCACCGTTCCGAGCGACATGCAGGAAATGGCTAACAAGGCCATTCTCAACGGCCTTTCCGATTACGACGAACGCCACGGCTACCGTGGCCCCGAAGCACGCTTCCCCGGCCGTACCCAGGCAGCGTGGCTGCAGGAACTGGGCAAGCAGCGCACCCTTGGCAGCCTGGAGCCAGCCATCGTTACCCAGGTGGAAAAAACCGGCCTGACGGTACTGACCCGAGACGGTCAACAGGCCGAGGTTGCCTGGGACACCATGAAATGGGCGCGCCCGTTCATCAACAGCAACTCAATGGGCCGCGCACCGCAATCGCCAGCTGACGTAGCGCAGGTGGGCGACCTGGTGCGCCTGCAGCGCCTTGAGGATGGCAAGCTGAAGTTCAGCCAGGTGCCCGGCGCGCAGAGTGCACTGGTTACCCTCGACCCCTACAACGGCGCGATTCGCGCCCTGGTCGGCGGCTTCTCGTTCGAGCAGAGCAACTACAACCGCGCCATGCAGGCCAAGCGCCAGCCAGGCTCGAGCTTCAAGCCATTCATCTACAGCGCCGCGCTGGACAGCGGCTACACCGCCGCCAGCCTGGTCAACGACGCGCCGATCGTGTTCGTTGACGAATCGGTAGACAAAGTGTGGCGGCCGAAGAACGACACCAACACCTTCCTCGGCCCGATCCGCATGCGTGAAGCGCTGTACAAGTCGCGCAACCTGGTGTCGATCCGCCTGTTGCAGGCCATGGGTGTAGACCGCACCATCGACTACATCGCCAAGTTCGGCTTCAACAAGCAGGACCTGCCGCGCAACCTGTCGCTGGCCCTGGGCACCGCCACCCTGACGCCGATGGAGATCGCCACTGGCTGGAGCACCTTTGCCAACGGTGGCTACAAGATCAACCCGTACCTGATCGACCGGATCGAAAGCCGCAGCGGCGAGACGCTGTTCACCGCAAACCCGCCTCGCGTCCCGCAAGGCGCCCAGGACCAGGCCGGCCTGGCTGCACCTGAACAGCCGATCAGCACCGCAGCCATGCCTGGCGAAGCGCCATCGGCATTCGGCCAAGTGGCACCTGTGCCGCAGACGCCGGCTGTGGCCGAGCAGATCATCGACGGGCGCACCACCTACATCCTTACCAGCATGCTGCAGGATGTGATCAAGCGTGGTACTGGCCGTCGGGCGCTGGCCCTGGGCCGCACTGACCTGGCAGGCAAGACCGGTACCACCAACGAATCCAAGGACGCCTGGTTCTCCGGGTACAACGCCGATTACGTGACCACGGTGTGGGTTGGTTTCGACCAGCCGGAAACCCTCGGCCGCCGCGAGTATGGCGGTACCGCGGCGCTGCCGATCTGGATGAGCTTCATGGGCGCGGCGCTGAAGGACAAGCCGGCGCATACCCCTGCAGAGCCGGAAGGCATACTCAGCCTGCGCGTAGACCCGGTCAGCGGGCGTGCTGCCTCGCCGAGTACACCGAATGCCTACTTCGAGCTGTTCAAGGCCGAAGACTCGCCGCCGTCGGTGGATGAACTGGGCAACGGCGCAGCGCCGGGCAGCCCGCTGCCGGCTGACGAAGCGGCGCCGATGGATCTGTTTTAAGGCAGGGCGCCTTACTCGGGTTTTGCGTGGGCGCGTAAATCGAGGGCCGCGCGGGCGGCGCTCGATCTGATAGGCGCCACAAGTGCCCTGACGAACACCTTGCAGCCCTGACACATTCTCAAGCCCCAACAAAAAGCCCCGGCTCATGCGAGCCGGGGCTTTTTCATGTCGCTACGGGACTAATCAGCCGTTGAACACGTCATCCACGCTGGTCAGCGGGTAGTGCTTCGGATACGGCAGGGTAGCAACGCCGGATTCGATGGCGGCCTTGGCCACCGCGTCGGAAACGACGGTGATCAGGCGTGCGTCCAGGGGCTTCGGAATGATGTACTCACGGCCGAACTCCAGCGCCTGTACGCCGTAGGCGTCGCATACTTCCTTCGGCACTGGCAGCTTGGCCAGGTCTTTCAGGGCGACGGCGGCAGCGATCTTCATTTCTTCGTTGATGCGCTTGGCGCGAACGTCCAGGGCACCACGGAAGATGAACGGGAAGCCCAGTACGTTGTTGACCTGGTTCGGGTAGTCGGAACGGCCGGTAGCCATGATCACGTCGCTGCGAGTGGCGTGTGCCAGCTCTGGCGAGATTTCCGGGTCCGGGTTCGAGCAAGCGAACACGATCGGGTTGGCAGCCATCGACTTCAGGCCTTCCGGGCTCAGCAGGTTCGGGCCGGACAGGCCTACGAACACGTCGGCGCCATCGAGCGCGTCAGCCAGGGTGCGCTTGTCGGTCGCGTGAGCGAACTGCGCCTTGTACTGGTTCAGGTCGTCACGACCAGCGTGAATCACACCGCTACGGTCGATCATGAAGATGTTCTCGACCTTGGCGCCCATGCTCACCAGCAGCTTCATGCAGGAGATGGCGGCAGCACCGGCACCCAGGCAGACGATCTTGGCTTCTTCCAGCTTCTTGCCGGCGATTTCCAGGGCGTTGATCATGCCGGCGGCGGTAACGATGGCGGTACCGTGCTGGTCATCGTGGAACACCGGGATGTCGCACTGTTCGATCAGGGTGCGCTCGATTTCGAAGCACTCTGGCGCCTTGATATCTTCGAGGTTGATGCCACCGAAGGTAATCGAGATGCGGCGAACGGTGTCGATGAACGCTTGCGGGCTTTCCGATTCGACTTCGATGTCGAACACGTCGATACCGGCGAAACGCTTGAACAGAACACCCTTGCCCTCCATGACCGGCTTGGAAGCCAGTGGGCCGAGGTCACCCAGACCGAGGATGGCAGTGCCATCGGAAATCACCGCAACCAGGTTGCCTTTGCCGGTGTATTTGTAAGCCAGCTCTGGATCACGGCCAATTTCACGCACCGGCTCGGCAACACCTGGGCTGTAGGCCAGGGCGAGGTCACGGGCAGTGGCAGTGGGCTTGGAGAGTTCGACGCTCAGTTTCCCCGGACGAGGTTGAGCATGATATTCGAGAGCGGCGGTTTTCAGGTCTGACATGGTGGGCATTCCGCTATTTACTGTTCTGACGGACCGCCGAGGATACGCAAAGAGCCGGGGAGTCACAAGACTGGTCGGTCACTTGTGTCAAGGCCTTTAGCCTACGACTTTACGCTAAAACCCACGGGGGCATACGCCTCACAGTGTGTACAATCCAGTAGCGAAATGTCTACATCTTTCGACCTGAAATGCGCTGCAACATGCTCGGATCGGTCAATGGCAAGACCCAGCGCCGCTGGCCGGGCTTCAGAACGCCCCTGCGGGAACGGTCCAGCACCCAGCCACGCGCTTCGACCTGGCGTCCCTTGAGATTATCGAAGAAGCGGTCAGGGAAGTTACGCCGCAGACGAGCGGGAACCTGCAGCACCATGGTGCTGCCCAGGTTGAGCCAGACCCCGCCACGGTTGCGCTCGATGCTTTCGACACGGCCACTCACAAGCGCAAACCCCGATTGCCTGACATCGCTTGCGGGCACCACGGGCGAGCGCCGCCACAGGCCCACGCCGGCCCGGCGCGCAGCGTGCTCGGCAAGCTGCTGGCAGCCACTGAGGCGCACATTGGGGGCAACCGCCACATGCCAGCCCAAGCCTTCCCTGAGCAGTTGTGCCTCAAGATTGTCGCCATTAGGGCCGTATACATGGGCCAGTGTACGGCCGTATTTGTCTTTGGACTGGCCCCCTGGCACAAGCCCGACGCGCCCGTCACTGCCCTTCACCAGGGCTTGCAAGCGCCGCTTGGCGGCTTCGGCATAGGGCTCGCTGGTGCGCCCCTTTCGGCCGATTTCAGGGGCGTTGATCCCGATCAGCCGCACACTGCGGCCATCGACCAGGCGCAAGGTGTCGCCATCGACCACCTTTCTCACCATGACCTGCTGCGGCCGGTCCGGCAGCGGGCAAAACGCCAGGGCCGGTAACTGCCAGACGGCGGCCACAAAAAAGGCGCCCACGAGGGGCGCCTTTTTCAGCAGCAATGCGAAGCCCGAAGGATTCGCCATGCGCATGATTACTTCTTGGTACCGAACATACCGAAGCGATCGGCGAACTTCTGTACGCGACCACCGGTGTCCAGCACTTTCTGCTTACCGGTGTAGAACGGGTGGCACAGGTTGCAAACGTCGATCGACAGGGTGTTGCCCAGGGTCGAACGGGTTTCGAACTTGTTGCCGCAGCTGCAGGTGACTGCAACTACTTCGTAGTTCGGGTGGATACCTTCTTTCATGGTCACTTCCTCGAGCTGCGTGCCGCCACCCAACACCAATTGTTGAATACCGCACGTAATTAGGCGGCGAATAATACCAGAGCACAGCGCCAGCGCAAGTTGTCGCTTGCACCGACCGTCGTCTGCTAGGCTCGCCACTTCTTGTAACGCCCTCCGAGACTTTCCGCGTGCCCGACGTCATCCTGCGCCTTGCCCTGCCCTCCCCGCTGCGCCGCCTGTTCGATTACCAGGCCCCGGCGAGCATGGCACGCCAGGCCCTGACCCCGGGCATGCGCATTCGGGTACCCTTCGGCCGTCGCGAAATGATCGGCGTGCTGGTAGAGGTGTGCGCACAAAGCGATGTGCCCGCCGACAAGCTCAAGCCGGCCAGCGCCCTGCTCGACCCGGTGTCGCCGATCCCGCCGTCGCTGTTCAAGCTGTGCCTGTGGACCGCGCAGTACTATCAGCACAGCCTGGGTGACACCTTGAGCTGGGCCTTGCCGACGCTGCTGCGCCAGGGCGAACCCGCCGAAATGCGCCAGGAACGCTTCTGGCGCATGGCCCCCGATGCCCGCCTGGACGACCCGCGCATCGCCCGCGCGCCGCGCCAGCGCGACGCCCTCAAGACCCTGGCCCAGCACCCGCACGGCGTGGCCCACAGCCTGCTGGCCAAGCTCAACTTGAACAAGGACAGCCTTGACCTGCTGCTGGCCAAGGAGCTGGTGCAGATCGAGGTGCGACGCCACCTTCCAGCGCTGCGCCATGAACATTGGCTGGCACAGCCGGAACTGCCGCTCAATGAAGAACAGCGCGATGCCTTCGACGCCGTGCGCGAGGGCTTTGGCGGTTTCGGTGCGTTCCTGCTGGCCGGTGTCACAGGCAGCGGCAAGACCGAGGTCTACCTGCAACTGATCCGCGAAACCCTGGAAGCCGGCAAGCAGGCGCTGGTGCTGATCCCGGAGATCAACCTCGGCCCGCAAACCCTGGCGCGCTTCGAGCAGCGCTTCAACGCGCGCATTGCCCTGGTGCATTCGGCGGTGAACGACCGCGAACGCCTGGATGCCTGGCTGGCAGCGCGGGACGGCGAGGCCGACATCATCATCGGCACCCGCTCGGCATTGTTCACGCCAATGAAAAACCCTGGCCTGATCATCATCGACGAAGAACACGACGGCTCGTATAAACAGCAGGAGGGCCTGCGCTACCACGCCCGCGACCTGGCGCTGGTACGCGCCCACCAGGAGAACATCCCGATCCTGCTCGGCTCGGCCACGCCGTCGCTGGAAACCCTGCACAATGCCCTCACCGGGCGCTACCGCCTGCTACGCATGAACCAGCGTGCCGGCGGTGCACGCCCGCCGCGCATGCTGCGCCTGGATGTGAAAAGCCTGCCTCTGGACAGCGGCATCAGCGGCCCGCTGCAGCAAGCGATTCGCCAGACCCTCGAAGCCGGCCAGCAGGTGCTGGTATTCCTCAACCGCCGCGGCTTTGCCCCGACCTTGCTGTGCCACGATTGCGGCTGGCTGTCGGAATGCCCCCGCTGCGATGCGCGCATGACCGTGCACCAGCGCTCTGGCGTGCTGCGCTGCCACCACTGCGGCTATGACGAACGCTTGCCGCACCAGTGCCCGCAATGCAACCACGTAGACCTGCGCCCGGTCGGTGCCGGCACCGAGCGCGCCGAAGAACGCCTGAAAGTGCTGTTCCCGGACTACCCGATCCTGCGTGTGGACCGCGACAGCACGGCTCGCAAAGACGCCATGCATAACCTGTTCAGCACCATCCAGAAGGGCCAGCCGAGCATTCTTGTCGGCACCCAGATGCTCGCCAAGGGCCATCACTTCCCCAGAGTGACGCTGGTGGCCATCCTCGATGCAGACGGCGGGCTGTTTTCCGGCGACTTCCGCGCCAGCGAGCGGATGGCGCAACTGATCGTGCAGGTGGCCGGACGTGCCGGCCGGGCTGAAGAACCCGGCAAGGTCATCATCCAGACCCACCTGGCCGACCACCCGCTGCTGGTTCAGCTGACCGAGCAGGGCTACTTCGCCTTCGCCGAGCAAGCCCTGGACGAACGCCGCGCCGCGGGGCTGCCGCCGTACTCGCACCTGGCCCTGCTGCGCGCCGAGGCCCACAAGCCGGGGCAGGCCGAAGGCTTCCTTGACGAAGCCTGCGCCGCCGCTGAGCGCTTGGTAGCCGAACAACGGCTACCGGGCATCGAACTTCTTGGCCCGGTACCGGCTCCCATGGAACGCCGCGCTGGTCGCTTCCGCGCGCAACTGTTGATACAGGCCAATACCCGAGCGCCTTTGCATCGACTGATCAGCGCCTGGTTGCTAGTGTTGGAGCAGCTGCCGAGCGGGCGTCAGGTTCGCTGGTCGCTGGATGTCGACCCGGTAGACCTTTATTGATTTCAGGAAGCAAATACCTCCTGTGGGAGCGGCCTCGCGTCGCGAAACGGCCGCAAAGCGGCACCGGCATTCTTGAGGCTGGCAAGCCCCAAAGGTTGGCAACCCGCTCCCAGCCACGGATAATGCCCAGTTTTTCCACCTGCGCATCCAAGCGCTCCACCGCGCTTGCGGTCGAAAAGAGATCCCCATGAAAGACACCATTCGCCAGCTGATCCAGCAAGCCCTCACCCAACTCGTCACCGACGGTGTGCTGCCTGATGGGCTGTCGCCGGCGATCCAGGTGGAAAACGCCCGGGACAAGACCCACGGCGACTTCGCCAGCAACATCGCCATGATGCTGGCCAAGCCGGCCGGCATGAAGCCGCGCGACCTGGCCGAAAAACTCATCGACGCCCTGCCGGCCAGCGCCGACATCAGCAAGGTCGAGATTGCCGGTCCAGGCTTCCTCAACTTCTTCCAGAACACCGACGCCCTGGCTAGCCGCCTGGATGCCGCCCTGGCCGATGCCCACCTGGGCGCACGCAAGGCCGGCCCTGCACAAAAGGTGGTGATCGACATGTCGGCACCCAACCTGGCCAAAGAAATGCACGTCGGCCACCTGCGCTCGACCATCATTGGTGACAGCGTGGCGCGGGTGCTGGAGTTCCTTGGCGACGACGTCGTCCGCCAGAACCACGTCGGCGATTGGGGCACCCAGTTCGGCATGCTGATGGCCTACCTGCAGGAAAACCCGATCACCAGCGACGAGCTGTCGGACCTGGAGAATTTCTACCGCGCCGCCAAGAAACGCTTCGACGAATCGGAAGATTTCGCCACCCGCGCCCGCGGCCTGGTGGTCAAGCTGCAGGCCGGCGACCCGGACTGCCTGGCCCTGTGGACACGCTTCAAGGACATCTCGCTGTCGCACTGCCAGAAAACCTACGAGCTGCTCAACGTCAAGCTGACCATGGCCGACGTGATGGGCGAAAGTGCCTACAACGACGACTTGGCCAATGTGGTGGCCGACCTCAAGGCCAAAGGCCTGCTGGTCGAAGACCAGGGCGCCCAGTGCGTGTTCCTCGACGAGTTCAAGAACAGCGACGGTGACCCGCTGCCAGTGATCGTGCAGAAGGCCGACGGCGGCTACCTGTATGCCACCACCGACCTGGCTGCCGTGCGCTACCGCAGCAATGTGCTCAAGGCTGACCGTGCCTTGTACTTCGTCGACCAGCGCCAGGCCCTGCACTTCAACCAGGTGTTCGAAGTGGCCCGCCGCGCAGGCTTCGTCGGCCACCCGATGCAAATGGAACACATGGGCTTCGGCACCATGAACGGCGCCGACGGCCGCCCGTTCAAGACCCGTGACGGCGGCACCGTGAAGCTGATCGACCTGCTGACCGAAGCCAAGGAGCGCGCCTACGCGCTGGTCAAGGAAAAGAACCCGAGCCTGGCCGACGAAGACCTGCGCCACATCGGCGAGGTGGTGGGCATTGGTGCGGTGAAATACGCCGACCTGTCCAAGCACCGCACCAGCGACTACAGCTTCAACTTCGAACTGATGCTCAACTTCGAGGGCAACACCGCGCCCTACCTGCTGTACGCCTACACCCGTGTGGCCGGCGTGTTCCGCAAGTTGGGCAAGGGCTTTGACGAAGTCGAGGGCAACATCGTGCTGCAAGCCGCCCACGAGCAGGACCTGGCGGCACGCCTGGCGCAGTTTGGCGAAATCCTTAACAACGTCGCCGAAAAAGGCACGCCACACGTGCTGTGCAGCTACCTCTACGACCTGGCCGGCCTGTTCTCCAGTTTCTACGAGAACTGCCCGATCCTGGCTGCCGAAACCCCTTCGCAGCAGCAGAGCCGCCTGCGCCTGGCAGCACTGACCGGCCGCACCCTCAAACAAGGTCTGGAACTGCTCGGCCTGGAAACCCTGGAGCGCATGTAAGTTGGCTGCCAAGAAAAAACCTGCCCCAAAACGCGGCGCCAGCCGCCAGACGGCGCCGGCCAAGCAGCCGATTCCCGGCTGGGTATGGCTGGCGGTCGGCCTGACCGTAGGCGCGTTCATCGTATTCCTGATGAAACTTGAACCTGGCGGCGATGACATCAAGCGCGCCAAGCCCGAGCAGCAGAAGGCGGAGAAAGTAGCCGAAGCCGGCAAGCCGGCGCAGGCCACCCCGCAGCAGCCGGTGAAGCCAAAGTACGACTTCTACACCCTGCTGCCGGAGTCCGAGGTGATCGTGCCGCCAGAGGCCGTGCCCGAAAAAACGCCACCAGTACCGGCCCAGCCGGTAACCCCGGTGACCCCGGCCGAAGCGGCGAAAATCGATACCGCGCGTGCCCAGGCCGCGCTACTCGGCCAGACCCCGCCACCGGCACCACCGGTCATCAAACCGGCTGCAACGACCCAGTACTTCCTGCAGGCCGGTTCGTTCCGCAAGCAGGCCGATGCCGACAAGGTACGCGCACAGATCATCCTCCTGGGCCAGTCGGTGAAGGTGGAATCGGGCACGGTCAAGGAAGAAACCTGGTACCGCGTGCTCGTCGGCCCGTTCAGTAACCGTGAACAGCTGACCGGGGCGCAGAAGCAACTGGCCGGGGCTGGTTTTGGCAACCTGCTGCTGCAACAACGCCAGACCCGCCAGTAACCGCCCGCGGGTAACCTGAACATCTGCAGGCGCAGCCTTGCGCTGCCCTGCACCCCATAAACGCCTCAACCCCGCCCTGCGTTCCGCTCGGAAACCTGGCCGTTCAGCGTCCAGAAGTCGTACAGCACGCCCACCAGGAACAGCCCGCCGGTAAAGAAGTAGATGATCGCGGTCACCCACTTGCCCTGATACAGCCGGTGCAGACCAAAAACCCCTAGGAAGGTCAGTAGTATCCAGGCGATGTTGTAGTCGATGCGCCCCGACTGGAACCTCAGGTCGGCTTCACGGTCCATGGACGGGATCAGAAACAGGTCGATCAGCCAACCGATGCCCAGTAGCCCGAAGGTGAAGAACCAGATGGTCCCCGTTACCGGCTTGCCGTAATAGAAACGATGCGACCCGGTGAAGCCGAAAATCCACAGCAGGTAACCGATGGTCTTGCTGTGCGTGTCGTGGAATGGCGTTCCCTGTTGATAACTGTTCATTCATAGCCCTCGTGGGTTATCCGAAAATTTTCTAAAAAAAAATGTGACTTTCTCGTCGCAGGCCGACGTACGGCAGCTAGGCAATCGACCAACGGATCAAAGATTGATCAAAAAGCTGTTATAAAGTTGCGCGCCCAACACATAACTATTCATAAGAGCTTCATCTATGCCGCCTTTATTCAAGACATGGCTGACCCTCTGCCTATTATTGCCCCTGGCCGCCCACGCCACCAATCGTGAGCAACGTCTTCCCAATGGTTTCACCGGCTATACCACCAATGCTTCGGTGAAACACGCACCGGCCAAGCACGCCCCGCTGCGCGCTCGTCCGGCGAATGCCGCCAGCAGCCGCAGCGGCATGCCGGTTGCCGCCATGTCGCCCAAGCAGAGCAGCGATGTGCTCAGCCGTGCGGTGAATGTGCTTGGCACTCCCTATGTTTGGGGTGGCAGCAGCCCGAAAAAAGGCTTCGATTGCAGCGGGCTGGTCAAGTACGCATTCAATGACGTTGCCGACGTTGACCTGCCACGCACCTCGAACGCCATGGCCCAGGGCCACGGCGTGAAGGTGGCAAAAGGTGACCTGAAGCCGGGTGACCTGATCTTCTTCAATATCAAGAGCCGCCGGGTCAATCACGTAGCCATCTACCTGGGCAACGACCGCTTCATCCACGCTCCACGCCGTGGCAAGCGCGTGAGCATCGATACCTTGAGCAAGCCTTACTGGCAGAAGCACTACGTGGTGGCCAAACGGGTGCTGCCGAAAGAGCAGCAACAGCTGAATCTGGCCAAGCGCTAAAAAGGTCAGACCTTTTCCCAGGCAAGCCCGCTGCCACCGCCAGCACAGCCTTTAAAACCTGTGCCGTACCTGTGGGAGCGGGCTTGCCCGCGAAGGGGCCTCAACAGGCACTATGCCCTCTGATCAGTCCGCTCTCCTTCAGCCCCCGCATCGCCCCCTCCATCGTCCGCATCCCTTGCGCTGCACCCGCCTGCATCACCGAGCACAACTGCGCCATCCGCCCCTCCCGGAGCAGGTTTCGCACTGCCGGCGTCGCCACCAGCACTTCCCGCGCCGCAACCCGGCCACCGCCCACACGCCTGACTAGCACCTGCGCCACCACCATCTGCAACGACTCGGCCAGCATGGCCCGTACCAACCCCTTTTCCTCGGCAGCAAACACCTCTACCAGCCGGTCGATGCTGCTGGCCGCCGAACGGGCATGCACGGTCGCCAGCACCAGGTGCCCAGTCTCGGCTGCACGCAAGGCCAGGCGAATGGTTTCAAGGTCGCGCAACTCGCCAATCATGATCACATCCGGATCCTGGCGCAGCGCACTGCGCAGACCCTGAGCGAAGCCACTGCTATGGCGACCGATCTCACGCTGATTGACCAGGCTCCGCTGGCTGCTGTGGATAACTTCGACAGGGTCTTCCAGGGTAATGATGTGCAGCGCCCGCACCCGATTGAGCTGGTCGAGCAGTGTCGCCAGCGTGCTGGACTTGCCACTGCCGGTGGGGCCACCGACCAGGATCATGCCATTTTGATACTGCGCAATAGCTTGAAACACATCCACCAGATCAAGCTCCTCCAGCGTAGCGATACGCCCCGGGATCAGGCGGAAGGTGGCCGCAGGCCCATTCAACTGGCGAAACAGGTTGACGCGAAAGCGCCCGAGTACAGGCAACTCCAGCGCCATGTCCAGTTCATCGCCCTGTGCCCACTGCGTGCGCCGCTCATCATCGAGCAGGTCAGCCATGGCCTCGATCAAGTTATCTGCCCCCACGGGCGGCGAATTCATGCGCTGCAACTCACCATCCACGCGCTGCATCGGTATCTGGCCCGCCGCCAGGTGCAGGTCCGAAGCCCCCGCCTCCATGGCCCGGGCCAACAGGTCGGTCACTTCCATGAGACTCCCCAAAGGCCGTCAAGCAGGTAGAATGCCGCAAACCCTAAAGCCGCCGGCATTCATCCATGTCCACCCTAGCAGACAACCTTTCCGCGATTTCTGCCCGTATCGCCAGTGCTGCCCAGGCAGCCGGGCGTGCGCCGGCCAGCGTTCAGTTGCTGGCCGTGAGCAAAACCAAGCCCGCCGCCGCGATCCGCGAGATCCACGCGGCTGGCGTGCGCGATTTCGGGGAAAACTACCTACAGGAAGCACTGACAAAGCAGCAGGAACTCGGCGACCTGCCCTTGATCTGGCACTTCATCGGCCCCATTCAGTCGAACAAGACCAAAGCCATTGCTGAGCATTTCGACTGGGTACATTCCGTGGACCGCCTGAAAATCGCCCAACGCTTGTCGGAACAGCGCCCTGCCGGGCTGGGGCCGCTGAACATCTGCCTGCAGGTGAATGTCAGTGGCGAGGACAGCAAATCCGGTTGTGCTCCCGCCGACTTGCCAGCCCTGGCCAAGGCTGTCGCGGCACTGCCTAACCTGCGCCTGCGCGGCTTGATGGCCATTCCCGAACCCACAGATGACCGCGCCGCCCAGCAGGCAGCCTTCGCCAGTTTGCGCACCTTGCAAGAGGGCCTGGACCTGGGCCTGGATACCCTGTCCATGGGCATGAGCCACGACCTCGAAGCGGCGATTGCGCAGGGTGCGACCTGGGTACGTATCGGTACCGCCCTGTTCGGTGCCCGCGACTACGGCCCTAACTGATTGCATGCTTAACTCACTCTTCCCCACAAGGACCTGACATGAGCAAGACTCGTATTGCGTTTATCGGCGCCGGCAACATGGCCGCCAGCCTGATCGGTGGTCTGCGTGCCCAAGGCCTGGAAGCTTCGCAGATCCGCGCCAGCGACCCGGGCGCCGAGACCCGCTCGCGCATCCAGGCCGAGCATGGCATCGAAGCCTTCGAGAACAATGCCCAGGCCATCGACGGCGCCGACGTAATCGTGCTGGCGGTCAAGCCGCAGGTCATGAAAGCGGTGTGCCAGGCCCTGCAACCCAACCTGCAGGACGGTCAGCTGATCGTGTCCATTGCCGCCGGCATCACCTGCGCCAGCTTGCAAAGCTGGGTAGGCGCCCGCCCGGTGGTGCGCTGCATGCCAAACACCCCCGCCCTGCTGCGCCAGGGTGTGAGCGGCCTGTATGCCACCGCCGAGGTATCTGGCGAACAGCGCCAGCAAGCCGAGCAACTGCTGTCGGCCGTGGGCACCGCCCTGTGGCTGGAGCAAGAACAGCAACTGGACGCCGTGACTGCGGTGTCCGGCAGCGGCCCGGCGTACTTCTTCCTGCTGATCGAGGCCATGACCGCAGCCGGCGAAAAACTCGGCCTGCCACGCGAGACCGCCTCCCAGCTGACCTTGCAGACCGCCTTGGGCGCGGCGCACATGGCCGTTGCCAGCGATGTCGATGCTGCCGAACTGCGCCGCCGCGTCACCTCGCCCGCCGGCACCACCGAAGCGGCAATCAAGTCGTTCCAGGCCAGCGGCTTCGAAGCCATTGTCGAGCAGGCGCTGCAGGCTGCGGCCACGCGTTCCGCCGAGCTGGCCGAACAACTGGGCAAATAAGGAGTTTTAGATGAATGCACTGTCCGGCGCCGCGATCTTCGTGGTGCAAACCCTGGTCAGCCTGTACCTGGTGATCGTCCTGCTGCGCTTTGTGCTGCAACTGGTCAAGGCCAACTTCTACAACCCGCTGTGCCAGTTCGCCGTCCGCGCCACGCAGCCGCTGCTCAAGCCGATCCGCCGTATCATCCCCAGCATTGGCGGCCTGGACACCTCGTCGCTGCTGCTGTCGGTACTGATCCAGGCGCTGCTGATGGCCTTCGTGCTGATGGTCACCTATGGCACCTTCGGCGACGTCCTGCACCTGCTGATGTGGGCCATCATCGGTATCACCTCGCTGTTCCTCAAGATCTTCTGGGTGGCCATGATCGTCATGGTGATCGTCTCCTGGGTTGCGCCCAACAGCCACAACCCGGCTGCCGAGCTGGCCTACCAGATCAGCGAACCCGTGCTGGCACCGTTCCGCCGCATCGTGCCCAACCTGGGCGGCATGGATATTTCGCCGATCTTCGCCTTCCTCGCGATCCAGGTGATCCAGTCGTTCGTCATGCCACCGCTGGCCGCCTACGCCGGCATGCCACAAGAGCTGTGGCGGATGATCTGACCCCGCTTGCCCCCAGCCGCAAGCCTTTGCTTGCCGCTGGGGGTAGCGCTCTTTAGACTTACGCCTCCGTCAAGCGTGAGCAGGGTCGATGTCCACTGTCTTTCCCGAAGATTCCGTCGGTCTGGTAGTACCGCAAACCGCCCGGTTCGATGAACCGCTGGCTTTGGCCTGTGGCCGCTCCCTGGCCGGCTACGAGCTGGTCTACGAGACCTACGGCACCCTGAATGCCAGCGCGAGCAATGCCGTGCTGATCTGCCATGCCCTGTCCGGCCACCACCATGCCGCTGGCTACCATGCCGCCACGGACCGTAAGCCGGGCTGGTGGGACAGCTGCATCGGCCCCGGCAAACCGATCGATACCAACCGCTTCTTCGTGGTCAGCCTGAACAACCTCGGCGGCTGCAACGGCAGCACCGGGCCCAGCAGTGTCAACCCGGCCACCGGTAAACCGTATGGCGCCGAGTTCCCGGTATTGACCGTGGAGGATTGGGTGCACAGCCAGGCACGGCTCGCCGACCGCCTGGGCATCCAGCAGTGGGCAGCTATCGTCGGCGGCAGCCTGGGTGGCATGCAGGCACTGCAATGGACCATGACCTACCCCGACCGCGTACGCCACTGCGTCGACATCGCCTCGGCACCCAAGCTGTCGGCGCAGAACATCGCCTTCAACGAAGTGGCGCGCCAGGCCATCCTCACCGACCCTGAATTCCATGGAGGCTCGTTCCAGGATCAGGGCGTGATTCCCAAACGCGGCCTGATGCTGGCGCGCATGGTCGGCCACATCACCTACCTGTCCGATGATTCGATGGGTGAAAAATTCGGCCGTGAGCTGAAGAGCGACAAGCTCAACTACGACTTCCATAGCGTCGAGTTCCAGGTCGAAAGCTACCTGCGCTATCAGGGCGAGGAGTTTTCCGGCCGTTTCGATGCCAACACCTACCTGCTGATGACCAAGGCGCTGGACTACTTCGACCCGGCTGCCGCCCAAGGCGGCGACCTGGCAGCCACCCTGGCAGGGGTCAAGGCAGACTACTGCATCATGTCGTTCACCACCGACTGGCGCTTCTCCCCGGCCCGTTCGCGGGAGATCGTCGACGCCCTGATGGCGGCGCGCAAGAACGTCTGCTACCTGGAGATCGACTCGCCGTACGGCCACGATGCCTTCCTGATCCCCACACCTCGCTACATGCAGGGTTTCTCGAACTACATGAACCGCATTGCCATCTGAGGACAGCATGAGAGCCGATCTGGAAATCATCCACGACTGGATCCCCGCCGGCAGCCGGGTACTTGACCTGGGCTGCGGCAGCGGCGAACTGCTGGCCTCGCTGCGTGACCGCAAGCAGGTCACCGGCTATGGCCTGGAGATCGACGCCGACAACATCGCCGCGTGCGTGGCCAAGGGCGTCAACGTCATCGAGCAGGACCTGGACAAGGGCCTGGGCAACTTCGCCAGCAACAGTTTCGACGTAGTGATCATGACCCAGGCCCTGCAGGCCGTGGAGTACCCTGACCGCATCCTCGACGAGATGCTGCGCGTGGGCCGCCAGTGCATCATCACCTTCCCCAACTTCGGTCACTGGCGCTGCCGCTGGTACCTGGCGACCAAAGGCCGCATGCCGGTATCGGACTTCATGCCGTATACCTGGTACAACACGCCGAACATCCACTTCTGCACCTTCGCCGACTTCGAAGAACTGGTGCACGAACGCAGGGCAAAGGTACTCGACCGCCTGGCCGTCGACCACTTGCACCGTAACGGGTGGGGTGGCCGGCTATGGCCTAATCTTCTAGGTGAAATCGGCATCTACCGCGTCAGCAGCCCGGGCCTGCAAGAACACCAGCTCGCCGTCTGACGTCCACTGGAGGAATTGCCCCATGCGTCGCCTAGCCCTGTTCCTGATCAGCCTGTGCCTGGCATTGCCGGTACTGGCTGCCGATGCCGCCCGGCCCGAGCGCAAGGAAGTGTTTGGCGATGTGACGGTGCATTACAGCGCATTCACTTCGAGCATGCTCACACCCGAGGTGGCTGCGGCCACCGGTCTGGTGCGCAGCAAGAACCAGGGCGTGCTCAACATTGCCGTGCTCAAGGCCGGCAAGCCCACCCCAGCACTGGTCAGCGGCAAGGTCAAAGACCTGACCGGGCGCATCAGCCCGCTGTCGTTCAAGCAGGTTACCGAACCGGGAGCGGTTTACTACATCGCCCAGTTCAAGATCGAACAACCAGAAACCGTCACCTTCGACCTGACCATCGAAACCGGCGGCATCAGCAACTCCCTCAGCTTCAACCAGGAAGTGTTCCCAGGCGAATGATGAATTTCCAGCAACTCGTATTGGCCAGCCATAACGCCGGCAAACTCAAGGAACTCCAGGCCATGCTCGGCCAGTCCGTGCAGCTGCGCTCGATTGGCGAGTTCAGCCAGGTCGAGCCGGAAGAAACCGGCCTGTCGTTCGTCGAGAACGCCATCCTCAAGGCACGCAACGCCGCGCGTATTTCCGGCCTGCCGGCCCTGGCCGACGATTCTGGCCTGGCCGTGGACTTCCTCGGTGGTGCGCCGGGCATCTACTCGGCACGGTATGCCGACGGCAAGGGTGACGCGGCGAACAATGCCAAGCTGCTCGAAGCCCTGAAAGACGTGCCCGAAGCCGAGCGCGGCGCGCAGTTCGTCTGCGTACTGGCACTGGTACGCCATGCCGACGACCCGCTGCCGATCCTGTGCGAAGGCTTGTGGCACGGCAGCATCCTGTTCGAGGCCAGCGGTGAGCACGGCTTCGGCTACGACCCGCTGTTCTGGGTACCGGAGCGCAACTGCTCCAGCGCCGACCTGGCCCCTGTAGATAAAAACCAGCTCAGCCACCGCGCCCGTGCCATGGCCCTGCTGCGCCAACGTCTGGGCCTGGCATGATCGAAATGCTGTCCTCTCCCGGCGCGGCGGCCTTTACCAGCCTGCCGCCGCTGGCGCTGTACATCCACATCCCGTGGTGCGTACGCAAATGCCCTTACTGCGACTTCAACTCCCACGCTGCCGGGCCTGAACTGCCGGAAGACGCCTACGTCTCGGCCCTGCTGGACGACCTTGACCAGGAGCTGGCTGCCGTACAGGGCCGCCCGATCAGCTCGATCTTCTTTGGTGGCGGTACACCCAGCCTGTTCAGTGCCAACGCCCTGGGGCGGCTGCTGCGCGGCGTGGAACAACGCATCCCGTTCGCGCCAGACATCGAAATCACCCTGGAGGCCAACCCGGGTACCTTCGAGCAGGACAAGTTCAAGGCCTACCGGCAAACCGGCATCAACCGCCTGTCCATCGGCGTACAGAGCTTCCAGCCAGCCAAGCTGGAGGCGCTGGGACGCATCCACAATGGCGACGAAGCGATCCGTGCTGCCGGTATGGCGCGTGCTGCCGGCTTCGACAACTTCAACATGGACCTGATGCACGGCCTGCCCGACCAGTCGCTGGATGACGCGCTGGGTGACTTGCGCCAGGCCATCGACCTGGGGCCGACGCACCTGTCGTGGTACCAGCTGACCGTGGAACCGAACACGGTGTTCTGGAACCAGCCGCCAGAGCTGCCCGAGGACGACATCCTCTGGGACATCCAGGAGGCGGGCCAGGCACTGATGGCCGAGCATGGGTTCCGCCAGTACGAGGTTTCGGCCTATGCCCAGGCGGACCGCGCCGCGCGGCACAACCTCAACTACTGGCGCTTTGGTGACTTCATCGGCATTGGTGCCGGCGCCCACGGCAAGCTGACCTTCGCCGACGGGCGCATCCTGCGCACCTGGAAAACCCGCCTGCCCAAGGACTACCTGAACCTGGCCAAGCCGTTCAAGGCTGGCGAGAAGCTGCTGCCGGTCGACGAGCTGCCGTTCGAGTTTCTGATGAATGCCCTGCGACTTACCGATGGCGTGGAAGCCGAACTGTTCACCCAGCGCACTGGTTTGCCGCTTGCACAACTGCGCGAGGCACGCCGCGCCGCCGAACAAAAAGGCCTTTTACAGGTCGAACCGGATCGACTGGTAGCCACGCCAAGGGGCCAGTTGTTCCTCAACGACCTGCTGCAGTATTTCTTGACCTAAGGATGACCCATGGATCTGGTACTTGATCTGCTCGCGACGGTTTCCCACTGGAGCCGCGGCAACCTGTCGGAGATTTCACTGGCCTTGGTAGGCTGCCTGCTGGTGCTGTTCGGCAGCGATGTCAAAGCCTGGGCCGAGCAACGCCTCGGTGGCCTGGCGGGCGCCCTGCGCGTGCCGTTCATGGCGCTGATGGTGATGATCGGCAGCGGTGCGGCACTGATCTACGCCACGCCGTGGGTGGTGAAGGGGCTGGGCCAGTTCAACAACTACGCGCTGGCGCCGGTGTTGCTGGTGGTGCTGGTGTTGATTGGTGTGGTGGCTGATCGCCGAGGGTAAGGGTTGCAAAAAGCTGCCCCGGGAAACCAGGGCACCCCTACCACCTGACTAGCCCTTAACGGGCATCATCGAAGTGGTCACGCATGAAGTCCCGAACGGTCTTGAGCACAATCAAGATCCGAATGAGCTTCCAGACGCGGCTCAGCGCATCAAGCAAACGCTTCATATGCCTTGGCCTCCGTGTTGGCGGGCCAATCTTCCAGCATCTAACCGGCACTTCGATGCCTTCGAAAACTCTGGGGACGTGTTCGGTGAAGTGGCCAGGTTAATGGCCCTTCGAAGTCAGTTACCGGCACGGTTCTCAGGCCGTGTCGAAGGGGCCGGAAAGCAGAATTCTTCTCCTACCCGACCCATCACCGAATTTTTCCCCACAGGAGCAACACGATGATAATTGGGATGCGCAATCAAAGCTGTTAACCGCGCAGACACACGTGGTGCTGGATATTTCTGATCGTTGACGCGCCCTTTTTGGCTGCTTATGATCCCCTGACTGTGGGGACGTTTTCGGTGAAGTCCCAGAGCGAAGGATACTCAGTCCTGTCGCTCACAAAAAAACCGCCTTTCTCAAGGCGGTTTTTTTCGCCCGCACTTCTGCAAGCACCAGCACATCGAAAGGCCAGATCAGCCGATCAATCCGCCTTCTCGAACTTCAAGTCCCACACCCCATGCCCCAGCCGCTCGCCGCGGCGTTCGAACTTGGTGATCGGGCGCTCTTCCGGGCGTGGCACGTAGGTGCCGTCGGCTGCACGGTTGCGATAGCCCGGGGCGGCGCTCATCACTTCCAGCATGTACTCGGCATACGGCTCCCAGTCGGTGGCCATGTGGAACACGCCACCGGGCTTGAGCTTGCGACGTACCAGCTCGGCAAACTCCAGCTGGACGATGCGGCGCTTGTGGTGGCGCGCCTTGTGCCAAGGGTCTGGGAAGAACAGCATCAGGCGGTCGAGGCTGTTGTCCGCCACACAGCGGTTCAGCACTTCGATGGCATCGCAGTCGTACACCCGCAGGTTCTTCAGGCCCTGAGTCAGTACGCCGTTGAGCAGCGCGCCGACACCCGGGCGGTGCACTTCCACACCGATGAAGTCCTGTTCCGGCGCGGCAGCCGCCATTTCCAGCAGGGAATGGCCCATGCCGAAGCCGATCTCCAGGGTGCGCGGCGCCGAACGGCCGAACACCTGGTCATAGTCCACCGGGCTGTCGGCCAGCGGCAGGATGTACAGCGGGCCGCCCTGGTCCAGGCCGCGTTGCTGGCCTTCGGTCATGCGCCCGGCACGCATCACGAAGCTCTTGATGCGGCGGTGCGGGCGCTGGTCGCCGTCGGCGGCGATCGGCGTATCTTGCGAGTCAGTCATCTGGGGCTCTTACTTGATCAGACCATCCAGCGGCGAAGAGGCGCTGGCGTAAAGTTTTTTCGGCATACGGCCGGCCAGGTAGGCCATGCGACCGGCGACGATTGCGTGCTTCATGGCCTCGGCCATCAGCACCGGCTGCTGGGCGTGGGCAATGGCCGAGTTCATCAGCACCGCCTCGCAGCCCATTTCCATGGCGATGGTGGCGTCGGAAGCGGTACCCACGCCGGCATCGACCAGCACCGGAACCTTCGATTCTTCGAGAATGATCTGCAAGTTGTAAGGGTTGCAGATACCCAGGCCGGTGCCGATCAGGCCGGCCAGCGGCATGACCGCGATGCAGCCGGCCTCAGCCAGCTGACGGGCGATGATCGGGTCGTCGCTGGTGTACACCATCACGTCGAAACCGTCCTTGACCAGCACTTCGGCGGCCTTGAGGGTTTCGATCACATTGGGGAACAGGGTTTTCTGGTCAGCCAGCACTTCCAGCTTGACCAAGGTCCGCGACTCATGGGACTTGTAGCCATCGAGCAGCTCACGGGCCAGGCGGCAGGTACGAACTGCCTCGACGGCGTCGAAGCAACCTGCGGTATTTGGCAGGATGGTGTACTTGTCGGGCGACAACACGTCGAGCAGGTTCGGCTCGCCCGCATTCTGGCCAAGGTTGGTCCGGCGCACGGCCACGGTGACGATCTCGGCACCCGAGGCCTCGGTTGCCAGGCGGGTTTCTTCCATGTCACGGTACTTGCCGGTGCCAACCAGCAGGCGCGACTGGAAAGTGCGCCCGGCCAGGATGAAGGGCTTGTCGCTACGAACGTTGCTCATCGTTGTTCCTCGGGAAAAGGTTGCAGGGCTTGCTTGAGAACCGCCAGGCTGCTGTCAGCCGCCACCGATGGCGTGAACCACTTCGACCTGGTCGCCGTCGTTCAGCAGCGTGCTGTCATGCTGGCTACGCGGCACGATATCCAGGTTCAGTTCCACGGCAATGCGGCGCCCGCTCAGCTCCAGGCGCGTCAGCAGGGCTGCAACGCTCTCGCCGGCAGGCAGTTCGTAAGGTTCACCGTTCAGTTGAATGCGCATGCGCACGGCCACCATTGTTCTTTGGGGCCCGCATTCTAGCGCCGAACCGCCCTGCAACCCAAGGGCGGTGCGCGCCATTAGTCGCGATTGTGGACCACTCGGTCAGCCCAGCCGCCAGGCTGCCAGGCCCAGGCACAGCCAGCCGGCAAGGAAGCACAGGCCACCAATCGGGGTGATGATGCCCAGCTTGCCCAGGCCGCTGAGGGTCAGCAGGTACAGGCTGCCGGAGAACAGCACGATGCCTATGACAAACAGCCCCCCGGCCCATCCGACCAGGCGCCCGGGCAGGTGAGCAGAAAGCAGGGCAACACCGAAGATCGCCAGGGCATGTACCAACTGATAGGTCACGCCGGTATGAAAGATCGCCAGGTAGTCGGCCGTCAGCCGGTTTTTCAGGCCATGGGCGGCGAACGCGCCCAGGGCGACGCCGGTAAAGCCGAAAAAAGCGGCAAGCATCAGGAAGCTGCGAAGCATGGGACGACTCCTTGTATCGGGTCTGTATAATGGCCCCTTCCACCCAAACGGCCAAGCCATCGCCATGCTGCCAACCCTTATCCGCCGCCTCTCCCGCGCTCTGCTTTGGTTCGCTGCCGGCAGCATCGTGCTGGTGCTGGTGTTCCGCTGGGTGCCGCCGCCCGGCACGGCGTTGATGGTCGAGCGCAAGGTGCAGTCATGGGTGAGTGGCGAGCCGATCGACCTGCAGCGCGACTGGGAGCCATGGGAAAACATCTCCGATGAGCTAAAGGTCGCAGTCATTGCCGGCGAGGACCAGAAGTTCGCCAACCATTGGGGTTTCGACATCCCTGCCATCCAGGCGGCCCTGGCCTACAACGAGCGCGGCGGCAGCATTCGCGGGGCCAGCACCCTGACCCAACAGGTGGCCAAGAACCTGTTCCTGTGGTCCGGGCGCAGCTGGTTCCGCAAAGGGCTGGAAGCTTGGTTCACAGCCTTGATCGAGCTGTTCTGGTCCAAGGAGCGGATTCTGGAGGTTTACCTGAACAGCGCCGAATGGGGCAAAGGTGTGTTTGGGGCTCAAGCCGCGGCGCGCTATCACTTTGGTGTGGATGCCAGCCGGCTCAGCCGCCAGCAGGCCGCGCAACTGGCGGCGGTGCTGCCCAGCCCAATCAAGTGGAGTGCCAGCCGGCCAAGCGCCTACGTGGCCAGCCGGGCCGGCTGGATTCGCCGGCAGATGAGCCAGTTGGGCGGGCCCAGCTACCTGCTGCAGCTCGATATTTCGCGCAACAAGCTTTGAGTTTCGCGGTGATGCGCAGATCGAGCGCCGCCCGCGCGGCGCATCGCGAGCTGCGCTCGCTCCTACGTTTGTTTCGGGCCAGTAACGCCTGTGATAGGCGTGCGCGACCGCCTTGTTTGTACGGCGCGATATTGGGGCATCCGCCAAGGCGTCCGCGCGCAAATGTCACAGGAATCATTGGCCCGAAACAAACGTAGGAGCGAGCGCAGCTCGCGATGCGCCGCGCCGGCGGCGCTCGATCTCACGGGCGTCACAACATTCACGCCGAGCACAAAAAAGCCGCTCGCCCCATCGGGGCCAGCGGCTTTCTCTACAACCAAGGCTCGATCAGGCAGCGATCAGCGCCTTGACCTTGTTCATCGCATTTTTCTCCAGCTGGCGAATTCGCTCAGCCGAAACGCTGTACTTGTCAGCCAGCTCATGCAACGTAGCCTTTTCTTCAGCCAACCAGCGCTGGTAGAGAATATCGCGGCTACGCTCGTCCAGCCCTTGCAGCGCTTCGTGAAGGTTGCTGGTGGAGTTGTCGCTCCAGTCGGCATCTTCCAATTGCACCGCAGGGTCGTAACGATGGTCTTCCAGGTAGTGCGCAGGCGACTGGAAGGCGCTGTCGTCGTCAGCCTCGGCTGCCGGGTCGAAGGCCATGTCCTGGCCGCTGAGGCGGCTTTCCATCTCGCGCACTTCGCGCGGCTCGACACCCAGGCTTTCCGCCACGCGATGCACTTCGTCGTTGTTCAACCAGGCCAGGCGTTTCTTCTGGCTGCGCAGGTTGAAGAACAGCTTGCGCTGGGCCTTGGTGGTGGCCACCTTGACGATGCGCCAGTTGCGCAGGATGAACTCGTGGATCTCTGCCTTGATCCAGTGCACGGCGAACGACACCAGGCGCACGCCCATTTCCGGGTTGAAGCGCTTGACGGCCTTCATCAGGCCGACGTTGCCTTCCTGGATCAGGTCGGCCTGGGCCAACCCGTAGCCGGCGTAGCTACGGGCGATATGTACGACGAACCGCAGGTGGGCCATCACCATTTGACGAGCGGCCTCGACATCCTGCTCATAATAGAGACGCTCGCCCAGATCACGCTCCTGCTCGACCGTCAGCAGCGGAATGCTGTTGACCGTGTGCACGTAGGCTTCCAGGTTTGCACCGGGTACCAGGGCATAGGCAGGTTGCAACGATGTGGTCATTCAAGAACCTCCGACTTTCAAAACTCGCGCCTTGTGGGCGCTGCCAACATTGACCTGGAACGACGGTACAAGTTCCGCAGTGAAGAAAATGTCAATGCTGGCACGTAAAAACTATCGCGGCGCCAGCTCGTTCAGGTGGCGGGCGACTGCAATCCATGCACCGATATACCCCAACAGCACCGCTCCGATCAAGAGCGACAGACCATCGGACGCCGGCACCCCACCCAGGGCGAAGTCACTGCCATACAGCCCGGAAAGCCCTACCACCGCCTCGTTCAGCCAGTTCAGGCCAAACGCCAGGATACCCCACGCCAGCAACCCCGCGCCCAGGCCATACAGGGCGCCCATGTACAGGAAAGGCCGGCGCACGTAGGCGTCGGTGCCACCGACCAGCTTGATCACTTCGATCTCGACGCGGCGGTTTTCAATGTGTAGACGGATTGTGTTACCGATTACTAACAGCAGGGCAGAAATCAGCATCACGGCCAGACCAAAGACGAAGCGGTCACCCAGCTTGAGGATAGCGGCCAGCCGCTCGACCCAGACCAAGTCCAGTTGCGCCACTTCCACCCGTGGCAGCTCCGACAGACGCTGACGCAAGGCGTCCAGGGCCGGCTTGTCGACCTCGGTCGGAGTGACTACCACCACCCCTGGCAACGGGTTGTCAGGCAGTTCGCGCAGGGCCTCGCCCAAGCCGGACTGTTGCTGGAACTCTTCAAGCGCCTGCTCGCGGCTGACATATTGCGCATCCGCCACGCCGGGCATGCCCTTGATCTCGTCGCGCAGCGCCTCTCCGTCACGGCTGCCGGCATCCAGCTTGAGGTACAGCGAAATCTGCGCTGCGCGCTGCCACGAGCCGCCCAGTTGCTCAACGTTCTTCAGCAGCAACGACAGGCCCATCGGCATACTCAGTGCCACCGCCATCACCAGGCAGGTGAAGAAGCTGCCGATCGGCTGCTTGCCCAGGCGGCGCAGGCTGTCGGCCATGCTGGCACGGTGGCTTTCCAGCCAGGCATGCAGCAGCGTGCGGAAATCCGGGCCGTCATCGTCTTCACCGCGCTTTTTCTTCGCAGGTTGCGGATCAGCCGGCTTCGGCGCAACCCGCTCGGAAACCTTCGGCGTACGTGTAGTGCTCATTGGCCGGCCTCCCCATCGCCGATCAAGCGGCCGCGCTGCAAGGTGAGCATGCGGTGACGCATGCGCGCAATCAGTGCCAGGTCGTGGCTGGCGATCAATACCGTGGTGCCCAACCGGTTGATGTCCTCGAACACGCCCATGATTTCTGCCGCCAGCCGAGGGTCGAGGTTACCGGTGGGTTCGTCAGCCAGCAGTAGCGCTGGCTGATGGACGATAGCGCGGGCAATGCCGACCCGCTGCTGCTGCCCGGTGGACAGGTCGGCCGGGAACAGCTCGCCCTTGTCGGACAGCGACACACGCTCCAGGGCCGAGTCCACGCGCTTGGCGATCTCGGCCTTGGACAGGCCGAGAATCTGCAGCGGCAAGGCAATGTTGTTGAACACCGTGCGGTCGAACAACAGCTGGTGGTTCTGGAACACCACGCCGATCTGCCGGCGCAGGAACGGGATTTGTGCGTTGCTGATCTGGCCCAGGTCCTGCCCGGCCAGCATCAGCTTGCCGCTGGTCGGGCGTTCCATGGCCAGCAGCAGGCGCAGCAAGGTGCTCTTGCCAGCGCCCGAGTGGCCGGTGACGAACAGGAACTCGCCCCGGCGCGCCCGGAAACTCAGCTCATGCAAACCGACATGACCATTGGGATAGCGCTTGGCAACCTGTTCGAATCGGATCATGGTCAGTCTCGCTCGGCGAACAGAGCCTTGACGAACGGCTCGGCTTCAAAGGTGCGCAGGTCGTCGATGCCTTCACCGACGCCGATGAAACGGATCGGGATGTTGAACTGCTTGGCCAAGGCGAAGATCACCCCGCCCTTGGCAGTGCCGTCCAGCTTGGTCAGGGCCAGGCCGGTCAGTTCGACGCTCTGGTTGAAGTACTTGGCCTGGCTGATGGCGTTCTGCCCGGTACCGGCATCGAGCACCAGCAGCACCTCGTGCGGCGCCTCGGCGTCGAGCTTGCCGATGACCCGGCGGACCTTCTTCAGCTCCTCCATCAGGTTGTCTTTAGTGTGCAGACGACCCGCAGTGTCGGCGATCAGCACATCGACACCTCGGGCCTTGGCGGCCTGCACGGCGTCGAAGATCACCGAGGCAGAATCGGCACCGGTGTGCTGGGCGATGACCGGAATCTGGTTGCGCTCGCCCCACACCTGCAGTTGCTCGACCGCCGCGGCACGGAACGTATCACCCGCGGCCAGCATGACTTTCTTGCCTTCCAGCTGCAGTTTTTTTGCCAGTTTGCCGATGGTGGTGGTCTTGCCGGCACCATTCACGCCCACCACCAGGATCACGTAGGGCTTGTTCTGCGCCTGCACTTTCAGCGGCTGCTCGACCGGGCGCAGCAACGCGGCCAGTTCTTCCTGCAGAGACTTGTACAGGGCGTCGGCGTCGGCCAGCTGCTTGCGGGCGACCTTCTGGGTCAGGTTCTGGACGATGGTCGAGGTGGCTTCCACCCCCACGTCGGCGGTCAGCAGGCGGGTCTCGATCTCGTCGAGCAGGTCGTCGTCGATGACCTTCTTGCCGAGGAACAGGCTGGCCATGCCCTCGCCGATGCTGGCGCTGGTCTTGGACAGGCCCTGCTTCAGGCGGGCGAAGAAGCCGGGTTTGGCTGGTTCGGTAACGGTTGCGCCAGCCATAGGCTCGGGCTCGGACTGCACAGGCTCTGCTACCGGGCGCTCAGGGATCGCTGGCGGAGCCATCGGCTCCAGGTCAGGGACGAGAGCGACGGGCTCCTCGGCAACGGGCAAGACCAGGTTGCTGACCGGGGGTTCAACGGCTTGAACGACCTGTGCTGCTACTGGCGCAGGGGGTTCGACCTGTGGGGCGACAGGCTCGGCATTCGCGGGCACGTCCATGCCCACAGGGGTAGGCTCAGGCACCGGAGTAACCACAGGGGCCGGCGCAAGCTCAGGAGCCGGGGCAGCCACTGGGACAGGTGCAGGCTGAGGGACCGGCGCAACCACCGGGGCAGGTGCAGGCTGAGGGACCGGCGCAACCACCGGGGCAGGTGCAGGCTGAGGGACCGGCGCAACCACCGGGGCAGGTGCAGGCTCAGGGGCCAATGCTGGCTCGGTAGCCCGAGGGGTCTCAGGTGCAGGTACGGGGGCTTCTGCAACCGTCGGCTCGACCGGAGCAGCTTCAAGCTGCTCGACGGCGGACGCCGGTGCTACAGGCTCTACAGCCTGGGGTTCAGGGGCTTGTGGCTGTTCGGCGACAGGTTGCTGCGGCTTCTTTCGAAACCAGCTGAACAGGCCTTTCTTCTCGCCAGCCTCGGCCGGCGCTTTTTTGTCGTCGTTGGAACCAAACATGGAGGACGGCTATCTCAGGGTAGCGATAAGCCAGCAATGGCTCATCGGGAATTCTCTCTACGCAGAACAGACTATCTTGAAGCCGGCTGGTTCATGCGCAACGTTTTGTCTTAGTGTCCTGCGGGCCAGAACGGCGACAGGCATGGTCGCCAGGCAACCGGATCAGTATCCTAGCACCTCCTGGCCCGCCGACGCTAAACCCAGCGGGCCGTCGAACAGGTTGAACACCTTATGAATGCTCTAGCCCGCCGCGCCGCAGGCCTGTTGCTCGGCACGCTCTGCCTGCCGCTCGCAGCCTTCGCCGCCGATGTGCAACCCACCCACGAATTCATCCTCGACAACGGCCTGAAGGTGGTCGTGCGCGAAGACCACCGCGCCCCGGTGGTGGTCTCGCAGATCTGGTACAAGGTCGGCTCCAGCTACGAAACGCCGGGCCAGACAGGGCTGTCGCACGCGCTGGAACACATGATGTTCAAGGGCAGCGCCAAGCTTGGCCCGGGCGAGGCCTCGCGGGTACTGCGTGACCTGGGGGCTGAAGAGAACGCCTTCACCAGCGACGACTACACCGCCTATTACCAGGTGCTGGCGCGCGACCGCCTGCCGGTAGCGCTGGAGCTGGAGGCCGACCGCCTGGCCAGCCTGCGCCTGCCGGCCGACGAGTTCAGCAAGGAAATCGAGGTCATCAAGGAAGAACGCCGCCTGCGTACCGACGATCAGCCCAACGCCAAGGCTTTTGAGCTGTTCCGCGCCATGGCCTACCCGGCCAGCGGTTACCACACCCCGACCATCGGCTGGATGGCCGACCTGGAACGGATGAAGGTAGAGGAACTGCGCCACTGGTACGAATCCTGGTACGCGCCCAACAACGCCACGCTGGTGGTAGTTGGGGACGTCACACCCGACGAGGTGAAGGGCCTGGCGCAGAAGTACTTCGGCAGCATCCCCAAGCGCGCCGTGCCGCCGGCCAAGCTGCCACTGGAGCTGGCCGAGCCTGGCCTGCGTCAGCTGACCCTGCATGTACGCACCCAGCTCCCAAGCCTGATCTATGGCTTCAACGTGCCCGGTCTGCCGACTGCCAAGGACCCGCGTACCGTGCATGCCCTGCGCCTGATCTCGGCACTGCTCGACGGTGGCTACAGCGCCCGCATGCCAGCGCGCCTGGAACGTGGCCAGGAGCTGGTGGCCGGCGCATCTTCCAGCTACAACGCCTTCACCCGAGGTGACAGCCTGTTCCTGATTTCGGCCACACCGAACGTACAGAAACAGAAAACCATGGCCGACGTCGAGAAAGGGGTGTGGCAATTACTGGACGAACTCAAGACCACCCCGCCCAGCGCCGAAGAGCTGGAGCGGGTACGTGCACAGGTCATCGCCGGTTTGGTCTACGACCGCGACTCCATCAGCAGCCAGGCCACCACCATCGGCCAGCTCGAAACCGTCGGCCTGTCCTGGAAACTGATCGACAGCGAACTGGATGAGCTAAAGCGCGTCACCCCGCAGGACATCCAGAACGCCGCGCGCACCTACTTCACCCGCGAACGCCTGAGCGTTGCCCATGTTTTGCCTGAGGACCCCGCTCATGAGTGATCGTCGCGCACCACGCCCAACCCTGCTGGCCACCGGCATCCGCGCCCTGGCGCTGGCGGCAGTGCTGGCCGCCCCGGCCATGGCCGACAACGCCGCCAAGGCCGACAGCAACGCGGCTCGCCCGGCCAATACCTTGCAGTCGCTGGCCGAGCTGGATGGCAAAGCGCCCAGCCGCCGCCAGCTGAACATCCAGCACTGGAACACCGCCGAGGGTGCCCGGGTACTGTTTGTCGAGGCCCGCGAACTGCCGATGTTCGACCTGCGTGTCACTTTCGCTGCCGGCAGCAGCCAGGACGGCGGCACGCCAGGCCTGGCTGCACTGACCAACGCCATGCTCAACGAAGGTGTGGCCGGCAAGGACGTGACCGCTATCGCCGAAGGTTTCGAAGGACTAGGCGCAGACTTTGGCAACGGTTCCTACCGCGACATGGCCGTGGCCTCGCTGCGTAGCCTAAGCGCCAAGGACAAGCGCGAGCCGGCGCTCAAGCTGTTCACCGAGGTGGCCGGCAAGCCTAGCTTCCCTGAGGACGCCCTCAAGCGCATCAAGAACCAGATGCTGGCGGGTTTCGAATACGAGAAGCAGAACCCCGGCAAGATTGCCGGCAAGGCGCTGTTCGCCAACCTCTACGGCGACCACCCCTACGCTCACCCAAGCGACGGCACCGCCGAAAGCATAAACGGCATTAGCCTCGCACAGCTGCGGGCCTTCCACGCCAAGGCCTATACCGGCGGCAACGCAGTGATCGCCCTGGTCGGCGACCTCAGCCGCGCCGAGGCTGAAGCCATCGCCGCGCAGGTGTCTGCCGGCCTGCCCAAGGGCCCGGCGCTGGCCGCACCGGCTCAGCCCGCAGATGCCAAGGCAGGCCTTACCCATATCGACTTCCCGTCCAAGCAGACCCACCTGATGCTGGCCGAGCTGGGCATCGACCGCCAGGACCCGGACTGGCCAGCGCTGTCGCTGGGTAACCAGATCCTCGGCGGCGGTGCGTTCGGTACCCGGCTGATGAGTGAAGTGCGAGAAAAACGCGGCCTGACCTACGGTGTGTACTCGGTGTTCAGCCCGATGCAGGTCCGCGGCCCGTTCATGATCAACCTGCAAACCCGTGCCGAGCTCAGCGAAGGCACGCTCAAGCTGGTGCAGGGCATTCTCGCCGACTATCTCAAGACAGGGCCCAGCCAACAGGAACTGGACGACGCCAAGCGTGAGCTGGCCGGCAGTTTCCCGCTGTCCAATGCCAGCAATGCCAGCATCGTCGGCCAACTCGGCGCCATCGGTTTCTACAACCTGCCTCTGACCTGGCTGGAGGACTTCATGCAGCAGTCCCAGGCGCTTACCGTCGAGCAGGTCAAGGCAGCCATGAACAAACACCTGTCAGCCGATAAACTGGTGATCGTCACCGTTGGCCCGAAAGTGCCACAGAAAGCGCTGCCAGCACCCACTGACAAGCCCTCCGAGCAGCCGCTCGGGGTACCGGAGCACTAATGCCA
>NZ_QJRL01000014.1 GCF_003205205.1 Pseudomonas sp. LB-090624
CTTCAGGAGCGATCGGTCTCCCCGGAAGTGCTTCTTGAACCTGACGAGAATAACCTCTCTGGCCAGGTCAGACACAACATACAAGGAGCGAGCGCAGCTCGCGATGCGCCGCGCGGGCGGCGCTCGATCTCCCAGGCGCCAAACATCCCATGACAAGCCCTAAAGGCCCCAACCCACACCAACTCCGCTATCATGCGCAGCACGTTCCACCTCGCGAGTCCGCCATGCGCCGCCTGTTTTTCCTGCTGTTCCTGCTGCTGGCCAGCCCTGCCTACGCCACGGGCCTGCTCGACAACCGCCCCAGCGCCACCCTTGGCGCCGCTTCGCTGGCCAACAACGCCGACTTCCTGCCGGTACACGAGGCCTTCAAGCTCAACCTGGTCCAAGCCGATGCGCAAACCATCAAGCTGCGTTTCGTTGCCACCGATGGCTACTACCTCTACCGCCATCGCTTCCAGTTCCACACGGAACCGGCCGATATCACCCTGGGCACGCCGAACATCCCCAAGGGTGAGGCCAAGCACGATGAATTCTTCGGCGATGTCGAGGTGTACCACGGCGTGCTCGATATCGAGTTGCCACGCAAAGACCCACGCGCCTTCACCCTGCTGGTGGGCTACCAGGGGTGCGCCGACAAGGGCTTGTGCTACCCGCCGGAAACCGCACGCCTGAGTATCGATGGCGAAGGCGTTGCAAACGCGCCAGCCACCCGCGAACACGGCTGGAACTGGAAGTCTCTGCTGCTGTTCTTCCTCGCCGGGGTCGGCCTGACCTTTACCCCTTGCGTCCTGCCAATGTTGCCGATCCTTTCCGGGGTCGTGCTGCGCGGCCAGGTTGGCGGCGTGCGCGGGCTGGCGCTGTCGCTGGCCTATGTGCTGCCGATGGCCGCCAGCTTCGCAGCACTCGGTGCGCTGATGGGCCTGTTCGGCGCCGGCCTGAACCTGCAGGCGCGCCTGCAATCGGCCTGGGTGCTGGTGCCCTTCGCGTTATTCTTCGTGGTGTTCGCCCTGGCCATGTTCGGTTTGTTCGAATTGAAACTGCCGCAAGCCCTGAACAACCGCCTGAATAACGTCGCCAACCACACCCGGGGCGGTTCGCTGCTGGGTGCAGCGGTACTTGGCGTGCTCTCCAGCCTGTTGGTTTCGCCATGCGTGTCCGCGCCCCTGGCCGGCGCCTTGCTGTATATCAGCGCCAGCGGCGATGCCCTGGGCGGTGCACTGAAACTGTTCGCCCTCGGCCTTGGCATGGGTGCGCCATTGCTGCTGGTGGCCACCGGCGGCGCAGCCTGGCTGCCGAAAAGTGGCCCTTGGCTGAACACGGTCAAGAACGCTATCGGCGTGCTGCTGCTAGGGCTGGCCATCGGCTTGCTCAGCCGTGTGCTGCCGGGCCAGGTGACCCTGGTGTTGGTCGGATTCCTCGCGGCAGGGGTGGCGCTGTTCCTCGGTGCCCTGGAATTCGTCGTCAAGACCACGCGCCAGCGCCTGGCGCAATTGCTTGGCCTGGCCTTGCTGGTGTACGCACTGGCCTGCTGGTACGGCGCCCTCAGTGGCCAAGGTGATCCACTGCGGCCACTTGCGGTTGCGACTGTTACAGCCAGTGGCAGCAGCGCGGTAGCCAAGGCCGATGCCTGGCAGACCGTCACCACACCTGAGGCACTGGACGCTGCCCTCGCTCAGGCCAAGGAGGCTGGGCAGCCGGTACTGCTGGACTGGTATGCCGACTGGTGCATCAGCTGCAAGGTGATCGAACATGAAGTGCTCAACGCGCCACAGGTGCAGCCACAACTGGCGGCCTTCAAACTGCTGCGTTTCGACATCACAGAGAGCAATGTCGAACAACGCAAGCTGCTCGACCGCTACCAGCTGTTCGGCCCACCTGCTTTGCTGTTCTTTGCTGCGAACGGCAGCGAAATTACCGCTGATCGGGTGATTGGCGAGATAAATGCCGGTGAATTTGCGCAGATTCTGACGCGCGTGCGCGGCAAAGTCGGTCTATAACTTCCCGCGAGCCGGGAAAAATCCTGAAATGAGTGACCAGATTTAATTATTTGGTCACATACTTCGCGCGAATCTCGGTCATCGTGCTGGCTATTGCCGGGAACTGGACACTTGCCGTCGCTTTACGGCACACTCGCCGCGCTGTGTCGAATTGCCCTACAAATCCAAGGAATCCGCAGATGGCAACGCTACTGGTGCTCCACGGCCCCAACCTCAACCTGCTCGGTACTCGCGAGCCTGGCCATTACGGCGCCGTGACCCTGGCCCAGATCAACCAGGACCTGGAGCAACGTGCCCGCGCCGCAGGCCATCATCTGCAATACCTGCAGAGCAATGCCGAATACGAACTGATCGACCGCATTCACGCGGCACGCAACGAGGGTGTGGACTTCATCCTGATCAATCCGGCTGCTTTCACCCACACAAGTGTCGCATTACGTGACGCATTGCTTGCGGTGAGCATCCCATTCATCGAAGTGCACCTGTCCAACGTGCACAAACGCGAACCGTTCCGCCACCACTCCTACTTTTCCGATGTTGCCGTAGGGGTGATCTGCGGTCTGGGCGCCAGCGGTTATCGCTTGGCCCTGGAGTCCGCGCTGGAACAACTGGCTGCCAACGCACAGCCCAAATGATGAAAACCCTGGCCTGAATGGGCCGGGGTTCGAGAGAAACGTTTCAGATACGTTTTTTTGTATTTCGCCCCCTGACCGAACCTTTGGGAGTTGATGATTAATGGATATCCGTAAAGTCAAGAAACTGATCGAGCTGCTGGAAGAGTCTGGCATCGACGAACTGGAGATCAAGGAAGGCGAAGAGTCGGTCCGTATCAGCCGTCACAGCAAGACCCCAGCTGCCCAGCAGTTCTACGCACCGGCGCCTATGGCTGCCGCCCCTGCCGCTGCGCCGGTTGCCGCTGCTGCGCCAGCCGCCGAAGCCGCTGCTGCCGCCCCAGCCCTGAAAGGCACCGTGATCCGTTCGCCAATGGTAGGCACCTTCTACCGCAAGCCTTCGCCGACCTCGCCTAACTTCGCAGAAGTGGGCCAGTCCGTGAAGAAAGGCGACACCCTGTGCATCGTCGAAGCCATGAAGATGATGAACCACATCGAAGCCGATGTTGGCGGTGTCATCGACGCCATCCTGGTAGAAGACGGCCAGCCGGTTGAGTTCGACCAGCCGCTGTTCACCATCGTTTGAATCGCGGAGAGCCAACGATGTCTGGGAAGCTCGAAAAAGTCCTGATCGCCAACCGCGGGGAAATTGCCCTGCGGATCCTGCGTGCCTGCAAAGAGCTGGGCATCAAGACCGTCGCCGTGCACTCCACTGCCGACCGTGAACTGATGCACCTGGGCCTGGCAGACGAATCGGTCTGCATCGGCCCTGCATCGTCGAAGGATTCCTACCTGCACATCCCGGCGATCATCGCTGCCGCCGAAGTGACTGGCGCCACCGCGATTCACCCGGGTTACGGCTTCTTGGCTGAAAACGCCGATTTCGCCGAGCAGGTGGAAAAGTCCGGCTTCGCCTTCATCGGCCCGAAAGCCGACACCATTCGCCTGATGGGCGACAAGGTTTCGGCCAAGGACGCGATGATCAAGTCGGGCGTACCGACCGTGCCGGGCTCCGATGGCCCGCTGCCGGAAGACGAAGAAGTCGCCCTGGCGATTGCCCGTGACGTCGGCTACCCGGTGATCATCAAGGCCGCCGGTGGCGGTGGTGGTCGCGGCATGCGCGTGGTGCACAAGGAGGAGGACCTGATCTCCTCGGCCAAGCTCACCCGTACCGAAGCCGGTGCTGCCTTCGGCAACCCGATGGTTTACCTGGAGAAGTTCCTGACCAACCCACGTCACGTGGAAGTGCAGGTACTGTCCGACGGACAGGGTAACGCCATTCACCTGGGCGACCGTGACTGCTCGCTGCAGCGCCGTCACCAGAAGGTCCTGGAAGAAGCACCTGCCCCGGGCATCGATGAAAAAGCTCGCCAGGAAGTGTTCAAGCGCTGCGTCGATGCGTGCATCGAGATCGGCTACCGTGGTGCTGGTACTTTCGAGTTCCTGTACGAAAACGGTCGCTTCTACTTCATCGAGATGAACACCCGTGTGCAGGTTGAGCACCCGGTGTCGGAGATGGTCACTGGCATCGACATCGTCAAGGAGATGCTGAGCATCGCCGCTGGCAACAAGCTGTCGTTCCGCCAGGAAGACGTTGTCATCCGTGGCCACTCGCTGGAGTGCCGGATCAACGCCGAAGACCCGAAGAAGTTCATCCCGAGCCCAGGCAAGGTCAAGCACTTCCACGCCCCGGGTGGCAACGGCGTTCGCGTCGATTCGCACCTGTACAGCGGTTACTCGGTTCCGCCGAACTACGACTCGCTGATCGGCAAGCTGATCACCTACGGCAAGGACCGCGACGAAGCCATGGCGCGCATGCGCAATGCCCTGGACGAGATCGTCGTCGACGGCATCAAGACCAACATCCCGCTGCACCGCGACCTGGTGCGTGATGAAGGTTTCTGCAAAGGCGGCGTCAACATTCACTACCTCGAGCACAAACTGGCCAACCAGGACTGATCGTGTAGTGTGATGTACCAGAACCCCGGCCTTGTGCCGGGGTTTTTTATCGCCTGCCTGAATCTGGGGCCGCGTTGCGGCCCCAGGGCTCTACCCCTTCATCCGCGGCATGTCAATGCGATGCTCATGCACTCGCCGATAAAGCGTCGCCCGCGAAATGCCCAATGCCCGCGCCGCATCGGCCGGTTTCCAGCGATGGCGGATCAGCGCGTCCAGCAACAGCTGCCGGGCCGGGCACGACACCCCGCTTTCCGCCGAGCCGACCGCTTCACCGCGCACCTCCTGCGGCAGATCCTGCAGCCGCACCTGCCCGCCTTCACTCACCGCACAGGCATACCGCAACACTTGCCGTAGCTGGCGCAAATTGCCCGGCCAACGATAAACCAGCAGCGCCTGCAGCGCGTCATCCGCCATCACCACCTCCACCCCGCAGGCCGCGGCCTCCTCGGCCAGCAACTGGTGAATCAGGCCCAGTCGGTCATCGCGCTCACGCAAGGGCGGGAGCTCGAAACGGGCATTGGCCAGGCGGAAGTACAAGTCTTCACGAAATCGCCCGTCCGCCACCATTGCCGCCAGATCGCGATGGGTCGCACAGATCACCTGAATATCCACCCGCTCCCGCCGCGCCGCGCCCAGCGGCGCCACCTCACCTTCCGCCAGCACCCGCAACAGGCGGGTCTGCAGGTTCAGCGGCATGTCACCGATTTCGTCGAGGAACAACGTGCCGCCATCGGCCTGCTGCAACAGCCCTTGCATGCCTTTGCTGGAGGCCCCGGTGAAGGCCCCGGCCACATAGCCGAACAGCTCACTCTCAATCAGGTTTTCCGGGATGGCCGCGCAGTTCAGGGTAACGAACGGGCCATCACAGCGCTGGCTTTGCTGGTGCAGCTGACGGGCGAATACCTCCTTGCCGGACCCGGTCTCACCCAGCACCAGCACCGCCAGGTTGCAGTCCTTGACCCGGGTGGCCAACCGCAGGTGCTGCTCGATACGGGTGTCCTGGGCCTGACGCAAAGGCTGCGCACGCTGGCGTTGCTGCGGTGCGCTGACCCGGCCATACAAACCGCCCAGGCCAGGCAGGCGCTGGGCGGACGACGCGCTCACCCGGCGTAGCTGGTCGATGTCGAACAGTTCGCCAATGTACTCGGGCAAACGCCCCAGACGCTCTACCAGCCGCTCCCGCGCCAGGCTGTTGATCGCTTGCAGGCGGCCATCGGCATCCCAGGCCAGCAGGTAATCAGGCTGGCTTTCCACGTAGCCGGGCGTGCCGTGGGCGCGCATCACCCAATGGCCTTGGGCGCTGTGCATGAAGAAGGCGTTTTCGATTTCGCGGGCGGTCTGCTCGACCAACTGGCGGATCAGGTGCTGGCTGCGGCGGTCGTCAGGTGACTGCAAGGCCGACACATCCACCACGCCCAGCAACTCACCCAGTGGATCGAACACCGGCGCCGCCGTGCAGGTCAGGCCGATGAAAGCAGCGCGGAAGTGATCGCGCTTGTGCACCGTGACCGGCGCCTTGCTGGTCAGCACCGCTGCCACACCGCAGGTGCCCTCCTCGCCCTCCGACCAGCAGGTGCCGAGGTACAGCCCGGCCTTGCGACAATCGTTGCGGATGGCCGACTCGACCCGGTAATCGATGGTGCGCCCCTGGGCATCGGTCAGCAGCACGCAATAGTCGGCACCGCGTACGCGCTCGTGCAGGCGGGCCACCGCATCGCTGGCAATGCGAAGGAACAATTCAGCGCGTTCGCGGCATTCGTTGAGCAGGCTTTGGGACAGGATGCGCGGCCCCTGCTGGGAGCCAGGATCGAGGCGGTACAGCTCCATGGAACGGCGCCATGAATCGAGGATCAGCGGCGGCACCGGCGCCTGTGGCAGGCGGTCGGCATTTTTCAGCACCCTGCTGACGCAGTCGACATGGGCTCGGGAGTTCGCGGCAAGCATTCGGGCCCTCCGGTTCTCGTTGCTGTTTTTATCGTTGTGCGGCCATTAAGCGCTTCCCGGCATGCCCCGACAAGCACTGTGTGATTACCGGCCGGCTTGAGACGCTGCGTCTCAGCGTCTCGCCAACCCAGGCCCCGCGCTGGCACCCGGCGTCTCGCCAGCAGCGCAATGAGCACCTGCCTGAGCGCAGCAAAACTGCTCTGGCGCGGCCCTTTCAGCTGCGCCACGAAAAGCTGGCACCGCGCTTGCTCCTGCCCTTGCAAACGAAAATACGAGGTGCGCCATGCCGCTACCCGCCCCGACCGTCGGGATCATTGCCAACCCCGCCTCTGGCCGCGACCTGCGCCGCCTGACGGCCAGCGCCGGGCTGTATTCAAGCACCGACAAGGCCTCGGCGATCCAGCGCCTGCTGGCGGCCTTCGGTGCCACTGGCATCGGCCAGGTGCTGCTGCCCAGCGACATGACCGGCATCGCCGCCGCCGTGCTCAAAGCCAGCCAGGGCCCAGGCGCCCGTGACCAGCACTGGCCGGCCATCGAAATACTCGACCTGCCGCTGACCCAGACCGTAGCCGACACCCGTCTGGCCACCCGACGCATGGTCGAACGCGGCGTGGCGCTGATCGCCGTGCTCGGCGGCGATGGCACCCACAAGGCGGTCGCCGCCGAAGCGGGTGACGTACCGCTGCTCACCCTGTCCACTGGCACCAACAATGCCTTCCCCGAACTGCGCGAGGCCACCAGCGCAGGCCTGGCCGGTGGCCTGCTCGCCAGCGGCCAGGTACCGGCCAGCCTCGGCTTGCGTCGCAACAAGCGCTTGCTGGTGAAAGTGCCGGAACAGCAGCTGGCCGAATGGGCTCTGGTGGAAGTGGCAGTATCACCGCAGCGCTTCATCGGCGCCCGCGCGCTCAGCCGCAGTGAAGACCTTGCTGAAGTATTCGCCTGTTTCGCCGAGCCCCATGCCATTGGCCTGTCAGCCCTCTGCGGCCTGTGGTGCCCGGTATCACGCCTGGACCCGCACGGCGCCTGGATACGCCTGAACCCTGGTGCCGAGCAGACACTGCTCGCACCGCTGGCCCCCGGCCTTCTGCAAGCCTGCGGCGTGACCGCCAGCGGCACGCTGACACCCGGCGTTGCCCATCGCCTGAGCCTTTCCAGCGGCACCCTGGCCCTGGACGGCGAGCGCGAAATCGAATTTGCCGATCACGACACCCCCACCATCACGCTCGACCCTCAAGGCCCGCTCAGCGTGGACGTCGAGGCTGTACTGGCACACGCCGCCCGTCATCACCTGCTGGCAGTACCCCGCGGCCACCGGCTGCACCCTGCAAACCCGTGTTGAGACAACCCTGGAGAACAACAAGATGTCCAATCAGCTCAGTACTGAACAATTGCTGCATGCCTATGAAGTAATGCGCACCATCCGCGCCTTCGAAGAACGCCTGCATGTGGAGTTCGCCACCGGTGAAATCCCCGGTTTCGTCCACCTGTATGCCGGCGAAGAAGCCTCGGCCGCCGGGGTCATGGCCCACCTGCGCGACAGCGACTGCATCGCCTCGACCCACCGCGGCCATGGCCACTGCATCGCCAAGGGTGTGGACGTGTACGGCATGATGGCCGAGATCTACGGCAAGAAGACCGGCGTGTGCGGTGGCAAGGGCGGCTCGATGCACATTGCCGACCTGGAAAAAGGCATGCTCGGCGCCAACGGCATTGTCGGGGCCGGCGCACCGCTGGTGGCCGGAGCAGCGCTGGCGGCCAAGCTCAAGGGCCGTGACGATGTGTCGGTAGCCTTCTTCGGCGATGGCGCCTCCAACGAAGGCGCGGTGTTCGAGGCCATGAACATGGCGTCGATCATGAACCTGCCGTGCATTTTCGTCGCCGAGAACAACGGCTACGCCGAGGCCACCGCCTCGAACTGGTCGGTGGCCTGCGACCACATTGCCGACCGCGCAGCCGGCTTCGGCATGCCTGGGGTAACCATCGATGGCTTCGACTTCTTTGCCGTGTACGAGGCAGCTGGCGCGGCCATCGAGCGTGCCCGCTCGGGGCAAGGGCCGTCGCTGGTCGAGGTCAAGCTCAGCCGCTACTACGGCCACTTCGAGGGTGATGCGCAAACCTACCGCGCCCCCGATGAGGTGAAGAACCTGCGCGAGTCGCGCGACTGCCTGATGCAGTTCCGCAACAAGACCACCCGCGCCGGCCTGCTCACGGCCGAGCAACTGGACACCATCGACGCCCGCGTCGAGGACCTGATCGAAGACGCCGTGCGTCGCGCCAAGTCCGATCCCAAGCCACAGCCCGCCGACCTGCTCACCGACGTTTACGTCGCCTACCCCTGAGCCGCGGATTACAAGAACAACAGGAGAACCACCATGGCAAGAAAGATCAGCTACCAGCAGGCCATCAACGAAGCCCTGGCCCAGGAAATGCGCCGCGACGACAGCGTGTTCATCATTGGCGAAGACGTTGCCGGCGGAGCCGGCGCCCCTGGCGAGGATGACGCCTGGGGTGGCGTGCTGGGCGTGACCAAAGGCCTGTATCACCAATTCCCCGGCCGCGTGCTCGACGCGCCGCTGTCGGAAATCGGCTACGTCGGCGCGGCCGTCGGTGCGGCCACACAGGGCCTGCGCCCGGTGTGCGAACTGATGTTCGTCGACTTTGCCGGCTGCTGCCTGGACCAGATCCTCAACCAGGCCGCCAAGTTTCGCTACATGTTCGGCGGCAAGGCAGTGACCCCGCTGGTGATGCGCACCATGTATGGCGCCGGCCTGCGCGCGGCGGCCCAGCATTCGCAAATGCTCACCTCGCTGTGGACGCATATCCCCGGGCTTAAGGTGGTCTGCCCGTCCTCGCCGTACGATGCCAAGGGCTTGCTGATTCAGGCGATCCGCGACAACGACCCGGTGATCTTCTGCGAGCACAAACTGCTGTACAGCATGCAGGGCGAAGTGCCGGAAGAGGTGTACACCGTACCGTTTGGCGAAGCCAACTTCTTGCGCGATGGCGACGACGTGACCCTGGTCACCTACGGGCGCATGGTGCACGTGGCGCTGGAGGCCGCCAACAACCTCGCCCGTCAGGGCATCGACTGTGAAGTGCTGGACCTGCGCACCACCAGCCCGCTGGACGAAGAAAGCATCCTGGAAAGCGTGGAAAAGACCGGCCGCCTGGTGGTGATCGACGAAGCCAACCCACGCTGTTCCATGGCCACCGACATCAGCGCACTGGTGGCGCAAAAGGCCTTCGGCGCGCTGAAGGGCCCGATCGAAATGGTCACCGCGCCGCACACCCCGGTGCCGTTCTCCGACGCCCTGGAAGACCTCTACATCCCAGACGCAGCGAAGGTCGAGGCCGCAGTGCGCAAGGTGATCGAAGCCGCAAGGAGTGCCGCATGAGCCAGATCCATACCCTGACCATGCCCAAGTGGGGCCTGTCGATGACCGAGGGCCGGGTAGACACCTGGCTCAAACAGGAGGGTGACGAAATCAGCAAGGGTGACGAGGTGCTGGACGTCGAAACCGACAAGATCAGCAGCAGCGTCGAAGCGCCGTTCAGTGGCGTGCTGCGCCGCCGGGTGGCCAAACCGGATGAAACCCTGCCGGTTGGCGCGCTGCTGGCAGTGGTGGTGGAAGGCGAGGCCGAAGAGGCCGAGATCGATGCCGTGGTGCAGCGCTTCCAGGCCGAATTCGTCGCCGACGGTGGCGCCGACCAGGCCCAGGGGCCGGCCCCGCAGAAGGCGGAAGTGGGTGGCCGCTTGCTGCGCTGGTTCGAATTGGGCGAAGGCGGCACACCGCTGGTGCTGGTGCATGGTTTTGGTGGCGACCTCAACAACTGGCTGTTCAACCACCCGGCCTTGGCCACCGAACGCCGGGTAATCGCCCTCGACCTGCCAGGGCATGGCGAGTCGGCCAAAGCCCTGCAACGCGGTGACCTGGATGAACTGAGCGAAACCGTACTGGCCCTGCTCGACCACCTGGACATCGCCAAGGCGCACCTGGCCGGCCATTCGATGGGCGGCGCGGTCAGCCTGAACGTGGCGCGCCTGGCGCCGCAACGAGTGGCTAGCCTGAGCCTGGTCGCCAGCGCTGGTCTGGGCCAGGAGATCAACGGCCATTATCTGCAAAGCTTCGTCACCGCAGCCAATCGCAACGCGCTGAAGCCGCAGATGGTGCAACTGTTCGCCGACCCGGCGCTGGTCACCCGGCAGATGCTGGAGGACATGCTCAAGTTCAAGCGCCTGGAAGGCGTGGACCAGGCCTTGCAACAGCTGTCAGCAGCGCTCGCCGATGGCGATCGCCAGCGCCACGACCTGCGCGGCGTACTGGGCCAGCATCCAGCGCTGGTGGTGTGGGGTGGCATGGACGCGATCATCCCGGCCAGCCATGCCGAAGGGCTGGAGGCTGAAGTGCTGGTGCTGCCCGAGGCCGGGCACATGGTGCAGATGGAGGCGGCCGAGCAGGTCAACCGGAGGCTGGCGGAGTTCTTGCGGCGGCATTGAGGGGATGAGGTGCATGCCTGGAAATGGCGTCAGGGCATGGAAGTGCATGCCTTGAGTAGTTCATCGCCTGGGCGATCGAGCGCCGCCCGCGCGGCGCATCGCGAGCTACGCTCGCTCCTACATTTGTTTCGGGCCAATTATTCCTGGGGCCGAGGCGCGCGCCCCCCTTAGCGCTCTCCACGAGATCGTGCTCTACAAACAAGGCGGTCGCGCGCGCAGGTGCAGTCGATACTGGCCCGAAACAGATGTAGGAGCGAGCGTAGCTCGCGATGCGCCGCGCGGGCGGCGCTCGATCGCCCAGGCGACGAACTACCCAAGGCATGCACCCACCAGCAATCACCCAATCCACCTCGGGGATACCGTCTCAGGGTCGCCGTGCTTGGTGACCGAGCCTCAAGGGCAGCGCAAATCCTGCAGGAGCAGCCTTGCCGGGGCGCGCCTACAGGGCGATGCGCCACCCTACGCGCTCGCTGTTTCAGGATCCCATTCTGCGTCATACTCGGCAGACCTATTACCCGGTCCTCGCCATGCGTCCACTGCTCCCCATTACTCTGGTCCTGCTGCTCGCCGCCTGTGGCGATGGCGAATCGCTGCTACCGCCAGACGCGCGCCTGCCTGACGGTGGGCGTTACCGGGGGCAGGTGGTCGATGGTCTGCTGCAGGGTGAGGGCCGGATCGACTACCCCAACGGCAGCTGGTACGCCGGCAGCTTCAAGGACGGCCAGTGGCACGGCCAAGGCGAATGGCATGGCCAGAACGGCGAGGTCTACCGCGGCCAGTTCGCCGAAGGGCTGTTTCAGGGCCTGGGCGACCTGACCACCCCGGGCAGCCACTACAGCGGCACCTTCCGCCACGGGCGCCGCGACGGCGAAGGCACCCTCAAGCAAGCCGACCAGACCTACCGTGGCCAGTTCAAGGACGACCTGTACGAGGGCGCAGGCCAACTGGAGCTCGCCGACGGCAGTCGCTACCAAGGCCTGTTCGCCAAGGGCAAGCCCAACGGTGCCGGGGTGCGCAGCGATGCCAGCGGCAACCAGTTCAGCGGCCACTTCGTCAACGGCCAGCTACAAGGCGCCGGCACCTACGACAGCGTTGATGGCGAGCAGTACATCGGCGAATTCAAGGACAACCGCCTGGAGGGCCGTGGCCGCTACGAAAACGCCGATGGCGATGTGTGGATCGGTGAATTCAAGGATGGCTCGCTGATCGGCGAAGGTGAACTGCTGGGCAGCGATGGTAGCCATTACAAAGGTGACTTCGTCGACTGGCGCTTTTCAGGCGAGGGTAGCCTGCAACTGGCCGACGGCAGCAAGTATATCGGCGGTTTCTTCAACGATGCCTACCACGGCCGTGGGCGGTTGATTCTGCCAAGCGGCAAGGTAGAAAGCGGCGTGTGGGCCAACGGCGTGCGCGTGCGCGACCACAACGGCAAGCTGCTGCCCGACCCGCTGGACCTGGCCCTGCTCAACCAGGGCCGGCTGCTGGACGAGGCACTGACCCGGGTGCCGCGCTCGGTGCCAGCGATCCAGCTGTACAGCCTGGTGGTCGCTGGCGATGGCCAGCAGAGCGTGTTTCTGCGCGAAGCCGACTACGTCAGCAACATGCTGAAAGTGCGCTTCGGCGCCCGCGGCCAGGTGACCCTGATCAACCACCGTGACCACATGGCCACCCGCCCCATGGCCACCCGCGAGAACCTTACCCGCGCCGCCCAGACCCTGGCCGAGCGCAGCGGCCCTGAAGACCTGGTGTTCATCTATCTGACCAGCCACGGCAGCCAGGACCACCAACTGGTGCTCGACCAGCCGCGCCTGCAACTGGCCGACCTGTCCGCCGATGAACTGGCCACCGCCCTGGCGCCGCTGAAGAACCGCGACAAAGTCATTGTCATCTCCGCCTGCTATTCAGGGGGCTATATCGCCCCGCTCAAGGATGACCGTACGCTGATCATGACAGCCGCGCGGGCCGACCGGGTGTCCTTCGGGTGTTCGGAGGAAGCCGACTTCACCTACTTTGGCGATGCCTTGTTTGCCGAAGCCCTTAACCAGACCGACGACCTGAAACAGGCGTTTGAACTGGCGCGTTCCAGCGTTGCCGAAAGAGAACAAAGGGAAGGCTTCGAGGCCTCGGAGCCGCAGCTGTGGGCGCCGCCAGCCGTACTTGAGCACTGGCAACACCTGCGCCGGCAACAGGCCGAAGAAGCATTGCGTAACGCCTCACAGGCCACTGTGGGAGGTCAGGCAAAAACGCCGACCAGCCACTAGACTTGTGTGTAACAAGGGAGAGACATCATGTATTTGACGCCTCAGCATGTCCTGCTTGCCGGTGCCACCGGCCTCACCGGTGAACACCTGCTCGACCGCCTGCTCAACGAGCCCACCATCAGCCGTGTGCTGGCCCCCACCCGCCGGCCACTGGCCGAACACCCGCATCTGGAAAACCCGGTAGGCGACCCGGCGGTGTTCTTGCCACAGTTGGCCGGCCGGGTCGACATTGCTTACTGCTGCCTGGGCACCACGCTGAAACAGGCCGGTTCCGAATCAGCTTTCCGCGCCGTGGATCTGGACATGGTGGTCGCCTTCAGCAAGCGTGCCCGGGAAATGGGCGCACGGCATCTGCTGGTGGTCAGTGCCGTCGGCGCTGACCCCAAGTCGTCAATCTTCTACAACCGGGTCAAGGGCGAGATGGAAGAAGCGCTCAAGGCTCAGGACTGGCCACAGTTGACCATCGTGCGGCCCTCGTTCCTGCTGGGCGAGCGGATTGAACCGCGGCTCAGTGAACAGCTGGTTTCGCCGTTTTCCAGGTTGATACCCGGGAAATACCGGGGAATCGAGGCTTGTACCTTGGCCCGTGCCCTGTGGCGGCTGGCGCTGGAGGAAGAAGACGGGGTGCGGATTGTGGAGTCGGATGAGTTGCGCAGGCTGGGCAAGATTTAGGCTTCGCTGGTGATGGCCTTTCGAGGGCACGACCGCGAAAAGCCATCACAGGCCGCCGCTAGCCTGGAAGCCTATGCCGGCCGCTGTCAGCAAGGACAACGGCAGCAGCAGGGTATCAAGCAACATGCTCCCCGGCAGATCGAGGCGCGGATATGCCGGAGCGTCAGCCCCGTAATGATCCCGCGGGCAACACCCGCCATTGATCACGTACAAATCCAGTCGGGTACCGGCATACACCACCGGTGCGCCCAGCTTGTTGGCATCCAGCGTGCGCACCGTGGCGCAGCCCCCCAGCATCACCAGCGCCAGCAATCCCGCCAGTGCTCGCTTCAATCATCCACCCCGAAGTGATGCTCACCCCAGCGGGGCAACATGTCCTGGGGAATGTTCAGCAGGTTGAGAATGCGCGCCACGACAAAGTCGACCAGATCGTCGATGGTTTGTGGCTGGTGATAGAAGCCCGGTGCTGCCGGCAGGATCACCGCACCCATCTGCGAAAGCTTGAGCATGTTCTCGAGGTGAATAGTGGAGAACGGCGCTTCGCGCGGTACCAGGATCAGCTGGCGACGTTCCTTGAGCGTAACGTCCGCCGCACGCTCGATCAGGTTGTTGCAGGCACCCGTGGCAATGGCCGACAGGCTACCGGTGGAACAGGGCACCACCACCATCGCTGCCGGGGCGCCCGAGCCTGAGGCTACCGGCGACATCCAGTCTTCCTTGCCATATACACGGATCTGCCCGTCGGCGGCGCCGGTGTATTCGGTAAGAAAGGCCTGCATCGCCTGGGGCTTGGCCGGCAGCACCACGTCGGTCTCGGTGGCCATCACCAGTTGCGCGGCCTTGGAGATCAGGAAGTGCACCTCACGGTCCTCGCGCACCAGGCAATCGAGCAGGCGCAGGCCATACTGGGCGCCCGAGGCGCCCGTCATGGCCAGGGTGATGCGTTCCGGCCCGCTCACTTCAGCGCCTCGGCCAGCTTGCCATGCAGGCCGCCGAAGCCGCCATTGCTCATGATCACCACATGCGTCCCTGGCCGGGCCTGGCCCTTGATCCGCTCGATGATCGCCTCGAGGCTGTCGGCCACGACGCTCGGCACCTTGCATTGCGCGGCGGTGGCGGCGAGGTCCCAGCCCAGGTTGGCCGGTGCGTACCAGATCACCTGGTCAGCGTCGTTGACGCTTTCCGGCAAACCGTCACGGTGAGCGCCGAGCTTCATCGAATTGGAGCGTGGTTCGATCACTGCAATCACCGGCGCCTCGCCAACGCGCTTGCGCAGGCCGTCGAGGGTGGTGGCGATGGCGGTCGGGTGGTGTGCGAAGTCATCGTAAATGGTCACCCCTTGCACTTCGGCGACCTTCTCCATGCGCCGCTTGACGCTCTTGAAGGCGCTGAGGCCAGCGATGCCCATGGCCGGCACCACGCCCACATGGCGCGCTGCTGCCAGGGTTGCCAAGGCGTTGGCGACGTTGTGCTGGCCAGTCAGGGCCCATTCCACCACGCCTTGCACTTCGCCATCGAACAGCACTTCGAAACGTGAGCCATCGGCACTGAGCAGGCGGGCTTGCCACTGGCCGCCCTCACCGGTGGTCTGCACCGGGGTCCAGCAGCCCATGCCGATCACCCGCTCGAGCGCCTGCTCGGTGGTTGGGTGGATGACCAGGCCCTCGCTGGGAATAGTCCGCACCAAGTGGTGGAACTGCCGCTCGATCGATGCCAGATCTGGGAAGATGTCTGCGTGATCGAATTCAAGGTTGTTGAGGATCGCAGTGCGCGGGTGGTAGTGCACGAACTTCGAGCGCTTGTCGAAGAAGGCACTGTCGTACTCGTCGGCCTCGACCACGAAGAACGGCGTGTCACCCAGGCGGGCCGACACCGAGAAGTTCTGCGGTACGCCGCCAATCAGGAAACCCGGGCTCATGCCGGCGTGCTCCAGCACCCAGGCCAGCATGCTGCTGGTGGTGGTCTTGCCGTGGGTACCGGCAACGGCAAGCACCCAGCGGCCTTGCAGCACGTGATCAGCCAGCCACTGCGGGCCGGAAACATAAGGCAGGCCTTTGTTCAGCACGTATTCAACCGCAGGGTTGCCGCGTGACATGGCGTTACCGATCACCACCAGGTCGGGTGCCGGCTCCAACTGGGCCGGGTCGTAGCCTTGGGTCAGCTCGATGCCCTGGGCTTCGAGCTGGGTGCTCATCGGTGGATAGACGTTGGCATCAGAGCCGGTGACGCGGTGGCCAAGTTCCTTGGCCAGCACCGCCAGCGACCCCATGAAAGTGCCGCAAATACCGAGAATGTGAATATGCATGGTCAACCTCGCAAAACATCGAGGCAGGGTAGCCCAGGGCGCGACAAATCGCACCCGCTGTTTCGCTTAGTCGGCCTTGGTGATGCCGTGTTTGCGCAGTTTTCGATACAAGGTATTGCGGCTGATGCCCAAGTGCTCGGCGACACGGGTGAGGTGCCAGTGTTTTGCCTGTAGGGTCACCATAAGCGCTTCCCGTTCCGCGTCTTGCAAAACGTCACTACCCACGAGTTCACCGGCAGTTCCTGGACCAACGCCCGCGCCCACAAGCTTGGCACTGCTGCGCACTGCGGGGGGTAGATCCGAGAAGCCGATTCGGCAGTCGTCGCAAAGCGCCACCAGCGTACGAAGCACATTGCGCATTTGCCGCACGTTGCCCGGCCAAGCAAAGTCGAGCAGTGCCTGCCGCGCCCTGGGTTCGATGTCGATCAGTTGCCCTTGGGCTTCCTGACGCAGCAGGAAGTCCAGTAATTGCGCCTTGTCACTGCGCTCACGCACTGCCGGCAACGTCACTTCCAGGCCATTCAGGCGGTAATACAAATCTTCGCGGAAGCTGCCCTGCTCCACCCGCTCCAGCAGGTCGCGGTGCGTAGCACTGACAATGCGCACATCCACCGCCTGCGGCTCGCCACCGATCGGTACTATCTGACGCTCTTCCAGTACACGCAGCAGGCGGGTTTGCAGGGCCAGCGGCATGTCGCCGATTTCGTCCAGCAGCAAGGTGCCGCCGTCGGCCTGCAGCAACTTGCCACGCATGCCTTCCTTGCGCGCGCCGGTAAAGGTGCCGCCGCGGTAACCGAACAGTTCGCTCTCGATCAGACTCTCCGGGATCGAAGCGCAGTTGATGGCAACGAATGGCTTGCTGCGCCGCTCGCTGGCCTGATGCACGGCCTGGGCGAAGGCCTCCTTGCCGCAGCCGGTCTCGCCGCGCAGCAACAAAGGCACATCGCGTTCGAACACCCGCACACTGCGCCGAAAATCGTTTTGCAGCGCCGGGTCGAGCAGGCACACCAGCGGCTCGACCTCCCGCGCGGGCCGAGGCTGGGCAGCGGGTACCGACCATACCGGCGCCCGTGCCTGCCCCCGCAGGCTGGCGAATACCTGGCGGCCGTCCAGTGTCCGCAGCGGCCAGGCAGTGCTGCCACCTGGCGTGGCGCGGCTGAACAGCTCATCGTGGCTGCAGGCAAAGAAGCGTTCCAAAGGTTTGCCCAGCACGCCACCACGCACGGTGCCCAGCAGGTTCAGCGCGCTCTGGTTGGCCGCACAGATCCGCCCGTCGCCGTCGAACGCCAACAGGCCCTCGCTGAACAGGCCGACCGACTCGGCCTGCAGGTGAAAACGCAGCAGCCACTGCTGTTCGAAATGGCGCAGGAAGTAGCAGCTTTCGATCATCTTCGCCGACAGGTTGACCAAGGCCATGGTGTGAAACTGGCTTTGCCGGGATACGTCAGGGCGCGCAGAGGAGACGTCGAGCACCGCCAGTAGCTCGCCATGCGGGTCGAACACCGGGCTGGCCGAGCAGGTCAGCCCGGTGTGGCGGCCACGGAAGTGCTCGTTCTGGTGAATGGTCAGCGCCTGGCGCTCGACCAGGCAGGTGCCGATACCGTTGGTGCCCTCTCGCGCCTCGCTCCAGTCGGCGCCCAGCCACAGCCCGGCATGCTCGAAGCTGCGCCGCTCGCTGGGCGCGCTGACGCAGTTGAGGATCACCCCGCGGGCGTCGGTCAGCAGTACCGCATGGCCGGCGCCGGAAAGCTGCTGATGCAGGCTGTTCATTTCATGGTCGGCAATCTGCAGCACCTGACGCAGGCGCTCGCGGCTTTCCAGCAGGCGCCCGTGCTCAAGTACCACCGGGGCCTCGATCACTGCGGGGTCGAGGTGGTAGTCCTCCAGGCAGCGCAGCCAGGAGCGGGCGATGGACGGGTCACTGCCGCCCTCCCCGGCCCCACCATGGGCAACGCTATGCACCTGCCGGGCGTGGCGAGTGAAGTGATTGCTCTGCATTGTTGTAATTCTCCGCAGATAGAGCGTCAGCCCAGCATCCTCCACCCGGGTAGGCTTTGCAATGCACATGCCTGTGAGGTGTCGCAAACGGCACAAAATGTCACCCCAGCCGTACCGGCGCCGGCACAACGCCCCTTGATCAGCCTGGTAAAAATGACCCAAGTCATTGATTTGATTGGCACGGCCAGCGCTGGCCCAACCTTTGCTCTACGCTTTTCAACTCCTCAACAAACACAATAGCCAGGAGACACACCATGCGTTACGCACATCCCGGTACCGAAGGCGCGAAGGTTTCCTTCAAGAACCGCTACGGCAACTACATCGGTGGCGAGTTCGTAGCTCCGGTCAAGGGGCAGTACTTCGAAAATACGTCCCCGGTGAATGGCAAACTGATCGCCGAATTTCCCCGCTCCACTGCCGAAGACATCGATAAAGCGCTCGACGCCGCCCACGCAGCTGCCGACGCCTGGGGCCGCACTTCGGTGCAGGATCGCTCCAACGTGCTGCTGAAGATTGCCGACCGCATCGAGCAGAACCTTGAACTGCTGGCCATTACCGAAACCTGGGACAACGGCAAGCCAATCCGCGAAACCCTCAACGCCGACATTCCCCTGGCCGTCGACCACTTCCGCTATTTCGCGGGCTGCATCCGCGCCCAGGAAGGCGGTGCCGCCGAGATCAACGAAGGCACTGTGGCCTATCATATCCACGAGCCGCTGGGCGTCGTCGGGCAGATCATCCCGTGGAACTTCCCCATCCTGATGGCCGCCTGGAAGCTGGCGCCTGCACTGGCCGCCGGTAACTGCGTGGTACTCAAGCCTGCCGAGCAGACGCCGCTGGGTATCACCGTGCTGCTGGAAGTGATCGGCGACCTGCTGCCACCTGGCGTACTCAACGTGGTGCAAGGCTATGGCCGCGAAGCCGGTGAAGCCCTGGCCACCAGCAAGCGTATCGCCAAGATCGCTTTCACCGGTTCTACCCCGGTCGGCTCGCACATCATGAAATGCGCAGCCGAGAACATCATCCCGTCTACCGTCGAACTGGGCGGCAAGTCACCGAACGTATACTTCGAAGACATCATGCAGGCCGAGCCGAGCTTCATCGAAAAAGCGGCCGAAGGCATGGTGCTGGCGTTCTTCAACCAGGGCGAGGTGTGCACCTGCCCGTCGCGTGCTCTGGTGCAGGAGTCGATCTACCCGCAGTTCATGGAAGTGGTGATGAAGAAGGTGCTGCAGATCAAGCGCGGCGACCCGCTGGACACCGACACCATGGTCGGCGCGCAGGCTTCGCAGCAGCAGTTCGAGAAGATTCTTTCGTACCTGCAGATTGCCCAGGACGAAGGCGCTGAGTTGCTCACCGGCGGCAAGGTCGAGAAGCTGGAAGGCTCGCTGGCCACCGGTTACTACATCCAGCCGACCCTGCTCAAGGGCAACAACAAGATGCGCGTGTTCCAGGAAGAAATCTTCGGCCCGGTGGTCAGCGTCACCACCTTCAAGGACGAAGCCGAAGCGCTGGCGATCGCCAACGACACCGAGTTCGGCCTGGGTGCGGGCGTGTGGACCCGCGACATCAACCGTGCCTACCGCATGGGCCGCGGGATCAAGGCTGGCCGGGTGTGGACCAACTGCTACCACCTGTACCCGGCGCACGCCGCGTTCGGTGGCTACAAGAAGTCCGGGGTTGGCCGTGAAACGCACAAGATGATGCTGGATCACTATCAGCAGACCAAGAACCTGCTGGTGAGCTACGACATCAATCCGCTGGGCTTCTTCTAAACCGCGTTGCGGCCTTCGCGGGCACGCCCGCGAAGAGGCCGGAGCTGATCTACACAAAACCCAGAGCGGCAACCGTGCACCAGCCGCTCTGGCTCGCTTCCTGCAGTACCCATCACCATCGGCCTGAAACCCTTCCGGCCACCAAGAAAAACAACAGGTGAATCTATGCCAAGCGATCATTCCGCCGGGTCCCCGGCAGGTTCCTCCGTCGACTTCGAAAAGGTCGGCTCGGACTATTTCCAGCAACGTGAACTAAAAAAAGGTGCCGCCGGCTGGGTGCTGCTGGTCGGCCTGGGCGTGGCGTACGTCATCTCCGGCGACTACGCCGGCTGGAACTTCGGCCTGGCCCAGGGCGGCTGGGGCGGCATGTTCCTCGCCACCTTGCTGATGGCCACCATGTACCTGTGCATGTGCTTCTCGCTGGCCGAGCTGTCATCGATGATACCGACTGCTGGCGGCGGCTACGGTTTTGCGCGCAGCGCGTTCGGGCCGTGGGGCGGCTTCCTGACCGGCACGGCGATTCTTATCGAATACGCCATCGCGCCTGCCGCCATCGCGGTGTTCATCGGCGCCTACTGCCAATCGCTGTTCGGTATCGGCGGCTGGATGATCTACCTGGCGTTCTACATCGTGTTCATCAGCATCCACATTTTCGGCGTGGGTGAGGCATTGAAGCTGATGTTCATCATCACCGCCATCGCCGCCATTGCACTGGCCGTGTTCCTGATCGGCATGGTGCCCCATTTTGATGCGGCCAACCTGTTCGACATCGCCAAAACGGACGCCGTCGGCGCCAGCAGCTTCCTGCCGTTCGGCTATGTCGGCGTGTGGGCAGCCATCCCCTACGCCATCTGGTTCTTCCTTGCCGTCGAAGGCGTGCCGCTGGCCGCAGAAGAAACCAAGAACCCCAAGCGTGACCTGCCTCGCGGCCTGATCGGCGCCATGCTGGTACTGCTGGCCTTCGCCTTGCTGATCCTGGTGGTCGGCCCGGGCGGCGCAGGCTCCGAGGCGCTGAAGGCCTCCGGTAACCCGCTGGTCGAAGCCCTGTCGAAGGCCTACGGCGGCTCCACCTGGATGGGCGGCTTCGTCAACCTGGTCGGTCTGGCCGGGCTGATCGCCAGCTTCTTCTCGATCATCTATGCCTATTCCCGGCAGATCTTCGCCCTGTCCCGTGCTGGCTACCTGCCGCGCAAGCTGTCGGAAACCAACAAGAGCAAGGCCCCGGTAATGGCCTTGGTCATCCCCGGCATCATCGGTTTTGCCCTGTCGCTGACGGGCCAGGGGGACTTGCTCATCCTGGTGGCAGTGTTTGGCGCTACCCTGTCTTACGTGCTGATGATGGCTGCGCACATCACCCTGCGCATCCGCCGGCCAAAGATGGAACGCCCATACCGCACCCCAGGTGGCATCTTCACCTCCGGCCTGGCGCTGGTGCTGGCGTGCATCGCCGTGGTCGCCGGGTTCCTGGTCGACCCGCGAGTAGTCATTGGCGCCGCAGTGATCTATGCGGTATTAATTGCCTACTTTGCTTTCTACAGCCGCCACCACCTGGTTGCGGGCACACCGGAAGAGGAATTCGCCGCGATCCAGAAGGCCGAAGAGGCCCTGCACTGATCGCCGCCACCCGCCGCGGGGCAGCCCGCGGCTCTGGAGATTCTGTATGGCAAGTTTCGTACACACGGTCGGCCATCTGGTCTACCGCTTCGACAGCCTCAAGGAAGTGATGGCCAAGGCCAGCCCGGCACGCTCCGGGGACTGCCTGGCAGGCGTCGCGGCCAGCAACGACGGCGAGCGCGTCGCCGCGCAGATGGCTTTGGCCAATATTCCGCTGACGCACTTCCTCAATGAAGCATTGATCCCTTACGAAGCAGATGAAGTTACCCGCCTGATCATCGACACCCACGATACCCAGGCCTTCGCCCCGGTCAGCCACCTGACCGTCGGTGGTCTGCGCGACTGGCTGCTTAGCGAGGAAGCCAACGAAGACAGCCTGCGCGCCCTGGCGCCCGGGTTGACGCCGGAAATGGCCGCTGCCGTGTCGAAGATCATGCGCGTGCAGGACCTGGTGCTGGTGGCGCAAAAAATCCGCGTGGTCACCCGGTTCCGCGGCACCATGGGCCTGCGCGGGCGCCTGTCGACCCGGCTGCAACCCAACCACCCGACAGACGAACCGGCCGGTATTGCCGCCAGCATTCTCGACGGCTTGCTGTACGGCAACGGCGACGCCATGATCGGCATCAACCCGGCCACCGACAGCATCGCTTCGATCTGCGCCCTGCTGGAAATGCTCGACGCCATCATCCAGCGCTACGACATCCCGACCCAGTCCTGCGTGCTGACCCACGTCACCACCTCGATCGAAGCGATCAACCGCGGCGTGCCACTGGACCTGGTGTTCCAGTCCATCGCCGGCACCGAGGCGGCCAACGCCGGCTTCGGCATCAACCTGAACGTGTTGCAGGAAGGCTACGAAGCAGGTTTGTCGTTGAAACGCGGCACCCTCGGGCAGAACCTGATGTACTTCGAAACCGGCCAAGGCAGTGCGCTCTCGGCCAACGCCCACCACGGCGTCGACCAGCAGACCTGCGAAACCCGCGCCTATGCCGTGGCCCGTCACTTCAAGCCGTTCCTGGTCAACACCGTGGTCGGTTTCATTGGCCCGGAATACCTCTACAACGGCAAGCAGATCATCCGCGCCGGCCTCGAAGACCATTTCTGCGGCAAGCTGTTGGGCGTGCCGATGGGTTGCGATATCTGCTACACCAACCACGCCGAGGCCGATCAGGATGACATGGACACCCTGCTGACCCTGCTGGGTGTGGCCGGGATCAACTTCATCATGGGCATCCCCGGCTCCGACGACATCATGCTCAACTACCAGACCACCTCGTTCCACGACGCGTTGTACGCGCGCCAGACCCTGGGCCTGAAGCCCGGGCCGGAATTCGAGGCATGGCTGGCCCGCACCGGCATCTTCACCCAGGCCGATGGCCGGGTGCGCTTCGGTGACAACCTGCCGCCGGCTTTCCGCCAGGCCTTGGCACAGCTTGCATAGGGACGACCATGGACCATCGCACGCCTACCCCCGATAACCCTTGGCTGGCCCTGCGCACCCTGACCCCGGCGCGCATTGCCCTGGGCCGCACCGGCACCAGCCTGCCGACCGGCGCGCAGCTGGACTTCCAGTTCGCCCATGCCCAGGCCCGCGATGCCGTGCACCTGGCCTTCGACCACGCCAGCCTGGCTACCCAGCTGAGTGACCGTGGGCGCGAAAGCCTGGTGCTGCACAGCGCCGCCAGCGACCGCCACCAATACCTGCAGCGCCCGGACCTGGGCCGGCGCCTGAATGAAGACTCGATTGCCACGCTGCGCCAGCACGCCCAGGCCAACCCCGGCGGCGTCGACCTGGCCATCGTCGTCGCCGACGGCCTGTCGGCGCTGGCCGTGCACCGCCATACGCTGCCATTCCTGACCCGCTTCGAAGAACAGGCTGCCGCCGACGGATGGACCAGCGCCCCGGTAGTGCTTGTGCAACAGGGCCGTGTGGCGGTGGCCGACGAGGTTGGCGAATTGCTTGGCGCCCGCATGACGGTGATGCTGATCGGTGAACGCCCGGGGCTCAGCTCGCCCGACAGCCTTGGCCTGTATTTCACCTATGCACCCAAGGTCGGCCTGACCGACGCCTACCGCAACTGCATTTCCAACATCCGCCTGGAGGGCCTGAGTTATGGCATGGCGGCACATCGCCTGCTGTACTTGATGCGCGAAGCCTGCCGGCGCCAGCTTTCCGGAGTGAATCTGAAGGACGAAGCCGAGATCCATAGCATCGACAGCGAAAATGGCCCTTCCCAGCGAGGCAACTTCCTGCTCGGCGAAGGGTAAAGAACATGTCACGGAGGGCGGATTGCGCTAAAGGCCAGCATTGGGGCAGCATGCTCTTGAACGCTGCAGGCATTCCGCTGTTTCCCCAAATGGACTCTGAGGGCCGCACATGCGCATCATCAAGGCAACCCTGGAACACCTCGACCTGCTCACACCCTTGTTCGTCAAATACCGTGAGTTCTATGGGCAGCTGCCCTACCCCGACAGCTCGCGCAGCTTTTTGGAAAAGCGCCTGAAGCGGGATGAATCGGTGATCTACCTGGCACTACCCGATGATGACGACGGCAAGCTGCTGGGCTTCTGCCAGCTGTACCCAAGCTACTCGTCGCTGTCACTGAAGCGGGTATGGATCCTCAACGATATCTACGTCGCCGAAGACTCGCGGCGCATGCTGGTGGCCGACCACCTGATGCGCGAGGCGAAGAAAATGGCCAGGGAAACCAATGCCGTGCGCATGCGGGTTTCGACGAGCGCGGACAATCAGGTAGCCCACAAGACTTACGAATCCATCGGGTTTCGTGAAGACACCGAGTTCAAGAGCTACATCCTGCCCATTAGCCAGGATTGACCTGCTCGACGCTCCCTCTGGCATGCACCGCACCTGCAACAGCAGCCTTGTGCTGCTCCTGCAGGGCTGTGGTGAACCTGTCAGCGCAGGTTTAGCCGCGAACTGGCTGAACCAGGCCCCCTGTCGTAACCCCCCGCTACAAACTCCCCGGGCATGTTCTTCACTTAGCCGTATAATGCCCCACCTGTCATGTGTGAAAATTTACCCATCCCCAGGTAACTGAGCCTACGCCCCAGAACACAGGTGCTGTACATGGATTTCAACCCGCTGGACCTTATCCTGCATCTCGATGCTTATCTCGATCTGCTGGTCACCAATTACGGTCCCTGGATCTACGCCATCCTGTTCACCGTGATCTTCTGCGAGACCGGGCTGGTGGTCATGCCGTTCCTGCCAGGCGATTCGCTGTTGTTCATTGCCGGTGCCGTGGCCGCTGGCGGTGGCATGGACCCGGTATTGCTGGCCGGCCTGCTGATGGCTGCGGCCATCATGGGCGACAGCACCAACTACGTAATCGGGCGAACGGCCGGCGAGCGCCTGTTCAACAACCCCAACTCGAAGATCTTCCGCCGCGATTACCTGCAGCGCACCCACGAATTCTATGAACGCCACGGCGGCAAAACCGTAACCCTGGCGCGCTTCCTGCCCATCCTGCGGACTTTCGCACCGTTCGTCGCCGGCATCGCGCACATGCAATACCCGCGCTTCCTCGGTTTCAGCGTCGCCGGTTCGCTGCTGTGGGTCGGTGGCCTAGTCACCCTCGGCTACTTCTTCGGCAACGTGCCGTTCATCAAGCAGCACCTGTCGCTGATGGTGGTGGGCATCATCGTCCTGTCGCTGGTACCCATGATCCTGGGCCTGCTGCGCACCCGCCTGGGCCGCACGGCCAAAGCCCACTGACCGCCCCTCATGTGGTCGTTCGGCGCCTGGCGGCGCAAGCGCACCCTGGCGCGCTACCCGATCACGCCACAGCAATGGCAGGCCGTACGCGAGCGCCTGCCGATGCTGGATGGCATCACCGACGCAGAAGACCACTGGCTGCGCGAAGCCTGCATCCTGTTCCTGCTCGACAAGCACCTTACCTGCCTGCCCGGCGTTGAACCGGACGACGAACAGCGCCTGTTGCTGGCCGCCCAGGCCCAGCTGCCACTGATGCACCTGGGTGAGCTGAACTGGTACCAGGGTTTCCACGAAATCATCCTCTACCCCGACGACTTCAAGAGCCCGCAACGCCATCGCGATGCCAGCGGCGTGGAGCATGTGTGGGACGGCGAGCACAGCGGCGAGGCCTGGCAACAGGGGCCGATCATCCTGGCCTGGAACGGTGTGCTGGCCAGCGGCGGTTGGGAGGCTTACAACCTGGTCATCCATGAGCTGGCGCACAAGCTCGACATGCTCAACGGCGATGCCAACGGCCTACCACCGCTACACAGCGGCATGCCGGTTGATGAGTGGGCAAGCGCCATGCAGCAGGCGTACGACGACCTCAACCGCCAGCTGGACGCCGACCCCGACGCCGAAACCGCCATCGACCCTTACGCGGCGGAGAACCCGGCAGAGTTCTTTGCAGTCACCAGCGAATACTTCTTCAGTGCCCCCGACCTTCTGCACCAGGCTTATCCATTGGTCTACAGCCAGTTGTCGCGGTTCTACCGGCAAGACCCGCTGGGGCGCCTGTGCCAGCTGCAGGCCGAGCACCCCGAATACCGCGAAAGCCACGCCTGACGGGGCCGCACATCAGGCCAGGCGTGGCATGCCCCGGCAGAATGTGCCTATAATCGCCGCCACTTTTTTGGTCAAACACGGGGGCACTGCCCAATGAGCTACAGCAAGATTCCGGCGGGCAAAGACCTGCCGAACGACATCTACGTCGCCATCGAAATCCCGGCCAACCACGCGCCGATCAAATACGAGATCGACAAGGACAGCGACACCCTGTTCGTCGACCGTTTCATGGCTACCCCGATGTTCTACCCTGCCAACTACGGCTTCATCCCGAACACCCTGGCTGACGACGGTGACCCGCTGGACGTGCTGGTGGTTACCCCTTACCCGGTGGCCCCAGGCTCGGTTATCCGCGCCCGTCCGGTTGGCGTGTTGAACATGACTGACGACGGCGGCGGCGACGCCAAGGTCATCGCTGTTCCTCACGACAAGCTGTCGCAGCTGTACGTTGACGTGAAGGAATACACCGACCTGCCAGCCCTGCTGATCCAGCAGATCGAGCACTTCTTTGCCAACTACAAAGATCTCGAGAAGGGCAAGTGGGTCAAGATCGAAGGCTGGGAAGGCGCCGACGCCGCCCGTGCCGCGATCACCAAATCGGTTGCTGCCTACAAGGGCTGATACCGGTTGCAGAATGAACCCCGCCTTGGCGGGGTTTTTTTTGGCCGGCATGCGCTCGTGAGCGCTATCAGGCGTGGCCTGTCGTCGCGCTTCTGCAGGGATGGCAGTAACGCTCAGATATGGGTAATAAATCCTACGTCGCCTTACGCCAACACCCTACAAACAGCCTTTTTTCCTACAAATTTCGTCAACACCCGGTTCATACCCTTGCTGGCATCACGCCGCTACACTCGCCGGCATGAACACTTCCGGTGACCGCCTCAAGGCCCTTCTCCATGAATGTGGCCTGACTCCTTCCGACTTCGCCGCCCAGCGCAGCGTCACCCCACAGCACGTCAACAACTGGTTCAAACGCGGCGTGCCCCTGGCCCGCCTGGACGAACTGGCCGACCTGTTCTGCGTGCACCGCCGCTGGCTGCGCTCTGGCGAAGGGCCCAAACACCCCAACCCGATCCTGCGTACCTGTCGGCCCCGGCACACACCCGCAAACCCGCCTACCCCGCTGTCGGTGCATCACGGTCGGCTTGTGAAAGTGCCTTATTACGAACTGGACAATGGCCTGCTCTCGACAGTGGCCGGCAAGCACCTACGCTTGCCGGCAAAAGCCCTGAAAGTGCTGAGAGTGCGGGCCTGCAACGCGATCTGCATGACGATGCCGGCCAGTAACATGCTGCCGCTGATTCCGCTGGAGGCCATGCTGGTCATCGACCGGGGCATGACCCAGGTGATTGAGGGGGAAACCTATGCCCTGCTGCACAACGGCATGCTCAGGGTGAACAACCTCAGCCTTGGCCAGCACGGTACGCTGTACCTGCACAGTCATGACCGGCGTAACTACGCGGTGGAGCGTTACACCCCTGCACAGCTTCAGGCGCAAAGCCTGGAAGTGCTTGGTTGGGTGTTCCACTGGTCGCATTTTCGCCAGCAGCGGCCCGGCTGAACCACCCTGTGCCAATTTTTGCTGGGCATCCTGCGCCAGCCCTTGTATGCTACGCGGCACATTCAGCCCCGGCCGGCGCAAGCCCTGGCCTAGAGGGCTCGGCGATATCCCACACGGGTATCTGCCATCTCTTTCAGGCCCTTGTTGGCCACACAGTTAAGGCGATTGCGGCTTACCATAAATTAGTCGGAAGCGTCCCCGAGAAGCCGGCCACAAGCCGGCTTTTTAATGCCTCGCCGAAAGCCATCCCAAGCCCTGTGCGGCCTGCCTTCCCCTTCAAGAAGCTGACGAAAAAGTAATGTCGAGCTCAGTTTTCTGACAGCGGCAACGCGCTAGTTTGGTCGTGAGCTGCGAAATCCAGCAGCCGGGATATCCGCAACCCATACGACTGGACGCAACGGCATGCAAAGCAAAACCACACGACGCACCTTCGTCAAAGGCCTGGCCGCCACTGGACTGCTTGGCGGGTTGGGCATGTGGCGCACGCCGGTGTGGGCCTTGACCAGCCCTGGCCAGCCAAACGTGCTGACAGGCACTGACTTCGACCTGTACATCGGTGAACTGCCGGTCAATTTCACCGGCGCAACGCGCACAGCCATGGCAATCAATGGATCATTGCCGGGCCCTACGCTTCGCTGGCGCGAAGGCGACACCGTTACGCTTCGCGTGCGCAACCGTTTGCAGCAGGACACCTCCATCCACTGGCACGGCATCATCCTGCCGGCCAACATGGATGGTGTGCCTGGCCTGAGCTTCCACGGCATCGCCCCGGATGGCCTGTATGAGTACAGGTTCACAGTCCATCAGAACGGCACCTACTGGTACCACAGTCACTCAGGCTTCCAGGAACAGGTTGGGGTGTACGGCGCACTGGTCATCGATGCGAAAGAACCCGAGCCGTTCACCTATGACCGGGATTACGTGGTGATGCTCAGCGACTGGACAGATGAAGACCCTGCCCGGGTTCTGTCCAAGCTCAAAAAGCAGTCTGACTACTACAACTTCCACAAACGGACGGTGGGTGATTTCGTCAACGACGTGAGCGAAAAGGGCTGGTCCGCTGCGGTGGCTGATCGCACGATGTGGGCCGAAATGAACATGAGCCCCACCGATCTGGCAGACGTGAGCGGGTACACCTACACCTACCTCATGAACGGCCAGACGCCGGACGGCAACTGGACGGGGGTTTTCAAGCCTGGCGAGAAAATCCGCCTTCGCTTTATCAACGGCTCGGCCATGACGTATTTCGACGTGCGGATTCCCGGCCTGAAGATGACGGTGGTTGCGGCAGATGGGCAGTATGTGAAGCCGGTCTCGGTCGACGAGTTACGTATCGCTGTTGCTGAAACCTACGATGTGATTGTCGAGCCCGAAAATGAGCAGGCCTACACCCTCTTTGCTCAATCCATGGACCGTACCGGTTACGCCAGGGGCACCTTGGCCATCCGCGAGGGCTTGCAAGCGGCTGTTCCAGCTGTTGATCCGCGCCCGCTGATTTCCATGAGTGACATGGGTATGGATCACAGCGGCATGACCGGCATGGACCATAGCCAGATGGCCGGCATGGATCACGGCAGCATGGCCGGCATGAATGGGGCCATGCAGCGCCATCCTGACTCAGAGACCAACAACCCCCTGGTCGACATGCAGACGATGAGCCCGACGCCGAAACTGAGCGACCCGGGCATCGGGCTGCGGAACAACGGCCGGCGTGTGCTGACGTATGCGGACCTGCGCAGCACGTTCATTGACCCCGACGGCCGAGAGCCTGGCCGCACAATCGAGTTGCACCTCACAGGCCACATGGAAAAGTTCGCCTGGTCGTTCGACGGGGTCAAGTTCTCCGATGCCGAGCCGCTACGCCTCAAATACGGGGAGCGCCTGCGTATCACCTTGGTCAACGACACCATGATGACTCACCCCATCCACCTGCATGGCATGTGGAGCGACCTGGAGGATGAGGACGGCAACTTCATGGTGCGCAAGCACACCATCGACATGCCGCCTGGCTCAAAACGAAGCTACCGCGTGACTGCGGATGCTCTGGGGCGCTGGGCCTATCACTGCCACCTGCTGTTCCACATGGAAATGGGCATGTTCCGAGAAGTCCGCGTGGACGAATGAACTGGAGATCCGAGATGAACAACCTTACGAAACGAAGTGCGTTTTTCCTCTCTGCTGCGATGGCTGGCCTCTTGGCTGTTTATGCTCCGTCGTCGTGGGCCGCCGACAACCATGAGCAACACACCCACAAGGCCGCCGATGCAGCTAAAGCCAAGGGCGCTCAAGGCATGGATCACGGTTCCATGAAGGGCATGGACCACAGCGCCATGCAGGGCATGGATCACAGTGCCATGAAAGGCATGGACCATGGTTCGATGGAAGGTATGGATCACAGCAAGATGATGGAATCGCATGGCAGCGCCAACGCTAAGGCAGGGAAAGATGGCCAATAGCCCAGCGCGCCCCTCGCTGCTGGCCCTGGGCGTTTCACTCGGCATGCTGGGTGCTGCACCCAGCTTCGCCGCTGGCGATATGGACCATGCAGCGATGGGACACGGCTCCATGCCGGGCATGGACCATAGCCAGATGGATCATGGCGGCATGCAGGGCATGGACCATGGGAGCATGGATCACTCGAAAATGAACCATGGTGCTGGCAGCCCTGCGACGACCAGCCGAACGCCGATTCCCGAATTGACGGATGCAGACCGGCAGGCGGCATTCCCCCCATTGGGCGGGCATCAGGTGCACGACAGCGCACTCAATAGCTTCTTCTTGCTGGACCAACTCGAGTATCAGGATGCAGACGAAGGTAGCAGCCTGGCCTGGGATGCTACCGGGTGGATCGGCGGCGATATCAACCGCCTGTGGGTTCGTTCCGAAGGCGAACGCACCAACGGCGTCACCGAAGATGCCGAGTTGCAATTGCTCTATGGCCGCTCGATCAACCCCTGGTGGGATGTGGTTGCCGGGGTGCGTCAGGATTTTAAACCGGAATCCCCGCAGACCTGGGCAGCGTTCGGCATACAGGGCATGGCGCTTTACGGCTTTGAAGCCGAAGCCACCGCGTTCATGGGTGAGAACGGTCAAACGGCCGCTCGCCTGGAAGGTGACTACGATATTCTCCTGACCAACCGCCTGATCCTGCAGCCAACCGCTGAAGCCAATTTCTATGGCAAGAACGACCCCGAGCGAGGCGTGGGCTCCGGCTTGGCGAATACCGAAATCGGGCTGCGGCTACGGTATGAAATCGTTCGTCAGTTCGCACCTTACATAGGCATCACCTGGAACCGCTCCTACGGCAAAACGGCTGATTTCGCCCGTAACGAGGGTGGCGAAGTGGATGAAGCGCGTTTCGTTGCCGGCATCCGCCTATGGTTTTGAGAGCCCGACATGAAAAAAACAATTACAACGCTGGTTGCAGCAGGCGCCGTGGCGGGTGCGGGCGTATTGGGCGTAGCTTACATTGGCCTGGTGAACGTCGGGGCTGATGATCCCCATTTCCCGGCAGTGCATGCCTTTCTCGCCATGGCCCGGGATCGCTCTATCAAAGTACGGGCCAGGGACATCGAGGTACCGAACCTCAAGAATGAGAACCTGATTCGCATGGGCGCCGGCAACTACAACGCCATGTGCGTCGGTTGCCACCTTGCCCCTGGCATCGAGAAGACAGAGCTGAGCCAAGCGCTGTACCCGTCGCCCCCCGACCTGAGCAAGCTCGGCGCCAGTGGTGACCCCGCGGTTGCGTTCTGGACCATCAAGCACGGCATCAAGGCTTCGGGTATGCCGGCTTGGGGCAAGAGCATGGATGATTCGTACATCTGGGGCATGGTGGCTTTTCTGGATCAGCTACCGCAGATGAATGCCCAGCAGTACCGGGCGATGGTCACCAGCAGCGGCGGCCACCAGCATGGGGGCGGTGAAAGTGACATGCATAACCCTGAAGGCCAACATGGGCAAGACGACGCCGGCAGTGATCACCACTCTAAGCCGGCGTCGAAGGCGCATCTTCACCGTGATGGCAAGGAGCATCGCCATGGTGGCTGATTGCGCTTTTGGTTATCAGCGTTGCATTCACTCGCGAAGCGCCGCCCGGGCGGCACTCGGTGTTATACACGCTGCAAAACCGTGGGCGTAAACCTACACGCCACAACGCCAATCAGAAGTCATACCGCGCCCCAACCATCATGCTACGCGACGGCCCATAGAAGTTGAACGTGGAGGTCGAGCCCACCCGCGACAGGTAGTCCCGGTCGAACAGGTTGTTGACGTTGAAGGTGGCGGTCAGCTTCGAAGTCACCGGGTACGACAGCATCGCATCCACCGTCGCGTAGCCCGGCGCGTCGATACGCACGCCGCCGTTTTCGGAGTAGAAGTTGCTCAACGCGGAAATTCCGCCACCAATCGCCAGGCCGGTCAGCGGGCCTTGGTTGATGGTGTACTTGCTCCACAGCGAAGCCTGGTTGCGCGGCATGATGAAGAACGTGGTTTCGGCGTCACCCTTGACGGTTTCCGTCTCCATCCAGGTGTAACCGGCCAGCAGTTCCCAATTCGGCATCAGCTTGCCGCTCATTTCCACTTCCGCGCCCTTCACCCGGGTCTTGCCGGATGCCACGGAGTCGGTAGTGGCCACTCCATCAGCATCGTACACGGTGGTAGCGCGGTTCTTGTCGGTCAGGCGGAATACCGAGAAGCGCGTATTCAAGTCGCCGCCAAAGTAGCTGCTCTTCAGGCCGAACTCGTACTGCTCGCCTTCACGCGGTTTCAGCACCCGACCATTGCTGTCGGTGTCGGACTGCGGCTTGAACACCTGCGAATAGCTGGCGTACAGCGCGTGGTTGTCGGTCAGGTCATAGACCAGGCCGCCGTAAGGGGTGAAGTGGCCGTCGACGCGTTTGCTGTCATTGGTGGTAGCGCCGCTGCTAAGGGTGGTGGTGTAGAAGTCACCGCGATACCAGCTGAAGCGGCCACCGGCAATCAGCGCCAGGCGCTCCACCGGGCGGAAGGTCACTTTGGAGTACAGGCCGTATTCCTCTTCCTGCATGCCAGTCTCGGTGCTGTAGTTGGGCGACGGCTTGGCGAACTGCTTCGGCGAGTAAGTATTCACGTTGATCGCGCCGAGATTGGTGGTGCCGTTGAGGTACTCGGTGTCGTAGTTCTTGTAGTCACTCCCGACCACAAACTCGCTTACCTGCCCGAAGGTTTCGAACGGCTGGCTGTAGCTGGCGTCCAGCGAATAGGTGTCTTGCGTGAAATCACGGGCGCTGGCGCGCTCGGAGTTGGCGCCTGTGGTGGCATTGGTTGCAGTGAAGGCGTACAGATAGTTGGTGTCGCGGTGCGAGCCACGGGCCGCGACACGGCCGTAACCGCCATTGTCGAAGCGGTGGGTCAGCTCGGCGACCAGGTCGGTGGTCTTGCCGTCGAAGTAGTTCCAGTCGGCGCCCAGGAAACGCGAATGGCTGAAGTCGGGCACCTCGCCGGACAACGTGGCCGGGTAGCCGTTGTGCGGGGTGATGTTCTTCACCTCGTGCATCAGGCCGAACGACAGGGTGGTGGCGTCGTCCAGGTCGATGTCCAGCGCACCGTAGTAGGTGTTGCTGGTGTTGGCGTTGTAGTCCACTTCGCCATTGGTGTCGTCACGGGATGCGATGAAGCGCCCGCGCACGCGACCGGCCTCGTCCAGCGGCCCGCTCAGGTCGATTTCCTCATGATTGGTGTCCCAGGTGCCGTAGCTGCCTTCGATATGCCCCTGAAACTCGGCGGTCGGGCGCTTGCGTACCATGTTGACGATGCCTCCCAGCTCGCTGGTACTGCTGAACAGCCCGGCCGGCCCGCGCATGATCTCGACGCGGTCGAACGCCGCCAACGACGGGACAGTGCCGAAGATACTGGCCATGGGCGCCGGCAGGCCGTCGATATTGAACTCGCTGTACTCGTAGCCACGGGCATAGATCGACGAGCGGCCGCTGTCATTGGTCAGGGTGCGCAGGCCAGCGGTGTACTTGGCCAGGTCATCCAGGTGCACGAACTGGCGGTCCTTGACGTAGTCCTGGGTGTACACGGTGATCGACTGCGGGATGTCCCTGAGCGCCGCCGGCGTCTTGGTGCCCACGGTAGCGGCATCGACGCTGTAGCCTCCGGTGGCCTCCGAAGGCAGCATGTCGTAGAGGCGGTTGCCTTCGATAGTCAGTGCCGGCAGGTCCAGCGCGCTGTCTTCGGCTGTCGCCTGGGTCGCTACCGTTTCAGCCAGTGCCGACAGTGAAAAAGGCGCCAGCAACCCCAGCACCAACCAGCCCCGCGCCCGTCGCGGGCACCCCACACCGATGAAACCGCTCATGACACACCCATCCCCAAGTGATAACAATTCGCAAACGAAACAAGTTGCTTTTTGCGAACGATACCGGACCGAAAACGGGGGTGCAGCATCATTAACCTTCTTAACACAATGGAGCGTTGCCCTCGGGCCACCGGCAATGGGATGATCCGTAACTGATAGAAGTTCTCATTCAAGGCGCACCGTGCCCATCTCACTGCTCCTCGCCGAAGACGACCCACGCCTGCGTCAGGACCTGGAACGTCATTTCCTCAATCGCGGTTTTCAGGTGCATGCCTGCGCCAGCGGCACCCAGGCCCTGAACGCCATACAGCACTCGCGCTTTGAGTTGGTACTGCTGGACATCATGCTGCCGGGCATCGACGGCCTCAGCCTGCTCGATGAACTGCGCCGCCATCAGGCAGTGCCGGTCATGCTGATGTCGGCGCTGGGCGCCGAGCAAGATCGCATCAGCGGCTTTACCCGTGGTGCGGACGACTACCTGCCCAAACCGTTCAGCCTGGCCGAGCTGAATGCCAGGGTCGACGCATTGCTGCGGCGCGTGGCATTTGAGCGCGGTACGGCGGTGCGTGCCGATGTCGGTGAAGTGATGCTGGATCATGACCGCCAGGACGTTATCCACAACGGCCAGGCTGCCGGCCTTACCGCATCCGAATTCCGCTTGCTGGCTACCCTTCGTGCCCATCCGGGCGAAGCCTTGAGCAAGCCATTCCTCTACCAGACCGTACTGCATCGCGCCTACACCCGCCTGGACCGTGGCCTGGATGTGCATGTATGCAACTTGCGCCGCAAGCTGGCCGACATCACCGCCCAGCACCTGCAGATCCAGGCGGTACGGGGCCAAGGGTACATCCTGGTCGACACGGAACAGCCCTGATGCGTCGCCATCCATTGCTGTGGAAACTGGCGGTGTTGCAGGTCGGCTTCTGCCTGCTGCTGACCTGGCTGATCTGGACCTGGGGCCTTTCAGTGGAACGCAGCACCTACTTCCTGTCCCAGGCCGATCAGGACTACCTGGCGCGTTATGCACAACAGGCCGAACAGGCGTGGGAGCAGGACGGCGCGGTCGGCGCCGAGGCCTGGCGCAAGCAGCTGGAACGGGCTGAGGACACCTGGGTGGCCGTGATCGGCCCACACCTGCAGAGCCTTGGCACCACGCCGCTGAGCGCCGAGGAAGCCAGCCACCTTACATTCATGCGCAAGCTCGACTGGCCGATGAGCCGGCGCCTGCAGGATGAGCTGCCGTATGTCAGCATCGAATTTCCGCAACACCCCGAGCATGGCCGCCTGGTGCTGCAACTGCCCGAACGGCTGCTACCCACAGGCCTAACACCCTGGACCCATGTGGTCACTCACGGCGTTGCCCCCGCGCTACTGGCCTTGCTGCTGGGCCTTGCGCTATACCGGCATCTTGTCGTGCCGCTGAACCGCCTGCGCGACCGCGCCGACGCCCTGCGGGCCGATGACCTGGACAGTCCCGCCCTGCCCCTGCAGGAACGCCGTGATGAACTGGGAGAGCTGGCTCAGGCGTTCGAGCACATGGCCGCGCGCCTGCGTCAGAGCCTTGAGCAACAGCGCCTGCTGTTGCGAACGCTGTCCCACGAACTGCGCACGCCCTTGGCGCGGCTGCGTATCGCCCATGACAGCGACTTGCCACCGCCGCAGCTGCGCGAGCGTCTGGACCGTGAGGTGGCCGACATGCAGAAGTTGCTGGAAAACACCCTCGACCTGGCCTGGATGGACACCGAACAGCCCAGCCTGTCGACCGAGCCGGTATTGGTGCTTTCCGTTTGGGAAGCGTTGTGTGAGGACGTGTGCTTCGAAAGCGGCTGGGACGGAGTGCGCCTGCCGTGTTCACTGGGCACCGATTGCCTGGTGCAGGCGCATCTGGACAGCCTGGCCCAGGCCATGGAAAACCTGTTGCGCAATGCCATTCGCCACTCGCCCACCGAAGGCCGGGTCAGCCTTGATGGCTGGCGTGAGGGCACCTACTGGCACCTGCGCCTGAGCGACCAAGGACCCGGCGTCCCTGATCCCGACCTCGAGCGTATTTTCAAGCCTTACCAGCGCCTGGCCGACAGCGGCGCAGGTTTCGGCCTGGGCCTGGCTATCGCCCGCCGCGCCATCGAACTGCAAGGCGGGCGCTTATGGGCCAACAATGGGCACCCGGGCCTGTGCCTGCACATGACCTTACCTGCGGCCTGAGACTGTTTAGAAAGTTAATGCGCTTTACGCTCGATCGGGACTGTTTATCATCTGGCCGCTCAAGCCTTGCCCTCCTTGCAAAGCCATGACGAGACGCCCGATGAGCAAGAAGACCCTGACGCTGGCCTTGGCACTTGCCCTTGCGGCCCCTCTGGTCCTGGCACAGCCCGAGCATGACCAGAAGATGGACACGTCGGTGCTACAGCGCCAGGACCAGGGCTATCACTTCAGCCAGCTTGATCTGGCCTCGGCCGATGGCCTGCGTCACTACCGTTTGTGGGTTGGCAAGCCGGACCGCCCAGCGCCGGCATCGGGATACCCGGTGCTGTGGATGCTCGATGGGAATGCTGCGCTGGGAGCGTTGGATCAGCAGTTGCTGAACAGGCTCGCCGCGGGCCAGGCGCCGGTGCTCGTGGCAGTGGGTTACCGGACCGAACTGCGTATCGACAGGATCGGCCGCACCCTGGACTACACCCCGGCGCTACCGGGGCAGGCGCAACAACGTGATCCGCTGACCGGCCAACCCAGCGGCGGGGTCGATGCGTTCCTTGAGCTTCTGACCGGGCACATGCGTACTATGGTGTCGGCTGTGGCGCCGATCGATCCGCAACGACAGACACTGTGGGGGCACTCCTATGGTGGCCTGGCCGTGCTTCACGCACTGTTTACCCGCCCTGGCGAATTCAGCGTTTACGCCGCTGCCAGCCCGTCACTGTGGTGGGGCGATGGCGTCATTGCCCAGGAGGCGCAAGGACTTCCCTCACGCCTTGGCGAGGCGCGCCCGCACCTGTTGCTGATGCGCGGCGGGCAGGAGCCCGCCAGCCCGCATGGTTCGCCGCACGAGAACGACGAGTTGCCTGCGCGCCAACTGGCGGCAGATCTGGCTGGGATCAAAGGCCTCGACGTGCGCTTTGAGCGCTTCGAGGGTCTGGGGCATGGGCCCATGCTAGGCGCCTCCCTGCGCAAGGTAATCGAAGGCATGTCTGGCCAGTGACCCGCCCTGCGCACGTCCGACTCAAGGTTGCGCGTACTTGAGCACGTACAGGCACAGCTCGCGGTAGACATCCACAGGCAGCTGCGACATCAGCTTCTGAGCCTGGCCGAGGGTTTTGCAACTGAGTTCGGCCATCGTCCGACGGTGTTTCGAACCCAGCAGGCCGGCATGCACCACCTGTGCATACTGAATATAGGAACAAGGGAAATCGGCCTGGGGACTGCGCTGGACCTTGAAGTCGATCTTCAGGTCTGCCCCACGGAAGAATGCTCTGCCCTGGTAGGTCTGTTGGGGCACGAGGAGCCCTTTTTCAGGACAGGTGCTGTGACAGACCGGCAGGCTATTCCTGTCCGTCTCAAGGCCACGTCGATAAAGCACGAGTTCGGAACCTGGCACCTCGATACAGGCGTTTTCGAAAGCATCGATGATGGCCCTGCCATTGATCTGCGCCTCCTCGATCTGCGTCAGGCTGACCACACGCTCGAGCTCATGATTGCCAACACTGTTGACCACACGATCCAGGGTCGACCAGTGGCTGAATTCTTTCTGACACGCAATCAGGTGGATCTCACTCTGATAGCCTTTGCGGGCGGCTTCAGGTGGAAAGTCAGCGAAATGAGGGCTGTCGAGCGCGGTCTCCATGATGATGTTGTATCCATTATCCATCGCATACGTGCAAATCATCGCGCCCAGGCGCCAGATGAACGGCTCGGTATGCTCATAGACATAGAGCACGCCTTTGTCTTCCATTGCCCGGTAATGAGGGTGCAGCTCACGAAAATGGGTTTCGTAAAGGCGAACATAATTGTCGTACCGCCCGCTCTTCAACAGCGTGTTTTCCAGCAAGTAGGTCTTACCCGAGCCCTGTGCACCGGCAATAATGAGCATTTTGGGCTTGAGTACGCCGTCGACGTAGTCACGCTTCTTGTCGAACAACGAGTCGGCAATCGTTCTGAATGCGACATGAAGATCGGTATCGGTAAAAGGATGGAGAGAGGACATGACGGTTCGTTTCCTTGGTTTGCCAATGTGACCGTCACCAAGGTAGGCGCTGCGGCAGGTGAGAAAGGGGTAAATGGTTACTGCTGCCCGTCTTGTCGGAGACGGTAGAGCAGCGGGTTGCCAGTAGGGTGGCACAGTGCTGTATGCTTGCTTGGTCTTCAGGGCGGGGTGAAAGTCCCCACCGGCGGTAAATCGAAAGATGAGCCCGCGAGCGCCCCGGCCATGCCGGGGGTCAGCAGATCTGGTGCGACTCCAGAGCCGACGGTCATAGTCCGGATGAAAGAAGGCGTCAGGCAGGGGCCTTTCGGGCGCCCCTGCGCGCGCATTTTGTTCGCCCCGAGACGTTCATCGATCATTCACGAGGAGCGTTTCATGTCCACCCAGCACCACTCGCAATACCCCAATGTTTCCGCTGCCATCGCCGCCTTCAAGGCCGGTCGCCCTGTGCTGTTGCTCGACGATGACGACCGCGAGGACGAAGCGGACATCATTGCCGCCGCCGAAAACATTTCGCTGCAGACCATGGCCATGATGATTCGCGATTGCAGCGGCATCGTCTGCCTGTGCCTGGACGAGGCCACAGTCGACGAACTGCAGCTGGCGCCCATGGTGCAGAACAACCAAGCCCGCCATGGCACCGGCTTCACCGTCACCATCGAGGCGGCGGAAGGGATCACAACCGGGGTTTCAGCCCAGGATCGTATTACCACCATTGCCGCGGCACTACGCTCCAGCGCCGAGCAGCGCCATATCGTCAGCCCTGGGCATGTGTTCCCGCTACGCGCCCGCAATGGCGGCGTACTGGCGCGCCGCGGGCACACCGAAGGCTCGGTGGACCTGGCGCGCCTGGCTGGCCTGCGGCCGGCGGCGGTGCTGTGCGAGTTGATGAACCCCGACGGAACCATGGCCCGTGGCGAGCAAGTGGCGGTGTATGCGCGGCAGTACAACTTGCCAGTGCTGACCATCGAAGAGCTGGCGCGGTACCGTGAAGCCATGGTGGAACGGGAAGCTGCCACGGCTTGATAGTTTCCTGCGCCTGACTCGAGGCAGATGGCGGCGCTGAAATCGAGCGCCGCCCGCGCGGCGCATCGCGAGCTGCGCTCGCTCCTACATTTGTTTCGGGCCAATTATTCCTGTGGGATTCGCGCGCGGACGCCTTGGCGCATCGCGCGATATCGCCTCGTACATACAAGCGGTCGCTCCAGCGGCCTGCTCCACACAAGTTTGCTCCCCCCGCCCCGCTCTGCTAGTGTCGCGCCGTTCTGAATGCCACCGAGACAGTCGCCATGGCCCGCAAAAAAGCCTCCCTCGATTTCGAGCAATCCCTCGCAGACCTGCAAGCCCTGGTCGAGCGCCTGGAGAACGGCGAGTTGTCGCTGGAAGAGTCGCTGGCCGCCTTCGAGCAAGGCATCGCCCTGACCCGTGATTGCCAGGGCGCCCTGGCCCAGGCGGAGCAGAAAGTGCAAATCCTGCTGGAACGCGACGGCGAGTTGGCTGCCCAGCCCTTCGACGCGGAGCCGGAAGCATGATTGGCACCTACCAGGCCAGTTGCCAGGCACGGGTCGACGCTGCCCTCGAGCCGCTGTTCGTTGCCCCGACCAAAGAGCTCGAACGCCTTTACGCCGCCATGCGCTACAGCGTGATGAACGGCGGCAAGCGCGTGCGCCCATTGCTGGCCTACGCGGCCTGCGAAGCCCTGGGTGCCGCTGCCGAACAGGCCAACGGCGCTGCCTGCGCAGTAGAGCTGATCCATGCCTATTCCCTGGTGCATGACGACCTGCCGGCCATGGACGACGACGACCTGCGTCGCGGCCAGCCGACCACCCATAAAGCCTTTGACGAAGCCTGCGCCATCTTGGCAGGCGACGGCTTGCAGAGCCTGGCTTTCAGCGCCCTGCTCGATCCGCGGCTGAGCCCGCAGGCCGACAGTATCCGCCTGGCCATGGTCCAGGCCCTGGCCAAGGCTGCCGGCCCGGCCGGCATGGTCGGCGGCCAGGCTATCGACCTTGGTTCGGTGGGCCTGAAGCTGGACCAGCAGGCACTGGAATTCATGCACCGGCACAAGACCGGGGCGCTGATCGAAGCCAGCGTACGCCTCGGCGCCCTGGCCAGTGCCCGCGCCGACCAGGCACAACTGGACGCCCTGCAGACTTATGCACAGGCAATCGGCCTGGCGTTCCAGGTACAGGACGATATCCTCGACGTGGAAAGCGACACCGCCACCCTGGGTAAGCGCCAAGGGGCAGACATCGCCCGTGACAAACCGACCTACCCGGCCCTGCTGGGCCTGGAAGCGGCCAAAGCCTATGCGATCGAACTGCGCGACCAGGCGCTGGTCGCACTGGAAGGGTTCAGCGAAACCGCCGAGCCGTTGCGGGCCTTGGCGCGCTACATCGTCGAACGCCGCAACTGAGCAGCTACACCATTCCCTGTGGGAGCGGGTTCACCCGCGAATGCGCCAGTAAATTCAATATCGCATTCGCGGGTAAACCCGCTCCCGCAGGGGCCGCGTAACCTGTGGTCGAATGGGCACTTTTCCCACAATGGGTTAAACTGCCGCGTCTTCACACACCTATAACGACTCGCCTGATGCCCACGACGTTTCAAGAGATCCCCCGCGAACGCCCGGTCACGCCGTTGCTCGACCGCGCTGACACGCCTGCCGGCCTGCGCCGGCTGGCCGAAGCCGACCTGGAGACCCTGGCCGACGAGTTGCGCCAGGAATTACTCTACACCGTGGGGCAGACCGGTGGGCACTTTGGTGCCGGCCTGGGCGTGATCGAGCTGACCATCGCCCTGCACTACGTGTTCGACACCCCGGACGACCGGTTGGTGTGGGATGTGGGCCACCAGGCCTACCCACACAAAATCCTCACCGGGCGCCGTAACCGCATGCTCAGCCTGCGCCAGAAGGACGGCATCGCCGCCTTCCCGCGCCGCAGCGAAAGCGAGTACGACACCTTTGGAGTCGGTCACTCCAGCACCTCGATCAGCGCCGCGCTGGGCATGGCCATTGCTGCCCGCCTGCAAAACAGCGCGCGCAAGTCGATCGCGGTGATCGGTGACGGCGCACTCACTGCCGGCATGGCCTTCGAGGCGTTGAACCACGCCCAGGAAGTCAACGCCGACATGCTGGTCATCCTCAACGACAACGACATGTCGATTTCGCGCAATGTCGGCGGCCTGTCCAATTACCTGGCCAAGATCCTCTCCAGCCGCACCTACGCGAGCATGCGCGAAGGCAGCAAAAAAGTGCTGTCGCGGCTGCCAGGCGCCTGGGAAATTGCCCGCCGCACCGAAGAGTACGCCAAGGGCATGCTGGTGCCGGGCACATTGTTCGAAGAACTGGGCTGGAACTACATCGGCCCAATCGATGGCCACGACCTGCCGACCATGATCGCCACCCTGCGCAACATGCGTGACCTCAAGGGCCCGCAGTTCCTGCACGTGGTGACCAAGAAGGGTAAGGGCTTCGCCCCAGCCGAAATCGACCCGATCGGCTACCATGCCATCACCAAGCTGGAGCCGGCCGACAAGCCCGCCGCGCCAAAGAAAGCCAGCGGGCCGAAATACTCCGCCGTGTTCGGCCAGTGGCTGTGCGACATGGCCGCTACCGACAACCGCCTGGTGGGCATTACCCCGGCGATGAAGGAAGGCTCGGACCTGGTCGACTTCAGCGAGCGCTACCCTGAGCGCTACTTCGACGTGGCGATCGCCGAGCAGCATGCCGTGACCCTGGCGGCCGGCATGGCCTGCGAGGGCAGCAAGCCGGTGGTGGCGATCTACTCCACCTTCCTGCAGCGTGCCTACGACCAGCTGATCCACGACGTGGCGGTGCAGAACCTCGACGTGCTGTTCGCCATCGACCGCGCCGGCCTGGTCGGCGAGGACGGCCCGACCCACGCCGGCAGCTACGACCTGTCGTACCTGCGCTGCATCCCGGGCATGCTGGTGATGACCCCCAGCGACGAGAACGAGCTGCGCAAGATGCTCAGCACCGGCCACCTGTACAACGGCCCGGCGGCAGTGCGCTACCCGCGCGGCACCGGCCCGAATGCACCGATCAGTGGAGACCTTGAGCCGCTGGAAATCGGCAAGGGTGTAATCCGTCGCCAGGGCGAGAAAGTGGCCTTGTTGGTGTTCGGCGTACAACTGGCCGAGGCCATGCAAGTGGCCGAACAGATCAACGCCACGGTGGTCGACATGCGCTTCGTCAAGCCGCTGGACGAGGCGCTGGTGCTGGAGCTGGCAGGCAGCCATGAGCTGCTGGTAACCATCGAAGAAAACGCCATCATGGGTGGCGCGGGGGCTGCGGTGGGTGAGTGCCTTGCCAGCCAGGCAGTGCTCAAGCCGCTTCTGCACCTGGGCCTGCCGGATATCTATGTCGAGCATGCCAAGCCGGCACAGATGCTGGCTGAGTGCGGGCTGGATGCAGCCGGGATCGAGGCGTCAGTGAAAGCCCGCATGGCCAAGCTCGGCCTGTAGGGGCCTCTCCCGCGTCAACCCGCGCCTACCGGGGCTGCACAGTGCTCAAGCGCTGTAGCGCCCCTGTGGGAGCGGGTTGACCCGAGGATGCTTCGTAACTGCCCATGAAAAGTCTGCCTGTGTCGCGATTCTCTGTGCCCCAACATTCCTTATGGCCGCTGAGCGCGACGACGCCCTCAAGCTCCCAGACGTGCTGATCAGCGCAAGCCGCCAGGTCGAATCTCGCACCGCTACCAGCGCCGCCAATACGGTCTTCCGTGGTACCAAGGCCGCACGTTCCTGCTCAGCATCACCTGGACGCCGGCGCTTTAGCCGCTAGTAACGCGCACAGGCGGGCGGTGGCTTCGATCATCTGCCCGCTGGGTCGCTCCAGGCCTTTGTCAGGCACCACCAGCAAGCGTTCATCGGCGACCGCACGCAGCTGCGGCCAGGCTTTCCAGCTCGCCAGTTGTGCCTGATCGCCGGCAAGGATGACCTGTGGATTGCGCAGCAACACAGACTCCACACTCACCTGTGGCGCCGGTTGGCCGAGGTCGGCGAACACATTGCGCGCCCCGCACACAGCCAGCGCGTCACTGACTACCTGACCGCCTCCCAGGGTGTACAGCGGCCGATCCCAGACTTGGTAGAACACCTGCAAAGGCTCATCCCGTCGATACTGCTGGCGCAGCTGCTGCAACCGCTCACGCAGGGATTGCGCGTACCGCTGCCCCTGCTCGGCGCGCCCGATGCGCCCGGCAATGGCTTCGATCTGCTCGATGAGCTGGTCGATGTCATGGGGTTCGGCGCTGAAGGTGGCAATGCCAAGGCGCTCGAGTTGGTGGCGCTGGGCCAAGGGCACACTGCCCGGCCACAGCAGCAACAAGTCGGGGCGTAAGCTGAGCAGGCGCTCCATGTCCAGCTGCCCCTGGCGCCCCAGCGAAGGCAGGTCGCGCAACCCCGCTGGCCGCTCACCACCGTCAAGCACGCCCACCAACAGGTCATCGGCCTGCAGCTCGAGCATGATTTCCGTCATCGAAGGGGCCAGGCTGACTACGCGCAGCGGTTCACCAGCCAGTACGGAGCAGGCAAACAGCGCCAGCAGGCCAGGGAGCAGGCGCATCAGCCGAGCTGGCGTGGTATGCGATAGAGGTACAGCACCACTAAGGTGGACAACGCCAGCAGGATCTGTGGCACCGCCTCGAGGCCGACCAGTACTGATAGTGCGGCGACCCAGGCTGGGAAGCAGGCATACAGCATGGCCAGGCGCCGTACCCGCGCCAGCTCGATCCAGGCGGCGGGCTCTTCGCCAGTGCCAAGCACCTTCGAGGTGGCAATGAGTGCGCGTTTGTAGGCACCAAAACGCGGCAGGCTGAGGAACATGGTGGCCGCCCCGGCAATGAACAACGGCATGGCCAGCACCGGGATCAGCGCATCACCGCCACCAAACGCCCAGGCCATGACGGGCAACGGCACCAGGCCCACTGCCAGGTACTGCCACCAGGCCAGCGCCAAGCGCCGCTTGACCTCGGCGCGCGTCACGCCTGGGGCACCTCGCCCTGGTGTTCGTTGCCCAGCATGTGGCCCAACTTGCCGGCCTTGGTCGCCAGGTAATAACGGTTGTGCGGGTTGTGCCCGGTGTGCAGCGGCACACGCTCTGCGACGACAATGTTCATGTCGGTCAGGGCTTTGACCTTGCGCGGGTTGTTAGTCATGAGGCGCAGAGATTTCACGCCCAGGTGCTCCAGCATCGGCAGGCACATGGCGTAGTCGCGCTGGTCGGCAGCAAAGCCCAGGCGCTCGTTGGCTTCGACGGTGTCGGCGCCGCCGTCTTGCAACTCGTAGGCGCGGATCTTGTTCAACAGACCAATCCCGCGGCCTTCCTGACGCAGGTACAACAGCACCCCACGGCCTTCGCGGGCGATGGCCTGCAGCGCGGCTTCCAGCTGCGAGCCGCAGTCGCAGCGCTGGCTGAACAGGGCATCGCCGGTCAGGCACTCGGAATGCAGGCGCCCCAATACCGGCTGGCCGTCCGCGATATCACCCAGGCTGAGCACCACATGCTCACGGCCAGTGGCTTCGTCGAGAAAGCCATGCATGGTGAAGGTCGCGAAGGGAGTCGGGAGTTTAGAGGCGGCAACAAAGACGACGGGCACGTTGTGCTCCTGGAATAAGTAGGAAATTTCTCGTTGTCCGATTGTATCAGCAGGTTGGGGAATGTGGGCTGGCTGAATACGGTGGGTTAAGATCGAAAAGTTCGATGCTTAGGCTCAGCATCCCGGCCCTATTGCCAGCAAATCAGTAGCCTCCCGTGTTGAGACTTGCGCATCAATTGCGGGGGTTGGCTTGCCGGCGACAGAGGCGCCAGGCGCCCCGGCTTCAGTTTGGCTTGCCATCCGAACTGAACGGATATGGCTGCTTCCAATGCTGGAAAATCGGCTTCAGCTCGCCACTGCGCACCAACTCGGCCATGCGCTTGTCGAACAGGTCGCGCAGGGCCTTGGCCTGGTCGTTACGGGCAAAAGCCAAGTACAGCGGCAGCTCGGCCACATGAGTACGTCGAAACCGCTCGGGATGCGATGACTGGCCGAGCACGTAGTCGACTTCAGTCTGTGCATCAATGTAGAAATCGACCCGGTCATGCTCGAGCATCGGCAGGATGCCTTCACGACGCTGAATCTCTCGGAACTCGTGCACATTCGGCAGATAGCTGCCGTAGTCGTAGCCGCGGACCCAGGCCAGGCGATACTTGCCCACGTCCTGCGCGGTAGGCACAGGTTTGCTGGCCAGCCCCAAGGCATAGATATGGTCCATATCGAAGTGCCAGCGCGGGTACAGGTTGTCTTCGTTCTCGTTTTTATACGAGCCCACCCAGGCATCAGCCTCGCCGCGCTTCACCAGCCCAACCGCCCGGCTGTACGGCGCACTCTGCGTCACCACCTTGACCCCGGCCGGTTCGAACACCTTGCGCAGCACGTCCCAGGCCACCCCGGTACCGTCGGCGTTGGTGTAGTCGAGCCACTCCTCGCTGACCAGGTGGATCTGCCTGGGCACACCTTCAGCAGCCGTCACCCACGGGGCAATGATCACCAGCATTGCCAGCAGCACAATCCTTATGGCCATTCACGCGCTCCCTGTTTCAGGCAACCGCCCACACCAGAACCTGCATGCCCAGCCAGGCGAACACGCCGGCCAGGATATCGTCGAGCATGATGCCGACGCCCCCGTGCACATGCCGGTCGATCCAGCGGATCGGCCACGGCTTGAGGATGTCGAAGAAGCGGAACATCAGGAACCCCGCCAGCAGCCACTGCCAGCCTTCCGGCACCAGCCAGAGGGTGATCCACATGCCGACGATCTCATCCCAGACAATGCCTTCATGGTCGTGCACACGCAAGTCGTTGGCGACTTTGCCACATAGCCAGAAGCCGAACAGCATGCTCACGCCGAGCAACAGCCAGTACCCCCAGTCGGGCAGCAACTGCCATAAAGGGATGAACGGTATGGCTACCAGCGAGCCCCAGGTACCTGGCGCCTTGGGCAAGGTACCGGAACCGAAGCCAAAGGCGATGAAGTGCCAAGGGTTGCGCCAGACCGAAGGCGGAACGAACTCCGCAGGCACCTGGTTGGGGTGATCGGTCACGGTGTCTCCCTAAAGTGTTGATAGCCCCGCTGGACGGGGGTTATGTCCTGGCCCTGTGAGTCGCGCAAGGTCACACCCCGCCCTTCGAGCACACGACCAATGATATGGACCTCGATGAATCCGAGGCCAGCCAGGGGCGCCAGCGCTTCGGGCGGCAAGGTGAATGCCAGTACGTAGTCGTCGCCACCGGTGAGTGCTGCCTGCAACGCCGCTTCGCGGCCGAGGAATGCCTCTAAGGCAGGAGACACTGGTACCTGCGCCAGGTTCACCTCCAGCGCCACGCCGGAGGCCTTGGCGATGTGCCCGCAATCAGCGAGCAGGCCGTCGGAGATGTCCAGCGCCGCAGTGGCCTTGCCACGCAGCAGTTCACCGAGGGTGAGCTGCGGCATCGGTGACCAGTAATGGGCCAGCAGCGGCTCGGCCTGCTCGGCTGGCGCCTGGCGTTCGCCCAGCACCAGCGGCAAGGCACCGGCAGCCTTCCCTAGCGAACCACCAACACACAGCAGGTCGCCAGGCCGTGCACCGCAGCGGCGCAACGCCTGGCCAGCCGGCACGCGACCGAACACAGTCACGGTGATGCTCAGCGGGCCACGGGTGGTATCCCCGCCAATCAGGCTCATGCGGCAACGGTGGGCCATGCGGCTGAGGCCATCGGCATAAGCCGCCAGCCAGTCCGCCCCCACGTCAGGCAGGGTTAGCGCGAGGGTAAAACCGATGGCAGTCGCGCCCATGGCGGCCAGGTCACTGGCCGCCACGGCCAACGAACGCTGGCCCAGCAGCAGCGGGTCGCAAACAGCAGGAAAGTGCACCCCGGCGACCAGCGTGTCGGTCGACACTGCCAGTTGTTCACCGGGGGGAAGATCCAGCAAGGCGCAATCGTCACCGATCCCCAGGGCCACTCCCTCGCCCCCTTGCGCACAAGGCGCGGCGGCGAAGTAATGGTTGATCAGCTCGAACTCACCCATGGCCTGGCTGCGCCGGGATCAGCGCTTGTTCGCCTTGACTTCTGCTTCACGCAGGGTCGGAGCGAGCTTGTCCAGCACGCCATTGACGAACTTGTGACCGTCGGTTGCACCGAAGACTTTGGCCAGTTCCACGCCTTCGTTGATCACCACGCGGTACGGTACGTCGACGCGCTTGATCAGCTCCCAGGTGGACAGGCGCAGCACGGCCAGCTCGACCGGGTCGAGCTCATCCAGGGCGATGGCCATGCAGGGCACCAGCGCCTTGTCGATTTCGCCCTTGATTGCCGGAACCCCATGCAGGATCTCGCGGAAATAGGCACCGTCGACATCGGTAAAATCGTTATCGACCCGGAACTGCGCTTCGATCTCGTTCAGCGAATGCTGGGCCATGTGCCACTGATAGAGGGCCTGAGTCGCGAGCTTGCGGGCTTCGCGGCGCTTGGCGCTCTTCGATGGCTTGCCGGCATCCGCAGGTTTTGGATCGCGCGGGTTGAAACGATCGCTTTCGTCGCTAATCACTTGGCCTCCAACTGCGCCAGCAGGCTGACCATTTCCAGAGCGGACAGGGCAGCTTCAGCACCTTTGTTGCCGGCCTTGGTGCCGGAACGCTCGATGGCTTGCTCGATGGAGTCGACGGTCAGTACGCCGAAGGCCACCGGAACACCGAACTCCATGGACACCTGGGCCAGGCCCTTGGTGCACTCGCCTGCCACGTATTCAAAGTGCGGGGTACCGCCACGGATCACGGCGCCCAGGGCAATGATCGCGTCGTAGGCGCCTTGCTGGGCGACCTTCTGTGCTACCAGCGGGATTTCGAATGCGCCCGGGGCACGAATGATGGTGATGTCGCTTTCGCTGACACCGTGGCGAACCAGGGCGTCGACGGCACCGCTTACCAGGCTTTCGACAACGAAGCTGTTGAAGCGGCCAACCACCAAAGCATAGCGACCTTTGGGGGCGATGAAGGTACCTTCGATGGTCTTCAGGGTCATTCCGATATTCTCATCTTCAAGAGCGAGGCCGCATACAAGCGGCCTCGACAGGGGTCTGGACTCGAGCAGAGGGCGTCAATGCCGCCTCAAGTCACTCGGAGGGCACGTATTCTACAACTTCCAGATCGAATCCGGATATCGCGTTGAACTTCATCGGCGAACTCATCAGGCGCATCTTGCGCACGCCGAGGTCACGCAGGATCTGCGAACCGGCACCAACGGTGCTGTAGGTAGTCGGTGCCTTGGCCGGCGCATCGCCCGCGCTTTCGCGGATGTGGGCCAGCAGCACGTCGCCGTCCAGCGGGTGACCCAGCAGCAACACCACGCCACTGCCGGCCTCGGCCACTGCGGCCATCGCCGCGCGCAGGCTCCAGCGGCCCGGTTGCTTGACCAGCAGCAGGTCGCGCAGCGGGTCCATGTTGTGCACGCGCACCAAGGTTGGCTCTTCGGCGCAGATCTTGCCCAGGGTCAGGGCCATGTGCACGTCGCCTTCGACCGCGTCGCGGTAGGTCACCAGATTGAATTCACCCAGTTCACTTTCTACCGGCTGCTCGGACACACGCTGCACGGTGCGCTCGTGGATCATGCGGTAGTGGATAAGGTCGGCAATGGTACCGATCTTCAGGCCGTGTTCGGCGGCGAACACTTCCAGCTCGGCGCGACGCGACATGGTGCCGTCGTCGTTCATCACTTCGCAGATCACGCCGCTTGGCTCGAAACCGGCCATGCGCGCCAGATCGCAGGCAGCTTCGGTGTGGCCGGCGCGGGCCAGGGTACCGCCGGGTTGAGCCATCAGCGGGAAGATGTGGCCCGGGCTGACGATGTCTTCGGCCTTGGCATCCTTGGCGGCGGCGGCCTGCACGGTGCGGGCGCGGTCGGCGGCGGAGATGCCGGTGGTAACGCCTTCGGCGGCTTCGATCGACACGGTGAACTTGGTGCCGAAGCCCGAGCCGTTGCGCGGAGCCATCAGCGGCAGCTTCAGGGTTTCACAACGCTCGCGGGTCATCGGCATGCAGATGAGGCCACGGGCGTGCTTGGCCATGAAGTTGATGTGCTCGGGCAGGCAGCATTCGGCTGCCATGATGATGTCGCCTTCGTTCTCGCGGTCTTCGTCATCCATGAGAATGACCATTTTACCCTGGCGGATGTCTTCGACCAGTTCTTCGATGCTGTTGAGCGCCACGCGGCACCCCCTTCTCAATCAGGATTTCAAGAAGCCGTTGGCGGCCAGGAAGCTTTCGGTAATGCCACTGCCCTTGCTCGGCTCGGCGGCCTTGTCACCCAGCAGCAAGCGCTCCAGATAACGGGCCAGCAGGTCGACCTCAAGGTTTACCCGACGCCCTGCGCGGTAGTCGGCCATGATGGTTTCGGACAGGGTGTGCGGGACAATGGTCAGCTCGAATTCGGCGCCATTGACCTCATTGACCGTCAGGCTGGTGCCGTCGACGGTGATCGAACCCTTGTGGGCGATGTACTTGGCCAGTTCCTTCGGTGCACGCACACGGAACTGGATGGCGCGGGCGTTATCGCTGCGCGAGATGATTTCGCCGACGCCATCGACGTGGCCGCTGACCAGGTGCCCGCCCAGGCGGGTGGTGGGGGTCAGGGCCTTTTCCAGGTTGACCTTGCTGCCGCCCTTGAGGTCGATGAAGGCAGTGCGCTTGAGGGTTTCGACGCTGACGTCGGCCCAGAAACCGTCGCCAGGCAGCTCCACGGCAGTCAGGCACACGCCGTTGACAGCGATGCTGTCGCCGAGCTTGACGTCCCCCAGGTCGAGCTTGCCGGTTTCGACGTAGACGCGCACGTCGCCACCCTTGGGGGTCAGGCTACGGATGGTGCCGATGGATTCGATGATGCCGGTGAACATGGGGTCTTCCTCAAAAACGGATTGCGCGGGGCAAGCCCGGCATTATACGCCGGGTGCCGGCAGGGGGATGGCCGTGACCCGCCAGTCATCGCCCACTGCGCGCATTTCGGTAATTTTCAGCCGCGGGGCCTCGCTCATTTTTTCCAGTGGCCAGTCCAGCAATGGGCGGGCATGGGAGCCAAGGAAGGTGCCGGCGACGAACAGCTGGAACTCATCGACCAGGCCCAGGCGGGCAAAGGCACCGACCAGACCGGCACCAGCCTCCAGCAGGATTTCGTTTACGCCGCGGGCGGCCAGGGCCTGCAGCAGCGCCGCAAGGTCGACCTGGCCATTGTCGCCCGGCAAGCTGAGCAGTTCGTGGCCGGCAGCGGCATAGCGCGGGTCATCTGCGACAGCGGTCACCACCAGTGCCGGACCGGCCTGGAAAAATGGCGCAGCCAGTGGCAGGCGCAGGCGGCTGTCGACCAGCACCCGCAGCGGGGTGCGGCTGAGGGCCAAGGCGGTGGTTTCGGCATCCAGGCCCAGCTCGGCGCCACGCACGGTCATGCGCGCGTTGTCGGCCAGCACGCTGGTGGCGCTGGTCAACACCACGCTGGAACGGGCGCGCAGGCGCTGTACCGCCGAGCGGGCGGCCGGGCCGGTGATCCACTGGCTTTCACCACTGGCCATGGCGGTGCGGCCGTCCAGGCTCATGGCCAGCTTGGCGCGGACGAACGGCAGGCCGTGCTCCATGCGCTTGAGGAAGCCCGGGTTGAGGGCGCGGGCCTCGGCTTCGAGCACCCCGCTGGCGACCTCGATTCCGGCTTCGGCAATGCGCCGCAGGCCCCGCCCCGCCACTTGCGGATTAGGGTCCTGCATGGCAGCGACTACACGCGCCACGCCGGCCTTGACCAGCGCTTCGGCACACGGCGGCGTGCGGCCATGATGGCTGCACGGCTCCAGGGTGACGTAGGCACAGGCGCCGCGGGCACGCTCGCCGGCCTGGCGCAGGGCATGCACTTCGGCATGCGGCTCGCCGGCGCGTACGTGCCAGCCTTCGCCAACCACCTCGCCATCACGCACGATCACACAGCCTACGCGCGGGTTCGGGTGGGTGGTGTACAGGCCTTTGCGCGCCAGCTCCAGCGCACGGGCCATGTAGTGGGCGTCAAGGACGGCGGCTTGGCTGGGCATGTTCACTCTTTAGCTGGCTCACGGGCCAGGCGGTCGATTTCTTCGCGGAACTCGTCGAGGTCCTGGAAGCGCCGGTACACCGAGGCAAAGCGGATATAGGCCACTTCGTCGAGTTTGCGCAGCTCGGCCATGACCATCTCACCCACCACCAGCGATTTCACTTCGCGCTCACCCGTAGCGCGCAGCCGGCTCTTGATGTGCGCCAGCGCCGCTTCCAGGCGCTCGACGCTGACCGGGCGCTTTTCCAGCGCCCGCTGCATGCCGGCACGCAGCTTTTCTTCGTCGAAGGGCTGGCGCGTGCCGTCCTGCTTGATCAGCCGTGGCAGCACCAGTTCGGCGGTTTCGAAGGTGGTGAAGCGCTCGCCACACGCCACGCATTCGCGGCGGCGGCGCACCTGCTCGCCCTCGGCGACGAGGCGAGAGTCGATGACCTTGGTGTCGTTGGCACCGCAAAAGGGACAGTGCATGGTGGCAGGCAACAAAAAAAGGGAGGGCCATGGTAGCGCATTGCACTGGCAAGACAAGCCAAAGGGGTTAACATCCATGGGAAATCTGCCCGTGAAGGACTACCCAATGCACTACCGAGCGCTCGTCGTGCTGTGCTGCGCCGCCCTGCTCACCGCCTGTGGCAGCGACAGGCCGAAGACCGAAAACCTGCCGACACCCACGCCTGCCCGCTCGCCCAAGCAGGCCGACGTACTGGGCCCACTGCCGGCTTATCAGCGCGAGCTCAGCGGCACCTTGCTGGAAATCCCCGCCGGGGCCGACGTGGAGCTGGCCTTGTTGGTCATCGACGAACGCGATCGCCCGCAACGCCTTCTGGCCAGCAGCAACCTCATCGGTACTGGCCAGGCCCTGCCTTACCAGCTGCGCTTCAACCCCGAAGCCTTCCCGGCTGGTGCCCGGGTCGAACTGCGTGGCCGCGCCAGCAGGTCCGGCCAGCTGATCATGCACCTGCAACCGGTGCGCATTATCCAGGCGCAGAGCCAGGCAACCGGCCCACTGCGTTTCGAGAAGGCGCCTTAAATGGTACCGCTGGCCCTGCAACAGGCGCTCAGCGGCCTGATCGGCGAAGCGCGCCTGGTCGTCAGCGAACTGCCCGACTGCGACCTGAAGTTGTGGCTGATCGACGACCAGAACATGGACCGCGCCTTCAGCAGCGAAGAAACCCGGCGCATTCTTGAGGACCCGCCTTACTGGAGCTTCTGCTGGGCCAGTGGCCTGGCCATGGCCCGCTACTTGGCTGAGCGCCCGGAATGGGTAGCCGGCAAGCGGGTGCTGGACTTCGGCGCCGGCTCGGGTATCGCCGGCATTGCTGCAGCGCGCGCGGGTGCGTTGGAGGTAGTGGCCTGCGACCTTGACCCACTGGCACTCGATGCCTGCCGTGCGAACGCTCAACTGAACGGTGTGGAACTGAGCTACAGCGAGGATTTCTTCGCCGAAGATGACCGTTTCGATCTGATCCTGGTTGCCGATGTGCTGTACGACCGCGCCAACCTGCCGCTGCTGGATGCCTTTCTTGGCCGTGGGCGCCAGGCGCTGGTCGCCGATTCACGGGTACGCGATTTCCGTCACCCGCTGTACCAGCAACTGGGCGTGCTCGAGGCGCTGACCCTGCCAGACCTGGCCGAGCCGCACGAATTCCGCCGGGTCAGCCTGTACCACGCCAGTCGCGAGCCTTTATAGTGGTGCTATTCACGGATTTGCGAGAGTCGCGATGAGTCAGGAAACGCCGTACATCTTCGATGCCACCGATGCCACCTTCCAACAGCTGGTGATCGAAAACTCCTTCCACAAGCCGGTGCTGGTGGACTTCTGGGCCGAGTGGTGCGCGCCGTGCAAGGCACTGATGCCGTTGCTGGCGAAGATCGCCGAGGGTTACCAGGGCGAGCTGCTGCTGGCCAAGATCAACTGCGACATCGAGCAGCAAGTGGTAGCCCAGTTCGGCATACGCAGCCTGCCGACCGTGGTGCTGTTCAAGGATGGCCAGCCGGTCGACGGTTTTGCCGGAGCACAGCCGGAATCAGCGATCCGCGCCATGCTCGAGCCGCACGTGCAACTGCCCGCCGCCCCCACTGCTTCGCCACTGGAGCAAGCCAAGTCGCTGTTTGCCGAAAGCCGCTTTGCCGAGGCCGAAGCCCTGCTGCAGGCACTGCTGGGTGAAGACAACAACAATGCCGAGGCGCTGATTCTGTACGCCCGCTGCCTGGCCGAGCGTGGGGAGCTGGGCGAAGCCCAAGTGGTGCTGGATGCCGTCAAGACGGATGAGCACAAGGCCGCGCTGGCCGGCGCCAAGGCCCAGCTGACCTTCCTGCGCCAGGCTGCCAGCCTACCGGAAGTGGCCGACCTGAAAAGCCGCCTGGCGCAAAACCCGCAGGATGATGAGGCGACCTATCAGCTGAGCATTCAGCAACTGGCACGCCAGCAGTACGAGCCAGCTCTGGACAGCCTGCTGAAGCTGTTCCAGCGTAATCGAAACTACGAGAATGGGTTGCCGCAGAAGGCGTTGTTGCAGGTATTCGAATTGCTGGGTAACGATCACCCGCTGGTCAATGCCTACCGCCGCAAGCTGTTCGCTGCAATGTATTGACAACCGGCACCGGGGGCGACTGCCTGGCATCAGGCAGCCGCTTCAACGGGTTCTACATACCTCAGGCAATACCAAAGCGTAAAACAGTTTCCGCATCAACAAGCGGGACGGGTAAGACCAGCACTGCCCAGATATGCTCATTCCGTGTATCGTGCGCCCGTACCATACAATAGGGCATCTCCAAAGGGCTCTATCGTGCCGCCGCCAGTGATAAAGCAGTTATGTCCATTCCATGAAATATTGCTCAAAGGGACTGCAACTTCTTCGTTACCTACTTGATAGCACAACTTCAAACTTATAACCCCCCCCCACAGCGCCGCACGAAAATAACCGCTCGGCGCGCCTCGCAGGACGACAATCGTGGACGTAAAGTTACTGGATGGCACGCTCGCCTGAACCACGCAATATTCGCAGACCCGCTCGATACCACGGGTTTCCTGCTCCGCAGATTCAGCGTCGCCATGATTGCTGCTTAGTAGCCAGTTGCGGGGTATGAACGTACACGCCCAACCCTCTGGATCTACCCGCCCGTCGTATTGACTCCACCAGAGGGGCGGCTGATCGATGGCACCACTGGGCAAAAGTTTTAGCGTTACTGTGTCACTGCCATTTATTACCCGCACCAAGGGGGTAAGGCCAAAATGCTCACCTTCAACTTCGGGCTGTGCGAGTGTGCGCACATTCGTTTGAGGCTGATAGGCGCTCTTCACGATGGCGCCATCCCACTGCCAGGCCCCACCACGCATTAGCCCCGCTGGGAGCAAAAGGCTGGGGCAGTCATGGACATCTTGCTCGTTCAGTGATGAGTAACGTCTCGAATCAAGGAGGATGGACACCCCTGCCCTTGATTCAGGAATAGGCGGATAGGTATTCGGAAACACACCGCTACCGTTCCGCTCAATCAAAGGATGCAGAGCAATCCACGTCGACTCTGGGTCTACTGAGCGAAGCTGGAAATGCAGGGGCTTGAGTACATTATCGCTCAGTGGATGGATTCGATCCAACTGGATGAATTTATCGGAATCAGCACGCCCCCTGAAATACAGGGCATAGGGCAACGCCCCCCAGCTCATCACGGAGCGAGCCGTCATACGTACTGGAAAGATAGAATACGGGGTTGTTAGCCCATCCTAGTGTTACCCCACCCTCACTTTCATATACACCGACGTTGGAATCGATGTCTATTTCCAGGCAAAGCTCAATGCCCTGCTCCTCCAGGATGTGCCGCACTTCGGTAACCATTCTTTTAGGCGCACCTAGTGATCGGTACAGGTGAAGATTCACGCACGAAAGGATTTTCCGCCTAACCACCAGCCGGGCTGGCCGGCCTTCACCGCCAAGCATCTGCAATCTTGACGGCCCCAAGGCGCAGCGATAGAACCCTGTCGTTTGCGTTGACGTTTTGATTTCAAACTCGATATTCGCTGCGGTGAACCCTAGGCCTTGCGGCGCAAGCACATGAGCATTCCAATATCGATTGAACTCAACCCTATTGAAAAACAGTATGAAAGGCCAGCCGTAGAGGTTGTCTACACCGGAGAGCGTTTCTCCACTTACGACTTCGTTGATATCCACTTTGGCCACCGGTGATATTGACGTGCTGGTAACTTGTACCAGCACGTCAATACTGCGCAACTGGCAAAAATGACAGGTCAGTTGGCCTTGCCTGGGCCAACCCAATGGTAAACCGGCGCATCACCGGCGCTCTCCACCCTCACATCCGGACTATGTCGCAGCCTGACCAACAGTCGTTTACCCGCGCCGACACTACCTACCAGCGCCTCCAGTTGCTCCAGCAACTGGGGGCCTCTGAGGTGCCCAGCCTGCCGCAGTAGCTCACGCGCGCGTGCCCACTGCCCATCTTCCTGACCAGGCGCACCGGTGATCATCGGGGTTGCTTCTGCAGTCACTTCCTGTTTCGGCACTTCTCGCCCCAGCTGCGCCCACTCTTCAGGCGCCAGCTCAATGGTCAGGTCCACCGGCCAGTCACCAATCTGTCCACGAATTCTCACGATGCATCCTTTGAACAAGGTCAATGCCCCCATGCTACAGGAACATGAAACCTGCACCACCCAGGCTGGCGGCCGGCAGAAAACTTGTTATAACATAACTAAATCTTACAGCCCGCCTCGGAGTTGTCCATGCGTCGCCTGCTACTCGCCCTGTCCCTCGCCTTGCTGCCACTGGCCGTGGCCCATGCCCACGATGACCATGATCACGATCACGCCCATGGGACCCTCGGCGCCCATGAGCATGGCGTGGCCAAGCTCAACGCCGTGCTCGATGGCAATACCCTGGAGCTGGAACTGGACAGCCCGGCCATGAACCTGGTCGGCTTCGAGCATGCCGCCAGCAGCGATGCCGACAAGGCCAAGGTCGCCGCCGTGCGCCAGCAACTGGAACAACCCTTGAAGCTGTTCGGCCTCGCGGCGGCCGCAGGCTGCAAGGAAGACCAGCAGGAACTGGAAAGCCCGCTGTTCGGTGACGCCGCCAAAGCGGACGACGACGGTGACGAACATGAGAAAGGCCACGTGCACAGCGACATCAATGCCCACTACCAGCTGACCTGCGCCACCCCGGAAAAACTGGCCCAGATCGACCTCACCCCGCTGTACAAGACCTTCCCGGCCACGCAGAAAATCAATGTGCAACTGATCGGCCCGAATGGCCAGAAAGGCGTCGAGACCTCGCCAGCCAAGGCTGTGGTCGCCTTCTGAAATGAGCCAGGCGTTGATTGAACTGCAGGACCTGGTGTTCGCCTGGCCCCGCCAGGCGCCGCTGCTGGATATTCCGGCGTTCCGCCTGGATGCCGGCGAAGCGTTGTTCCTGAAAGGCCCCAGCGGCAGTGGCAAGACCACGCTGCTAGGTTTGCTGGGCGGGGTAACCGTACCCGATCAGGGCAGCATCCATTTGCTCGGCCAGGATCTTGGCAGCCTTGGCCAAGGCGCCCGTGACCGCTTCCGGGTCGACCACACCGGGTACATCTTCCAGCAGTTCAACCTGCTGCCGTTCCTGTCAGTGCGTGAGAACGTCGAGCTACCCTGCCGTTTCTCGAACAGCCGCAAGGCCCGCGCCGAGCAGCGCCATGGCAGTGTCGACCAGGCCGCCAGCACGTTGTTGGCGCACCTGGGGCTGGGCGATCCGGCGCTGCTCGCGCGCCGCGCCGACAGCCTTTCGATCGGCCAGCAGCAGCGGGTTGCCGCTGCCCGCGCACTGATCGGCCAGCCCGAACTTGTGATTGCCGACGAGCCGACCTCGGCGCTGGATGCCGATACCCGCGAAGCGTTCATCCACCTGCTGTTCGCCGAATGCCGCGCCGCCGGTTCCAGCCTGCTGTTCGTCAGCCACGACCAGAGCCTGGCGCCGCTGTTCGACCGCCACCTGTCCCTGGCTGAACTCAACCGTGCCGCCAAGCCCCGGGAGGCCTGATGTACCTACTCCGCCTTGCCTTGGCCAGCCTGGCCAATCGCCGCTTTACCGCCTGCCTCACGGCCTTCGCCATCGCCCTGTCGGTGTGCCTGCTGCTGGCTGTGGAGCGGGTTCGTACCGAGGCTCGTGCCAGCTTCGCCAGCACCATCAGTGGTACCGACCTGATCGTCGGTGCGCGCTCTGGCTCGGTGAACCTGTTGCTGTATTCGGTGTTCCGCATCGGCAACGCCACCAACAACATCCGCTGGGACAGCTTCCAGCACTATGCACACGACCCACGGGTGAAGTGGGCAATTCCGATCTCGCTGGGCGACTCGCACCGCGGCTACAGAGTGATGGGCACCACCACAGATTACTTCAGCCGCTACCAGTACGGCCGCCGCCAGCATCTGGAACTGAGCCAAGGGCGTGAGTTTGCCAACGACCCGTTCGAGGTAGTGCTCGGCGCCGAAGTGGCCGAGGCATTGCACTACAAGCTGGGTGACAAGCTGGTGCTGGCCCACGGTGTGGCCGCAATCAGTCTGGTCAAGCACGACGACAAGCCGTTTACCGTCGTCGGCGTACTCAAGCGCACCGGCACCCCCGTCGACCGCACCCTGCATATCAGCCTGGCCGGCATGGAGGCGATCCATATTGACTGGCACAACGGTGTACCGGCCCGCGGTGCCGGGCGGATCAGCGCCGATCAGGCGCGTACGATGGACCTGCAACCTGCCGCCATTACCGCGTTCATGCTGGGCCTGAACAACAAGATCGCCACCTTCAGCCTGCAGCGGGAGATCAACGAGTATCGCAGTGAGCCATTGCTGGCGATCCTGCCTGGCGTGGCCTTGCAGGAGTTGTGGAGCTTGATGGGCACCGCGGAGCAGGCGCTGTTCGTGGTGTCGCTGTTCGTGGTGCTGACGGGCTTGATCGGGATGCTTACGGCGATTCTCACCAGCCTCAACGAGCGCCGCCGGGAGATGGCGATACTACGTTCGGTCGGGGCCCGGCCGTGGCATATCGCCGGGCTGCTGGTACTGGAGGCGCTGTCGCTGGCGGCTGTCGGCATTTTCGCCGGGCTGGGTTTGCTCTATGCAGGGATCGCCCTGGCGCAGGGGTATGTGCAGGCCAACTACGGTTTGTATCTGCCCCTGGCACTGCCGAGCGCGCATGAGTGGACCTTGCTGGCTATCATCCTGGGGGCGGCGTTGCTGATGGGCAGCGTGCCGGCGTGGCGGGCTTATCGGCAGTCGCTGGCCGATGGCCTGTCCATCCACCTCTGAGTACGCGGAATGATCAGACACCTCACCACCTGCTTCGCGGGCACGCCCGCGAAGAGGCCGGCAATGCATATGCTGCTGGCCCTGCTGTTGCTGGCAGCCATGCCTCTATGGGCCGCCGAGCCCAAGGAGCTGGACTGGCCCGCGCTGATCCCTGAAGGTGCACCGGTCATCCCGCCGCAACTCACCCCGCTGCACGACATGTCGCAGCTCAGCAACGCCTTGTCTGCCGAGTCCGCGCCTGCCGCACGCCAACAGGCGCCTGATGCGCCTGTGGTGCAAAGCCTCGACGGCCAGCAAATCAAGCTGCCCGGCTACATCGTGCCGCTGGAAGTCAGCGAAGAAGGCCGCACCACGGAGTTCTTGCTTGTCCCCTACTACGGCGCGTGCATCCACGTACCACCGCCGCCGTCGAACCAGATCGTGCACATTTTCAGCGAAATGGGTGTGCGCGTCGAAGACCTTTACCAGCCTTACTGGATTGAAGGAAAGATGCAGGTTAGAGCCTCCAGCAGCGAGCTAGCCGATGCCGGCTACCAGATGGAAGCGGAGAAAATATACGTTTATGAGCTGAAATGAGAACCGCTTCGAATTTGTAACGACGCTTCTTTGAGCTGGGTCAAACAATCCGTTTAGACGGCTCCGTACCATTGGACTACTCGATTACTCACGTCCTTTGGGAGCTTCCATGAACAAGTCCTTGCTCGGCGCCTCACTTGTGGCCCTTGCGCTCGCCGCCCCTGCCGCCCATGCCTACCAGGCCGGAGACATGATCCTGCGCGCTGGTGCCATCACCACCGCACCGAACGAAAGCAGTGGCGACCTGAAATTCGACGGCAACAAGGTTTCGGGCACCAAGGCGACTCTGGATAGCGACACCCAGCTGGGCTTGACCTTCGCCTACATGCTCACCGACCACATCGGCCTGGAACTGCTGGCAGCCACCCCGTTCAAGCACACCGTCGGCGTCAAGGGCCTGGGCGGCGGCCTGGACGGCAAGCTGGCCGACATCAAGCAACTGCCGCCGACACTGTCGCTGCAGTACTACCCGATGGAGCCGAACTCCAGGTTCCAGCCATATGCCGGTGTCGGCATCAACTACACCTTGTTCTTCGATGAAGACTTGAGCAGCGCCCGCAAGCAGCAAGGCTTCAGCAACCTGAAGCTGCAGGACTCTGTCGGCATCGCCGGCCAGCTGGGTATGGACTACATGCTCACCGAAAACCTGCTGGTCAACGCTTCGGTCTGGTACGTCGACATCGACACCAAGGCCAGCGTCAACGGCCCGACTGCGCTGGGCTATAGCAAGACCAAGGTCGACGTCGACGTCGACCCATGGGTGTACATGGTCGGCCTCGGCTACAAGTTCTGAGCGGCACACTGCAGGGCGGCTTCGGCCGCCCTTGTTTTCTGCGGCCATAGCCAGCAGCCAAAAGCCGCCGCGCTGATCGCCATGGCCAGGGCGCAGAGCGCCCCAATGGGAATCAGCTTTTGCCCAGCAGCCGCGCCAAACCCTCGACCATCGGCGTCGCCTGCGGAAAATCGAACCGCGCCAGCAGGCGCTGGTTCTCCGCTCGCGAATGGCGGATATCACCCGATCGCGCCGCCGCATAGCTGATCGCTGGCAAGCTCCCCACAACCTTCTCCAGCGCAGCCAGCAACTGGTTCAGTGAGGTCGCCTGGTTCAGCCCGATGTTCACCGCCCCCTCCTCAACCTGCGGCTGCTCCAGTGCCTGCACCATCACCTGCACCAGGTCGCCCACGTAAAGGAAGTCACGGGTCTGCTCGCCGTCACCGAACACTGTAATCGGCAAGCCCTGCACAGCGCGCTCGCAGAAGATGCTGATCACCCCGGAATACGGTGAGGAAGGGTCCTGCCGTGGCCCGAAGATATTGAAGAAGCGAAACACCACCGGCTCCAGGCCATGCTGGCGACGGTAGAAGTCCAGGTACTGCTCACTGGCCAGCTTGTCCACGGCATAAGGGGTCAACGGCGCCTTGGGCGTGTCTTCGGCAATCGACTCCCCTTCACCATTGTTGCCGTACACCGCTGCGCTGGAGGCAAACAGCACCCGACGCAGGCCATGCACGCGCATGGCTTCGCAAACGTTGAGGGTACCGATGAAGTTACTCTGGTGGGTACGCACCGGGTCTTCGACCGAGGCCTGAACCGACGCTACCGCTGCCAGATGCACCACAGCACGGCAGCCAGCCGCCGCCTGAGTGACCAGCCCTGCATCGGCAACATCACCTTCGATCAGTTCCAGCCGTGGGTGGTCGACCTGCAGATTGCTTCGCCGGCCGGTGGAGAAGTCGTCGAGAATGCGTACGGCGTAGCCTTTGTCCAACAACGCATCGCACAGGTGGGAGCCAATGAAGCCGGCACCGCCGGTGATCAGGATGGGGGCGTCAGCCATGGCGGTAGAACCGGTCCAGTAGAGGCGGCAAGCCCGCGCGCCAGGCACGCGGCTTGATGCCGAAGGTATGAAGGATTTTCTTGCAGGCCAATACCGCGTGCTGTGGCTCTTCGCTGGCGTCCGGGCGCGCGGCATGGGCCTGCGGGGTGGGTGCCTGCACCGCCAGTTGGCGGTACTGACCGGCCTCGGCGAGAATCGCCTGGCCCAGCGCCAGCGGCGTAGTCGCCTCGTTGCCGGCGTAATGGTAGGTGCCCCACAGCGGCGCACTGCAGTCGAGTTGCTTGAGCACCGACAGGATCACCCGAGCGGCATCGTCGACCGGGGTAGGGTTGCCACGCCGGTCATCGGCCAACAGCAATTCCTGCGGTTGCTCGGCACGTGTCAGGAAACGGCCCAGCGAGCCATCGATGCTTTCGTCGAGCAACCAGCCAAAGCGCAGCAGCACATGCTGCGGGCAGGCCGCGCGCACGCTCTGCTCGATGCGCCACAGCGCCTGACCACGCAAGCCCAACGGCACGGGCTCGTCTTTCTCGCTGTAGGCCGTGGCTCGCGCCCCATCAAACACCCGGTAGCTGGAAGGCTGCACCAGGGTGATCTGATGGTGCTGGCACAGCTCTGCCAGCCGTTCCACCGCCCGCTCCTGTAGCGCCAGGCGCGGCTCGCTGACCGACTCGGCCTGGAACCAGTCGAAATAATAGGCCAGATTGACCAGGGCGTCGGGGCGGTGGTCGTCGAGCAACTGCGTAAGGCTGGACGGCGTCCAGCCATTCTCGGGCGGGCGCGGCGCCAGAAATGCGATGTCCTCCTCGGCCCCAAGACGAATCAGCGCTTGCCCGAGGGCATTGCCACCACCCAACAGCATTAGGCGCATACGCATAGAGTCAGCAGATCCGGAGAGGTTGTTGAAGGAAAGGGGCCATTTTGCGGTTTCCTGCCCGGGAAGTCCAACACCGGACCCGTTCGATGCCACAGGGCGCGATTCCACAGTTTCACCGCTCAATACCGCCGCAGACAGAAATTTCCTACGACATACGAGGCATGGGCTGACTACCACATCACGGCATAACGCCATTGAATAGTCGACTCCCCACTTGCCAGCCAGGGAGTTTCACACAAAAACGACAAGGACTGTTCAATGCCTCATACGGAAGCTGCCTACCTGGATTCAAGCGCGCAAGGCGAAGGTATCGACTAGCCTATTCTGCGTGACGGCTGCACCAATCATTGGCTTTTATGACGGCATCTTCGGCCCTGGAGTCGGCTCGTTCTTCATGCTGGCCTGCGTGGTCCTCTTGGGCCAGCACCTCATTCAAGCCGTATGCACCAGCAAGCTTTTGAACGCAGCCTGTAACCTAGGCGCATTGTCAGTCTTTTCTCTAAGAAGGGCGATCATCTGGCCGCTGGCGCTGGCAATGGCGCTCGCCGCCTTTCTGGGCGCGCAATTGGGGGCACGCTGCGCAGTACGCTTCGGCTCACGCCTCATAAAACCGCTGCTGGTCAGCGGCTGCTGCATCATGGCACTCAAACTGCTGCTCGATACCGGCAACCCGCTCGGCGAATGGCTCAACCAGTTCTTCTAGAGAGCACCATGCACATTCAAAAGGCTTCCCCGCAGCGCGTGAAGTGGCAGTTTGACGAGCCCGCCCCGGGCAAAGAGCTGTTCATCAATGAAGTCTTTGAAAACTACCAGCAACAGGCGCGATTGCTGTTACCTGATATCGAGCGCGCAGCCCCCGCATTCGTTTTGGGGGGCGCGCGTTCGGACTTTACCCGGCTCAACCCACTGCTTTATCGCCTGCAAACCGCAGGCATTGGTTCACTCACTGGCAATCTGTCAGGTCATAGCCTCGCCAGCGAGCCAGGCGCAATGGCGCCGTCACTGGCTACGAACCTTGATGAAGCAAAGCGTTTCCACGCGCATATCGCGCCTCGATGCCGAACGCTCATCGGCCACAGCCTTGGCGCGGCAATTACGCTTAAGCTTGCAGCACAGTTGCCACAAGTGGACAGCATCGTATTGATCTGCCCTGCAGTTTATCCAGACGATGCCCACCAGGCGCCGTTCGGCCCGGCATTCACTGCCGCCATCAACAAGCCTTTCGGTTTTCTGGAGAGCGATAGCTACACCTTCCTCAACCAGTTTCGTGGAAGAGTATTGATGGTGATCGGCGAGTACGACGGGCTCAACTCCCAGAGATTCGGCAAAGGCCCCGGCACCAGCGCTGGCAATTTGTGGCTTGCTGGCACTGAACGCTACAGCCCGATTCCTGAAGAAGTTACCCTCGCCTTGATGCGAGCAGTTTCAGCGGCGCGTTTGCAATGCCTGTTTCTTACCGACTGCGACCATGGCATCGCAGCTCATTTGCGCAGTACTCCAACAATAGCGGACCAGGTTGCGGACGCAGTAGTATCGTTCATCCTCGACAGTGCTTAAGGCGTTTAGCATTACTCGATCTCGAACAGACCATTGCGCAACGGCCCCACGCTCAACCGCTCGCGCACATCGTCATCTATACGAGGATCATCCGGCCGGTACAGTTTCACCTGCCGGTAGGCATTGATGCGATTGATCTCCTCGCCCAGGTACTCCCACACCACCCGGGTACAGGCCGGGTTGCGCCGGTCGCCGCTGGAGACACCGGCCTTCAGCCCGTTCAGGCGGGTGATGCGGCTTTTGAAGCTGGGAATGAGAATGGTCTGACTCATCTCGTTGAAGGTCAGCGACTCATAGTCGATGAGGAACACTCGGTCCTGCAGCTGGAATGCCGCGCCCAGGTAGCGGCAACGGACTTCGGCATGCTGGTCGGTAGCGCTGGAACGCTCTTGACGCTCCTGGCGCTCGAACAGGAAGCGGCCGCGCTCTTCCCACAGGTGCACCAGCGACACCAGGATCGTGCCCGGTACCGACATGCAGTTGGAATACTCGAAGTAGTAACCGCAATAGCGCGACAAGTTACCGGCGTGCTCATGCAGCGGGCGGAACAGCTCGCTGATTGGATCGCTGGGCTGCTCGGTCAGCGTCGACACGCGGGCACCGATCAGGCGGGCGAACTGATCGGCTGGCAGGTTCAGCTCGTAATCTTCGACGCCGAAGAAATCGCCGATGCGTTTGAGGTTGAAAGCCGTCGGACGGCTCTGCCCGCTCAGGTACTTGTTGAACTGTGCCCGGTTGATCGAAAGCTGGCGGCAAACTTCGGAAATAGAGCGGTAGTGGCTGCAGGCCAGTTTCAGATTGGTAGCGAAATGATCGCTCATGTCAGGAATCCAGGTGACGCGAATGACGCCATTGTAGCATCAGGTCGCATCAAGTCAGAGCAATCCGCGAAATTGTAACCTCTCTTGTCATGGCCAACCATGCGCCCAACGAATAGCGGTGCGCCTGCCGTCCGCTGGTCTTTCCACACGAAGAATAAGAATCGAGGTCATTTTCCAATGCTCGAAGTACTCAACGATTTCCTTTCCGGGAAACTCCTCATCGTGCTGATCGTAGGGCTGGGTAGCTATTTCACCATCCGCTCCCGCTTCGTCCAGTTCCGCCATTTCGGCCACATGTTCGCTGTATTCAAGGAATCGCTGCGTGGCCAGGCAGGCCAGCTGAGCTCCTTCCAGGCCCTTATGCTGAGCCTGGCCGGCCGCGTGGGCGCCGGCAACATCGCCGGTGTCGGTATCGCAGTCACCCTGGGTGGCCCAGGTGCGGTGTTCTGGATGTGGGTCACCGCACTGGTCGGCATGTCCAGCAGCTTCTTCGAATGTACCCTGGCCCAGGTGTACAAACGCGCTGATGGCGACGGCCTGTACCGTGGCGGCCCGGCCTACTACATCCAGCACGGCCTGAAGCTGAAAAGCATGGCCATCGTGTTCTCGATCTTGCTGCTGGTCACCTACGGCTTCGCCTTCATCGGCCTGCAGTCGTACACCGTGACCCACTCGCTGCAGAACGCCTTTGACTTTGCCCCAAGCCACACCGGTCTCGTTCTGGCCGTGCTGCTGGCTGTCACCTTCATCGGTGGCATCAAGCGCATCGCTGCAGTGTCGGACCTGCTGGTACCGGTCAAGACCCTGGCCTACATTGGCGTGACCCTGTATGTGATCGGCACCCAGATCGAACACGTGCCGGCCATGCTGGAAACCATCTTCAAGAGCGCCTTCGGCCTCGACCCAGCCTTCGGCGGCCTGCTCGGCAGCGCCATCGTCATGGGTGTGAAGCGTGGTGTGTTCGCCAACGAAGCAGGCCTGGGCAGTGCACCGAACGTCGCCGCCGTGGCGGCCGTGAAACACCCTGGCGCGCAGGGCGTGGTCCAGGCGTTCAGCGTGTTCCTCGACACCTTCGTGATCTGCACCTGCACCGCACTGCTGATCTTGCTGTCGGGCTTCTACACCCCAGGCTTTGAAGGTGACGGAATTGTCCTGACCCAGAACTCGCTGGCCGCCGTGGTCGGTGACTGGGGCCGTGTGTTCGTCAGCGTGGCGCTGTCGCTGTTCGTGTTCACCTGCATCCTCTACAACTACTACCTGGGCGAAAACAGCCTGCAGTTCCTCAGCCGCAACCGCGTGGTGCTGATGGTGTTCCGTGGCCTGGTACTGGCACTGGTGGTATGGGGTTCGATGCAGGACCTGTCGACCGTGTTCGCCTTCGCCGACATCACCATGACCTGCCTGGCGTTCGTCAACCTGATAGCCCTGGCCCTGCTGTTCAAGGTGGGTCTGCGGGTAATGCGCGACTACGACGACCAGCGCAAGGCCGGCGTCCAGCAACCCGTGTTCGACTCGACCAAGTTCGCCGACCTGGACCTGGATCGCAACGCCTGGCCTGCCAACCCGCAGGTGGAAACAGCCGCTGACAAAGCCGTTGGCCAAGCTCAGCCGCAGCGCTGATATCCTCCCCTGCCCAAGCCGCCCCGTCCGTGGGCGGCTTTTCTCCGCTCACCGCTACGGATGCTTTCCATGCGTGCAGTCAAGAATCTTCTCGTTCTCTATACCGGTGGCACCATCGGCATGCTCGAAACCCCCGAAGGCCTGGCGCCGGCCGGTGGCTTCGAAGCGCGAATGCGTGAACACTTCGCCCAGATGGCCGATGCGCCCCAGGTGCAATGGACCCTGCAAGAGCTGAACCCGCTGCTCGACAGCGCCAACATGCAACAGCACAACTGGCTGGCGATGCGCGATGCCATCGTCACCGCAGTGGATGTGGCTGGCCATGATGGCGTGCTGGTGCTGCATGGCACCGACAGCATGGCCTACAGTGCAGCGGCATTGTCGTTCCTGCTGCTGGGCCTGCCAGCACCGGTGCTGATTACCGGCTCGATGTTGCCGGCCGGCGCCCCTGGCAGCGATGCCTGGCCCAACCTGTGTGGTGCGCTGCGCCAGTTCGAACAAGGCGTGGAAGATGGCGTGCAGCTGTACTTCCATGGTCAGTTGCTGCATGGCTGCCGGGCTTCGAAACTGCGAAGCGAGGCGTTCGATGCGTTCGTTGCACTGCCGCGCCATCGCGGCAGTGAGCGGGCCGAGGCAATCCCCGCCGAGCTTGGCTACAAGCAGCCACGTCAGCCGGTCAACCTGGCTGTATTGCCGGTATTCCCAGGCTTGCAGGCCGGGCACCTGCAAGGTGTGCTGGACAGTGGTGTGCAAGGCTTGCTGCTGGAGTGCTATGGCAGCGGTACCGGGCCGTCGGACGACTTGCCGTTGCTGGAGGTGTTGCGTGCGGCGCGTCAGCGCGGTGTGCTCCTGGCGGCGATCAGCCAATGCCCTGAAGGCTCGGTGGTGTTCGATACCTATGCCGCAGGTAACCGACTGCGTGGCGCTGGGCTGGTCAGCGGTGGTGGCATGACCCGCGAGGCGGCGCTGGGCAAGATGCTCGCGTTGCTGGGAGCTGGGCTGGATGTAGATGCCGCAGAACAGTGGTTTGCGCTGGATCTGTGCGGCGAGCGGGCTTAGGGTTCACCCTTGAGGCTTTCTTTGCGGGTAAAAATGGCGGAAGGCAGCGGGAGTCGAACCTGCCCGGGAACGGCTGCCGTCCCCAACCGGGTTTGAAGCCCGGCCGCGCCACCGGGCGCGATTGCCTTCCTTGAACTCAGTGCCTGGCCTGCTGCTGGGCCAGGGCGCTGTCGGCGCGGATGTGACGCTGGTCGGCCACCCTGCGGGTCAGGCCGATGCGGTCGAAGTATTCCAGAATCTGCACACTGCGCTTGCGACCGATGCCCAACATATCGCGAAACGCGGCAACCTGCACTATCGGCGTGTCCCTGGCCTGCCCCAGCAGCAGCTCTGCCATGCGCTGTAGCGTCGCCTCGGGGTAGAACAAGTCGCGTACCACCTGATGCACCATGCCCAGCCGGGCAAGCTTGCGCAGCAGCAGGCGCACATCGGCTTCAGCACAGTTTTCCTCACTGGCCAATGTTCTGACCCAAGGCGGATCGTATTGCCCCGCCAGCAACTTCGGCTGCAAACGCGCCCACATGGCGCTGTCAGCCTCGCTCAACTGTACCTTGTGATCGGGCAAATGCAGCCAAGGCCCGCTGCTGGCAATGAGGCTTTCATCAAGCAGCTCATCCAGCAGGCTGACGAATGCTGGCCTCTCCAGAGGCAAGGCAGCAAAGCGACGCAGGCGGTCACGATCCGGTCCTAGTTGATCGGGCTCCTGCTCATGAAAACGCGCCAGCTGCTCCAGCACCTGCTGCTTCAGCGCTTGCCACTGGGCGATGGCGAACAGCAGTTGGCCCTGTCGCGTGGCCACCACCAACACGTCCTCAGGCAATTGCCAGGTTTCGCGCAAGCGATTGAACTGCCGCTCGAGGCGCTGCGGGTCGAGGCCACCCGGAGCGCTGGCGAGCAGTGCCGGCAGTGCCTGCTCAAGGTCTTCGGCATCGCGCAGCGCCTGCAACTGGCGCAAACGCTCTTCGCTACGGCGTTGGCGGCTTGGTGCGAATGGGTCGAGTACCCTGCCGCCGCCCAAGGTGCGCTGGGCACGCTGGTCGCGCAGCACCAGGCGGTCACCATGCACTGCCTGCAGCGGCGCGTTGAGCAGTAACTGGGCAAACATGCGTCGCCCGGCCGTCAGGGTTTCGCCTTCCAGCAAAGCAACCCGGGCCGTCACATCCTGGGTGCCCAGGTGCACATGCACGGCACTGAAGTGTTCGAACGTTCGGGGCTCGTCCGGCAACAGGTTGAGCTCGATATCCACCCGCACGCTGGGCGCATGCAGCCATTCGGATACCAGCCAGTCGCCACGGTGCACCTGCTCTGCAGCCAAGCGTTCGGCAGCGATATTCAGCGCCACCCGTTGGCCGGCTTCAGCCACCAATGCGGCCTGGTTCTGCGCGTGCAGGCCGCGCACCCTCACCGCTTTGCCGGCCTTGCCCAGCAACAAGGTATCGCCGGCACTCACCCGCCCGGCCAGCGCAGTGCCGGTAACTACCACGCCGGCACCAGTAACGGCGAAGGCGCGGTCGACAGCCAGGCGAAAACTGCCGCGCACGCTGCGTTGCCGCACAGTGCTCTCAGCCTCCAGCAAGGCTTGGCGCAACGCGTCGACGCCTTCCCCGCTGAGGCTCGACAAGGGAAACTGCCGCGCTCCGGCATACGGGCCCGGCGCCAGCAGTTCACTGACTTGCAACTGCACCTCCGCCAGACGCGCCGGCTCGACCCGGTCGCATTTGCTGATTGCCACCAGCGCTTGAGGAATGCCCAACAGCTCGATGATCGCAAGGTGCTCGCGGGTCTGCGGCATGACCCCGTCGTCGGCAGCCACCACCAGCAATACCAGGTCGATGCCATGGGCTCCGGCCAGCATGTTGTGGATAAACCGCTCGTGCCCTGGCACATCGATAAAGCCGGTAAGCGGTGCGCCTTCACTCAGCGCGGCATAGCGGTAGCCAAGGTCGATGGTCATGCCGCGGTCGCGCTCCTCCTGGCGCTGGTCACCGGCCTGCCCGGTCAGCGCCTTCAGCAGTGCGGTCTTGCCATGGTCGATGTGGCCAGCGGTACCTACGATCACTGCACCGGCCCCAACTGCAGGGCGGGCAACTGCGCCAGCCACTGGGCTTCGTCATCCAGCTGGCGCAGGTCCAGCCATAGGGCATCGTCGTCGATGCGGCCCAGCACCGGTACCGGCAGGCCACGCATGGCTCGCTCCAGCACATGCAGGCTGCGCCCGCGCAACTTCTTCGACACCTGCGGGCGCAGGCACAAGGCCGCACTGGGCAGGCGCGCCACCGGCTGGCTGCCACTGCCGATCATGCCCAACGCAGGTTCTACGCTGACGGCCCATTGCTCGCCAAGACATGCCTGCATTTCGGGCATCAGGCGCTCGGCCTGGGCCTGGATCTCGACCTGGCTTCTGGTCAGCAGGCGCAAGCTGGGCAGGCGCTCGGCCAAGCGATCCGGGTTGCGGTACAGCGCCAACACCGCCTCCAGTGCCGCAAGGGTGATCTTGTCGACGCGCAGTGCACGCTTGAGTGGGTTCTTCTTGATCCTGGCGATCAGCGCCTTGCGGCCGACGATGATCCCGGCTTGTGGCCCACCCAGCAGCTTGTCGCCGCTGAAGGTGACAATATCGGCGCCATCTGCCAGGGCTTGGCGCACCGTCGGCTCGGCGGGCAGGCCCCAGCGGGTGAGGTCGAGCAGGCTACCGCTGCCGAGGTCTTCGAGCAGCGGCAGGTCGTGCTGGTGGGCGATGCGCGCCAGCTCGGCGGTGGGCACCTGGGTGGTGAAACCCTGAATGCTGTAGTTGCTGCAATGCACACGCATCAGCAGGCCGGTGCGCGGGCCGATGGCGGCTTCGTAGTCACGGGCATGGGTGCGGTTGGTGGTGCCGATTTCGTGCAACTTCACACCGGCGCGGGCCATGATGTCAGGGATGCGAAAGGCGCCGCCAATCTCGATCAGCTCGCCGCGGGAGATGATGCCCTCCTTGCGCGCGCCAAGACTGTTGAGCGCCAACAGCACGGCAGCGGCATTGTTGTTGACCACGGTGACGGCTTCGGCGCCGGTCAGCTCACGGATCAGCCCTTCGATCAGGTCGTCGCGGTCGCCGCGCTTGCCGCTGGCCAGGTCGAACTCCAGGTTGAGCGGGTAGCGAGCGGCAGTCTGCATGGCCTCGATGGCCTCCTCCGGCAGCAAGGCACGGCCGAGGTTGGTATGCAGCACGGTGCCGGTGAGGTTGAAGACGCGGCGGACATGGCTGCGTTGCTGGACGACGAGACGTTCACCGCAACGGCCAAGGAGAACTTCCGGGGCCAGCTCGGCACAGTCGAGTTCGCCATTACGCACCGGTTCACGCAGGTCGTCGAGTAGCTGGCGCAGGGTGGCCAGGACTGCTTCGCGGCCATGGCGGTCTATCAGGGGAAGGCAGGCCGGGTGGCGCAGGAGGGTGTCGATGGAGGGCAAGCGTGGGATGTCGCTGGCGAGGCTGTTGGACATGCGGTACTACCTTGGACTGATCCGTTGTCTGTTCCGGCCCTTTCGCGGCCATGCCCACTCGCACAGGATCGTCTGCAAGTCTTGAGGCCTGCAGGTCTTTGTGGGAGCGGGTTTACCCGCGAACAAGGCGACTCGGTACTTCAGTGTAGACACTCACCCACTACCCAGGCGCAAGCATCAGGTTGGGTGCCAGGCGGTGGAAGCCCTCCTCGTCCAGGCGCATGTCCAGCGCCAGGCTGGCCAGGTCGTCGGCCAGCGGTTCGGCCAGCGCATCGTTCTCCAGGTAATTCTGCTTCAGATAGCTCTCGCAACCCGGGCAGCACTCGGCCCGCAGCGGCGCCTTGCCCGGCGCATGGCGGTCATCTTCAAGGCTGGTGTAACGCAAATCCTTGCTTGAATCGCAGTACACGCACTTGACCCGCACCACATGCCACTCACAGGCACATAACGAACAGGCCAGGTAACGCAGCCCATTGTGCTTGCCGCGGTTGCGCACCACGCCGGCCATCGCCGGCGCACCACAAGCCGGGCACTGGGCCAGGCTACTTGCTGGCTTGAGCTCGGGTGTGGGCAGCGCCAGCAGCCAGCTTGACCATGCAGCCTGCAGCGCGGCGCCAAGGAACGGCACCAGCGCCGCCGGCACCGCATCGTATTGGCCTGCGAGCAAGGCAACGCCCCACCCCTTGCGCTGATTTTCATCACTGCTGCGCAGCACGTGCAAAGCCTCGCCCAGCGGGCCAGTAGTTTCCCCACGCAACTGCTCGAGAAGGGCCTGCAACCAGACCAGCCACGGGCCCTCACGAACCAGGCTGTCAGCCGCCAGCGGCGGCAAACCATGACTTATGCACAGGCGCTGGCGTTCCTCGGCTACGGGTAGGTCGCCAGGAGGGTTATCCACAAGCTGCTGTTGAATCCGGCAAAGCCGCGCGATCAACTGCAGGTAGTCGCCAAGGGCATTGCCGTGTGCCAGTTGCTCCAGGCGCGCAGCGCGCAGATCGAACAGGTTGGCAGGAGGCAGGTGGAGAAACGGCGGCATCACCGCCGACGCTTCAATCTGCCCGGGTTCGAGTATCGTGCTCAAGCGCTCATCCTTCTTTTCGTCCGTGATTGCCCGGCGTCTTGTCGCCGGTCACTTCGCGGTACCACAACTCATGGTGCTTGCGGGCCCAGGCACGGCTGACCCAGCCGTGCAGCATGGCGCCGATCGAGCCTTTGATCCAGATACCGGCGTAGATGTGCACGATGATGCTGAGGATCAGCACGAACGCCGCCAGTGCGTGCAACAACGCCGACAGGCGAATGACTTCGATGCCGAACCAATGGCTGAAATACGCGCGCCAGATCACCACGCCACTCACCAGCAGCACCAGCATGCACACCAGCAGCGTCCAGAACAGCAGCTTCTGGCCAGCATTGTATTTGCCGACTGGCGGTACGCCCTCCTCCTCGTTGCGCATCACCCGGTCCACCCGGCGCAGCCACAGGCGGTCATTGGCGGTGATGAAGTTGGCCCGCCAGAAGCGCAGCACCAGGCCGAGGAAGAACACGAACATCGCCACCCCGATGAAAGGGTGCAGGATGCGTGTCCACGGCCCGCCGCCGAACAGGTTGCTGAGCCAGAACAGCGCCGGGTGGAACAGCGCCAGCCCCGACAGCCCGGCGAGAATGAACAGGATCGCCACCACCCAGTGGTTACTGCGCTCATTGGCGTTGTAGCGCAGGATCGGTTTGTTGTCGTTCATGGCCGCTGCTCCCCTTGCCCACCGGGCTTGGTCGGATCATAGACATGCACCGCTGGGTCTACCTGATGCACGCTTGGGTCTGGCGTGGCCGGGTGCTCATCCTCCTCCACACGCTGTGGCCCGATTCGCACATAGTGGAAGAACCCCGCCAGTACTGCTGCGCCCATCGCCAACAGCGCCAGCGGCTTGGTAAAGCCTTTCCACAACCCCACCAGCGGGCTGATCACCGGCTGGTCCGGCAGGCCGGCGTACAACTTCGGCGTGTCGGCATGGTGCAACACGTACATCACATGGGTGCCCCCGACGCCGTCCGGGTCATACAGCCCGGCATTGTCGTAGCCGCGCGACTTGAGGTCGACGATGCGCTCGGCCGCATGCACTTTCATCTCGTCCTTGCTGCCGAACACGATTGCCCCGGTCGGGCAGGTCTTCACGCAGGCGGGCTCCAGGCCCACGGTCACGCGGTCGGAACACAGGGTGCACTTGTACGCCTTGTGGTCCTTCTGCGAGATGCGCGGGATATTGAACGGGCAGCCAGTGATGCAGTAACCACAACCGATGCAGTGGTCCTGATTGAAGTCGACGATGCCATTGGCGTGCTTGATGATTGCCCCCGGGCTTGGGCAGGCTTTCAGGCACCCGGGCTCGGCGCAGTGCATGCAGCCGTCCTTGCGAATCAACCATTCCAGGTTGCCATCGTCGCGCTCGTGCTCGGTAAAACGCATCAAGGTCCAGGTCTCGGCGGTGAGGTCCTGGGGGTTGTCGTAGGTGCCGTGGTTGTGGCCGACCTCGTCACGCAGTTCGTTCCACTCCGAACACGCCACCTGGCAGGCCTTGCAGCCAATGCACTTGGTGGTGTCGATCAGCTTGGCGACTTCCTCCTGCTGGCGTACCGAGGGCGGTACGGTGGTGGTGGCCGAGCGGGCGATGATGTCTTGGCTGGCCATCAGAGTTTCTCCACTTTGACGAGGAAGGACTTGGACTCTGGCGTCTGCGTATTGCCGTCACCGAGGAATGGCACCAGGGTGTTGGTCAGGTAGCCATGCCGGGTGGCACCGGTGAAGCCCCAGTGCAGCGGGATGCCGATCTGGTGCACGGTTTGGTTGTTGACCTGCAGCGGCCGTATACGTTTGGTCACCACTGCCACGGCATCGATATGCCCACGCTTGCTCGACACCCGCACCCGGTCGCCAGCCTTGATGCCTTTTTCGTTGGCCAGCACCTCGCCAATCTCGACGAACTGCTCAGGCTGAGCGATGGCGTTGAGCCGACAATGCTTGCTCCAGAAGTGGAAGTGCTCGGTCAGCCGGTACGTGGTCGCCGCGTACGGGAACTCGTCGTGCTTGCCGAGGGTTTCCCACACCGAGTCGAAGATACGCCCCGCCGGATTGCTGATCACCTTCTTGTTCTGCGGGTGCAGCGGGTTGATGCCAATCGGCGTTTCGAACGGCTCGTAGTGCTCGGGGAACGGGCCTTCGGCCATCTTGTCGATGGCGAAGAAGCGTGCCACCCCTTCGGGGTTCATGATGAACGGGTTCATCCCTGCCTCGGGTGGCGAGTCGACCTTGAAGTCGGGCACGTCGGTACCGGTCCAGGCTTTGCCGTTCCACCACACCAGGCGCTTCTTCTCCGGGTCCCATGGCTTGCCCTGCGGGTCGCTGGAGGCACGGTTGTAGAGGATGCGGCGGTTGGCCGGCCATGCCCAGGCCCAGTTCTGCACCTGATGCATGCCGTACGGGTCGCTGTTGTCGCGGCGGGCCATCTGGTTGCCCTGCTCGGTCCAGCAGCCGGCGAAGATCCAGCACCCGGACGCGGTACTGCCATCGTCCTTCAGCTGACCGAAGCCCGATAGCTGCTGGCCGCCCTTGAGCGTGGCGCCTGTGGCGTCGGTCAGGTCGGTGACCGCCCAACCGTTCATTTCCTTGGCCAGTTCCTCCGGGGATGGCTCGTCTGGAATCTTGTAGGGCCAGCTGATGTTCATCATCGCGTCAGGGTATGCACCGCCCTCAGCCTGGTAGCGTTGGCGCAGGCGCAGGAACAGCTCACTCATGATTTGCACATCGGTACGGGTCTCGCCCGGGCCGTCGGCACCCTTCCAATGCCACTGCAGCCAGCGGCTGCTGTTGACCAGCGAACCGTCTTCCTCGGCAAAGCAGGTGGTGGGCAGGCGAATTACTTCGGTCTGGATGTTGGCCGTGTCGACATCGTTGAACGGCCCGGCATTGCGCCAGAACTCCGAGGTTTCGGTGGCCAGCGGGTCCATCACCACCAGCCACTTGAGCTTGGCAAGCGCCGCCGTGACGCGGTTCTTGTCCGGCAGCGCAGCGATCGGATTGAAGCCTTGGCACATGTAGCCGTTGACCTTGCCCTGGCTCATCATCTCGAACATGCGCAGCACGTCGTATGCCGGCACATCAAGCTTGGGCAGCCAGTCGTAGCCCCAGTTGTTTTCTGCCGTGGCGTTGGCGCCATACCAGGCTTTCATCAGGCTGACGTGGAACTTGCCGTAGTTCTGCCAGTACGAAAGCTGCCCCGGGCGCAGTGGCTTGGAAGCACGCTTGTCGATATAGGCGGCGTAGTCCTGCTCCGCATCGCCAGCCAGCGTCAGGTAGCCCGGCAGCGAGTTGGACAGTAGGCCGAGGTCAGTCAGGCCCTGGATGTTGGAGTGCCCACGCAAAGCGTTCACCCCGCCGCCCGGCATACCGACGTTGCCCAGCAGCAACTGGACCATGGCCGCACTGCGGATGATCTGCGCACCGATCGAGTGCTGCGTCCAACCCAGCGCGTAGAGAATCGTCATGGTCTTGCCCGGTACCGAGCAGGTGGCGATCTCTTCCCAGACCTTCATCATGGCATCCTGCGGCATGCCACAGGTCATGCTGGCCAGTTCCGGGGTGTAGCGGCTGTAGTGCTGCTTCATCAGCTGGAACACGCAGCGTGGGTGCTGCAGGGTCGGGTCGACCTTGGCAAAGCCGTCCTCACCCAGCTCGTAACCCCAGCCCGACTTGTCGGCATACACGCGCTTGGCCTCGTCGTAGCCGCTGAACAGCCCATCCTCGAAGCCATAGTTTTCTTTGACGATGAACGACACGTCTGTGTAGTTGCGCACGTATTCGTGCTGGATCTTGTCGTTGCTGATCAGGTAGTTGATAAGCCCGCCCATGAAGGCGATATCGGTGCCAGTACGAATCGGCGCGTAATAGTCCGCCACCGAAGCGGTACGGGTAAACCGCGGATCGACCACGATCAGCCGCGCCTTGTTATGCGCTTTAGCCTCGGTCACCCACTTGAAGCCGCACGGATGCGCTTCTGCTGCGTTGCCACCCATCACCAGGACCAGATTCGCGTTGGCGATATCGGACCAGTGGTTGGTCATGGCGCCACGGCCGTACGTCGGGGCAAGACTTGCCACCGTCGGGCCGTGTCAGACACGAGCCTGGTTATCGAACCCCAGCATGCCTGTTGCGCGGACGACCTTGTGGGTCAGGTAGCCAGCCTCGCTGGAGGCGGCGGAAGCAGCGAGGAAGCCGGTAGTGAGCCAGCGGTTGACCGTTTGCCCCTGGGCATTCTTCTCAATGAAGTTGGCGTCGCGGTCCTTCTTCATCAGGTCGGCGACACGGTCGAGCGCTTCGTCCCAGCCGACCCGTACCCACTCCTTGCTGCCCGGCTTGCGTACTTCCGGGTACTGCAGGCGGCTCGGGCTGTGGATAAAGTCCAGCAGGCCGGCACCTTTCGGGCACAGGGTACCGCGGTTGACCGGGTGGTCGGCGTCCCCTTCGATATGAATGATGTTCTGTTTGACGTTTTTGCCCGCATCTCCCTGGCTGTACAGGATCAGGCCGCAGCCGACCGAGCAGTAAGGGCAGGTGTTACGGGTCTCCTTGGTATGCGCCAGCTTGAAGTGGCGCACCTGCTCGGCGAATGCCGGCGTTGGGGCCATGCCCAACGCCGCAAGGCTCGAGCCTCCAAGGCCGACGGCGGCGACCTTGAAGAACTGCCGACGGTTCAGGTCCATCGTGCACTCCTGATCAGGTAGTGGACGCACGGAACATGGCCGGCGCCTCTTGGTAGTCACGGTGGCAGCCAATGGAAGGCTGCCAGTAGGTAAGACTAGTCAAGAATCGAGAAGGTGCGATGACATGGGTCAGGGGTGCGAGGGATTGATTGTGTCTGGAGGCGTTGGCGCTGCCGGGTGCCTACCTCAGGTTCTATGGCGCTTGTGAGATCGAGCACCACGCGGGCGGCCCTCGATTTCATAGGCGCTGGATCAGTTATGGCGAGCACCTGATGGCCCTCACAATCTTTGGGGTTCCACCGGCCATAAAAAAACCCAAGACTAGTGCCTTGGGTTTCTGATTCAGCTAGACGCCTTACCGCTCTGATCAGAACGGAATATCGTCATCGAAGCTGTCGAAGTCAGCCGCCGGCTGAGGTGCTGGCTGCTGCGGCGCCGGGCGCTGCTGCTGCGACTGTTGCGGGCGCTGGGCCTGCTGGCGTGGCGGGGCCTGGTTGTACTGTTGCTGCTGGCCGCCACCATAGTTGCCGCCACCCTGGTTGTACGGGTCGCCGCCCTGCTGCTGGCCCTGCGGACGACCGCCGAGCAGCTGCATGGTGCCGTTGATGTCGACGATGATCTCGGTGGTGTAGCGCTTGATACCGTCTTTTTCCCACTCGCGGGTCTGCAGCTTGCCTTCGATGTAGCACTGCGAGCCTTTGCGCAGGTATTCGCCGGCGATTTCGGCAACCTTGCCGAACAGCGACACGCGGTGCCACTCGGTACGCTCGACCTTCTGGCCCGACTGCTTGTCAGTCCACTGCTCACTGGTGGCCAGGCTCAGGTTGGTCACGGCGTTACCGTTGGGCAGGTAGCGGACTTCGGGATCCTGGCCACAGGTGCCGACCAGAATGACTTTGTTAACCCCACGGGCCATAACGTTCTCCTAGGCTTCGCACGCCGAAGAGGCTGGATTCACCAGTCGCTCGAGGGTCGCGCGGTCCAAAATTTTCGTATCCAGTTTGATATAGATGGCGGCTTCTTCTGCTACCACCACGGCGTCGGTTACACCCGGCACGGCCATCAGGCGCTCGGTCAGGCCAGCTTCCCGGACTGCCTCTGGCGTCAGCGGCATGCGCAGGCTGGTCACATACGGTGGCTCGTTCATGCGCAAGGCAACGATCAGCCAGATGGCACACAGCACCGCGCAACCGAGGAACACCGTGTCCAGCCCACCGTGCTGGAACAACCAGCCACCAAGAATCCCGCCCAGCGCCGCGCCAAGGAACTGGCTGGTGGAATACACCCCCATTGCAGTGCCCTTGCCACCGGCAGGCGACACCTTGCTGACCAGCGAAGGCAGCGACGCCTCCAGCAGGTTGAATGCGGTGAAGAATACCACGGTGCCAATCACCAGTCCGCGCAAACCGTCAGCCCACTCCCAGAAGTATACCTCTGTCAGCAGCAGGACACTGACCGCACCCGCCAACACACGTTTCATCTTGCGCTTTTTTTCGCCGTAGATGATGAACGGGACCATTGCAAAAAATGAGATGAACAGCGCGGTCAGGTATACCCACCAGTGCTCCTCCTTGGGCAGCCCGCCGCGCTCGACGAAGGCCAGCGGCAGCGCGACAAAGCTGGCCATGAGGATGGCATGCAGGATGAAGATGCCCACGTCCAGGCGCAGAAGGTCCGGATGGCGCAGGGTCGGGCCGATGGCCTGGCGTGCCACACCCGACTCGCGGTGCTGCAAAATGCTGTGCGTGTTGGGCACGACAAAAGCGACCAGCAGGATGCCGACCAGAGCAAGCCCGGCAGTGGCCAGGAACAATCCTGACAAACCAAAGGCACTTGTCAGCAATGGCCCAACGACCATGGCCACAGCGAACGACAAACCGATGCTCATGCCGATCATGGCCATGGCCTTGGTCCGGTGCTGCTCACGGGTGAGGTCGGACAGCAGGGCCATGACCGCGGCAGAAATCGCCCCGGCGCCCTGCAGGATACGCCCGGCGATCACGCCCCAGATGGAGTCGGCCTGGGCCGCCAGCACACTGCCCAGGGCAAAGATCACCAGCCCCAGGTAAATGACCGGGCGGCGGCCGATGCGGTCGGAAATCATCCCGAACGGTATCTGCAATACCGCCTGGGTCAGGCCATAGGCACCAATCGCCAGGCCAATCAGCGCAGGCGTGGCACCGGCCAGGTCCATGCCGTAGGTGGCCAGTACCGGCAAGACCATGAACATGCCCAGCATACGAAAGGCAAAGACCAGGGCCAGGCCGCCAGCAGCGCGGGTTTCGCCGCTGCTCATGCGCTCGTTGTGGGTGTCGTGCATGGAGTAACCTCGTGTGAACCGGCGGCGATTCTATCAGTCCGACAGCTTGACGGCATCTACGCGACGCTTTGCCGCGTACTGGCAGGGCGCCGTATACTTCCTTGTTTATGCCCGCCAAGCGAGGCCGTAGTGGACAAGATCCTGATTCGTGGGGCACGCACCCACAACCTGAAGAACATCGACCTGACTCTGCCCCGGGACAAGCTGATCGTGATCACCGGCCTGTCCGGTTCCGGCAAATCGTCCCTGGCGTTCGACACCCTGTACGCCGAAGGCCAGCGCCGCTACGTAGAATCGCTGTCGGCCTATGCCCGGCAGTTCCTGTCGATGATGGAAAAGCCCGACGTCGACACTATCGAAGGCCTCTCGCCGGCCATCTCCATCGAACAGAAGTCGACCTCGCACAACCCGCGCTCCACGGTCGGCACCATCACCGAAATCTACGACTACCTGCGCCTGCTGTACGCCCGGGTAGGCACCCCACGCTGCCCGGACCACGATATCCCACTCGAAGCGCAAACGATCAGCCAGATGGTCGACCTGGTGCTGGAGCGCCCGGAAGGCAGCAAACTGATGCTGTTGGCACCGGTGGTGCGTGAGCGCAAGGGTGAGCACCTGGCGGTGTTCGACGAGCTGCGCGCCCAGGGCTTCGTGCGCGCTCGGGTCAACGGCAAGCTCTACGAGCTTGATGAACTGCCCAAGCTGGACAAGCAGAAAAAGCACAGCATCGATGTGGTGGTGGACCGCTTCAAGGTCCGCGCTGACCTGCAGCAGCGCCTGGCCGAGTCGTTCGAGACCGCGCTGAAGCTGGCGGACGGTATCGCCTTGGTGGCGCCGATGGACGATGAAGAAGGCGAAGAAACGATCTTCTCCGCGCGCTTCGCCTGCCCGGTGTGCGGCCATGCAATCAGCGAGCTTGAGCCAAAGCTGTTTTCCTTCAACAACCCGGCTGGCGCATGCCCGACCTGCGATGGCCTGGGAGTGAAGCAGTTCTTCGACACCAAGCGCCTGGTCAACACCGAACTCACCGTGGCCGAAGGTGCGATCCGCGGCTGGGACCGCCGCAACGTGTATTACTTCCAGATGCTCGGCTCGCTGGCTGCGCATTATGGCTTCAGCCTGGATGAGCCGTTCGGCGAGCTGTCGGCCGAGCACCAGAAGGTGATCCTGCAGGGCAGTGGCAAGCAGAGTGTCGATTTCAAATACCTCAACGACCGTGGCGATATCGTCAAGCGATCGCACCCGTTCGAAGGCATCGTGCCAAACCTGGAGCGCCGCTACCGCGAGACCGAATCGGCTACCGTGCGTGAGGAGCTGGCCAAGTTCCTTGGCACGCAACCCTGCCCGGATTGCCGTGGTACCCGTCTGCGCCGTGAAGCACGTCACGTCTGGGTAGGAGAAAAGACCCTTCCTGCCGTGACCAACCTGCCGATCGGTGAAGCCAGCAACTATTTCGGTGAACTGACCCTGACCGGGCGCCGTGGCGAGATCGCGGCGAAGATCCTGAAGGAAATCTGCGAGCGCCTGCAATTCCTGGTCAACGTCGGCCTCGACTACCTGACCCTGGATCGCAGTGCCGATACCTTGTCGGGTGGTGAAGCCCAGCGTATCCGCCTGGCCAGCCAGATAGGCGCGGGCCTGGTGGGCGTGATGTACATCCTCGATGAACCGTCCATCGGTCTTCATCAGCGCGACAACGACCGCCTGCTGGCCACCCTCAATCACCTGCGCGATCTGGGTAACACGGTGATCGTGGTGGAGCACGACGAAGATGCCATCCGGCTGGCTGACTACGTGGTGGATATCGGCCCTGGCGCCGGTGTGCATGGCGGGCAGATCGTTGCCGAGGGCTCGCCCCAGGAGGTTATGGACCACCCGGACTCGCTGACTGGCAAGTACTTGTCCGGGCGCAAGAAGATCGTCGTGCCGGCCAAGCGCACGCCGCGCAACAAGAAGCTGCAGCTCAAGCTCAAAGGCGCACGTGGCAACAACTTGCAGAACGTCGACCTGGAAGTGCCGATCGGCTTGTTGACCTGCGTAACCGGCGTGTCCGGCTCAGGCAAGTCGACCCTGATCAACAACACGCTGTTCCCGTTGGCGGCAACTGCCCTCAATGGCGCAAGCAGCCTGGAAGCAGCGCCGCATGCCAGCATGGACGGCCTGCAACACCTGGACAAGGTGGTGGACATCGACCAGAGCCCGATCGGTCGCACGCCGCGCTCTAACCCGGCGACCTACACCGGTATCTTCACCCCGATCCGTGAGCTGTTCTCCGGGGTACCAGAGTCGCGCTCGCGCGGTTATGGCCCGGGGCGCTTCTCGTTCAACGTCAAGGGTGGCCGCTGCGAAGCCTGCCAAGGCGATGGCCTGATCAAGGTGGAAATGCATTTCCTGCCGGACATCTACGTACCGTGTGACGTATGCAAGAGCAAGCGCTACAACCGCGAGACCCTCGAGATCAAATACAAGGGCAAGAACATCCACGAAGTGCTGGAAATGACTATCGAGGATGCACGCGAGTTCTTCGATGCGGTGCCGGCGCTGGCGCGCAAGCTGCAAACATTGATGGATGTTGGTCTCTCGTACATCAAGCTGGGGCAGTCGGCAACGACGCTCTCCGGCGGCGAAGCGCAACGCGTCAAACTTTCACGCGAATTGTCCAAGCGCGACACCGGCAAGACCCTGTACATTCTTGATGAGCCGACTACGGGCCTGCACTTTGCCGATATCCAGCAACTGCTGGACGTGCTGCATCGCCTGCGCGACCACGGCAATACCGTGGTGGTGATCGAGCACAACCTGGATGTGATCAAGACTGCCGACTGGCTGGTGGACCTTGGACCGGAAGGCGGCTCCAAGGGTGGGCAGATCATTGCCTGCGGTACGCCGGAAGAACTGAGTGAGATGAAACAGTCCTACACCGGTCATTACCTGAAACCGCTGCTGGAGCGGGATCGCGCCTGACGGCTGCGGCCACCATGAAAAAGCCCCTGGCACCGAGGGTGCCAGGGGCTTTTTCATGGGCTTGTGGATAACTTACATTTGCGATTGCAGGTAGTTTTCCAGGCCAATGGCCTTGATCAGGCCCTGCTGCTTCTCCAGCCAGTAGGTGTGATCTTCTTCGGTATCGGCCAGCTGCGCACGCAGGATGTCACGGCTGACGTAATCCTTGTGCAGCTCACACAGCTCGATGCCCTTGCACAATGCGCCGCGCACTTTGTACTCAAGCTTTAGGTCTGCCTCGATCATTTCCGGCACGGTGCTGCCGACCTCCAGGTCGTCCGCACGCATGTCTGGGGTACCCTCAAGCATGAGGATGCGACGCATCAGGGCATCAGCGTGCTGCGTCTCCTCCTCCATCTCGTGGTTGATGCGCTCATAGAGCTTGGACAGGCCCCAGTCTTCGTACATGCGCGAATGAATGAAGTACTGGTCGCGTGCCGCCAGTTCGCCCTTCAGCAGCGTGACGAGGTAGTTGATTACGTCCGGGTGGCCTTGCATCGCCCTGCTTCTCCATGTGAAAACATCTATGCCACATAGTGTGAACCAGCTTTTGCCTACGGTCACTGAAAAACGCGCAATCAGAGGTAAAAAAACGGTTAAACAGTAGTGATATTCATTGAAAAACCGCCCAAATGAGGGCGGTTCTACTTCTCACTTCGACTTAGCGAAGATTGATACCCAATGCCTTTGCAATCCCTTCGCCGTAGCTTGGGTCGGCCTTGAAGAAGTACTGCAACTGGCGCTGGACGACATCCTCGCTGACACCGACCATGCTACCGGCGATATTGCTGATCAGCAGGGCCTTCTGCTCGTCATTCATCAGGCGGAACAGCGCGCCGGCGTGGCTGTAGTAGTCGGTATCCTCGCGGTGGTCATGACGGTCTGCCGCACCGTTGAGCGCCAGTGCCGGCTCGGCGTGCCGCGGTGACTGCTTCGGCGCATCGGCGTAGCTGTTAGGCTCGTAGTTCGGCGCGCTGCCGTAACTGCCGGTGGCCATGGAGCCGTCGCGTTGATAGCTGTTGACTGGGCAGCGCGGCGCATTCACCGGCAGCTGTTGATGATTGGTACCCACACGGTAGCGGTGGGCATCGGCATAGGCGAATACACGCCCCTGCAGCATCCGGTCTGGCGAGAGTCCCACCCCTGGCACCATATTGCTCGGCCCAAACGCTGCCTGCTCGACTTCGGCGAAGTAGTTGAGCGGGTTGCGGTTGAGTTCCAGCACACCCACTTCAATCAGCGGATAGTCCTTCTGCGACCAGGTCTTGGTGACATCGAAGGGGTTCTCGGTGCGGTTGGCAGCCTCGGCCTCGCTCATGACCTGGATGCAAACGGTCCAGCGCGGGAAGTCGCCACGCTCGATGGCCTCGAACAGGTCGCGCTGGGCGTAGTCCGGGTCGGTACCTGCCAGGCGTGCGGCATCTGCCGGAGCAAGATTCTTGATGCCTTGCTGGGTCTTGAAGTGCCATTTCACCCAGGTCCGCTCGCCTTTGGCATTAATCAGGCTGTAGGTGTGACTACCGAAGCCGTGCATGTGGCGATAACCGTCCGGGATGCCGCGGTCAGAGAAGAGGATGGTTACCTGATGCAGCGCCTCGGGCGAATGCGACCAGAACTCCCACATCATCTGGGCGTTCTTCAGGTTGGACTGCGGATGACGCTTCTGGGTGTGGATAAAGTCGGGGAACTTCAACGGGTCGCGAATGAAGAACACCGGCGTGTTGTTGCCGACGATGTCCCAGTTGCCTTCCTCGGTATAGAACTTAACAGCAAAGCCACGCGGGTCACGCTCGGTATCAGCAGAACCACGTTCACCACCGACCGTGGAGAACCGCAGGAAAGTCTCGGTTTGCTTGCCAACTCGCTCGAACAACTTGGCGCTGGTGTAGGCAGTAACGTCGCGGGTAACGGTAAATGAGCCATAGGCCCCTGAACCTTTGGCGTGAACGCGGCGTTCAGGAATGTTCTCACGGTTGAAATGAGCGAGCTTCTCGATCAGGTGAAAATCGTCGAGCAGCAGCGGGCCTCGTGGGCCGGCGGAGCGGGAATTCTGGTTGTCGGCTACAGGGGCACCGCTAGCGGTGGTGAGAATCTTGCTCATGGGCTCTCCTTATCGGTCTTGAAACGCCGGCTAAACGGCTATGGAGAGAGTATCGATGAGCAAGACTGCAGGGACAAATTCATTACATGACTTGTATCAATAGAAATAAACAATATCTGCAGACACAAAAAACCGGGCACTAGGCCCGGTTCTTTGTAGCAGACAGAACGTCTTACTCAGCAGCTTCTACAGCACCGCCGACCGGACGATCAACCAGCTCGACGTACGCCATAGGCGCGTTGTCGCCAGCGCGGAAACCGCACTTCAGGATGCGCAGGTAGCCGCCCTGACGGGTGGCGTAACGCTTGCCCAGGTCGTTGAACAGTTTGCCAACAGCGGACTTCGAACGGGTACGATCGAAGGCCAGACGACGGTTAGCAACGCTGTCTTCCTTGGCCAGGGTGATCAGCGGCTCGGCAACGCGGCGCAGTTCCTTGGCTTTCGGCAGGGTGGTTTTGATCAGCTCGTGCTCGATCAGCGACACTGCCATGTTCTGGAACATAGCCTTGCGGTGAGAGCTGGTACGGCTCAGGTGACGTCCACTTTTACGATGACGCATGATTCATTCCTTACCAAACACTACGTTCGGTGATTACGACGATCAGGCGGTCGCCTTGTCGTCTTTCTTAAGACTTGCAGGCGGCCAGTTGTCGAGGCGCATGCCGAGAGACAGACCACGAGAGGCCAGGACGTCCTTGATTTCAGTCAGGGACTTCTTGCCCAGGTTAGGAGTCTTCAACAGCTCTACTTCGGTACGCTGAATCAGGTCGCCGATGTAGTAGATGTTCTCCGCCTTGAGGCAGTTGGCCGAACGTACAGTCAGTTCCAGGTCGTCAACCGGACGCAGCAGGATCGGATCGATCTCGTCTTCCTGCTCGACTACGACAGGCTCGCTGTCACCTTTGAGGTCGACGAACGCGGCCAGCTGCTGTTGCAGGATGGTCGCAGCGCGGCGGATAGCCTCTTCAGGATCCAGGGTGCCGTTGGTTTCCAGATCAATGACCAGTTTGTCCAGGTTGGTACGCTGTTCAACACGGGCGTTTTCGACCACATAGGCGATACGACGCACGGGGCTGAACGAAGCGTCCAACTGGAGACGGCCAATGCTACGGCTTTCGTCTTCGTCGGTTTGACGGGAGTCAGCCGGCTCGTAACCACGACCACGAGCTACAGTGAGCTTCATGTTCAGGGCGCCGTTCGACGCCAGGTTCGCGATTACGTGATCGGGGTTGACGATCTCGACATCGTGATCCAGCTGAATATCGGCAGCGGTAACCACCCCCGAACCCTTTTTCGACAAGGTCAGCGTAACTTCGTCACGACCGTGCAGTTTGATAGCCAGGCCTTTCAGGTTCAACAGGATTTCAATTACGTCTTCCTGAACACCTTCGATCGCGGAGTACTCATGGAGTACGCCATCGATCTCGGCCTCGACTACTGCACAGCCAGGCATGGAGGACAACAGGATGCGGCGCAGCGCGTTGCCCAGGGTATGGCCGAAACCACGCTCGAGAGGCTCGAGCGTGATCTTGGCGCGGGTCGGACTGACTACCTGCACATCAATATGGCGGGGAGTCAGGAACTCATTTACCGAAATCTGCATGGATGCACCTATTTTCTAGCCCTTACTTGGAGTAGAGCTCGACAATCAGGTTCTCGTTGATGTCGGCAGACAGGTCACTGCGAGCAGGAACGTTCTTGAAAACGCCCGACTTTTTAGCAGCATCCACATCAACCCACTCAACGCGGCCACGCTGGGCGCACAGTTCAAGGGCTTGAACAATGCGCAGCTGGCTCAGCGACTTCTCGCGAACCGCGACCACGTCACCCGGACGAACTTGGTAGGATGGAATGTTTACAGTCTTACCGTTGACGCTGATCGCTTTGTGCGAAACCAGCTGACGGGACTCGGAACGAGTCGAGCCGAAGCCCATACGGTAAACGACGTTATCCAGACGGCACTCGAGCAGTTGCAGCAGGTTCTCACCAGTTGCGCCTTTTTTCGAGGCAGCAGCTTGGTAGTAACCGCGGAACTGACGCTCCAGAACACCGTAGATACGACGGACTTTTTGTTTCTCACGCAGCTGGGTGCCGTAGTCGGACTGACGGCCACGGCGCTGGCCGTGGATACCTGGGGCTGCTTCGATGTTGCACTTCGATTCCAGAGCGCGAACGCCGCTCTTCAGGAACAGATCGGTGCCTTCACGACGAGACAGTTTGCATTTTGGACCAATGTAACGTGCCATTCTTCTGTCTCCTGATTACACGCGACGCTTCTTCGGCGGACGGCACCCGTTGTGCGGGATAGGCGTCACGTCGGTGATGCTGGCGATCTTGTAGCCGCAGCTGTTCAGTGCACGAACGGCGGACTCACGACCTGGACCTGGACCCTTGACGTTGACGTCGAGGTTCTTCAGACCGTATTCCAGCGCAGCTTGACCAGCACGCTCAGCAGCGATCTGGGCTGCGAACGGGGTGGATTTGCGCGAACCACGGAAACCCGAACCACCGGAGGTCGCCCAGGACAAAGCATTGCCCTGACGGTCGGTGATGGTCACGATGGTGTTGTTGAAAGAAGCATGGATGTGGGCGATGCCATCAACCACTGTCTTTTTGACTTTCTTACGAGGACGAGCAGCAGGTTTTGCCATGTCTATATTCCTGGGCGATTACTTGCGGATCGGCTTACGCGGGCCCTTACGGGTGCGTGCGTTGGTCTTGGTGCGCTGACCGCGAACCGGCAGACCTTTACGATGACGCAGGCCGCGGTAGCAACCCAGGTCCATCAAGCGCTTGATCTTCATGTTGATGTCACGACGCAGGTCACCTTCGGTGGTGAACTTCGCGACTTCGCCACGCAGGGTTTCGATTTGCTCGTCGCTCAGATCCTTGATCTTAGCGGCTGGGTTTACACCAGCGTCTGCACAGATCTTCTGTGCAGTTGTGCGACCGACACCATAGATGTAGGTCAGCGAGATAACAGTATGCTTGTTATCTGGAATGTTGACGCCTGCAATACGGGCCATTCAGTGGGACTCCAATTGACAGCTACCTACGCCCCGGAAGCCAAGAAATAGGGCGCGAGATAATATCGCTGTAGAAACGAATAATCAACCCAGCAGCACACTAGCTGCTGGGTTTGAAGCGCAGATCACACTCAGCCTTGGCGCTGTTTGTGACGCGGTTCCGCGCTGCAGATCACTCGTACGACGCCTTCGCGACGGATGATCTTGCAGTTACGGCACAGCTTTTTCACCGATGCACGAACTTTCATTACCGACTCCTCGAACCTTAGGGGCGTATCAGCGCAGCAAACCGCTGCCACCGTAGCCTTTCAGGTTGGCTTTCTTCATCAGGGATTCGTACTGGTGCGAAACGAGGTGCGATTGTACTTGGGACATGAAGTCCATCACAACCACTACCACAATCAGCAACGAGGTCCCGCCAAGGTAGAACGGCACATTTGCTGCCACCACCAGGAACTGGGGCAGAAGGCAGACGGCCATCATGTAAAGAGCACCGAACATGGTCAAACGGGTCAGAACGCCATCAATGTAGCGCGCCGACTGCTCACCAGGACGGATACCCGGAATAAAGGCACCGGACTTCTTCAGGTTTTCCGCTACGTCTTTCGGGTTGAACATCAACGCTGTGTAGAAGAAGCAGAAGAAAATGATCCCTGCACTAAACAGCAGAATGTTCAACGGCTGACCAGGAGCGATCGACTGCGAGATGTCCTGCAGCCAGCCCATACCCTCGGACTGACCGAACCAGGCACCCAGCGAAGCCGGGAACAGCAGAATGCTGCTCGCGAAAATGGCCGGGATAACCCCCGCCATGTTCACCTTCAACGGCAAGTGGCTGGTCTGCGCAGCGAAGACCTTGCGGCCCTGCTGACGCTTGGCGTAGTGAACGGCGATACGACGCTGACCACGCTCGATGAACACCACGAAACCGATAATCGCTACTGCCAGCAAACCGATTGCGACCAGGGCGAAAATGTTGATATCGCCTGTGCGTGCAGACTCGAAAGACTGCCCGATTGCTCTCGGAAGACCGGCAACGATACCTGCGAAGATCAACATCGAGATACCGTTGCCCACACCGCGCTCGGTGATCTGCTCGCCCAGCCACATCATGAACATCGCGCCTGCCACAAAGGTGGAGACGGCAACGACATGGAAGCCAAGACCTACAGAAAACGCCACGCCCTGGTTGGCCAGGCCAATGGACATGCCAATGGCTTGAACCAGTGCCAGGATAACGGTGCCGTAGCGGGTGTACTGGCTGATCTTGCGACGGCCAGCTTCACCTTCCTTCTTCAACTGCTCCAGTTGCGGGCTGACCGCCGTCATCAGCTGCATGATGATCGATGCCGAAATGTACGGCATGATCCCCAGTGCAAAGATGCTCATGCGCTCAAGCGCGCCACCGGAAAACATGTTGAACAAGCTAAGAATGGTCCCCTCATTCTGCCGAAACAGATCCGCCAGACGGTCCGGATTGATGCCGGGAACCGGGATATGCGCACCTATCCGATAGACGATGATCGCCATGAACAGAAAGCGCAGACGAGCCCAGAGTTCCGACATCCCGCCCTTACCGAGCGAAGAGAGAGCACCTTGCTTAGCCATTTATTCCTCGAATTTGCCGCCAGCTGCTTCGATAGCCGCACGCGCACCCTTGGTGGCTGCGATACCCTTGATGGTGACTGCGCGAGTAACTTCGCCAGACAGCATGATTTTCACACGCTGAATGTGCTGGTTGATCACGTTGGCATCCTTCAGGGATTGCACGGAGATCACGTCGCCTTCCACTTTGGCCAGCTCGGACAGACGCACTTCGGCGCGGTCCATGGCTTTCAGGGAAACGAAGCCGAACTTCGGCAGACGACGGTGCAGCGGCTGTTGACCGCCTTCGAAGCCAGGAGCGATCGAACCACCCGAACGGGAAGTCTGACCTTTGTGGCCACGGCCGCCAGTCTTACCCAGACCGCTACCGATACCACGACCTGGACGATGCTTCTCGCGACGGGAACCCGGCGCTGGACTCAGATCATTGAGTTTCATCGATTAACCCTCGACCTTCAGCATGTAGTAAGCCTTGTTGATCATCCCGCGGTTCTCGGGAGTATCCTGGACTTCTACAGTGTGACCGATGCGACGCAGACCCAGGCCTTTAACACACAGTTTGTGGTTAGGCAGACGGCCCGAGACGCTCTTGATCAGCGTTACTTTTACGGTTGCCATGATCAGAAGATCTCCTCAACGCTCTTGCCGCGCTTGGCAGCAATGGATTCAGGAGATTGCATGGCTTTCAGACCCTTGAAGGTGGCGTAAACCACGTTCACTGGGTTGGTCGAACCGTAGCACTTGGCCAGAACGTTCTGAACACCAGCAACTTCCAGGACAGCACGCATTGCGCCACCGGCGATGATACCGGTACCTTCCGAGGCAGGCTGCATGTAAACCTTCGAGGCGCCGTGGGCAGCCTTGGTGGCGTACTGCAGGGTGGTGCCCTTCAGGTCAACCTGGATCATGTTGCGGCGTGCAGCTTCCATGGCTTTCTGGATCGCGGCTGGTACTTCGCGCGATTTGCCACGGCCGAAGCCGACACGACCCTTACCATCACCAACCACGGTCAGCGCGGTGAAGGTGAAGATACGGCCGCCTTTTACGGTTTTGGCAACGCGGTTAACTTGAACCAGCTTCTCGATGTAGCCTTCGTCGCGCTTTTGATCGTTATTTGCCATAACTTAGAACTCCAGCCCGCCTTCACGAGCAGCATCAGCCAGCGCTTTGACGCGGCCGTGGTACTTGAAGCCGGAACGGTCAAAGGCAACTTGAGATACACCGGCGGCTTTCGCACGCTCAGCTACCAGCTTGCCAACCTTAGTGGCCGCGTCGATGTTGCCAGTGGCGCCATCACGCAGGTCTTTGTCCAAGGTCGAGGCGCTTGCCAGAACCTTGCTGCCGTCGGCCGAAATGACCTGGGCATAGATGTGCTGCGAGGAGCGGAACACGCACAGGCGCACGACTTCGAGTTCGTGCATCTTGAGACGTGCTTTGCGAGCGCGACGCAGTCGAATAACTTTTTTGTCGGTCATTTACTAGGCCCTACTTCTTCTTGGCTTCTTTACGACGGACTACTTCGTCCGCGTAACGCACACCTTTGCCTTTGTAAGGCTCTGGCGGACGGAAGTCGCGGATTTCAGCGGCCACCTGACCTACCAGCTGCTTGTCGATACCCTTGATCAGGATGTCGGTCTGGCTAGGCGTTTCAGCGGTGATACCGGCTGGCAGTTCGTAGTCCACTGGGTGAGAGAAGCCCAGGGCCAGGTTCAGGACGGTGCCTTTAGCCTGTGCCTTGTAACCAACACCGACCAGCTGGAGCTTGCGCTCGAAGCCTTGGCTTACGCCTTGGACCATGTTGTTGACCAGAGCACGGGTAGTACCGGCCATGGCACGAGCTTGCTGGTCACCATTGCGAGCGACGAAACGCAGCTCACCAGACTCTTCGGTAACTTCAACAGACGAGTGAACGTTCAGTTCGAGAGTGCCTTTGGCACCCTTCACCGAAAGCTGCTGGCCGGCGAATTTGACTTCGACACCGGATGGCAGCTTAACGGGGTTCTTAGCGACGCGAGACATGTCTATCTCCCCTTAGAACACTGTGCACAGAACTTCGCCGCCGACACCGGCAGCGCGCGCAGCGCGATCAGTCATCACACCTTTGTTGGTGGAGACGATAGACACGCCCAGGCCGCCACGTACTTTCGGCAGCTCAGTGACGGACTTGTACTGGCGCAGGCCTGGACGGCTGGAGCGCTTCAGTTCTTCGATGACCGGACGGCCTTCGAAGTACTTCAGTTCGATCGACAGGGAAGGCTTGGCCTCACCAGTTACCTGGTAGCCAGCGATGTAACCTTCGTCCTTCAGAACTTTGGCAACCGCGACCTTCAGGGTAGACGAAGGCATGCTTACGACGGACTTTTCAGCCATCTGGGCATTACGGATGCGAGTTAGCATGTCCGCTAACGGGTCCTGCATACTCATGGGCTAGATGCTCCTGATACAAGAATTATTAGCCTTGCGGCTATGACAACCACCCGAGCGGATTGGGTAAAAAACCCAGGCTCAGGTGAGCCGGTCATTCTAGACACAAGGCAGAAACGAAACAAGCCCCATATAGGGGCTTGTTTGTTGGCGAGGTCACCGACGGTCGGAAGATTGCTCCCCTTCCGCCGGGAATCTGCCTACTGCGATTACCAGGAGGCCTTGACCAGACCTGGTACGTCGCCGCGCATTGCAGCTTGACGCAGCATGTTACGGCCCAGGCCGAACTTACGGTATACACCGTGAGGACGACCGGTCAGGCGGCAACGGTTGCGCAGGCGCGAGGCGCTAGCGTCACGTGGCTGCTTCTGCAGAGCGACAACGGCAGCGAAACGCTCTTCAGGAGAGGCGTTGACGTTGACGATGGTCGCTTTCAGCTCAGCACGCTTCTTAGCGAACTTGGCTACCGTGAGCTGACGCTTCAGCTCGCGGTTTTTCATGCTCTTCTTGGCCATTTTCCTACTCCAATCAGTTGCGGAACGGGAACTTGAAAGCACGCAGCAGAGCGCGGCCTTCGTCGTCCGAACGAGCAGTGGTGGTCAGGGTGATGTCCAAACCGCGCAGAGCATCGATCTTGTCGTAATCGATTTCCGGGAAGATGATCTGCTCTTTCACGCCCATGCTGTAGTTGCCACGGCCATCGAAGGACTTGGCATTCAGGCCGCGGAAGTCGCGAACCCGAGGCAGGGAGATCGCCAGCAGGCGGTCCAGGAATTCGTACATCTTGTCGCTACGCAGGGTCACCTTGACGCCGATCGGCCAGCCTTCGCGGACTTTGAAGCCAGCGATGGATTTGCGAGCGAAAGTCACGACCGGCTTTTGACCGGTGATCTTCTCCAGGTCGGCAACAGCGTGCTCGATGACTTTCTTGTCGCCGATCGCTTCGCCCAGACCCATGTTCAGGGTGATCTTGGTAACGCGCGGAACTTCCATCACGTTCGACAGCTTAAGTTCTTCCTTAAGCTTAGGAGCGATTTCGTTCCGGTAAATCTCTTTCAGTCGTGCCATGGTCTTCTACCTAGCAGTGTTCAAGCATCAACCGCTTTTTGGGTCGACTTGAAGACACGAATTTTTTTACCGTCTTCTACTTTGAAACCAACGCGGTCAGCCTTGTTGGTTTCGCCGTTGAAGATGGCAACGTTGGAAGCGTGCAGAGGCGCTTCTTTCTCGACGATACCGCCCTGAACGCCCGCCATCGGGTTAGGCTTGGTATGACGCTTGACCAGGTTCACGCCACCGATAACCAGACGGTCATCAGCCAGAACCTTCAGCACCTTACCGCGCTTACCTTTGTCTTTGCCGGCGATCACGATGATCTCGTCGTCACGACGAATCTTTTGCATGTCGGATCTCCTTACAGCACTTCAGGGGCGAGCGAGACGATCTTCATGAACTTCTCAGTACGAAGTTCACGGGTCACTGGCCCGAAGATGCGAGTGCCGATCGGCTCTTGCTTGTTGTTCAGCAGAACAGCAGCGTTGCCGTCGAAACGAATGATGGAACCGTCAGCGCGACGTACACCGTGACGGGTACGGACGACAACAGCAGTCATCACCTGGCCTTTTTTGACCTTGCCGCGAGGAATCGCTTCCTTGACGGTTACTTTGATGATGTCACCGATGCCGGCGTAACGGCGGTGCGAACCGCCGAGCACCTTGATGCACATGACGCGACGAGCGCCGCTGTTATCGGCCACATCGAGCATGGATTGAGTCTGAATCATAAAATTTCTCCGACCCCTAGCCCTTAGACTTCAACAGCGCGTTCGAGGACTTCAACCAGTGCCCAGGACTTGGTCTTGGCCAGCGGACGGGTTTCGCGAATGGAAACCTTGTCGCCGATCTTGCACTGGTTGGCTTCGTCGTGCGCGTGCAGCTTAGTCGAACGCTTAACGTATTTACCGTAGATCGGGTGCTTTACGCGACGCTCGATCAGAACGGTGATGGTCTTGTCCATTTTGTCGCTGACGACACGGCCAGTCAGCGTACGGACGGTTTTTTCAGCTTCAGCCATGATCACTTACCTGCCTGCTGGTTGAGCACAGTTTTCACGCGAGCGATGTCACGCTTAACTTGCGAGAGCAGGTGCGACTGCCCCAACTGGCCAGTTGCTTTCTGCATACGCAGATTGAACTGGTCGCGCAGCAAGCCGAGCAGTTGCTCGTTCAGTTGCTGTGCCGATTTTTCACGAAGTTCATTCGCTTTCATCACATCACCGTCCGCTTAACAAAGGAGGTGGCGAGAGGCAGCTTTGCAGCAGCCAGGGCGAAAGCTTCGCGCGCCAGCTCTTCAGAAACACCCTCGATCTCGTACAGGACTTTACCTGGCTGGATCTGGGCAACCCAGTATTCCACGGAGCCCTTACCTTTACCCATACGAACCTCGAGAGGTTTCTTGGAGATCGGCTTATCCGGGAACACACGGATCCAGATCTTGCCGCCACGTTTAACGTGACGGGTCAGCGCACGACGTGCGGACTCGATCTGGCGAGCGGTGAGGCGACCGCGAGCAACAGCTTTCAGGGCGAATTCGCCGAAGCTGACTTTGCTACCGCGCAGTGCCAGACCACGGTTGTGGCCAGTCATCTGCTTGCGGAATTTTGTACGCTTTGGTTGCAACATTTGGCGTACCCCTTACTTAGCAGCTTTTTTACGAGGCGCTGGTGCTTGTGGTTTCAGTTCTTCTTGGCGACCACCAATAACTTCGCCTTTGAAGATCCAAACCTTCACACCGATCACACCGTAAGTGGTGTGAGCTTCGTAGGTGTTGTAGTCGATATCGGCACGCAGGGTGTGCAGAGGCACACGACCTTCGCGATACCACTCGGTACGAGCAATCTCAGCACCGCCGAGACGACCGCTCACCTGGATCTTGATGCCCTTGGCACCAATACGCATGGCGTTCTGTACGGCGCGCTTCATGGCGCGACGGAACATTACGCGGCGTTCCAGCTGCTGAGCTACGCTCTGCGCAACCAGCATAGCGTCGAGTTCCGGCTTGCGGATCTCTTCGATGTTGATGTGCACAGGCACACCCATCTGCTTGGTCAGGTCCTGACGCAGCTTCTCGACATCTTCACCTTTCTTCCCGATAACGATACCTGGACGAGCGGTGTGGATGGTGATGCGTGCAGTTTGAGCCGGACGATGAATATCGATACGGCTTACGGACGCGCTTTTTAGTTTGTCTTGGAGGTACTCACGCGTTTTCAGATCCTTCAACAGGTAATCTGCGTAAGTAGCACCGTCTGCGTACCAGACGGAGGTGTGCTCCTTGACGATTCCCAGGCGAATGCCAGTGGGATGTACTTTCTGACCCATCTGATCGACTCCGTTACTTGTCCGCAACCTTGACAGTGATATGGCAAGACCGCTTGACGATGCGATCAGCACGGCCTTTGGCACGTGGCATGATGCGCTTCAGCGAACGCCCTTCGTTGACGAAGACGGTGGAGACCTTCAGGTCATCAACGTCTGCGCCTTCGTTGTGTTCGGCGTTGGCTACGGCCGACTCGAGGACTTTCTTCATGATTTCAGCGGCTTTTTTGCTGCTGAAGGCCAACAGGTTGAGCGCTTCGCCCACCTTCTTCCCGCGGATCTGGTCGGCGACCAAGCGGGCTTTCTGGGCGGAGATGCGAGCGCCCGACAACTTAGCGGCTACTTCCATTTCCTTACCCCTTAACGCTTGGCTTTCTTGTCAGCCACGTGCCCGCGATAGGTGCGGGTACCGGCGAACTCGCCCAGTTTGTGGCCGACCATGTCTTCGTTCACGAGAACTGGGACATGCTGGCGACCGTTGTGAACCGCGATGGTCAGACCGACCATTTGTGGCAGGATCATCGAGCGACGCGACCAGGTTTTAACTGGCTTGCGATCGTTCTTCTCCACCGCCACTTCGACCTTCTTCAACAGGTGAAGATCGATAAAAGGACCTTTTTTCAGAGAACGTGGCACTGTCGTATCCCTCTAGTTACTTGCGACGACGGACGATCATGTTGTCGGTACGCTTATTACCACGGGTTTTAGCACCCTTGGTTGGGAAGCCCCATGGCGATACCGGATGACGACCACCGGAGGTACGACCTTCACCACCACCGTGTGGGTGGTCAACCGGGTTCATGGCAACACCACGAACGGTTGGGCGAACGCCGCGCCAGCGTTTGGCACCAGCTTTACCCAGCGAACGCAGGCTGTGCTCGGAGTTCGAGACTTCGCCCAGGGTCGCACGGCACTCAGCCAGGACTTTACGCATTTCACCAGAGCGCAGACGCAGGGTCACGTAGACACCTTCGCGAGCGATCAGCTGAGCCGAAGCACCAGCGGAACGAGCGATCTGAGCACCTTTACCCGGCTTCAGTTCGATGCCGTGAATGGTGCTACCTACTGGAATGTTGCGCAGCTGCAGGGAGTTACCGGCCTTGATTGGGGCCAGGGCACCTGCGATCAGCTGGTCGCCAGCGCTCACGCCTTTAGGCGCGATGATGTAGCGACGCTCACCGTCTGCGTAGCACAGCAGGGCGATGTGAGCAGTACGGTTTGGATCGTATTCGATACGCTCGACAGTGGCTGGAATGCCATCTTTGTCGTTGCGACGGAAGTCGACCAGACGGTAATGCTGCTTGTGACCACCACCAACGTGACGAGTGGTAATGCGGCCATTGTTGTTACGACCACCAGACTTCGATTTTTTCTCGATCAGCGGTGCGTGAGGAGCGCCTTTGTGCAGCTCCTTGTTGACCACCTTGACCACGAAACGGCGGCCAGGGGAAGTCGGTTTGCATTTAACGATTGCCATGATGCACCCCTTCCTTACTCAGCACTGCTGCTGAAATCGAGATCTTGGCCTGGCTGAAGGGAGACGATCGCCTTCTTCCAGTCATTACGCTTGCCCAGACCACGTGCGGTACGCTTGGTTTTACCCAGAACGTTAACAGTCGACACGTTTTCAACTTTTACGTTGAACAGGCCTTCGACAGCTTTCTTGATTTCCAGCTTGGTTGCATCAGTAGCAACCTTGAATACGAACTGGCCTTTTTTCTCAGCCAGAACGGTAGCCTTCTCGGAAACGTGCGGGCCAAGGAGGACTTTGAATACGCGTTCCTGGTTCATCCCAGCAGCTCCTCGAATTTCTTCACGGCCGAGACAGTGATCAACACTTTCTCGTATGCGATCAGACTGACCGGGTCGGAACCTTGTACGTCACGTACGTCGACGTGCGGCAGGTTACGAGCAGCCAGGTACAGGTTCTGATCAACAGCGTCGGAAACGATCAATACGTCGCTCAGACCCATGCCGTTCAGCTTGTTCAGCAGATCTTTGGTTTTCGGTGCTTCAACAGCGAAGTCCTGAACCACGACCAGACGGTCGCTACGCACCAGCTCAGCGAGGATGGAGCGCAGAGCTGCGCGATACATCTTCTTGTTGAGCTTTTGCGAGTGATCTTGAGGGCGAGCTGCGAAGGTTACACCACCGCCACGCCAGATCGGACCACGAGTGGTACCAGCACGAGCACGGCCAGTACCCTTCTGACGCCATGGGCGCTTACCGCCACCAGCCACGTCGGAACGGGTCTTCTGCTGCTTGGTACCCTGACGGCCGCCAGCCATGTAGGCCACGACTGCTTGGTGAACCAGCGTCTCGTTGAATTCGCCACCGAAAGTCAGTTCGGAAACTTCGATCGCCTGAGCGTCATTTACATTAAGTTGCATGTCAGTTTCCCCTTAACCGCGAGCCTTGACAGCTGGACGTACAACCACGTCGCCGCCAGTAGCGCCAGGTACGGCACCCTTGATCAGCAGCAGGTTGCGTTCAGCGTCTACGCGAACTACTTCCAGGGACTGAACAGTCACGCGCTCGGCGCCCATGTGACCGGACATTTTCTTGCCCTTGAACACACGACCAGGAGTCTGGCACTGGCCGATGGAACCAGGAACACGGTGCGACACGGAGTTACCGTGGGTGTTGTCCTGACCACGGAAGTTCCAGCGCTTGATGGTACCGGCGAAGCCTTTACCTTTGGACTGACCAGTAACGTCAACCAGCTGGCCTGCAGTGAAGAGTTCAGCTTTGATCAGATCGCCAGCCTGGAAATCGCCTTCTTCAAGACGGAACTCCCAAACACCGCGACCAGCGGCAACGTTGGCCTTGGCGAAGTGGCCTGCCTGAGCGGCAGTCACACGCGAAGCACGACGCTCGCCGACAGTGACTTGCACTGCACGGTAGCCATCGGTTTCTTCAGTTTTGAACTGGGTGACGCGATTCGGCTCGATCTCAATGACCGTGACCGGAATGGAGACACCTTCTTCGGTGAAAATGCGGGTCATACCGCACTTGCGACCGATTACACCAATAGTCATGTTGTAAACCTCATGAGTGTACGGGGCTTTCACCCGCTATGGCCGCCCATTTCAGAGCGTTACACGACTAGACCGAAGTCTTAGCCGAGGCTGATCTGTACTTCCACACCTGCCGCCAGATCAAGCTTCATCAGCGCGTCAACGGTTTTATCCGTTGGCTGGACGATGTCCAGAACACGCTTATGAGTGCGAATCTCGTACTGGTCACGCGCGTCTTTGTTGACGTGCGGGGAAACCAGAACGGTGAAACGCTCTTTGCGGGTAGGCAGTGGAATTGGACCACGCACTTGTGCACCAGTACGTTTCGCGGTTTCCACGATTTCCTGGGTGGATTGGTCGATCAGGCGATGGTCGAAAGCCTTCAACCTGATACGGATTTGCTGATTTTGCATTGGATTTCAGACTCCAGGCTGTTCCCAACGGACGCACTACGCCCGCTAAAAGGAGGCGTGATTCTATAGACGCCCCCATTTAGTGTCAACCCAATAAAAAAAACCCCCGCTGAGCGGGGGTTTTTTCAATCGGTCGAGTGATTACTCGATGATTTTGGCCACAACGCCGGCGCCGACGGTACGACCGCCTTCACGGATAGCGAAGCGCAGACCGTCTTCCATTGCGATGGTCTTGATCAGGGTAACAGTCATCTGAATGTTGTCACCTGGCATTACCATTTCAACGCCTTCCGGCAGTTCGCAGTTACCGGTCACGTCAGTGGTACGGAAGTAGAACTGTGGACGGTAGCCTTTGAAGAACGGAGTGTGACGACCGCCTTCTTCCTTCGACAGTACGTAGACTTCTGCGGTGAACTTGGTGTGCGGCTTGACCGAACCTGGCTTAACCAGAACCTGGCCACGCTCAACGTCGTCACGCTTGGTACCACGCAGCAGAACGCCGCAGTTCTCGCCAGCACGACCTTCGTCCAGCAGCTTGCGGAACATCTCAACACCGGTGCAGGTGGTGGTGGTGGTGTCACGCAGACCAACGATTTCCAGCGGATCCTGAACGCGGACGATACCACGCTCGATACGACCGGTAACAACGGTACCACGACCCGAGATCGAGAATACGTCTTCGATCGGCATCAGGAATGGCTGGTCGATGGCACGAACTGGCTCAGGAATGTAGCTGTCCAGAGTTTCTACCAGCTTCTTGACAGCGGTAGTGCCCATTTCGTTGTCGTCTTTGCCTTCCAGCGCCATACGAGCCGAACCGATGATGATCGGGGTGTCGTCGCCTGGGAAGTCGTAGGTGGACAGCAGGTCGCGAACTTCCATCTCGACCAGTTCCAGCAGCTCAGCGTCGTCTACCAGGTCAGCCTTGTTCAGGAAGACCACGATGTACGGAACGCCTACCTGACGGGACAGCAGGATGTGCTCACGGGTTTGTGGCATCGGACCATCGGCGGCCGAGCAAACCAGGATCGCGCCGTCCATCTGGGCAGCACCGGTGATCATGTTCTTCACGTAGTCAGCGTGACCTGGGCAGTCAACGTGAGCGTAGTGACGAATGGTCGAGTTGTACTCAACGTGAGCGGTGTTGATGGTGATACCGCGCGCTTTTTCTTCCGGAGCCGAGTCGATCTTGTCGAACTCAACGATTGCCGAACCGAAAACTTCGGAGCAAACGCGAGTCAGAGCTGCGGTCAGAGTGGTCTTACCGTGGTCAACGTGGCCGATGGTGCCGACGTTAACGTGGGGAAGGGAACGATCAAATTTTTCTTTAGCCACGACAGTGAACCTCTTGCCTAAAGGGGATTAGCCTTGTTTTTTAATGAGCGCTTCGACGATGTTCGACGGAGCCTCGGCGTATTTGGAGAATTCCATGGAGTAGCTTGCGCGACCCTGAGACATGGAACGAACGTCGGTTGCGTAACCGAACATCTCTCCGAGCGGTACTTCGGCGCGGACGACGCGGCCAGAGACCGACTCATCCATACCTTGGACCAGACCACGACGACGGTTCAGGTCACCCATCACGTCACCCAGGTAGTCTTCCGGGGTTACAACTTCGACCTTCATGATCGGCTCGAGAACCACGCCGCCGCCCTTCTGGGCCAGCTGCTTGGTTGCCATCGAAGCGGCGATTTTGAACGCCATTTCGTTGGAGTCGACGTCGTGGTACGAACCGTCGAATACCGTGGCCTTCAGGCCGATCAGAGGATAACCGGCAACAACGCCGTTTTTCATCTGTTCTTCGATACCCTTCTGGATCGGAGCGATGAATTCCTTAGGAATCACACCACCAACGACTTCGTTGGAGAACACCAGACCTTCGGTGATGTTGCCCTTGTCGTCCTGATCTGGCTCCGAGAAACGGATCCAGCAGTGACCGAACTGACCACGACCACCCGACTGACGAACGAATTTGCCTTCGATCTCAACGCCGGACTTGGTGATTTTCTCGCGGTACGAAACCTGCGGCTTGCCGATGTTGGCTTCGACGTTGAACTCGCGCTTCATGCGGTCAACGAGGATGTCCAGGTGCAGCTCACCCATACCGGAGATGATGGTCTGGCCGGTTTCTTCGTCAGTCTTGACGCGGAACGACGGGTCTTCCTGGGCCAGCTTGCCCAGAGCGATACCCATCTTCTCCTGGTCAGCCTTGGTTTTCGGCTCAACGGAGAGCGAAATCACCGGCTCAGGGAAGTCCATACGCTCAAGGATGATTGGCTTATCGATGTCGCACAGGGTTTCGCCGGTGGTCACATCTTTCATGCCGATCAGCGCCGCGATGTCGCCAGCGAGCACTTCCTTGATCTCTTCACGCTGGTTGGCGTGCATCTGCACCATACGACCAACGCGCTCTTTCTTGCCCTTGACCGAGTTGATTACCGAGTCACCGGACTTCAGAACACCCGAGTAGACGCGAACGAAGGTCAGAGTACCTACGAACGGGTCGGTCGCGATCTTGAACGCCAGAGCCGAGAACGGCTCGTTGTCGTCTGCGTGACGCTCGTCCTTACGAACAGCCGGATCTTCTTTGTCCAGCTCCTTGTCATCCGGGTTGATACCCTGAATGGCAGGAATCTCGGTCGGAGCAGGCAGGTAGTCGATGACAGCGTCGAGAACCAGGGGAACGCCCTTGTTCTTGAACGACGAACCGCAGACAGCCGGAACGATCTCGCTGGCCAGGGTGCGCGCACGCAGGCCTGCCTTGATCTCTTCGACGGTCAGCTCACCTTCTTCAAGGTACTTGTTCATCAGCTCTTCGTTGGCTTCGGCAGCAGCTTCCACCATGTTCGCGCGCCATTCTTCGGCCAGCTCGAGCATGTCCGCAGGAATCTCTTCCTCGCGGTAGGTGGTGCCTTTGTCGTCTTCGTTCCAGTAGATAGCCTTCATCTTGATCAGGTCGACCTGACCCTGGAAGTTATCTTCCGAACCGATGGCCAGCTGAACCGGCACTGGGGTGTGACCCAGACGGTTCTTGATCTGACCTACGACGCGCAGGAAGTTTGCACCGGCACGGTCCATCTTGTTCACGTAAACAACACGTGGAACGCCGTACTTGTTGGCTTGACGCCATACGGTTTCGGACTGAGGCTCAACGCCGGAGGTACCGCAGAACACAACGACCGCGCCGTCGAGTACGCGCAGCGAACGCTCTACTTCAATGGTGAAGTCAACGTGGCCAGGGGTATCGATGACGTTTACACGGTAGTTGTCATACTGACCAACCGAACCTTTCCAGAAGGTGGTAACGGCAGCGGAGGTAATGGTGATACCGCGCTCCTGCTCCTGCACCATCCAGTCGGTGGTCGCGGCGCCGTCATGCACCTCGCCCATCTTGTGGCTCAGACCTGTGTAGAACAGGATCCGCTCGGTAGTGGTAGTCTTGCCCGCGTCAACGTGGGCACAGATACCGATGTTACGGTAGCGGTTAATTGCTGTAGTACGAGCCATAAAGCCCTCGCAAAATGATTGATGCTTGAATTAGAAGCGGTAGTGCGAGAACGCTTTGTTGGCTTCAGCCATACGGTGAACGTCTTCACGCTTCTTGACTGCAGCACCCTTGCCTTCGGCAGCATCCAGCAGCTCGCCGGCCAGGCGCAGAGCCATCGACTTCTCGCCGCGCTTGCGGGCGTAGTCTACGAGCCAGCGCATTGCCAGAGCGTTACGACGGGATGGACGAACTTCAACCGGAACCTGGTAAGTGGCACCGCCGACACGACGGGACTTTACTTCGACCAGCGGAGCGATGGCGTCGAGAGCTTTCTCGAAGATTTCCAGGGGGTCGCTGTTCTTGCGTGCTTTGACGGTATCCAGAGCACCGTAAACGATGCGCTCGGCTACAGCCTTCTTGCCGCTTTCCATCACGTGGTTCATGAACTTGGCGAGGATCTGGGATCCGTACTTCGGATCGTCAAGGATCTCACGTTTTGCTGCTACACGACGTCTTGGCATGATAAGCCCTCAAACGGTCTTCAGGTTAGCCCGGGACGTGGGTCTTCGACCCCTGCCCGACCTTACTCTTATCGACTCAAAAAAATGGATGTCTGCAAACGGCCGATTACTTCGGACGCTTGGTACCGTATTTCGAACGACCCTGGTTACGGCCTTTAACGCCCGAAGTATCCAGAGAGCCGCGAACGGTGTGGTAACGAACACCTGGCAAGTCTTTTACACGGCCGCCACGGATCAGGACGACGCTGTGCTCTTGCAGGTTGTGGCCTTCACCGCCGATGTACGAGGAAACCTCGAAACCGTTGGTCAGACGCACACGGCATACTTTACGCAGTGCCGAGTTAGGTTTTTTCGGCGTGGTGGTGTACACACGGGTGCACACGCCACGACGTTGCGGGCAGTTCTGCAGCGCAGGAACGTCGGACTTCTCGACCGAACGCTTACGCGGCTGACGTACCAGCTGGTTGATAGTTGCCATCTACTAGCTCCACTGATTGTCTTGCGACTCTATTGTCTTGCAAGAAAGCCAAAAATTGGCGAGACGGAGCCTCACCAAATTTAAGGGTACAAAAGTCTAAAGAGGATCTTGCACCCAGTCAAGACGAGGCCCCGGCCCTCCCCGCCCGATCATCGGCAACATTTCATGTCGCCGATGCCCGTTCGAGGCTTGCCGGGGCCCTGCCCTGTACTTAGTTACCGCTGGAATTCAGTGCTTCGGTCAGTGCGGCTTCCACCTCACTGGCGCTCACACGCAGCGGTTTGTCGGCATCACGGCGACGCTTGCGCTCGCTGTGGTAAGCCAGACCAGTACCAGCCGGGATCAGACGACCCACGACCACGTTCTCTTTCAGGCCGCGCAGGTAGTCGCGCTTGCCGGTTACCGCCGCCTCGGTCAGTACGCGGGTGGTTTCCTGGAAGGAAGCCGCGGAGATGAACGACTCGGTCGACAACGACGCCTTGGTGATACCCAGCAGCACACGGGTGAACTTGGAGATGAACTTGTCCTCGCCGGCGAGACGCTCGTTCTCTACCAGTACCTGGGTCAGTTCCATCTGGTCGCCCTTGATGAAGCTGGAATCGCCCGACTCGGAGATCTCGACCTTGCGCAGCATCTGACGCAGGATGGTCTCGATGTGCTTGTCGTTGATCTTCACGCCTTGCAGACGGTAAACGTCCTGAATCTCGTTGACGATGTACTTCGCCAGCGCGCTCACACCCAGCAGACGCAGGATGTCGTGCGGATCGCTCGGGCCGTCGGAGATTACTTCACCGCGGTTTACCTGCTCACCTTCGAAGACGTTCAGGTGGCGCCACTTCGGAATCAGCTCTTCGTACGGATCGCTACCGTCGGTCGGAGTGATGACCAGGCGACGCTTGCCCTTGGTCTCTTTACCGAATGCGATGGTGCCGCTGACTTCAGCCAGAATCGAGGCTTCTTTCGGACGACGCGCTTCGAACAAGTCGGCAACTCGCGGCAGACCACCGGTGATGTCACGGGTCTTCGACGTTTCTTGCGGGATACGCGCAATAACGTCACCAACACCGATCTGCGCGCCGTCGGCAACACCAACGAGGGCGTTGGCCGGCAGGAAGTACTGGGCAGGTACGTCGGTACCTGGCAGGTACAGATCCTTGCCAGCAGCATCGACCATCTTGATGGCCGGACGGATTTCCTTGCCTGCGGCAGGGCGATCCTTGACGTCCAGTACTTCAATGTTGGTCAAGCCGGTGAGCTCATCGGTCTGACGCTTGATGGTGATGTTTTCTTCCATGCCCACGAAGGTCACGGTACCTTTCAGTTCAGTAACGATCGGGTGGGTGTGCGGGTCCCACTTGGCGACGATGGCGCCAGCTTCGACCTTTTCACCTTCCTTGACCGAAATCACCGCACCGTAAGGCAGCTTGTAGCGCTCACGCTCACGACCGAATTCGTCGGCGATGGCCAACTCACCGGAACGCGACACGGCAACCAGGTTACCGTCGGCACGCTCAACCTGCTTGAGGTTGTGCAGGCGCACCATACCGCCGTTCTTGACCTGGACGCTGTCCGCAGCCGAAGTACGGCTTGCAGCACCACCGATGTGGAACGTACGCATGGTCAGCTGGGTACCCGGCTCACCGATCGACTGAGCAGCGATAACGCCGACAGCTTCACCGATGTTCACCTGGTGACCACGAGCCAGGTCACGGCCGTAGCACTTGGCGCAGATGCCGTAGCGGGTTTCGCAGTTGATCGGCGAACGCACGACAACTTCATCGATGCTGTTCAGCTCGATGAACTCGACCCACTGCTCATCAACCAGGGTACCGGCCGGAACGATGACGTCCTCGGTGCCTGGCTTGAACACGTCACGGGCAATCACACGACCCAGTACACGCTCACCCAGCGGCTCTACAACATCACCGCCTTCGATGTGCGGCGTCATCAGCAGGCCCTGGTCGGTGCCGCAGTCGATCTCGGTTACTACCAGATCCTGGGCAACGTCTACCAGACGACGAGTGAGGTAACCGGAGTTAGCGGTCTTCAGTGCGGTATCCGCCAGACCCTTACGAGCACCGTGAGTCGAGATGAAGTACTGGAGTACACTCAGACCCTCACGGAAGTTCGCAGTGATTGGCGTCTCGATGATGGAGCCGTCCGGCTTGGCCATCAGGCCACGCATACCGGCCAGCTGACGGATCTGGGCTGCGGAACCCCGCGCACCCGAGTCAGCCATCATGTACATCGAGTTGAAGGACTCTTGCTCGACTTCCTTGCCTTCGCGGTCGATGACCTTCTCTTTCGAGAGGTTGGCCATCATCGCCTTGGACACTTCGTCGTTCGCCTTCGACCACAAGTCGATGACCTTGTTGTACTTCTCGCCCTGGGTTACCAGGCCGGAGGCGTACTGGCTCTCGATTTCCTTCACTTCGTCGGTAGCGTTACCGATGATGCGGGCTTTCTCGTCCGGGATAACGAAGTCGTTAACACCGATGGAAACGCCGGAAATGGTCGAGTAAGCGAAACCGGTGTACATCAGCTGGTCAGCGAAGATAACGGTCTCTTTCAGACCAACCACGCGATAGCACTGGTTGATCAGCTTGGAGATCGCCTTTTTCTTCATTGGCTGGTTGACCACGTCGTACGGCAGGCCTGCCGGTACAACCTGGAACAGCAACGCACGGCCGACAGTGGTGTCGACGATGCGGGTATTCTTGACCACCGAACCATCACGCTCTTTCACAGTTTCGTTGATACGAACCTTGATCTTTGCGTGCAGGGCAGCTTCGCCGGCGCGGAATACGCGGTCGACTTCCTGCAGGTCGGCGAACACGCGACCCTCACCCTTGGCGTTGATGGCTTCACGGGTCATGTAGTACAGACCCAGTACAACGTCCTGCGACGGAACGATGATTGGCTCACCGTTGGCTGGCGACAGGATGTTGTTGGTCGACATCATCAGCGCACGTGCTTCGAGCTGGGCTTCCAGGGTCAGAGGCACGTGGACCGCCATCTGGTCACCGTCGAAGTCGGCGTTATACGCGGCGCAGACCAGCGGGTGCAGCTGGATAGCCTTACCTTCGATCAGTACCGGTTCAAAGGCCTGGATACCCAGACGGTGCAGGGTCGGAGCACGGTTGAGCAGTACGGGGTGTTCGCGAATCACTTCGGCGAGAACGTCCCACACCTCTGGCAGCTCACGCTCGACCATTTTCTTGGCGGCCTTGATGGTGGTCGCCAGACCACGCATTTCCAGCTTGCCGAAAATGAACGGCTTGAACAGCTCGAGGGCCATCTTCTTTGGCAGACCGCACTGGTGCAGACGCAGGGTCGGGCCTACGGTAATTACCGAACGGCCGGAGTAGTCCACACGCTTACCGAGCAAGTTCTGACGGAAGCGACCTTGCTTACCTTTGATCATGTCGGCCAGGGACTTCAGCGGACGCTTGTTCGAGCCAGTGATGGCGCGACCGCGACGGCCGTTGTCCAGCAGGGCGTCAACCGCTTCCTGCAGCATGCGCTTTTCGTTGCGCACGATGATGTCCGGCGCCGACAGATCCAGCAGGCGCTTCAGACGGTTGTTACGGTTGATCACCCGACGATACAGGTCGTTCAGGTCGGAGGTCGCGAAGCGGCCACCATCCAGCGGCACCAGCGGACGCAGGTCCGGCGGCAGTACTGGCAGGACGGTCAGGACCATCCACTCTGGCAGGTTGCCCGAGCCCTGGAAAGCTTCCATCAGCTTCAGGCGCTTGGAAAGCTTCTTGATCTTGGTTTCCGAGTTGGTCTGCGGAATTTCTTCGCGCAGGCGGCCAATCTCGTGCTCCAGGTCGATAGCGTGCAGCAGCTCGCGGACAGCCTCGGCACCCATGCGGGCGTCAAAGTCGTCACCGAACTCTTCCAGCGCTTCGAAGTACTGCTCGTCGTTCAGCAGCTGGCCCTTTTCCAGGGTAGTCATGCCCGGGTCGATAACGACATAGCTCTCGAAATAGAGCACGCGCTCGATATCACGCAGGGTCATGTCCATCAGCAGGCCGATACGGGACGGCAGCGACTTCAGGAACCAGATGTGGGCAACCGGCGAGGCCAGTTCGATGTGCGCCATGCGCTCACGACGAACCTTGGCCAGGGCAACTTCAACGCCGCACTTCTCGCAGATTACACCGCGGTGCTTGAGGCGCTTGTACTTGCCGCACAGGCACTCGTAGTCCTTGACTGGGCCAAAGATCTTGGCGCAGAACAGGCCGTCACGCTCAGGCTTGAACGTACGGTAGTTGATGGTTTCCGGCTTCTTAACTTCACCGAACGACCACGAACGGATCATTTCAGGCGACGCCAGACCGATGCGGATGGCGTCGAACTCTTCGACTTGACCCTGGTTTTTCAGCAAATTCAGTAGGTCTTTCAAGGCCTTTCCTCCTGGCGGAGCAGGGAGCGGGCATTACCTGCCCCACTCCCCTTCGCGTCACGTGTTATTCGGTTTCCAGATCGATATCGATACCGAGCGAACGAATCTCTTTGATCAACACGTTGAAGGACTCGGGCATGCCCGGCTCCATACGGTGATCGCCATCCACGATGTTCTTGTACATCTTGGTACGGCCGTTCACGTCGTCCGACTTCACTGTGAGCATTTCTTGCAGGGTGTATGCCGCGCCGTATGCTTCCAGCGCCCACACTTCCATCTCCCCGAAACGCTGACCACCGAACTGCGCCTTACCACCCAGCGGCTGCTGGGTAACCAGGCTGTAGGAACCAGTGGAACGCGCGTGCATCTTGTCGTCCACCAAGTGGTTCAGCTTGAGCATGTACATGTAACCAACGGTCACAGGACGCTCGAACTTGTTGCCGGTACGGCCATCGAACAGCACCATCTGGCCGCTTTCTGGCAGGTCTGCCAGTTTCAGCATGGCCTTGATCTCGCGCTCTTTGGCACCATCGAAGACCGGAGTAGCCATCGGCACGCCTTTCTTCAGGTTGTGGGCCAGAGCCAGGATCTCTGCGTCGGTGAACTCTTCGAGGTTTTCCTGACGACCGCCGATCTCGTTGTAGACCTCGGTCAGGAACACGCGAAGCTCAGCAGCTTTACGCTGTTCTTCGAGCATGCGGTCGATCTTCTCGCCCAGCCCCTTGGCCGCCAGGCCCAGGTGGGTTTCGAGGATCTGACCAACGTTCATACGCGAAGGTACGCCCAGCGGGTTCAGTACGACGTCGACCGGAGTACCGTTGGCATCGTGCGGCATGTCTTCAACCGGCATGATGACCGAGACAACACCTTTGTTACCGTGACGGCCGGCCATCTTGTCACCCGGCTGGATGCGACGGCGGATTGCCAGGTACACCTTGACGATCTTCAGTACGCCCGGTGCCAGGTCATCGCCCTGCTGCAGCTTGCGCTTCTTGTCTTCGAACTTGTCGTCCAGCAGACGGCGACGGTCGACGATGTACTGCTGAGCTTTTTCCAGCTGCTCGTTCAGTGCATCTTCAGCCATGCGCAGTTTGAACCACTGGCCGTGCTCCAGACCGTCCAGCACTTCGTCAGTGATCACGGTGCCTTTCTTCAGGCCCGCACCACCGTCGACCACTTGGCCGTTCAGGGCAGAACGCAGACGCTCGAAGGTTGCACCTTCGACGATGCGGAACTCTTCGTTGAGGTCCTTGCGGATCTCGTCCAGCTGCATCTTCTCGATGGCCAGGGCGCGGCTGTCGCGCTCAACGCCGTCACGGGTGAAGACCTGTACGTCGATGACGGTACCCTTGGTGCCGGTTGGCACACGCAGGGAGGTGTCTTTAACGTCGCTGGCCTTCTCGCCGAAGATCGCGCGCAGCAGTTTTTCTTCCGGAGTCAGCTGAGTTTCGCCTTTAGGCGTCACTTTGCCGACCAGGATATCGCCAGCGCCTACTTCAGCACCTACATAGACAATACCGGCTTCGTCCAGCTTGTTCAGTGCAGCCTCACCCACGTTCGGGATGTCCGCAGTGATTTCCTCTGGGCCGAGCTTGGTGTCACGCGCCACACAGGTAAGTTCCTGGATGTGGATGGTGGTGAAGCGGTCTTCCTGAACCACACGCTCAGACAGGCAGATGGAGTCTTCGAAGTTGAAGCCGTTCCACGCCATGAACGCGATGCGCATGTTCTGACCCAGAGCCAGCTCACCCATGTCGGTGGACGGGCCGTCCGCCATGATGTCGCTGCGCTGAACCTTGTCACCTTTGCTCACCAGCGGACGCTGGTTGATGCAGGTGTTCTGGTTCGAACGGGTGTACTTGGTCAGGTTGTAGATATCTACACCTGCTTCACCGGTTTCGACTTCGTCGTCATTGACGCGAACGACGATACGGCTGGCGTCGACCGAGTCGATCACACCACCGCGGCGAGCTACAACGCAGACACCGGAGTCACGGGCAACGTTGCGTTCCATGCCGGTACCTACCAGCGGCTTGTCGGCACGCAGGGTGGGTACAGCCTGACGCTGCATGTTCGAACCCATCAACGCACGGTTGGCGTCGTCGTGCTCGAGGAACGGAATCAGCGAAGCAGCAACAGAAACAACCTGCTTCGGCGAAACGTCCATCAGGGTGACGTCTTCTGGCGCCTTCACGGTGAATTCGTTCAGGTGACGAACAGCTACCAGCTCGTCGATCAGCTGCTTCTTCTCGTTCATCGCGGCCGAAGCCTGGGCGATGACGTGATCCGCTTCTTCGATGGCCGACAGGAACACGATATCGTCGCTGACCACGCCTTCCTTCACCACGCGGTACGGGCTTTCCAGGAAGCCGTACTGGTTGGTGCGGGCATAGGCTGCCAGGGAGTTGATCAGACCGATGTTCGGACCTTCAGGGGTCTCGATCGGGCACACGCGACCGTAGTGGGTCGGGTGTACGTCACGGACTTCGAAGCCAGCGCGCTCACGGGTCAGACCGCCAGGGCCGAGTGCAGAGACGCGGCGCTTGTGGGTAATCTCGGAGAGCGGGTTGTTCTGGTCCATGAACTGGGACAGCTGGCTGGAACCGAAGAACTCCTTCACCGCGGCCGCTACCGGCTTGGCGTTGATCAGGTCTTGCGGCATCAGGCCTTCGCTTTCCGCCATCGACAGACGTTCCTTGACCGCGCGCTCAACACGCACCAGGCCAACGCGGAACTGGTTCTCGGCCATCTCGCCGACGCAACGAACGCGACGGTTACCGAGGTGGTCGATGTCGTCGACGATGCCTTTGCCGTTACGGATATCGACCAGGGTCTTCAGCACCTCGACGATGTCTTCCTTGCTCAGCACGCCCGAACCTTCGATCTCGGTACGACCGATGCGACGGTTGAACTTCATGCGGCCAACGGCGGACAGGTCGTAACGCTCGGCGCTGAAGAACAGGTTGTTGAACAGGGTCTCGGCAGCATCCTTGGTTGGCGGCTCGCCTGGACGCATCATGCGATAGATCTCGACCAAGGCTTCCAGCTGGTTGCTGGTGGTGTCGATCTTCAGCGTGTCGGAGATGAACGGACCGCAATCGATGTCGTTGGTGTACAGGGTCTCGATGCGGACAACCTGTGCCTTGGCGACCTTGATCAGCAGCTCGGTGGTCATCTCGGTGTTGCACTCGGCGAGAATCTCGCCGGTAGCCGGATGCACAATAGCCTTGGCAGTGGTGCGGCCAAGGACGTATTCCATAGGAACGTCCAGCTGCTTGACGCCAGCTTTTTCCAGCTGGTTGATGTGGCGCGCCGTGATACGGCGGCCTTGCTCAACGATGACTTTGCCGGTTTCGTCATGGATGTCCATGACCGCGACTTCACCACGCAGACGCTGCGGCACCAGTTCCAGGCTGAGTTTTTCGCCGGAAATGTGGAAGACGTTAGTGGTGTAGAAGGTATTCAGCACTTCTTCAGTGCTGTAACCCAGAGCGCGCAGCAGCACCGAGGCCGGCAGTTTGCGGCGACGGTCGATACGCACGAACACGCAGTCCTTCGGGTCGAACTCGAAGTCCAGCCAAGAACCGCGGTAAGGGATGATGCGAGCGGAGTACAGCAGCTTGCCGGAGCTGTGAGTCTTGCCACGGTCGTGGTCGAAGAACACACCAGGCGAACGGTGCAGCTGGGAAACGATCACACGCTCGGTACCGTTGATAACGAAGGTACCGTTCTCAGTCATCAGGGGGATTTCACCCATGTAGACTTCTTGCTCTTTGATGTCCTTGATCGCTTTGTTCGACGATTCCTTGTCGAAGATGATCAGGCGCACCTTGACCCGCAGTGGGACCGCGAAGGTCACGCCACGCAGGACACATTCCTTCACATCGAAGGCGGGTTCGCCCAGGCGATAGCCTACGTACTCCAGGGCAGCATTGCCGGAGTAGCTGATGATCGGGAATACCGATTTGAAGGCCGCGTGCAGGCCGACGTCGCGGAACTGATCCTTGGATGCTCCCGCTTGCAGGAATTCGCGATACGAATCCAGCTGGATGGCCAGAAGGTATGGCACATCCATGACGTCCGGCAACTTGCTAAAGTCCTTGCGGATACGTTTTTTCTCAGTGTATGAGTAAGCCATCAGCGTTCCCCAGCTTGGTCACCTGCTTGTTTGGCTTCTCCCGGCGGGAGCAGCCAGAAAATCGTGCAAACCCCTTGGTTTGCGCACCCACATGGGTGTCTTGCAGCGTGTTATCGGGGCCGGTACGACCAGCCACCAATAACGGAAAAAGGCCGGTGGCATAAGCCACCAGCCATCAGCCTTTTGCTCAACGCTCAGGCTGGCATCGCAAAGTCGAGATTACTTCAGCTCGACTTTAGCGCCTGCTTCTTCCAGCTTCTTCTTAGCGTCTTCAGCGGCTTCTTTCGAAACGCCTTCAGCTACAACCTGAGGAGCGCCATCGACTTTCTCTTTGGCTTCTTTCAGGCCCAGACCGGTCAGCTCGCGAACGGCCTTGATCACGTTCACTTTCTTGTCGCCGGCTTCAACCAGAACAACGTTGAACTCGGTCTGCTCTTCAACAACGGCAGCAGCAGCAGCTGGGCCAGCAGCGGCAACAGCAGCGGTAACGCCGAAGGTTTCTTCCATTGCTTTGATCAGCTCAACAACTTCCAGAACGGTTTTCTGGCCGATTGCTTCGATGATTTGTTCGTTAGTCAGAGACATGACTCAATCCTGTATTGGGGTGACAGCCTACGCAGCCATCAAATTAAACGTATGATTTTGAAAGAGTTCGCACGCCTTAGGCGGCGGTAGCTTCTTTCTGGTCGCGAATGGCTGCCAGAGTACGAGCCAGCTTGCTGGTGGCGCCTTGGATAACGCTCATCAGTCGTGCAATAGCTTCGTCGCGGGTCGGCAGGGTAGCCAACACGTCGATCTGGTTCGCTGCAATGAAATTGCCGTCAAACGCAGCTGCCTTGATCTCGAACTTGTCCTGACCCTTGGCGAACTCTTTGAACAGACGAGCAGCAGCGCCCGGGTGTTCGTTGGAGAAAGCAATCAGGGTCGGGCCTTTGAACGCGTCGTTGAGGATCGAGAATTCGGTGCCTTCAACAGCGCGCTTGAGCAGGGTGTTACGCACTACACGTACGTAAACGCCAGCTTCGCGGGCCTCTTTACGGAGTCCGGTCATTGCGCTTACAGTCACGCCACGGGCATCAGCCACAACAGCGGACAGAGCGACTTTGGCAGCCTCGTTGACTTCAGCGACGATGGCCTTCTTGTCTTCGAGTTTAATTGCCACGGGTTTACTCCTGGTTTTTACCGTTTCATCTGGCCGAAGCCGGATGTCGTTTTGGTGTCTGATTCGGTAACGAATCGGGAGCACCATCTGCGTGGGCTGGTGTTTTAAGGCTTGCGCCGCCTACGGTCTTGGATAGCCCCCGCCAGGCAGGGACCCCAATTTTTGCTGGTGGCGCGACAGGTCGCGCCACCATGTTCTTACACGTTCAGCGAGCTCTGATCGATGACCAGACCTGGGCCCATGGTGGTGCTCAGGGTAACGCGCTTAACGTAGATACCTTTCGAAGAAGCAGGCTTGATACGCTTCAGGTCAGCGATCAGGGCTTCAACGTTTTCCTTCAGCTTGTCAGCTTCAAAGCCGATTTTGCCAACGGAGGTGTGGATGATACCGTTCTTGTCGGTACGGTAGCGAACCTGACCAGCCTTGGCGTTTTTCACGGCAGTGGCTACGTCTGGAGTCACGGTACCAACTTTCGGGTTAGGCATCAGGCCGCGAGGACCCAGAACCTGACCCAGCTGACCCACAACGCGCATGGCATCAGGCGATGCGATGACGACGTCATAGTTCAGGTCGCCGCCTTTCATTTCGGCAGCCAGATCGTCCATACCTACACGGTCAGCGCCGGCAGCCAGAGCAGCTTCAGCAGCTGGACCCTGAGTGAAGACAGCAACGCGAACGGTCTTGCCAGTGCCGTGCGGCAGCACGGTAGCGCTACGTACGACCTGGTCGGATTTACGCGGGTCAACACCGAGGTTTACGGCGATGTCGTAGGACTCGACGAACTTGGCAGCAGGCAGCGAGGCCAGCAGGGTTGCCGCTTCTTCGAAGTTGTAGGCCTTGCCTGCTTCGATTTTCTCGGCGATTGCCTTTTGGCGTTTAGTCAGCTTAGCCATTACACACCCTCCACGTTCAGGCCCATGCTGCGGGCAGAGCCAGCGATGGTGCGTACAGCAGCGTCCAGGTCAGCGGCAGTCAGGTCAGCCTGTTTGGCTTTCGCGATGTCTTCCAGCTGAGCACGGGTAACGGTACCGACTTTAACGGTGTTCGGGCGAGCCGAACCACTGGTCAGGCCAGCAGCTTTCTTCAGCAGAACCGAGGCAGGGGTGCTCTTGGTCTCGAAGGTGAAGCTACGGTCGCTGTAGACAGTGATGATCACTGGAGTCGGCAGGCCGGCTTCTTGACCCTGGGTACGGGCGTTGAAGGCCTTGCAGAATTCCATGATGTTCACACCATGTTGACCCAGTGCTGGACCAACGGGTGGGCTTGGGTTGGCCTGGCCGGCCTTTACTTGCAGCTTGATGTAAGCCTGAATCTTCTTAGCCATGAGCTACTCCAAAATCGGGTACGAACGCCTGATGGCTCCCCGGATGACTTGCGTTTTATCCCAGTGACGACAAAACCCCGCAGCACACAGGGCTGCGGGGTATGGGATGCGTTGTCCGCCTAGACCTTTTCGACCTGGCTGAACTCGAGCTCCACCGGAGTAGAGCGACCGAAAATAAGCACTGCAACCTGCAGACGGCTTTTCTCGTAGTTAACCTCTTCGACACTACCATTGAAGTCTGCGAACGGACCATCAATGACTCGAACCACTTCACCTGGCTCGAACAGCGTCTTCGGCTTCGGCTTATCGCTACCGTCCGCTACGCGACGCAGGATAGCCTCAGCTTCTTTATCAGTGATCGGCGCAGGCTTGTCTGCGGTACCACCAATGAAGCCCATCACACGAGGGGTGTCCTTGACCAAGTGCCAAGTCCCTTCGTTCATCTCCATCTGGACCAATACATAGCCAGGGAAGAATTTACGCTCACTTTTGCGCTTCTGGCCATTGCGCATTTCGACGACTTCTTCGGTCGGAACCAAGATCTCGCCGAAACCGTCTTCCATGCCAGCCAGCTTGACGCGCTCGATCAGGGAGCGCATTACATGCTTCTCGTAACCCGAGTAAGCATGCACAACATACCAACGCTTAGCCACGGGACACCTTTAGCCAACGATCAAGGAGACCGCCCAGCCGAGCAGGGAATCAAGACCCCACAACAGCAGTGCCATAACCAGCACAACAGCCACAACAATCAGCGTGGTCTGGGTGGTTTCCTGGCGGGTCGGCCACACGACTTTACGAATCTCGGTACGAGCTTCCTTCGCCAACGCAAAGAACGACTTGCCCTTCGCAGTCTGCAGAGCTACAAAGCCCGCGACAGCAGCCAGGACGAGAAGTGCGAGAACGCGATACAGAATCGGGGAGGCGGAGTAGTATTGATTACCCACAACACCAACAACCACCAAAGCCACTACAGCCAGCCACTTGAACAGATCAAAACGCGATTCTTGGGCTTCAGTTTTGGGGGTCATCGAGGAGGATCCTGTAAGAAGAAAGCCATCACACCGAGGTGAAATGGCAGGTCAGGAGGGAATCGAACCCCCAACCTACGGTTTTGGAGACCGTCGCTCTGCCAATTGAGCTACTGACCTGTAACGCTGTATCAGGCCGGCCATTATACCGGCCTGATCAAGTAAATCAACTACTTATTCAATAATTTTTGCTACGACGCCGGCGCCGACGGTACGACCGCCTTCACGGATAGCGAAGCGCAGACCGTCTTCCATTGCGATGGTCTTGATCAGGGTAACAGTCATCTGAATGTTGTCACCTGGCATTACCATTTCAACGCCTTCCGGCAGTTCGCAGTTACCGGTCACGTCAGTGGTACGGAAGTAGAACTGTGGACGGTAGCCTTTGAAGAACGGAGTGTGACGACCGCCTTCTTCCTTCGACAGTACGTAGACTTCTGCGGTGAACTTGGTGTGCGGCTTGACCGAACCTGGCTTAACCAGAACCTGGCCACGCTCAACGTCGTCACGCTTGGTACCACGCAGCAGAACGCCGCAGTTCTCGCCAGCACGACCTTCGTCCAGCAGCTTGCGGAACATCTCAACACCGGTGCAGGTGGTGGTGGTGGTGTCACGCAGACCAACGATTTCCAGCGGATCCTGAACGCGGACGATACCACGCTCGATACGACCGGTAACAACGGTACCACGACCCGAGATCGAGAATACGTCTTCGATCGGCATCAGGAATGGCTGGTCGATGGCACGAACTGGCTCAGGAATGTAGCTGTCCAGAGTTTCTACCAGCTTCTTGACAGCGGTAGTGCCCATTTCGTTGTCGTCTTTGCCTTCCAGCGCCATACGAGCCGAACCGATGATGATCGGGGTGTCGTCGCCTGGGAAGTCGTAGGTGGACAGCAGGTCGCGAACTTCCATCTCGACCAGTTCCAGCAGCTCAGCGTCGTCTACCAGGTCAGCCTTGTTCAGGAAGACCACGATGTACGGAACGCCTACCTGACGGGACAGCAGGATGTGCTCACGGGTTTGTGGCATCGGACCATCGGCGGCCGAGCAAACCAGGATCGCGCCGTCCATCTGGGCAGCACCGGTGATCATGTTCTTCACGTAGTCAGCGTGACCTGGGCAGTCAACGTGAGCGTAGTGACGAATGGTCGAGTTGTACTCAACGTGAGCGGTGTTGATGGTGATACCGCGCGCTTTTTCTTCCGGAGCCGAGTCGATCTTGTCGAACTCAACGATTGCCGAACCGAAAACTTCGGAGCAAACGCGAGTCAGAGCTGCGGTCAGAGTGGTCTTACCGTGGTCAACGTGGCCGATAGTGCCGACGTTAACGTGGGGAAGGGAACGATCAAACTTTTCCTTAGCCATCGATACAATCCTCCGCAGAAGAAATAGTCTTGCGCTGATAAAACAAAGGCAGATATTTTCATATCTGCCTTGTTTAAATGGAGCTCTTGAGCGGATTTGAACCGCTGACCTCACCCTTACCAAGGGTGTGCTCTACCAACTGAGCTACAAGAGCGAAACACTTTGTGCAAAATCCAGCAAACTTGGAGCGGGTAGCGGGAATCGAACCCGCATCATCAGCTTGGAAGGCTGAGGTTCTACCACTAAACTATACCCGCGGAGCTTGCGGCTCTCGCTGAAACTGGTGGAGGGAGAAGGATTCGAACCTTCGAAGCTCTCGCAACGGATTTACAGTCCGTCCCCTTTGGCCGCTCGGGAATCCCTCCAGATGTGGCCGGCATTCTATGTCTCTGCCGTCCTAGTGTCAAGCGTTTTTTCAAATTTTTTCAATCAAATCTGAAACTTAGCTACTTTGACACTGCTTCCGGTCCTGCCACCTGAGTGGTGTTCCCTGTGAAGCGGGCGCCATTCTATCAAGCTATTCGCCAGTTGCAATACCCTGGCAGAAAATAATTTTATGTTTTAAGTCTTTGAAATCATTGGAAAGAGACGAGAGCAACGCCTGGTCCAGCAACCGCTCGCTTTCCGAGGCCACCTTAAGCCAGCGACCATCAGCTCCCGGCAGCTGCTTATCTACTGGAGAGGTAGCAACGTCCAGGCTCAACAAGCGTTGGCGCAGCGCCTCTAGCTGCTCGGGCGCCATCTCACCGCCGATCACCAAGCATTCTTCACGGCGCTTTGGCGGCGTAGACACACCCGTTTCACGCAACAGACGGATTTCTTGCTGATTCCCCTTGTACAACGACAGCGGGGCGACTTCCTTGACCTTCAGCGGGGCTTCCTGCTGATGCCATACGTAATAAAAGACGTTGAGCACCAGTAACAGCAGAAACAACCAACGCATAGGCACCTCAATCCAATGGGCAGGCCATTGCCAGGCCAACGAAAACCAAGTCAGGCACGACACGCGCCTGCGGGATGGCATCCTTCACCAATGGCGCATCACCACCAGTGAGGAACACCGTGAACGCCTCCCCCCATAGAGCACGCGCTTGCTCAAGCTGAGTGCGAGCAAAACCCTGCAGCATCAACACACACCCGCGCTCGACTGCCTCGACAGTGGAACGGCCAGGCGACAGACTGACCAATGCGCGCTCGGCAGAGTCATCGTCATAGCGGATGCGGCGGGTATGCGTACGCAACTGGCTGCGCATCAATGGCATTCCCGGACAGATATAGCCACCCAGGTGCTCGCCATCGGCGGCAACGAAGTCCGCCTTGGCAGCTGTACCCAGGTCAATGACCAGACATGCCCCACCGGCCAGGTGAAAGGCGCCCAGCGCCGCCAGCCAACGGTCCATGCCTAAGCGCTGATAATCGTCATAGCCATTGCGCACACCCGCCATTTCCTGAGCCGGGTGGGCAACCTGCGCCTGCACGGCGAATGCCTGGGCGATCACAGCGCACAGCGCATCGGTTTCCTCCTCGCTGCGCACACTGACAATACGGCAGCCGGTGAGGCGCACCGCAACAAGTGCAGCCACTTCAGCCACCAGCGCCTGATCGGAATCGACGATGCCACCACCAGCTATCACTGCTTCAGCGGTGTGGATCACCCGCCATTTGATGAAGCTGTTACCGCAATCGAGCTCAAGAATCATCACGCAACCTCAAACTGAGCTCACCACCACTGAAGCTCTTTTCCACTCCGTCCACCTCAAGGCGCAAACCGCCCTGCCCGTCGACGCCTCGAACCACACCATCTATACGTGTGCTACCCGCAACCAGCGAAACGTTGCGCCCCTGCCAAAGGTGCGCCTGCTCCCACTCCTCCTGGAATGCGGCAAAACCGTATCGACGATGGCGCGCCAACTCATGCTGCAGCTGCTGACTGAGCGATGCTACCAAATGGTTACGGTCTATCGCCGCGCCCACTTCACGCCGCATCGAGGTCCACTGCTGATCCACCTGGTCGTTGACCTGCATGTTCACGTTGATACCGATACCCAGCACTACATGACAGACATCCGCAGGATCACCCACCAACTCCAGGAGAATGCCGGTGATCTTCTGCTGCCGAACCAGAACATCATTGGGCCATTTCAGGCCCACGTCCTTTATGCCGAACGCCTGCAAGGTACGCATGACTGCCAGCCCAACCACCAAGCTCAAGCCTTCGAGCTGGCGCATGCCGCCATCGACGCGCAGCACCAGGCTGTAATAGAGATTCTCGGCAAACGGGCTCACCCACTGCCGACCACGCCGACCACGACCTGCGCTCTGACGCTCTGCCAGGACCAGGAATGGCGCTGCCTGCCCCTCACTGGCAAGGCGCAGACCTTCGGCGTTGGTGGAGTCGATGGTGTCGTGGATGAATACCGGCCACTGCTCGCCGCCGGCAAACCCAGCGATCGCCTGCCCCTCCAGCAAAGCCAAGGGTGCCGCCAGCTGATAGCCCCGCCCACGCACTTTGTGAATGGTGAGGTTAAGCTCACTTTCCAGATGCTGCAGCTGCTTCCAAACTGCGCTGCGACTCACACCGAGGGCTGCCCCCAGAGCTTCTCCGGAATGGAACCGGCCGTCCTTGAGGAGATTCAACAACTTCAGCATGCCAGTCTCGACTTGGAATAAGGCAGGCATGATAGCCATGGGCTGTGGGCTTGCATAGGAAAAGGGCCGAAAGCTCGTGCCCGACTTGCGACAGGCAGCGCAGTGGATGGCATGGGTTCGCCCGTATTCACGGGGCAAGCCCGCTAGCACACTGATCTGTCCCAGGCCGCAGGCACATGCAAGGCTGGAGATTTCTCCGGCCACAAAGACAAAACCCCTACCTGCATGTGCAGATAGGGGTTTTGCGAAATGAATCTTGACGATGACCTACTCTCACATGGGGAAACCCCACACTACCATCGGCGATGCATCGTTTCACTGCTGAGTT
>NZ_QJRL01000015.1 GCF_003205205.1 Pseudomonas sp. LB-090624
CGTTGAAGTCAACCAGCACCCGCTGGCGTTCTTCAGCCGGCAACACCGGCAAGCGCTGCACTGGCAGGTCCGGTTCGTGCTCCAGGGCCTCGACCATGGCTTGCAGCAACCGCGCCATCTGCCCGCAAATACGCGCTGCGCCCACTGTTGCCGGGGTCATGGCGACCAGGCGGAAGCCGTCCCCCAAGTCATCCACGTTCAGGCTCAACGGGTAGTTGGTGCGCTCCTGCCCTTCCAGCACTTCGATGCCTTCCCAGCCCCGACGCTGCGTGGCATCGGGCTCGGCGCCGTGGCGGTAGTTGAGCATGGCGCTGAACAGCGGCAACGGTGCAGCAACGCCACTGCAACGCTGGGCCAAGGCCAGCGAGGCATGCTCGTGGACCAGCAGTGCGCTCAGGCGCTGGTGCACGTCCCGAGCCGCGCTGCGCAGGCCACAGTTCGCGAGGTCGACGCGCAGCGGCAAGGTGTTGATGAACATACCCAATGCCCGCTCCGCACCCTCACCGCCCTGGAGGCGGCCGAGCAGCACGGTGCCGAACACCACCCGCTCCTGGCCGCTGGCAGCCGCCAGCAAACGCGCCCAGGCCAAGTGGAACAGGCTGGCGACGCTGATGCCCAACTGCCTGGCCTGCTGCCGCAGGCGCGTGGCAAGTTCGCCCGAGAGCGGCCGCTTGGCCTCTTGCAGGTCGCGGCCGTCGCCTTGTACGTCACCCAGGCCGAACGGCAGGGTGGGTTCGTCGATATCCGCCAGTTGCGCGCGGAAAAACGCCTCGTGATCGGCCTGGCTGATGCCCAGCCGGGCCTGGGCCACGTAGTTGCGGTATGGCACCGGCTTATGGATGGGTGCCGGGCCGCCTTGCAGATAGGCGCTCAGCTCCTCGCCGACCACTTCCAGGGCGGTGTGGTCGAGAACGATGTGGTGGAACTGCAGGGTGGCCTCGATCGGGCCGTCCGCGTCAGTGTACAGCAGGCGGATCAGCGGGGCCTGGGTCAGATCGAGACCTGTATCGGACTCCGCGCGAGCACGGGGCGCTTGCACAACCGGTGCGACTCCGCGCAGGACCACCTGCACAGGTTGCGGCAGGCCTTCCCAGAGCACGGCAGTGCGCAGCACATCGTGGCGGGCGATGACGTGGTCCAGCGCGTCAGCAAACGCTTGCAGGCGCTCACGGCTGGCGAAACGTAGCCGGGAGTACAGCACGTAAGGGTCATGCTCGGCGCTCAGGTGGTGATAGAGGATGCCCTCCTGTAGCGGCGCCAGTGGATAAATGTCTTGTACGTTGGTAACACCGCCCGGTATCTGGGCGACGATGCGCTCAATGGCAGGCTGGTCGAGCTCGATCAGGCTGAGCAACTGCGGGGTAATTTGCGTGCACCCTGGCGGGATTCGGTTTTCGGGTACATCTACCGGCTGGTCGGCGCCCAGGGTGGCGGCAAGCGCAGCAATGGTCGGCTGGCCGAACAGGGTCCGCACATCGGCCTGCAGGCCTTCAAGGCGCAAGCGTGCGGTCAGGCTCACGGCCAGCAGGGAATGACCGCCCAGTTCGAAAAAGTTATCGTGCCGGCCGACCTGCCCGATACCCAGCAACTCGCTCCACAGCCGGGCCAGCAAGGTTTCGGTCGGGCCCGACGGCGCCTCGTAGGGCCGCCCGTGCAGGGCCGCATCCGGTGCTGGCAGCGCCTTGCGGTCGAGCTTGCCATTCGGCGTAAGGGGCAATTGCTCGAGGTGGATGTACAGGGCCGGCACCATGTATTCGGGCAGGTGAGCCTGCAATGCCTGGCGCAGATCGTCTGCGGGCTGCGCAGTGCCGGTGTAGTAGGCCACCAGCCGGGCGTCCTCGACCGCCAGCACAACCGCCTGGCGTACACCCGCCACCCGGCTGAGACAGGCTTCGATTTCACCCGGCTCGATACGCAAGCCACGCAGCTTGATCTGCTGGTCGATACGGCCAAGGAACATCAGGTCGCCGTCCTGGGTCAGGCGCACCAGGTCGCCGCTGCGGTACAACCGTTCGCCTGCGACAAAGGGGCTGGCAATGAAACGCTCGGCCTGTAGCTCGGGCAGGCCCAGGTAACCCCGTGTCACCCCCGCGCCGCCAATGTGCAGTTGCCCGGCGACACCCCACGGCACGAGCTGGTCGTAGGCATCCAGCACATAAAGCCGGGTATTGTCGATTGCCTGGCCGATCGGCAACGCACCTTGGGCCAGGGGGGCGCCGGGCTCAAGTGTCCATACGCTGCAATCCACCGTGGCCTCGGTAGGGCCGTAGACGTTGTGCAAGCGCACCTGCGGCAACTGTTGGCGCACCTGGGCGGCCAAGGCTGCGCTCAGCTCGCCGCCGCCGCACACGATGTCGGTCAGCGACGTGCAGTGGCTGCTCTGGGGCTGTTCGATGAATTGCTGGAGCAACGCCGGCACGAACTGCACCACGCCTACCTGCTGCGCCTGGATCAACTGTGCCAGGTAGGCAGGGTCGTGCTGGCCGTTCGGCCGCGCCAGTACCAGGCGCAACCCGCTGCACAGCGGCCAGAACAGCTCCCAGACCGAGGCGTCGAAACTGATCGGCGTCTTGTGCAGCACGCCGCCCGCGGCCGCTGCCGCTGCCGGGCACAGCCGGCGGCTCCACTGCACCAGGTTGACCACGTTGCGGTGCTCGACCATCACCCCCTTGGGCAGGCCGGTGGAACCGGAGGTGTAGATCACATAGGCCAGGTGCTGTGCGCCGAGCCCGGCAATACCCGGGTTGCTGACTGGCTGTCGCTGCCAGCACGGCTGGTCCAGGTCGATCCGCGGCAGCGCTGCGACAGCTACCACATCACGGGTGGCCGCCTGGACCAGCACTGCCCGCGGGGCACTGTCGGCCAGCATATGGCGCACGCGTTCGGCCGGATAGCCCGGGTCCACCGGCACATAGGCAGCCCCTGCCTTGAGGGTCGCCAGCAGGCCGACCACCAGGTCCAAACCTCGCTCGACGCAGATCGCCACACGATCGTCAGGTTTGACGCCCATGCCGATCAAGTGGTGTGCCAGGCGGTTGGCCTGGTCGTTCAGCTGGCGGTAGCTCAACTGGCCGTCTTCGGCCACCAGGGCAATGCTGTCTGGCGAGCGCCGTACCTGCGCCTCGAACAGGCTGTGCAACGGCTGTTCCACATGTGGCTGCGGCGGATGCCCGGCCAGCAACGCTAGACGCTCGTCGTCTGCAAGCAACGAAAGCTGCTGCACAGGCAGCTGTGGTTGCTGCTCGAGTGCGTCCAGCAGGCCTACAAGCACCTGCTGCAGCTGGCCGCACACGCGCTCGGCGCCCACTTGCGGGGTAACCTGGGCGCTGATGCGCAGGCCGTCGCCCAGGTCATCGACGTTGACGCTGACGGGGTAATTGCCATGCCCGCGTGCGGGCAGCACCTGGATGCCTGCCAGGGCTTGATCGCGCGCCTGCTGCTCGCTTGCGGTGGCGCCGTGGCGGTAGTTGAGCATGGCGCTGAACAGCGGCGCTGGTGCCGCCACCCCACTGCAACGCTGGGCCAGGGCCAGCGAAGCGTGTTCATGCACCAGCAGCGCAGCGAGGCGCTGATGGGCCTGGGTGACCCCTTCGAGCACGCTCACCCCGTGCAGGTCGAGGCGCAATGGCAAGGTATTGATGAACATGCCCAGGCCACGTTCGGCGCCGGCCCCACCTTGCAGCCGGCCAAGCAGCACCGTGCCGAAGACTACGCTGGATTTACCGCTGGTGGCGGCTACCAGCCGGGCCCATGCCAGGTGCAGCAGGCTGGCGGCACTCACACCCAGTTGCCGGGCCTGGCTGCGCAGGCGCTGGTACTGGGTAGCGGGCAACGTCATGCTGGCCAGCTCAAAGTGCTGGGCCTGGCCCTGCAGGTCGGTGAGGCCGTAGGGCAAGGTTGCTTCGTCGATATCGGCAAGTTGGGCGCGGAAGAAGGCTTCGTGCTCTGCTTCGCTGATGCCCAGGCGGGCCTGGGCCACGTAGTTGCGGTATGGCACAGGTGACCGGGCAGGCTGCAGGCCGTGCAGGTGGTCGCGGATTTCGGCCAGCACCACTTTCATTGCGGTGTGGTCCAGGACGATGTGGTGGAATTGCAGCGTGGCTTCGACAGGGCCGGCGGATTCGCTATAGCACAGGCGGATCAGAGGCGGTCGGCTGAGGTCGAGCGTGGTGCCGGGTTCTTCACGGCACAAGGTTGCCCCTGCAGCAGGCAGTGCCAGGCTCGCGTTGCGCAGTACCACCTGGACGGGCTGCGCCAGGCCCTCCCAGAGCACGGCCGTGCGCAGTACATCGTGGCGTTCGATGACGTTGTCCAAGGCAGCTGCGAAGGCCTGCAGGCGTGCCTGGCTGTCAAAAACGATGGGCCATTGCAGCAGATAGGGATCTTCACCAGCGGCACTCAGGTGGTGGTACAAAATACCTTCCTGCAGAGGTGCCAGCGGGTAGATGTCCTGCACATTGGCAGCGCCACCCGGTACCGCTGCGACGATGCGCTCGATAGCGGCCTGGTCGAGCACCAACAATGGCAGCATGTCGGCGGTGATCTGCGTGCACCCGGTTGGAATGCGGTTTTCAGGCACGAGCACTTGCCGGCCTTGGCCCATGGCAGCCGCCAGGGACGCTACCGTAGGCTGGCCGAACAGCACCCGCACGTCGGTAGGCAGGCCCTGCTGACGCAGGCGCTCGATCAGGCTGACCGCCAGCAGCGAGTGGCCGCCCAGCGCGAAGAAGTTATCGTGGCGCCCTACCCGCTCCACACCCAGCACGTCGGCCCATGTCAGGGCCATCGCGGCTTCGGTTTCACCCTGGGGTGCCTCATAGCCCTGCCCGACAAGGTCGGCCGAGGCCGGTTCGGGTAGCGCGCGGCGGTCCAGCTTGCCATGGCTGGTCAGCGGCAGTTCTTCCAGGCAGATAAAGGCTTGCGGCACCATATGCGCCGGCAGGCTGGCCTGCAGCGCCTGGCGCAGGCCCTCGGTCGCGACCGGTGCGGTTGCGGTGAACCAGGCCAGCAGGCGGTCGTCGCGCACCAGTACCACAGCGTCGCGGATGCCCGGCTGGGCAGCCACGGCGGCCTCGATCTCACCCAACTCCACGCGCGCGCCGCGGATCTTCACCTGGTCGTCGTTGCGGCCAAGGTAGTCCAGGGTGCCGTCAGCATTCCAGCGCACCAGGTCGCCGCTGCGGTACATGCGTGCGCCCGGCAGGCGGCTGAACGGGTCGGCAAGGAACCGCTGCTCGGTCAGTTCGGGGCGGTTGAAGTAGCCGCGCGCCACTTGGGCGCCGCCGATGTACAGCTCGCCAGTGACACCTGCCGGCACCGGCTGGAGCCGCTGGTCCAGTACGTAGGCACGGGTGTTGGCGATGGGTTTGCCAATGTGCAGTGCACCGCCCGGCAGCAATACGCCAGAGGTGGCGACGACGGTGGTTTCGGTCGGGCCGTAGTTGTTGACCAGGGCGAACCCGGGGTCGCGGTCAAATTGGCGCAGCCGGTCGCCTCCCACCAGCAAGGTGCGCAAGGTCGGGTGCTGCTGGGCACGGTGCAATGCCTGCTCGGCAACCGGCGTAGGCAGGAAACTGACTGTCAATGGCTGCGCCAGCCACCAGTCCAGCAGCTCTTCGACGTGTTCATTGCCGATGTGTGCGGGCGGCAGGTGCACGGTGGCACCGGCACACAAGGCCGGCCACACCTCCCAGGCCATGGCGTCGAAACCGAAGCCGGCCACGCTCGACGTGCGTGCACCGGCTTCCAGGGCAAAAGCCTGGCAATGCCAGTGCACCAGGTTGGCCAGCATATGGTGCTCGACCATGACGCCTTTGGGCTGACCCGTGGAGCCGGAGGTGTACACCAGGTAAGCCAGTTGGTGGGCATCCAGGCCGGGTACCTGTGGGTTCTCGGCCTGGCTGTGGAATGCCTCTGGCTGATCGAGGTCCAGCCGGGGGATTTCGCCTGGCAGGCCGATGATGTGCGCATCGGCCAGCACCAGTTTCGGCGCACTGTCGCTCAGCAGGTAGGCAATGCGATCGGTCGGATACGCCGGGTCGACCGGTACATACGCCGCACCTGTCTTGAGCACTGCAAGCAGGCCGATGATGCGTTCGGCGTGGCGGCCCGTGCACAGGGCAACCCGGTCACCACACTGCACACCATCGGCGATCAGCCGGTGTGCCAGCTGGTTGGCGCGTCGGTTCAGCTCGCCGTAGCTGAGCGCCCGGTCGCCCTGGGTCACGGCAGTGGCATCGGGCGTACTGGCGGCGCGGGCTTCGATCAGGGCATGTACGGTGTGCCCTTGCGGGTAAGCCTGCGCGGTTGCATTGAAGCGGCCAACCAGCTGTTGAAGGGCCTCATCACCAAGAACCGGCAGGCTGGCGAGGGAGGTAGCCTGGCCTTGTTCCAACGCCTGGACCAACTGCGCCACGGCGTTGGCCATCCACATGGCCACCCGCGCCGCGCCGATCGCCGGCAGGGCCAGCACGCTGAAGGTGAAATCGCGGCCCAGGTCGTTGACGCTGAGGGTCAACGGGTAGTTGCTGCGCTCTTCGCCTCCGAGCAGGCGTACCCCCGCCCAGATGCCCTCGCCTTCCCGCGGCGCATCGTCGGCGCTGTGGCGATAGTTCAGCAAGGCGCTGAACAGCGGTACCGAGGCCGGCACGCTGCTGCAGCGCTGGGCTAGCGCCAGCGGCGCATGTTCATGGGCCAGCAGCGCCGACAGGCTGCGGTGGGTCGCGCGCACGGCAGCCTGTACCTGCACAGTCGTGTCCACCCGCAGCGGCAAGGTGTTGATGAACATGCCCAAGGCCCGGTCAGCGCCCTCGCCGCCTTGCAGACGGCCCATCAGCACGGTGCCGAACACTACGTCATCGCGGCTGGCCAGCACGCCAAGCACACGGGCCCAGGCCAGGTGCATCAGGCTGGCGGCACTGACGCCCAGTTGCCGGGCCTGGTTGCGCAGGCGCAATGCCAGGCCCGGGTCCAGCGCCTGGCTTGCGCTTTCGATATCTCGACCCTCGCCTTGCACATCGGCGTGGCCCAGCGGCAAGGTTGGCTCCGCCACCTCAGCGAGTATTTCGCGGAAGAACGCTTCATGCCCGCCCTGGTCGCTCAGGCAGGCCTGCGCCACGTAATTGCGATACGGCACCGCAGGCGGCAGGGTGTGCCCCTCACCGAACAACAGCGCACGCATTTCCCGGGCGACCACGTCCATGGCGGTGTGGTCGAGGGTCAGATGATGGAACAGCAGAACCGCTACCACCTGGTGGTTGGCGGGGTCCATGCTGTAGTAAAGCCGCGTCAGCGGCGCCTGACCAAGGTCCATGCGGTGATGACGGGCGTCATAACGGGCGTGCAACTGCTCGATGCGGGCGACACCGGGTTGCTCGGGCAGGTCAGTGACTTCGGTGACGCTCAGGTGCGCCTTGCGCCACACCACTTGCACCGGCTGCGGCAGGCCTTCCCAGTGCACAGCGGTACGCAGGATGTCGTGGCGATCGATCACCTGTTGCAAGGCGCCCGCCCAGGCCAGCAGCCGTTCGACGCTGTCGAACGCCAGCCGGGTCTGCAGCAGGTAGGGGTCGCCCTGCCCGGCGCTCAGGTGGTGGTAGAGCACCCCCTGTTGCAGCGGTGCCAATGGGTAGATTTCCTGCACGTTGGCCGCACCACCGGGTACGCTGGCGACCACCCGGTCGATCACGGCCTGATCCAGCCGGATCAGGCTGAGCATGTCCGGGGTGATATGCGCAGCATCGGCGGGTACCCGGTTGACCGGCACTTCGACCGCCTGCCCAGCCCCCACTGCGGCGGCCAGTGCTGCCAGGGTCGGCTGGCCGAACAGTACCCGTACGTCGATGACCAGATCGGCCTTGCGCAGGCGCTCGACCAGGGTCACGGCCAGCAGCGAATGGCCGCCCAGTTCAAAGAAATTGTCGTGTCGCCCTACCCGGTCTACCCCTAGCACGTCGGCCCATACCTGCGCCATGGCTGTCTCGGTTGCACCCTGCGGCGCCTCGTACTGCTGGCCAAACAGCGCGCCCGCCGCTGGCTCAGGGAGTGCGTTACGGTCCAGTTTACCGTGGCCGGTCAGCGGCAGCTCGTCCAGGCGGGTGAACGCCAGCGGCAGCAGGTGCGCCGGCAAGCTCCGCTGCAGGGTTGCGCGCAGGGTGAGCGGGTCGACCGGCGCAGTTTCGGTGTACCAGGCCAGCAGGCGTTCGCCGCGCACCAGCACCACCGCATCGGCAATTTCCGGTTGCGCAGTCATTGCCGCTTCGATCTCGCCAAGCTCCACCCGTACACCGCGGATCTTCACCTGGTCGTCGTTGCGGCCGACGTACTCGAGGGTACCCTCCGCGTTCCAGCGCACCAGGTCACCGCTGCGGTACATGCGGGCGTTGGCCTGGGTGCTGAACGGGTCCGGCAGGAAGCGTTGTTCGGTCAGTTCCGGCCGATTGAAGTAGCCGCGTGCTACCTGCGCCCCGCCGATATACAGCTCGCCGGTAACGCCAACGGGGACGGGCTGCAGCCCTTCGTCCAGCACGTAGGCCCGGGTATTGGCAACCGGCTGGCCGATATGCAGGCTACCGCCGGGGGTGATCTGCCCTGAGGTTGCCACCACCGTGGTTTCGGTCGGGCCATAGTTGTTGACCAGGGCAAAGCCCGGATCACGGTCGAACTGGCGCAGGCGGTCGCCACCGACCAGCAAGGTGCGCAGGGTCGGGTGCTGGTGATCGCGGCGTAGCGCCTGCTCGGCGACCGGGGTAGGCAGGAAGCTCACCGTCAGGGGTTGCTGCAGCCACCAGTCGAGCAACTCTTCGACATGTTCATTGCCGATAGGCTGGGGTGGCAGGTGCAGCGTGGCGCCAGCGCACAGGGCTGGCCACACTTCCCAGGCCATGGCGTCGAAGCCAAAACCGGCGACGCTGGAGGCATGTGTGGCGGCCCCCACGGCAAAGGCCTGGCAGTGCCAATGCACCAGGTTGGCCAAGGCGTGATGTTCGATCATCACGCCCTTGGGCTGGCCGGTGGACCCGGAGGTGTAAACCAGGTAGGCCAGTTGCTGCGCATCCAGGCCAGGTATCAGCGGGTTGCTGTCGTCATCGGCAAAGGCCTCAGCCTGGTCCAGGTCCAGCCGCAGGCGTTCGTCCGGCAAGCCGTCGATGGACGTTTCCGCCAATACCAGCGCGGGGGCGCTGTCGCTCAGCAGGTAGGCGATGCGTTCCGCCGGGTAGCCCGGGTCAACCGGCACGTAGGCAGCGCCGGCCTTGAGCACGCCCAGCAAGCCGACCACCCGGCTGGCGTTGCGCGGCAGGCACAGGGCGACCCGGTCACCCGGCTGAACGCCGCGCGCGATCAACTGGTGAGCCAGCCGGTTGGCCTGGCGATTCAGCGCTGCGTAGCTCAGCGCCTGGCCGTCCTGCGTCACCGCCAGTGCTTCGGGTGCCCGGGCCACCTGGGCTTCGACCAGCGCATGCACGGTCTGGCCTTGCGGGTACTGCCGGCTGCTGTCGTTGAACCGCTGCAGCACCTGCTCGCGCTCTGCCGGCGGCAGTACCGCCAGGGCCTGCAACGGTGTGCCGGGTGCCTGCTCAAGGGCGTCGACCAGGCTGGCCAGCACGTGCTCGAACTGGTTGCACAGGCGTACTGCATTCCATTCGGGCAGGCACTGCACGGTCAGGCGCAGGTCTTCTCCCAGGTCATCGACACTGACGGTCAGTGGGTAATCGGTACGCTCCTCGGCGCCAACGATATCGATGCCGGGGGCCACGGGGATGACTTCGGCGGCATCCCCGGCGTCACTGTGGCGGTAGTTGAGCATGCTGTTGAACAGCGGCGCCGGGGCTGCCACGCCACTGCACCGCTGGGCCAGGGCCAGCGATGCCTGCTCGTGGCCGAGCAAGGCACTGAGCCGGCGATGGGTGGTCAGCAGCCCGTCGTGCACACTGTGCTGGCCCAGGTCGATGCGCAGCGGCAGGGTGTTGATGAACATGCCCAGCGCCTGCTCGCCACCGTCACCGGTGGTCATGCGCCCCAGCAGCACGCTACCGAACACGACCGCCTGGCGCGCCGAAAGCTGGCCGATCAGCCGGGCGAACCCGAGGTGCAGCACGCTGGCAGGGCTGACCCCGAGTAGCCGGGCCTGCTTGCGCAGGCGCTGGCTGAGCGCGGGTTCAAGGGTCAGACGCGCCTGCTGCAGCGGTATGTCGGGTATATCCTGCAAGCCGAAGGCAAGCGTGGGCTCATCGATATCAGCCAGCATCTCGCTGAAAAAGGCCTGGTGTGCCTGTTCGTCGAGGGCCTGGCGGGCGGCCGCGAGCACATTGCGAAACGGCATGGGGGCCGCCAGCTGTGCCGATGTGCCAGCCAGGTGCGCCTGGATTTCACGGCGGACGATATCCAGCGCAGTGTGGTCCATGATCACGTGATGGAACATCAGCAGGGCTACCCACTCGTCGCCCTCCCCTTGGGCATGCATCAACTGCATCAGCGGCGCCTGGCGCAGGTCGAGGCGGTAGTGGCGCGGATCGTAACGCCGGCACAGGCCAGCCAGTGCGCTGCGCCCGTTCAGCGGCACGGCCTCGCGCAGCAGTGCCGCTTCGCGCCAAACCACTTGTACGGGGGCATCCAGGCACTCCCAGTGCAAGGCGGTGCGCAGAATGTCGTGACGCTGAATGACCCATTGCAGCGCCTGGGCGAAGGCTTCCAGGTGGGCCTTGCTGGCAAAGTGCAGTTGCACCTGCGACAGGTACGGGTCGCCGTTGCTGGCGGACAGGTGGTGGTAGAGCATGCCCTGCTGCAACGGGGCCAGCGGGTAGATGTCCTGCACGTTGGCCGCGCCACCTGGCACGCTCTCGACGATACGATCAATGGCCTGTTGATCCAGTGTTACCAGGGGCAGCATGTCGGGTGTGATGCGAAATGCCGGGCTGAGCCAGTCGTCATCCTGTTCGGCGAGCATTTCCAGCAAAGCCGGCTTGTGCCGCGACAGTGCCTCCCACAAATGGTCGTCCAGGGTCTCGTCGTCACCCAGGACGATCAGGTCCTGGTCTTCACGCTGGAGTCGGATCGCACGGGTGGAAAGAGCAGCCATCAGTTCGCTGAAGTGCATCGGTAAGCATCCTGCTTTGCCTGAAAATGGGGATGGTGAACACGCTAATGGATCGTGACCGGGCGGTCTGACATGGGAAGCGGGGACAGGGGTGGAATTGGAAGGTAGGTCGTAAGGGTTTGTGGTGGGGCGAATACCGATGCGACCGCTGAAAGCGGCCGCACGCGAATGCCGCAGAACTGGCCCGCCCGGACCGGGTCGGGCGCGTGTTTCACTCGCGAACAGTGCGGGCGATGCGGGATGCCTGCACCGCCACGCACTCAAGCCAAACCCTTCAGATCCGCCGGCGCTTGCCCAAACTGGGAATCGTCGTTTGCGGTACCACCACTTCGACCCGCTCAAGGCGGGTGCTGGCCGCCAGCCCCGCGAGCGTCGGCTGGCTGAACAGCGTCCGGGCATCCACATGCAGGCCGGCCTGACGCATACGCGCTACCAGGCTGACAGCGAGCAGCGAATGCCCCCCCAGTTCGAAGAAGTTGTCGTCGCGGCCAACCTGCTCGATCTTCAGCACTTCGGTCCAGATCCCGGCCAGGGCTGTTTCCAGCTCACCCTGTGGTGCCTGGTACTCACGGCTGATCACGGCCTCGGCACCGGGTGCCGGCAACGCCTTGCGGTCGACCTTGCCGTTCGGGCTCAAGGGCAGTTCGACCAGGCGCACGAACGCCTGCGGCATCATGTACTCGGGCATACGTGCCAGCAGGTGGCTGCGTAGTGCCTCCAGTGCCGGCGCCTGCCGGCCATCGTTGCAGGTGAAATAGGCCACCAGGCGCTCTTCGCGCATCAGCACCACCACCTGCCCGACCGCAGGGTGCGTGGTTAGCGCGGCCTCGATTTCGCCCAGTTCGACCCGCAAGCCGCGCAACTTGACCTGGAAATCGTTGCGGCCAATGAAGTCCAGTTCACCGTCGGCGCGGTAACGTACCAAGTCGCCGGTACGGTACAAGCGGTCGCCCTCGACAAACGGGCTGGGGATAAAGCGCTCGGCCTCCAGCTGCGGCAAACCCAGGTAGCCTCGCGCCACGCCGACGCCGCCAATGTGCAGCTGCCCCACAGCCCCCAGGGGCACCGGTCGGTCATGGGCATCGAGCACATACAAACGCGTGTTGGCGATCGGCCGGCCAATCGGCGGGGCCTGCGTGGGCAGCGGTGCGTGTGGCGGCAAGGTCCAGGCGGTGCTGTCCACCGTGGCCTCGGTGGGGCCGTAGACATTGTGCAGGCGCACGTTGGGCAAGCACTGTCGCACCCGTTGCACCAGCGCCAGGGTCAGCTCGCCACCGCCACAGAAGATGTCGGTCAAGCTGGTGCAGCGTTCGGCATCTGGCTGTTCGAGAAACTGATGCAGCAACGCCGGCACGAACTTGACGATACTCACCTGCTGCGCCTGAATCAGCTGTACCAGATAGGCCGGGTCGCGGTGCCCATCCGGCCGCGCCAGTACCAGGCGCACACCGGCCGTCAAGGGCCAGAACAACTCCCACACCGAACCGTCGAAGGTAAACGGTGCCCGCTGCAGCAAGGCATCGCCCGGGCGTGGCGGGCAGACCTGCGAGCCCCAGTGCATCAGGTTGCACAACCCGCGGTGCTCGATCATCACCCCCTTCGGCGTACCGGTGGAGCCGGAGGTGTACATCACATAGGCCAACTGCCGTGGTCCCAACCCCGCCACTTGCGGATCGCTAGCCGGGCCGGCCTGCCAGTCGCTGTGGTCAAGGTCGAGCACCGGGCAATGACCGGCAGTAAACAGGCCTTGCGTGGCACCGTGCACCAGCACCATGACCGGTGCGCAATCCTGCAGCAAGTAACGCAGCCGCTCCTGCGGGTAGCCGGGGTCCAGCGGCACGTAGGCGCCGCCGGCCTTGAGCACGCCAAGCAAGGCGATCATCAGCGAGACACCGCGCTCGATGCACACCGCCACCTTGGTGTCTGGGCCTATGCCATGAGCGATCAGGCGGTGAGCCAGGCGATTGGCCTGGGCGTTCAGGGTCGCGTAATCGAGGCTGACCCCATCTGCCTGCAGCGCGATGGCCTGCGGCGAGCGGCGTACCTGCGCCTCGAACAACCCGGGCAGGGTCTGCCCGAGCGGGCTGCTCAGGTCTGCGCTGGCATTGAGGCCTAGCAACAAATGGCGCAACTCGCCCTCGGGCAGGGTGCAGAGTGTGTGCAACCCTGCATCGCTGTGGCTGGCCAGCGCTTCGCCCAGCTGCTGCAAGGCGTTCGACAGATGGTCCAGTACCCGTTGCGCACCGATTGCACGCGGTGCGCGCACAGCCAGTTGCAGCGCAGTTGCCTGCTCGTCCACGGTCAGTACCAGGCCGTGGCTCTGAACCTCGCTGGCCTCGGCCAGCGTTACGCCGGGCAACACCTGACCGAACGGCACGGCCCCCTGGCGATAATTTATCAGGCTGTCGAACAACGCCGTGCCGGCCGGCAGACCACTGCAACGCTGGGCGAGAATCAGCGGCGCATCCTCATGCCCGAGCAAGGCCGCCAGGCCGGCATGGGTTTCGCTCAAGGCCTGGCGCGGCGTGCGCTGCGCCAGCGTGATGCGCAGCGGCAAGCTGTTGATGAACATGCCCATGGCACGATCGGCCCCGAGGCCGGCCAGGCTACGCCCCAGCAGCACGGTGCCGAGGACCACCTCGTCGCGCCCGCCCAAGGTGGCCAGCACCTGCGCCCAGGCCAGGTGCAGCAAGCTGGCCAGGCTAGCCCCATGGTGCCGTGCCTGCTGGCGCAACCAGGTGACCCGTTCGGGGTCCAGGCCCAGCTCACGGCTCTCCAGGTCGATGTCGTCGAACGTAGCGCCACCACCCAGGCCGGGGATGGCTGCCTGAGGCTCGATGCCGGCCAGCTGCGCACGGAAAAACACCTCATGCCCGGCCTGACGTTCGGCACTGGCGCTGGCCGCCACGTAGTCGCGATAAGCGACTGGCCTGGGCAAGTGTTCGCCGCGCCCGGTCATGAAGGCGTCCAGCTCGCCCAAGAGTACTTGCAGGGAAACCGCGTCGTTTACCAGATGATGGAACCGCAGCAGTCCCAGCCAGCACCCGGGCCGGGTGTCTTCGGTACACACCAGCGCCATCAGCGGTGCCCGACGCAGGTCCAATGGCCTTTGCTGCGGGTCAAAATGGCTGCGCAGTTGCTCGGCCGGGCCAGGCCAGTGCTCGACCGGCAGGCGTGCATGGCGCCATACCACCTGCTGGGGTTGCTCCAGCCCCTCCCAGCAAAGGCTGGTACGCAGGATGTCGTGGCGGTCGACCACTTGCTGCAACGCTTCGGTAAAGGCGTGCAACTGCGCGCGGGTGGAAAAGGTAAACAACGCCTGCTGCTGGTAGGGGTCGCGTGCATCGGTGACATGGTGGTACAGCAGCCCTTGCTGCAACGGCGCGAGCGGGTAGATTTCCTGCACGTTGCCGGCCCCGCCCGGCACCGTGGCAACGATATGGTCGATCGCGGCCTGGTCCAGCTCGGTCAGCGCCAACAGGTCGGGGGTGATCCGCTGGCAACCCTGTGGCACACGGTTCTGCGCCACCACCCTGGTATCGACCAACGTCACGCTGGCCGCGACGGTGGCCAGGGTCGACTGGCCGAACAGCACTTGCACATTGGCCTGCAACCCCTGCTGGCGCATGCGCTCGATCAGTTGCACGGCCAGCATCGAGTGGCCACCCAGCTCGAAGAAGTGATCCTGGCGCCCAACCCGCTCGACATGCAGCAACTCGGCCCATAGCCGGGCCAACCGCTGTTCGGTTTCACCCTTGGGCGCTTCGTATTCCTGGCACACCTTGGCGCTTTCGTCGGCCGTCGGCAAGGCGCGACGATCGAGCTTGCCATTGGCCGTCAGTGGCCAGTTGCCAAGCCGCACATACGCACCAGGCAGCAAGGCAACCGGCAGGCGTTGCCGAAGGTGCTCGCGCAACGCACGCGGGGTCACCGGCGGGTCACCGAGGAACCAAGCCTGCAACTGGCCGTCGCGCAGCATTACCACGCACTCGCGTACCGCCGCATGGCTGGCCAGGGCGGCCTCGATCTCAGCCAGCTCAACCCGTACGCCGCGGATCTTCACCTGGTCGTCATTGCGCCCGAGGTACTCCAGCGTACCGTCGGCCAGCCAGCGCACCAGGTCACCGCTGCGGTACATGCGTGCGCCCGGTTCGCTGCTGAATGGGTCTGGCACAAAGCGCTCGGCGGTCAGTTCGGGACGGTTCAGGTAGCCCCTGGCAACCCCCCTGCCACCAATAAAGAGTTCACCCGCCGCACCGAGCGGCAGCGGCTTACGCTGCTCATCGAGCACGTACAGCCGGGTATTGGCCACCGGTCCACCGATATGCAACGGCCCGCCAGCCGTCACTTCCCCGGAGCTGGCCACCACAGTGGTTTCGGTCGGGCCGTAGTTATTGACTACCCGATAGCGCCGCTCGCGTGCCAGCCGGCGCAAGCGGTCACCGCCCACCAGCAGGGTTTGCAGGGTCGGGTGCAGCTCGCCCTGGGCAAACGCATGCTCGGCCACCGGCGTAGGCAGGAAGCTGACATCCAGCGGCTGCGCTCGCCACCAGTCCAGCAAGGCATCGATATCTTCGCCACCCTCGCGCAGAGGCGCCAAGTGCAAGGTTGCACCACTGCACAGGGCAGGCCAGACCTCCCAGGCCATGGCGTCGAACCCGAAGCCGGCCAGGCACGACTGATGGCGCCCAGGGCCCAGGTCGAAGGTGCTGCAGTGCCAGTCGACCAGATTGGCCAGCATGCCCTGCTCGACCATTACCCCCTTGGGCAAGCCGGTCGAGCCGGAGGTATAGATGACATAGGCAAGGTCGCCCGCGGATTGTGCCGCAAACACGAACGCCGGGGCGCAGGTGGCGTGCCAGTCGAAGCGATCCAGCTCGATCTGCGGCAGGCCGTGGGCCGGCAGGCGGTCAACCAGCTGGGAAAGGGTCAACAACACGTCAGGTGCGCTGTCTTCCAGCAGGTAGGCCAAGCGGTCGCGTGGTTGAGCCGGGTCAATTGGCACGTAGGCGGCGCCGGCCTTGAGCACCGCCAATAGCCCCACCAGGGTGTCGAGCCCGCGCTGGGCGATCAGCGCGACTCGGCATTCGGGCTTCACGCCCAGGCCTGCCAGGTGTTGTGCCAGCAGTTCGGCACGCCGCTCAAGCTCGCCATAGCTCAGTGCCTGGCCGTTGTGCAGCGCAGCCACGGCGGTTGGCCGGGCCTCGGCCTGGGCCTGGATCCGGTGCTGAATCACCCCTGTATCAGCCAAGGGTGTTCGCGTCGCATTCCACTGTTCCAGTGCCGCATGTTCACTGCGGGACAGCAGATCGAACGCGCCAAGCAGCGTCTGCGGCTGCTGCACCCCTTGCCCCAGCACGTGCAGCAGGCGATCGGCCAGCGCCCGCGCTTCATCATCGGTGAACCAAGCCCGGTTGTTCACCAGGTGCAGCGTCGCCGCGTCACTGTGGCGGTTGCAACGTAGGTGGATACTCAGCGGCGTCGGTTCGTGGCCGTTGCAGACCATAACCGTGTGGCCAGGCGCGTCAGTGAAGCACAGAGCATTGCTGTCTTCTTCGAACGACACCATCAGCTCGAACAATTGCGGCCGTTCTTCACGCAGCACCCCGAGGCTACGGTTGAGTTCGCTCAGCGCAAAGCGCTGATGGCGAAAGTCCTGTTTCAGCGCATCGCGGATACCCTGCACCAGTGCTGTGAACGAACACGCGCGGCCAAAGCCCATGCGCAGTGCGCTGACCTGGGTGAACAGCCCCAGCGTCGACTTGAAGCGAGCATTGCCGCGGTTGCGCACCGGCAGCCCTACCACCCAGTCGTCACGCTGCCAGGTGCGCGTCACGCACACATGCAACGCGGCCAGTAATACGTGGAACGGCGATGCATGCAGCTCTGCAGCGAGGTGCCGCATGCGCGCCAGCAGGGGGCGATCGAATGATTGCTCCAAGGCACCGCTGGGCAGTGCGTCGCCTGCCAGCAGGCGCTCCCGCGGCGCCAACAGAGCGTCGGGCAACTGCTGGTACCTGGCCAGCCAGTACTCACGATCACGCCCACGGCGCGAGCCCCCCTGATACTGGGCATCGTCCTCGATGAAGGCATGGTAGGAAGGCGCACCGTGTGGCAAAGGCAGGCCTTGTTGCAACAGGCGGTAAAGATCGGCGAGCTGCTTGAACCACTGGTCCACACCCCAGCCGTCAAGCACCAGATGGTGCGCCTGAAGCGCCAGCAAGTAGTGTTGTTCGGCCAGGCGAATCAGCGTTGCCCCCCACAGCGGGCCGGCCTCCAGGCTGTAAGGCGTGCGCATCTGCGCGTGCAGCAGATCCAGCGCGGCAGCGAGGGGGTCGGCGGCATGGCGCAGGTCGTGTGGTGCCAGGCGCACGTCCATCTGCGCGGCGAAATACTGGCGGGCAAGCGCACCTTCAGTCACCACCACTGTGCGCAGGCCATCATGCTCGGTGACCAGGTGCTGCATCGCTTGGCTGATCTGCTCGGCATCCACCCTGCCCCGCAGTTCGACATAGGCGCCGATGTTGTACAGCGGCGAGTTGCCGTGGCTGATCTGGTCCAGCCAGATGTCACGCTGGGCAACGGTCAGGGCAAAGGTTTCGACGGCAGGCATGATTCGACAGGTCCTTCTGGTTGATCATCCGCGGATTCAAGCATTGCTGCCCATGGCCGTATGCCCCATTAAACCCGGACAATCCTCGCCGGGGGCATGCTGCTTAAAAACGTGTAGGACATTTGCCACAGCGTGCTACCCCCGATGGCCTACGGCACACGGTATACGCCACGATCAGGGCGAATTAGCCACGCTTCTGGCGTCAACTTGCTGGCTATTGATCCTTCGGCCCCACTGCCCCCTCGCCCCACGGCAACCCGACAGCTTCGAATCGATGCCATTTTCTGTCCCGGTTTTCCATTACAGACGCCTACCCGGCAGCGGGCTTGAATACGGCACCAGGCCCATGGAGGACTCGACCGCGAGACCACCCGCTGCAATCACCAGAACCGAGGAATACATGGAATGATGCTGACCGACAGCCGCGAGTACCGCCCTGATCCACAGCTGTATCTGCAACTGGGCGAACTGATTGCCAGTACTGGCGCCGCGGGCTTTGCCGATCAGATGTTGCGTCTGGTCGAAGCACAAGTGCCCATCCACCGGCTTGAACTCAGCGAATGGACCCTCGACCCACACCAGGCCCATGCCAGTCAGATCGAAGTGCTGGGCAGCGCCGGTGCGGCCAATGCCCGGCCTGCTGCGCAAAGCCTGCGCCAACCCCTGCTGCAGCGCATCATGCAAATGAAAGACCCGCTGCTGATCGAATTCAGGGCACCGCCCGGCCCACTGCATCCGCGCCAGAATGCTCACCAATGCCACCTGGTGTCCTGCAGTGGCAGCAAGCGCTGGGTGATCAGCTTTCTTCGCTCACCTAGCCAGCGGGCATTCTCCCTGAGCGAGTTGTCGCAACTGAAGAGCTTGTCCGACACCCTGCTGCCCTTGGTCGAGCACCATGGGCAACTGCTGGAGCAAGGGCCTATGCGGCGTAGCGGATCGCCCTTGGCGGAGGTTGAAGCAGGTTCGCTGCGCCAGTCGTTTGGCGAACGCCTTGCGCAGGAAGCCGTGCGGCTGTCGATCCGGGAACAGGAGGTTTGCCTGGGCCTGTTGACCGGCGGCACCGTGCCAGAGATGGCGCAGCGGTTGAATGTGAAAAACAGCTCGGTCGAAACCTACCTCAAGCGAGCCACCGCCAAGCTGGGAGTCAGTGGTCGGCATGGCCTGGCGAAATGGATGGCCAGTGCCTGAAAGCGAGAACCCGCAATGCCCCGACATGCGCTTACTGTATTTGCCGCGCTGCTGTGCGGTTGTTCGCTCACCCCCGCCTACCACCCCCCTGCGCCCCCGGTGCCTGGGCAGTTCCCCCAGGGGCCGGCCTACACTGGCGACTCGCAGGTCCATCAGGCTGCAGACGACTGGCAGCAGGTGTTTCACGATCCGCTGTTGCGTCAGCTGATCGCTAACGCCCTGGTCAACAACCGCGACCTGCGCACTGCCGTGCTGAACGTCCAGGCCTACCAGGCGCAATACCGCATCCAGCGCGCCGACCTGCTGCCTAAGGTTTCTGCTACTGGCCAGGGGGAGCGCGAGTATCTGCCAAGGGGCGTGACCGGCACCGGCCAGGGTGTGATCAGTTCGACCTATGCCGCCACGCTGGGGGTGAGCGCCTACGAGCTTGACCTGTTTGGCCGCGTCCGCAGCCTTAGCGACCAGGCCTTGCTGACTTACCTGGCCAGCGAAGAGGCACGCCGGAGTACCCGTCTGAGCCTGGTGGCCAGTGTCGCCAGCGTGTACCTGACCTGGCGGGCCGACCAGGAACTGCTGACCCTGGCCAAGGAGACCCTGGCGGCGGATGAACGCAGCCTGCGCCTGACCCGCAACCAACGCCGCGCTGGCACGGTTTCGGCCCTGGACCAGATCCAGGCGCGTACCAGTGTCGACAGTACCCGTGCGGCAGTGGCTCGCTACAAACGCCAGGTGGCGCAGGACCTCAACCAGCTGACGCTGCTGGTAGGCGCGCCGGTTTCCGCTGACCTGGCCGCCCTGCCCCTGGCGGCCGAGCAGATTGCCGGGCTGCCCGCCGGGTTGCCCTCCGACCTGCTGCAACGTCGGCCGGACATTCTCCAGGCCGAGTACCAGCTGCGCGCGGCCAATGCCAACATCGGCGCGGCGCGCGCAGCGTTCTTCCCCAGCATCAGCCTGACCGCCAATACCGGCAGCACCAGCCCGCAGCTCAACGGCCTGTTCGATGCCGGCTCTGGCACATGGCTGTTCCAGCCGCAGATCAGTGTGCCTATTTTCACCGCCGGCGGCCTGCACGCCAGCCTTGACTATGCCCGGTTGCAGAAGGACGTACAGGTGGCGCAGTACGAAAAAGCCATCCAGCGCGCCTTCCAGGAGGTGGCCGACGGCCTGGCCGCGCGCAGCACCTACCAGCGGCAACTGCAGGCGCAGCGCGAGCTGGTGGCATCGAGCCAGCGCTATTACGATCTGGCCGACCACCGCTACCGGATTGGCGTGGACAGCAGCCTCACCTTCCTTGACGCGCAGCGCTCGTTGTTCAGTGCCCAGCAGGGGTTGATCAACGACCGCCTGGCGCAGCTGGTGGCGGAGGTGAACCTGTACGCTGCATTGGGTGGCGGGTGGCAGGAGGATGCGGTGACACCACAGACGCTGAGCATGCAGGCTGCGCACCCGCCGCGCAGGGGGCTAGACTGAACAGAACCAGGTAACCGGGGGGCTGCCACACGTGGAGGTGTGCGATGAGCCAGTTCAAACGTCTGTTCGTCATGCTCGGCCCGCAAATGCGTCATACGCCTGCGCTGCAACGCGCGGCGGCGTTGGCGGAATCCAGCGGTGCGTTGCTGGATATCAACGTGTTCGTCGACGACGTCGACACCTTTGGCCTGATGAGCGATGGTCGTGAGCGCGAGCGGCTGCTCAGCGACAACCGCCAATGGCTGGCCGATGAGGCCGAACAGCTGGGCAATGCAGGCCTGGACGTATCCACCGAGCTGTTGCTGACCCGCGACCCGCTGGGCAGCGTGCTGGAGCGCGTCGAACGGCTGGGGTGCGACCTGCTGATCAAGGACGTGCAGCACGAGCCGATACTCAAGCGCCTGCTGGTCACCCCACTGGACTGGCAGTTGCTCAAGGACAGCCCGGTCGCCGTGCACTTGGTTAGCGACATACGCCTGCCCTTGCCGCGGCAGATTGCGGCTGCGGTGGACCTGAACAGCCTGGGTGCAGGCGAACACCTGGACGAGCAGGTGATCCACTGCGCCCATGCCCTGGCCCTGCAGTGCAATGCCGAACTGCACCTGCTGCATGTATGCGACGCGGCCAAGACCCACATGGCCGATTTCGGCGCAGGCACCGTAACCATGCCGGGCTTCGATAGCAGCGTGCGTACGGCGCAGCGGGCGGCGTTCAACCGCTTGGGCGATCACCACCAGATCCCGCTCGAGCGCCGGCACTTCGTCGAAGGGGCCGCGATCAGGGCAATTGCCGAGTTCGTCGGCCACAGCCGGGCCGATGTGATCGTGATGGGCAGCCATCGGCATGACGCCATGCGCACGTTCCTCGGCGGGACCACGGCGCATGTGCTGGAACATCCGCTGTGCAATGTGCTGGCGATCAAGGCTGCCCGCTGATGGTCCGGGTTCTTCGCGGGCATGCCCGTGAAGAACCCGGAACAGATACGGCTGGCTGGTATCTGGTACACCAGTTCTACTTAAAAATAATGCATTTGATAATGATTCGTAGTAGTTTCGCGGCGCGTCTCCACCCTATCCCTCAGCGCCCTACTCCAGGATCGTACCGTCGATGCGTCGCACGTTCGTTTCGCTTTGTGTGCTTCATGCTGTCTCCCCGCTGGCCTTTGCCGAGCCTGAAACGCTCGGCGACCCGGCCCAGATCGAACTCCAGGCCCTGAGCATCACCAGTACAGCCGACAGCGAGCGCGCCGATGGCCCGGTAGTGGGCTACAAGGCCAGCCGCTCGGCCAGCGCAACCCGCACCGACACGGCGCTGCACGAAACACCGCAATCGGTCAGCGTGGTGCCCAAGACCGTACTTGAAGACACAGGTGCCACACGCCTGCAGGACGGCCTGGATTACGCCGGTGGCGTCGGCCGCGCCAACAATTTCGGCGGCCAGGGCCTGACCACCTTCACCGTGCGTGGTTTCACCACCGGTGAGTTCTACCGCAACGGCTTCCCGATCAACCGCGGCTACCCCAACGCACCGGATGCCAACACCGTCGAGCGCCTGGAAGTGATCCGTGGCCCGGCCAGCAGCCTGTATGGTCGGGGTGACCCGGGCGGTACGTTCAACGTGGTCAGCAAGCAGCCACTGCCCGAGTCCAAGGTCACCCTCGGCAGCCAGCTCGATGACCAGGGCATGCACCGCGCTACCCTCGACGCCACCGGGCCGCTCAACCAGGACGGCTCGCTGGCCTACCGTCTGAACCTGCTTGGTGAAGGGGGTGACAGCTTCCGCGATGACGTGGAAAGCGAGCGCTATGATGTGGCGCCAGTGGTCAGCTGGCAGGTCAACGACAGCACGAAGATCGTCTTCGAAGGCGACTTCATGCGCAACAACCACCCGCTGGACCGCGGCCTGACCCGCTATGCCACTCAAACCGGCAGCGCCTCGCGCGACACCTACATCTGGGAAAAAGGCAGCGACAACCTGCTGCATAACGACAATAACATGGCGCAGCTGCGTTTCGAGCACCTACTCAATGACAACTGGTCGCTGGCGGGCGGGTTCCAGTTCCTCGATGGCTCGCTCAAGGGCAACGCTGTCGAAGCCGACGGCGCACCGGCAGATGGACGCACGCTGCAGCGCAACTTCAACTACCGCAAGCTGGAGTGGACCGACCGCGACTGGCAGCTGAACCTGACCGGGCATTTCGACACCGGCAATTTCAGCCATACGTTGTTGACCGGGGTCGAATACGAGAACTACGACTACAACTCGATCATCCAGCGTTCCTCGGCCGCCTACCCGATCGACATCTACAACCCGGTACTGGGCCAGCCCCGTCCCGCCCTGAACCGTACCACCACCTGGGACAAGGAAAACCTGCAGACCTGGGCGGTGTTCATCCAGGACCAAGTGGCCCTGACCGAGCGGTTGAAGGCATTGGCAGGCGTGCGCTTCGAGCGTTTCGAGCATGACTATGACAACAAGCTGAACAATGCAGGCGATTTCAGCAAGGGCGAAAACGGCGTCACACCCCGCCTTGGCTTGATCTACGACCTGACCGATACCCTGGCGGTGTACGCCAACACCGCACGTTCGTTCAAACCCAATACGGGCACGCCCGCCAGTGGCGGTGGTTTCGACCCGGAGAAGGGCAAATCCTATGAGCTGGGGGTGAAATGGGAGTCACTCGACCGCCAGTTAAGTGTCGACGCGGCGATCTACCACATCGTCAAGGAGAACGTCCTGACGCGCGATCCGGTGAACACCAACTACAGCCTCGCCGCCGGGGAAGTCCGCAGCCGCGGGCTGGATATCAACATCGCCGGCAATATCACGCCTGAGTGGCGAGTAATCGGTGGCTACGCTTATGTCGACGCCGAGGTCACCAAGGACAACCGCCTGCCGACCGGAACGCGCCTGGCCAACATCCCGCGCAACAGCTTCAGCCTGCTCAACACTTATGAGTTTCAGGACGGTTTCGCCAAAGGCGTTGGGCTAGGCCTGGGGGTGAAGTATGTGGATGACCGCAATGGCCAGACCGAGGCGGTCACCTACAACATGGACCAGTACACCGTGGTTGACCTGCTGACGTTCTACAAGGTCAACGAGCATGTGCGGTTGAACCTGGACGTCAAGAACCTGTTCAACGAAGCGTATGACGAAGGGGCGTTCAACCTGTACGCCTATCCCGGGGCGCCTCGCACGGTGCAGGCCGGCGTTTCCTATACCTTCTGAATTGCCGGGGCCGCGCTGCGGCCCCGTCATGTCAGAAAGCTCTGCTGTAGAACAGCGAGTACGACTCGATGCCGTCGTTTGGCTGCTTTATCCCGGCGTTGGAGTAGTGCATGGCGCGGATGCCTACCTTCTGTTCTCCCGGCAACTTCAGGCCAAAGCCGATACGGTCTTCGAAGTTGACCGCCGACCCCAGTTGCTGGTCGCCCACGTCAGTCTTTGAAAATGCGGCCAGGCCAATACCCGCTTCGATGTAAGGCGTGTAGGTGAAGCCGCTGAACTCATACGTGAACACCGGGCTGAACGACAGCGAATGGGCACCGCTGGCATCGCCACCTTCCCAATAGGTGTAGGCCGCGTCCCAGTAACCGCTTACATGGCCAGTGCTGCTTTCCAGCCATTTCTTGTCCCAGTCGAACGACATGCCGATACGGTAGGTCATGTCACCTTGGCTAGTGGCGCCCACAGCGCCTGATATCTGCGCAGCCTGGACCAGATCGGCCCCGGCAAAGGCCAGCACTGCAACGGCCAGCGAAGCAGCTAGACGGGTTTTCATCAACGACTCTCCTGATGGTCTACACGGCAAGCGGGGGCTTGTACCCCTCGATGTTTTACGCTGACCGGTGCATCCAGCCCGGTCATACGAAGTAATACTTTTCTGATTATTGTCCAGATAATCAGAAAGTTGAAAGTGAAATGCCACTATTGGCTAAAACACTGGGTAAAGATGTGCCGTGCCGGGCACAGGCATTCGCGAGGCGTGGCCTTATCTCAGGCAGGAGCACACCTGTACTCCTGCCCGTCTATTCGTCAACGCCAATTGAGGTTGACGGTCGTGGGGGCCTTGCCTGACACAGCCACCCATTGCTGCACTGCCTGGCCCTGGGCATTGCCGATGACCTTGTATTTGCCGGGCGGCAGTTGCACGTAAAGCAGTGGCCCGGCATCGCTGACGCTGAGCACGGGCTGGCCTTGCGCATTCTGGATGTCGACTGAAGCCCCGCTCTGGAACTTGCCTTCAGGCCCGGTCGAAAGCTCCACGTGCAGGTCATAACCGGTAGTTTTACGCAGGGCATTGGCCTCGTCCTGGCCGATACCGCCCTGCAGGTAGCGCACGCCATTTTGCTCCTGCGGTTGCAACTGCACCGCCTGCATGTCAATGGGGGCATTGAGGTCGGCGGCGGCGGCCAGGGTCCATGGCAGGGCTAGGGTGATCAGCAAGGCGGCGCCGAGGGCATAGTGATGGTGACGCATGGTACGACCCTCCTTTCGAGGATGGCTTACCTCTTATTTGATCCTCCCAGCGAAGGGGCGTTCGTGCTGACGCCCGGTCAAGTAGATGAAATTCACTTAAGCACCACACTTATCCAGCAAAAACATCAGCTTGCACGGCCTTCTTCAAGCAACTTCACGAACATGCTCAAGCTGCGCGAGACCGTACCCCGGCGCCATACCAGCCAGGTTTTCAGGTAGCGGAAATCCTCCGACATGGGCCAGGCGCTGACTGTGCTGCAACCTGGCATATTGTCGAGCATGCTGCGTGGCAGCATGGCCAGGCCGGCGCCGGCGCTGACGCAGGCCAGCATGCCGTGATACGACTCCATTTCGTGGATCTTGCCGGGCACTGCCTGGTCCTGCACGAACCAGCGCTCGAAGTGATGGCGGTACGAGCAGTTGGCGCGGAAGGCGTAGATGCTCTCGCCATTGACGTCCTGGGCACGGGTAACCGGCGCGTGGTTCAGCGGCGCGATGACCATCATCTCTTCCTCGAACACGGGCATGCCTTCCAGCGTCGGGTGCAGCACCGGCCCATCGACGAACGCAGCGACCAGGCGGCCCGCCAGTACGCCTTCCAGCATGGTGCCCGAAGGGCCAGTGGACAGGTCCAGGTCAACCTTGGGGTAGCGCTGGTTGTAGGCCGCCAGCAGTGCCGGAATGCGTACCGCTGCCGTGCTTTCCAGCGACCCGAGGGCAAAAGTGCCCTGGGGGTCTTCCCCGGCCACGGTCAACCGCGCTTCGTGCACCAGCTCGAGGATACGCCGTGTGTACTCGAGAAAATTCCAGCCGGCCGGCGACAGGCGCAGGCGGCTTTTCTCGCGGATGAACAGCTCGACGCCCAAGTCTTCTTCCAGCTGTTTGATACGCGTGGTCAGGTTCGAAGGCACCCGATGGATGTGCTGGGCAGCGGCACTGATGCTGCCCTGCTCTGCCACGGCCTTGAAGATCTCCAGTTGCACCAAGTCCACAGCCTTTCTCCAAACGTGAATGTTTCGCTCATTATTATTCAGTTTTCATTAAGGCCATAGCCCACTAGTCTGGCGTGACTCACTAACAACGACGAGAGTGCCCCGCCATGAGTGCGATCAGCAGCCTGACACACGCCATCTCCCTCGACCCGTACAGCGGCGAGCAGATCGGCGCCTACCCGTTCGACACCGACGCCGCACTGGAAGCGGCGCTGCAACGCGCCAAGGTTGGCTACCGCCAGTGGCGCCAAGTGTCGCTGGGTCAGCGCAGCGAGTACCTGCTGGCCCTGGCCGGCACCCTCGAAGCCAAGGCAGAAGCTTTCGCGCACATGATCAGCCGTGAAATCGGCAAGCCGATCGCCCAGGCCCGTGGTGAAGTCGCCAAATGCGTTGGCCTGTGCCGCTGGTACGCTGAGCACGGCCCGGCCATGCTCGCCGCCGAGCCAACACAGGTCGAAAAAGCCCGCATCGAATACCGCCCGCTGGGCCCGATCCTGGCGGTGATGCCGTGGAACTTCCCGGTTTGGCAGGTATTGCGCGGCGCCGTGCCGGCGATCCTGGCGGGTAACACCTACGTGCTCAAGCATGCGCCGAACGTGATGGGCAGTGCGTACCTGATGGCTGAGCTGTTCAAGGATGCCGGCCTGCCGCAAGGCGTGTTCGAAGTCCTGAACGTGACCCCGGACGGTGTCACCCGCGCCATCAACGACCCGCGCATCGCCGCCGTCACCCTGACTGGCAGCGTGCGCGCCGGCATGGCCATTGGTGCCCAGGCGGGTGCCGCGCTGAAGAAGTGCGTGCTGGAGCTGGGGGGATCCGATCCGTTCATCGTGCTGGCTGACGCCGACCTGGACGCCGCCGTCAAGGCTGCCGTCATCGGCCGTTACCAGAACACCGGCCAGGTCTGCGCCGCCGCCAAGCGCCTGATCGTGGAAGCGAGCATTGCCGATGAATTCACCCGCAAGTTCGTCGAAGCCACGCGCCAGCTGAAAGTGGGCAACCCGCTGGAAGACGACACCTACATCGGCCCGATGGCCCGCTACGACCTGCGCGACGAGCTGGACGGCCAGGTTCAGGCAACCCTGGCCGAAGGCGCTACCCTGCTGCTGGGCGGCCACAAGGTCGAAGGCGTGGCCAACGTCTACGCGCCGACCGTGTTCGCCAATGTGACCCCGGACATGACCGCGTTCAAGCAGGAACTGTTCGGGCCGGTAGCGGCGATCATCACTGCACGTGACGCCGAGCATGCGGTAGAGCTGGCCAACGACAGCGAATTCGGCCTGGCCTCGACCATCTACACGGCCGACTACGCGCTGGCCGAGCGCATGACTGCAGCGCTGGATACCGGTGGCGTGTTCATCAACGGCTACTGCGCTTCCGACCCCCGCGTGGCGTTCGGCGGCGTGAAGAAGAGCGGCTTCGGCCGTGAGCTGTCGCACTTTGGTGTGCGTGAGTTCACCAATGCCCAGACCGTGTGGCTGGACCGTAACTGATCCGATGCCCTGGGGCTGCGCAGCAGCCCCAAACGATCAATCCCGAACCTGGTCCTTGACCCAGTCGAGCATACCCCCCGGCACGATCAGTTCATGCCGCGCCCGCGAACAGGCGGTGTACAACCCCGCCAGCATGCGCGCCCGCTCATTGCGGTTACCCGCCACCTGCGGCGCCACCATCAGCTCCGGCGATACCATCACCCGGGCGAACTCCATGTTCTTCACATCCCGCACCCGCCCCAGGAACAGCTTCGGCGCCTTGTCCCAGCGATAACGGCTCTTGGCCTTGGCGAAATGCTCCGGCGTGTAGCCCTTGCGCAGCATGCTGGCCACCGCGAGGAATGCCTTGTCGTCACCCTTGTCCTGCTCCAGCGCCTGCCAACTGCCGTAACGAAACAGCATGGGATGGCGTGCCCGGGTGCCGTAGCGGTATAGCTCGATGCAGTCCTCGACGAACAGTTCGAAGTCCTTGCGTGCACTTTTCAGCAAGATGAACGGCACCCCTTGGTGCGTCAGGCGCTGGAACCAGCCGAACAGCCCCCATTCGTCATCGACTATCAGCGCCGTGGGCTGTTCCGGCACCGTGACCGCATCGAAGAAGCTGACCCGGGTGTAATGCTCGGCGCTGCCACTGAAGGCTGCCTGGATAGACGCCGGGTGCGCCTGGATCAACGGATTGAGCACGTTGTCCATCGCTGGCCCGGCGCGCAACGAATGGTCGATGCAACGCTGGCGGATGAAGCTGCCGTGGTGCGGGCTGAGACCATTGAGGTTCTGCAACTCGTCACCCAGGGCAATGATCGATTGCGGGCTGCGGTCGAGCACGGCAAGCATCGGTGCCGACAGCTCGTGCGCCTCGTCGACGATGACATGGGTGTAGCGGTTGCCGATCACGTAGTCTGTCAGCGACAGCAACTTGACCCGGTGGTAATCGCGCACCGGAAGCTGGATTTCCCGGGCTGAGGGGCGAATCAGTTCTTGCCAGTACAGTCGCGCCTTTTCCAGCAGTACTTCCTGGTCGAGCGGCGAAGTGCCAGGCCCGGCCCAAGGCAGGTGGTGCAGCTGCAGCTGAGTGTCGGCAGTGTGGCAAAAGGTACGCACGGCGCGGATGCACAAGCCAACCACGTCACGGGCGGCAAGCGGGCCAATGTCCGGGATCGCCAACCAGCGCACTACCTGCGCATCCTGCGGGCGCCATGAGCGTTTGGTGCGGTACGCGTCGCGCAGGCGCCAGCCATTGCTGGTGAGGTCGAGGTTGAGCAGCTCGTCCGCCAGTTGGCCGAACGTCAGCGCGGTGTAGGCGGCTGCGTCCTTCACGCGCGCCTGCAACGCGCGCAACTGGCCTTCGGTCAAGGCCAGCAGCAAGGTGCGCTGGGGCTCCAGCAGGCGGGCGAACTGGTGAATCAGGAAAGTCTTGCCAGTGCCGGCGAAGCCCTGCACGGCCACCGACTCGTCAATGCCACTGAGGAATTCGCGCAGCAGGCGGTTCTGCTGGTCGCTGAGCATCAGGTCACTGGCCAGCGCTGGCAGGTACACCGGGTGCAGTGGCGTGGCCCGCTGGCGGTAGGTTTCGGCAAACTGGAAATTCCACTGGCCCTCGGCATCCTGCAGTTCGTCGGCCTGGTATTCCACTTCGCTGGTCAGCAAGGCGATACCGTTTTCGCCAAGCATACCCAGGCCCATGGCGAAGGCTTCATGGTCGAAATGCTGTGCCACCTGGCCCTGGAAGCGCCCCGGGGCGGCGTTTTCCACTTCATTGGCAATGCGCACGATTTCGGCGAAGCGCCGTTCTTGCGCGTCTGCCGAAGCCGTTGCTGGCTGGCGTGGCAGGTTTTGCACGAACAGCACGGCGGCGGCTTCGAGGATGCTGGCGCTGCTGAAAAAGTCGGTGGTGGGCGCGCTGGCGAGGCGGTCGGCCTGGTCGCTGGGCAAAGGCAGGTAGAACATCGTCACCTCGGGTGGAAACAGGGCGGCACGATAGCAACTTTTGGCGTGCGATGCTGGGGTCAGTGTGACCTGGGCTGCTCAGTTCACGCGCTGGCGCGCTCGCACCTCAACCCTTTGCGACGCTTCAAGGTTTCACTTGGAAACTCCTTGAACAACTGCCGGTAACTCTCTGAAAACCTTCCCAAATGCCAAAAAGACCAGCGCATCGCCACCTCGGCCACGGTCACCTCGCCACCTCGCAGCAGATCACGCCGGGCGCCGTTGAGCCGGCGCAGGCGCAGCCAGTGTGCCGGCGGCATGCCGGTAAACGCCTTGAACGCCTGCTGCAACTGGCGCAAGGAAACCCCGGCCACGTCTGCCAGCTCAAGCAGGTTCAGCGTCTCTTCCGGGCAATCGGCCGCCCATTCGCTGACCCGGTGCATGATCGCCCTTTCCTCGTCCCGCCGCCCCAGGGCCACGCCTTGCAAACGCTGGCTGGCGTTGTCGAGGATGAACAGGCAGTCCTCCAGCAGTTGCTCAGCCAGGGCTTGCCCTTGCAATGGGCTACCCGCCTCGCCCAGGCGGGTCAAGGTGGCGCTGAGCCAGCTGCCGAACAGCGCATTCTGGCCGCTACCCAGTGGCACCATGAACAGCCCCTCCAGGCGCTGAGGGTCCAGGCCATGGCTGGCGAGAAAGGCCTGGTCGAACACGACCGCCACTTCCTGGTAGTTCTCTGGGGTGATCCAGATGTTGCGGCTCTGCTCATTCAGCAGATAAAGGCTGTTCTCGCTCTGGTCGAAGCAGAATGCCAGCGAACCGCTGGGCGCGCGAAAGAACTGCTCGACGCGGGTATTGAGCCGTTCCTCGTAAACATCCACCCCCCCAAGCCCCAGGCAGCGCAGCTGGCCACTGAAGTGCCCTGGCGACATCTGCCGGTATTGCTGTTGCCAACCCGGGGTGGCGCGGACTTGCTCGGTTACATCCGAAGTGTGGAAAGCCTGAACCTGCAAGGCATTGGGCGTTGTCACGCTGTGTCCTAGTTGCACTCTTTTGGTGCATTGCTTGCCGAAGAAAGTGGATAGATGGCGTTGCTCGCCTCGGACCAAGATAGTCTCCAGCGCGTCACCTGGGAAGTCACCGGCACCTGCCGCGCACACAAAAACCCAACCAAGAGGTCTGTATGAACGCCCCCTTCGATCAGCTGTCCACCTGGCTGAAAGAACACCGGATCACCGAAGTCGAATGCGTGATCAGCGACCTGACCGGCATCGCCCGCGGCAAGATCGCGCCGACCGCCAAGTTCCTCCACGAGCGTGGCATGCGCCTGCCCGAGAGTGTGCTGCTGCAGACGGTCACCGGCGACTACGTTGACGACGACATCTACTACAACCTGCTCGATGCCGCCGACATCGACATGGTCTGCCGCCCTGACCCCACGGCCGTGTACCAGATCCCATGGGCAATCGAGCCAACCGCGATCGTGATCCACGATACCTTCGACAAGCAAGGCAACCCCATCGAGCTGTCGCCGCGCAACGTCCTCAAGAAGGTGCTCAAACTCTATGCCGACAAGGGCTGGCAGCCGATCGTGGCCCCCGAGATGGAGTTCTACCTGACCAAGCGCTGCGAAGATCCGGACTTGCCACTGCAAGTGCCGCTGGGGCGCTCCGGCCGTGCCGAAAGTGGCCGTCAGTCGTTCTCGATCGATGCCGCCAACGAATTCGACCCGTTGTTCGAAGACGTCTATGACTGGTGCGAAATCCAGGGCCTGGACCTGGATACGCTGATCCACGAAGACGGCCCGGCGCAGATGGAAATCAATTTCCGTCACGGCGACGCGCTGGACCTGGCCGACCAGATCACGGTGTTCAAGCGCACCATGCGTGAGGCCGCGCTCAAGCACAACGTGGCTGCCACGTTCATGGCCAAGCCGATCACCGACGAACCTGGCAGTGCCATGCACCTGCACCAGAGCGTGGTCGACATCACCACCGGCAAGCCAATCTTCGCCAACGAAGACGGCAGCATGAGCCAGCTGTTCCTGCACCACATAGGTGGTTTGCAGAAGTACATCCCCAAGCTGTTGCCGATGTTCGCGCCCAACGTCAACTCGTTCCGCCGTTTCCTGCCGGACACCTCGGCCCCGGTCAACGTCGAGTGGGGTGAGGAAAACCGCACGGCTGGCCTACGCGTGCCCACCTCCGGCCCGGAAGCCATGCGCGTGGAAAACCGCTTGCCGGGTGCCGATGCCAACCCGTACCTGGCCATCGCTGCCAGCCTGTTGTGCGGCTACCTGGGCATGGTCGAGCAGATCGACCCTAGCGCACCGGTACAGGGCCGCGCCTATGAACGACGCAACCTGCGCCTGCCGATCACCATCGAAGATGCGCTGCAGCACATGGAAGACTGCGAAACCGTGCAGCAGTACCTGGGCAAGCAATTCGTCCAGGGCTACGTGGCGGTCAAGCGCGCCGAGCACGAGAACTACAAGCGCGTCATCAGTTCGTGGGAGCGTGAATTCCTGATGCTGAGTGTCTGAACCACCGCGGGGGTGCTTTGCACCCCCTGCACAGGCAAGCCTGCACCCAACTCGAAGAACAAGACCAACGAGGTGTCCCCATGCGTCATCTGCAAGCCCTGATCCCCGCTGCATTCACCCTGCTGTTCGCCACCACAAGCCACGCCAGCCCCACTGTCAGCGTGTACAACTGGACCGACTACATCGGTGACACCACCCTGGCCGACTTCCAGGCCAGCAGCGGCATCAAGGTGGTCTATGACGTTTTCGACTCCAACGAAACCCTTGAAGGCAAGCTACTGGCCGGGCGCACCGGCTATGACGTGGTGGTGCCCTCCAACCATTTCCTCGCCCGCCAGGCCCAGGCCGGTGCGTTCCTGCCGCTGGACCGCAGCAAGCTGCCGAACTGGCAGCATCTGGACCCCAAGCTGCTCAAGCAGCTGGAACAGAACGACCCCGGCAACCGGTACGCCGTGCCCTACCTGTGGGGTACCAATGGCATCGGCTACAACGTCGACAAGGTCAAGGCGGCACTGGGCGTGGACCATATCGATTCCTGGGCCGTGCTGTTCGAGCCCGAGAACCTGAAAAAGCTCAAGCAATGTGGCGTGGCCTTCATGGACTCGCCAGACGAGCTGTTCCCGGCCGTGCTCAACTACCTGGGCCTGGACCCGCGCAGCGAAAAAGCCGCCGACTACGCCAAGGCCGAGGCCCGCATGCTGGAGCTACGCCCCTATATCACTTACTTCCACTCCTCCAAGTACGTCTCCGACCTTGCCAACGGCGATGTCTGCGTGGCTTTCGGCTATTCCGGCGACGTGTTCCAGGCGGCCAACCGCGCCGTGGAAGCGAAGAACGGCGTGAAGGTCGCCTACAGCATTCCCAAGGAAGGCAGCAACCTGTGGTTCGACCTGCTGGCTATCCCCAAGGATGCCAACAACCCCGAGCAGGCCCTGGCGTTCATCAACTACCTGCTCGACCCCAAGGTGATCGCCAAGGTCAGCGCTACGGTCGGCTATGCCAACGCCAACCCGGACGCCAAGGCGTACATGGATGCATCACTGGTGAACAACCCCGAGATCTACCCGCCCCAGGACGTGCTGGACAAACTGTACATCTCCAGCACCCCGAGCCCGAAGATCATGCGCGTCATGACCCGCTCCTGGAGCAAGATCAAGTCCAACCGCTGAGCCGAGAGCGCCCATGCCTTTGAATACCCAACACACCGCCTCGTACTACGCCGCCACGGCACGCGACGCAGCCCCCTACCCCAGCCTGGACGGCGACCTGACGGCCGACGTATGCGTGGTCGGCGGCGGGCTGACCGGGGTCAATACCGCGCTGGAACTGGCCGAGCGCGGTTTGTCGGTGGTCCTGCTGGAAGGCCGACGCATTGGCTGGGGTGCCAGCGGTCGCAATGGCGGCCAGCTGATACGCGGCATTGGCCATGATGTCAGCGGCTTCGCCCGGCATGTCGGCCAGGACGGCGTGCGCTACCTCAAGCAGGCCGGCATCGATTCAGTGGCGCTGGTGGCCAACCGCATTGCCCGCCATGACATTGCCTGCGACCTGCGCTGGGGCTTCTGTGAACTGGCCAATACCCCAGCCCAGTTCGCCGCCTTCAAGGATGAACAGGATGACCTGGCAGCGTTGGGCTATCGCCATGAAACCCGCCTGGTCGGCGCCGCGCAGCTGCATGAAATTGTTGCCAGCGACCAGTATGCCGGCGGCTTGGTCGACATGGGCTCGGGCCACCTGCACCCGCTCGACCTGGTCCAGGGCGAAGCCCGCGCCGCCCACAGCCTGGGCGTGCAGATTTTCGAGCAAAGCCCGGTACTGCGCATCGAGCACGGCCCCAGCGTGACGCTGCACACCGCGCGCGGCAAGGTACGCGCCAGCAGCCTGGTACTGGGCTGCAATGCCCACCTCGACGAACTGGAGCCGCGGCTGAGCGGCAAGGTGTTACCGGCCGGCAGCTATGTGGTAGCCACCGAGCCTTTGCCCGAAGCACTGGCCAGCAGCCTGATCCCGCAGAACATGGCGCTGTGCGACCAGAAGGTCGGCCTGGACTACTATCGCCTCACGGCCGACCGCCGCCTGCTGTTCGGCGGTGCCTGCCACTATTCCGGGCGCGACCCCAAAGACATCGCCGGCTACATGCGGCCCAAGGTACTGAAGGTATTCCCACAACTGGCCAGTGTGCGCATCGACTACCAATGGGGCGGCATGATCGGCATCACTGCCAATCGCTTCCCCCAGGTCGGGCGCTTGAACCAGCACCCCAACGTGTATTACGCCCAGGGCTATTCAGGCCACGGGCTGAACGTGACGCACTGGACGGCGAAACTGCTGGCCGAAAGCATCGCCCTCGGCCACAGCCACGGCCTGGACGTGTTCAGCGCCGTGCCGCACCTGACCTTCCCCGGCGGCAAGGCCCTGCGCTCACCGCTGCTGGCATTGGGCATGTTGTGGTACCGCTTGCGTGAGGCCCTGGGTTGAGTGGGCAGCAACGTTTGCAGCGCCCCTCAGGGCGAGCCACCAACCGTGTTCTTTTCAAAGAGGATTGCCCCGTCCACTAGCCAACTGCCTCGCACCTGCTAGCGTTGTTGAGGCCGACCTCTCACGGATGCCTTTTCATCATGAAATCATTGCCTCGCATTACCCTGTTGTGCGCCGCGCTGCTTGCCGTGGCCGCCTGCTCCAGCAACCGCGTGGACCCCAAGGATTACTCCGGCTTCCTCAAAGACTACAGCCGGCTGCAAGAGGCCAAGAGCCCGTCGGGCGACCCGGTAATGCGCTGGATCGACCCCAAGGTCAACATCAACCAGTACAGCCAGGTGTTCATCGAGCCCAGCCAGTTCTACCCCAAACCGCAGCCGACCCCGGTCATCTCCGCGCAGACCCTGGGGGAAATCACCCGCTACTTCAACGAAGCGCTGCGGCGTGAAATGGGTGGCGTCATGCCGCTGGCCAAGGGGCCTGGCCCCGGCGTGATCGTGGTGCGCCCGGCGATTACGGCGGTGTCTACCAGTAACGAAGGCCTCAAACCCTATGAGGTGATCCCCATCGCGTTGATCGCCGCGGGTGTGAACACCGCCACGGGCGGCCGTGACCAGGACGTGGATGTGGGCGTGGAAGCGGCCTTCCTCGATGGTGCCAACCAGAAGGTACTGGCCCAGGTGGTGCGCAAAGGCGCTGGTCAGGAACTGGAGAACGACACCCAGAAGCTGACCTTGAACGACGTCAAGCCGGTGCTGGATGGCTGGGCCAAGGACATGCGTGCGAGCTTCCTGGCAGCGAAGCAGAAAGGCCGCTGAGTCAGAGCTGACCCAACAGGTCAACGCAACCTGGGTAAGGAGCGGCCCATCGAGACACAAGGCCGCTCCAGTTGACCGCGTTCAACATCAGCACTCGACAAAAGCGACTGCCAAACCGCCGCGCGAGGTTTCCTTGTAGTTGGCATGCATGTCTGCCCCGGTATCACGCATGGTGCGGATCACCCGGTCGAGCGAGATGAAGTGCTCACCATCCCCTCGCAACGCCATTTGCACGGCGTTGATCGCTTTCACCGCAGCAATGGCGTTGCGCTCGATGCAGGGCACCTGCACCAGGCCGCCTACGGGGTCGCAAGTGAGCCCGAGGTTGTGCTCCAGGGCAATCTCGGCCGCGTTCTCCAGTTGCGGCGGCGTCGCTCCCAGCACCTGAGCCAAGCCGGCGGCAGCCATCGAACAGGCCGATCCCACCTCGCCCTGGCAGCCTACCTCAGCCCCCGAAATCGACGCATTCTTTTTGCACAGAATACCCACCGCCGCTGCCGCCAGCAGGAAATCGACTACATCGGCATCGCAAACGGTGGGGTTGAACTTCATGTAGTAATGCAGCACAGCCGGGATAATGCCAGCAGCGCCGTTGGTAGGGGCGGTGACCATGCGCCCGCCTGCCGCGTTCTCCTCATTCACCGCCAGGGCGAACAGGTTCACCCACTCCATGGCGCTGAGGGTTGAGCCGATCACGTTGGGCTTGCCCAGCTCCTGCAGGCTCCGGTGCAGCCGCGCAGCGCGTCGCTTGACATGCAGGCCGCCAGGCAGAATGCCTTCGTTGCGCAGACCGTTCTCCACGCACTCACGCATAGCAGCCCAGATGCGCAGCAAACCTTCACGCACCTCGGCCTCCGGTCGCCAGGCACATTCGTTGGCCATCATCAGTTGGGCCACGCTCAACCCGTGAGCCTTGCACAAGCCCAGCAACTGGGCGCCACTGTCGAACTCATAGGGCAGCACCACCTCATCCACGCTACGGGTCGGCGTATCGATCTGCGCTTGCTCGACGATGAAGCCACCGCCAACCGAATAGTAGGTCTGGCACAACAGGCTACCCTGCCCGTCCATGGCTTCCAGGCTCATGGCATTAGGGTGATAGGCCAGGTTCTCGTCGAGGAACAGCACGTCACGGGTATAGTCGAAAGCCAGCGGGTGGCTGCCATCGAGCATCAGGCAGTGTTCCTGCAGCACCTGGCCAATGCGTGACTCGATGGTGGCCGGGTCGATACGGTCCGGCCACTGGCCCATCAGCCCGAGCAGGCAAGCACGGTCAGTGGCATGGCCTACCCCGGTAGCGGACAACGAGCCGTACAGCCGCACCTCCACACGTGTTACCCGCGCCAGCAGGCCTTGCTCGCGCAGGGCCTGGGCAAAGGTCGCAGCGGCCCGCATGGGGCCGACGGTGTGGGAGCTCGAAGGGCCGATGCCGATTTTGAAAAGGTCGAAAACACTGATAGCCATACTAATGCCTGACCGTGAGCAGCAATACCGCTGCCACACGGTTATCTGAAGAAATTGAGCGCTGATGCGATTCTGCGCGATACTGACGCGCAGACTCATGAATGACCAACGAAACTTCCTAAGCAAGGCTTTAGCGGTACTAAACGATGCGACGACAATTGAATGGGCAGATGTTCGTCTGGCTGCATGTATTTGCCTGTGCAGCCCGGCACCTGTCCTTTACCCGCTGCGCCGAAGAGCTGCACATTACCCCGGGCGCAGTCAGCCAACAGATGCGCCAGCTGGAAGAACGCCTGGGCTATCGGCTGTTCCTGCGCAGGGCGCGCGGCGTCGAGCTGAGTGCCGAGGGCCAACGCCTGGCGCAGACGGTGGCCGAGGCCTACGGCAGTATCGAAGCCGAACTGCTGCGCCTGGACGCCGGTGAAATCCGCGGCACCTTGCGTGTGCGCTCGATCCCCTCGTTCCTGGCCAAATGGCTCACGCCGCGCTTGCCGCGCTTTCAGCAACGCTACCCGGACATCGAGTTGCGCCTGGTGGCTGAAGACAGTGCCCAGGCGCTGACGCCGGGCGACTTCGACCTGGCCATCGACCTGAACGATGGCAGCTACCCAGGCATGCTCTCGACGCCGCTGCTGGACGAGCAGATTTTCCCCGTGTGCTCACCTGCCTTGCTACGTGGGCGCCCACCCCTGCACGGGCCAGGCGATCTGGTGCACTACCCGTTGCTGCACGACATCACCGCCTGGCGTGGCAGTTCGGAGTATGCCGAGTGGGAATTCTACCTGGACGGCATCGGCGCCACCGGGCTGGATGTACGCCGTGGGCACACCTTCAACCGTAACCACCTGACCATCGAGGCGGCGATTGCCGGTATTGGCGTGGCGATTGCCCGGCGCACGCTGCTCAATGACGAACTGGAGCGTGGCGCCCTGATCGTGCCGTTTGGTGTGCCCATCGCCAACCACAAACGCTATGTGGTGCATTACCCGCCGGGTGGCCTGAACCAGCCAGGGGCGCGAGCAGTGCATGACTGGCTGGTGGAGGAAGCGCGCGGGTTCAGGGAGTTGCATCCATTGATCAAGGACTCGCCTGCAGGCCCCGCAGCCCCGAGGCATCGTCAATAGGCGTGCTTGCCGGTAAACGCATTCAGCGTCCGCACCAGGATCACGAAGTCCAGCCACAGGGACCAGTTGTTGATGTACTCGATATCCGAGTCCACCCGTTGGATCATCTGCTCGATGTCCTTGGTCTCGCCCCGGAACCCGCGTACCTGGGCCAGGCCGGTCATGCCCGGCTTGATATTGTGGCGGGCAAAGTAGTCAACGATGTCCTGGGAATACAAGGTGTCATGTTGCAGGGCATGCGGCCGCGGCCCGACCAGCGACATCTCCCCCGTCAGCACATTGAACAACTGTGGCAACTCATCGAGGCTGGTACGCCGGATAAAGGCACCCACCCGGGTCAACCGCGGGTCATTCTTCTGCGCCTGAACCACCACGCCATGCTCCGGCTGGTGTACATGCATGCTGCGGAATTTCCAGATGCGAAACGATTCGCCAGTCCAGCCCGTGCGTTCCTGGCGGAAGAATACCGGGCCACGGCTGTCGATCTTGATGGCCAAGGCCACTGCCAGCAGCACAGGTGACGCACAGAGCAGGATCAACGCTGCCAGCACCCGGTCCTCAAGGTTTTTCAGGAACAGGCTCATGCCCGTCAGCGGCGTCTCCGACAAGGTCAGCACTGGAATACCGGCGATTTCCCGCACGCTGTGGTTGATCAGGCGCAACGAGAAGATGTCGGGCACCCAGTTGACGGCAATGCACTTGTCGAGCAACTTGAAATACACATCGTTGATGACTTCGGACCCCCCCAGCGGGGTCACCAGGTACACCGTGCGGATAGCGTGCCGGGCGACCAGCGCGTCGAGGTCGCCAATATGCCCGAGCACCGGCAGGCGCTGTTTGCCCTCGGCAGTCTCCAGCCCCTGCTCATCATCCTTGTCGAGCAGCACGCACCCAAGCACCCGCTCGCCAAACCACGGGTTGTTGCTGATTTTCTGATACAGGAAGTTAGCCAGGTCACCGTTGCCGATGATGAGGGCATTGTCCAGCCGCGCGTGTGCGGTAAAGCGTTTTTGCAGTTCACGCACGGCAAAGTGCAAGAACAACTGCGCGACATAACCAATGACGAACAACTGCCCCATCAGCAAGCGTGAATAGGTTTCGCTTTGCTTGGTCAGAAAGGCCATGACCACCAGGAAGCAGAAGGTCGCCGACCAGGCCTTGAACAGGCGGAACGCCTTGATCGAAAGCCCGACGTTGGTGCGGTAGATCGCGTAATGATCGTAAATGACCGCCAGGGCGCCAATCAGCAGCAGCAGCATGATCACGTAATCGGCGGTGATGTAGCCAAACTGGTCGTAGATCAGGTACCAGGCGATACCGGTCACGGCAATACCATCGAGGCCGGCCTGGATGGCGTTGCTGACACTGCTTCGTCTCTGGAGCAAGGAACGACTGCTTCTGGGTTCGAAAACCATTTCAGGCCTCATCAGTTAGAGCGTAGCCAGTGCCATCCAGCAAACATCACGTCTTGAAAACAACTTATGCAAAGCCCGTGCTGCAGAATCGTTCAGCCCCCAAGCCGTTGATATCACTGTAGCAGCCACCCGCCAGCGACGTGCCCGCAATCACTCCACTCGGCGATTTTGGCCGATTCACACCGTACGGCTGGTGGAAACGGCCGCTCGCCGTAACAGCAGGGTGCGCAACAGGAATAACGGATTGCCCACGACATACCGTATGAACAAGCGCTTGGGTTCACGCAGCAGACGGTACAACCACTCCCCTCCCAGACGCCGCAACCAACCAGGTGCGCGGCTGACTTTGCCTCCCAGAAAGTCGAGGATGGCCCCGCCACACACGATCAGGCATGGCCCGCCGATGGCTGCAAGCTGTGCCGCAACGGCTTCCTGCTTGGGCATGCCCATGCCCAGCACGATCAGCTCAGGTTGCTGCTCGCGCGCCAGCCGCAGGTAGGTTTCGACACGGGCAAAACCGTCGTGAACGGACACCGGTACTACCCCGAACGCGCTTTCACAGCGTCGGACTGCGTGGTTCAGGTAGGGTTGCCGGGTCCCCCAGAAAGCAACCTTGCGCCCACGGTAGGCCGCCAACAGCCGGGGAATGAAGTCGGTGCCGTTCATATTCAACCCAGGTTCGAGGCCCAGGCGGCGATAGAGGATCGCCATGCCGGAGCCATCACGCAGCAGCACGTCGGCGGCCGACAGTGCCTGGCAGTAGGCACCATCGCGCACCACCAGGTTCATCGCATGGGCATTGACAAAGCCCAGTACGGTGGCTGTTTCCGGAGTGGCCAGGCGTTCGAGCAGGTGCTGCGCTGCGCTGCCGTCCTCGACGACTGCCATTTGCTCGATAATCCGCGTCCAGCGTTGCTGCCATAGCCACTGAGCCATCAGTCATCATCCCGTTTTGATCGCACCCATTCGACCTGGCGCCTGATCAGGAAGCCCAGGTACAAAGGAATCTTCCTCGCGGCGTAGAACGGCGCATACAGCAACACCGAAAACGGTATCAGCTCACGGCAGAACCGCGCCCAGGCCAGCACCACCGCAAAGCCCAGCAAGGCCAGCCCGGCAAGGGCCAGCCACGCAGGCGCCGACAGGTCGAACAGCAGGAATGCCAGCCACGTCACCAGGTTGAGCCCGAGCAAGGTCAACGTCAGCAATGCCAGGGGGGATACCACCAGGTCCAGGGTCATGGCCGCGAGGCTGCCGTTGCGCTGGGTAATGGCGGCCAGTACGCGCTTGGGTGCATCGCCCAGCATCAAGCCCAGGTGACCATGCTCCCAGCGGGTGCGCTGGCTGTTGAGCCCTTGCTGGCTCAGCGGGAACTGACTGGTAACCAGGGCTTCGGGACAGAACAGCGGGGGCTTGCCCTGCTGACAGAGGTCCAGCCCCAGCTTCACGTCCTCTACGAGGTGGCCGTTGGCGAGGTTGATCATGCTCAGATCGTGCCAGCCGAACGCCATGCCCGCACCCATCAACTGGCAAGGCAGGCCCAGCCGCGACCAGCCCCGTGGACGCACCAGGTTCTTGACCCGCCAGGCAAACTCGGCAACCTGTACTTTCAGCCCGGCACCGGCGGGTGCGCGCATCAGGTACAGCGATTGCACCGGGCGCTGGGCTGCATGGCAACGACGTGCCAGGGTGTCGATCGCACCCTCGCCCACCTGGCAATCGGCATCCACCACGATCACCACCTCGGGTGGCTGACGGGCCAGGTGGCGTACACCGAAGTCCAGTGCGTAGCCTTTGCCGCGCAACTGTGCATCGTACCGCTCGACCACTTCGGCGCCTGACTCGCGCGCCAGTTGTGCCGTGGTGTCAGAACAGTTGTCGGCGACCACCAGCAGGCGGTCGCCTTCGAGCAGTTGCGGGGTAATGGTCGCCAAGGTGGCCTGGATGATCGAGGCCTCGTCGTGAGCAGGTACCAGCACCGCGACCCGAGGCCGGGCACCGCTGCCCGGCAGCGGCGCCCGTGCAGGCAGACAGGCCATTAGCACCTGAAGCGAAAACACCAACACCGGTACCAGGACGATGACCGTCAACAGGCCCAGCAGCCAACCCAATACACTAATCATGCGAATGCCTTGAAGTAGTCGGCCAGCCTGGCCGCCTCGGTGTCGATATCGTGCCGTTGCAATACCCGCTGGCACGCCGCATCACCCATGCGTTGCAGCACCTCGACCGGTTGCGCCAGGCAGTCGGCCATGGCGGTCACCAGCTCGTCGACCGCCCCGGCGGGAAACAGCCAGCCATTCTCACCAGGCCTCACCAGTTCAGGGATACCTGCCACATAAGTGGTGAGTACCGGTCGGCGCAAGGCCATGGCCTCCATGATGACCACCGGCAGGCCTTCGGCAAAACTAGGCAGTACCAAGGCGCGGGCCGCCAGGATTTCCTCGCGGACCTGCGCGCTGCTGATCCAGCCGGTAATGCGCACCCACTGCTGCAGACCGTGTTGGGTAACCAGCGCCTCGATCTGCCCGCGCATTTCGCCGTCACCGGCCAGCACCAGCTCAAAGGCGACCGACTGGGCAGCAAGACGGCGCGCGGCTTCCATCAGCAAAAGCTGACCTTTCTGCTCGCACAGGCGCCCGACGCATAGCAACCGTGGCGCCGACGGCACAGCAACCGGCGCCACCTCATGAAAACTCCGTTCCAGGCCGCAGTGCACCACCTTAACCTTGCTCCACTGCTCGTGCGCCACCCAGCGAAACAGTTGGCTGCGCCCGTACGAACTCACCGCCACGACAAAGGCGGCACGCCGCACCTTCTCCCCCATGTGCAGGAACTGCGGCTTGTCGAACTCCTCCGGCCCGTGCACGGTAAAGCTGTACGCCGGCCCGCCCAGGACGTTGGCCAGCATGACCACTTCGGTAGAATTGGTGCCGAAGTGCGCGTGCACGTGGTCCGCCTTGGCGACCTGCAGCCACTGCAGTAGCTGGCAGGCCTCAGCCAGGTAGACCAGGTGGTAGGGCCAGGGGCGGTCGGCACGCAGGCCTAGGCGTAGCGCCAGCCACAGAGCCTGGCCAAAGCGCCGTGGCTGCGCGCGCAGCACCTGCCAGGTCGGCCCTAGCAACCCCTTCAGCCCGTCTTTCAGCACGTAGCGGGTCGTGTCCCGTTCTGTCGCGTCCTCGGCATCCTGCACCTCGGCGTCCCACCCGCGCAGCGCCATGCGTTGCACCTCTACCCCCTGACGCTCCAGCGCCAGGATTTCGCGACGGATGAAACTGTGACTGACTTTCGGGTACTGATTGATGAAGTAAGCAATGCGCATACGAATCCAGATCCAAACCCGCTTGATGACCAACCTGCCCTGGCAACCTTCATTTCAGGCTGTCGACTACGGGCGGTTTGCCTACTGCTGATGCACTCACAGCAAATGCATCCCCCTGTTTTCCTTGTAGTCCAAGGTTGTGACCAGCGCCTGGCAATGCAGCCTGCAAACGCTTAAAAACATCGTCGAGCAACGCTTGGCGGCGCCGGTACATTGCCCGTTTCTTCGCCGGAATATCGGCTTCGGCACGTTGCGCGGGGGCTAGCGGCAGGTTGCAGAAATCTTCCCGCGCAGACGCCATGGCACCATGCTCTTGCCAGATTGCATCGTAGTTGGCCGCAAGGTCCTGGCCCTTGTCGCTGCCGAAATAGGGGTGGCGATGATGCCGGCTGGCATCGCTGACGGCGTACAGCTGCGTCACACCCAGGGTCCTGGCCAGGCACTTCAAGGCTTCCAGCAACAGGCTGCGTGGGCGCAGCCCTTCGAAGTCCTTGGTCAGCTCGCGGTAGATGGCCAGCGAGGTTTCACTGTCGACGCCCTTGTGTATGCCCTGCACGGCGCCGATGAGCAGGCTGAGCTCACCCTGACCATGGCACAGGACGAAAGCCAGCGAAGCCACACGCAGGTCATGCTGGAACAGGTTCAGCACCAGCTCCCCCTCGCGCTTGAACCAGATCGGCCGGTCCAGCACCAGCCTGCAGCCTGGCGAGTGCCTGGACAGGTCACACAGCGTCAGGCTTTCATCGCGCCCCAGCAGCAGCAACGCGGGATACTGCCTGGCCACCAGTTCAAAGTGCGAGGCCACTGCGTCCAGGCGCTGCGGGGCATCCCAGGACTGGCTGAGGTAAGGCCATTGCACCACACCGATACAATCCACGCCCAGCCGCTGCAAACCCTGCGGGCCAAGCGCCGCGGTCATGCGCTGCATGAACGTGCTCAGCTCACGGCGGTGCCTGGCGATCTCCAGCATCAATTTGTACTTGTTGTGCAACGCCCGCAACGAGTAGCCCGGTTGCAAGATGAACACGCTTTTCACGAGGGTGCCGAGCATCATGGTTCTCTCTCACTTGTACTCGATCAAAGCCGATTTGCCGGCCGCCAGGCGGTGGCGCAAGAACTTCAGCTGGCCCAGCATTTCCGGGAATTTGCCCAGCACCAGAAACCCCGCCTGCAGCCAGTTCTCGCGCGTTGGCTTGCCACCACGACGCGCCAGGCGCGCCGCCTGCAAGGGGTAGATCAACAGCAGTAACAGGCCCCAGCCGCCTACCAGCAGGCAGGCCAGCACGATCACCACAGGGATGCCCAGGCCCCACAACCAGGCCCGCCGCGACTCGCGCAGCCAGTGTCGCTCTGGTGGCTGGCCATGCAAGTAGGCGCCCTCGGCATAAGCGTGCCCGGCGCGCAGGCTGCGCTGCCACCATTGGCTGAAACGGGTCATGGCAGCGTCATGCAGGGTCATTTCGGCGGCCAGGCGCCAGACTTTCCAGCCTTTGGCGCGCAGGCGCACGCATAACTCCGGCTCCTCGCCGGCAATCAGGTCGGGGCGAAAGCCTCCCACTGCAGCAAAGGCGTCGACGCGCATCAGCGCATCCCCACCGCAGGCCTTGGCCTGACCAATGGGGGTATCCCATTCCAGGTCGCACAACAAGTTGTACACCGACCTTTGCGGGAAGCGTTCGCGCCGGCGGCCACACACCACCGCCACCTCGGGGTGTTCGTCGAGAAACGCCTGGGCCGTGGGTAGCCAGCGGGCATCCACTTCACAATCCCCGTCGACGAACTGCACCCGTTGCATCGACGGCAATAGCCGCAGCAAGGCGGCGAAACCTTCATTGCGTGCGCGTGCGGCGGTAAACGGGGTGCTCAGGTCCAGCGCCAGTACTTCCACCCCTAGGCTGCGGGCAAGCGCCAGCGAGCCGTCGGTGGAGCCCGAATCGACATACATGACCTTGTCGGCGGCATGCACCAGCGAACGCAGGCAGCGCTCCAGGCGCTGGCCTTCGTTCCGGCCGATCACCACCACGCCGATCACGGTCGTCATGGGCTTCACTCGACCGGGGCCGTGGCGGCTGGCTGACGGGACTTGATGGTGGCGGGCACCCCAACTGCCAGAGAGTTGTCCGGCACATCCACCAGCACCACCGCATTGGCGCCGATGATCACGTTGTTACCGATGCGGATGCTGCCCAGCACCTTGGCCCCGGTGCCGATATCGACGTTGTTGCCAAACACGGGGGCAATTGGCTCGTCCACATTCTTCAAGCCCACCACCACGCCGTTGCGGATACGGCAGTCATCGCCAAAGCGGGCGTAGCCACTGACCACGATGCCGCCAAAATGGTCGATGACGAAGTTACGGCCGATCACCGCTTCGCATGGCAGTTCGACGCCGGTAATGATCTGCACGAACTTGAACAATACCTTGTACAGCAACGAGCACAGTTTGCGCAGCAATGCCGGGCGCACGCTGTAACGCCAGCGACCGAAGCGGTACACCAGCAGCACCCAGAAACCCTGGGCGCCCCAGTCACCGCCATGGGCTCGCAGGTCAGCACGAATATTTTCGAACATGGTTCCACCTACCTTGTCGGTTGGCTGGCGTAGCGGGTCTTGAACAGCAGTGACCAGGTCGCCCGGCAATGACGCCAGCAGGCCAGAATCGCGCCGCGGCCGCGTCGTTTCAACAGTGCCTTGAGTGCCAGCACCAGGTCACCCAAGGTGACCAGCAGCATGTGCAGGGCCAGCCCCGCCATCCCATGGTGCTTGCGAAAGTACAGCAACTCGCTCTCGATCTGGTAGGCAGAGATCTGGCGGCTGGCCGCCTCCAGCTCGGCCACCGACTTCGAGCTTTCGCCACCGATGTGCACCACCGTGGTGTAGGGGTAGAACACCACCTTCCAGCCCGCCTGCTTGACCCGTTTGCAGTGGTCGACCTCCTCGTAGTAGAGGAAGTAGCGCGGATCGAACAGGCCTACCTGCTCAAGCACTTCACGGCGCACCAGGTAGAAACAGCCGGGCAACCAGTCACACTCGCGCACCGAGGCATGGTCCCAGTTCATTTCGTCGACCATCTTCAGGCCGGGGAAGAACCGCTTCAGCCCGGTACGGCCGACAAACACGTTGAGCGGTGTGGGGAAGTAGCGGCAACTGGGTTGCAGGTCGCCATCCCGGCCTTCCAGGCGTACGCCCAGCACACCGCAGTCGGGGTGGGCGTCCATGTAGTCGATGGTTTTCTGCAATGAGTCGGTGGCGACGAACGCGTCGGTGTTGAGCAACAAGGCGTACCTGCCTTTCAGGTGCGCCAGCAACTGGTTGTTTGCCCGGCCAAAGCCGATGTTCTGCTTGTTGCTCAGCAGCAAGGCCTGCGGGCATACCTCGGCCATGCGCTGCACCGAATCGTCGACCGAGGCGTTGTCCACCACCAGGTAGCTGGCCAGCCGCTCGCTGTCAGCCCGGCGCAGGGCATCGAACATCGGCTGCAACAACCCGGCGGTGTTGAAGTTGACCACCATCACGTCGACCGGTTTAGCCATTGTTGCTGTCTCCGAAGAAGTACTGGCGCCTCTGCGCCATCAGCAGCGGCTCTACCTCGGGGTCATAGGCACCATTGCGCTGTTTGACCAGGTCGATCCATGGGTAGGACTCGCAGCGTGCCTCGACCCGCTTGATCAACGCTTCGGTGGTACAGATGAACACCGCCGGGTTGCCGCCGTACACCGTACCCGGCGGCACATCCTTGGTGACCACCGCGCCTGCGGCGACGATCGACTCAGGCCCGATGGTCACCCGCGGCATGATGATTGCGCCATGGCCAATGAAGCAGTTGTCCTTGATGTCGATATAGCCCACCGAATCAAGGTGCTTGCCAAAGCGATGCTCTATCAACAACACCACACCGTCATGCCCGATCAGCGTGCAGTCCGACAGCCCGACACTGTTACCAATGCGCACCAGTGAAGGGTCCAGGAACTTGCAGCCGGTGTTGACAAAAAAGTTGGTCCCTACCGAATGGAAGTTGCCCCAACGCGTGAGCCAGGCGCCCCACTCCAGCCCTGAAGGTTTGCAAAACCTCCTGTAGAACGTGCCTGCTCGCCCGGTTGCATGGGCATAGTGCATCACTGCCTTGCGTATCCATCCCTTCATACTGCCTGGCCTCGCGATCTGTACCGCTGGATGTGTCCCTGAGGCGATGCGGTCTCGTTCTTCTAGGTGCTGACCGCTGCGCACTCACCCTGTCTACAACGTCTTCTACGCTGCGGCTCCGCTAGCCGCTCTCATCTTCGCGTCAAGGTGATCGGCCAGCCGTACGGCAAACTGCAGCAGCGGCATGGTCGGGTTGGAAGCGCCGCCCTTGGCGAAAATGCTGCTGCCGGCGACATAGAGGTTTTCGGTGCCGAAAACCCTGCAATTGGCATCGACAACGCCGGCCTGCGGCGAAGCGGCCATGCGCGTGGTGCCCATGTGGTGTGCATGTGGCGCCATTATCAGTGGAATGGACGTGTCGTAGACGAAGTCATTGAGCTTGACGAAACCCAGGCCCATATCGGCGAACTGCTTGGCCAGCTCCGTACCAATGCACTTGATGGTGTGCCGGTCATCAGCACTCAGTGCCCAGTTGACATTGACCTTGGCCACACCCAGCGCATCCTTCTCGTCCAGCAACGAAATACGGCTTTGCAGGTTGGGGAACTGTTCGATCATGGTGCTGATGACGCCATCGCCAGGGCAACTGAACTTGGCGACGAATTCGATCTTGCTGGAAATCCCCATGTCGCAGGCCAGGTTCTCGAGAAAATGCTTGACCTCGGCAGTGCGCCCGTAGGTTTGCACATCCGCCAACAAGGCCGCCGTGACGTTGCCTTTACCCGCCTTGTACGCGTCGACGAAGGCGTCGGTAGTGTAGTACTGGCGCGGCTCAGGGTCCTGCCCGGACTTGAGGATGAAGGTACCCATATCGATGTTCAGGTGCTCCATGAAACACCCGCCGACCAACCCCTGCCGGCTTACCACGCCTGCCGCCACCAGCGTCTCACTGTTCAACAACTGCCGGGCATTCTCGATGGCACCCGTGGCCAGGATGAAATTCCTCGCCACCAGGCGCTGGCGATTGCGTTCGTAGTCGGACAACACCACCGCCGCCAGGTGGCCGGAAGCCTTGTCGAACTCAAGGTCGACACAGTTGCAGTTGATGAACACGTCCAGGCCTTTGGTCTGCTCCAGCGCCGTGGCGTACTTCTGCGCAAAGCGGGTCGGTGTGCTGAGCAGAAAACGGTCTGCCTCGAACTCACCGCCAGCGAGGCCGGTATTCATCGCACGGAAATCCACACCCGGCGGCAAGTCGACGATATCCATCGCTGCCGGCAGGTAGCCTTCGATCTCTGAATAGGGGATCGGCCAGCCTGGCAAGTCACCTGGCGGGGCGAAGGTGAAGTCCGATGCGGTGAATGGCCGGCAGCGGCCCGCCCAGTGGTTGGATGTGCCGCCCAGATAGCGCAGGCGGGTTTCCTCGGCATACAGCTCCAGACCCGTGGATGCGCAGGCATACAGGGCTTGCGAGTGCGGCGCGTACTCGCGCCCCCCGCCTTCGGCGATCAGCACGTTCCAGCCAGCGCTCGCCAGACGCAGGCCCAGGGTGATACCCGCCGGGCCGGCACCGATGATGCAGAAATCATAGTTGTCGCGCAGCGCCTTCTGCTGCTGGTAATCGCTGATCATGCTGGCTCGTTCCGAAAATAACGGGACGGCAATACCCAACCGTTGATCACCACGAACGCAGGCCGTTCGACAGGTTTGCCGGCAACGGCTGGCAAGACACCACACACCGCGCTACCCACGCCGAGCAACACACAACTGTGAAGAAAGCTTCTCCGACCCAACTGCGCAGTGCAAAAAGTGAGCTTCCCCATAATCCCGTGACCTGTACCCATAAAATTACACCAAGCGACCTGCATCACAGCCAGTTGAAAAAGGCCGTCAGCAGCGCCCCGCACAGCGCCCCGACCAGCAGCATCGGCAGCACCACCAGTTCACGTTTGAGGCTGAACATATCCAGCTTGCGGTTCACGTACACCACCAGCACCACCGTTGGCACGGTATGCAGGGCAACCCCCCAGATCGCCCACTCGACACCGCCAATGGCCAGCAGCAGTGGCAGCAGCCCCCACAGCGAGACCAGGCGGATGATGTTGTCCATGGCCTGGTACTTGGTCAGGCCCAGGGCAATCCACACCTGATGAGCCAAGGTATAGCGCAATACGATGAACGACAGCGAAAGAATTGCCAGCATCGGGCCAGCTTCACGGTAGCGATCGTCGTACATCCAGCCGATCAGCAGCGGGCTGGCGGTCAGGAAGCCACCACAAATGAACAGCACCAGCAGGTCGACCAGCAGGCGAAAGCGGTAGTACAGCGCTTTCAGGCGCTCCTTGTCGTCGGCCCGCGCCGCCTCGCTGAAGGCAGGCAGTGCCACGGCGCCGACAATTTTCATCAGCGCAGTCTGGACAGCACCCAGGATCAGTACCGCAATGGAGTACACCCCCAGCTGGGCCGCCGACATGCTGGCGCCGAACCATATACGGTCACCGTACATGGCCAGCACGCCGACCATCGACGAAAGCAGGATCCAGCGGCCAAACACGATCAGTTCGGTCAGTGCCGTGCGGTCCCAGCGCAAGCGGTTGTTCGGCCCTTCGAGTGCGGTGTGCCCCAGCACGGTCCAGGCCACGGCCGACACCACGCCAGCGATCACCAGCGCCCAGATGGAATGCGTGAGCAAACCCAGCACCAGCATCACCACCAGCCCCGCCAGTTGGGACGCCAGGTCGACCAGCACCACGCGCTTCTGTTGGAAAGTGCGTACCGCGACATCTATCTTGGTGGACTGGAAACCCCAGATGACCGCCGACAGCCCGGTGACCGCCAGCACCATCGGCAATACCGGTGCGGCATAGGTAGAGTCCGTCGGCCACAGTTCTTCCACCTGAGCCACCCAGGCGGCAAGGGCCAGCAACAGGGTCAGGGCAAACAGCACGAAGCCGCGGATGATCTGCACGGTCCACGCAGTATTGAGAAAGTCCGGATCGTCGCCGCGATGGCTCTGGATGATGTTCTGGCGCAGCCCTACATCCGACAGCAAATGCAGCAGGACCGACACGGTGGTGGCAATGACCATCACCCCGAACATTTCCGGCAGCAGCAGACGGGCCATGATCAGATTGCCGCCAAGGCGCATCACCTGTGACGCCACCTGTGACAGCAGGTTCCACGAACCGGCCCTCATGGCCCGCTGGCGCAGGCTCGCGGCGGCTGACACATCAATCGACGGCATGACTTCAATCTCTGACTGATCGGCTAAAGTCACTATAGTTTCAATTAGCCACGATGCTAGCCGTTGCCCACCGAGGGAAAGGTGTACATAGCCGATGCCTGAACATTTTCGTGCGTTGATCGTCATCCTGTTCCTGGCGAGCGTGGTCTTCCTGCTGGCGCGGCGGCCTGCTACCGACCTGATCCCGCCAAGCGACTACAAGCGCCGGCGCAACCTGTGGTTCCTGCTGACCGTGCTGGCCTTTGTCTCGCACAGTTTCTGGCTGTACCTGGGCGCAGGCGCGGTGATCCTGTGGCTGGCCGGGCGCCGCGAACACAACCCCATGGCGCTGTTCTACATGCTGCTGTTCCTGATCCCTCCAGCGTCGGTGCAAGTGCCCGGTTTCGGCGTGGTCAACTACCTGGTCGACCTTAACCACATCCGCCTGCTGGCCCTGTGCGTACTGCTGCCGGCCGCGCTGCAACTCCGTCGCCAGGGCGACACGCTGCGCTTTGGCCGCACCTGGGCCGACCGGTTGCTGGCCGCCGGGCTGGTGCTGATGAGCGTGCTGTACCTGCGCGAAACCACCCTCACCGACACCCTGCGCCAGGCGCTGTACCTGTATGTCGACGTCTTCCTGCCGTATTACGTGGCCAGCCGGGGCCTGCGTCAGATCAGCGACTTCAAGGACGCCATGCTGGCCTTCGTACTCACCTCGTTCGTCATGGCGCTGATCGCCGTGGCCGAATATGTACGCCACTGGCTGCTGTACAGCGCCCTCGTCGACGCCATGGGCGTGCCGTGGAGCATGTCCGGCTACCTGAGCCGTGGCGGCGCGTTGCGGGCCAGCGTCACCACGGGCCAGGCAATTGCCCTGGGGTACGTGATGAGCGTGGCCATTGGCCTGTTCCTGTTCGTTCAGGGCTATGTGCAACGCCCGCTGCACCGGGCCATGGGCGCCCTGTTGCTGGCCGCCGGGTTGTTCGCCCCTTTGTCCCGTGGCCCGTGGATTGGCGCGGTAGTCATCGTGGTGGTGTTCATCGCCCTGGGCAAAGGTGCCGTGAAGCGCCTGGCGTTGCTGGCTGCTGCCGGCATGCTGGCGCTGCCCCTGCTGACCGTGGTGCCCGGTGGCGACAAGGTGCTGGACCTGTTGCCCTACATCGGCAACATCGAGAAAGAGAACATCACCTACCGCGAGCGGCTGATGGACAACTCGTGGATCGTCATCCAGCGCAACCCGCTGTTCGGCTCGTTCGACTTCCGCAACACCCCGGAAATGCAATCGATGATCCAAGGCGAAGGCATCATCGACATCGTCAACACCTACATCAACCTGGCACTGCGAGTCGGCCTGGTCGGTCTCGGCCTGTTCGTGGCGTTCTTCGCCGTGGTGCTGCAGGGTATCCGCAAGGCCATGCTCAGCTTTCCCGACAAGAGCGACGAACGAAGGCAGCTGGGCCGGGCCTTGCTGGCGACCTTGATCGGCATTCTGGTGATCATCTTCACCGTCAGCAGCATCACCTTCATCCCGGTGGTGTACTGGTCCATCGCCGGACTTGGCGTGGCCTACACCCAGATGGTGCGACGGCTGCACAACAGCGAGGCCACGCAACTGGCCGGCCCCGACCTACAACCCAGGTAATGTTCATGAATGTGCTTGCCCTGCGTCATCTCGTGCGCCTTTCAGGCATTGCCGGCCTGGCCCTGCTGCCATTGACCGGTTGGGGGTCGGCCTGGCAGGTCAGTGTCGATGAGCAAAATGGCCTGCCCAGCGTGACACGCGGCGGCGGGCCGGTGATGCAAGCCAAGTTCGACTTCTGGGCTGGCAACTGGAGCTGGACCGGTTTCCAGACCGAGTTCAAGGTCAACGGCCCTTACCACTACACGCTGCGTGGCAAGAACAAGGAACTGGACTTCGACCTGGCCGCCGATATCCGCAAGGAGCAGGCGCAAACCCTGACTTGGGCCATCGACCTCGATGCCCACAGCCGCCAGGCGGGGGTAATGGGCGGCGGCATGGTGTTCCAGTTCGACCCGGCACAAATCGCCGGTGACATGGGGGCCCCGCAATTGCTGCCCGACAACCGCGGCTGGTGGTGGGGCAAGGCCGACCAGGGCCGGCGCATCGAAATGCGCTTCGACCCGCCATTGGCCAAGGTGTATTTCGAGCGCGGCAACCCGTCCGAACTGCGTGCGTTTCTATACAAGGACCCGATCAATGCCGGCAAGCAACAGATCAGGGCCGTACTCAACGTTACCGGCGACATCGACCTGGGCCCGACCCCGACCGAACGTTTCGGCCTGGCCGACCCTGCCAGCTGGCCCGATGACCAGCTGGACTGGCGCACCTCGCCGGTGGACCTGTCGTTCCTCAACGCGGCGGAGAAACCTGCCGGCAAGCGTGGCTTCGTCAAGGCCGTTGGCGAGCAACTGATGTTCGCCGACAACACCCCGGTGCGCTTCTGGGGCACCAACCTGTCCGCCTATTCACTGTTCAAAACCCCCGACGAAGAAATTCGCCAGCAGGCCAAGCGCCTGTCGGCCCTTGGCTTCAACCTGGTGCGCCTGCATCACCACGACTCGCCCTGGGTCAACCCCAATGTGTTCGGCGACGGCACCTTGGTGAGTGATACCCAGCAGCTGGGCACCGAGTCGCTGCGCAAGCTGGACCTGTGGATCAAGGCGCTCAAGGACGAAGGGGTGTACATCTGGCTGGACATGCACGTACAGCGCGCGCTCACCGCCAACGACAGCATCGACGACTTCAAGGAGCTGGCCAAGGGCGAAGCGCGCATCGACCTGAAGGGCTATGCCTACGTCAACAGCAGCATCCAGCAGGCAATGAAGCGCTTCGCCGAGCAGTACCTGACCCATGTGAATGCGTACACCGGCCTGGCCTACAAGGATGACCCGGCTATCGCTGCAGTGCTGATCACCAACGAGAACGACCTGACCCAGCATTATGGCAACGCCCTGATGCCGAACAAGGATGTGCCACGCCACAGCGAGCGCTACATGGCTGCGGCGAAAGCTTTCGCCAAACAGTATGACCTGCCCGCGGACCTTACCTGGCGTGCCTGGGAACACGGCCCGTCGAAGCTGTTCCTCAACGAACTGGAACATCGCTTCAACGCCGACATGATCGCCCACCTGCGCACCGTCGGGGTGAAAGTGCCGATCGCCACCACCAGCACCTGGGGCGGCAATGGCCTGAGCGCGCTGCCCGCCCTGACGGCCGGTGACGTGATCGACGCCCACAGCTATGGTGCCATTGGCCAACTGGAGAAGAACCCGCTGACCAGCGACGGCATGATCGACTGGATCGCAGCCGCTCAGGTAGTCGGCAAGCCGCTGACGGTCACCGAGTGGAACGCCGAGCCCTTCCCACTGCCCGACCGTCACGCGTTGCCGTTGTACGTGGCCGGCACCGCCGCCCACCAGGGCTGGGACGCCATGCTGCAATATGCCTACAGCCAGCAGGCGTTCAACCCGGGTTGGCGTACGGCGGACAACTGGCACGCGTACAACGACCCGGCAATGCTCGCCACCCTGCCCGCTGCCGCCCTGCTGTACCGCCGTGCAGACGTGAAGCCGGCTACCACTCACTATGTATTCGCCCCCACGCCCGCCACCCTGTACAACCAGGAAATCACCCCGCGCAACTCACCCCTGTTGCGCACGGCCATGGAAAAGGGCCAACTGCAGATCGCCCTGCCGCAAACACCCGAACTGCCGTGGCTGAGGCCCGCTGACATCGCTGCCGATGCGCAGGTGCTGCGGGACCCGGGGCAGTCACTGCTGGCTGCCGATGCCAGCGAGTCGGTGACCGACACCGGCGAACTCAAGCGCAACTGGCAACTGGGCATCTACACCATCGACACAGCACTGACCCAGGCCGCCAGCGGCTGGCTGGGTGGCCGCAAGATCAACCTGGGTGCCATTCAGGTAGAAACCCGCACGCCCTACGCCAGCGTCGTGGTGCAGAGCCTGGACGGCAAGCCGCTGGGCGTTTCGCGCGACCTGCTGCTATCACTGGGCACGCGGGCCATGCCCAAGGCCGATGACAAGACGCCGTTCAATGTCGAACCCCTTGAAGGGAGCCTGACCATCAAGGCACCGGCCGGCCTGCAGCTGTTCGCCCGCGATGCGCAGGCGCAGCTGAAAGCATTGCCCGCAGCCTACAAGGATGGGCACTACACGATCACCTTCGACAACCGCTACATGTCGAACTGGCTGTTCTTGAAATAGGGCATGTGGCCATCTACGCTCGGTTCACTGCGTCGGTAAAACAGCGGGTCACAGGAGGTGCGGATGAAATTCCTGGTTGTCGGTGGCGCAGGCTATATTGGCTCGCACATGGTCAAACACCTGCTGGGCGCCGGCCACGAAGTGGTGGTGGCCGACCTGGTATCACCCGGCCCCGGTATCCAGTGGGCCAGGCTCGACATTGCCGACGAAGCTGCGCTGGATGTGCTGTTTGGCGTGTTTCACTTCGATGCAGTGTTCCACTTTGCCTCGTTTATCCAGGTGGGTGAGTCGGTCACCGCACCTGGCAAGTATTACCAGAACAACGTCGCCGCTACCCTTTCCCTGCTGCAGGCCATGGTCAATGCGGGTATCAGGCACTTGGTGTTTTCCTCCACTGCCGCGGTTTACGGCAACCCGCAGTACGTACCCATCGACGAAGCCCACGGCAAAGGGCCGATCAACCCGTATGGGTTGAGCAAATGGATGGTCGAACAGATTCTGGAGGACTTCGATCGGGCCTATGGCCTGAAGTCTGTGAGCCTGCGCTACTTCAATGCAGCGGGTGCCGACCCGGAAGGCCAGCTGGGCGAGCGTCATGACCCGGAAACCCATCTGATCCCGTTGATTCTGCAGGCTGCCTCCGGGCGACGTGAGGCCGTGACGGTGTTTGGCCGCGACTACGATACGCCCGACGGCACCTGCATCCGCGATTACGTACACGTAGCTGACCTGGCGGCAGCCCATGCGCTGGCGGTGGATTACCTGTTGGCAGGTGGAGAGCGTACCGCGTTCAACCTGGGCAATGGGCTGGGCTTTTCGGTGCAGGAGGTGATCGATACGGCCCGTGCGGTGACCGGTCGGCAAATCAATGCGCTGGATGCACCACGCCGAGCCGGCGACCCGCCGCGGCTGGTGGCCGATGCGCAAAAAGCCCAGCAGGTGCTGGGCTGGCGGCCAGAGTTCGCGTCGCTGGAGCAGATCGTACGGCATGCCTGGCAGTGGGAGTTGCAGTATCCCTGGGCGCGCTGAGGCCTACCCTGATGCCTCGCAGGCGCAGCGTTGTGCTGCGCTCCCAGGGCTGGCCGTGATTCAGTAATACGTCCGCGGTTGCTCGTCAGCCTTGTTCAACACCGTCCCGATCAGGTTCACCGTCGCCAGGTGATGCAGGCAATCCTCGATTTCCTTCTTGTTGTTCATGCCGTTGGCCACCACCAGCAATACGCAATCCAACTTGGGTATCACGGTGATCGCATCGTCCGAACTGAGCAACGGGGGCAAATCGAAAATGCAGATGCGCGAATCGTAACGGTTGCGCAACTCGCCGATCAGGTTGTTGACCTTGGGCGAGGACAACATCTCGGTCGACAGCGGTACCGGTACCCGCGTCGGCAGGACCACGAAGCGCGGCAAGGTCGGGTTGACCAGGCAGTCCTGCAACTCGGCCTTGTCGGTCAGAAACTCGTTCAGCGCCTGGTCCATGGGCAAGCCCAAGGTACTGCCGACCTTGGGCCTGCGCAGGTCGAAGTCCACCAGCAACGCGGTCTTGGTGGTGTGGTGGGCGATGCTCATGGCCAGGTTGACCGCCAGCACCGTCTTGCCCGCTTCTGGCGTGGGTGAAGTAATGCCAAGGGTACGCCAGCCGTTCTCATCCATCAGCCTGAGCACCTGCGTGCGCAACAGGTCGATCGGCCCGTTCATGTTGGAATTCTTGTTGTAAGCGACGATACGGTGGCGCTCGAGGTGGTCCGGCCGCAACGGCACCACCTTGGTGTTCACGTAGTCGAACTGGCCTGGCACTTCGGCCAGTGCGGTCCCGGGTGCGGGTGACAAGGCCTGCGGGGTGCCCGGGGTAACCTGATGAAGATTGTTGCCAACAGCCGGCTTGGTCCTGTCCATCACTGCTTTCCCTATGCAAACCGAGATATGACCTTGAACAACAGCACATCCAGTGGCATGTAGAACACGTGCACCAGCACTACCATGATAGCCGCCAGCGCCAGCGCCGCCAGGATCAGCCAGTTACGCCAGCGCTTGCGCCTGGCCACGTCGGCCCGGGTGTCGATATAGGGCAGCGCCACCAGCACCCGCTTGCCCAGCAGGCTTTCCAGTGCGCCAACGCCGCGCACGCGCTGGTTGAGCATTTCCAGCAGCATCACCAGCGCACCGCCACCGGCAGGTGCCAGCACCAGGCCCAGTGCAGCGATTTTCTTGCGGTTGGGCTTGATCGGCTTCTCAGGCAGCAGCGGTGGCTCCAGCAGCACAAAGCGTTCGGCCTTGTTTTCCTGCTCCAGGCTTTCGGTAATCTTCGCGCCCATTTCCTTGGCGCGGATTTCTTCGTACTTCTTGCGGGCGTTGTCGTGGTCGCGCATCAAGGTCACCAGCCCACGCTCGACCTGCGGCGCCTCTAGAATCTCGGCCTCGTAGCCTTCCATCTTTCGGGTCAGCTCGCGCTTCTGCTGGGCCAGCGAAGCGATGCGTTCCTGGGCGGCGCTCATCTTGGCGCGCACCCGGGCCGCATCGAGGCTGACCGTGGATGCGGCCGACGTACGACCACCCGTGGCTTCCAGCGCCTGGATCTTGCGTTTTAGCGCCACCACATCCGGGTGGGCATCCTTGTAGCGGGTCAGCAGCCGGGCGTACTCGGCCTTCAGGCTTGCCAGGTCCTGGGGCTGATCGGCACTGCTTGGGCGTGCACCCTCCACTGCCTTGGTCGCCAGGCCGGCATTGGCCGCAGACAGCTCCAGCTCCAGGTAACGCAGTTCTTCCTGGGCAGCCTTGTAGTCGCGGTCGACCTCGCGGAACTCCAGCTCCGAGCGCGACAGCATGTTCATGCGCAGGGTCTGGTGCTCGGGCAGGGCATTCGCATGGGCTTGCTTGAAATCAGCCAGCTGGTTTTCCAGGCTGGCCAGTTCAGCGCCGAGCTTGTTGGCCTCCTGGGTGAGGAATTCGGTGGTTTCATTGGCCCGCTCGGTACGCTGCTTGAGGTTTTCGTTGAGGAACAGCGTCACCAGTTCATCGGCGACTTCCTTGGCCACCTGCGCCTGCTTGTGCTCGAACGACACGTTGAAGGCCACGGTCGCTTCACCCCGCCCGCGCACGAAGGTGGTGAGGGTTTCGACCACGATGGCGCTGCGCATCTGGTCGATCTTGTCGCTTTCGCTAAGGCGCTTGTCGGCGAACAGGTCGTACTTGCCAATGATCCGCAGCAGGTTTTCACGGGTCATCACCCGCTGGCGGATCACCTCGATGCGTTCATCGGCGAAGCTGGTGGTGTTGGTCGACACCAGTTCGGGCGAAATCTGCTGCGACTCCACCAGGATGGTGCCGGTCGACTGGTAAATCGGCGGCACCATCAAGGCGACCGCCACGGTCGCGGCAAGAATGACTGCGGCACTGACCCCTAACACCAGGGCTCTGTCCTTGATAATGGCGATGTAATCTCTGAGGGACAGCTCGTAGTCAGACTTCATGGGGCCACCTGCCTGAAGTTCAGATGTCGGGGTACCTGTACGTCAACGTCAAACCAACGATCGTAGCGGTCGCATCAGCTTCGCGGTCCTGCTGCCGTTCCTTGTACATCAGCGACAGGCGCAGGTCCCAATACGGCGAAAACTCGCGGCTGGCCCACACGCTGTAAGTCTGCAACGTGTTGGGTGACTGGCCTTTGCTGTCCTGCCAGGCGGCGTCGGCACCCACCCGGGTCAACTCGGTCAGCGCGTAACTCCATACGCCACGCACCTGGTCCAGCTCGGCAAAGCCACCCTCGGCGCTGGCCACCGTGCTGCGCTCGGCGGTAAAGCTGGCATCGGCACGGGTACCGGTGTACAGCAATGCAACACCCCCCTCCCCGCGCCGGCCGCCCTCGTCCCCCGACACCTGGTTGACGCCAATGTGCGCGTCGGCACTCAAGCCTTCGGCAAGTTGGTACTTGATGCCCACTGCCGGGGTGTAGCTGTTGGAAGCGGTAGCGGTCAGGTCTTGCTCAGGCTCGTAGCGGCGGGCACCAAAGCGGGTATAGACGTCGGCCCGTTCGCTCCAGGCGTAAGTCCAGGTAAAGACGTTCGCCAGTTCGTCGTAACCCGTCAGCGTACTGATGTCATAACGGGCACGGTTGTAGGTCGTTTCGTTGCTCAAGGTGCTGCGCTCGGTCACCGCCTGGCTCCAGTTGCCAGTCAGGGTGTAGAGCTTCTGGGTACCGTCGGTGGTGATGACGCCGGTGTCCAGCACCGTCCCCGACAGCGTCGAGCTTTCGTTATAGCGCGCCACCAGGCCGAAACGCCCACGCTCGGTGGTACGCTGCCAGCCCAGGCTGATATCGGGGTCTTCACGGTCATCGACCACATCCGTGTCGGACGAGCGCAACACATTCATGCCCAGCCCCAACCTCAACTCGTCACGGTCGAAAGTACCGATCAGGGTGTAATCGGGCGCAATGATCGTCCGCGTTACGCCCTTCTCCCCCGACGACAGCAGCAAAGGGTTGCTGTCGTATTCGACGGATGTCGGTACCACCACCGTAGACTGCCAATTTGCCGCCAGGACCGACTCCGTAAACGGCAAGACCAAGATTGCCGTTGCAATGCTAGTTGTTCTAAGAAGAGGCATTAAGTGTTCTTATTGAAGGCAAGATCAAGGAACGACCAGCGTATCGCCAGCCTGAAGTTGGATGTTGGTGGACATGTCCCGCCCAGACACCAGGTCCTTATATCGCACGGGCAGGATTTTTTGGGAAGCGCCGGTACCGCGAACCACCTTGATTTCGCTTTCGTCGGCAAACTTGTCCAGGCCGCCAGACATGCTCAAGGCCTGCAACACTGCAGTAGGCCCCGCCATTTGCACGGGGCCGGGCTTGATCACTTTGCCTTGAACATAAACGAGGTTGCCGGCGATGCTCTTGACGACAACGCTGACATTAGGATCGGGCAGGAATTTTTCGAGTTTGGCAGCCACTTGCTTTTCGACTGCCGTTACATCAAGACCGGCGACATCGATGCGCCCGGCCAGTGGGAAGGTGATACTGCCATCGGGAAGTACGGTGGCTTCTTGACGCAGGCTGTCTTCCTGCCACACCGAAACCATCACGACATCGCCAGGGCTGAGCAGGTAGGTGGAACTGGCCTGATCGGCGTAGCCCGCACCGGACCACACTGAGAGCATGCAGAACGCGGCAAATATTGAACGCACCATGAGGGTCCCTCCGGCCGAATGGCCCGACAAAGAGCACTGAATGAGAACAACACACCAACTCTCGCTCCGCTTCGCGGCGTAACCGTGCCGCGATGGCCTCGACCTTCCTGGAGGCCCTTACCTTGACGCTGTGCAGCCTGGGTTGCGATGCCCGGTAACCGTGGACCTTCACGGGGTACTGGGAATATAGCAACGGTTGGGAAATTGACAAGCCAGGTACGGAGCCAATGGCATTACCCGTAAAACGACAAGCTTCAGATTTTTCTGCGGTTGGCCACCGCCACAAAACCCACCACCGCGAACGCGAAGAACCAGCCAGCGGTTGAAACAGGGATGATACTGTTCTGGCTGATATACGAATCCGCTGCGCGCGCGGCGCCGCTTAACAGCACCAGCAAGAACATCGATTTGATTATCAGAGTCGTGCGCATACGCCCTTCCTTTAAATAGGAAAATCAATGAGTTGGTGGCGAGGTGTGGTGGGAGATGTGGTGCTGTTGAATTGAGCTTATGGGCACAGTGACACTACGTCAATGATCCGACACCATAATAAAATTCAATGAGTAGCCGGCCGATTCGTCAAAAAATCGGCAGGCAAAAAGTGCAAGGCAGTAGGTGTAGCGAGATGTGAGCGTTTCACAGATGAGAAAGTGAACGGTTCAGGCAGGGCACGCGTTGCGACCCCGGGGGATTCACCCGTCGCCGTGGCGCACCACGACCAGCAACTTCTTCGGCAAACAGCGCTTCTACATTGACGTTCAGCGCACGGCAATCGAGGGCGTATAGACATGTGACGCGGGTTTCCCAGGCGGAGGCAGCCTGGCCATGATACGTGGACCGGCGAGGAAATGCTGGGGCCGCAACGCGGCCCCACCTTCATGGCATCACGGGTGGTACGTACTGCAGCGTGGTACCCAGCGCCCACAGCAACACCAGCACCAATGGCACATGCACCAGTAACTGCACGAACGAGAAACCGATCAGGTCGCGTGCCTTGAGCCCCAGCACGCCCAGCAGCGGCAGCATGTAGAACGGGTTGATCAGGTTCGGCAAGGCTTCGGCAGCGTTGTAGATCTGCACGGCCCAACCCAGGTGGTACTGCAGGTCATTGGCCACCAACATCACGTAGGGCGCCTCGATGATCCACTTGCCCCCGCCTGAAGGGATGAAGAAGCCCAGCACCGCCGAATACACGCCCATCAGCAAGGCATAGGTGTCATGGGTAGCGATCTGGGTGAAGAACAGCGAAATGTGGTGGGCCAGGGTCTGCTCATCCACGCCTTTTACCTGGGTGAGGATGGCCGCAATCGAGCCATACAGCGGGAACTGGATCAGCACACCCGTGGTGGTCGGCACGGCACGTGCCACGGCGTCAAGAAAACTGCGCGGGCGCCAGTGCAGCAAGGCACCGAGCATGATGAACAGCAGGTTGTAGGTGTTCAGCCCAGAGATCGCGGTTATCGCTGGTTTGGTGGCGAACTCCTGGTACAGCCAGCCAGCAGCCAGGGCCACCAGCAGCAGGATCAGGATCGGGCTGTGCTCCAGCCACTCACCCGGGCGGGTGCGTTGCGGCGCAGGGGGTGCCGTGAAGCTGGGATCGACACCGCAGTCTTCAGCGCTGCGCGCGCTGTTCGGGCCAGGGGCGGTGGCATAGGCGATTACCAGCGAGACAATCACCAGCGCCGCCAGCATCACCCCGGACTGCCAGAGGAAGATGGTTTCGGTGAACGGAATCACCCCGGTGATCGACAGGATCGACGGCGGCAAGCTGGCCGGGTTGGCCTGCAACTGCGCTGCCGATGATGACAGGCCCAGCGCCCACACTGCGCCCAGGCCCAGGTAGGCGGCTGCGCCAGCGGCGCGGTAGTCCATCTTGAGGTCGGTGCGCCGCGCGAGAGCGCGGACCAGCAAGCCACCAAAGACCAGCGATAGGCCCCAGTTGAGCAAGGAGGCCAGCATCGAGATCAGCGCGACCCAGCACACCGCCGAACGGCCATTGGCGGGGATGCGCGCCAGGCGGTCGATCAGCCGTGCGGCGGGTGGGGAGCTGGCCACCACATAGCCACCGATGACCACGAAAGCCATCTGCATGGTGAACGGGATCAGGCTCCAGAAACCATCGCCAAAGGCCTTGGCGGTGTCAGTGGGTTTGGCCCCCATTGCCAGTGCGCCGATGCACACCAGCAGTACCGCCAAGGCGGCGAATACCCAGGAATCGGGGAACCAGCGTTCGGCCCAGTTGGAGCAGCGCAAGGCAAAGCGCGCGGAACGGCTGTCTTGGATTTCAGCGGCCACAGTGGCATTCCTTTTATTGGTTTTATGACGTGAAGCAGTATTGCCAGGCAACACAAAAACCCTGTGGGAGCGGGTTTACCTGCAAATGCGGTGGTCAATGTACCGTCGCATTCGCGGGTGAACCCGCCCCCACAGGGCAAGATCGGGTGAAGCCTTAGAAAGTCATTTCCTTGACATCATCCGGAACGATCAACTTGCCGGCCGTCTTCTCGATGATTTCCTCGACGCTTACCCCCGGTGCGGTTTCGCGCAGGATGAAGGCGCCGTTATCGATTTCCAGGTAGGCCAGGTCGGTGAGCACCTTGCGGATGCAGCCGGCGCCGGTCAGCGGCAGGCTGCACTGCGGCAACAGCTTGGACTCGCCATCCTTGGACGCGTGGGTCATGGTGACGATGATATTCTCGGCACCCGCTACCAGGTCCATGGCCCCACCCATGCCCTTGACCAGTTTGCCCGGAATCATCCACGAGGCGATGTTGCCCTGCACATCCACCTCGAACGCACCGAGTACGGTCAGGTCGACATGGCCACCACGGATCATGGCGAACGACTGCGCCGAGTCGAATATCGAGGCGCCGCGGCGGGCGGTGACGGTTTGCTTACCGGCGTTGATCATGTCGGGATCGAGGGTGCTTTCGGTGGGGAATTCGCCCATGCCGAGCAGGCCGTTTTCCGATTGCAGCATCACATCCATGTCGGCGGGTACGTAGTTGGCCACCAGGGTCGGGATGCCGATGCCCAGGTTGACGTAATAGCCGTCCTTCAGTTCACGGGCGACGCGTTGTGCCATCTGTTCGCGGGTCAGTGCCATGGTCAGAGTCTCTTTGTTGTTCTGGTGGATGGCGCTCAGGCCTTGACGGTGCGCTTTTCGATGCGCTTTTCGAAGGTGCCGACGATGACACGGTCCACGTAGATGCCCGGGGTGTGGATTTCGCTGGGCAGCAGCACGCCGGGCTCGACGATCTCTTCCACTTCCACCACGGTGATCTTGCCGGCGGTGGCCGCCAGCGGGTTGAAGTTCTGCGCAGTGTTGCGGTACACCACGTTGCCGTAGTGGTCGGCCTTCCAGCCTTTGACGATGGCAAAGTCACCGGTGATGGACTCTTCGAGGATGTACTTGCGGCCCTTGAACTCGCGCACTTCCTTGCCATCGGCGACCGGCGTGCCGTAGCCGGTGGCGGTGAAGAACGCCGGGATGCCGGCACCGCCCGCACGCATCTTCTCGGCCAAGGTGCCCTGCGGGGTCAGTTCCACTTCCAGTTCGCCGCTGAGCAGTTGGCGTTCGAACTCGGCGTTTTCGCCCACATACGAGGCGATCATCTTGCGGATCTGCCGGTCTTCCAACAGCACGCCCAGGCCAAAGCCGTCCACGCCGCAGTTATTGGAGACCACGGTCAGGCCCTTGACGCCGCGCCGCTTGATTTCGTTGATGAGGTTTTCGGGGATACCGCACAGGCCGAAACCACCGGCCAGTACCGTCATGTTGTCGGTCAGGCCATCAAGGGCCTGTTCATAGGTTGCAACGCGCTTGTCCAGTCCGGCCATGCTGATCCGCCTTTTGTAGTTGTTGAACCGACGAGGCTGTCGGTGAGCGTGTGTAACCATCTTCACCGCAAGCGACTGATTTGTTAATTTTGTTTTCGTCATCGATTGATAACTTTTACAAAACAAACAATAGGCCCGTCATGAACGTCAAGCAACTGCGCGCCTTTGTCGCCGTGGCCAAGTACCAGAGTTTCGCCCAGGCCGGTGAACACCTGCATGTGTCGCAACCGGCCCTGAGCCTGACCATCAAAGCCCTGGAAGAAAACCTCGGCGGTGCCCTGCTCAGCCGCACCACACGCAGTGTCAGCCTTACCGCCGAGGGCGAAGTGCTGCTGCCATTGGCACGGCGCCTGCTGGCCGACTGGGACGACACCGAAGAAATGCTGCGCCAGCGCTTTACCCTGCAACTGGGCCGGGTATCGGTGGCGGCGATGCCGGCGTTTGCCGGCAACCTGCTGCCGCATTCGCTCAAGGTGTTTCGCCAGCGCTACCCCAAGGTCAATGTCACCGTGCATGACGTGATCAACGAACAGGTGCAGGAACTGGTGCGCCATCGGCGCGTCGAACTGGGCATCGGCTTCGAGCCGGACAACATCGATGGGCTGCACTTCCATCCGTTGTACATGGACCGCTTCGTCGCGGTGGTGCCCGCCGATTCGCCCCTGGCGCTGCTGCCCCAGGTGAGCTGGGCGCAACTGATGGCCGAGGACTTCGTGGCCCTGCAACGCCCCTCGGCGGTGCGCCTGCTGATGGAGCAGAATGTGGCCACCCAACATGGCAAGCTGGCCGTGGCCTTCGAAAGCCATCAGTTGGCGACCATTGGCCGCATGGTGGCCAGCGGCCTGGGGGTGAGTGCCGTGCCGGCACTGTGCATCAACCAGATGCAGGAACTGGGCGCGCGCTGCGTGACCTTGGTCGAGCCCACCGTCGAGCGGCGGATCGGCGTGATTGCCCTCAGCGAACACAAGCTTTCCACCGCAGCGCAGGCGCTGCTTGAGGTTGTACTTTCCAACACCCGGATCCCGGAGGTGACATGCGTTACGTGAAACTGGCAGGCAGGCGTGTTCCGGCCATCGGCCAGGGTACCTGGTACATGGGTGAAGACCCTGGGCGCAAGGCTGCGGAAGTGGCGGCCCTGCAACAGGGTATCGACCTAGGGCTGAGCCTTATCGACACCGCCGAGATGTATGCCGAAGGCGGTGCGGAAGAGGTCGTCGGCCAGGCTATTGCCGGGCGCCGCGACCACGTGTTCCTGGTCAGCAAGGTCTACCCGCACAACGCCGGCCGACGCAGCATGGCCGCTGCCTGCGAACGCAGCCTTGCACGCCTGGGCACCGACTGCATCGACCTGTACCTGCTGCACTGGCGTGGCCAGCACCCGCTGGAGGAAACCGTCGAGGCCTTCGAGCGCCTGCGCGAGCAAGGCAAGATCAAGCACTGGGGCGTGTCCAATTTCGACGTCGACGACCTGCGCGAACTGCACAACCCTGATTGCGCCACCAATCAGGTGCTCTACAACCCGGCCCAGCGGGGCATCGAGTTTGACCTGCTGCCATGGTGCGAAGCGCATGCACTGCCGACCATGGCTTACTGCCCGTTGGCCCAGGCCGGGCGGTTGCTGCAGCACCCTGTGCTGGCGGAAATCGCCACGCGCCATGGGGCCACACCGGCCCAGGTCAGCCTGGCCTGGGTAACCCGCCACGACGGGGTCATCGCCATTCCCAAAGCTGTGGCGCCGGCGCATGTTCAGCTGAACGCGGCGGCGGGTACGTTGAGCTTGACCCGCGAAGACCTGCGCGCGATCGACCAGGCGTTCCCGGCACCGTCAGGCAAGCAGCGGTTGGCGATGGTCTAGCGAATGTTGCGCTGTGCTGTGAGGATGAGCGCCGTGCGGGCGCTCACGACCCATGGAGAAGTCATGGTGGCAAAGCAATCAGCCTAATGAAAATCTCGGCTGCGCACATCCAGCCCCTGCAACAGCGGGCTTACATCCTCCAGTCGCCGGGCGATCAGGTGCCTCACACCATTTTCCTGTTCGAGCCGACCGCTGACCTTGAGCAGTTGCGAGCCGACCAGCGCCCGCCTTTGCCGCTCGGCAAGCTCGCGCCATACCACCACATTGACCATGCCGTGTTCGTCCTCCAGGGTCACGAAGGTTACCCCGCTGGCGGTCTGTGGCCGCTGCCGCCCCACCACCAGCCCGGCCACGGTGATGCTGTCGCCATGCTCGACGCTGTGCAGCTCGCCAGAACTGCGGCAACCCAGCGCGCGCAGCCGCGAACGCAACAAGGTCAACGGATGCGGCCCTAACGTAGTGCCCAAGGCTTGGTAATCAGCCACCAGATCCTCGCCCACCGTCGGCACCGGCAAGTTCACCGCCACCTCTGGCAAGGCCTGAACATCAGCGAACAGCGGCAGTTGCGCCTGCACCGCCGCCACCTGCCAGCGGGCCTGGTGCCGGTCGCTGGCCAAGGCCCGCAGCGCCCCACTGTCGGCCAGGTGGGCACGGGCGCGGGCATCCAGCCCGGCGCGCAGGCACAGGTCTTCGACGTCGCGCCACGGCCGCTGTGCCCTGGCCTGCTCCAGGCGCCTGACATCGGCTTCGGCCACCCCCCGCACCAGGCGCAAGCCCATGCGCAGGGCCAAGGTGCTTTGCGCATCTGGCTCAAGGGTGCAGTCCCACGCGCTGTGACAAACATCCACCGGTCGGACCTCGATGCCTTGGCGTCGTGCCTCCTGCAACAGTTGGTCGGGGCTGTAGAAGCCCATGGGCCAGCTGTTGACCAGCGCGCAGGTGAAAATCGCCGGTTCGTGACACTTCAACCAACTGCTGGCATAGCACAGCAAGGCGAAGCTGGCCGCATGTGACTCCGGAAAGCCATAACTGCCAAAGCCCTTGATCTGCTCGAAGATGCGTTCGGCAAACGCCAGGTCGTAACCATTGCGCAGCATGCCCTGTACCAGCCGCTCGCGGTGCGGCTCCAGGCCGCCGTGGCGCTTCCAGGCGGCCATGCTGCGACGCAACTGGTCGGCCTCACCCGGGCTGTAGTCGGCGGCGACCATGGCCAGCTCCATCACCTGCTCCTGAAACAGGGGCACTCCCAAGGTGCGCTCGAAGACGTCCTGAAGTTGCGGCGACGGGTAGGTCACCGGCTCCTGCTTCAGGCGCCGACGCAGGTACGGGTGCACCATGTCACCCTGGATCGGCCCAGGGCGGACGATGGCTACTTCGATCACCAGGTCATAGAACGTGTTGGGGCGCAGCCGCGGCAACATGGCCATTTGCGCGCGCGACTCGATCTGGAACACGCCCATGGTTTCGGCGCGGCTGATCATTGCGTAGGTGGCCGGGTCTTCGCTGGGGATGGTCGCGAGGGTCAACTGCCGGCCGCGGTGTCGCTGCACCAGGTCGAAGCAGCGGCGCAACGCGCTGAGCATGCCCAGGGCCAGCACATCGACCTTCAGCAGGCCGACCATGTCCAGATCGTCCTTGTCCCACTGGATCACCGTGCGCTCGGCCATGGCGGCATTCTCCACCGGGACCAGCTGGTCGAGCGGTTGCTGGGAGATGACAAAACCTCCCGGGTGCTGTGACAGGTGCCGAGGGAAGCCGATCAGCTCGCCCGCCAGCACCAGCACCCGGCGCAACGACGGGTTGCCCGCGTCGAAACCGGCCTCGGCCAGGCGTTGCTCGTCGGGTATGCGGTCGCTCCAGCGGCCACAGCATTTGGCCAGGGCATCGACCTGATCCATCGGCAACCCCAGCACCCGCGCTACATCCCGTACTGCACCGGCGGCATGGTAGGTATTGACCACTGCAGTCAGCGCCGCCCGGTGCCGGCCATAACGGCGGAACACGTACTGGATCACTTCTTCGCGGCGGTCGTGCTCGAAATCCACATCAATGTCGGGCGGTTCGTTACGCTCGCGCGACAGGAAGCGCTCGAACAACAGGCGGTGCGCCATGGGGTCGAGTTCGGTGAGACCCAGCACGAAGCACACCACCGAGTTGGCTGCAGAGCCGCGGCCCTGGCACAGGATCCGCTGGCTGCGAGCAAAGGCGACAATATCGTGAACGGTCAGGAAGTAGCTTTCGTAACCCAGCTCTTCAATCAGCCCCAGCTCCTTGGCCAGTACCGCGCGCACCTTGTCGCTCGGCCCACCCGGCCAGCGCGAGGGCAAGCCCTGTTCGCACAGTTCACGCAACCAGCTTGCCGGGGTGTGCCCCTCGGGGACCAGTTCGCGGGGGTACTGGTAGTTCAGTTCGCTCAGGTCAAACTGGCAGCGCCGGGCAATGGCCAGGGTTTCGGCCAGCAGGTCGGGCGGATACAGCTCGGCCAGTTGCGCCTGGGTGCGCAGGTGCCGCTCGCCGTTGGCAAAAAGGAAGCGCCCGGCCTCGGCCACCTGGCAGTGCTGGCGGATGGCAGTCATGCAGTCCTGCAGGGCTCGGCGGCCGCGTACATGCATATGCACATCGCCACAGGCCACGGCACGGATGCCCAATGCCGCTGCCAGCGCCCGCTGCCGCTGCAGGCGTTGGCCATCGTCACTGCCGCGGTGCAGATGCACAGCCAGCCACAGGCGCTCGTCGAACACGCTGCGCAGCCACTGGCCGGTAGCCGTATCAGCGCTGTCATCGGCCACCCACAAGGCCAGCAAGCCTTGATGGTGCTGCAGCAGGTCATCGCGCAATAGCTGGTACTCACCCTTTTCCGCCCGCCGCCGGCCCCGGGTGATCAATGCGCACAGGTTCTGGTAGCCGGTCAGGCCTTCAACCAGCAACACCAGCTTGGGGCCGTCGTGCAACTGCACTTCGCTGCCAACGATCAGCCGCATCTGGTGCGCTTTGGCAGACTGCCAGGCACGGACGATACCCGCCAGGGTGCATTCATCAGTGATGGCCAGGGCATCGTAGCCCTGCTCCTTTGCCCGTCGAAACAGCTCATCAGCACTCGACGCACCGCGCTGGAAGGTGAAATTGGACAGGCAATGCAGCTCGGCATAACCCGGAGTGTTCATGCGAACCAGCCCTGCAACCACAGCGGGCCAGCCTGGCCCAGGTCGCGATAGGCCCAACCGCGCAGGCCGTCCCGGGTTTCGATGCGGTAATAGTCGCGGCGCACATCGCCACCATCCCACCAGCCCGACTCAATGCGCTCGGCCAGGCCCTGTACCTGGTAACCGGCGTCATTCAACGCCACCGGCGCCTGCAGCAACCAACCTGGGCGACTGCCCGGGGCAACCGGCATAGAGCCCTGGACACCCTGCTCTACCCGCTGCCAGGCGCATTCGGGGCGGTGGTCGGCTGCCGCGCACAAGCCTTTCACAGCCTCATCGCCCAGGCGCGCGCGCAGCCGCTCACGTAATTGATCCCAGGGTTGCGCCTGTTGCGGCCGTGGGTCGAACAGCGCCTGGTGCTGCGGCACGAAGGCTGGCAAGTCCTCGGCGACCAGGCGCAGGTTGCGCACCGGTGCCGGGATGCGCAGTGGCTCCAGGCGCCCACGGGCCAGTTCGAACAGCATCGCGGCATCGCGTTCGGCCGCCAGCAAGCCCACCTTGAGCAAGGTATCCGGCCCTTCGACATGCTCCAGGTGCAGGCAGAAGCGCTGCACGCCGCAGTCGCGCCCGGCCAGGAATGCCGCCAGGTCGTTGAGCATTCGCCGCAGCGGGAATAACAGTGCCTGGTGCGATTCGACGTCGAAGTTCAGTTCCAGTCGGGTTTCGAAGCGGTCCGGAGGCTGATAGAAGTCCAACCCCAGGTTACGCAGCCCCAGCAGCTGGTCGAGGTGAAGCTGCACCTGCGACGTAAAGCGCCTGGCCAGGGTATCGCGCGGCAAGGCCAGGACTTGGCCCAACTGCCGCAGGCCCATGCGGGCAAAGGCTTCGGCGGCCTCTGGCGGCAGGCCGACCCGGTTGATTGGCATGTGCAGCAGCGCTGCACGGGTGGTGTCCGCGTCGCTCACGGCCAGCCCGTCGTGCGCATTGGCGAGCATGCGTGCCGCCACCGGGTTGCTGGCCAGCACAATGCGTTGACGCAGGCCGAGCTCGGCCAGTTCCTGGCGCAGGCGTGCTTGCAACAAGGGCCAGGGACCGAACAGCTGCAGGCTGGAGCCTACTTCCAGCAGCAGTGCCCGTGGGTAATGCAGGCTGACCTGGGCACTGAAACGGTAGGCCCAGGCTGCCAGCAGCTGCTGCATCTGGTCGATGCGGCCGGGGTCGGTTTCGACGCAGGTGAACCCATCCGCCAAGGCACGTGCTGCCGTCAGGGTTTGCCCGGCTCGCAGGCCAAGTGCCGCCGCAGCCGGGTTGACTGCCTGTAACACGCGCCGTTGGGTCGGCCCGCCAATGAGCACCAATGGGGTATCGGGATCGTCGCGCTCACGCAGGACGGTGTCCAGCGCCAGCTGCGGCAGCAGGATGCAGGCCCAGAGCATGCTGCATCAGCCCCGCACCGGGCAGGCGATGGGCAGCGCTGGCGCCATGCCGCCGCGGCTTTTCAGGACGCGCCATTGCGCCGGACGGGTGTCGACGGCAATGCGCAGGGCTGCCGGTGACGGGTTGTGTGCAGCCTGTTGCGGCCTGCAGGCGAAGGCCAAGGCCTGGCCGGTTTCGGCGGCCACCTGCAAGCGCCGCAGGGCACGGTCGTCGGCACGTTCCGGCCAGCACAGCACAGCCGCGCAACTGCCCGAGCGCAGGCACTGTTCGGCAGCCCAAAGGGCATCGGCAGGCGCAGCATCCACCTGCACCAACCAGCGAAGGTCTACCCCCGCTGCCTGCCAGGCCGGGGCATAAGGAATGAAAGGCGGCGCCACCAGCACCACCCGGCTGGCTGCAGCGGTCACCCGGGCCAAGGTTGGCCACAGCAGTTGCAATTCGCCACACCCGGGGCTGGCCAATAACAATTCGCTCAGTGCTGATGCGGGCCACCCGCCTTCCGGTAAACGTTCGTCGAGCGCCGCATGGCCGGTCGGCTGCAACCCGAGTGGCCGCGCCTGGTCCTGCCGGCCGCGCCATATCCGCCGCTGGTCAAGCAGCCGGTCGAGGTCGACCACCGCGCCCATCAGTCGCGCCTCAGCAAGCCGCAGAACACGCCTTCGATGAAGAACTCCTGCTCTGGCTGCACATCGATGGGGGCATAGGCCGGGTTGCGGGGCAACAGCCGGTAATGCTTGCCCTGGCGTTGCAGGCGCTTGATGGTCACTTCGCCGTCCAGGCGGGCAACCACGACCTGCCCGTCGCGGGCATCTGCCTGCTGCAGGATACCGACCAGGTCACCGTCGAAGATGCCGTCGTCGATCATCGAGTCGCCACGCACCTTCAACAGGTAGTCGGGGGTACGCCGGAACAGGCTGGGGTCGAGCAGCAGCTGCTCGTGGATATCGACGTCAGGGCCGATGGGGGCGCCTGCCGCCACCTGGCCCAGCACCGGCACTTCGAGGATTTCTGGCCGGCGCAGCGGTGCCGCCAGGCGAATGCCCCGCGCCTGGTTCGGCGTGACATCGATGTAGCCGGCCTGGCACAAGGCCGTGATGTGCTTGCGGGCGACGCTGCGCGAAGCAAAACCGAAGCGTGTGGCGATATCGGCCAGGCTCGGGGGCTGGCCGTGATCGGCGATACGCTCACGGATGAATTCGAAGATGGCGCGGCGTTTGGGGGTAAGGTTGTCCATGGAGCACATTTGTACTCCTTTCGAGGCGCGCTGAATAGCCCCCTTTGTCGTCAGCTTTCGCTATGATCCCCGGGCCTGTGTTTTTTTGATCTGGATACCCGATGCTGACTGCCCTGCTGTTCGACCTGGATGGAACCCTGACCGACACCGACACCTTGCACCTGGAGGCGTTTCGCCAGCTGCTACGGGAGCAGGACGGCCGCGAGCTGAGCCAGGCACAGTTCGAAGCCCAGGTGAGCGGCCGCGCCAATGGTGAACTGTTCGCCGAGCTGTTCAGTGGCGCCAGTCGCGAACAATGCCTGGCCCTGGCCGACCGCAAGGAGGCACTGTTCCGCGATATGTCGCCCTCATTGCAACCGCTGCCGGGCCTGTTGCGCCTGCTGGAGTACGCCCAGACGCGCGGCATCGGCATGTGCGTGGTCACCAACGCACCGCGGCTGAACGCCGAGCACATGCTCAAGGCCATGGGCCTGGGCCAGCGCTTCGAGCATGTGCTGGTGGCCGAGGAACTGGCCCGGCCCAAGCCAGACCCGCTGCCCTACCTTACCGGCCTGCAGCGGCTGGGTGCCGAGGCCGGACAGGCGCTGGCTTTCGAGGATTCTCTGCCGGGCGTGGCGGCAGCCAGTGGCGCGGGGATCTTCACCGTGGGCGTTGCCACCACGCAGACGCCGGAGCGACTACTCGCCGCGGGTGCGCAGCGGGTGATACAGGACTTTACCGACCCAGCGCTATGGGCGTTGATCGAGTCCATGCAGTGAGCCTTCGGGGCCTCTTTGCCGCCCCCGGTTTTCACCTCAACAGGCAAGATTCTGCAATTGCCCACGCTCAGGCCGCCCCATGCTGATCGACGAAGAACTGACCCTCAAAAAACTGGACACCTTCCTCGCGTTCATGCGCACCGGCAACCTTGGCCGCGCCGCCGCCGAACTGTCCACCAGCGCCGTCAGCGTGCACCGCGCCATCCATTCACTGGAAAGCGCGCTGCGCTGCCCGCTGTTCAAGCACGAAGGCCGCCAGCTGATCCCGCTGGAAAGTGCCTACGTACTGGAAAAGAAAGCTCGCCAGCTGATCCAGGACGCTGAACAGATGGTGCGCCAGACCCGCGAAGCCGCCGGTTTCTATGCCGAGCGTTTCCGCCTGGGCGCACTCTACTCGCTCACGGTGAAAACCGTGCCCAAACTGGTCATGGGCCTGAAACTGCGCCGCAGTGAACTCAACATCGACCTGACCCTGGGTTCCAACGTCGACCTACTGCAGCGCCTGAAGAACCACGAGCTGGAAGCCGTACTCGTTTCCCTCGACGAAAGTGTCAGCGACCCGGCCTGCGAACAACTGCCGCTGTTCTCCGACGACATCTACCTCGCCGTGCCCACCGACTCGCCCTTCGCCGGGCAGGCCGAAGTGGATCTGGCCGACCTCGCCGACTCCACCTTCATCACCCTCACCCAAGGCTTCGCGACTCATCGCGATGGCGCACGGGTGTTCCAGCAAGCTGGTTTCGAACCGAAGGTGGCCATGCAGGTGAACGATATCTTCACCTTGCTCAGCATGGTCAGCTCGGGGGTTGGCTTTGCCTTGCTGCCCGGGCGCATCGCGGCGGTGTACGAAAACCGCGTCAGGTTGATCGCCTTGCAGCCGCAATATCGCCTGCAGCAGCATATCGGCGTGGTATTTCTGAAGGCGCGGGAGCGGGAGCCGAACCTGCTGGCATTGCTGGCGGAATGCCGCATGTACAGCCTGGAACGCTGAGCTGCCGTGCAGCCTGACGCCCGTGTAGCCATACCGCCAACGCCGCCAGCCCGGCAGGCAGCAGCAGCGCAGCGAAAACCTGGGAGAAGCTCCAGCCCAGCGCCAGCATCTGCGCCCCGGCAAAGGCACTGAGCACGGCGCCGATGCGGCCGATGCCACTCATCCAACTGGCCCCGGTCGCCCGCGCTTGGGTTGGATAAAAGGCCGCTGCCAACGCGTTCATGCCAACACTTGCGCCATTCAGGCCAAAGCCCACGGCGCTGGCAACCACGCACAGCCAGGCGAAGTCTGTGGCCACCTGGCCGATGGCAAAAATCACCGCACCGCTGAACAGGAAGGTCAGCACCAGCACCCGCTGTGCCGGATAGCGGTCCATCGCCCAGCCCACCGAAACAGCCCCCAGCGGCCCGCCGATCTGGAAACAGGCCGTGACGATGGCTGCTTCGGACACCGAAAAGCCACCGCCCTCCTTCACCAGCGTCGGCAGCCAACCACTGAACAGATACACCAGGAACAACGCCAGCACGTAGCCGACCCAGAGCATGCAAGTACCAAAGCGATACTGGGGCGACAAGACAGTACCGATCGCACCGCCCGCCGGCAGGCCTTTGCCGGGCATGACAAAGGTACTGTCCGCGTTGACCTGCCCTGGCGCCAGGCGGCGAACGATGTCCAGGATACGTTGGCGATTCGCGCCTTTGCTGACCAGGAAGGTCACCGATTCGGGCAGGCGCCAGTACAGCAGCGGCAAGACCAATAGCGGCAATGCCCCGCCCATTGCCAGCACGCTGCGCCAGCCCAGGTTGGGGATCATCCAGGCGCTGACGAAGCCGCCAAACGCCGCGCCCATGGAGAAGCCGCAGAACGCCAACGTGATCAACAGCGAGCGGCTACGTGCCGGGGCATATTCACTGACCAGCGTGCTGGCATTGGGCATGGCCGCCCCCAGCCCCAGGCCGGTGAGAAAACGCAGCGTCACCAAGGTTTCCAGATTGGGGGAAAAGGCTGAGGCCAAGGTAAATGAACCAAACAGCAGGACGCTGCACAGTAACACCGCCTTGCGCCCATGGCGGTCAGCCAAAGGACCCGCGACCAGCGCGCCGAGGGCCAGGCCGATCAAGGCAGCGCTCAATACCGGGCCTAGGCTCTGCGCACCCAGGTTCCAGTCACTTTTCAGTTGCGGGGCAATGAAGCCGATGATGGCCACGTCCAGGCCATCAAGGGCAATGATCAGAAAGCCAAGGAACACCACCCATTTCTGGTAGCGGCCGATGGGTTGCCGATCGATCAGCTGGCGCACGTCAAGCGGGTTGTTCATGGGTATCACCTGTTGTTGTTTTTATGGGGGTGTATCGGGGCCGCGTTGCGGCCCAACCGCCAGCACACGCAACATCACCACCGGCTGAGGCTGGGCAGGTGCGCAGGCCTGATGATCCGCGTTTCCTGCGCCACCACCAGGTCGCGGGTGGCATGCAGGTACGCGGCAAAGTCCGGGTCGGCGTCGCGCGCGGCACTGCGCTTTTCAAAGTCATCAAGGCTGTCGTAGCCCCACAAGTGCACCACCTGGTTCAGCGGGCCGATGCTGCTGGTATAGAACCCCAGTGGTGGGCCGAGATGGCGTAGCAGGATCGGCAGCGCCAGCTGGTCGAAAGCGTCGAGAAAAGCCGCCATGCCACGCGGGCGGATGGTGTAGATGCGGTGGTCAACCACAGGCTTGTCCATCACGCCACCTCCTGCGCGTTGCCCACCGCTGCCAACCCTTGCTCGACACCTGCCAGGTGGCGCCCGGTGATGTAGCCAAAGGTCATGATCGGCCCCAGGGTGATACCCGCCCCGGGGTAGTTGCCCCCCATGATGCTGGCGCGGTCATTACCTACGGCATACAGGCCATCGATGGCCTGGCCGTCGGCCGCCAGCACTTCGCCAACCACGCTGGTGCGTAGCCCGTCGAATGTGCCAAGGTCGCCCATGATCACCTTCACGGCAAAGTACGGCCCCTCAGCCACCGGTGCCACGCAGGGGTTCGGCTGCTGCTGCGGGTCGGCCAGGTAGCGGTTGAAGCTAGTGCTGCCCCGCCCGAACTGGCGGTCTTCACCGTGAACTGCTCCGAGGTTGTAAGCGCGCACGGTCTGCTCCAACCCTTGTGCATCGATCCCGGCCTTGGCGGCCAGCTCGGCCAGGGTCTTGCCCTTGAGCAGGTAGCCGTTGCGCAACAATGGCCCCAGCGGCATCGGCGCAGGCTTGGCGTAACCCAGGCCGTACTTGGCCAAGGTGCGGCGGTCGCACACCAGCCACATGGCCGTTTCCGCCTGCCCTTCACAGGCCCCGATCAGCGCTGCGCCCACGTCATGGTAGGAATTCGACTCGTTGGTGAAACGCCGGCCCGAACGCAGCACACCGATCACACCGGGTTTGTAACGGTCCAGCAAATGCGGAAAGGCTATATGCCGCCCGCCTGCCACCGGCACCTTCGACACGGGCATCCACGCGGCGGGTGCCTGCAGACGGATATCGACCCTGGCCCCCAACGCCTCGGCCATCCGCGCACCATCACCGGTATTGCCCGCCGGCACCGGCGAAAAATGCTCGCCGCCACGCCGCACATGTGGGTAGGCCTGGCGCAGCCGTTGCACATCGTGGGAGAAGCCACCACAGGCCAGCACCACCCCACGCCGGGCCTGGATGCACAGCTCGCCGCCGGCCTGCTCGGCCAAGGCACCCACCACGCGGCCACCTTCTTGCAGCAACTGCCGCGCCGGCGTACCCGTCAGGATCGGTATGCCCAGGTCCAGCGCCGAACGCACCAGCCGCGCCGCCAGGGCATTACCGCTGGTAACCTGGGTGCCACGGCGGTACAGGGCCAGCTCCTTCACATGAGTCATCAGCCGCTTGGCTACATAAAGGAACGAGGTCAACGAACGGGTAGCATTGAAGAAGTGCTTGAGGTCGGCATTCGAGGAATTGAACATCATGCCGATGAAGGTGATGGTTTTCAGCGGCGGGCGCAGGCGTGCCATGTCCTGGCCGAGACCGCGAATGTCATAGGGGGCGGCCAGTATCGAACGGCCAACGTCAACGCCTCCTTCGACCTGCGGGTGATAGTCGGGGTATAGCGTAGGCACGAACTTCACGGCCGTCTCGCGCTCGAAAAACGCCACCATTTGTGGGGCGTACTGCAAGAATGCCTCGACACCCTCAGCATCGAAGCACGCGCCTGCTTCGTTGCGCAGGTAGGTCATGGCCGCCGCGTGGCTGTCGCTACCGCCGTACGGGTTGCCTGGCACCCAGAGCACGCCGCCGGAAAATGCCGTGGTGCCGCCGAAGCAGTCGTCCTTTTCGATGACAACCACCTCCAGGCCACGTTTTTTCGCCGTGATCGCGGTCGCCAGGCCACCGGCCCCTGCACCTATCACCAGCACATCGCAATGGCGCGTATTCATTGGCCTGCCCCCTCGAAACCCGGGCGCGGGATCAGGGCCATCGGCATGCTCTCCAGCCCGCCATCCACGGTCAGCTCAGCACCGTTGATATAGTCGGCGCGGCGGCTGGCCAGGAACAGCACAGCCTCGGCGATGTCTTGTGGTTCGCCGATGCGTTGATTGGCAGTCATGGCGCTGCGCTGGCGCTCCACCGCTGGGTCGGCATAGAACGCCGCCGACAATGGCGTGCGAATCAACCCAGGGCACACCGCATTGCTGCGCACACCGCGCGGCCCCCATTCCACGGCAATCTGGCGTGACAGCATGCTGACCCCGGCTTTGGCCGCGCTGTAGGCGCCGCTGTTGGGCTGCGGATAATGGGCAGCAATCGAGGCCACGTGCACCATGCGGCCTTGGCCGCGGGCCAACATCGAGCGGCCAAAGGCCTGGGCGCATAACAGGTAGCCACTCAGGTTGACCGCGAGCACCTGGTTCCAGTGTTCAAGGCTCAACGTGTCCAGTGCGCCGGGGCGCAGCACGCTGGCATTGTTGACCAGTACATCGCAGCGCCCATGCAGCGCTTGTACCTGGGCGGCGGCCTGCTCCACGCTGGCCGGGTCGGCAATGTCACAGGCCAGGGCAGTGATTTCGCCGGCACTGTGCTCACCCATTGTGGCCGCCAGTTCGCGGCATTTGCCCAGGTCGCGGTCCAGCAGCACCACATGGGCCTGCTGTTCGACCAGCGCAGCAGCCAGCGCCGCACCAATGCCACCGGCCGCGCCGGTAATCACGCAGACGGCCGAATCCAGGCCCAGCCACTGAGAGGGAATCTTGTTGTTGTGCATGCAGCTCTCCAGAGTGTCGCTTGTTCTGGGCCACAGCCTATGGCCGGCAGGCACATCGGCAGAATGGACAAAACCTGCAACCCGCACCACATTCCGGTCAATTTCTCCCCGGTACCCTGAACCCTGCGTGTCGCTATGGCACAGTGGCCCTGTAGCGGACAGAACAATTACAACAACATGAACAAGATCCCCACTTACGCCCTGTACGGTGAAGCCGCGCAGCCGGTATGGCACGAGTCCCTGCATGTGGAGCAGATTTCCAAGCGCTCTGGCGCGCACAACTGGGAAATTGCCGCACACCGTCATGACGGCCTGCTGCAACTGCTGTACCTGCAAAGCGGTGGCGGCGAGGTGCTGTTCGACAGTGACCGGCTGCAGGTGCAGGCGCCCTGCGTGGTGTATGTACCGGCGCAGGTGGTGCATGGTTTTCATTGGTCTGGACAGGTCGAGGGCCAAGTGATCACGGCGGCCCAGCACCCGCTTGAAGGCATCGCCCAGGTACTGGCACCCAGCCTCGGGGCGCAGCTGCGCAAGCCGCAGGTGATCGCCCTGCCGCGATGGCCAGCCGACGAAGACCCGTTGCTGCCGCTGTGCCGTGCCCTGCGCGAGGAGTACCACAACCGCGCCCGCGAGCATGTGGCCAGCAGCATGGCGCTGCTGCTGACGCTGGTGATTCAGGTACTGCGTCATGAGCCGCAGCTGCCACAGGCTGAGCTGCGCCCGGTGTCAAGACGCAGCCAGCAGTTGACCGCGTTTCGTGAGCTGGTCGACATGCACTATCGCGTGCATTGGCCACTGGCGCAGTACGCTGCAGAGCTGGGCATGACCCTGGCTACGCTGGGGCGGCTGTGCCAGGAGCACCTGGGCATGACACCAATGACCGTGATCAATGCCCGGCTGGTGCTGGAGGCCAAGCGCATGCTCGGGCATTCGAGCCTGAGTGTGAAGGCAATTGCCCACGAGCTTGGGTTTGCCGATGTGGGCTATTTCAGCCGGTTCTTTCGCAAGCAGGTGGGGGTGAGCCCCAGCGGGTTTCGGGAAGGCCAGTGAATGATCAGGCCAAAGCCCGCTGCACCTCGCCCACGGTGCTCGCCAGGCTGCTCAGGTGCAGGTTCAGCACACGCTCGACCGGTGCCTGGTCCAGCGGCCAATGCAAGGCGACGCTCCCGGCCAGGCGCCCTTCGGCATGCACCGGCAAGGCGATGGCTCGGATCAGATGCGGCAGGCGCACCGGGTACTCCCAATGCCCTTCAGTGCGCTGGCCAAAGCCCTTGTGCGCCTCCTCCTCGATATCGCGCAGCACGGTTTCGTCACCGACCCGCGCATGGGATGCCAGGCGCTGCACTTCATCCACCGCCAGCTCGCCCAGGCAGGCCCGCCCCATCGCCGAATGGAACAGGCTGGCATGGTGCCCGACGATTTGACAGGTGTGCGGGTAGCGCTTGCGCAAGACCTGGGGAATGGCGCTTTCCATCACCTCCAGCCGCTCCCCGTCGAAACACGACAGGTCCACCACCAGGCCAGTGCGCTCACTCAGCTCCAGCAGCAGTGGCGCGGCGCTTTCCACGAGGCGCCGCTTGAAACGCAGCTGGCGGTCGCCATACAGGCGACGCGCACTCAACCGGTAGCGCCGGTCACTCAGGCCACGGTACACCCAGCCTTGCTCCTGCAAAGTGGCGAGCATACGTGACACCGTGGCCTTGGGCAGCGCGGTCAGGTAATGCAGCTCTTCAAGGCCCAGTGCCTGGTGTTCGCCGAGCAGGTCGACGATGGCCAGGGCCCGTTCCACCGAACGCACACCGCCATTGTCTGCCGTGATGCCCATGGGTATGACCTCCTTGTAGCGGGATGGTCAGAATAGCCAGCAAGATCCGCGCCTGCATAGCGCTCTCATGGCGTCTGCAGGCCTTGCGGCGGACAGCGCGGCACCCAGCGGGTGAGCTGCTCATGGGCAAATGCCAGCTGCAACACGGCGTGGTCAGCCTGGGCCGGGCCTATGATCTGCAGGCCCATGGGCAAGCCGGCCGCATTGAAGCCAACCGGCACGCTGATGCTCGGCAGGCCGGCCAGGGTCGGCCCGATCACGACCTCCATCCAGCGGTGATAAGTGTCCATCGCCCGCCCCCCGACCACCGTTGGCCAGGCCTGCCGTGCATCGAAAGGGAACACCTGGGCCGACGGCAACAGCAGGAAATCGTAACGTTCGAACAACTTGGCCAATGCCCGGTACCAGTCGCTGCGGTCCAGCGAGGCCTGGTACAGCGCCGCTGCACTCAGTTGCAAACCGCCCTTCACCTCCCACTGCGCTTCGGGCTTGAGCAGTGCCCGTTTTTCGGGGTCGGCATACGCCGCGCCGAGGTTGCCGTGCACCAGGAAATGGCGATGGGTCAGCCAGCACTGCCACAACCGGGCAAGGTCGAATGCTGGCTGGCAGGCTTCGACCCGGCAACCCAGCTCGGCAAAGTCGGCCAGCGCTGCCTCACACAGCTTCATCACCCCGTCATCCATCGGCAGGTAGCCGTTGTAATCGCCCAGCCAGCCCACCCGGACGCCACGGCAATCACGCTGCAGCCCGGCAGTAAAATCGCGCCGCCCTTCACTGAGCGACAAGGGCGCCCGCACGTCGACGCCGGCCTGGATCGACAGCAGGCGCGCCACGTCGGTCACACTGCGGCCCATTGGGCCCTCGGTGGCCAGCTGCTGCACGAACAGCTCCGGCGCCGGCCCGTGCGGCACCCGCCCCTGCGAAGGTCGCAGGCCGAACACGTTGTTGAACGCCGCGGGGTTACGCAGCGACCCCATCATGTCGCTGCCGTCGGCTACCGGCAGCAGCCGCATGGCCAGGGCAGCCGCCGCCCCGCCGCTGCTGCCGCCCGCCACACGCTGGTGGTCGTAGGCGTTGGTGGTAGTGCCAAACAGCGTGTTGTAGGTCTGCGAGCCCAGGCCAAACTCGGGCACATTGGTCTTGCCCACGATCAGCGCCCCACTCGCCCGTACCCGCGCCACACTGATCGCGTCATGCTCGGGAACCTGCTCGGCAAACAACGGCGACCCCATCGTGGTGCGCAGCCCGGCAGTGGCGGCCAGGTCCTTGATCGCCTGTGGCATGCCATGCATCCAGCCGCGCGAATGGCCCAGGGCCAGTTCGCGGTCGCGCTCGTCGGCCTCGGCCAGCAACGCCTCGGCCGGGCGCAACGACACCAGCGCATTGACCTGCGGGTTGCAGCGCTCGATGTGCGCCAGGTAGGCCTGCATCACCTCCCGGCACGACAGCTGGCGGGCATGGATGGATTGGGACAACGCCTCGGCGTCAAGGGCCACGATGGGGTCGATGGCTAGCGGCTTCACGGTTTCACTCCAAGGTTGAAGGCGGCAGGCTTGCCCGCACGGGGTGCTTCTTTCAGGCAATAGGTACCCAACAGGGTCAGAAGACAGGCGAACAATACGTAGAACGATGGCGCAACGGGGGTGCCGAGCACTTTCGTCAGCCAGGTAACGATCAGCGGGGCGAAACCGCCGAATACCATTACCGCCACGTTATAGGCCACCGAAACACCCGTAGAGCGCACGTCGACCGGGAACTGCTCGGCCAAGGCGGTGGGTGCCGGGCCGAAGAACCCGCCGATGGCCGTGCACAGCAGCAGTTGCATGACCAGCAGTCGCTCCAGGGACGGCGCAGCGGCCACCCACACATACAGGGGGTAGACCATCACGAAGAACGCCAGGGTGAAAGCCATCAGCACCGGGCGTCGCCCCAGACGGTCAGACAACGCTCCGGCCAAGGGAATGACGATGGTCATCAGCCCTACGGCAAGCATCTGTACCAGCAGCACCTGGTCCAGCGGCAGGCCGAGGCTCTTGTGGGCAAAGGTCGGCATGTTCACCAGCACCACGTAGAACGACACCGTCGCACCACAGGCCAGGCCCATCGACACCAGCAGGCTACGCCGATGCTGACGCAGCACCTGCATCAGGCTCGGTGACTGGCCTTTGGCCTGGCGACGCGCCTCGATGAACTCCTCGGGGTCTTCCATGTGCTTGCGGATCCAGAGGCCAACCGGGCCGATCAACAGGCCCAGCACGAACGGGATGCGCCAGCCCCAGCTGTCCAACGCCTCAGGCGAGCACAGGTGGGTGACCAGCGCCACCATCGTCGCCCCGGAGAATACCGCCAGGCATTGCCCCACCAGTTGCCACGAGCCATACAGACCCTTGCGATGGGCCGGCGCACTTTCCACCAGAAAGGCCGTGGCGCTGGCGTACTCACCGCCGGTGGCAAAGCCCTGCAGCATGCGCGCCACTACGATCAGCAGCGGCGCAGCCATGCCGATGGCCAGGTAGTCCGGGGCAAAGGCGATCATGGCGATGGACACGGTCATCAGGCGGATGATCATCTGCATGGCAGCCTTGCGGCCTCTGCGGTCGGAATACATGCCCAGCAACACGCCCCCCACTGGGCGCATGAAAAAGCCGACGCCAAAGGTGGCCAATGCCATCAGCAGCGAGGCGTATTCGTCGTCGGACGGGAAGAACTGCCGGGCGATGATGCTGGCCAGAAAGCCGTACACGATGAAGTCATACCATTCCAGGGCGTTGCCGATAACGGCGGCCACCACTTGCCGGGTACGCGACACGCCGGTGCTCGAAGTCTGCATAGGGAACACTCCACACAATGATTGGGTGATCGCCCGGGCGCGGTCGCGCCCAGGTTCCAGCGGCAGTCGTCAAAAAAGAGGGTCAGATGGGCGCGAGCCACCGCTCTGCCAGCGCGCACCAGTAGGCGGCGCCGGTCAGCAGGATGTCGTCGTTGAAGTCGTAGGCCGGGTTGTGCACCATCGGCCGTGATACGCCATTGCCGATGAACAGGTAGGCGCCCGGGCAGCGCTGCAGCATCCAGGCGAAGTCTTCGCTGCCCATCAGCTTGCGGGTGTTGCCATCCACCGCGTCAGCCCCAAGCAACTCGACCCCTACCTGCATGGCGAAAGCGTTTTCCTCGGCATGGTTGACCAGCACCGGATAGGCCGGGCGGTGTTCGATACTGGCGCGACAGCCAAAGCTTTCGGCCTGGCTGACGATGATCGCCCGCACCCGCGCCAGGGTCTGCGCCCGCACCTCGGCGTTGAGCGCGCGCAGGCTCAGGCGCAGCAGCGCCTGCTGCGGAATGACGTTGGCTGCTTCGCCGGCCTGCAACGCACCGACCGTGACCACCGCAGCTTCTTGTGCATCGATGTTGCGGGCCACCACCGTTTGCAGCGCCATCACCACACTGGCGGCCGCCACCAGCGGGTCGACGGTCAGGTGCGGCATCGAGCCATGACCACCAACACCGTCGAGCGTGACGGTGAGCAGGTCCTGCGACGCCATCATCGGCCCCTCGCGAAAGCCCAGATGCCCGGCCGGCAACCCCGGCATGTTGTGCATGCCGAACAGGGCATCGCAGGGGAAACGCTCCAGCAAGCCGTCGGCCAGCATCGCCTCGGCGCCGCCCTGGCCCTCCTCGGCAGGCTGAAAGATCAGCGTCAGCGTGCCATCGAACTGTCGAGTTGCCGCCAGGTAGCGTGCGGCGCCCAACAGCATGGTGGTGTGCCCGTCGTGGCCGCAGGCGTGCATGCAGCCTGGGTGCTGGCTGCTGTATGCCGCGCCCGTTGCTTCGTGGATGGGCAGCGCGTCCATGTCGGCGCGCAGGCCCAGGCGGCGTTGGCTGCTGCCATTACGCAATACACCGACCACGCCTGTCTGGCCGATGCCCGTGTGCACCTCGTAGCCCCACGCCTCGAGCAACCGGGCAACCAGTGCCGAGGTGCGGCTTTCTTCAAAGCCCAGTTCCGGGTGAGCGTGGATATCGTGACGGATTGTGTGCAGGTCGCTGGCTACATCGTTCAGCCAGGCCAGGATGTGCTGGTGTCGGGACATGCAAAGTCTCCTCGCGCGGGTGGTTTCCCGGTCTTGTTGTTCGCCTTGAGATCACGACGCGTGCGGGCAGGTCGTGCCAGGTCACAGGTTTGCGCGCGTAGCTCAAGAGCACAATTGAATATGGTTCCACCCTGTGGAACATGGCGCGATCCCGTACAGGCATCGCAATTACTGCTACCTTGGACGGCTCAGCCAGCCAAGGACCGCGTCATGCCCACACGCCCAACCACACCAAGCGGTTTCGTCCGGGTGCGCGGTGCCCGTGAACACAACCTGAGGAACATCGATGTGGATATCCCCCGCGACGCGCTGGTGGTATTCACGGGAGTATCCGGCTCGGGCAAGTCGTCGCTGGCCTTCTCCACGGTGTACGCAGAGGCCCAGCGCCGCTATTTCGAATCGGTGGCACCCTATGCCCGGCGCCTGATTGACCAGGTGGGTGTACCAGACGTGGACAGTATCGAGGGCCTGCCGCCAGCGGTGGCCTTGCAGCAACAACGCGGCACGCCGAGTGCTCGTTCCTCGGTGGGTAGCGTGACCACCTTGTCCAGTTCGATCCGCATGCTCTATTCCCGCGCTGGCCACTACCCGGCAGGGCAAGCGCTGCTGTACGCCGAAGACTTTTCTCCAAACACGCCCCAAGGCGCTTGCCCGCAGTGCCATGGCCTGGGGCGTGTCTACGAGGTGACCGAAGCGACCATGGTCCCGGACCCGTCCCTGACCATCCGTGAGCGTGCAGTGGCCGCGTGGCCAATGGCCTGGCAAGGTCAGAACCTGCGCGACATCCTGGTCACGCTGGGCTATGACGTCGATATGCCTTGGCGCGATCTGCCTCAGGCGCAGCGCGACTGGATTCTGTTCACTGAAGATACCCCCACCGCCCCCGTGTATGCCGGCCTGACCCCTGCGCAGACCCGCGAAGCGCTCAAGCGCAAGCTGGAGCCCAGCTATCAAGGCACGTTCATGGGCGCCCGCCGTTACGTGCTGCATACCTTCATGCACTCGCAGAGCGCGCAGATGCGCAAGCGCGTGGCCCAGTACATGCGCCCCAGTCCCTGTCCGCTGTGCCAGGGCAAGCGCCTGAAGCGCGAGGCACTGGGCGTGACCTTCGCCGGCCTGGACATCGCCGAGCTGTCGCAGCTGTCGTTGCAGGCGCTGGCGGATGTGTTCCGCAAGGTGGCGGCAGCGGACTACCTGACCCGAAAACAGGACCCGCTGACGGTAGAAAAGCGCCTGGCAGCCCAACGCATCGCCAACGAGTTGCTCGAACGCATCGATACCCTGCTCGAGCTTGGCCTGGGTTACCTGGCCTTGGAGCGCAGCACTCCGACCCTGTCTTCTGGTGAACTGCAACGCCTGCGCCTGGCCACCCAGCTGAATTCACAGCTGTTCGGCGTGATCTACGTGCTCGACGAACCTTCGGCCGGTTTGCACCCCGCCGACAGCGAAGCACTGTTCGCAGCCCTGCAGCGCCTGAAGCACGCTGGCAACTCGGTGTATGTGGTGGAGCATGACCTGGACACCATGCGCCGCGCTGATTGGCTGGTGGATGTCGGGCCAGCGGCCGGTGAGCATGGCGGCACCATTCTGTACAGCGGGCCACCCGCCGGCCTGGCCGAGGTCGAGCCGTCACGCACTCGCGCCTACCTGTTCAGCGCGCCGGCCCGGACCACGCGTCAGCCCCGCCAGGCCGGCGACTGGCTGAAGCTTGAAGGCATCACCCGCAACAACCTGCACAACGTCAGCGCCGCCTTCCCGCTTGGCTGCTTTACCGCCGTTACCGGTATTTCCGGCTCGGGCAAGTCCAGCCTGGTGAGCCAGGCCCTGCTGGAACTGGTGGGCGCGCACCTGGGCCATGTGGAGCAACGGAGCGAGGCCGAAGCACAGAGCCTGGAAGACGCACCGGAACAGGCCAGCAGCGGCCATGTGAGTGCGGGCCTTGGCAGCATCAAGCGCCTGGTGCAGGTCGACCAGAAGCCGATCGGCCGCACGCCCCGCTCCAACCTGGCCACCTACACTGGCCTGTTCGACCATGTACGCAAGCTGTTCGCCGGCACCGAACACGCCAAAGCGCAAGGCTTCGATGCCGGGCGATTTTCCTTCAACGTCGCCAAGGGCCGTTGCGCCAACTGCGAGGGCGAAGGTTTCGTCAGCGTCGAGTTGCTGTTCATGCCCAGTGTCTACGCACCCTGCCCGACCTGCCATGGCGCCCGCTACAACCCCGAAACCCTGGCGGTGAGCTGGCAGGGCATGAACATCGCGCAAGTGCTGCAGCTGACCGTCGAACAGGCACTGGCAGCATTTGCCGACCAGCCTCCCGTGCGGCGTTGCCTGCAGGTGCTGCAGGATATCGGCCTGGGTTACCTGCGCCTGGGCCAGCCTGCCACCGAACTGTCCGGCGGCGAAGCGCAGCGCATCAAGCTGGCGACCGAACTGCAGCGCACGGCCCGCGGGGCCACGCTGTATGTGCTGGATGAACCTACCAACGGCTTGCACCCGCAGGACGTCGACCGGCTGCTGGTGCAGCTCAACCACCTGGTCGAGGGGGGCCACAGCGTGGTGGTGGTCGAACATGACATGCGGGTGGTGGCGCAGAGTGACTGGGTGATCGATATTGGCCCGGGGGCTGGGGATTCCGGGGGCAAGGTGGTGGTCAGCGGCACCCCGCAGGTGGTGGCCGAGTGCAGGGCAAGCCGCACGGCCGAGTTTCTGGCCAAAGCGTTGTAGCGGGCGGCGCCCAATCTCGACCTCAGCACAAAAACCAAAGGACGCAACTAGCAGCACCAAGCGTCGCTAAAGTAAAGTCTGCCGATGGATAAATACGCCCCCCGCCAGTGGCTCCCCCACGAAAAGCCCAGCCTGCCAGGCTCCCCTTCCACGCCCCTGCATTCGCCAGCCAAACGCCTGGCCTACGGGGTGGTCGGCCTGCTGGTGGCAATCACCGGTGGCCTGGGCAACGCGCTGGTCACCGCCAACCTGGTGTTCCTGCAAGGCGCCCTGGGTGCAACCACCGCGGAAATGGCCTGGCTGCCGGCCGCCTATGTGATGACCAACGTCTCCATCAACCTGCTGTTGGTGAAGTTCCGCCAACAGTTTGGCCTGCGTGCCTTCACCGAAGTTTTTCTGGTGCTGTACGTGCTGGTCACCTTCGCCCACCTGCTGGTCAACGACCTGAACTCTGCCATCGCCGTTCGCGCGGCCCACGGCATGGTCGGCGCGGCGCTCAGCTCGCTGGGGCTGTATTACATGATTCAGGCCTTCCCGGCGCAGTGGCGGCTCAAGGCCATGGTACTGGGCCTGGGCGCCTCGCAGCTGGCGCTACCGCTGGCCCGGATCTTTTCTGAAGACCTTCTGCAAATCGCCGAATGGCGCGGGTTGTACCTGTTCGAGCTGGGCCTGGCACTCACCGCACTGGGTTGCGTACTGCTGCTGAAATTGCCGCCCGGTGACCGTTTTAAAACATTCGAACCCCTCGACTTCCTGACCTTCACCTTGATCGCCAGCGGTACCGCACTGCTCTGCGCCGTGCTGTCGCTGGGGCGCATCGACTGGTGGCTGGAGGCGCCGTGGATCGGCGTGGCACTGGCGGCGTCGATCGCGCTGGTCTTCAGCGGCCTGGCCATCGAGCACAATCGCCGCAACCCCTTGTTGATGACCCACTGGCTGGGCAGTGGCGCCATCATACGCCTGGCCCTGTGCGTGGTGCTGATCCGCATGGTGACCTCGGAACAGTCCACCGGCGCGGTCGGTTTCCTGCAGGCGCTGAACATGGGTAGCGAGCAGATGCGCACGCTGTACTGGATCATGCTGTTGGGCGCTGTCGCAGGCCTGGCCAGCAGCGCCCTCACCATCAACCCCAACCATTTGGTGATCCCGCTGTTCGTCTCGCTATTGGCGATGGCCGCCGGCGCCTTCATGGACAGCAGTTCCAGCAACCTCACACGCCCGGCTCAGATGTACTTGAGCCAGTTCCTGCTGGCCTTCGGCAGCACCTTCTTCCTCGGCCCGTCGATGGCCCTGGGCATCAGCCATGTGCGCGCCAACCCGCGCAACCTGGTCAGTTTTTCGGTGTTGTTCGGCATCTGCAACAACCTCGGCGGCCTGATTGGTGCGGCGTTGCTGGGCACCTTCCAGACCTGGCGGGAAAAGTTTCACTCCAGCCACCTGATGGATCGCCTCAGCTACCTGGAACCCCTGGTCAATGCCCGCGTTCAAAGCGGGGGTGCCGGTTACGGCGGCATCATTGCCGACCCTGCCTTGCGCAGTGAAGCCGGCATGCGCCTCCTGGCCAGCGCTGCTACCCGTGAAGCGAACGTCATGGCCTACAACGATGTGTTCGTGCTGATTGGCAGCATCGCTATCCTGACCATGATCTGGATCTGTATCCGCAGCACCTGGCTCTGGCATGTGAAACGTCAGGCCACCCTTACCGACTCTACCCCCGGCGCGCCCACCCGATGACCGACAACACCCGCACCACGACCACCACCGCCATCGCTGAAACCCCGGAGGGCGTCACACCGCCCAGTGAACCAACCAGCCCGGTACGCACGCGGCGGGTGCGCATCCTGTCATCCATCAGCTTTGCCGCCGTGGCCTTGGCCGGCATCCTGCTGGTGCTGTATGCCTGGCGCCTGCCGCCGTTCAGCAGCGCCATCGAAAGCACCGAGAACGCCCTGGTGCGGGGCCAGGTGACCATCATCGGCCCGCAGCTCAGTGGCTACGTCGTCGATGTACCGGTGCATGACTTCCAGTTCGTCAAGGCCGGCGACTTGCTGGTGCAACTGGATGACCGTATCTACAGGCAACGCCTTGCCCAGGCCAGCGCCCAGCTGCAACAGCAGTTGGCGGCCCTGGCCAACAACCAGCAACAGCGCAACAGCGCCGAAGCGACCATTGCCCAGCGCCAGGCCGCCATCGGCGATGCTGCGGCCCAGGCGGCCAAGGCCAAGGCTGACCTCGGCCGCAACCAGGCGCTGGTCAACGATGGCTCGGTGTCGCGCCGCGACCTGGACCTGGCCCGTGCCAGTGAGGCCGCTGCCGTCGCCAGCCTGGCCCAGGCCAGGGCGGCGCTGGAAATCGCCCGCCAGGACCGTGAGACCGTGGTGGTCAACCGGGCCGCACTCGAGGCCTCGGTGGAGAACGCCAAGGCCGCCGTGGAGCTGGCACGCATCGACCTCGACAACACCCGCGTCACGGCCCCGCGCGATGGCCAGCTGGGGCAGATCGGCACCCGCCTGGGTGCTTATGTCAACTCCGGCGCGCAGCTCATGGCGCTTGTGCCCGACACCCTTTGGGTGATTGCCAACATGAAGGAAACCCAGATGGCCAATGTGCGTATCGGCCAGCCCGTGAGCTTTACCGTAGACGCGCTGAACCACCTGAAGCTTCGAGGCCATGTGCAGCAGATTTCGCCGGCCACCGGCTCTGAATTCGCCTTGCTGCAGGCGGACAACGCCACTGGCAACTTCGTCAAGATCGCCCAGCGCATACCGGTGCGCATCACGGTGGATGCCGACCAGCCGACTGCCAGGCATCTGCGCCCAGGGATGTCGGTGGTGGTCAGTATCGATACCCGGGGCGAACAGTGATGTAACCCCCGGCAGGGATGCCGTCGTGCCACGATTGCGCCGCTCTAACCCGTGGGTTTTAATCGCGCACGATCCGTCGCCAAGGAAGTTTCACCATGTACAGGAAGATCGTGCCACTGGCACTGCTGGCAACACTGGCCGGTTGCTCCGACAGCCAGGACACCATCAAGGCCAGTTTCCACAAGGCTGCCCAGGCCTCCCTGGATACTCGGTACCCACACTGTTTCGTCATCAGCTCGTTCCCTACCAAGACCCAGGACTTCGACGTGCACGGCACCAACAAGGCGTTGCACGCCCTGGCGCAGGTAGGCGTGGTCAGCGAGAAGGAAATTTCGCGCACCGAAATACCGGCCCGCCTGTGGTCGCCGGCACGCACGGATATCTACTACGCCTACGACCTGACCGATGAAGGCCGCAAATACTACAAGGCGGGCGCCGGGCTGTGTTTCGGCAAGGCGCAAGTGACGGCGATCGAGCAGTTCAGTGAGCCGAGCGAGGCAACCGGGCAGAAGCTGTCGAATGTGACCTATGCCTACAAGATCATCGAGTTGCCGGCGTGGGCCGCCAATGATCAGGTGAAGGCCAGCATCCCCGGCTTGGGCCAGGCGGTGGCCAGCAATGCTGCCCCGCTAAAGGAAACCCGAACCCTGGTGCTGACCGGCCAAGGCTGGGTAGATGACCAGTTGCTGGCCCAGTAGCCCGAAGCCTGTACCGGCACTAGCGTCGGTACAGGCCTACATCCACCAGGCCAGGACCACCGGCAACCAGGCAAATGACAGCACCGTCGAGCACATCACCAGGTTCGCCACCTGCTCCGGTTCACGGTTGGCGCGCACCGCCATCAGGTAGTTGAAGACAGCTACCGGCATCGCCGATTGCACCACCAGCACTGCACGCTCAAGGCCGTCCATGCCCAGTGCCGCGCCCACCGCCCAGCCCACCGCAGCCCCCAGCCCGATACGCAACCCGCCCAGCAGCATGCCGCTGCCGACATGGCGCAGACGAATGCTGGCCAGCGACACCCCCAGTGTCAGCAGCATCAGCGGGATCGTCATACCGCCCAGCAAGTCCGCCGTGTTGGCCAACCAGCGCGGGGGCTCGAAACCCAGGAAAATGATCGGCATGGCGCCGGCCAGGCTGATCACGATGGGGTTGTGCAGCAATGCCTTGAGCGAAGCGGCTGTGCCGGAAATGGCCATGCCAAGGGTGAACTGTACGATCGACAACGTCAGGAAGAAGGCTACGGCCAGCGCCAGGCCGTGTTCACCGAAGGCGTACAGGCTGATCGGCAGGCCCATGTTGCCGGTGTTGGGGAACATGAAGGCCGGCAGCAGCACCCGCCAGTGCATGCCTGAGGCACGGCACACCAGCAACGCGGCCAGGGCCATGCCCAAGGTGCACAGCAGGCAGGCAATGGCCATGCTGGTAAAGGCATTCGGGTCCAGTTCGGTGCGGCTCAGGGTGGACAGCACCAACGACGGGGTGCCGACCGTCATCACCAGCCGGGCGATGAAGTCGGTGGGGTAGGCCAGGCCCTTGCGGGCCCAGGCATAGCCGATGCCGGCGACAATGAACACCGGGGCCAGGACTGCGAACAGCGACGCGAACATGGAATGCCTTCCTTCGGGTAGGGCCTGCATTATGCAGCATCCCAAGGCCGCGCCTGCACAACCCGAACCGGCCGCAGGATGTCTGCGCAGGACACCTGCATGTCTCTCCCAGACTGCGGCGTCTCGTCGCATACCCAGGCCCCTTGGGCAAACGCTTGCAAGCCCGTAGAATCGCGCTTCCTTTTCGCCCGTCGCCTTGAACGGTGGCAACCGGCAGCAACGACAGAGTCCGTGCCTGAACACATGAACGCACATGTGAAATAGGCTCAACCCTCCCCGCCCGGCCCATTTCCCAAGGGCCCAGCGGTTGAGTCTTGCCCAGGTCGCATCCGTGCAGCTGCTCGCCCCTTGTCGGGGTGAGCCCGTGTGCGCGTCCGAGAAGGCGCTCATTCCGCTCTTCCAACCAGAGGTACCTATGTCTCCGCGTTTGCTGGCCATGGCGCTGGCGCCCCTGCTCGGGCTGTTCATCATCGCCTTGGGCAACGGCTTCATGTCTTCGCTGACCACCCTGCGCCTGGGCGCTGCCGGTGAGTCTGCCACCACTATCGGGATCGTGTCGTCGACCTACTTCATCGGCCTGACCCTCGGCGCCATCTTCAACGACCGGCTGATCCTGCGCATCGGCCACATCCGCGCCTACACCAGCTTCGCCTCGCTGATCGCCGTGACTATCCTGCTGCAAGGGTTGTTCTATGACGTGACCTGGTGGTCGGTGCTGCGCCTGATCAACGGCTGGGCCGCGGTGGGCGTGTTCCTGGTGATCGAAAGCTGGCTGCTGCTGGCCGGTGACGCAAAAATCCGCGGCCGCTTGCTCGCGCTGTACATGATCGCCTTTTATGGCGCAGGGGTGATCGCCCAGGCTGGCCTGGGCGAAATCACCCAGCTGGGTGACACCGCCCCCTTCATGCTGGCCGGCGTGCTTGCTGCGCTGTCAGTGCTGCCCATCGTGATCCTGCCGCGGGTGTCTCCTTTGCTCGACCAGGTCGAACCCCTCAAACCCCGCCAGTTGTTGGGCGTGGCCCCTTCAGGCCTGGTCGGCTGCTTCGGTTCCGGCGTGGCCATTGCCGGCATCTATGCCCTGCTGCCGCTGTACCTGCAACGTATCGGCCTGGAGGTGGGTGAGGTCGGCAACATGATGGCCTGGGTGATCCTTGGCGCGATGCTGCTGCAATACCCGGTCGGACGCTGGTCCGACCGCAAGGACCGCCTGGATGTGCTGCTCGCCCTTGCTGCGTTGTGCGTTGTGCTGTCGCTCGTAACGGTATTCCTGCCATCGGACTCGTTCCTGCTGCCGGCCACGCTGTTCCTGCTGGGGGGCGGTGTGTTCACCCTGTACCCGGTAGCGGTCAGCCATGCAGCCGACCGGGCGCCGTCCGATGCCCTGGTGCCGATGATCCAGGGCCTGCTGCTGATCAACTCGCTGGGCTCGGCCATGGCACCGGTCGCCATCTCGCCAATGATGACCGAGTTTGGCGAGGCTGGGCTGTTCTGGGCGTTTGCCGTGGTCAACCTGGCCATGGTGTGCTTCTTCATGTGGCGCCGCGGCAAACGCCCGGCGGCAGAGCACCCGGCGCCGTTCACCGCTTCGACCACCTTCTCGCCCACCGGCGCCGAGTTGCGGGTGACCGAAGACCTGATGCATGCGGCGCAGGAGCATCCGCCGCTGGAGCCAGCCGAGCCATTGCAGGCCTCACGCAGCGAAACCCACTGAGCCAGGGGGCCGCTGTGCGGCCCTGGGCCAAACGACCACTCGTCGCCTGGAACGCACCCCGCCAGCAGCCCCTAGCCAAACGAATGACAGATCATCCGCAAAGGAGCCACCCCATGATCCGCATTCGTCCGCTCTCGCTGGCCCTGGCCCTGGCCTTGGCCTCCCTCACCGGCACCAGTTTTGCCGCTACCGACACCAACACTGATAGCCGCCCGCAAACCGACCAGTCCGGGGGCAAGACCGCCGGTGAAGGCAGCAGCGTCAACAGCCCCGGCAGCGGCAAAAGCAACGACGCGAGTGATACCGGTAGTAGCACCGATGCCGCCGATGGCGCCAGCGGGGGCTCCAACAGCACCGGCGAAGCCACCGGTTCCGGCGCCGGGCACACTGGCGGCACCGCCGAGGATCAGGACAGCCACTGAAGCGGGCCTGGGCTACACTGCGGTCCATCGCCCTGCCAAGGATTCGCCATGAACCTCACACCCTGGCTGCTCGCGGCCCTGCTGCCGTGCACTGCGCTGGCCGCCGGCAGCAACCAAGGCGCGTTGTCGATAAGCTCCTCATCGTTCACCGATGGCGGGGTCATTGCCCTGCAACAGGTCGGCCTGGACCCGGCCTGCGGTGCTGGCGAAGAACGTACTCCACAACTGAGCTGGGACAACCTGCCCGAGGATACCCGGTCGCTGGCACTGATCATGTTCGATCCGGACGGTAGCAAGGGGCTCGGCGTGGTGCACTGGCTCGCCTACAACATCGACCCGGAGCACGAAGGGCTCAAGGAGGGGGCGGCCGGGCTTAGCGGGCAGTACGTGACTGTAGGCCGCAACTCGCGTGGCACCCTGAGCTACCGTGGCCCCTGCCCGCCCGCCGGCGACAACCCGCACCACTACGCACTGACCCTGATCGCCACCGACCTGCCGCTGGGTACGCTGCCGGAGGGCCTGGACCGCAGTGGCCTGCTGCAGTTGCTGCAAGGCCACGCGCTGGGCGCTCAGAGCCTGGTCGGGCGCTACGGCCATTGAACCAACTAGTACAAAAATAAATGATTCACCCCATCGCATTTATCCATTGAATGGCCCGTACCAACTGAAGTAAGCTCGGGCTCATTCACTGGAGAGCAACATGCCGAAACACACCTGCAACCACGCCAACAACACCGGTCGCCACCTGCGTCCTGTGCTGGCTGTTGCCGGCTGCGTGGCACCTGCCAGCTATTACTTTGGGTATTGGTTTAGCCACTAGGCGCCGATACCCATCCGGCGCCCACCTTCGAGGGGCCGCCGAACATGAGAATACTCAAACCCCCGGTCGGCTCCCCGACCGGGGGTTTTGCTTTTCCGGCCTTTGAACAACACCGATTCACATTGAGGACAGATTGATGAACTACGCCACTTATTACGACGCAAACACCTATGCCTGGCGATTTAGCCAATCCCGTTCGGGCCAGCCTGCCGCCTCCGATCGGTCTTCCACCGGTGGCAATGCAGCAGCCGATACGCACTCAACGATCTGTCGAACACCTCGATAGGGCCGACCGTGCGGGCCAGAACCCGCCGTCCGCCCAGGGAAAAACGCCATGCAAGCTTCCAGCCTCGCCCTGCCCCTGACCCAGCCGCAAGCGGCCAATACCACCGTCAGCAAGCGCCTGCCCAGCCCGCACCTGCTCAAGCAGCAAATGCCGCTGCCCAGCGAACTCGCCCAGCAAGTCCAAGCCCACCGCCAAGCCATCCGCGACATCCTCGAAGGTCGCGATCAGCGTTTGCTGGTCATCGTCGGCCCGTGCTCGATCCACGACCCACGCTCGGCCCTGGAATACGCCGACCGCCTGGCCGCCCTCAGCCGTGAAGTCGATGACAAACTGCTGCTGGTGATGCGCGCCTACGTCGAAAAACCGCGTACCACGGTAGGCTGGAAAGGCCTGGCCTACGACCCGCATCTGGATGGCAGCGATGACATGCATTCAGGTATCGCCCTGTCTCGAGGGCTGATGCTGAGCATGATCGAGCGCGGCCTGCCAATCGCCACCGAGCTGCTGCAACCGGTAGCTGCCGGTTACTTCGATGACCTGCTGGCCTGGGCCGCGATCGGCGCACGCACGACCGAATCGCAAATCCACCGCGAAATGGTCAGCGGCCTGGAACTGCCGGTCGGCTTCAAGAACGGCACCGACGGCGGCATTGCCATCGCCAGCGACGCCATACGCAGCGCCGCGCACCCGCACCGCCACTTCGGTATGGATGCGCAGGGCCACCCGGCAATCATCGAAACCCTGGGCAACCCAGACACCCACCTGGTGCTGCGCGGCGGCCACAAGGGCCCGAACTACGATGCCACCAGCATCGCCATGGCCCGCCAGGCGCTGGCCAAGGCCGGTTTGCAGGCCCGGATCATGGTCGACTGCAGCCACGCCAACAGCAACAAGGACCCGGCACGCCAGCCTGCAGTGTTCACCGAGGTGCTGGAACAGCGACTGGCTGGCGACCGCTCCCTGGTAGGGGTAATGATCGAGGGGCACCTGTTCGACGGTTGCCAGGCGCTGGGCAAGGGCGCGTTGAAGTACGGCGTATCGATCACCGACGGCTGCCTGGGCTGGGCGACGACCGAAACCCTGTTGCGCGAAGCGGCACAAAAACTGTAAGCCGATGGTTGCAAGCCTGGCGAGACAGACCCCGGACAAGTGCGCTAGGCTTGCGTTTTTACCCCAAGGAGCAGTACCCATGGCCCGTGCAACCGCCCGCCACATCCTCGTTGCCAGCGAAGACAAGTGCAACGAACTGAAAGCCCAGATCGAAGCAGGCGCCGACTTCGGCGAAGTCGCCAAAGCCAACTCCACCTGCCCATCCAGCCGCCAGGGCGGTGACCTGGGCTCGTTCGGCCCCGGCCAGATGGTCAAGGAGTTCGACACCGTGGTGTTCAGCGCCCCGGTCAACACCGTGCAGGGCCCGGTGAAGACCCAGTTCGGCTACCACCTGCTGGAAGTGACCAGCCGCCAGGACTAAGCCCTCGCAGCCGATGAAATCCCCTGTGGGAGCGGGCATGGCCGCGATCAGGCCAGACCAGACGACTTCTTTGTCTGAGTTGACGCATTCGCGGGCAAGCCCGCTCTCACGGGTATTGTGCTGCTTTTCCCTGCTTTGCTTTGCCTTCTACACCCACGCTGCCCCCAGCCACGCCCTCACCGTCTACGGCGAAGCTCCCCGCTATTCCGCCAGTTTCCAGCATTTCGACTACGTCAACCCTGACGCCCCCAAAGGCGGCATCCTGCGCCGCTCGGCCATCGAGATCGGGCAGTTCGACCATGTCCTGCCGTACATCGATAAAGGCATCGGCGTCAGCGAGGTGGATGGCTTGCTATACGCGCCGCTGGCGGTGCGTTCATTCGACGAGCCTTACACCGTCTACGGCCTGATCGCCCGCCGCATGGAGCGCGGCCCTGAAGATGCGTGGCTGCGTTTCGACATCGACCCGCGCGCCACGTTCGCCGACGGCAAGCCCGTGCGCGCGCAGGACGTGCGCTTTACCTATGAACTGCTGATGAGCAAGGGCAGCCTCAAGTTTCGCACCCAGTTCGCCGACGTCACCGGGGTGACCGTAGAAAGCCCGCACAGCGTGCGTTTCGACTTCAGGCCCGAGCACGGTCGCACGCTGGCACTGGACCTTGCCAGCCTGCCGGTGCTGCCCGAGCACGACTGGCAGCAGCGCGACTTCGCCAACGGTGGCGGGTTTGACAAGCCGGTCGGCAGTGGGCCTTACCGCATCGGTCGGATCGACAACGGCCGCAGCATCACCTTTGAGCGCGACCCCACCTGGTGGGCGCGTGATCTACCGGCCAGCCGCGGTCGTTACAATTTCGCCAAGCTGCGCATCGAGTATTTCGGCGACACCGAAGTGGCCCGTCAGGTGCTCAAGGGCGGTGGTTACGACTACAACCGCGAGTTCTCCGCCACCGCCTACACCCTGGGCTACAACGGCGCACAACTGGACGACGGCCGCTTGCAACGCGCCCACCTGGGCCCGGCCAAGCCACAGGTGGCCCAGGGCTTTGTGTTCAACCTCGACCAGCCGCAGTTCAAGGACCGCCGCGTGCGTCAGGCGCTGGGCATGCTCTGGGACTATGAGTGGAGCAACCGGCAGATGATGCGCAACCTGTACATTCGCCAGCAAAGCGTGTTCTCCAATACGCCGCTGGCCGCTCGCAAGCTGCCGGATGAGGGCGAACTGAAGCTGCTCGAACCGCTGCGTGGCAAAGTGCCCGAGGAAGTCTTCAACCGTGTGTTCACGGCCCCGGTCACCGATGGCTCGGGGATCATCCGTAAGCAGCAGTTGCAGGCCCTGGCCCTGCTCGAACAAGCTGGCTGGCACCCCGATGGCGACCGCCTGGTCAACAGTGAAGGCGCGCCGCTGGCGTTCACCTTCCTCAATGGCCAGGCCGGCATGGAGCGCCTGCTGCTGCCGTGGAAGCGCAACCTGGCACAGATCGGCGTGACCCTGAATATCCGCAATGTCGACTCGGCGCAGTACGTCAACCGGCTGATGGCCCGCGATTACGACATGATCGTCACCGGCTACCCGGTCACCCTGTCGCCGGGTGCCGAGCTGTACAACTACTTTGGCTCGGCAGCCGCCCGCGACCCCGGCTCGAACAACCTGATGGTGCTGCAGGACCCGGCCGTGGACCGCCTGATCGACGGCCTGGTCCGTGCCAGTACCGAGGCCGACATGCTGGACCATGCCCATGCGCTGGACCGGGTCCTGCAATGGAACTACTACTGGATCCCCAACTACTACCCGCCGGGCAGTTCCACCGTCTGGTGGAACCGCTTCGGCCTGCCCAAGGTCCAACCCGCCTATGACGAAGGCCTGGACACCTGGTGGGAGGTCAGCCCTGCGGCGCTGACCAATGAGCAAATGGCCGAACGCCGGAAATCAGCCCCATGACCAGCTACCTGCTGCGCCGCCTGCTGTTGATCATCCCGACCTTGCTGGCGATCCTGCTGGTCAATTTTGCCATTGTCCAGGCTGCGCCGGGCGGCCCGGTCGAACAAGCCGTGGCGCGCCTGCAAGGCATCGGCGGGGGCGCGCCGGGGGTACGGGCCGAGGTAGTCCATGGCGAATCGCGTGCCACCCGTGGGCTGGACCCGAAACTGATCGAAGAGATCAAGCGCCAGTACGGTTTTGACAAATCCGCCCCTGAACGCCTGTGGCTGATGCTCGGCCAGTACGCCCGGCTGGACTTCGGCAACAGCTTCTTCCGCGGCGCCAAGGTCACCGACCTGATCCTCGACAAGTTGCCGGTGACCCTGTCACTGGGTTTCTGGGCCACGCTGATCACGTACCTGGTGTCGATCCCGCTCGGCATCCGCAAGGCCGTGCGCCATGGCAGCCGCTTCGATGCCTGGAGCAGTGCATTGATCGTGATCGGCTACGCCTTGCCCTCGTTCCTGTTCGCCCTGCTGTTGATCGTGCTGTTCGCCGGCGGCACTTCGCTGAACTGGTTCCCGGTACGCGGCCTGATCTCGGACAATTTCGACGAGCTAAGCCTGCTGGGCAAGGTCGCCGACTATTTCTGGCACCTGGTCCTGCCGGTCGGGGCATTGGTGATCGGCGGCTTCGCCACCCTCACCCTGCTGACCAAGAATGCCTTCCTCGACGAAATTTCCCGCCAGTACGTGGTCACCGCCCGGGCGAAGGGGCTCAGCGAGCGCCGGGTGTTGTATGGCCACGTCCTGCGCAACGCCATGCTGCTGGTGGTGGCCGGGCTGCCGCAGGCACTGATCACGGTGTTTTTCGCCGGTTCGTTGCTGATCGAGGTGATCTTCTCGCTGGATGGGCTGGGCCGGATGAGCTACGACGCCGCCGTATCGCGGGATTACCCGGTGGTGTTCGGCACCTTGTTCATCTTCACCCTGGCAGGTTTGCTGATCCGCCTGATCGGTGACCTGTCGTACACCCTGCTGGACCCGCGCATCGACTTCGACACGAGGGCGCACTGATGCTTTCGCCTGTCTCGCGCCGCCGCCTGCAACGGTTCCGTCGCAACCGCCTTGGCTGGGTGTCGCTGTGGCTGTTTGCCGGGTTGCTGGTGCTGAGCATGGGCGCCGAGCTGGTGGCCAGCGACAAGCCGCTGTTGCTGAGCTACAACGGAGCACTGTATGTGCCTGCGCTCAAGCGTTATACCGAACAGCAGTTTGGCGGCCAGCTGCCCTTCCAGCCAGACTACCGCAGCACCTATGTCCGCCAGCTGATCGAGGGCCAGGGCGGCTGGATGCTGTTCGCCCCCATCCCGTTCAGCGCCGACACCCCCAACTACGACCTGCAAGTGCCCACGCCCAGCCCGCCCAGCGCCAGCAACTGGCTGGGCACCGACGACCAGGGCCGCGATGTGCTGGCGCGGGTGCTGTATGGCACGCGGGTGTCATTGCTGTTCGCCTTCGCCTTGACCGTGGTCAGCGTGCTCATCGGCGTAACGGCGGGTGCCCTGCAGGGCTACCACGGCGGCTGGGTCGATCTGCTCGGTCAACGCTTGCTGGAGGTGTGGTCGGGGTTGCCGGTGCTGTACCTGCTGATCATCCTCAGCGGCTTCGTCGAGCCGGATTTCTGGTGGCTGTTGGGGATCATGGCGCTGTTCTCGTGGCTGAGCCTGGTCGATGTGGTGCGTGCCGAGTTCCTTCGTGGGCGCAACCTGGAGTATGTGAAAGCGGCCAGGGCGCTAGGCTTGCCGGACAGCCAGGTGATGCTGCGGCACATCTTGCCCAATGCCCTGAATGCCACGCTGACGTATGTGCCGTTCATGCTCACGGGTGCGATTACCACGCTTACCGCGCTGGACTTTCTTGGTTTCGGGATGCCGGCCGGCAGCGCCTCGCTGGGTGAACTGGTGACCCAGGGCAAGCAGCACCTGGAAGCGCCCTGGCTGGGTTTTACCGCGTTTTTTGCACTGGCGCTGATCCTGTCACTGCTGGTGTTCATCGGGGATGCCCTGCGTGAAGCGTTTGACCCTCGAGGATGAGGATGCAGGCGCTGCACCGTGCATTTTGGTTTTACCCTGATCAAGACCCTGGCAGTGTGCGTGGTCATCGCCACGTTCTACGCCACAGGCATTGTCCAAGGAGCATTGCATGACCCTCAACGGCAAGACTGCACTCGTCACCGGTTCCACCAGCGGTATCGGCCTGGGTATCGCCCTGGTCCTGGCCCGGGCTGGCGCCAACATCGTACTCAATGGCTTTGGCGACCCGGCAGCGGCGCTGGCCGACATCGCCCGGCACGGGGTGAAGGTGATCCACCACCCGGCAGACCTGTCGGATGTAGCCCAGATCGAGGCACTGTTCGCCCTGGCCGAGCGTGAGTTCGGTGGTGTCGACATCCTGGTCAACAACGCGGGTATCCAGCATGTGGCGGCAGTCGAGCAATTCCCGGTGGAAAGCTGGGACAAGATCATTGCCCTCAACCTGTCTGCCGTTTTCCATGGCACGCGCCTGGCGCTGCCGGGCATGCGCACGCGCAACTGGGGTCGCATCATCAACATCGCCTCGGTGCATGGCCTGGTCGGCTCGACCGGCAAAGCGGCTTATGTGGCGGCCAAACATGGCGTGGTCGGCCTGACCAAAGTGGTCGGCCTGGAAACCGCCGCCAGCCCGGTCACCTGCAACGCCATTTGCCCGGGCTGGGTGCTCACCCCGCTGGTACAGAAGCAAATTGACGATCGTGCTGCCAACGGTAGCGACCCCCTGCAAGCTCAGCATGAGCTGCTGGCAGAGAAGCAACCGTCGCTGGCCTTCGTCACCCCTGAACATTTGGGTGAGCTGGTATTATTCCTGTGTAGCGAAGCCGGTAGCCAGGTTCGCGGCGCTGCCTGGAACGTTGATGGTGGCTGGTTGGCCCAGTGACGGACGGCCTGGGCCTGGTGGTGGTTTCGCATTCGTTTATCTGCAAGGAGGCCTTATGCGCCCTACCCCAATCACCGCGATCCTGGCCCTCACCCTGGCGGCGGCTGCACCCGCTTCAGCCGCCAGCCTGAAGGACGTCGCGCCTTACCCCGAGGCGGAAAAAGGCTTCACGCGCCAGGTCATCCACCTGCCGGCCCAGGCTGACGAATCGGCCTACCAACTGGAAATCCTCGCTGGCAAGACCCTGCAGGTGGACTGCAATCGCCAGCGCCTGGGCGGCAGCCTCGAGGAACGTACACTGGAAGGCTGGGGCTACAACTACTACCGCCTGGACAAGGTCAGCGGCCCGGTCAGCACCCTGATGGCCTGCCCGGACAGCAAGAAGTCCAAGGCCTTCGTCCCGGTGGTTGGCGAAGGCTTCATGCTGCGTTACAACAGCAAGCTGCCCGTGGTGGTGTATGTGCCCAAGGACATCGAGGTGCGCTATCGCGTGTGGTCGGCGTCGCAGGACGTGCAACAGGCTAACGTAGAGTAACGCGCAGCCCCCCCGTGACCGGCGGGGGTCTACGCGACACGCCCGCCCCGCAGGAGATTGCAGGTTGTACGCCTGCGCTTTGGCGGTGGGATGCCGCTGGGCGCGGGATTAGGCATAATGCCCCCTTTTCTGCCCCAAGAAGCACAGGTACCCCAATGAAAGCCCAAGCCCGCCACATCCTGGTAAAGACCGCTGACGAAGCCGAAAAGCTCAAGCAGCGCATCGCCAACGGCGAGGCTTTCGACGTGCTGGCGAAAAAGTTCTCCACCTGCCCCTCGGGCAAGCGTGGTGGTGACCTGGGTGAAGTCCGCCCCGGGCAGATGGTCGGAGCCATCGACCAGGTCATTTTCAAGAAGCCGCTGCGCGTGGTACACGGGCCGATCAAAAGCAAGTTCGGCTACCACCTGGTGCAAACCTTTTACCGCGACTAACGCACTGGCCCTGTGCCACCTGACATTTTTGCCAGTTGTGGCCTTGACGCACACCTCTATACAACCCCGGTAACCCTGCGTGCGCTGTATGACGCGCGGGATTCTCTGGAGAATGGAGGCTTTCCCGATGCGTCTACGCCTGATGCTGACCCTTGGCTCACTCCCACTGCTGGGCATGGCCCTGCCTGCCGCTCAAGCGGCCTGTACCTTCACGCCCACCGCCGGCAACGACACGTACACCTGTGACAGCGGCAGTGCACCCTCGCTGGTGGATACCAATGGCGATAACCGCCTGGTGTTCCCGGCATCCGGTAGCGGAACAATCGCCGGCGATGTCACCTTCGGTGCCGGCAAAGACAGCATCGACATGGCCGCCGGCAGTGTCGGTGGCAGTGTCAACCAGGGCTCTGGTATCGATGATTTCGTCATGAGCGGCGGCGTCATCGAAGGCAACCTCAACCAGGGCGATGGCCTGGACACTTTTCACATGAGCGGTGGCTGGATCAAAGGTACGTTCGACAGCGGCGACCATGCCGAAATGGACGGCGGTCGAATCGGCAACGTCAACATGCGCCTCGACGAGAACACCTTCATCATGCGGGGCGGCAGCGTGGACCGGAACGTCATCACCGCCTTCGACAAAGACTATGTGGAAATCTTCGACGGCAGCATCGGCGGCAACATCAGCGTCAGCGGCAGCGATGACCAGGTGTTGGTACATGGCGGCCAGGTAGGTGGGGATGTGTTGCTGAGCACCGGCGATGACCGCTTCAGCTGGGACGGCGGCCGCATCGCCGGGCGAGTTGATGCCGGGCCCGGTGATGACAGGGCATTGCTCAACGGGCTCGACGCTGAGGCGCTTGCTATCACCCTCGATGGCGGCGACGGTGACGACAGCCTCACCTTCGCGGCCAGCCAGGCAACGGGGGGCGCACGCTATGCGAATTGGGAGCGACTGGCGTTGAACGACAGCAGCCGGCTCACACTGGATGACACGCTGGTGCTGGGTGACAGCAACAGCGGCACTGGCAGTATCGCCATCGACGCCAGCAGCACCATCATCTCGCGACAAGGCGCAATCACCCCGTTCGCCACGGGGGCGCGTGTCTCGGTCAGCAACGCTGGCACGCTCGACCTTACCAGCGGCAATGATGCCCAAGGCCGCCTGAACATCCAGGGCGACTACACCGGCAACAACGGCACCCTGCGCCTGAACAGCGTGCTGGCCGATGATGGCGCCGCCTCCGACCGCCTGGTCGTCAGCCGCGGTGCCATTGGCGGCACCACCCAACTGCTCATCAACAACCTCAATGGCGCTGGTGCAGCGACTGCTCAGAATGGCATCCAGGTGGTCGAAGCCCGTGATGGCGCCACCAGCACCGCCACGGCCTTCGTCCAGACCCAGACCCTGTCGGCTGGGGCCTACGACTACCGGCTGTTCAAAGGGGGCGTGACCGCGGGCAGCGAAAACAGCTGGTACCTGCGCTCGACCCTGGTCGCAACTCCCGCCCCTGCCCCAGTGCCCGAACCGGGCGAGCCGACCCAGCCGACCGAACCGGGCCAGCCCCCCGTCATCGCCCCAGCCGTCACCCCACCGGTCGCTGCACCGGCACCCGGCCAGGCCGACCTGCCGGCTCCGGTACCCGGCGAAAGCCTGCCGCTGTATCGCCCTGAAGTACCGGTGTATGCCGCCGCGCCAAGGGGCGCCGCGATCATCGCCCGCCAGGCACTGGGCACGTTCCACCAGCGCCAGGGCGACCAACAGTTAATGCAAGGCCAAGGCGCTCTGCCCGCCAGTTGGGGCCAGGCGTACGGCGGCACGCTGCGCCAGAAATGGAGCGGCACAGTCAGCCCTAGCCTGGATGGCGACCTGTACGGCTTCAAGGTCGGCCAGGACCTGTATGCCAAGGTTGGCGAAAGCGGTTATCGCCAGCACGTCGGTCTCTATGTCAGCCATAGCCGCCTGGACGCCGACGTCAAAGGGTTCGCGCTGGCCGTACAGGACCGCAGTGTCGGCGACCTGAAGCTCGAGGGCGACAGCGTTGGTGGCTACTGGACGCTGGTCGGGCCGCAAGGCGCGTACCTGGATGCCGTGGTGCAGTACACCCGCCTCGACGGCCGGGCACGCTCCGAGCGGGGCGACAAGCTGAACATCGACGGCCATGCCGGGACCGCTTCGCTGGAGACCGGGTACCCCATTGCCTTGTCCGAACGCTGGAGCCTGGAACCGCAGGCCCAATTGATTGCGCAAAAAGTCTCGCTCGACAGCGCCAACGACAGCGTCTCGCGCGTCAGCCATGATGCGCAGGTGGAGCTGACCGGCCGGCTGGGGATGCGCCTGGAGGGCACGTTCAAAGGGAGCAGCGACCGCCTGTTGCAGCCCTATGCGCAGGTCAACCTGTGGCACGGCGACGGTGGCCGCGACACCCTGACCTTCGATGACGTCGACAAGATCAAGACCGACTACCGCTACACCTCGGTGCAACTGGAAAGCGGTGTCGTGGCGCAGGTCAATCCGGCGCTTAGCCTACATGGCGGCGTGCAACACACCGCCAACCTGGACAGCCGCCAGCAGGAAGCCAGCGGCGTGAACCTGGGCCTGCGCTGGCAGTTCTAGCGACGCGCTGCCAGCAGACCGAGGCCAGCGCAGCCCAGCAGGGCGGCGCTGACCCGGTTGAACATGCGCCGTGGGCCAGGCTGGCTGAACCAGCGCTGCAGGTAGGCGCCCAGGCCGGAGTAGATAGCGATGGCCGCCCATTCCAGCAACAGGAACAGCACGCCCAGCCAGAGGAACTGCTCACCCACAGGGGTGGCACTGCCGACCGAAACGAACTGTGGCAGGAAGGCGGTGAAGATCAGGATAGCCTTGGGGTTGCCAGCCGCGACCCAGAACTCCTGACGTGCCAGGCGCCAGGTGCCGCGAGGGTGATCACCTGCGATCACGGCCTCACCGACCGGTGCGCGCCACAGCTGCCAGGCGATATAGAACAGGTAAGCCGCGCCTGCCGCCTTGATGACCAGGAACAGGTATTCGCTTGTGTGCAGCACCACGGCCAGGCCCATGGCCGCCAGGGCAATCATGCCGCTGAAGGCCAGGATGCGCCCGCCACCGGCCACGCAGGCGGTACGTAGGCCGTAGCGGCTGGCGTTGTGCAGCGACAGCAGGTTGTTCGGCCCCGGCGCCATGTTCAGGGCAAAGCAGGCAGGGATGAAAAGCAGCAGGCTTGAAAGGTCCATTGTTGTTTTCCTCGTGCAACAGGCGTCTATTTCGGCGTTGCCGGGCCATGGGGTCAAGCTACAGCCAGCGACAAAAACTGTACGGGTACCTGGTAGCTGTTACGCTGGCACCGCCACTGAGGACCCTATGATGCCCCGCTCCCATGCCTTGCTTTGGCGTGACCCAGCCCTGCCACATGTCGAAAGCCGCCGCGCCTGCCACAGCCGCGCCTGCTACAAGGCCCACAGCCACCCAACGTTTTCCATCGGCGCGGTGGACGCTGGCCTGAGCCATTTCAGCGGTGCGGGCGACGGGCAGGAGCGCTTGACACCCGGCACCCTGGTGCTGGTTCCGGCTCACCGTGTGCACGCCTGCAACCCTGCCCCCGGGCACGCGTGGAGCTATCAGATGCTGCATGTGGATGCCGCGTGGCTGACGCAATTGCGCCTGGAGTCGGGGTTGCGCGGTGCCGGGGCGGGCGAGCCAGCGCGTGTCTGCCGGGAGCCCGGCGTGTACCGGCAGTTCTGTGAGCTGAACAGCTTGCTGTTTTCCGGCGCCAGCCACAGTGAGAAAGACGCCGCGCTGATTGCCTTTCTAGGGGATTTGGACTATTTCGCGCAGCCGCCGCTGCCGGCTGCGCCGGCTTTGGCGGCGACGGCCTTGAGCGGGATGATCGCGCGGCTCGAAGGCCAGGACCCGGCGCAGCTCAGCCTGGAGCTTTTGGCGCGGGGCGCCGGGCTTGGACGTTATCAGCTGATCCGTGCGTTTCGTGCAGCCACCGGATTTACCCCGCATGCCTTTCTCCTGAACGCGCGGATCAACCGTGGTCGGCAGCTGCTGGGTGAGGGGCAGGCCCTGGCGGATGTGGCCTGCCAGCTCGGGTTCGCCGACCAGAGCCATTTCCAGCGGGTGTTCAAGGCGCATGTGGGCGTAACGCCGGGGCAGTATCGGGGTTTACCTCGATAGGGCTGCGCAGCCGCCGCGCAACCCCATGCAATTTTCTTCAATACACCCAACCGGCCGGGCAGCAGACTGCGGTTTTCCCGCAGAGCAGCCCGGCCCATGCAACAGTTCCTGATCATCGCCCTCGCCCACTTCCTCGCCCTGCTCTCGCCAGGCCCGGACTTTTTCCTGGTCGCACGCACCTCGGTCAACAGCGGCTGGCGTATCGCCAGCGGCGCCTGCCTGGGGATCGCCCTGGCCAATGCCGCGTTCATCGCCATGGCCTTTGCCGGCCTGTCGGTACTGCAAGAGGGCAGCCTGCTGTTCACCACCTTGCAACTGGCCGGCGCCGCTTACCTGCTGTACATCGGCGTGCTGTTCCTGCGCCATGCCGGGCAGACCAGCCTGGGGGCAGTCGCCGGCAAGCAAGCGGTTCAGGGTTGGTGGCAAGGCCTGGCCATGGGTTTGCTGTCCGGCATCCTCAACCCCAAGAATGCGCTGTTCTATGCCAGCCTGGCCAGCATGGTCGCCAGCGCCAGCGCCGCCTGGAAAGCGACTTACGCCCTGTGGATGTTCGGGGTCGTGCTGCTGTGGGACCTGTTGGTGGCCATGGCCATCGGCAACCAGCGGGTACTCACGCGTTTCGCCCGCAGCCTGGCGTGGCTGGAGCGGGCCTCCGGGGTCATGCTGGTGCTGTTGGCGGTGGTGCTGCTGGGTCACCTGGCCCTGGGGTGACCAGCTGCAGGGTGCGCATGTCCATCAAGGTAAAGTGCCCGCTGGCCCAGCCACCGGTGTCCAGGTGCCAGACGTTACCCAGCAGCTTGGCCTCCCGCACCGGCGTGTGGCCAACCAACAAGGCGCGCAGCCCCTGCACCGGCGCGCTATCCTCCACCTTAAGGCGTCGTCGCGACCACTGGCACACTTCCCGTACTTTGGGGTCGTCATGCAGTTCAAGCCAGTGTCGCAATTCGGCCCAGTCGGCAAACGGGCTGTCGGCATGCAGCAGGCCCACCAGCCCCGCCGCACTTTCAACCTCTATCGCAACCGGCAACTGCTCGAAGCGCTCGACGAAACCCAATTGCACGCTGCGCGGCAGGTCAAGAAACCATCCGCCCCCTGCGGCGCGGTACATGTCCAGGTCGAGCCGCCCGCCGCGTACGCGGGTAATGGCCAGCGCCTCATGGTTTCCTTGCACGGCGTGGAACCACGGCTGCGCCAACCACTGCAGTGCCGCCCCGCTGTCGGGCCCACGGTCAACCAGGTCGCCCACGCTGAACAGGCGGTCTACGGCCGGATCGAAGCCCACCGCATCCAGGCATTGCTGCAGGCGCTGGAAGTGACCATGGATATCGCCCACGGCAAGGTCCCTTCCACGCAGGTTGGCCATCAGACGCTGAAACCGTCCCATTACAATCTTCCTCTGCTGGCACCACCACGGCAGGGGTAAAATGAAGGCTCACGCAATCTGCCCCGGAGGTGCATCATGCGTACCGCCCTCCTATGTGCCGTGCTCCTGGCGCTGTCACTGGACAGCATGGCACAAGCTGCCCCGCCCGCGCAGGTCGAGGTGCGTTTCGACCACCCGGAAAAATTCCGTGATGCCAGCCTCGACAGCCACGGATACGCGCGCGGCGCCGACGACCATGTCATGAAAACCCTTGGCCAATACCTGCAGAAGCTCGGCCAGCGCTATCTCCCCGCCGACGAACGACTGGTCATCGTGATCCGCGACATCGACCTGGCGGGGCGCTTCGAGCCATGGCACAGCCAGGCCTACGATGTACGCTTCATGCGCGAGATCACCTGGCCGACCATCGAGCTCAGCTACACCCTCAGCCAGCCAGGCAAGCCCGACCAGCAGGCTGAGGAACGCGTCAGCGACAAGATGTACCTGAGCCGCCCAGGCCGTGCTGCCAGCAGCAGCGACCGGCTGTTCGCGGAAAAGGCCATGCTCGACGACTGGTTCCGCCAACGCTTCGGTGCCCACGCGGCTTCCTGAAAAAGCCTTCACTGGAACAGGTGTTGGTGCCGATAGTATGCTCGGCCCTTCAACCTGTACCAGGGAATGGTCCACATGAAACTTTGCGCCGTACAACTGGCGTCGCTCAAAGGCGACTTGCCTGGCAACCTGCAGCGCCATCTGGCTTGCGTCGAGCAGGCAGCAGCACTGGGTGCCGCACTGGTGGTGTTCCCAGAATTGTCGCTGACCGGTTATGAACCAGGCATCGCGCGCCAGGTCGCGTTGCCGATCACGTCCACACGTCTGGACACGTTGCAGGCAGCCTGTGATCGCCTGGGCATCACCATTGCGGTGGGCCTGCCACTGCCATCACTCGACGGCATACGTATCGGCATGCCGATATTCAGCCCCGGCGCGCCGCGGCAGGCCTATACCAAGCGGCGCCTGCATGACGATGAGTTGCCTTGGTTCACCCCTGGTAACCAAGCCTTGCTGCTGACCGTGGGCCAGCACCGCATCGCACCTGCCATCTGCTACGAATCCATGTTCATGGCGCATGCTGCTGCGGCGCATGAACATGGCGCCGACCTGTACCTGGTCAGCGTGGCAAAAACCGCCAAGGGCATACACGAGGGATATGCGCATTACCCCGAGGTGGCGCGCGAGCTGGGCATGCCGGTACTGATGGCCAACTGCGTGGGGCCGGCCGACACGTTCATTGGCGCGGGCGGCTCGGCGGCCTGGGACAGCCAGGGCCGGTTGCTGGCCAGCCTGGATGACCAGAATGAAGGGCTGGTCATACTCGACACCACCGCTGCCAGCGCAGTGGCCGTGCCCCTGGCCCCGCACCCGGCATGATCTATCTGATTCTGGCGTTGCTCAGTTATGCCTGTACCTACTACCTGGTCGGCTTGATCATTCAGGGGCAACTGGCCGATGTGGCCGATGGCTTGCGCCACCGGCCCGATGCGCCCACGCCTGGCGAATACCTGCGCGAAGTCAGTGCCCATGCCAAGCGGGCCCACCGGCAATACACCCTGATGGCAGGCTCGGCGCTGGCGATCGTGGCCTGCCTGCTCGCCAGCGGGTTCGGCTGACGGCTTACAGGTCCAGTGCCAGGCTTTGCCGGCCCTCCAGCGCCAGCAGGTACTGCTTGGCCGCCAGGCCACCGGCAAAGCCGGTCAGGCTGCCCGACGCGCCGATGACACGGTGGCAGGGTGCGATGATCGAGATCGGGTTGCGGCCATTGGCAGCGCCCACCGCACGTACCGCGCTGGGGTTGCCGATCTGCCGGGCGATGTCGCCATAGCTACGGGTTTCGCCAAAGGGTATCGCCAGCAGCGCGGCCCACACCTGGCGCTGGAAGCCGGTGCCGGCAAAGTCCAGTGGCAGCTCGAAACGCTGGCGCTTGCCGGCGAAGTATTCACTCAGTTGGCGAGTAGTTTCCAGCAGTACCGGGCACCCGTCGTCACGGTGCAGCGCGCCCAGGCGCACGCGGTTTTCCCGCTCCTCCTGCCACAGTACGGCAGCCAGGCAATTGCCGCGGGCCACCAGGGTCAGCGTACCGACCGGTGATTGCATGAAGGTGAATGCGCTGGACATCGGCGGGCTCCCGCAGGTTGCGATGAACCCACTGTACGCATCCACAGTCTTTCCTGCATCCGCTTTCTTGCTCAACCCATCGCGCAGCCGGCGATGCGTCGCGCCTGGCTCAGGTTGACCTTGGGGATCAACTCGGCGGGAATGCGCGAGGTCGCCGACAGGTTGTAGACATGGAAGTGCTCGTTGACTACCTCGCGGGCCATCAGCGTCAGCGAAGGCAGGATCCGGCTGTCCCAGTGCTGGTCAAGCCCGCAGGGCGAGCCTTGACCCTGGCCGTTTTCATAGAAGCGCCCGACACTCTGGTCAAGGTCTACACCCACCAGTAACACCTCTTCGTAGCCCAGGTGATAAGCCAGCTGCAAGGCCACATATGCCACCGTGCGGGCATCGAAGAAACCCTGGGCCAGGTCCTTGCTGAAGGCAATCGAGCGGCTGCGCTTGCTCCACAGTGCGCGGTTGCAGACGCAACTGTCACCATGGCCGCGCAAACCGTCCAGCAGGCCCGGCGTGTCGGCCTTGTGCAAGGCGTAACACTCAGTGGCTGCTGGCACATCGATACCCGCGTACTGCTCGGGCCACAGTGCCAGGCGTTCGCTGTCGCGCACGGCAGTGGCGAACAGGGCCGGCTGTTGTTCGCGGAAGCTCTTGTCGGTGCAAACGTAGAAGAACGGCTTGATGCCATGTTCGGCGGTCATGGCGACCGAGCCATTCATGGCGATGATGGGCAGATGCGCGAATTCGCGCAGTGGGAAATGCTTGGCAGAAGCGCCCGAGGCCAGTATGACCACGGGGCCCTGCTGAGTATTGCGACACGCCTCGAAACTGGAGAACGCCCCGCGTTCAGCACGTGGCTGCGACGGAAGTGTGTTCATCAATGGCATCTTCAACAGGACAGTACAAACCACAATACTGATCCGTGTATATGCCGTGGCCGCTTTTACCCAACTTTACCTGGCTGAACGTTAGTCAACCGCCAAGTCCTTGATCGGCGGGCTTTTGGGGCTGCTGCTCAGCCCGATGTGGGCGGGTGCAAATGCGCCTCGTCAAAACAGACCACCCGCGCCATGGGTTGTTCCTGTCACTGTGGGTCAGGTATGCCGACAATCCCCAGCCAGGCGACGGACGGCCGCTGGCAGCCCGTTTTTTCCAGCGCCCCCGAGCGGCCCCGCCTGTCGACGACCGTCATTTATTCATGAGCCTGCTTGATGCCTACCCAGGGTGAGACTAATACTTAAATCTCTGCCTGGGGAGGCACGAAACATGCAACCAAGATTCGTTATCGTTCCCGCTGTGCCGATCGAAAAGGACTCGTTCCGCATCGGCAGCCGTTATTACGCCGCTACCGTCTGTGGCGGGTTCGACATCTATGACAATCAAGCCAAGGAACGACTCAAGCCCAGCTATCCGAGCCGGACGGATGCGCAGGTACAGTGTGAGCAGATGAACAGACGGGACAGGTGATCAACCGTCGGAGCGCCCACACGATGAGCGCCACGGTTCATTTTCCTATTGACCTTGAAGTTGACTTCAAGCTTAGCCTTCTCCTGAACCTGGCCCACGCAATGCGTGGCAGCCCTTTTCCGGAGATCGCCATGACGCCGTTTCAGCCGCTGCACCTGCCCAATGGCAGTATCATCCCCAACCGCATCGCCAAGGCTGCGATGGAAGAGAACCTGGCCGCCCCGGACCAGACCCCTTCCGACCAACTGTTGCGCCTTTACCAGGCCTGGGCCGAAGGCGGTGCCGGGCTGTTGCTGACCGGCAACGTGATGGTCGACCCCAGTGCCATGACTGGCCCTGGCGGGGTGGTGCTCGACGCCAGCCAACCGCTGCAGCGTTTTCGCGACTGGGCGCGGATAGGCCGGACCCACGGCGCGCAGTTCTGGATGCAGATCAACCACCCAGGGCGGCAGATGCAGGCCAACCTTGGCCAGCCCACCGTGGCGCCATCGGCCGTTGCCCTCGATATGGGCGGCTTGTCCAGGCTGTTCCCGCGGCCCAGGGCGCTGAACGAGGTCGAGATCTCAGCCGTGATCCAGCGCTTCGCGCAGACCGCGGCACTGGCCGAACAGGCCGGCTTCAGTGGTGTGCAGATCCATGCCGCGCACGGCTACCTGCTGAGCCAGTTCCTGTCGCCCTTGAGCAACCAGCGCCAGGACCGCTGGGGTGGCAGCCTGGAAAACCGCGCACGATTACTGCTGGAAGTGGTCAGGGCCGTCCGCAAGGTGGTGTCACCCGGTTTTGGCGTGGCAGTGAAGCTGAATTCGGCAGACTTTCAGCGTGGTGGCTTCGAACCGGCGGATGCGCGCCAGGTGGTGCTGTGGCTGAATGAGTTGCCGGTGGACCTGGTGGAGCTTTCAGGCGGCAGCTACGAAGCACCGGCCATGCAGGGCGAGGCCCGCGATGGCCGCACCTTGGCGCGCGAAGCCTACTTCCTGGAGTTTGCCCGGGAAATCGCCGCCATCGCCAGGATGCCGGTCATGGTCACCGGCGGTATTCGCCGCCTGGCGGTGGTCGAACAGGTGCTCGCGAGCGGCGTGGCCATGGCCGGCATGGCCACGGCACTGGCTGTCGAGCCTGCCCTGCCCCGGCGCTGGCACAATGGCGAGACCACCGCCAGCGCTGGGCTGCAACCCATTCGCTGGAAACGCAAGGCGCTGGCTGCCCTGGCCTACATGGCCCTGGTGAAGCTGCACATGCGCCGGCTGGCCGCAGGCAACAGGCCCAAGGCGCAGGCGTCGCCCGTGCGGGCCTTGCTGCTAGAGCAGACTTGCACCTGGCTGCGGGTAAGGCAGTACAGGCACAGGATGAAAAGCCGAGTCGGTTGAATAGAAACGCCGGGGCGCTCTGCGCCCCGATCGCGACGCAATCCCCGCCTGCCTCAGTCCAGGCATTCCTTGGCAGCCTGGCGCAGTTTGTCGCCAGACAGGAAGCTGCCCTTGTAGAACGTCGCGCGGCTGCCCTCGCGAGCGTCGACCACGTCCAGCACATCATCACTTGCCACGGCACTGGAGGCAGTCAGCCGATAGCCGTGGGCAATCGACTTTTGCGTGGCCTGGGGGGCCAGCGCCTGCCATTTTGGCAGGACACAGGCGGCGTACTGCTGGGGTGACTTTTTGGTCAGCTTGCTGGCAGTAGGTTTGCCTGGGGTTGCGCAGCCGGCAAGGCTGGTAATGAGTGCAGAAGCAATCCAGATACGAAAAATAGACATTTGCAATTGGCCGTCAAGAACAGGCTGCATTCTAGCGGGGGTTGCGCCAAGTTTCTAATCCACCAATGTCTTACTGCAACCTTTGCGCGCAATTCACATGAAAACGACCACCTGACGACACTGCGGCGAGTTCACTACAACCCTGAAACAGCCATTATTTGGTTCAACCTTGGGAACGAAATGAAGCTGCCCTGTTTCTGATTAGCAACAGCTCCAGGCACTGGCTGGCCAGCCTGGTGACTTCATCGACCCGCGCGCTCGTTTCCCAGGAGAATCCCATGCTGTGGTGGCTGGAACTACTCGCCCAATATGCAACCGCCACCGGCCTTGCCGTGTGCTGCATCTTCGTGTTCTGGGCCTTTTCCCTGGCATTCGGCAGCACCTACATGAAGCTGCTCTCAGTCCTGCTGGCCGCCATGTTGCTGCTGATTGCCGGGTTCCCGCATGGCGTGGACTTTGCGTTGGGCAAGCACCTGGTGCCTGGCGATACCAATGCCCTGCGGCTGTTCCTTGCCGATGCCTTGGGTGTCATCAGCGCGGTGATGGTCGCCTCGTTTTTCTTCAGCCCAGAGCGACTGCTGGACGAGGCCTGAGCCTGGGTGACACGGCCACCTGATATTTCTGCCAGTAGCGTAGACTCGAAGCGCCTGAGAAAGTGGTAGCACCACTGACCTGCACAGGATCCCGCGCATGAGTATTGAACCCAAGATGACGCGCTTTTTTTATAACAACGACAGTCTCGCAACAGTGGGTGACGTCACGGTGTTCAGAGGGCTTGACAACATGCCCGTAGCCGAAGTGAAAACGCAAGCGAAGCCAAGCGTTGGATTGCTGGCGATTGATGGCAGCCACTCTGTTACCGCTGTGCTGGGCAATGACATTTCCCCTGACCCGCTCCCTTGAATGCTGGGGCAGAGCCCCGCCGATAGGGGGCATCGCCAATGACTTCGCTGCGGGTTATTCAATGCTGAAGGTTTGTACAAAATAGTTGCGTCCACACCTGCCCTGAGGCGATGCTCACAGCCTCGTTGAAGCAACTATCAAGGAAGGCCTTTAGCACCATGGAAACGCTTCACAGCATCAAGTCGGACCTGGTGAAGACTGCTGACCACCTGGAACAGCTCAGCCAGGCCATGAGCGGCCATGCCAAATTCATGGAGGCCCGCGGAAGTTCACAACGTCAAATCGACGTCACGGCGCACATCAAGTCAATCGATGGGGTTGCGGACGAGTTACGCACCGTCGCCGCACGCATCGACGACATCGACGGTGTCTGATCCCCGACAGCGCTGATCTACCCGGTATGGGGCACATCCCCCATACGCCGGGCAGATGCCTTGCCTTAGCTGAACTTGAGCTTCACGACCTTGCTCAGCGCCCAGCCGCTGAATACATAGAACGCATCCAGATAAAAGCGCCCTGCATAGTTGGGCAACGGTGCGTGATTCAACAGCACGTCTGGATCGGGCGCTGGCGGAACCAAGGCATAGAGGCCGTTGGGCAACACAGCCAGCGCCACCAGCAACAGGTACGTAGAGGCTTGCAGCAAGGTGGCGCGGCTGCGGAACCTTGCAGACAACGTCAGGCCATAGAAGGCGACCAGGCCAGCAACCGGCAGCACCCAGAAATGCGTCGGCATCCCGATAAACATTTCGGCAACAACGCTTCTCGCTTCCACCCGCTGTTCTCCATCCAAATGTGCGGATTATTGCGGGCGAAGTCGGCAAATGCAAAACCCCAGTGCCGGGGTGCACAATTGGCTGTCACTCAACTGCCTACAAAAAGCCCGCTCTCGACAGCGGGCTTTTTGTGCTTCAAGGCTGGACCATCATGCTTTTGAGCACATCAGTGCGGCATCCAGCAACCTGCCATGGTCATACCACGCATCACGCTGATAGGCCGAGAACTGTTGGCGGGTACCCGTGCTGCGTAAATCGACAAGCCCGTCAGCCTGGTCAGGGTCGGTACTCTCGATGAACAGCCTGACCGAGTTTTCACCCTCGACTTCGTAAGTTTTCACATGGCCTGGAAGTTCGCTTTTTACACACCCCAGGTACGCGGGTGGGCTTTTCGCGGTAGTGCCAGAGGTGTTGTCATGGCTGCCACGCACATCAGGATCATGCGCGCAGCCCGCCATGAACAACATGACGAACCCCGACACCAGTATTGCACGTGCAAGCGATCTTGAGCTATTCACGCGACACACTCCTTACGCCCCCTCGAAGTCCGGCAAAGGATTGCCACATAACCTGCCCTTTTTGAGTTTTCGTAGGCCTATATTACTGCCCAATCACAACCGCCCATTAGCTCGGTTGGCTATATAGGTTTCGCGTCATGTTTCTGGCGCAGAACTGACAGTGCCAGTGCCCCCGATGCCGCGGGGCTTTCCCCATAACCGGGGTTAGCCGATGAAATTGAGAAACACAAAGGTAGCTGCCAAATCCAGTGCCAGTACGGCAACCACGCTGAAGATCATGTAGTAGCGGTCATCCTGGGTCATTGCTGCGTACTCCGCTCGGTCTGTTTCCCAGGGTCGCAGCAATAACCGTTCCAGCGCTGCCAAAATCGCTCCGTAAGAGAACGCTGGACACAGACGAATCCATCGCAGACCCTCTAAATCCACCCACAAGGATGCCCAGGAACAAATGCCATGGATTGCCTGCCGACGCTGTTCACCGATCGTCTTGTTCTCACGCCACTCCAATTGCAGGATGCACCCATCATCCAGGCGTTGTTTCCCCAATGGGAGGTAGTCCGTTATCTGGATCGTCGGGTCCCCTGGCCGTATCCAGAAGATGGAGCGCTTGCTTATGTCCGCGATGTCGCCCTGCCGGCCATGGCAGCGGGCCGTGAATGGCATTGGATGATCCGCCTGCGTACCAATGCCGAGCGCACCATTGGCAGCATCAGTTTGTTTGAACAGCCTGGTAACAACAGAGGCTTCTGGCTTGCCCCGCAGTGGTGGGGGAAAGGCTATATGCGTGAAGCATGCAGGATCATCAACGCGTATTGGTTCGAGACATTGTCGCGCCCGGTCATGCAGGTGCCTAAAGCGGTCGCCAACCACGCCTCCCGCAGGGTCTCAGCGTCTGAGGGTATGCGCTTGGTGAGCGTACGAGATGGTGAATTTGTCTGTGGGCTGATGCGCGTCGAAATTTGGGAGATGACACGCGCTGAGTGGCTTGGCCGGTCGATAGTCAGCCATTAGTTCTCATCGGTTCGGGTATCGGGAGCTATGGGTCGAAAGCGGCCTGTCGTGAACGGTTATCGACCCATAGCGGCCAGTTCGCCATAAGATCGTCTGCGCCTATGAGATCGAGCGCCGCCCGCGCGGCGCATCGCGAGCTGCGCTCGCTCCTACGTCTATTTCGGGCCAATTATTCCTGTGAGGTTTGCGCGCGAAGGCTTTGG
>NZ_QJRL01000016.1 GCF_003205205.1 Pseudomonas sp. LB-090624
CATGCAGTTGGAGGCCTTCGAAGCGGTCAGCGATAATCCACAAGCCAAGCTGTCAGCTGTGATCAACTAAACGGCGAACTCAATGGCAAGAGCCATGATGAGTTACACCACTTCCCGGGACACGATCATCCGTGCGTATCCAGATGCGCTGCGGTGCTACGCCTGTTTGCCCGCACAGTTGAGCTATCTGGCGCGCCACCTGTGGCGGCGCGCAACAGTACACCGTGTCCGGGCGGAAAGTGGTCAGCAAGTGCCTGGTTTGCCACCAACCACTGCTGTAGTCACGCGGCATTGGCGACAGTGCCGACAGCCAGGTTCGACAATCGTCTGGCAGCAATTCGGCCGCAATGCCGTCATGTGACAGTTGCAATTGTACCCAGGGCAGCCAGCAGCGAATCTCATCCAGCGCACCCAACAAGGGCAGCAAGCCGTCGGCGCGACTGATGGCCAGCAACTTTGTACTTTGCAGGGGCAGCGGCCAAGCGCTGCCAAGCGGCCCGGAATAGTCGAACAGCTCCCCCGTCCGGCCCAGGGGCTGCGCACTCTGGGTGCTGACGATAAATTGCCCGGCCACGCCAGGTAGGGTCACGTAACTGCATGGCCAGCCATTGCCTCGCTGCATGGCTGGCTGCAAAGGGCCAGGCGCACGAATTGCTGAATGCCCAGGCCGGGCAATTTCTGGAGCAAGCGGACGCTGGCACCCTCCCGGTCCATGACTGCCTCGCACTGTAATGATGACTCGCTGTAATTAGCCTAGACGGTGGCCAATCTGGCACTTTGATCAGGATCAAACCAGCGGGCGCCAGGGACTTCACGTCGTTGAAAGGTCAAATGGGGGGCTGCCCCACGGCGCATCATCATCGGCCAGCCTGCACATCGTCGCCTTGCTCGATGCATTGGACAAACGCTGGCTGCTGGAGCCCGGTGAGCATCATATCGAGCGGTCAGCAGTTACAGCTGGAAAGCACGGTACGGTGACGCTGGCCGATATCGACCAGGCCTTGCAGGCGCTGGGCGAGGAACTGGGGGCGCGGGTCGAGAGCTTCCAGACCAACTTCGAAGGCGCCATGTGCGAGCGAATCCATCAGGCATTTGAAGATCGGGTGGATGCTGTGCTGATCAATGCCGGGGCATGGACGCACTACAGCTATGGCATCCGCGATGCGTTGGCCATCCTCGAGGCACCGGTGGTCGAAGTGCACATGTCGAACATCCATGCCAGAGAGCCGTTCCGCCACCACTCGGTGTTTGCAGATGTGGTGCGTGGACAACTCTGTGGGTTTGGCGTTGAGAGCTACCTGCTGGCGTTACGGGCAGCCATGCGCATGTTGTGAGCTGCAGTGTTGAAACTATGGGTGCGGGCTTGCAGGAAACGTCACTGTAGCCTGTACCATGCACCCATATCCGCTTCGCGGCGGCGCCCGTTTCTACGGGATCAGGTCAGCCAGCTTATGCCTCTTCACCCAGAAGGATTTGTTAACTTGGCTATCCAAGAAGCAACCCACACCTCACGACAAGCTACCTGCATTGCCTTGCTGGTCGCCATCACCTTCTTCATGGAAAACCTCGACGCCACCGTGATCACCACAGCGCTGCCACGTATGGCTGCTGACTTTGCAGAGAACCCCGTGAGTTTGAACATAGGCATCACCGCCTACCTGCTTGCGGTGGCGGTATTCATTCCGCTTAGCGGTTGGGTGGCCGACCGTTTCGGTGCCCGGAATGTATTTGCCGGAGCCATCGGCCTGTTTACCTTCGCGTCGTGGTTATGCGGCCTGGCATCCACTCTCGAAGCCTTCATCGCCGCGCGGGTGCTGCAAGGTATTGGTGGTGCGCTGATGGTGCCGGTTGGACGACTGGTGGTCCTGCGCGCCACCGAGAAGAAACACCTAGTGAAAATGCTCGCGGTGATCACTTGGCCGGGGTTGGTAGCGCCAGTGCTTGGGCCACCCATAGGCGGTCTCATCGTCACACACTTGTCTTGGCCTTGGATCTTCTACCTGAACATTCCGCTCGGCGTGCTCGCCATCGTGGCTGCATGGTGGCTGATCCCCGATGCACCCTGCGGCGAAGCGCGCAGTTTCGACCTGGTGGGCTTCATCTTCCTCGCATCAGCCTGTGCAGCGTGGCTGATAGGCCTGGAGATGCTCGGGTCGCTGTCCGGTGGCAGCTTTTCGGCCGGGGCGGCGCTGGTTACCCTGGGCGCACTGTTGACCTGGTTGTCTATCCGCCATTGCCAGCACCACCCAACGCCATTGTTGCCACTGGCGACGCTAGGTATCGCCACACTCAGGTCCAGTATTGTCGGGGGAACGCTGTTCCGCCTCTCGATCAGTGCTTTGCCGTTTCTGATCCCGCTGATGCTACAAATCGGATTTGGCTTGTCACCCGTAGATACCGGTCTGCTGGTACTGGCGATCTTCGCTGGAAACCTGGCGATGAAGCCATTTACCACCGTCTTACTATGCCGCTATGGTTTCCGCCGAGTGCTGCTGGTAAATGGTCTTATTGGTATCGGCTCCATTCTGGCATGCCTGGGCCTGCAGCAGGGTATGCCTTGGTACTGGATGGCGCTGGTGCTGTTCATTGGTGGGCTGTCACGCTCGATGCAGTTCACTACGTACAATGCTGTCGGCTTTTCCGAGGTGCCCAAACAGCAAATGGGCGAGGCGTCGACGCTGTTCAGCATGTTCTTCCAACTGGCGATGGCGTTGGGCGTGGCTGTGGTGGCGTTGCTTTTGAGGGTGTCGATGATGGTGCGCGACGCTGACGGCGGTATCACTGTCAGTGACTTCCACTGGGCGCTGATCGGTGTTGCGCTGATTGCCTGCGCCAGCGTGGTCGATGCCATGCGGCTGTCTACTGATGCAGGAAAGCAGGTGTTACCTACCTAAATCTGAAGCTATCGACCCAGCGGTCTCGCATGCCGACCGTGGCCGTTTGGGTTGCTACGTAGGGGTGTTTTTTGCTTTGGATGAGTGGTTTTCGGTGCTGATTCGTTGTAGAAATGAAGCACACAAGCGCGTGCCTAGCGCTGAAACCTCTGCCAGAGCGCACACCGACGCTCCATCTAACGCTGTTATTTACTGCCGAAGCCTGACCTGGATGCTGTCTTTGAAGCATGGATGCCTTTCACCATTCTTATAAGACATTTCCCTTCTAGCGAGGGCATACCGTGATTCGAACGCTTGGGGAAATGAGTCAGTCATCACCTGGTTATGGCCAAAAGGCTGGTTGCGAGCGGGGGCCTAATAACGGCCCGCAATTCGTATTTCGGTGGGCTCTGCCGAGCGAGGCTGCGAGCTAAAAGGGATCCGGTGCATTGCAAGGCAGTCAAACGGCTGAAATTGCTTGCCAGGGTGGCGCTCCTTCACCCTTGGGCCTAATCGTAACATTCCAAACACTCAGGAGAGTAGGGTGCTCGTGTTGAGTAGAGTGCTACTGCTTCAAAACCTCAGAGATCCAACGCTCCATCGTAAGCGTCTGCCGAACACACCTTCAGAATCCCCAGATTAAGAGCGATGGTGTCCACCTAAAAATACGTGGACACTATCGCCCTCAATTCAAGGAACACCATGCGTCAGCGCACCTCTTATCCCAAACCCTTCAAGGCCCAGGTTGTACAGGAATGCCTAAGCCCTGATGTGTCTATTGCGAGCGTGGCCTTGCGGCACGGCATCAACGCCAATCTGGTTCGGAAGTGGATACCTATCTATCGTGACCGGCAGGCTTCCGCCTTGCCTGCATTTGTATCGTTGAAGCTTGAGACCGCTGTGGCGATGCCAGCTCGGCAGGATGTAGCTCGCATCGATATTTCCTCCGGGCAACGCACCGTCACTGTGAGCTGGCCGATCTCCGACCCGGACGGCTGCGCCCGCTTTATCCGCGGCCTCTCCCAATGATCCGTATCGACGCCATCTGGCTTGCCACCGAGCCCATGGACATGCGCGCCGGCACGGACACAGCACTGGCCCGCGTGGTCGCCGTATTCGGTGCGGCGAAGCCGCACTGCGCTTATCTGTTCGCCAACCGCCGCGCCAATCGGATGAAAGTACTGGTGCACGACGGCGTGGGTATCTGGCTTGCTGCGCGGCGGTTGAACCAGGGCAAGTTCAATTGGCCTGGCACTCACCGTGGGCTGGAAATCGAACTCGATGTTGAGCAACTTCAAGCATTAGTGCTGGGCCTGCCCTGGCAGCGGGTGGGCGCTAACGGCACAATTACATTGCTCTGAATCGGGTGTTTTAGCTGTGACAGGTGGGCTGCTTTGGTAAAATCCACGGCATGATTTCCTCGCCCAATCTCGACCAGATGACTCCCGATCAACTGCGCGCACTCGCTGCGCAGTTGCTGTCGAAGGTCGACACAATGGGCCGAAAGATCCATCGTGACGAGACCATCATCGAGCAGCTCACTCACGAGATCGCCATCCTCAAACGCCACAAGTTCGCCAAGCGCAGCGAGCAGATCAGCCCGGCGCAGGGCAGCTTGCTCGAAGACCTGCTCAATACCGACCTTGAAGCCATCGAGGCCGAGTTAAAAGCCCTTCATCCTGCACCCGCACAGACCGAACCAGGCCAGCAACCCAAGCGCGCACCGTTGCCGCCGCAGTTTCCTCGTGCCGTCATTCGCCACGAACCGGAAAGCACCGAATGCACCTGCGGCTGCCAACTTCAGCGCATCGGCGAAGATGTCAGCGAGAAGCTGGATTACACGCCGGGCGTGTTCACGGTTGAGCAACATGTGCGTGGAAAGTGGGTCTGCCGGCAGTGCGCAACACTGACCCAGGCACCCGTGCCGGCCCAGGTGATCGACAAGGGCATCCCAACTGCCGGCTTGCTGGCCCACGTAATGGTGGCCAACTTTGCTGATCATCTTCCGCTGTACCGGCAGGAAAAGATCTTCGGCCGTGCCGGCCTAGCGATCCCACGCTCGACGCTGGCTCAGTGGGTCGGCCAAACCGGCGTACAACTGCAACCGCTGGTAGATGCACTGCGCGAAGCAGTGCTGGCCCAGCGCGTCGTCCATGCCGATGAAACACCGGTGCAGATGCTGGCACCAGGTGAAAAGAAAACGCACCGTGCGTACGTCTGGGCCTACTGCACGACACTGTTCTCGTCACTGAAGGCCGTGGTCTACGACTTCAGCCCCAGCCGTGCTGGCGAACATGCGCGCAACTTCCTGGGCGCCTGGAACGGCAAGCTGGTGTGCGATGACTTCGCGGGCTACAAGGCCGGCTTCGAGCAAGGCATCACCGAAATCGGCTGCATGGCCCATGCCCGGCGCAAGTTTTTTGACCTGCATGTGGCGAACAAAAGCCAGTTGGCAGAACAGGCGCTGCACTCGATCGGTGGGCTGTACGAGGTCGAACGGCAGGCCAGGAACATGAGCGATGAAGGTCGCTGGCGATTACGCCAGGAAGTAGCGGTGCCCGTCGCTGAAAAATTGCACGAGTGGATGCTGGCTCAGCGTGCGCTTGTACCCGAGGGCTCGGCTACAGCCAAGGCACTGGATTACAGCCTAAAACGCTGGGTAGCGCTGACGCGCTACCTGGATCACGGTGCCGTGCCCATCGACAACAATGCGGTGGAGAACCAGATCAGGCCGTGGGCGCTCGGTAGGTCGAACTGGCTCTTCGCAGGTTCACTGCGCAGTGGCAAACGAGCGGCAGCGATCATGAGCTTGATCCAGTCGGCGCGCATGAATGGCCATGATCCGTACGCGTACCTCAAAGATGTACTGACGCGGTTGCCGACGCAGAAGGCCAGTGAGATCGAACAACTGCTGCCGCATCAATGGACGCCAGCCTAGCTAACCGAGGTCAAGTGATTACCTACAAGGACGCCTGTTCAATCTCATGTAGCTGAACAGGCGCCTCGTTGTTTTTAAGAACGGAAGCTAACTCTTGGAACCATTCAAATCAGCTTTGGCAGAAACGGATACGGTTACCAAAAGGATCGTATACCTCCAGAAGCTTTCCCCATTCCTGCTCCACGATGTCGGGTCGACCGAAGCCGTAGCGTTTGGTGATCAACTCGTCCCGAAACAGCTCAATGTTCTGCATGGGAACAAAAATGGTCGTTCCTGGACTTGCGTCGCCATGATGCTCAGAAAGGTGGACTTGCACTCCGTCCCGGCTAAGCCCTAGATAAAGGGGAAGATCCACTTCGAAACGATGCTCGAATTCGACACTGAAGCCTAGGAAATCAAGATAAAACTCCCTCGCCTTCGCTTCATCGAACATACGCAGTATCGGAATAGCTTTCTCCAACTTGATTTCAGCGCCGGTCAGATCGTGAGGGAGCGCTGCTGAGGCGGTATTCCAATCTTTGTAGCCCAGCTGCTGAGCCACCATTTCAAGAGCAACCGAATGGGTTACCTCATGATCGCGAGCTTCAAGCGAGGTGCGCAGAGATTTGGCCATGCGCTTAGCGTTTTCGATTGTCGACATGATTTCTCCTGGAGTCGAAGCGTCTTGGTGCTCGCGTTGCCAAACCCCGACTATCAAGAGAGATACGAATGGGTTGGAGCAAATATGCTTTCACCTTTCCTTAACGGTGCGAGCGGCAGGCAGCATAAGCCTCAGTCAATGGTACACAGTCTATCGCGCGGTCGGAAGCTGACTTTCGCTAGAGAGGGCAATCTGACATGGCCGGACGCTTACGCCCGGTTCTCGGCATTCACGACATCACGGGCCCGGTCTCCATCACCAACTGGTGCGATCTCTCCCAGCGTGGGTGGCGTCTGCTCTGCATTACTTCTTGAGTGAGCGCCAGACTGACTCTCCAGCGGGAAGACACGCGTGGGTCTTGTGGCTAAAATCAGTACGCCCGTACTGGCCATAGGCAATCATTGCATTGATGATCGGCTACTTTAGGAATGCTTACAGGGGGATACATGGAGTCAGTTGTTCCGAGAGACCGGTCGATATCCGATCTCTTATCGCGTGCCGCATCAGCGGATCTGGAAGTCTTGGCCGACCTGATCACCGACAATGGCAAGGGCAGGATTGCCCTCGACAGCGTCGTGAAGGCAACGATCACGACCCGGAAGGTGCAGGGCCGTTTGCAATCTATTTCGGGCCTGCTTGAAAAGGAAATTTGTGCTTTCGGAAGCAACACCATTGTTTCCGCAATCAAATCGGAGAGCATCGACTACCTCGAGGTCGCGACGGATGTCGCCAAAAAACTGGACGGAAAACCCTCCGCGCAAGATGACATCTTCGCTATTGAGGAAATCATCATCCGCCAGGCCATGGACAAATACATGGGAGACGAAGCGCTCAAGGACTATCTGAGCGGCGGCAATCTCGCTGGCTACATCAATGAAATGGTGAAAATGCTGATGTTGTCTGCCGGTAGCCTGGGCGGTGTGGCTACTACTGGTGGCGGGGCGGGCATTGCCAGCGCATTGGGAGGCCGGGTGCTCTCAATGGTTGCAGCTCCACTTGCTATCGGTGCCGCAGGACTCGCGATTTACCAGGCTTCGTCGCCGGCGTTCCGGATCACCATTCCTGCCGCTCTGCAAATCGCCAAGCTGCGGCGCGCACGTTACGACCAAGACTTCGAGGCCTACACGGAGAAACTGAAAGCATGTTTGTAAACGTTGACGCGCTTGTACGCTCCTTGCCTGATATCCCAGATGTCCTGGCCAAACTGCATAGCGGAGATTACACGCTTTGGGGTGGCGTAGTCCGACACTCAAAGGGAACCGAGAAGGCTGGCCAGATCGTCGGGCACCTCCTTTTTCCGGGCGACTCGGGGCATGTCCAAGAGAGCCTAAAGAACCTGCAATCCACTCTATCCAGTGGCCTGGGGTCGCTTCAAACTGGCATGGATCAAGTGCAGCAGAGCATGAATGTGCTCCAGGGACTACAGTCGGCCAATCTCGTAATGAGTGGGCTCAACCTCGCGGTGACTACCGTGGGGTTTGTCATTGTGTGCAAAAAACTCGACAAAATTAGCCGGGAAATGGAGAAACAATCAAAAACGATCGCAGAGACCTGGCTGCTGGTGAGCGAGGCTCACGAACGGTACCTACTCGCTGATGAAGCTCGCTTTCGAGGCCTACTACGCACCGCAATACAGTTCTGCGAAGAAGGCGATGCTCAGCAGCTCAGGATATTGATTGGATCTTTCAATGAGCAGTATGAGTTCACCAGGCTTCTCCTGGAACGGCATTCGCGGATGGCCACCAGCAACGTTGCATTCTTTGACCAGGTTTCACTGCTGCAAAACCGATTAGTAAACCTTGGTTTGATGATGTCCCACGTTCAGTTGAAGGCTGGTTCTCACAAGTACGCCCGACAAAGCCTGACGGAGCTTGCTACCGACATCGCCAACCTCAACGCTTCTCGGGTAAAGGCTTTGTCCAACGATCGCAGTGTTGCGTCAACGATCACTCATGAGCAATTCGCTGGTCTGACTCGTTTCCTGCAGGACGGAACCAAGATGACGCCGTCTCTGACCTACCAAGCTGATCTCATTGAGCTTGAAGTGAAACATCCTGGGCTGCTTCAGCATGCGACCGAGGCGCGGGAAATTTTGCTGATAGCCGCGTGAGTTATTAGTCCGGTCGCCGCCAACGAAACGCGATGCCCGAAGCTGCCATTAATGCCGGGGAGGGCAGTTGCAAGCGCAACGCGTAGGCCTTTGGCCGTAGGCACGGGGATGGAAGCCCGCAGGGCCAAGACCCCGACTCAGTCGGGGCTTGGTTCACGACAGCCGTGCCGATGACCGCAGTCGCGCCAGTGGGCCTTCTCAGCCAACGGACTTTGCTGCAGTCGCGTCAAAATGGTGGTCGTGAACCTTCTGAATAGATCGATCATGGTATGGCTCGCGTAACCAGCACTACCATCCATCAAAGGCAGCAGCAGGCTTTGCGTGGAAAGATCCGAATTCTGGCTGTGCCTGAACTTGGCATGACGGCGGAAATAGGCAGCGAACTCAGAAGCCAGCGGATAGCGCAGGCGAGGGTAGTGAGGGCTTTCGAACCATGCTGGGGAAATCTGACTTGAGCCTGCCTCTGGAGAGCTGGCCTCGTCGGCTTTGAAGCTTGAAAACCTCAATTTAAGGGCCGATGTTGACCCCAACGCACGCAGTGGAGCGTCAGAGTAGATGGCCACGGCCGCGACGAGGAGCCATGGCTGCCACTGATTATCCTTCTGGGGCAATGACGTGGCTATTGACATCAGATCAGCCAGTTGTACCGGTGTGAAAGTCGTCCGGGCTATCCCTTGACGAACCTCGAAATCTCTAGGCTTTAGCGCACCGATCTCATTATCGTCTCGAGCACTGGGCACACGATCTTGTAGTGCCTCGGGGTGAACTCCGGCCGTTGGCACTGCTTGGTCAGGAAGTCGATGCCCAGGCGCCAGGTTTGGAATGCTTCCAGTGCGGGATCAAGGGTACCGAGCCGTGCGCGGACGTCATTATAGGCACGCAGCGTGGTCGGATCACCGGCTGTGGCTGCCTGCAGGCGTTCTAATCTGGCAGCCTGGCCCAAGCTGCATAGAAGCCAGAACTTGGCCGTGGAGTGCCAGCGCATGGATGTAAATTGTAGACACCGAAGCATGTTGACGGATGCGGAATCAGATTTAGGGCGCTTGAGGCGCGGGGATCAATTTGGCTGAACTAGACGGTAGAATTTCGGATGGGATCTCTAGCTGCTGGATTATGGTTTTCAAACCGGGCAATCAGGGGTGGTGAGGCTGGTAAAGCTGAGAAGGTACTGGACGGATTAGGGGTGTATGGCCAGTTCACACAAAGTCTGGTTTTCGGGGGCTGGTGACTCAGCAGGCACCATTACTCACACATGCCATTTAACATAATATGGATTATGGGCAGTTTTGTATGGAGGTGCCAGGGCCGTGGGTGGGTAGATTTGAAGCCAGGCCCCTGGCCTCGATCACTGGGTCGCAGATCGAGCTTGAACCTCAGCGATGTAACTCAGCACGAATGGATCCTACGAGCCTCGTTCCTTGTAGTAGCCACCTACGTTGGCCAACGTTCACCGCAGTAAACTCATCAATACTGGCTCAGAAAATTTCCAGCTGGCCGACTCCTAGTGATACCGGCTACTGGTGAACACATCGCGATACTTCTCGAATGAGTGTTCCTGGCTAATCAGGGCTAGGCTCTTGCGAATAGCTGCAGGCATCGCGTGAAATAGTATCAGCAGATCGTGAGCGTCACGCTTTTGTTTGGATGGGATCTTGCCGATCGACTGCAGGTAATGGTGAGCCATTTTGAGTGCTTCGACGTCAAGCTATAGGTTTCGCCGGACGCACCTCCATGCTGATCTGGCACGAAAATAAAGCTTTTTAGCAGGATTTCCATACCGATCGCTCCATTGCCCAGGGCGACATGCGGGAGGTTTTGGGCGTCTAGAAGCTCAGCGGCCTTGAGGTAGTTATGGGCGCTTTCTAGCATCCAGCCTTGAAAGTGAGTCATTAAATGGTGCTCCTTGATGGTAACTGCCGCCGGAGGTAGCTCAGTCTTGAACGCTAGCGTGCAAACGTGGACGTTAGCGATAACGCATGAGCTACCCCTAGCTAAATAGATGAGCTACCCTGCCCTTATAATATGAACGCAAGGGATAACTACGCTAAATAGTCATTTAGTGTAGTTACATTTCTTTACAGCCATGCGCTAAAGCGCTCAATCAGAAAGCGACGGCTACACGCAAGTTTATTCGGTTCTGCTCCTTGAAGCCGCCACTGACGTTTATATCCCTTCCATAAAGCGCCATAAGATGCAGCCGCGGATCCAGCTGATAGCCTACCCCAGCAGTAAATTTGGTCTCGGTGGCTCGACCAGTAGCTTGATTCCCATCGACATCGACATCGACCGCGCCGATCCACTAATGCGCGATGCCCACCCTTAGGTCGAGTGCAGGACTGACGTGGTATCGTCCGAACGCCTGAACTTTGCTGGAGTTGTTCAGTCGTGCGAAGTTTCCTTCTCTAGGTGTATGCCGACCGTAATCAGTATTTCGGGAACGGTTCACTGCTTCCCAAAACCTCGATAGCAACACGAATGCCAACTTGACTGTTCAACTCAAGACAAATTAAATCCTTTAAATTCAGTAAGATACAGCCAATCAGAAAGGTCTCCAGAGGACGAGCTTCTTCCCGCTTGGCCATTACGTCAGCAGTGATTCAAATTGACCCATTCACTATGAATCACTGATCGCGAGACGCAGAGCACCCTGGACGCCAAACCCGAAAAGTCTTCGCCCGGAAGAACTTCAGGTGCGCTACTGTCTAAATTCCTGTCATACGAGCCCGCCAAACCGCTTGTAAAAACTCTCGTTAACATCCGGCAACGGCCCATCCGCTGTCTCCAGCGCGGCATTCAGCCATGCCTCGGCCTTGGCAAACACCAAGCGATAGAGGTTGCGGCACAATTGGCGCGCCGCCCTTCCCTCCCAATCACCGGGCAGCAGTTCGTCAGGCAGTTGTGGGTCACGGAGCAGCAGCCTGCGGTACTCGTGGATCAGCAGCGTGCGCGCCAGGAAGCAATCCTGTGGCCCCAGCTCATCCTGCTCCTTCAGGCTTTGCCATAACGGCCGGAACAGCTGGATGAATTCGCTGTACTGCTGCCCCAGTTCGTCGATGCGCCAACTTTCCCTTACCTGTGCACGCATGGCCTTGGATGCCAGGACTTCCTGGGTGTGGGTTTCGAAGACGATGCTGTCGTCGTCGGCTTCCAGTTCGCGCAGAGTGGTGGCGAGGTCACCGCGATCGGCGCGCGGGCTGCCGAGCAGGTTCGGTGCCATCGCCCCGAAGCCCTGCCATTCCAGTTCTTCGCGCACGGCCTTGCGTTTGCCCGCATCGAGTTGCGACAGCAGCACCAGGGTCCAGGCGCCGTCCCAAGCTGGCTGGCTTGCGCTGTAGACGCGTTTGAACGCTTTCTCAAAGCGCCGGCGCCCCGTCCCCGTCAGGCTGTAGTAGCTGCGCCGGCCAACCTTTTCAGCGGTCAACCAGCCTTCCTTGGTCAGCCGGAAAATCGACGTGCGGATGAGGCGTTCATTGATGCCGATTGGCTCCAGCAGGTTGATCAGGCTTCCCAGCCAGACAGTCCCGCCGTGAGGTTCGATGGCATCGCCGTACAGCGTGATGATCAGGGAGCTGGCGCGGATCGGCGTCTGCTCCTGGAAGCGGGTGATCAGCGTATTCAGTGGGGCAAGATTGCTCATGGGCGAACTGTGCGCGGATAAAGTGCCGACTATACCTGCGCGGCGGGCCGCCTGGCCATTGCGTGTCGCGGCCAGGCTCATGCGCTTGCCTGGCTTTTGGGGCGTACTCCAGTGTCTTCCATGCGTGGCCGCCCTGGCTCGGCCTCGCTCAGTGGCGGGCATTCGACCATGCTGTGCATGCAGCGCTGCGCCAAATACTGGTACTCCGCCGTCCCGCGCTGTTTCCAGGCGAGCTCCTGATCAGTCAGCGGGCGTTTGACCTGCGCGGGTGAACCCATTACCAAGCTTTGCGCTGCACATTCAAAGCCGGCTTTGACGAAGGCCGTGGCCGCGACAATGCAGCGTGGCGCGATATGCGCACCATCCATCACCACCGCGTTCATGCCGATCAACGCGTCTTCCCCCACACGACAGCCATGCAGCACAGCGCCATGGCCGACGTGGCCGTTGCGCTCTACCACGGTGTCGCCACCCGGGAATCCATGCATCACGCAAGTGTCCTGCACGTTGGCGCCCTCCTCCAGCACGATACGGCCGAAGTCGCCCCTGAGCGACGCCAGCGGGCCGATGTAGCAACCGGGGCCGACGATGACGTCACCGATCAGTACCGCACTGGGGTGCACATAGGCTGTTGGGTGGACCACAGGCGTCAGCCCGTCCAGGCGATAGCAAGGCATGCCAAAAGCTCCTCAAGTGATTTGATGTGTAACTTGATCTTGTATCTCAACATATCGGCAAGTCAATTACAGGTTTTGTATCATGTCAGGAAAATATGGATATGGGCTAGTAAATGCCGCCAAGTGCTTCGATGATGCAATGAAAGCCCGTAGAAATGGCAGGAATGAGTGACTAGATTAGACGCCAGACCCTACATGAACAGATACGGAAAACAAATTTCAACGTTGCGTATCCGTATCGTATGGTGCATATACTCATTGCACCTGAGCGTGCTCCCGATCACGCCTCTGCAAAAAAACTCCAAGAAATGCCGGCATCACGACGTGCCGTGCGTGCAGCCAGAGGAACCCGTTATGCCCCGATATCTCGACGTGCAGGCGCCTGAATTCGGCGTACAGCTCATCACCCTGCAGCGGCCCGAGGCGTTGAACGCTCTGTGTACCGAGCTTCTGGAAGCGCTGGCCGCTGCGCTGAAGGTCGCCGAGCACGACGAGCAGATTGGCGCCGTCGTTATTACCGGTAGCACGAAGGCGTTCGCTGCCGGCGCCGATATCCGCGAGATGGCCGAGCGAGATCTGGTCGGGATCCTCAATGACCCCCGCGTAGGCCACTGGCAAAGCATCGCTGCCTTCGCCAAGCCGCTGGTTGCTGCCGTCAACGGTTATGCCCTGGGTGGCGGTTGCGAGCTCGTGATGTGCGCCGACATCGTTATTGCCGGCACAGACGCCCGTTTCGGTCAGCCGGAGATCAACCTCGGCATCATCCCTGGCGCCGGGGGCACACAGCGCCTGTTGCGGGCGGTAGGCAAGCCCCTGGCAATGCAGATGGTGCTGACCGGCGAAGCGATAACCGCCCGCCACGCTCAACAGGCCGGGATGGTCAGTGAAGTCACCCAGCCCGAATTCACCGTGGAGCGCGCCTTGCAGGTTGCCCGCTGCGTTGCCGCCAAGGCGCCACTGGCCGTGCGCCTGGCCAAGGAGGCTGTGCTCAAGGCCGGTGATACCGACCTGGCCAGCGGCCTGCGCTTTGAACGCCATGCCTTCACCCTGCTGGCCGGCACTGCCGACCGCGATGAAGGCATCCAGGCCTTTCAGGAAAAACGCCAGGCCCGCTTCCAGGGCCGCTGATCATCAACCCCTCGACTGACGGAGCGAGTCTGTCATGACTTTCCAGCACATCCTGTTTTCCATCGACGACGGCGTTGCCTTCCTTTCACTGAACCGCCCCGAGCAACTGAACAGCTTCAACACCGCCATGCACCAGGAGGTGCGTGAGGCGCTAAAGCAAGTACGCCAGAGCAGTGAAGCGCGCGTGCTGTTACTGACAGCCGAAGGCCGCGGTTTCTGTGCTGGCCAGGATCTATCAGACCGCAACGTCGCACCGGGCGCCGAAATGCCAGACCTCGGCGAGTCGATCGACAAGTTCTACAACCCGCTGGTGCGCACCCTGCGTGACCTGCCGCTGCCGGTGATCTGTGCGGTCAACGGCGTGGCTGCTGGCGCAGGCGCCAATATCCCTCTGGCCTGTGATCTGGTATTGGCCGCCCGTTCTGCCAGCTTCATCCAGGCCTTCTGCAAGATCGGCCTGGTGCCGGACTCCGGCGGTACCTGGTTGCTCCCGCGCCTGGTCGGCATGGCGCGGGCCAAAGCCCTGGCCATGCTGGGCGAGCGTCTTGGCGCCGAACAGGCGCAGCAGTGGGGGTTGATCCATCGTGTGGTAGACGACGCCGCATTGCGTGACGAAGCCCTCACCCTCGCCCGCCAGCTTGCGACCCAGCCTACCTACGGCCTGGCGCTGATCAAGCGCGGTCTCAACGCCAGTTTCGACAACGGCTTCGATGAGCAGCTTGAACTGGAGCGCGACCTGCAGCGCCTGGCCGGGCGTAGTGAGGACTACCGCGAAGGCGTGAGCGCCTTCATGGACAAACGCACGCCGGCTTTCAAGGGGCACTGAACATGGAAGCACTCGCAAGCAATGCGCTGGTGGCGGTGATCGGTGCCGGCGCCATGGGGGCCGGCATCGCACAGGTCGCGGCCCAGGCCGGCCACCCGGTAAAGCTCTACGACAACCGGCCGGGCGCTGCCGCCCAAGCCATGGCAGGCATTGATCGGCAATTGGGTCGGCTGGTAGAAAAAGGCAAGCTGTCAGCCAATGAGCGCGAAGTCATCAGCGCCCGGCTATGCCCAGTCGATAGCCTTGAGGCGCTGGCTGACGCCGGCCTGGTGATCGAAGCGATTGTCGAGCACCTGCAGGTCAAGCAGGCACTGTTCAGTCAGCTTGAAACCCTGTGCGCCGCCGATTGCATCCTCGCCAGCAATACGTCGTCGCTGTCCATCACCAGCCTCGCTGCCGGCCTGAAGCGCCCGCAGCAGGTGGTTGGCATGCACTTCTTCAACCCAGCACCGTTGATGGCGCTGGTCGAGGTAGTGTCCGGCCTGGCAACCGACCCTGAGGTGGCCGCCCGCATCTATGCGACCGCCCAGGCTTGGGGCAAGCAGCCAGTGCACACGCGCTCTACCCCTGGCTTCATCGTCAACCGGGTGGCGCGGCCGTTCTATGCCGAAAGCCTGCGGCTATTGCAAGAAGGCGCTGCGGATTGTGCCAGCCTCGATGCGCTGTTGCGTGACGCAGGTGGTTTTCGCATGGGCGCGTTCGAACTCACCGACCTGATCGGCCACGACGTCAACTATGCCGTCACCTGTTCGGTATTCGAGGCGTTCTATGGCGATTTCCGCTTCCAGCCTTCGCTGGTGCAGAAAGAACTGGTAGACGCTGGCCGCCTTGGTCGCAAAGCCGGCCAAGGCTTCTATAGCTATGCCGAGGGTGCCGAACGCCCCCAGCCAGCCGAGCTGACCAGCAATGCCAGCGTTGCGGCCTGTGTCATCGAGGGTAGCCTCGGGGTGATGCAGCCGCTGGTCGAGCGCCTGCGCCATAGCGGCATTGCCGTGGCCCAGCGTGCCGGCACTGGCCTGATCCAGGTGGGCGATGCCACCCTGGCCCTGTCCGATGGCCGCCTGGCCAGCCAGCGCGCCCGCGAAGACGGCCTGCGCAACCTGGTGCTGCTCGACCTGGCGCTGGATTACAGCAGCGCCACCCGCCTCGCCATCAGCTGGTCCGCCGATACCACTAGCAGCGCCCGCGACCAAGCCGTAGCCCTGCTGCAGCGTGCCGGCCTGAAGGTGACCGGCGTCGCCGACCTGCCCGGCCTGGTGGTACTGCGCACCGTGGCCATGCTCGCCAACGAAGCCGCCGATGCGGTGCTGCAGGGTGTCGGCAGCGCTGCCGACATCGACCTGGCCATGCGTGCCGGTGTCAATTACCCCCGCGGCCCGCTGGCCTGGGCCGCAGACATCGGCCTTGCCCACACCCTGGCCGTGCTCGACAACCTGCAGCGCAGCTACGGTGAAAACCGCTATCGCCCTTCCCTGCTGTTACGCCGCTGCGAAGCCAAAGGAGGCACCCTGCATGACTGACGTGCAACTGGCACAAGCTTGTGCCGACGCCATGTACGCCCGCGATCAGGCTACCCAGGGCCTGGGCATCACCCTGCTGGATGCCGGGCCAGGCCGGGCAACCCTGCGCATGCCGGTACGCGGCGACATGATCCAGGGCCACGGCACCTGCCATGGCGGTTTCATGTTCGCCTTGGCCGACTCGGCCTTCGCCTTCGCCTGCAACAGCTACGACCAGGCCACCGTGGCGCTGGGTTGCAGCATCGACTACCTGGCGCCGGCGTTGCGCGACGACGTGCTTACCGCCTACGCCAGCGAGGTCAGCCGTAAAGGCCGAACTGGCTTGTACGACGTGCGCATCGACAACCAGCGAGGTGAGCTGGTGGCGATGTTCCATGGCAAATCCTACAAAGTGCGCGGCACCGTGCTGGCGCAGGAGACGCAAGATGACTGAACACACCCTGGCCGATGCGTTGATCATCGACGCTGTACGCACGCCGATTGGCCGTTATGCTGGGGCCTTGAGTGGCGTGCGTGCCGATGACCTGGCCGCCATCCCGCTCAGGGCGCTGTTGCAGCGCCACCCGGAACTGGACTGGAAAGCCGTCGATGACGTCATTTTCGGCTGCGCCAACCAGGCTGGTGAAGATAACCGCAACGTGGCGCACATGGCCAGCCTGCTTGCCGGGCTGCCGCATCAAGTGCCGGGCACTACCATCAACCGGTTGTGCGGCTCGGGCCTGGATGCAATCGGCAATGCGGCCCGCGCCTTGCGCTGTGGTGAGGCTGGGCTGATGCTGGCCGGCGGCGTGGAATCAATGTCGCGCGCGCCGTTCGTGATGGGCAAGGCCGAGCAAGCATTTGGCCGCGCCGCGGAGCTGTTCGATACCACCATCGGTTGGCGTTTCGTCAATCCGCTGATGAAGGCCGCCTACGGCACCGACTCGATGCCGGAAACAGCCGAAAACGTCGCCGAGCAGTTCGCTATCTCCCGTGCAGACCAGGATGCTTTTGCCCTGCGCAGCCAGCACAAGGCTGCTGCAGCCCAGGCCCGCGGCCGCCTGGCGCGGGAGATCGTGCCGGTCGAGATTCCCCAGCGTAAAGGCCCGGCGAAAGTGGTCGAGCATGACGAACACCCGCGCGGCGACACGACCCTGGAGCAGTTGGCCAGGCTGGGTACCCCGTTTCGCGAGGGCGGCAGTGTTACAGCGGGCAATGCCTCGGGGGTGAACGATGGTGCCTGCGCGTTGTTGTTGGCCAGCAGTGCCGCGGCCGGCCGCCATGGCCTGAAGGCGCGCGGCCGCATCGTCGGCATGGCGGTGGCCGGTGTCGAACCGCGATTGATGGGCATCGGCCCAGTACCGGCAACGCGCAAGGTGCTGGAGCTGACCGGCTTGTCGTTGGCTGACCTGGACGTCATCGAGCTCAACGAAGCCTTTGCTGCCCAGGGCCTGGCCGTGTTGCGTGAGCTGGGGTTGGCTGATGACGATACGCGGGTCAACCGCAACGGCGGCGCCATCGCCCTCGGCCACCCACTGGGGATGAGCGGTGCCCGGCTGGTGACCACGGCGCTGCACGAACTGGAAGAGATCGGCGGCCGCTATGCCCTTTGCACCATGTGCATCGGCGTTGGCCAGGGCATTGCCATGGTCATCGAGCGCCTCTGAGTGGTTCCGACCATCCGCTTGTTACCGAACTGAACGCAGCCGTATATGCTGCCTCCATGACACTCACCGCGCGGCCCGCAATGGGGCTTGCGCGGCGTACAAGAACAATTCGAGTGAAGCCATGAACATGTACCATGATGCCGATCGTGCCCTGCTGGACCCGATGGAAACTGCCAGCGTCGACGCCCTGCGCCAGCACCAGCTGGAGCGTCTGCGCTGGAGCCTGAAGCATGCCTACGACAACGTACCGCTGTACCGTCAACGCTTCGCCGAGTGCGGTGCGCACCCCGATGACCTCCACAGTCTCGATGATCTCGCCAGGTTCCCCTTCACCGGCAAGAACGACCTGCGCGACAACTACCCCTACGGCATGTTTGCCGTGCCGCAGCAGGAAGTAGTCCGCCTGCACGCCTCCAGCGGCACCACCGGCAAGCCGACCGTCGTTGGCTACACCCAGAACGACATCGACACCTGGGCCAACGTGGTCGCCCGCTCCATCCGTGCGGCCGGCGGTCGCAAGGGTGACAAGGTGCACGTTTCCTATGGCTACGGCCTGTTCACCGGCGGGCTCGGCGCGCACTACGGCGCCGAACGCCTGGGCTGCACGGTGATTCCCATGTCCGGTGGCCAGACCGAGAAACAGGTACAACTGATTCGCGACTTCCAGCCCGACATCATCATGGTTACGCCGTCCTACATGCTCAACCTGGCCGATGAAATCGAGCGGCAGGGCATCGACCCGCACGACCTCAAGCTGCGCCTGGGAATTTTTGGCGCCGAGCCGTGGACCGACGAGCTACGCCGTTCGATCGAGCAGCGCCTGGGCATCAATGCCCTCGATATCTATGGCCTTTCGGAAATCATGGGGCCCGGGGTGGCAATGGAGTGCATAGAGACCAAGGACGGCCCGACTATCTGGGAGGACCATTTCTACCCTGAGATCATCGACCCGGTCAGCGGCCAAGTGCTGCCAGACGGCCAGCTCGGCGAGCTGGTGTTCACGTCCCTGAGCAAAGAGGCGCTGCCGATGGTGCGCTACCGCACCCGCGACCTTACCCGCCTGCTGCCCGGCACCGCGCGACCGATGCGGCGCATTGGCAAGATCACGGGGCGCAGCGACGATATGCTGATCATTCGCGGGGTCAACGTGTTCCCAACCCAGATCGAGGAACAGGTACTAAAAATAAAACAGCTTTCCGAGCTCTATGAGATACACCTGTATCGTAATGGAAACCTGGATAGCGTTGAGGTGCACGTGGAGTTGCGTGCCGAGTGCCAGCACCTCGATGAAGGCCAGCGCAAGCTGGTGATCGGCGAGTTGAGCAAACAGATCAAGACCTACATCGGCATCAGCACCCAGGTACGCCTGCAACCCTGCGGCGCGTTGAAGCGTTCAGAAGGCAAGGCTTGTCACGTGTTCGACAAACGCTTGGCCAGCTGATCCATTCGGCTGCCTGTCCAGGCCCCGGCACAGTCCGGGGCTTTTTTTTGCCTGTCACAGCGCCGTGGCGCTGTGCAGCCTTGCGCTGGACCCAGGCTGCGGAGTGGTTGCTTGGGCGAAAAGCGATACACAAATCTTATTTGATACATGCAAAAGCGTTTGACGTTGCGTTTTGTATCGCTTACAAATGACTCATGCCTCAGCAGGAGTCTGAACCCATGTACGCACAGCTAGTGGAAACCGGAGTCAAGCGCATCAAGTCGCTGGAAGAAATGTCCCCCGAGGAACGTAACTTCCAGGAAAAGATCGACGCCGAAATCAAGATCGAAGCCAAGAACTGGATGCCCGAGGCGTACCGCCAGACCCTCATCCGGCAGATCTCCCAGCACGCCCACTCTGAAATCGTCGGCATGCTGCCCGAAGGCAACTGGGTCACCCGTGCCCCCAGCCTCAAGCGCAAACTGCAGCTGATGGCCAAGATCCAGGACGAAGCCGGCCACGGCCTGTACCTGTACAGCGCCATGGAAACCCTGGGGGCTGACCGCGACGAAGAAATCGCCAAACTGCACAGCGGCAAGGCCAAGTACTCGAGCATCTTCAACTACCCCACCCTCAGCTGGGCCGACATGGGCGCTGTGGGCTGGCTGGTGGACGGCGCCGCCATCGTCAACCAGGTGGTATTGCAGCGCACCTCTTACGGCCCCTACTCCCGCGCGATGATCCGGATCTGCAAGGAAGAGAGCTTTCACCAGCGCCAGGGCTACGAAATGCTCCTGACCATGATGCGCCAGGGCACCCAAGCCCAGCGCGAGATGGTCCAGGACGCTATCAACCGCCTGTGGTGGCCGGCGCTGATGATGTTCGGCCCCAGCGACGAACACTCACCCAACAGCGCTCAGTCGATGGCCTGGAAGATCAAGCGCCAGACCAACGACGAACTGCGCCAGCGCTTCATCGACCAGACCGTGCCGCAGCTCGAGCTCCTCGGCTGCACCGCCCCCGACCCTGCGCTGAAGTGGAACGCCGAACGCGGCCACTACGACTTCGGGGAAATCCAGTGGGACGAGTTTTACGAAGTGATCAAGGGCAATGGCCCGTGCAACCAGGAGCGCGTCGCCACCCGGCGCAACGCAATCGAGAGCGGTGCCTGGGTACGCGAGGCCGCCGTGGCCTATGCGCGCAAGCAACAGAACAAGAACGCCGCCTGAGCGGCGATTGATGCGGAGATCGAAAATGTCTGTCTGGACCCTCTACGAAGTGTTCGTGCGCAGCAAGCACGGCCTCAACCACAAGCATGTGGGCAGCGTGCACGCCGCCGATGCCGCCATGGCCATGGAGAACGCCCGCGAGCTGTACACCCGCCGCAGCGAAGGTGTGAGCCTTTGGGTGGTGCCCTCGGCACTGATCACCGCCTCCTCCCCGGACGAAAAAGACCCGCTGTTCGCCCCGGCGGACGACAAGGTCTATCGCCATGCCAGCTTCTACGAACTTCCCGACGAAGTCGGACACATGTGAGGTTGGTCATGCACAAAGAAGCCCTTGTCCCCTACCTGCTGCTGCTCGGCGACAGTGCCCTGGTGCAGGGCCAGCGCCTCTGCGAATGGTGTGGCCGCGCCCCGGCAATCGAAGAAGAACTGGCCTTGATGAATGTCGGCCTCGACCTGGTTGGCCAGGCGCGCAACTGGCTGGAGTACGCCGCCGAGCTGCTTGATGATGGCCGCGACGCCGATGCCCTCGCCTTCCGCCGCGACGAGCGCGCCTACCGCAATTTGCTGCTGGTCGAGCAACCCAACGGTGATTTTGCCGTGACCATGGCCAAGCAGTTCCTCTACGACGCCTGGCACTTCGCGGTGCTCCAGGGGTTGGCCGAGTCGGCTGATGCCCGTATTGCCGGTATCGCCGCCAAGGCCCTGAAGGAAGTGACCTACCACCTGCGTCGTTCTGGCGAGTGGGTGCAGCGCCTGGGCGGTGGCACCGAAGAAAGCCGCCAGCGCATGCTCGCCGCCATCCCGGCATTGTGGCGCTTCACCGTCGAGCTCAGCGCTGCCAGCGACCATGAAGTGCGTCTGGCCAACGCCGGCATTGCCGCCGACCCGGTTGCGGTGGGCGCCGCCTGGCTCAAGCAGGTGGCCGCGATCTTCGCCTCGGTTGAACTGCCGCTGCCCAAGGCTGCCAGCCACTTCTACCTGGATGGCCGCAAAGGCCTGCACACCGAGCACCTGGGCCTGCTGCTGGCCGAAATGCAGTTCCTGCCAAGGGCCTACCCCGATGCAACCTGGTGAGCTGATTGCCGGCGACCGCGGTGCGCGGGCGCAGCAAGGCGACGATCTGGCCCGGGCCTGGGCAGTGCTGGGCCTGGTGATGGACCCGGAAGTGCCAGTGGTCAGTGTGGTCGACCTGGGGATCGTGCGTGATCTTGATTGGCGCGCCGGCCACCTGCACCTGGTGGTCACCCCGACTTACTCCGGTTGCCCGGCAACCGAGGTGATCGAGGGAGACATTCGCCAGGCGTTGGAACAGGCCGGTTTCTCCGCGCCGGCGCTCGAGCGCCGGCTGACCCCGGCCTGGAGCACCGATTGGATCAGCGAACTGGGCCGCGAGCGCCTGCGTGCCTATGGCATCGCACCGCCACAGGGCAGCGCCAGCAAACGCACCCTGCTAGGCGAGCCCCCCCAGGTGTGCTGCCCCCAGTGCGGCAGCGACCATACCGAATTGCTCAGCCAGTTCGGCTCCACGGCCTGCAAAGCGCTGTACCGCTGCCGCGAGTGCCTGGAGCCGTTCGACTATTTCAAATGCATTTGAGCCGTGGAGAACGCCATGAGCCAGTTTCACAGCCTGACCATCAAGCAAGTACGCAACGAGACCCGTGACGCGGTGTCGATTGCCTTTGACGTACCCGACCACCTGCAGGGCCAATTCCGCTTCACGCAGGGCCAGTACCTGGTCATGCGTACCCTGCTGGACAACGAAGAAGTCCGGCGGTCTTACTCGATCTGCAGCGCGGTCCAGGACGGCGAGCTGCGCGTGGCTGTCAAGCGCGTGCCGGGCGGGCGTTTCTCGGCATTTGCCAACGAAGTGCTCAAGGCCGGCCAGCAACTGGAAGTGATGCCGCCTTCGGGCAACTTCCACGTACCGCTTGACCCGACCCGCCAGGGCAACTACCTGGGCGTGGCCGCTGGCAGCGGCATCACGCCGATCCTGTCGATCATCGCAACCACCCTGGCAACTGAGCCCGACAGCCGCTTTACCCTGCTGTATGGCAACCGCTCCAGCTCGGGCGCCCTGTTCCGCGACAGGCTCGAAGACCTGAAAAACCGTTACCTCGACCGCCTCAACCTGATTTTCCTGTTCAGCCGCGAGCAGCAGGACGTCGACCTGTACAACGGCCGGATCGACGCCGACAAGTGTGGCCAGCTGTTCTCGCGTTGGCTTGATGTGCCCGGCCTGGACGCGGCCTTTATCTGCGGCCCGCAGGCGATGACCGAGACCGTGCGCGACAGCCTGCAGGCCAATGGGCTCGGCAAGGAGCGCATTCACTTCGAACTGTTCGCGGCTGCCGGCAGCGAGGCCCGCCGCGATGCCCGCGAGGCAGCGCGTCAAGTGGATGCAGCGCTCAGCCACATCACCGTGATCAGTGACGGGCGGGCACTGAGCTTCGACTTGCCGCGCAACACCCAGAACGTGCTGGACGCCGGCAATGCCATTGGCGCCGAGCTGCCCTACTCGTGCAAGGCTGGCGTGTGCTCGACCTGCAAGTGTCGGGTGATCGAGGGCGAAGTGGAAATGGACAGCAATCATGCCCTGGAAGACTACGAAGTGGCCGCCGGGTACGTGCTTTCGTGCCAGAGCTACCCAGTGAGCGACAAGGTAGTCCTCGATTTTGACCAACTCTGAGACCGAGCCGCCTCCTTTGCGGGCGTGCCCGCGAAGAGGCCGTGAGCAGCACTGCAACAACCGCGTGACCTCAACAAAACAATTACAACACCCAGAGATCGCATCCCATGACACCCGAACGCATAGAAAGCATCGCCAACCACCCCGACTTCCAGCACCTGGTACGACGCAAGCGCCGCCTCAACGGCAGCCTGACCCTGGCCATGCTGGTGATCTACTACGGCTTTGTGCTGCTGGTGGCGTTCTCGCCCAGCACGCTCGGCCAGTCGCTCAGTGGCGGCGTGACCACGGTCGGCATGCTGGTCGGCGTGCTGATGGTGCTGCTGTCCTTCGCCCTTACCGGGATCTACGTGCACCGCGCCAATAACGTGCTCGACCCGCTCAACGACAAGGTCAAGCAGGAGTGCGCACAATGAACTGGACCGCCATCTCGATGTTCATGGTGTTCGTTTGCTTCACCCTGCTGGTTACCCGCTGGGCCGCGTTGCGGACCCGTTCGGCAAGCGACTTCTACACCGCCGGCGGTGGCCTGACGGGTATGCAGAACGGCCTGGCGATTGCCGGTGACATGATCAGCGCCGCGTCATTCCTGGGCATATCGGCGATGATGTTCCTGAACGGCTATGACGGCCTGCTCTATGCCCTGGGCGTGCTGGCGGGCTGGCCGATCATCCTGTTCCTGATCGCCGAACGCCTGCGCAACCTGGGCAAGTACACCTTCGCCGACGTGGTCAGCTACCGACTGGCACAAACCCCGGTGCGCCTGACTTCGGCTTTTGGCACGCTGGTGGTGGCACTGATGTACCTGGTGGCGCAGATGGTCGGTGCCGGTAAGCTGATCGAGTTGCTGTTCGGCATCAGTTACCTGTACGCGGTGATGCTGGTCGGCCTGCTGATGGTCGCCTACGTCACCTTCGGCGGCATGCTCGCCACCACGTGGGTGCAGATCATCAAGGCCGTGATGCTGTTGTCCGGCACCAGCTTCATGGCGTTCATGGTGCTCAAGCACTTCGGCTTCAGCACCGAAGCGATGTTCGCCAGCGCCGTGGCCGTGCATGCCAAGGGCCAGGCAATCATGGCGCCCGGTGGCTTGCTGTCCAATCCGGTCGATGCCATCTCCCTGGGCTTGGGCATGATGTTCGGTACCGCCGGCCTGCCGCATATCCTGATGCGCTTCTTCACGGTCAGTGACGCCAAGGAAGCACGCAAGAGCGTGTTCTACGCCACCGGCTTCATCGGTTACTTCTACTTGTTGCTGATCATCGTCGGCTTCGGCGCCATTGTCATGGTCGGCACCGAACCGTCCTATCGCGATGCCAGCGGGGCAATCATCGGCGGCGGCAACATGGTCGCCGTGCACCTGGCCCAGGCCGTGGGTGGCAACCTGTTCCTCGGTTTCATTTCCGCCGTGGCATTCGCCACCATCCTTGCCGTGGTCGCCGGCCTGGCGCTGTCTGGCGCATCGGCGGTGTCCCACGACCTGTATGCCTGCGTCATGCGCAAAGGCCAGGCGACCGAGCAAGAGGAAATGCGCGTGTCGCGTATCGCCACGCTGATCATCGGCCTGCTGGCCGTCATTCTCGGCCTGATGTTCGAGTCGCAGAACATCGCCTTCCTTTCTGGACTGGTGCTGGCCGTGGCTGCTTCCGTCAACTTCCCTGTGCTGCTGCTCTCGATGTTCTGGAAGGGCCTGACCACCCGTGGCGCAGTGTGCGGCAGCATGGCGGGGCTGGTCTCGGCGGTAGTGCTGGTGGTGCTGGGCCCGGCAGTGTGGGTCAACGTGCTGCATAACGACAAAGCGCTGTTCCCTTACAGCAACCCGGCGCTGTTCTCGATGAGCCTGGCCTTCCTCGGGGCATGGCTGTTCTCGGTCACTGACAGCTCCGAGCGCGCCACCGCAGAACGCGGCCGCTACCTGGGCCAGTTCATCCGCTCCATGACCGGTATCGGCGCCGCCGGCGCCAGCAAGCACTGACTTCAAGGACGCACAAGCATGTCGGATAAAACAACAACAATGAACCGCACGCACTTCATCTCAGCCACCTGGCTGGCTGCCCTCGCCCTGCCGCTGCCGGCCATGGCCGACTTTATCGGTGACAGCCACGCACGGGTGGAACTGCGCAACCACTACATCAACCGCGACTTCCGCCAAGGCAATGCCCCGCAAGCCAAAGCCGAGGAATGGGGCCAAGGCTTCACTGCCAAGCTGGAGTCAGGCTTCACCGACGGCCCGGTCGGCGTTGGCGTCGACGCCATGGGCCAGCTGGGTATCAAGCTCGATTCCAGCCGCGACCGGCGCAACACGGGCCTGCTGCCGTTCGGGCCGAACAGCCAGGCGCCGGTCGACGACTACAGCGAGCTGGGCTTGACCGGCAAGGTGCGTGTGTCCAGGAGCACCCTGCGCCTGGGTACCTTGCAGCCGATCCTGCCGGTGGTGGTGTACAACGACACCCGGCTGCTGGCATCGACCTTCCAGGGGGGGCTGCTGACCAGCCAGGACCTTGAAGGGCTTACCTTCAATGCCGGTCGCCTGACCAAGGCCAACCTGCGCGACTCATCGGGCCGTGACGACATCGGCTATGGCGCCGCGACCAGTGATCACCTGGACTTTGGCGGCGGCAGCTACGCCATCACCCCGCAAACCAGCATCAGCTACTACTACGCCAAGCTCCAGGACATCTACCGCCAGCAGTTCGTCGGTCTGATCGACAACCGCCCGCTGGCCGAGGGCATAAGCCTGCGCAGCGACCTGCGTTATTTCGACAGCCGTAACGACGGCGCCGAACGGGCTGGCACCATCGATAACCGCAACTTCAACGCCATGTTCACCCTCGGCGTACGCGCGCACAAGTTCACCGCCACCTGGCAGCAGATGTCGGGGGACAGCGCCTTTCCGTTCGTCAATGGCGGCGACCCGTTCACCGTCAACCTGGTCACCTACAACACCTTCACCCGCGCCGGCCTGGACTCGTGGCAGGTGCGCTACGACTACGACTTCGTTGCCATGGGCATTCCCGGCCTGAGCTTCATGACCCGCTACACCGACGGCCGCCACGCGGAAACCGCCACCGTCAGCAACGGCCGCGAGCGCGAACGCGACACCGATATCACCTACGTCATTCAAAGCGGCCCATTCAAGGACGTGAGCCTGCGTTGGCGCAATGTCACCTTCCGTTCCGGCAATGGCCTGACCAATGCCGTTGACGAAAACCGCCTGATCATCGGCTACACCCTGGCGCTGTGGTAACCGCGCCCTCACTCATGAACAGCTTGGAGAACCGCATGTCTGTCGCCCCTACCCTGCAAAGCTTCATCGCCGGCCGCTGGCTCGGCCAGCACGGCGCCCAGGCGCTGCGCAGCGCCCTCGACGGCCACGTGCTGGCCTACAGCCATGAAGAGCGCCCGGACTTTGCCGAAGCCGTGGACTTCGCCCGCGCCCGCGGCCTGGCCAGCCTGATGGCCATGGACTTCCAGCAGCGGGCGCAACGCCTGAAGGCGCTGGCGCTGTACCTGGCCGAACACAAAGAGCAGCTCTACGCCCTGTCACATCACAGCGGCGCCACGCGCGCCGATAGCTGGATCGACATCGAAGGCGGCAACGCCACGCTGTTTGCGTACGCTGGAATCGGCAGCCGCGAGCTGCCGTCGGGCAACTTGGTGCATGAGGGGCCGGCCATCCCCTTGGGCAAGCAAGGCCACTTCGCCGGCAGCCACATCCTGGTACCGCGGGCTGGCGTAGCGGTACACATCAACGCCTTCAATTTCCCCATCTGGGGCATGCTGGAAAAGTTCGCCCCGACCTTCCTGGCCGGGATGCCGTGCATCGTCAAGCCGGCGACCTCCACCAGCTACCTGACCGAAGCCGTGGTGCGCCTGATGAACGCCTCCGGCCTGCTGCCCGCAGGCAGCTTGCAACTGGTAATCGGCAGCACCGGCGACCTGCTCGACCGCCTGCAAGGCCAGGACGTGGTGACCTTTACCGGTTCTGCCGATACCGCTGCCAAATTGCGGGTCACGCCTAACCTGATCCGTAACTCGGTACCGTTCACTGCCGAAGCCGATTCGCTGAACTGCGCCATCCTGGGCCCGGACGTTACCCCGGACAGTGAAGAGTTCGACCTGTACATCAAGGAAGTGGTGCGTGAAATGACCACCAAGGCCGGCCAGAAATGTACCGCCATTCGCCGCGCCATCGTCCCGGCCAAACATATCGATGCCGTCGCCACGCGCCTGCGCGAGCGGTTGAGCAAGGTGGTGGTTGGCGACCCGTCGCTGGAAGGCGTGCGCATGGGCGCCCTGGCCTCCCACGACCAGCAGCGCGATGTGGCCGAGCGGGTACGCAGCCTGTTGCACAGCTGTGACCAGCTGTTCGGCGCCAGCGACGGCTTTGCCCCCCGGGGTGAAGGTGTGGCCGAGGGTGCCTTCTTTGCCCCGACCCTGTTGCAGGCTCGCAATCCGCATGCCGAAGGTGGCGCCCACGACATCGAGGCGTTCGGCCCGGTCAGCACGCTGATGGCCTACGATGACCTCGACGAAGCGCTAGCCCTGGCCGCCCGTGGCAAGGGCAGCCTGGTAGCGACCCTGGTCACCGCCGACCGCAATGTGGCAGCCAAGGCCATCCCCGTGGCCGCTGCGTGGCATGGCCGACTGCTGGTGCTCGACCGTGAGGCCGCCAAGGAGTCCACCGGTCATGGCTCGCCGCTGCCGCAGCTCAAGCACGGCGGCCCGGGCCGTGCAGGTGGCGGTGAAGAACTGGGGGGGCTGCGCGCGGTCAAGCACTACCTGCAGCGTGCCGCCGTGCAGGGTTCGCCAAGTATGCTCACGGCGGTGACCGGCGAATACGTGCGCGGCGGCGATGTGATCGAAACCGAAGTGCACCCGTTCCGCCGCTACTTCGAGCAGCTGCGTATCGGCGAGTCGCTGCTGACCCACCGCCGCACCGTGACCGAAGCCGACCTGGTCAACTTTGGCTGCCTGTCGGGCGATCACTTCTACATGCACTTCGACGAGATTGCCGCCAAGGAATCGCAGTTCGGCAAACGCATCGCCCATGGCTACTTCGTGCTTTCAGCGGCGGCTGGGTTGTTCGTGTCGCCGGGGGCCGGGCCGGTGCTGGCCAACTATGGCCTGGATACCCTGCGCTTCATCAACCCGGTGGGCATCGGCGACACCATCCAGGCGCGGCTGACCTGCAAGCGCAAGATCGACCAGGGTAAGACCAGCCCGCTGGGGCAGCCACAGGGTGTCGTTGCCTGGGATGTAGAGGTGACCAACCAGCTGGGTGACCTGGTTGCCAGCTATGACATCCTGACCCTGGTGTTGAAGCAGCCGCAGTAATGCTTCGACCTCGCGGGCCTACACAGGTATTGCACAGCGTCCCGAACCTGTGCAATACCTGTGTAGCAGCAGGCCCTTGCTGCGAAGAGGTCATTGTCGGCATGGACGATCCCATGCCGTGACAGCCTCTTCGCAGCGCCTATGGGCTCAAGTGAACCTTGGCGAGCGCAACATAGAGGCCAAGGGCCATCTCGTACATCTGCCCTAATCGCCCCCTCACCCCCACGGCGTTATAGTCCAGTGATAACAACGCCAAGGAAGCCCCCACCATGCAACCCTTCAAGCTTGTCCTCAGCGCCACCTTGCTGGTCGGCATCGCCGGCTGCCAGACCATCAACCCTACCGAAGACACCCTGAAGCAGCGTACAGAGTTCATCCTCAACACCAAGGTCTCGAAAGTGTCCGACGTGCGCAATGACAGCACCCTCACCTACTACACCGCCACCACCGCCAAAGGCCAGTACGAGTGCCAGATGCCCAGTGGCGCCATTGTTGCGGTCGGCAGCATGGGCCTTTACCAGCCCACGCCTTCCTGCATGAAAGAAGGCCAGGCCATCATCCTGCAATAACCCCCCGCACAACCCTTGCGCCCTGCCGGTCTACCCGACCGGCGCCGCAGGCTCCTCGCGCAAGGCGCGCAGGGCAGCCCGCAGTTCGGCGGGGCGCACCGGTTTGGAAAGCACCGTGATATTGCGTCCATGCACCACTGCCTGAATTTTCTCCGGATCATGCCCGGTCATGATCAACGCCGGCACAGCCCAACCGCGCTGAGCCCGCAGTCGGTCGATGCAGTCGACCCCGGTTTCCTCCTGTCCAAGGTCGTAATCGGCGACGATCACCTCACAATCGCTGCTCAGGCCAACCGGCGAGCTGTGGGCTTGCACCTCGCAACCCCAGCGCTGCAGCAACGCCGACGTCGCCCGCAGCACGTTGCGGTCGTCTTCCACCAGGCACACCCGCACCCCACCCAGCAAGCCCGCTGCTGCCGGCGAGTGCTCACCCGTGGCCTGGGCCGGTTGCGCCGCAAGCCGTGGCAGCCCTTGCAGGCTCACCGCCGTGCCATGGCCGGGTCGCGAGCGCAACTGAACCTCCAGCCCCATCAGGTGGCCCAGCCGGCGTACGATCGACAGCCCCAGGCCCACACCCTCGACATCCTTGTCCCGCACCTGACGTACCCGGTAGAACTCTTCGAACACCAGCCGCTGATGGGTTTCATCTATGCCGCGCCCTTGGTCATAGACCACGATCGCGAGGCCGTGGCCCCGACGCCGTACCCCCAGCAGCAGTGGCCGATGGGCCGCATACTTGAAACTGTTGGACAATACGTTCTGCACCATGGTCGCCAGCATGCCGCGGTCGGCACACGTCCAGTACGCACAGGGCCGCAAACGTATCTCCACCCCGGCCCAGCGGGCCGCCTCGGCGTTCTGGCGAACCAGTTCAGCCAGGAACCCAGCCAAGGCGAAGGTTTCACTGCGCGGTTGCACGCGCCCGTTGTCCAGGGTGTACAGGTCGAGAATGGAGCGAAACAGCTGCGATACATTGAGCAGCGAGCGGTCGATGCTGTCCACCAGCCGCCGTTCTTCATGGCCCAGCCGGGATTCGCGCAGGCAGGCGGTGAACAGCCCGATGGAATGGATCGGTTGGCGCAGGTCGTGGCTGGCCTGGGCCAGGAAGCGGGACTTTTCGCGGTTGGCTGCCGCAGCCTGCTCAGAAGCCTTGCGCGTGCGCTCCAGCAACAGATGCGCATAAATCGGGATGACCGTGCTGGTGGTGAGCAGCATCAGCACCATGAATGGGTTGGCCTGCCAGTAAGGGGTAATCTGGTAGACCACCAGCAAGGCCGCCAGCGCCAGCACTGTGGCAATCACCAGGTAACGCGAGCCAAAGCGCATGCCATTGCCCAGGTTCACCCACACCATGACCGCATAGATGGGCAGCGCTGCCTCGCCACCAACTACCAGGCCGAAACAGGTGCCGGTGTAATCATGCACCATGCCCAGCACCCGGCGCCAAGGGTAATGACCAGGCCAGTGGGCGATGGCCTGGCGAAAAGCGATGGACACCAGCACGAAACCGCTGATGTAGTAGATGACGGGCAGGTAAGGCCCATGCGTGCTGCCTGGCAGAAAGCCCAGCACGGTGATGTAGACCATGGCACAGCAGGCGACGATAACGCGCAGGTTGGCTTGATCGAGCTCGTTGTTGTTGTCCAGTTCCATGGCCGGTTCCCTTGTGCACGGGGTCGCATTACCGCCATCCGTAGGCAGCACCCTTTGTCCGTGGCTGCTAAATTAACATGCTCCATACCACCCGCGGCCACAGGGAGTAGCCAGGCGTGACCTGCCGGATCATTGTCGCAGATGACCATCCGCTATTCAGGGAGGCCCTGGCGCGTACCGTACAGCGCGTGCTGCCGGATGCCCGCGTGGAGGAAGCCGGTAGCCTGGCGCAAGTGCTGGCGCTGGCCGATGCCGGTGAGGCGCCCGATACCCTGATTCTCGACCTGCGGTTTCCGGGGCTGTCCGATGTCCAGTGCCTGGCGCGTTTGCGCCGCCAGCTGTCGCGCACCACGCTGATCATCGTGTCGATGGTCGATGACCCCGGTGTTGTCGAACAGGTCATGGCGACAGGCGTGGACGGGTTTATCGGCAAAAGCATCGACGCCGACGAGCTCGGCGCAACGATACTTGCCATCCGTGATGGCGAGGTGTTGGTCAGGTACGCCCCCTCAGGGCTGCTGCCCAACCTCGGCGGCCAATACGCAGCGGAGCAGCTTACTCAGCGTCAGCAGGACGTTTTGCGGCTGATTGCCCTGGGCAAGACCAACAAGGAGATCGCCAAGGCACTGGATATCTCGCCGTTTACCGTGCGCATACATGTATCGTCGTTGCTCAAGGCGCTGGGGGTAAGTTCGCGGACGGCAGCGGCGGTGAAGTACACCGGCAATTGATGCCAACCCGACAGGCCGGCACGCCCCCTGCAGGCCAGGGCTGACCCACGAAGCAGGGGGTTGGGCAATGTTCGTGGTGCGTTATTACACCATCGCCGCTGGGTCGCCCACCGACTGATTCGGCTTGCTCCCGGAAATTCGCCAGCTCACGGCGGTGATCCCGTAGCGCTCGGCCATTGGCCGGCTGACCTTCCTGATTTTTTCGCGTCCGAACTTCGGGATGATGCCGATGCCCGCATCGCAACTTGCCCAATGCCAGGCCTCGGCATTGTCCAGGCGCTCAAGACGAATGATGAAACTGCGCGGCTGGCCATGCAGTTGGTAATCGATGATGTACAGCTGTGGGCTAGGCATCGCAGGGGCCTCCTCTTCTCCATGGATGACACCTCATTGATCGGGCCATGGCCAGAAGATTCAAAATTTTGTCGAACAATGTGTACCAATGGCCATTCAGGGCTAATACAGCGGGTCCGCAGCCGCGCCAGGCACCAGAATGACCTTGCGGCAACGCTCCTGCTGCTCGTCGAACAGTTCATAGGCGCGCACGGCGTCTTCCAAGGCCATGCGGTGAGTAACGATTGCTTGCGGGTCGAGCCTGCCCGCCTCGATGTGTGCCAGCAATTCCGGCAGGTACCGCTGTACGTGAGTTTGCCCCATGCGGAACGTCAGGCCCTTGTCGAAGGCGTCACCAAACAGGAAGCCGTGAATGAAGCCGGCATACACCCCCGGCACGCTGACCACCCCGCCCCTGCGCACGGCCGCGATGCTCTGGCGCAGCGCCTTGCCGCTGCTGCCTTCGAGCTTGAGCGCGGTCAACACGGCCTCGGCGGTGCTGCCCTTGGCCTCGAACCCCACGGCATCAATCACGGCGTCCACCCCGCGCATACCGGCAGTCTGGCGCACGATGGTATCGGCCGGGTCATCGTCATGGGCGAAGTCGATTGGAATCACACCGTAGGCCTGATGGGCATAGTCCAGCCGGTAGCCGCATTCATCGACCATGAAGATCTGTTCCACGCCCAGCATGCGCGCGCAGGCCGCCGACAGCAGCCCGACCGGACCGGCACCGTAGATCGCCAGTGACGAGCCCTGGCCGACCTCGGCATTGAGCACTGCCTGCCAGGCTGTGGGCAGAATGTCCGAGAGGAACAACACTTGGTCGTCGGCCAGGTGCCCCGGCACTTTGAATGGCCCCACGTTGCCCTTCGGTACCCGCACATAGTCGGCCTGCCCACCGGGTATGCCGCCATACAGGTGGCTGTAGCCGAAAAGTGCAGCGCCCGGCGCGATCGCTTTTTTATTGAGCAACGCGCCACGCCCGGTGTTAGTGGTTTCGCAGGCCGCAAAGAGTGCGTGCTGGCAGAAGAAGCAATCCCCGCAGGCGATCACGAACGGGATCACTACCCGGTCACCCGGGCGCACGGCAGTGACCGCACTGCCAACCTCTTCGACGATGCCCATGAATTCATGGCCAAGAATGTCTCCTTGCTCGACCATCGGGATCTTGCCGCGGTAAAGATGCAAATCGGACCCGCAGATGGCAGTAGCGGTAACCCGAAGCAGGATGTCGTCGTCGTCCTGCAGGTCGGGATCTGCAACGGTATCGACGCGGACATCGCCCGCGCCGTGGTAGGTCAGTGCGCGCATGCTTGTATCTCCCTGGCAAGTCCTGGCGCGATTCCGGGTCGACACACCCGGAATCGCGGCCCGGCACCTATCGGGTACCCAACGTCAAACGAGTGGGCCCTTCACTGGCTGCGGCCCCCGCCGTGGCTGTTCTGCCCACCCTTGCGGCCGGCTTCCGATGCCCGTTGGCGGTCGTTGGCAAAATTCCCACCCGACGCCTGGCCACCCTTGTGGCCAGCGCGCGAGGCGCGTTCCCGGTCATTGGCGAAGTTGCCTGGGTTGGTTTCCTTGGTGCCGCCACGCTGGCGGGTACGCTCTTGGTCCTGCGCCATGTCGTTTCTCCTTGCGATGGTTTGGCTGGTCGCGTGTGGCATGGATCTGTGCCATGCATTATTTCCGAACCGCCGATCACCGGCTCTGCTCAATGGTTTTGCCAGTACCTGACCAGTGGCACGAAACTCACGCAGGCAAAATGTTTGCGTGTTGGCTGCAAGCGGATTGCACTTTGGCCCGCGGGCCGCGGTCACAATTGCCGGGTGACGGCCTATAATCCCGCCACACCACATGCCCGGCGCTGCTGTCACGGGCCGTACCAAAGGCTCTTGCACAAGGCTCCGCCGATGACGTCCCCCAAGCAACCCGCCTCACCGCACAACCCGGCGCTCAGCCCAAGCCACCTGGATTTTCCGGTGGTGGGCATCGGTGCCTCGGCAGGTGGACTGGAAGCCATCTGTACGCTGTTCCGGCAAATGCCCAGCGATTGCGGCATGGCGTTTGTCGTGGTCCTGCACCTTTCGCCCGACCACCAGAGCGTGGCCGACCGCATCATCCAGGGCACCACGAAGATGCCGGTGCGCCAGGTAACCGAGCCGGTGCCGATCGAACGCAACCACGTCTACGTGATCTCACCCGCCAATCGCCTGTCCACCAACGACGGTTACCTGCGCGTGGCCCCGGCCAACCGCCGGCGTGGCGACCACGTCGCCATCGACCTGTTCTTCCGCGACCTGGCCGACGTGCACAAGGACCACGCCTTTTGTGTGGTGTTGTCCGGCACGGGCGCCGACGGTGCGGTGGGCCTGTCGCGGATCAAGGAACAGGGCGGCGTGACCCTGGTGCAGACCCCGGATGACGCCCAGTACGACAGCATGCCCCGTGCAGCCATCGAAACCGGCATGGTCGACCTGGTGCTGCCTGCGGCGGAAATGCCGCAAAAGCTGCTTGAACTGTGGCGCAATGCACGCCAGGTAAAGCTGCCCGAAATCGAAGACGACACCCTGCCACCCGCCCTGGGCACCCGCGCGGGTGACGCCCAGGCAAGCGAACCACTGCTCGAAGAGATCCTTCTGCAGTTGCGCAGCAACACCGGCCATGATTTTCAGCACTACAAGCGCGCCACCGTGCTAAGGCGCATCGAGCGACGCTTGCATGTGACCGGGCAGAGCAACCTGGCCGGCTACCTGCGTTATCTGGAGCAGCACCCGGCCGAATCCACTGCATTGCTCGCCGACATGCTGATCGGCGTGACCAATTTCTTCCGCGACCGCGAAGCCTTCGAGTCACTGGAGCGGCATGTGTTGCCGCAACTGGCCTGCGAGCGTGACCCCGCCGACGGCAATGACGAGATCCGCATCTGGTCAGCCGGTTGCTCCACCGGTGAAGAAGCGTACAGCGTGGCCATGCTGGTGTGCGAACAGCTGGCGCTGGAGCAGCGCGCACGCAAGGTACAGGTGTTCGCCACCGACCTTGATGAGCGTGCCATCGGCATCGCCCGCATTGGCTCATACCCTGAGGCGATCGTCACCGACGTGCCGCCGAGTCGCCTGCGCCCGTTCTTCGTCAAGGAAGACCAGCATTACCGGGTTCGCAAGGAGGTGCGCGAGAAGGTGTTGTTCGCCCGCCATAACCTGCTATCAGACCCACCGTTTTCGCAGATCGACCTGATTGTTTGTCGCAACCTTCTGATTTACCTGGACCGTGAGGTGCAGCGCGACATCCTGCAGATGTTCCACTTTGCCTTGCGCCCAGGGGGTTACCTGTTCCTTGGCTCCTCCGAGTCGGCCGATGTGGCCGGCGAACTGTTCGCCCCCGTCGACAAGCGCAACCGCATCTTCCGTGCCCGCGATGTCAGCAATGCCGGGCGCCGCGCTGAACGCCAGCTACCGGGCAAGTCCGTCAGCAGTACCAACCTGGACACCGTGGCCAAGGTCAAGCCCGGGCGCAAATCGTCGTATGCCGAACTGCACCACCGGGCACTGGCGCAGCGCATGCCGCCCAGCCTGATCGTCGATACCGAAGGCCATATCCTGCACATGAGCGATGGCGTCGGTCGCTTCCTGCAGCTGGCCGGTGGCGAGCCCAGCCGCAACCTGCTCAGCCTGGTACTGCCCAGCTTGCGGCTGGCCCTGCGCAGCACGCTGTTCCAGGCTCGCCAAGGTACCGAGGCAGTGACTTCCCGCCCGGTCGACCTGGTCGACAGCGAGCACAGGTTACAGGTAGAGATCACCGTTCAGCCCTACAGGGACGACCTCCATGGCAGCGATTGCCTGCTGGTAGTGTTTGAACAGCGCGCGCCGGACCCGTCCTTACCGCTGCCCGGGGTCATTCGCCAGACCGACAGCATGGTCTTGCACAACCTCGAGCGCGAACTGCAGCGCACCCGCTTGCAACTGCAGGAAACCATCGAGCAGTCGGAAGTTTCCAGCGAAGAGCTGACCGCCTCCAACGAAGAAATGCAGGCGATCAACGAAGAACTGCGTTCGGCCAGCGAAGAGCTGGAAACCAGCAAGGAAGAGCTGCAGTCGATCAACGAGGAGTTGTTGACGGTCAACTACGAGCTGAAGAACAAGGTCGAGGAAACCGACAAGGTCAACGACTACCTCAGCAACCTGATTGCCTGCACCGAAATCGCCACGGTGTTCGTCGACCGCAACCTGCATATCCGCTGGTTCACCCCACGCGCCACCGACCTGTTCAATATCCTGGCCGTCGACACCGGCCGTTCGCTGCTCGACATCACCCACCGCCTGGATTACCCCGCGCTGGCCGACGATGCCCGCGCCGTGGCCCAGGGTGCTGCCATCATTGAACGAGAAATCGGCGGCCAGAACGACCACTGGTACCTGGCGCGCCTGCTGCCGTATCGGTCCAGCGAACAAAAAATCGATGGCACGGTGCTGACGTTCATCGACATCAGCAGCAGCCATGCTGCCGAAGAACGGGTGCGCCAGGGTGAAGAAAAGCTGAGCAGGCAACTGGCAGAGTCGCAGAGCTCCAGCCACATGAAAGATGAGTTTTTCGCCGTCATGTCGCATGAGCTCAAGCACCCGCTGAACCTGATCCAGCTCAATGCCGAAATTCTGCGTCGCCTGCCATCGATCAAGAACATCGGGGCAGCCAGCAAGGCTGTCGCCACCATCTGCGAGGCGGTCTCGAGCCAGGCGCGGATCATCGACGACCTGCTGGATGTGGCCCGTATTCGCACCGGCAAGCTCAAGCTCAAGACCGAACCGGTAGACCTCGGCGCCATCCTGCAAGGCATCCATGGCGTGGTGTTGAACGAGCAGCACGCCTGCCCGGTGCGCCTGGAAATGCCCGCTGACGGGCTACCGGTGATGATCGAAGGCGATGTCACGCGGCTGGAGCAGATCATCTGGAACCTGCTGAACAACGCGATCAAGTTCAGCCCGGCCGGCGGCGAGATACGCCTGGTGCTCAGCCACGACGACCATCAGGCATGCTTGCAGGTGATCGACCATGGCGTGGGCTTGAGCCACGACAGCCTGGACCATATCTTCGACCTGTTCAGCCAAGCTGCACCGCAACTGGCCAGCCACAACCGTGAAGGCCTGGGTATCGGCCTGTCGTTGGTGCGGCAACTGGCCGAAGCACAGGGCGGTAGCGTTCAGGCCAGTTCGCCTGGTTTGGGCCTGGGCTGCACGTTCACCGTCTGCCTGCCGTTGTGCGATGTACAGGGGCCGCAGGCGGTGCCAGGTGTGGAAGTGCAGAGTGAAGGCCGTTTGAACGGTATCCGCGTGCTGTTGGTGGATGACTCCGTGGCGGTGCTCGAGGTGATGCAGGAGTTGCTGGAGATGGAGAGCGCCAGCGTCAACGCTTTCAGTCAGCCGCTCGAGGCGCTTGCTGCGGCTGCGGGCGAAGAGTTCGACATCATCATCTCCGACATCGGCATGCCGGTGATGGACGGACATGCCTTGATCAAGGCCTTGCGCGGCCATGTGCACCTGCGCCACACACCGGCCATTGCGCTTACCGGCTACGGCGCCAGCGCTGACCAGCACAAGTCGCGGCAGTCAGGGTTCGATCGCCACTTGAACAAACCGGTCGGCTATGACGAGCTGGTCGAGGCCATCGAGGCGTTGAGCGGTACGGTACCGTACTGAGGGCGGGTGGGTTGCCTGTCCCGGCCCTTCACGGCGGTTCATCCGCGCGAGGGCCGGCACAGGCAAGCACTAGGCGTGCACGCTCCACTGACACGCCTCCAACTCGATCGGCATCTCGTCAATGGCATGGATCATGCCGTTCTCCAGTGCCTCCGCAGGCCCCAGTATCCGTGGGTAGGCCATCAGGTACCGCGGCACATCCAGTACCTCGGTCGCGCCTTGGGTCCGCTCGGCGACGATCTGTGCATACAGCTGCAAGTCGTAATCCAGGCTCATCGCATACTCGGCCATGCGCGCATGGTCGACCGAACCATGCAAGGTCCAGTGAAACGGATGGAACAGGAACTTGCTGTGGCTGCACGCCGTGCGCCGTTCCCCGGCCAGGAACAGGATATTGCCCATTGACTCGACCGTGCCAAGGTTGTGGGTATGCACCGGTACCGGCAAGGACCGCAGGAAGTTGTACAGGGTAAAGCCGTAACTGCATTCGCCGCCCATCGTAGCGATGTTCAATTGCAGCACCTCGGGCCCTTGCTGCAATACCCGGGAACAGGTGTTGATCAGGTTGCCACACGTCGATGAGTTGATCGGCCCGGTGAAGTGAATGATATGTCTGGCCATGCTTGCCTCCACGGTTGGCAGGTCATTCCTTGGCGTTCTGTCCATCGTCACCCTGCCCCGCCATCTGCTGGTAGTGTTTGCGCAGGGCGTGCAGCTCGGCCGGGTCCATGTCTTCGAGGTCCAGCAGGGCCTTGTGCGCCCGGCGCGTGGTGCGCAGTAGCTCGTCGATCTTGATGTGCAGTTCGTCGTTATCGCGGTTCTGGGTATTCTGGATCAGGAACACCATCAGGAAGGTGATGATGGTAGTTGAGGTGTTGATCACCAACTGCCAGGTATCGTTGAAACCGAACAACGGCCCGGTAACCGCCCAGGTCAGGATCAGCAGGCAGGCGATGCCGAAGCTGAGCGGGCGGCCGGCCCAGTTTGAAAGCCAGTGGGCGAAACGGTCGAATTTCATCCTGGTACCCTTCCATGACGCGCGTATGCGGTGGAAACGTCAGGCGCCGCAAAGTTCAACCTGCCGTAGGTGTTTTCCGTTGGTCAATCCTGCTGAACCCGCGCCGCCCTTTGTGAGTCGCACCTTCAGAGCGACCGAACAAGGAACCGGCAATGAGGGCGGCAGCGTGAGTGATATCCGCATCGGTATCTCCGGGTGGCGTTATGGCCCCTGGCGCAAGGATTTCTACCCCAAGGGCCTGCACCAGGATGACGAACTGGCGTTCGCTTCGCGGGCGGTGAACAGCATCGAGATAAATGGCTCGTTCTATAGCCTGCAAACCCCCGAGCGCTATCTGGGCTGGCGTGACGAAACACCAGAGGGTTTCGTGTTTGCAGTGAAAGGGCCGCGCTACATTACCCATGTGCGGCGATTGAAGGACATCGAGGAGCCCGTCGCCAATTTCTTTGCCTCGGGGCCGCTGTTGCTGGGCGACAAGCTCGGCCCGTTCCTGTGGCAGTTTCCGCCGAACATGAAGTTCGATGAGGCGCGCTTTGCCCGGTTCCTGGCGTTGTTGCCGCGTAATCGCCAGGCCGCCCGCGAGTGTGCCCAAGGCTGCGCCGAGCGCCTGAAGGGCAATGGCGGCTTGGCGATCGAAGGCAACGCGCGCTTGCGCCACGCCGTGGAGGTCCGCCACGAAAGCTTCGTCTGCGAGGCCTTTGTCAAGTTGCTGCGCAAGCATCAGGTGGCATTGGTGGTGGCCGACAGCGCTGGCAAGTGGCCCTATGTCGAGGATGTGACCGCCGACTTCGTCTACATGCGCCTGCATGGGGATGTGGAGCTGTACAGCAGCGGCTATACCGCTCGTGCGTTGCGGCGCTGGAAGGAGCGCATCCAGCACTGGAGCCGGGGTAGCCAAGTGGAAGATGCCCGCTTGATCGTGCCCGGGCCGCCACCTAGGCGCGCCGCGCGTGATGTTTACTGCTATTTCGACAATGACCAGAAAGTGCATGCGCCCTACGACGCCCGGCGGCTGCTGCAGAAGCTGTCGCTTGACCATGACCTGATGACTGAGCCTGGCGTGGTGCCGGAGGTGGCCCTGTGAACCAGACCCTCCCCGCCCCGCGCCGCACCATCGACAAGCTAACCGCCGTACGCCGGCTCAACGTGTTGACCCTGAACGTGCACAAGGGCTTCACCTTCTTCAACCGGCGCTTCATCCTGCCTGAACTGCGCGAGGCTGTGCGCGCCACCGGCGCTGATTTGGTGTTCTTGCAAGAAGTGCACGGCAGTCACCAGCAACACGCCCTGCGGCACCCAGCCTGGCCGGAAACGCCGCAATACGAGTTCCTCGCCGACAGCATGTGGCCGCAGTTCGCCTATGGGCGTAATGCAGTGTACCCACACGGTGACCACGGCAACGCGCTGCTGTCGAAGTTTCCAATTACCCATTTCAACAACCTTGATGTTTCGGTACAGGGTAACGAGCAGCGCGGCTTGCTGCATTGCCGGCTGGACGTACCCGGGCATGATCAGGTGCATGCAGTGTGCGTGCACCTGGGCCTGCGCGAGGCCCACCGGCAAAGCCAGGTGAAGCTGCTGCTCGATCTGCTGGCCAGCTTGCCGCCCGAAGCCCCCGTCATCATTGCCGGGGATTTCAATGACTGGCGGCTGAAGGCGGACGCGCTGCTCAGCCAGCACCTGGTCGAAGCGTTCGGCGCATGTTCCGGCACCCCCGCGCGGAGTTTTCCGGCGCGCTTGCCGCTGTTGCGCCTGGACCGCATCTACCTGCGCAACGCCGTACCCGACAATGCCAAGGTGTTGTCCAAGTATCCGTGGTCGCACCTTTCCGACCACGTCCCATTGGCCGCGGAGATAAACCTGTGAACCGACCTTGGGTAGATGGCAACCGCGTGGAGCTGTTGATCAACGGCGAACAATATTACCCCCGGGTGTTCGAGGCCATGGCCCAGGCACGGGAAGAGATTCTGCTGGAAACGTTCATCATCTTCGATGACAAGGTCGGCCGGCAGCTACAGCAGGTGTTGATAGACGCGGCGCGCCGAGGCGTGCGGGTCGAGGTGGCCGTGGACGGCTACGGCACCGCTGACTTGCCCGAAGCATTCATTGCGGCGATGACCGATGCCGGCGTCAGCTTCCATGCCTTCGATCCGCAACCGCGGCTGGTGGGCATGCGTACCAACCTGTTTCGTCGCCTGCACCGCAAAATCGTGGTGGTTGACGGTGAGCGGGCATTCATCGGTGGTATCAACTACAGCGCCGACCATCTGGGTGACTTTGGCGCCATGGCCAAGCAGGACTACGCCGTGGAAGTCACAGGCCCGGTGGTGGCGCAGGTGCACGCCGCCAGCAAGCGCCTCATGTCGCCGGTCCTGCAGCCGCCCAGCGCCGTAAGGCCGGTCACTGAGCCGGCTGGCGCTAGCAGCGCTGTACTGGTCGAGCGCGACAACGGGGTACGCAGTACCGATATCGAGGCTCATTACCTGCAGGCATTTCGCGCCGCCAAGCAGCGCATCGTGGTAGCCAATGCCTATTTCTTTCCGGGTTATCGCCTGATGCGGGAACTGCGCAACGCGGCCCGGCGTGGCGTGGAGGTGCGGCTGATCCTGCAAGGCCAGCCAGACATGCGCTGGGTCCGAGCGCTGTCCCGGCTGTTGTACAACTACCTGTTGCGCGACGGTGTGGCCATTCACGAGTACTGCGAGCGGCCCTTGCACGGCAAGGTTGCCCTGGTGGACGACCAGTGGGCCACCGTCGGCTCCAGCAACCTGGACCCGCTGAGCTTGTCGTTCAACCTGGAGGCCAACCTGTTCATCCGCGACCCCGCGTTCAACCAGCAACTGCACGAGCATCTGCAAGCCCTGGCAAGCAAGCAGTGCAAGCCGGTCACACTGGAACGCATGATCCGCGGCTACTGGTGGCGGGCACCGCTGATCTTCGTGTGCTTCCATGTAATCCGCCACTTCCCGCGCATTGCCGGGTGGTTCCCGGCGCATCGCCAGCGTTTGCGCTCGGCGCAACCAGAGGCGTCCTCCCAGGGCGATTTGCATGAGGGCAACACCTGATGGCGCGCAAAGCTTGGCAAACCTGGGGCAAACGCCTGCTCACTGTGGCCTTCCTGGTCTTGATCCCGGTGCTGTTATACCTGTTGGCGCGTAACCTGGACTGGAATGAGGTACGTCAGTCCTTGCTGGCGTACAAGCCCGGTACGCTGGCCATAGGCCTTGCAATCGCCCTGTGCAGCTACCTGACCTTCGCCAGCTACGACCTGCTGGCGCGGGCGTATACCGGGCACCACCTGCCGGCAAGGCAAGTATTGCCCATTGCTTTTGTCTGCTATGCCTTCAACCTCAACTTCACCACCTGGGTAGGCGGTGTTGCCTTGCGCTACCGGCTATACAGCCGCCTGGGCCTGGATACCCCGACCATTACCCGCATCCTTACCTTGGGCCTGCTGACCAACTGGATGGGCTACATGCTGCTGGCCGGTACTGTGTTTGCCTTGGGTTTGGTCGAGCTGCCCAGCAGCTGGGCGGTGGGCGCCACCGGTCTGCGCCTGATCGGCCTGCTGTTGCTGGCTGTTGCCACGGGCTACCTGCTAGCCTGTGGCCTGGCCAAAAAACGGACCTGGCGCTGGCGTGACCATGAAGTGACGCTGCCCTCGTTGCGACTGGCGCTGTGCCAAGTGGCACTGGGTGCCAGCAACTGGGCCCTGATGGCGTTGCTGATCTTCTGGCTACTGCCGGGAGACGCGTTCTACCCCTCGATTCTGGGCATTTTGCTGATCAGCTGTGTGGCAGGCGTGGTCGCCCACATCCCGGCGGGGCTGGGTGTGCTTGAAGCGGTCTTCCTTGCCCTGCTGCACGGGCAAATGGCCCAAGGCACCCTGGTGGCTGCGCTGTTGGGCTACCGCACGCTGTACTACCTGCTGCCGCTGCTGCTGGCGGTGGTTACCTACCTGATCCTGGAAAAGCGCGCCAAGGCCATGCGCCGGCGCGACAAGCCCGCCGAGACCTGACAAGGGCCATTGGCCCGGGAGGTGGCAAGTGCGTATTCGAGTGATGCTGTTGATTGTTGCCAGCCTGGCCAGCGGCCAGGCCTTGGCCGAAGCCTGCAACGTACTGACCCGCTCCTCCAGCGACGCGGTAACGCCAGTTGAGCGGCACACCTGCTACAGCTACAGCAACCTGCCCGCCGAAGCGATCAACTGGTCGTGCAGCAACGAGAGCAAAGACATGCTCAACAGCGAGAAGCACAAGGTTGCGCGATGTGCCGATGGCAGTGTCGGCAGCTGTATTGCGCCACTGACCCAGGAAGCGCTGGCCAACCCCAAGGCTACCGGCGGTGAGCAACCCGCGATGCCCAAGGATGCCCGGGTGATCACCTACTATTACGACACCCCTAGCCTCGGCCAGGCCCGCACCGATTGCGAGCGCAACAACGGCATCTGGCAAACCCATTGATCTGGCATGCCAATCGCTGAAAGGCGCCGTGTGCTGCGAAGAGGCCGGCCAAGCCAACGGCCTTCCCTGGCAATAATGGCGTCATCGCAGCGCAAGGCCGCGTGCTACAGAGCACTCGTTTGCCCTGAGCACCAGGAAGCCTCAGGGCGAAATCGGATCGCTCGCCGGAAACGTCTCATCCAGCGCATTGTCCACGGCACTCTCCCCCGGCTTTTCACCGCAATGGCAGTCGCCCATCCGGCACGCTTCACCGTGGCGATGCCCGCTTGCGCAGGCTTCGCAGCAGTAGGCCTTGCCATCGCGCTGCAAGGCGTTGGCATCCACGCTGCAGGAACAGTGCGCACACGCGCAACGCTGCTCGTTCATGGCTTGCCCTCCTCTTCATCGATCACGTCATCGGTCCACGGTTCGCCATCCAGCGGTGCAGACCGTGCCAGCTCGGCCTCGTCCAGGCCGATCCCGCCACCAATCTCGTCGGCATCCACCCGCCGCAGCACTTGGTCTGCCGGGCCGCCGCTGCCACCCGGTTCGTGCGGGTCGCGGGCGCCGGTTTCGTCCAGCAGGGTGTCCGGGCTCAGATCGTCATAGGTGACGTTGTCCTCATGCAGGCTGTCGCTCAACGCCTCGCCGCCGGTCATGCCACTTTCAGCCACGCGCCGTGGCGGGAATTCGCGGGCGACCTCGTCGGCGGGGCGAAGGTCACCCACGCGCCCTTCGCGCTCGTCCAGGCGCTCGTCGAAGTCCAGCTCATGGACGCTGCCCATGCGGTCTTCAGTGTCGTCGATTTCACTGGGGGTGTAGGGCTTCGGTTCATCTGCTCTGGCCATGTGCGTTCTCCTTCAGGTGGCTTCATGTGGTCGACTGCGTCGCACTGCAGAAGATTCAGAGTTTTTTGAACTACCCACCTGGCCATTGCCTCCCATTTCTACAGACTGTGATTCGCCCGGAGCCCGCCATGGCCAAGCCCCTGCAGGAATACGCGCGCAAGCGCGACTTCAACGCAACGCCCGAGCCCAGCGGCAAGCGCGGTCGGGGCAAGCGGGCTCACGCGCTGCAATTCTGCATTCAGAAACACGACGCCAGTCACCTGCACTACGACTTCCGCCTGGAGCTCGACGGCACGCTTAAAAGCTGGGCGATCCCCAAGGGCCCTTCACTGGATCCCAAGGTCCGCCGCCTGGCCGTACACGTCGAGGACCACCCACTGGACTACGCCGACTTCGAGGGCCATATACCCGAAGGCCATTATGGCGCCGGGGATGTCATCGTCTGGGATCGTGGTATCTGGGAACCGGAAGGCGATGCGCGGGAGGCCTATGCCAAGGGCAAGCTGCGCTTTCGCCTGCAAGGCGAAAAGCTCAGTGGCGTGTGGAACCTGTTTCGCACACACCTGGCCGGCAAGAAAGAGCAATGGATGCTGGTGAAATCGCACGATAGCCAGGCCCGTAGCGAAGCCGATTACAGTATTGTCGAGGCCCAGCCCGACAGCGTACTCAGCGACCGCACGCTGGTCCCACGCAAAACTGCCAACACGGCAGCAGCCACACCGCGGGCCAGCCGTAAACGCGCAGGCAATGCCCGCAAGGCGGTACTACCGGCACAGCTGCAGCCACAACTGGCCACCCTGGTGGATTCGCCCCCCAGTGGCGACTGGCGCTATGAGGTCAAGTTCGACGGCTACCGCATCCTCGCCCGCATAGACGGCGAAGACATCCGCTTGTTCACCCGCAACGGCCATGACTGGAGCAGCAAGATGCCCGGCCAGGTCGCTGCCCTGCGCGCGCTTGGCATCGATTCGGCCTGGCTCGACGGTGAAATGGTCGTGGCTGACGAGCATGGCGCCGCAGACTTCCAGGCGTTGCAGAACGCCTTTGACACCCAGCATGACGAGAACATGACCTATTACCTGTTCGACCTGCCCTTCCTCGGCGGCCAGGACCTGCGCCAACGGCCGTTGCAGGACCGCCGTGAAGCCCTTCGGCGTTTGCTGGAACACAACGAATCGGAGCTTCTCAAGTACTCCGATGACTTCGACCAGCCCGTCGAGTCGTTGCTCGACAGCGCTTGCCGCCTGGCGCTTGAAGGCCTGATCGGCAAGCGTGCCGACAGCCCCTACAGCGGTCGCCGCAGCTCCGATTGGGTCAAGCTCAAGTGCAAGCAGCGCCAGGAGTTCGTGATCGTCGGCTACACCGACCCGAAAGGCAGCCGCAGTGGCTTCGGTGCCCTGTTGCTGGCCTTGCACGACAAAGACACTGGCGAGCTGCGTTATGCCGGCAAGGTCGGCACCGGCTTCAGTGCCACCACCCTGGCCACCATCCATGCCCGGCTCACACCTCTGGAAACCACCGGGCCAGCCCTGTCCAGGCCACCCACCGGTGCCGAAGCCCGTGGCGTGCATTGGCTGCAGCCGCAACTGCTGGCCGAAGTGGCCTATGCCCAGATGACCCGGGACGGCATCGTGCGCCATGCGGTGTTCCACGGCCTGCGTGATGACAAGCCGCCAACTGCCATTGACCTGGAGCGCGCCATGCCCGCCAAGACCTTAGCCAAACGCAAGCAGGCCAAGGCGCCTGATACGTTGGGCGAACTGCGCCTGACCCACCCCGACCGGGTGATCGACGCCACTACCGGGGTAACCAAGCGCGAGGTGGCCGAATACTACGCCGCCGTCAGCCCGTACCTCATGCCCCAGCTCAAGCATCGGCCGGTAGCGCTGGTGCGTGCCCCAGACGGCTTGGCCGGCGAGCTGTTCTTTCAGAAAAACGCGGAGCAGCTGCACATACCCCACGTGCTCAACTACGAGAAGGCCGAGGCCGGCCAGGCAGCGATGGTCATCAATCGAGCCGACACGCTGCTTGGCGCGGTGCAGATGAACATGCTCGAACTGCACACCTGGAACGCTACAGACAAGGATTTCGACAAGCCCGACCGCTTTGTGCTCGACCTGGACCCTGACCCCGCACTGCCGTGGAAGGCCATGCTGGAGGCGACCCAGCTCACGCTCACCCTGCTCGATGAACTGGGTTTGCGGGTGTTTCTGAAAACCAGCGGCGGCAAAGGCATGCATGTAGTCGTGCCGTTGACCCGGCGGGCGGGCTGGGACGAGGTCAAGGATTTCAGCCACGCCATCGTCAAACACCTGGCCGGGCTGTTCCCAGAGCGCCTGAGTGCGGTGTCGGGGCCAAAGAACCGGGTCGGGCGGATTTTCATCGACTACCTGCGCAACGGCAAGGGCGCAACCACGGCATGCGCTTATTCCTTGCGGGCCCGAGACGGCTTGCCGGTGTCGGTGCCGATCTGGCGCGAGGAACTGCCCCAGATCAAGGCGGCCAACCAGTGGAACATCGCCAACCTGCACGAGCGCCTGGCAGAGGTCGAAGACCCCTGGGCGGACATGAGCAAGGTGCGCCAGTCCATTACCGCCCGCATGCGCAGGCAACTGGGGCTCGAATGATGGCCATGACCCGGGAGATACGCCCATGAGCATCGTCCAGGACTTCAACCTGACCACCCTTGACCGCTTGCTACGTACCTTCAGCGAACGCCTGCAACCGCTCAACCTCGACACCCAGCTACCGCAACTGATCCAGGCGCTGCAGGCGGATCACCTCGATCTGCTGCCCTTGCCAGGGCAAGGCAACACCTTGCGCCGCTGGCAGACTTTGGCGCGGGTGGCCGGCTGCGACCTGGCACTGGCCAAGCTCTACGAGGGCCACACCGATGCCTTGGCGATTCTTGCTGAATGTGGCGCGGCCCACCAGGCTGAAGACGGCATCTGGGGGGTATGGGCCGCCGAGCCACCCGATGCGCGGGCCTACATCACGGCGCGGGACGGCGACCAGGTCCGCTTGGGTGGCCGAAAAGCCTGGTGTTCAGGTGCCTTGCAGATCGACCGCGCGCTGATCACGGCATGGGATGAGGCTGAGCGACCGCAACTGGTGGCCATTGAATTGTCGCAACCCAGTCAAGGGTTGAACATCGAACATTGGCAGGCCGTTGGCATGGCTACCACCGCCAGCGTCGAAGTGGCGTTCAACGATACGCCTGGCACGCTTGTCGGCAAGCCCGGGCAATACCTCGCACGACCCGGCTTTTGGCAAGGTGGTGCCGGCATCGCCGCCTGCTGGTACGGTGCGGCCGAGGCGCTGGCGGATTACTTACGTGAGCACTGCCGCAAGCCGCGCCCCGACCCGCATGCCGATGCGCACCTGGGCGCGGTGGATGCTGCCTTGTACGGCGCCCGGGCGGCACTGCGCGAATGCGCCGCCTGGATCGACCGGCAGCCCGGCGTGGATGCCAGTTTCGAGGTACGCCGTACCCGCGCTCAGGTCGAGCAGGCTGTTGAGCAAGTCATCAGCCATGTTGGCCGTGCCTTGGGCGCCACCCCTTTCTGCCGCAGCAGCCATTTTGCCCGGCTGAGCGCCGACCTGCCGGTATTCCTGCGTCAGAGCCATGCCGAGCGCGACCTGGCAGTATTGGGCCAACAGCTGGCCCAAGTGCCTGCAGGAGCCTGGCAGCTATGAGTGCGAACCTGATCCAGTCAACCAGCGGCACACCCTGGGCAGCCTGGCAGCAGGCCGCGCATCTGGCGCGCGCCACCTGGTTAGATCCGCGTCAACTCTGTCCGCCGGGGCGCCGGCTGGTAATGATCGCGCCGCATCCGGATGACGAAATTCTCATGGCGGGTGGGTTGTTGGCGGGTTTCAAGGGACGCGAGCAAGACCTGATGCTGATCTCCGCGACGGACGGTGAAGGTAGCCACCCTGGCTCCAGCCACTGGACCGAGCACCGCTTGCGCCGCCAGCGCCCCCTGGAGAGCCGACAGGCCCTTAAACAGCTGGGCCTGGACCCCAACCGTCTGGACTGGCGGCGGCTGCATCTGAAGGACGGCCAGTTGCCGCGTGAAGAAGCCTTTCTGGTCAGCCATCTCACCCAGCTGCTACGCCCCGGGGACCTGTTGATGGCCACCTGGCGAGGCGATGGCCATTGCGATCACGAGGCCGTAGGCCGAGCTGCCGCGCACGCAGCGCAGGCCCGCCAGGTGCAACTGGCCGAAGTGCCGGTATGGGCCTGGCACTGGGCACAACCCGACGACCCTCGCCTGCCCTGGCCCCGCGCGCACCGCCTGCAACTGGATGAAACCCGGGTGGCGGACAAGCGCAAGGCACTGAATGCGCATACCAGCCAACTGGAGGCAGACGGTGACCAGCCGCCCGTGCTCCCGCCGCACCTGCTGGATTGCCTGTTACAACCTTTCGAACTGGTGTTCCTGTGAATGGAGTTGTCATGAGCCTCAGCCCACAATATTTTGCCGACCTTTACGCCACCAGCGAGGACCCTTGGGCCTTCCGCACCCGCTGGTACGAGAAGCGCAAGCGCGAACTGGTCATGGCCTGCTTGCCGCGCCAGTGCTACCAGCGCGTGTTCGAGCCAGCCTGCGCCAATGGCGAGCTCAGTGCGTTGCTGGCCGAGCGCTGCGCAGAACTGCTGTGCCAGGACCTCGACCCCACCGCCGCGCGCCTGGCCCGCGAGCGCCTGGCAGAGGTGCGCAATGCTTCGGTGGAACTGGCCCGGCTACCGGCTGACTGGCCGGGCGGGCGCTTCGACCTGATCGTGCTCAGCGAAGTAGGCTACTACCTGGACCCCACCGACTGGCTGCAGGTGATCGAACAATCAGTGGCGAGCCTGACCTACGATGGCGCGCTGCTGGTCTGCCACTGGAAGCACCCCATTGCCGGTTGCCCGCAGGACGGTCGCGAAGTGCACCGCATGCTCGCCCGGCACCTGCCGTTGTATCAGCAGTTGAAGCACGAGGAGGCGGACTTCGTGCTGGAGTACTGGTCGTGCCAGCCCAGCGTGGTCGACCTCGACGAGACATGCCCATGATTGCCGTCGTCATTCCGGCGCACAACGAGGCGCGCCGCTTGGGCCGGTGTTTGCGGGCGGTGCTGATTGCCGCCTCGCAGGCGCAGCAGGCGGGGCATCGGGTGGAAGTGCTGGTGGTGCTGGATCGCTGCAGCGATGGCAGTGCGGCCGTGGCGCGGCGCTTCGGCGTGCAGGTGCTGGCCGTGGATGCCGGAAATGTGGGCATGGCCCGACGGGTGGGTGCCGCGCACATGGTCGCGCGCGGCGCGCAGTGGTTGGCGTGCACCGATGCCGACAGCCGTGTGCCGGCGCACTGGTTGGTGTCGCAGCTGGGCTGTAGCGCCGAGGTAGTCTGTGGCACGGTGCATGTGGAATATTGGCAGCCGTGGCAGACCGCGGCGTTGCGCAAGTTGTACCAAAGCCGCTACGCGGCCTGCGAAGGCCACCGGCATGTGCACGGGGCCAACCTGGGCATCTGCGCGGACGCCTACCAGCGCGTGGGCGGTTTTCAGCCCTTGGCGGCGCACGAAGATGTGCAGCTGGTCAGCGACTTGCAGGCCAGTGGCGCGCAGATCGTCTGGACCGCCAGGCACAGCGTGGTGACCAGTAGCCGGCGAGACAGCCGTGCCCGGGAGGGTTTCGGCGATTATCTCGAGGGATTACAGGCGCACCTCCAGTGATGCCCACAGGTCAGCCGGGGCGCAAGGCGCCCCGTCAATCGCCCAGGGACTAGGAGGCCTTGCGGGCTTTCTTCGCCGGTTTCTTGCCACCGAGGCTGCGCTTGAGCAGTTCGGTGAGGTCGAGAATATCCGCACCTTTGTCCGAGCCACCCGCTTCGCCTTTCTCTACGGTCTCGATCTTGCCCTTGCTGGCCTTCTCTTCCACCAGATCCATGATGGTCTGGCGGAAAGCGTCATGGTAGTTCTCAGGCTGCCATGACCCGCTCATGTCCTCCACCAGTCGCTTGGCCATGTCCAGCTCGCGCTTCTCCACCTTGGTGTCGGTCACGCTACTGTCCAGTTCCAACGACTCCAGCCCGCGCACTTCGTCGGGCCAGCGCAAGGTAATCATCACCAGCGCATCCTCCAGCGGCCGCAGCAGCGCCAGGTGCTGGCGGGTGTGCAGCACCACGGTGGCCAGCGCCACCTTGCCGGTCTTTTCCAATGTTTCGCGGAGCAAGGCATACACCTTGCCGCCACGCCGGTCGGGCGTCAGGTAATACGGCGTATCGAAATGCTGCAACGGGATCTCGCTGGCGTCGACGAAGGAAAAGATATCGATCGTTTGCGTCGCTTCGGGCCGGGCCTTGCGGATTTCTTCCTCGCTGATCACCACATAGCGGCCTTTCTCGAACTCCACGCCTTTGACGATGTTGTCCTTGTCGATGTCCTTGCCGCTCACCTTGTTGATCCGTTTGTAGCCCACTGGCTCCATGCTGCGCTTGTCGAGCCAGTCGAAATCCACACGCTCGCTGCGTACGGCGGTATTGAGGGCTACGGGGATATGCACGAGGCCAAAGCTGATGGCGCCTTTCCAGATTGCACGAGCCATGACGCTGCTCCAGGGTTGCCTGCCGATACCAGAAGTGACTGCGGCAAGCCACGAAGGTTTAGCTGCCCTGCCCTACGGCAACGCCGCCAGTGATCAAACCTGGCTGAACAGCACCCGCCTGAACGCTTCGGCCGCCAGATGCACCTGCACCGCCCAGTCCCCTGCCGCCTCGCTGCCGGCATCGTCGGAAATGTATTTCAGGCACACGAACGGAATGCCTTCACCGCGTGCGATCAACGCCAGCACATAGGCTTCCATGTCCACCACGTCATAAGGGGCGTCGCCATGGTTGACCTCGAAGCTGTCGCCGCTGCCGCAGGTCTCCAAGGCCAGGCCAGGAATGGCCGCGCCGTGTTCCAGCACCACCGGAATGTCCGACAGCGGCGTCTCGTAACGGGCAAAGCCCAAAGGCGTCACATCCATGTCGCGCTGCACGAAACGGTTGCAGCACACCACCGAACCCTTACCGTGGCGCTGGCTGCCAGCAGACCCCAAATTGACGATCAGCCTGGGCTTGTGGACCGCGATGGCCTTGGTCAGGGCGATGGCAGCATTGACCTTGCCGATACCGGTGAACACGGTGTTGAGTGCCTGGAAAACATCGCCTGCTTCGGCTTCGAGGGCGAAGACGAACAACGTGTCATCCAGGGAAATGTCGGGGAATTGCTTGATCAGCATCATGGAGCAGGTGTTTCCGAATGGCTGCAATGGGCGCGGTCATTGTCGGCCAACGCCGCCTAATTGCAAGCCCCGACGGCCACCACGGCGTGCAGTGCCTGCGCCTTGCCCAGCCCGTCAGCGCCGGCCTGTGCCAGGCACTGCAACTGCAGGTCGGCATGAGTGCCATTGCGCAGCAGTTCACGGGCATGCTGGCAGGCGCGCTCGGCGTCGGCGCTATCGATGGGAACCTGCTCCTGCAACTGGGCCAGCCAGCCCTCGGCTGTGACCGGCTGCTGCTCGTGCGTGCCAATGAACTGCCCATGGCGCCCATGACGCATTGCGCGCCAATAATTTTCTTGGGCAACCCAACGCAACTCGCGGTTGCAGTCGGCCGGTTGATGACGGTGGTTGATGCTGTGCTCCACCAGGTGGCGGAAAAGTGCGGCGATGCATAAGGCATCTTCCAGGTGAGGGCAGCCATCGCAAATGCGCAATTCAACCGTCGGGTAGCGTCGCGAGGGGCGAATCGCCCACCAGAAATCGCCCTTCTCTGCCATCGAACCTGTGCGTTGCAGCAGTGCGCGGTAACGTTGGTATGCGCCCCAGTCCGGCAGCGCTTCGGGCAAGCCCATGTGCGGCCACTCCCCGCAAATTACCCGGCGATAGCTCATATAGCCGGTGCTCCGACCCTGCCATAAAGGTGATGAAGTACTCAGCACCAGCAACAGCGGGAGCCAGCCCAGCAAGCGGTTGATCAGCTGCATGCGGTCGCAGCCGGGCCCTACGCCCACGTGCACATGCAGGCCATTGAGCAAGCTACGCCGCGCCACGTGGCCGTAGTCATCGAACAACTGCTGGTAGTGGGCCGATGCCGCAGGTAGCTGTCTTAGCCAGTCGGCATTGGGGTGGCTGGCTGCGGCGTACAACCCCAAACCCTCCTCGGCCAATGCCGAGCGCAGCGCGCAGCGGCCGTGCTGGAAAAATTCGCGCGCCTCGTGCAGGTTGGCGAACACTGGGGATGCAACCTCGATCTGGCTACGGAACATTTCCTGGGCAAAATACTGCCCCATCACTTCGCGACAGCGGCCGATCAGCGTTGGCGAGGGCGCGGCCTTTACGCGTCCGGAGGCCAAGCTGACGAGCAGGTATTCTTCCTCGATACCGAACGTACAGCGCTCAACCATGGTGCTCAGCCGATACGGGTAACGGTGAGCGCAACGGCAGCGATGCGTTCGACCTGCTCATAGCCGCGCTCGGCCAGTTGCTCGCCGAACACGTCCGGGTCGACTTCGCGATACACCCACGACCAATCAGGCCCGGCCAGGCGCAGGCGGATGGCTTCAAGCAAGGCGTCACGCCCATCGACCACCGCCACGCCGGTATACAACAGCAACGACCCGCCTGGGCTGAGCCGTTCACGTGCTTGTTCGACGATACGCAGGGACAGGTCGGCCCCCAGGGGGCCCCCACCATGCCGGTAGGTCCGCTCGCCAGCATCGAGCATGTAGGGTGGGTTGGCGACGATCAGGTCGAACGTGCCAGTAACGCCGTCGAGCAAGTTACTGGGCTCCACGGACACATTGCTCACGCCCGCTAATGCTGCGTTTATGGCGGTATAGCGCAGCGCCAACGGGTTGATGTCCGCGGCACTGACTTGGGCATGTTGCGCGGCCCGGGCAATCAGCAAGGCGCCGATACCCGTACCACAGCCAATATCGACCGCATGCTCCACGCGCCTGGGGCTGGTTTGCATATGCGCGTGAATGACTTGGGCAAAGCGGTAGCTGTCCGGGCCAAAAAACACCGCGTCTGTGGCGTCAGTCGGATAGGCTGAATGCACGAGCAACAAATCATCCAGCGTGGACCAGCGCACTGTGCTTCGCAACAGTTCGCCCTGCGCGGCAAGCACCCCGGCACGCTGTAACTGGCCCAGTTCATCGCTGGAGACAAGCCCGGGAGCGAACGGTCGGCTCCAGCCGAATACATCGCGCAGCGTATGCGCATGCTGGCCTGCATGGCGGGCAATGACGCGGGCATGGGTGGCAGGTGTCACACAGGTAAACCGATAACCATCGGCGCGCAGCCGCTTGCCCAGTTGCAGTAGTGCCTGGTCGGTCGCGAGTTGCTGCGGGTCAAGCATCATCAGCGAGCGCCCTCCTGAATCATACCTGTGGCACGCAGATAGGCGCGGGTAGCACGCAGACCTTCAGGCGCCGCGTGCCGATTACCGGACATCCTCTCGATCAGGTTATCGATATCAGGCTCGGCGTTTTCGTCAGACAGCTCGCCAGGCGTTAGCGCGACTTCCCAGCTGCCGGGCGGTACGCGCCTGATGCGCGACTGCCAGCCTGCCGCAATCCAGTCGTGCCACAGCTGTTTTTCATAGGGGGTAAACACCCCGTACATGGGTGCGGTGGGGCCTTCCACAAGCTTCCACCAACGGCTCTGGGCCGGGTCTTCACCGCGGCGAATCCAGCCTTGTGCCTGCAATGCTTGCAGAAACCGTGGCATGGCGCCAGGTTCGGCCAACCACTGGTTGATCGTGCGCCCCTGCAGCCGGCAGCGGTCAGAGTGCATGAACTGGCCAAATGGGCGCTTGTTCTCCAAGGCCTGGATCAACGCCGCCTCAAGATCGAAGCGGCTGATCAGGTGCGGTGTGTCGATGCCCAGATCATTCAAGCGATACCCCAGCCGCACGCGCTGATAAAAGCCGCGAGGGTCGTCGGCCGGGCAGAGCTGGCGCAGGGCCTGGATCGAGAGGTAGGCGTGGCCGCTGGCGGCGTTGTCGATGGTGGCGTGCAATTGAAAATACTGGCCATCGATACCCAGTTCGGCGAGCTCGTAGGTAGTAATCAGTAAATGCAGTGGCGGCTGCTCGTAGCCGAGGTTGTAGCCGATCACCTCTGGCAGGAACTGGTCACCGTAGAGCCCAAGTGCAAGTTGTACCGAACCTTGTAGATAGCGGTCGTCTTCGAGCTGCAACTGCTCCAGGCAGCCCAGCCGGCTCATCAGGCGTTGGTAGATCAGCACATGGTTGCAGCGTGGGTCGCCACTGCCAAGTTCTTCGAGATAAGTGCGAATCAGGCCGTGGTAGCGTGGGTCATGCCAATGGCGCAGTGCACTATGTAGCCATGCACCATCCACTGCCTTGGTCGGCGCTACTTGCTGCAAAAACCACAACGCCTGGGCGCGCGTTGCAAAATACCGGCGTGGCTCGCCTTGGTGGCGTTGCTCGAGGTAGGCAGCATAAGCTTGCGCTACGTCTGCGGCATGACAGGCGCTCCAGCCTTCAAGATGCGCTGGGTTGGCAGGCAGGTCATCCGGCAGGTGCCTGGCCTGCTCCAGCTGTGCGTTCAACCACTCGACGCTGCCCCTGTCACTGCCTTCAAGCAAAGCGTCATAGCGCTGCTGCAGGCTTGGCCCGTTTGGCGTGGCCGATACCATCGCAGCAGTCTTGCGGGTCATGACCGTCATGCCGAGTTCCTCATGCACGTTTACTGGCTGGGTTTCTGCCCTGGCATCGGTTCAGGATCGGGTGCGGGTTGAGGGGCGGGCTTGTCGTCGGGTTGCTGCATCTGCAGGGACGGCTTGCTGGGGTCGGCATCCTTGGCCGGGTGGTCGTTATCGCGGTCAAAACAGCCGCCTAGCAAGGTAAGGGCGCCCATCAGGGCTAGCAGGGGTGTCAATCGCATACTGTCCTCCAGCGCGGAAAATTGCAGTGCCGGTTCCCCGGCACTGCATGGCCTCACTTACGAGCGGCCGCCTTTGCGGCTTGATTCACTGCTCTGGCTGCCACCGGAGTGCTGGCCGCCTTTACGGCCTGCCTCGGAGGCTTTTTCGCGGTCATTGGCAAAGTTGCCTGGGTTTTTGGTACCGCCCTGGCTGCCTTGTTGATTGCCGGTACGGCTGTTCTCTTTGTTGGCCATGGTCGCAAACCTCATATGACTTCGGAGTGCACGGCTTGACTGCCGTACACTTGTTCGGAGTTCGCACATATGGCGGGATTCGTTTTATTGCGAAGGGTTCGGACCGGTGGCATTAAATAAGCGGCCACGCCATATTTGGTGCGCTGTTCAGTCGCGCGACTGGCTGTCAAGGCGCGCCTGACGGCGGCCAAGCCAGCCGCCGGTAGCGGCCCAGCCCAGGGCCAGAAACGCACCGATGAACATTGCCAACTGGGGGTGATCGCCCAGCACGTCCAGGGCACGCTTGACCCAGCCGCTGAGGGCATCTGCGCCCCGATAGACCACGGTGTCGATGAAGTTCTTGGCTTTGTACTTGTCCTCGGCTGGCAGCACGGTGAACAGCATCTCCCGCCCCGGCCGCACCAGCGCGTATTCCCCGGCCCGGCGTACCACCATCACCACCACGAACACGGCAAACACCGGGGCCAGTGCCAGCCACAGGAAGCCCGCGGCCATCACCAGTGGTACCGCGACCAGCAAAACCCCTACCCCCAACCGCCGGGCCAGGCGCCCGGTAAGAAACACCTGGGTCAGGATGGCCAGGGCCTGTACAACGCTGTCGATCAGGCCAAAAACCTGGGTTTGCCGGGTGCGGTCGGTGAAGGTTTCGCTGACGATGCGCGCCTGCTCGAAATACAGGAAAGTGCTGACGCTGGCCAGCAGCACCACGAACAGACCAATGCCCAGTAGATAAGGGGAACGCGCTACCGCGGTTGCCCCGGCGAAGGGGTTGCCGCCCAAGGGCCGCGAGTCGGGGCGCAGGGCTTGCTCGGACAATGGTTGGCGCGCACGCCAGCGTTGCAGGAACAGCGCCGCGCCGATACTGCCAAGCAGAAAGGCCGCCGCCAGGAGCAGCAGCCCGGCATGGCCCAACGGCGCCACCAGCAGGGTGCCAAGAATGGGGCCGCTGAGCCCGCCCAGACTTGCCCCGGCCGCCAGCAAGCCGAACAGCCGCTTGCCTTGGGCCGTGGAAAACAGGTCGGCCAGCACGCTCCAGGCCAGCGAGATGGTCAGCAGATTGAACACCGACAGCCATATGTAGAATGCCCGGGCGGTCCACAGGTCATCCGCCTCGCGGGAAAACAGCCCGGCGAACAACAGCAGGTTGCTGGCGAAAAAACCATAGGTCCACGGCAGGATATACCGGCGTTGTACCCGCGACGCCAGCCAGCCGAACAGCGGCAAGCACGCCAGGGTGGCGATGAAGGTACCGCTGAACAGCCATTGCAGGTTCTCCACGCCACCGGCAACGCCCATGGTCTCGCGCACCGGGCGCAACATGAAGTAGCCGGTGAACAACAGGTAGAACAGCAGCAAGCCGGCGACTACCGCCGCACCCTCGCCGGGCTGAATGTTCAGCCCTTGCTCAAGGCGCCGCCGCCAGGCTGTCATCGAGTCACGCGAACTGCTTGATCAGCGCCTGCTGCTGCGCCTGGGTGAGCATCGGCCCTTGCCCGGCCTTGAGCTGGTCAAGCTGGCGGTCGGGCCGGCCGGTGGCAGGGATGACCGTGGTTACTGCAGGGTGGCTGATGGCGAACTTGAGAAACAGTTGCGCCCAGCTGCCGATGCCCATTTCGGCGGCCCAGCCGGGCAACGCCTGGTCCTTGACCCGAGCGAACAAGCGGCCGTCGTCGAAAGCGCGGTTGATCAGGACCGCGACGCCCTTGTCCTGGCACAGCGGCAGCAGTTCGCGGGCCGCGTCGGGCGCATTGACCGAATAATTGATCTGGATGAAGTCGAGCGGCTCGTCACGCACGATACGGGCGACTTGGTCATGGCCACTGTTCAGGTAGTGGGTGATCCCGACATAACGGGTCTTGCCCTGCTGCTTCAGCTCGCGGGCATAGGGCAGCTGGGTCTGCCAGTCGCGCAGGTTGTGGATTTGCAGCAGGTCGACCTTGTCGGTACGCAGGCGCCTGAGGCTGTCGGCCCACTGCGCCCGGGCGTCGGCCGGGCTGTCAGCAGCGATTTTGGTGGCAATGAAGCACTGCTGGTGCCAGCCACCCTCCTCCAGCAACTGGCCCAGAATACTGTCGGCGCCACCGTAGTTCGGCGAGGTATCGATCACCCGGCCCCCGCCTTCGAAAAACGCCTTGAGCACCGCTTTCAATTGCTGGTATGCGGCCGAACCGGCGGGTACCTCGAAGCTACCGGAGGTACCAGCGCCAATCACCGGCAAAGCTTCACCCGTGGACGGCACCTTGCGGGTCAGCAACGCCGCCGGTGTGGCGGCGTGCAGCCAAGGGGTCGCAGCCAGCAGGCCCAAGGTGGCACCGGCGCGTAGGACATCACGACGTGCGTACATGGAAAAGCTCCCGTCATGAATCGGAAACTTTCAAGGCTAGCCGCTCTATTCCGCGCCGCTGTGGGTTTATGTATCTGAATGTTTATTGATCAGGCCTGAAGCAGCTGGCTCAGGTCGACAGCTGCCTCGCCCATGGGTGGGCACCAGTAATAGCCACCGGTCAATGGACGGCTGAAGCGGTAGAGGCCATCGATGATGCCGTCCTCCAGGCCGCTCATGCGCCGCAGTTGCACTTCGAACGCATCGAAGCTGTGGCCCAAGGCCACGAACGCCAGGCCGGCGCCGCGCTGGTCGGCCCAGGACACCGAGCGCCGGACCATGAACGCCTCGGGTTCGAAGCTTTCCTGCGCAGTGCGCTTGACGTGGGCGGACTCTGGGGCGTCTTCGAGTTCTTCGTTGTCGCTCAGGCGGCGGCCGATGATGTTGTCCTGGTCAGCCTGGGGCAGCGACTTGAAGTACTCCAGGTCGTGTTTCCACAGTTGGAATGCGGCGAAGCTGGAGCCATCGGCGGCAATGGCCGCCTGCTCGGCGTCTTCATCCACCGGGTTTTCGGTACCGTCTTCATACCCAGTCAAGTCACGGCCGCCACGGTGGAGAAAGCCCTCGACGCTATCGGCCAGGCGCAGGGCTGGTGCCAGCGTGTGCTCCAGTGCCTGGGCGCGCAACAGCAGGTCGCCCCGCTCGTTACCGCGCAGCCACAGCCACAAGGCGTGTTGCGTGCTTGGGTTCTCCACTGCGGCATCCAGCAGCGGGAAAACCCGCAAGCCCGGTACATCACGGCCCAAGGCCCTGGCCAGCGGCGCACCGATGCCGAGGATCAGCTGTAGGCCATCTACCTGCGGCAGCAAGGCATCCAGGGCAGCAGGCAACGCTTCGGGCGACTGCAGGGAGAAGAACAGATGGCGGGCGTGGGCCGGCACCGGTTTGGCAAGCAGACCTTGCTGGAACGGCATGACAGGCTAATCCTTGGTAAAAACGCGAATGCTACTGTGCCAGCAGGCCTGCCGCAACGCGGCGTACGACCTCAGCGGCCGCTGTGGTTGGTAACAACTGGTTACCAAGAGCTGGCCATTTGCAATTAGCGGTGAGTCAGCGCCAACCTACACTGCTCGGGATACTTCGTCCGGGAGTCCGCTCATGACCGCCTCGCCACTGCTCACCGCCATACTGCCGCTTGCCTTGGGCATCATCATGCTCGGCCTTGGCTTGTCGCTGACCCTGGCCGACTTCGCGCGCGTGGCGAAGTACCCTAAACCGGTGGTGGTGGGCCTGGCCTGTCAGATCCTGCTGCTGCCGCTGGTGTGCTTCCTGATCGCCAACGGCTTCGGCCTGGCGCCGGCCCTGGCAGTGGGGATGATGCTGCTGGCCGCCTCGCCGGGGGGGACCACGGCCAACCTGTTCAGCCACCTGGCCCAGGGTGACGTGGCGTTGAACATCACCCTGACGGCGGTCAATTCGCTGATCGCGATCTTGACCATGCCGCTGCTGGTGAACCTGTCGTTGGCCTGGTTCATGGCCTCGGACCAGGCCATCCCGCTGCAGTTCGCCAAGGTCATGCAGGTATTCGCGATTGTGCTGCTGCCCGTGGCGCTGGGCATGCTGGTTCGCCATTTCGCCCCGGGGTTTGCCGCACGGATGGAAAAACCGATGAAGCTGGTAGCGGCACTGTTCCTGGCCTTTACCATCGTCCTCGCCCTGGCCAAGGACTGGCAAACAGTCGTCGAGTACGCACCCGTGGTGGGGCTGGCGGCCTTGCTGTTCAACTTGCTGAGCCTGACGGTGGGCTACTGGGTGCCGCGCTTGCTGCACATTCCCAAGCGCCAGGCCATCGCCATCGGCATGGAGATTGGCATTCACAACGGGACGCTGGCGATTGCCCTGGCGTTGAGCCCTTCGTTGCTGAACAACCCGACCATGGCAGTGCCGGCGGCGCTTTACAGCCTGATCATGTTCTTCACCGCGGCTGTGTTCGGCTGGTGGGTCTGCCGTGGGCATGCGGCGGCGCAGCCAAAGGTTGAAACCCTCAATTGACCTTGCGGGTTACCCGTTGGGAGCGGGAAACCACTGGCTTGCACAACGCCTGGAAGCTGGCGCGAGCAAGCGTCGGTCAGCGTTGGCTGCGGTTGCCCCGAAGCTGCTGTTTCAACTTCTTAAACGGCGGCGCATAGAAAAACCCGAACGACACACTCCCCGTGCGCCCTTTCACCGCGTGGTGCAACCGGTGCGCCCGGTGCAGGCGCTTGAGATAGCGGTTGACCGGCCGTGGCTGGCGCGGCCAATGCCGATGAAAGAAACCATCATGGGCCAGCACGTACAGCACGCCATAACCCGCCACGCCACCGCCCACCCACTGCAGCGGCGCATAGCCACTTTTGCCCAGCGCCACCAGTGCCGCGGCAACCAGCCCCAGGGCCACCAGGTACAGGTCGTTGGTTTCGAGCATGCCCAGCTGTGGCTCATGGTGCGAGCGGTGCAACCACCAGCCCCAGCCATGCATGATGTACTTGTGCGCCAGCGTGCCAACGCCCTCCATGGCCACCAAGGTGCCGAACAGCACGGTGAGATTGAACAACATGGAACGGTCCGGGTGATGGCAAAGGGAGGCGCAAGGTTAACGGCTGGACAGTTTTTTTTCCATTTTGCGTAACCAGATGAGGCCCATTGGCGCATTAAGCCATTGTCATGTTTTTGCCCTTGACCTGCCTGGCCACGCAACGTATGGTCCGCGTCGCAATTCTGCCTTCCTCAACAGGAGACCTGCCTTGGACAGTAGCCCCAGTCGCTTGCGACAGGCCCGCGTGGCGCGCTAGCCCGGCAGTGTCTTGTACTGTCTGGCCAGCCTGGCAAGACGGTGGTTTCTTGTAACCCCGCATCCCCCTCCCCGTGGTCCTGCGCATTTTTCTGGTTTTTCAACCGCGCCAACTGATGGCGTTCATGCGGGCGTGTGCCCGTGGAAGAGGTTTGCTATGGATTGGAAAATTTTTCTGCTGCGCGTCAGCATCGCCCTGCTGCTGGGGGCGCTGATCGGCGCCGAGCGCCAGTTGCGCCAACGCTTGACCGGGCTGCGTACCAACGCACTGGTCAGCACAGGTGCCTGCCTGTTCGTGCTGATGACCCAGGCAGTGCCGGGCATGGCCGCCGCCGATGCCTCACGGGTCGCTGCCTATGTGGTCTCGGGCATCGGCTTTCTTGGTGGTGGCGTGATCATGCGTGACGGTTTCAACGTTCGTGGGCTGAATACCGCCGCCACCTTGTGGTGCACCGCTGCGGTTGGCGTGCTGTGCAGCCTGGGGCTGCTGCTGGAGGCGGCCCTCGGGAGCCTGGTGGTGTTGTGCGCCAATATCCTGCTGCGCGACATCGCCCAGCGCCTGGACCGCCAGGACATGGTGCCGGCCACCGAGGTGGAGCAGCACTTCGAAGTGCGCATCGTCTGCCGCGCCGAGGACGAGATCCAGGTGCGCAGCCTCATGCTGCATAGCCTGGGCGACCCGCAGTTGCGCCTGCAGTCACTGCAAAGCGCTGACCTGGACAACCCTGCCCGGCTGGAAGTACGTGCTGAATTGCTGGGTACCGCCCAGGCCCCTGCGCAGCTGGAGCGCCTGGTCAGCCGGGTCAGCCTGGAAAAAGGGGTAAGTTCAGTGCGCTGGCAGTTGCAGCAACAGGTATTGGCGGCGGATTGAATGACCAAGGCGGGAGCTGAAAGCCGCGCCTGCAAACGCGTTCGACTGCAGGCGCAGCCTTGCGCTGCGAACGGGCGGCCAGGTCCCGGCACATTACGAGTCCGCATGAACAACCAGCGTCTCTGCCACCCGGTACCCGTCACGGCCCTCGCGCTTGGCCTGGTATAGCGCCGCATCCGCTGATGCAAGCAGCGTCTGCGCCGTCACCCCCTCCCGCGCCAGGTCACCTACGGCAATTCCCGCACTGAACGACACCCGCCCCAACGGACTACCCGCATGCTCCAGCATCTGGCGTCGCAACAGTTGTTGCAACTCCAGCACCAAAAGCTCTGCGCCGCGGCCATCGGTATCGGGCAGCAGCAGGGTGAATTCCTCTCCGCCATAGCGCACCGCCAAGTCGGCCGGCCGTTTCAATACCTGGGGCAGCAACTCGGCAAAGCGCCGTAGGCACCAGTCGCCTGCGGGATGCCCGTACAGGTCGTTATAGGCTTTGAAGTAATCCAGGTCGAGCATCACCAATGCCAGCGGATAACCCTGCCGCCGCGCCCGGCGCAGTTCGGGCTCGAACACCGCATCCAGCCGCCGACGGTTACCCAGACCGGTCAGGCTATCGGTCAATGCCAGCGCTTTCAGCGTCTGGTGCGCCTGGTGCAGCGCCCGCTCGATGGTGATGCGCTCGCGTAACTGCCGCAGTACTACCCCGCCAAAGGCCGCCAGCCCGAGAAAAAACAGCAACAACACCGCCACCGACTTGATCGCATCGTGGCGCCAGGGCGCAACGATCGACTCACGCGACAGCCCCGCTTCCACCACCAGCGGGTAGCTGGCCAGAGCACGGTATCCATACAGCCGCGGAGTGCCATCCACCACCGCGACTGCCTCGGCTACGCCCTCCGCGGCATACGGTAAATGGTTACGGAAGATTTCGCTGCTCGACAGGCTGCGGCCTATCACCTGCTGCACGAATGGGCGGCGTACCAGGATGGTGCCGTCGCGCTTGGCCAGCACCAGCGCGCCACGCTCATCGATCTTGAAATCACCGTAGTAGCGTACGAACCATTCAACCTTGATGGTGCCAAGGAGTACGCCGGCGAAGCTGCCATCGGCATACTCCAGGCGCCTGGAAATGGGGATGATCAAGTCGCCGGTCGAACGGCTACGAACCACTGAGCCGATGCGTACACCCCGGTCGGTGTGGTTGCGATGATAGACAAAGTAATCACGGTCGGCGTTATTGGCGTTCGGCGGGATGGCCGCCTGGTCAGTAACGATCCAGCTGCCGTCCGGGCCGTACACGAACAACCCGTGCAGCTGCGGCATGATGGTCTTCTGTTGCGCCAGCAACGCATGCAGGCGCGGCCGGTCGATACGCTCGAAGCCGTCACCCTCCAGGCGTTCAGCCAAGGCGGCGGTGATGGCATCGACCTGGCGAATGGCGTCTTCAGCATGCTGCGCCGTTGCTCGCGCCAGGTTAGTGACCATGTTCTCGGCATTGCCGTAGGCGTGTCGGTAATCACGCCAGATGCGCCAGCCTTCCACCAGCACAAAGGCCAGCATCACCACCACCATGAAGGCCAGTACCAGGCGGAACAACGCGACCGCGCGCCCCTCCCCGGTTGCGGCGAAAAGCCCGTCGTCGTCCTGTTGCCTGGCTGCGCCCATTGGAGTCCCTGGCCTTAACGCGTTTGCCGCCTTTCACTATAGTTCAGCGCCGCGCACAGAAAGCTGCGACGAAAAAGATTAAACCTTTACCCCGCTCGCCCCCTCAACCGTACGCGACACTGAGGTCGCGCCAAGGGTAAGGAGTGAAGCATGAGCAGCCTATTCATGAAACGCGTCGGTTTGTCCATGGTGCTGGGCTTGGCATCGGCGCATGCATTGGCGGCCAGTTCCGATGACTTCGTCGATGCGGCAACCGAGGCCGGCATTGCCGAGGTGGTCACCGGTAACCTGGCCAAGGAAAAAAGCCAGAATGCCGACATCAAGACCTTTGCCGGGCAAATGGTCACTGACCACACCCAGGCGAACCAGAAACTCGCTGAAATCGCCCGCAAGCTCGACATTTCGGTACCGGATGACGCTGCAATGACCGACAAGGTCAAGAAGATGATCCTGGAATGGCGCGATGAATCGTTCGACAAGTCGTACATCAACAACCAGGTCGACGCTCACGAAAAAGCGGTGGAGCTGTTCAAGAAAGAGGCTGCATCGTCGGACAAGGCTGAGCTGAAGGCTTTCGCCAGCGAAACCCTGCCCAAACTGGAACAGCACCTGGAGCATGCCAAGGCACTTCAGGCCAAGCACGGCAAGTGAGGCCAGACATGAGCAACGATGCATTGAAAACCGAAGTGCTTACCCGGCTGTTGCATGCGCACCCCGAGGGGCTGGGCAAGGAAGTGCTGGATAACTACCGCGGTGAGAAAGCAGTGGCAGGCATGCTCAAGACACTGCAGGAGGCTGGGTTGATCCAGGATGGCAGCGTGGCGGTGAACAGTGACCACCAGATCAGCGTGCACTACCCGATCAAGCTGTCGGCGGCGGGTGTCGAAGCGGCGAGACAGGCTGAATCCTGAGCGCGGATCGTAGTAGGAGCGGCTGCGCCGCTCCTACACGCGTTCAGGTGTTCTTCTCGATATCTCTGGGGGGCTTGGCCGGCCCTTGTGGGTCGACCTGTGGGTCGTCTACATCGGGCGAATCCGGGTCGAAACCCAGATCATCCTGCGTTTCAGCCTGCTCCGACGAGTGCGGCCCTTCTTTTTCAGGTGGTCGTGATCCAGTCATGGCGTTCTCTCCGGTGGGTGTTTAAGGAAGAAAGCCCCGGCCTGGAAAAGTTTGATTAATCTGCGCCTTCAGCCACCTGCGCCCTGCACAGTGCCAGTGCTTCGTCACGCGCTTGCAGCTGCTCCTGCAGATGCTGTAGCTGTCGCGCCTGCTCCGCGCACATGTCGCGGCGTTGCTCCAGGCTTTGTGTCAGCACATCCAGCTGCCGGCGCATCTCCTCGCTTGCGCCCTGGGCCTGGGCCAGGATCGTACGCAAGCCCTGGATCTGTGCATCGCGTTGCTCCAGCAACTCATCCTGCGCCCGGCACTCACTGGCAGCCTGGCGGTGCTCGCCCAGCAAACGCTCGTTATCCCGGTGCAGGCGGGTCAGCTCGTCCTGTTTGAGGATCATGCCCTGCTGCAACTGGCGCACCTCAACCTGCATTTGTTGCAGTTGTGCCTCGTGACGGCGTTGGTCCTGCTCCCGTTGTTCGCGACTGGCGGTGCGATAGTGCTCCAGCGCGTCGCGGGCATGCCTGTGTTTGTCTTCCAGCGACTTCACCTGCTCGTCCTTGTCGGCAAGGCGCACCTGCATCTCGCCCAGCGATTGATTGAGGCTGGCACTGCGCAATTGTTCAGCCTGCAGCGTGCTCTGCGTGGACAACAGCTTTTCAGTCTCAGCGGCCAAGGCCGCTGCATCGATCTGATGGCGTTGCTGAGCAGCAGCCAATGCCTGCTGGGCGGTTTCCAACTGCGCCTGCAGCGTCTCCCGCTGTTCTGTAAAGGCGCTTTCGGCCTGTTCGATCTTCAGGTCAGCCTCGTCTTGCAGTTGTGTTGCCAATTGCCCGACCAGACGGCTCAGCACATCACTCAGCGCCGCGCCGCCCTCGGAAGCCACTGGCTGCTGGCCGTTCAACTCCTTGAGGTAGCGGTGGATCGTGGTCTTGGAGCCCGTATTGCCCAGCTCGATACGTATCGCATCAATGCTCGGGTTCTCGCCACGGGCGATCAGCGCCTGTCGCGCCTGCTGCACTACCACCTTGTTGATACCGCCCCGGGCCATGCTTGCTCCTACGATTTTGTACTGTGTTATGTAACATGTGATTACATACCAATTATGGCAATCATTTCTTTCTCCGGCAATCGTTTCCTAAGGTGGAATAATCACGGCTTATCGCATGTGAGTTGCAAAAAGCAGCTGTTTCTCATCCTTGAAGCCGTACTGAAGCCTGTGGTGCGCCACCTTGTGCCAGCGGCGCTGCGGCGGCACCATGGGCGTCCGGTACCAAGCGCTCACAGAAAGCACCCACAGAAAATGACCCTGGAAAACTACAAGGCAATCGCCGACAGCATCGCCCTGCTGCTGTACCCGCACGCTGAAGTCATCGTGCATGACCTTGGCAGCCAGACAGTCGTGTACATCGCCAATAACTTTTCCCAGCGGCAGCTGGGTGATGATTCGGCAATCGATCACGAACTGGGCGATCTGCTTGAGGGCGGCAATCTGGGCCCGTACGAAAAGCTCAACTGGAATGGCCAGAAGGTGCGGTCCATCAGCACCGTGCTGCGCAACGCCCAAGGCGAAGCCGAGCACCTGATGTGCATCAACCTGAATGTGTCGGTACTCGAGCAGGCTCGTGTGGCGCTGGACGCGTTCTTCCAGATGAGCCGGCTGGTGCCGCAGCCTGACGCATTGTTCCGCAACGACTGGCAGGAGCGTATCAACACCTTTCTGCATGCCTGGCTGCAGGCGCGCAATCTGTCCCTGCAAACCCTGCAGATGAAGGACAAGCGCAGCCTGGTGCAGGCGCTGCATGCCGAAGGCGCGTTCGAAGGGCGCAGTGGTGCCGATTATGTTGCCAACGTGCTGAGCATGGGCCGCGCCACCGTGTACAAGTACCTGAAAGAAATCAAAGGCTGATAATGCCTCGCCGCAACGCTGGCCACCCAAACAGGTGATGCCAGCCGTCGCCCTGCCCGCTTGCCTGAAGTAGATGAATATTCTATTGTGGAAATATATTCCACAGCATTCAGGAGCGCAGCATGCCCGCCGCGACAGTTTCTCCAACCGTTGTCGATGCCCCATACCTCGATGCGCTCCATGAGGCTATCAAGCAAGCCCATGCCGCACTGCGTCCGGCCGTCGGTATCACCCCGCTCACTTACAGCGCCAGTCTGTCGGCGCAGACCGGCTGTGAGGTGCTGCTCAAATGCGAACACCTGCAGCACACCGGGTCTTTCAAGTTTCGCGGCGCCAGCAACAAGATCCGCTTGCTGCCGGCGGACCAGCGTGGCAACGGTGTCATTGCCGCCTCCTCTGGCAACCACGGCCAGGCGCTCGCCTTGGCAGGTAAGGCTGCCGGCGTGCCGGTCAAGGTGTACACCGCCACTTCGGCTTCCCCTTACAAAATTGCAGCGATGCGTGCGCTGGGTGCTGAAGTGATAGGCCTGCCCATCGACCCGCTGGGCGCGGAGCTCGAGGCGGGCCGCCAGGCAAAAGCCCAGGGCGTGCCCTTCGTATCGCCCTACAACGACCCGCAAGTCATCGCCGGCCAAGGCACCATTGGCATGGAGTTGTTCGAGCAGGCACCAGACCTGGATGCAGTGTTCGTGGCCGTGGGCGGTGGCGGTATGATTGCCGGCATCGGCGCTGCGCTGCGAGTACTCAAGCCGGGCACGGCGATCATCGGCTGCTGGCCCGAGAATGACCCGGCGCTGGAGCACTCGCTCAAGGCCGGCAAAATTATTGAAGTGGACGCCCGCGACACGCTGTCGGACGGCACTGCAGGCGGCGTCGAACCAGGCGCTATCACCTTCCCACTGTGCCAGGCGCTGGTGACCGATACCGTGCGGGTCAGCGAAGCTGAAATCCGCGCAGCCATGCGTGAAATTGCCAGCAGTGAACGTTGGATCATCGAAGGCGCTGCGGGGGTCGCGGTCGCCGGCATGAAAAAGCTCGCCGAACGCTATCAGGGCAAACGGGTCGCGGTGATCCTGTGTGGCCGCAACATCGTGCTGGACAAGTTCCTAGAGGCGATCGGATGAAGACCTACGACAAGGCCCAGATCATTGCCAGCTTCAACACGGAACTGGCGGTACGCCGGCTTGAGGAAGGCTTTGTCGCGTACTCGGAGGCCAGGGTACAAGTGCCGCCTGTGCAGAGCTTTGCATTTACCCAAAACAACGGCGATTGCTGCGTAAAATCGGCGTACGTCGAAGGCAGCCCCACCTTCACCGTCAAGCTCTCGACCGGCTTCTATGACAACCCGTCCAAGGGCCTGCCAAGCAACGATGGCCTGATGCTGGTGCTGTCTGCGACCACTGGCCAACCACTGGCCCTGCTGCAGGACGAAGGCTGGCTGACCGGCATGCGCACCGCCCTGGCCGGGCGTATCGCGGCGAGGTTGTTGGCCCCGGCGCAGGTCAAGGCAATTGGCATTATTGGTACCGGCATGCAGGCACGAATGCAGCTGGAACAGTTGCGCGCCGTTACGGATTGCCGCCAGGTGGTCGTCTGGGGCCGCAATGCCAGCCGGCTTGACGCCTACGCAGCCTTTGCCCGTCACCTGGGCTTCCAGGTTCGCAGCACCCAGGATGCGGCCGAACTCGCCGGGGCCGCCAACCTGATTGTCTGCGCCACCCCTTCCCGCCAGCCGGTGTTGCGCAGCGAATGGGTCCAGCCTGGCACGCATATCACCGCCGTCGGTGCCGATGCGCCGGGCAAGCAGGAACTGGAGCCGGCGCTGGTTGCCAGGGCCGATCGCATCATCGTCGACTCGGTCGCCCAGTGCAGCCAGTACGGCGAAGTGGCTCACGCACTCGTCAGTGGCCTGGTCAGCCCTGATCAGCTGATCGAACTGGGTGCGCTGCTGGCCGGCCGCGCCAAGGGGCGTGAGCACGACGGCCAGATTACTTTGGCGGACTTGACCGGCGTAGCAGTACAAGATGCGCAAGTCGCAAGTTGCACCCTGACGGCACTGAACGCCTGCGACTAGCACTGCATCAACGGGTGCGCTGCACGCGTGCCGGCGTGCGCTGCATCAGGACTTTGCCATTGCGTACCGACACCAGCGCATGCCCTTGGCTGCGGACCATTTCGTAATCGTCTGGCGCCGACAGCAGTAACAGGTTCGCCGGGCGCCCTACTTCGATACCGTAGCGATCGCCCAGGTTCAGGGTGCGGGCGCTGTTGTCGGTGATCAGGTCCAGGCAGCGCTGCAGGTCCTCATAACCGAGCATATGGCAGATGTGCAAGCCGGCCTCGAGAATGCGCAGGATGTTGCCGTTGCCCAACGGGTACCAGGGGTCGACGATCGAGTCCTGGCCAAAGCACACGTTCATCCCGGCGCGGTCGATCTCGGCCACGCGGGTAACGCCACGGCGCTTCGGGTAGTTGTCGAAGCGCCCCTGCAGGTGGATGCTTTCGGTCGGGCACGAGACGAAGTTGATGCCCGACAGTTTCAGCAACCGGAACAGCTTGTAGCAATACGCGTTGTCGTACGAACCCATGGCCACGGTATGGCTGGCCGTCACCCGCGCACCCATGCCGCGCACCCGGGCTTCTTCGGCCAGCACCTCAAGGAAGCGTGATTGCGGGTCATCGGTTTCGTCACAATGTACGTCTACCAGGCAGCCGGTACGCTCGGCCAGGTCCATCAGGAACTTCAGCGATGACACGCCTTGGTCGCGTGTATTCTCGAAGTGGGGAATACCGCCCACCACGTCGGCGCCAATGGCCACCGCCTCGGTCATCAATGCCCGGCCGTTCGCGTACGACTCGATCCCCTCCTGCGGGAACGCGACAATCTGCAGGTCGACCAATTCGCGCACGTCTTCGCGCACCTCAACCATGGCCTTCAGCGCGGTGAGTTTCGGGTCGGTGACGTCGACGTGGGTACGTACATGCTGGATCCCGTGATCCACCAGCATGTCGATGGTCTTCTTTGCCCGGCGCTTGATGTCGTCGTGGGTGGTGATTTCCTTGCGCTCGGCCCAGCATTCGATGCCTTCGAACAGCGTGCCGCTCATGTTCCACCGCGGCTCGCCGGCGGTCAGGGTGGCGTCGAGGTGGATGTGCGGCTCGACGAAGGGTGCCACTACCAGGTTTTGCGTGGCGTCCAGATCATTGCCAACAACAGCCACCACGTCGGCCTGAGGCACGATGGCGGCGATGCGCGCGCCATCGAGCTCGATGCGGAACAGGCCAGCTTTGCCGCGCAGGCGTGCGTTGATGATATTCATGCTGTTACTCCTTGCCGGGGGCTTCGCTCATGCACGATAGCAGCATGGCGACCGCCCCATGCAAATCCTGAACAAGGCGTGAAGCCGCTGCTATCCCTGCCGAGGGCTGGCGGCGTCCAGGCCCATTTGCCAGAAATCAGCCTCCAGGCTGGAGGCCTGGCCAAAAATCCCCACCAGCTCGGCGAAGCGTTGCTCGGTCATGCTCCGCGCCGCCAGTTCATCCAGCTGCTTGCGCGCTGCCGCTGCCACGGCCTGGTAACCCTCCCCGGCATATTCGCCAATCCATTCGCGATACGGATGGCTGCTCAAGTCACCGATCCGCTCGGCCAGGTTCCGACCGATCTCGGCATAGCCAACCACGCAAGGTGCCAGTGCCACGTGCAGCTCCAGCAGGTCTCCGGCAGCGCCGCAGTCCAGCACGTAGCGGGTGTATGCCACGGTGGCCTGGTGCTCGGGCGCCGCCTCGATATCGGCCTGGCTCAGCCCCCAGCGGGCGCACAGCCGCAGGTGAAGCTCGGTTTCATCAAGGATCGCCGACAACGTGGCCTGCGCGGCGCGGATGTCGGCCGGGCGGCGGCTTTTGTAGGCGGCCAGCGCCCAGGCGCGGGCGAACTGAACCAGAAACAGGTAATCCTGCACCAGGTAGGTCCGAAACGCATCCTCGTCCAGCGTGCCCTCGCCCATCTGCCGCACGAAGTCATGATCCACGTAGCGGCTCCACTGCTGTGTGGCAGCGGCCTTGAGGCGTTCGAAGATATCCATGCTCATTTGCCCTCCGGGTACACGGCGTCGAAGAACGCCAATTCAAGGGCCACGGTGCGTTGGTAGAAGTCAGTTGCCAGCGCCGCCTCCTGCGGCCCGACGCGGTCCAGTTCGGCTTGCAGGAAAGCGACGAAGGCCTGGAATGCCGGGTTGTCATGCAGGGTGATCCACTCGGCATGGATGAAATGTTCCGGCAGGGGTTTTGGCGCCTTCAGCGCCCAGTCCAGGTAAAGGCCTTCGGCAACATTGAGGACCGCCAGCGCCGCCGCATAGGACCGAGTGGCTGCCGCTTCGCGCATGATCGCCTTGAACCCTGCGGTTGGCAGGGTATCGGCCGGTTCGTTGCGTTGGGCCGGGCTTACGTCCAGTGCCTCGAATGCGCGCAGGAAGTAGGTGTTCTCGTCGCTGGAGATCATCCCGGCAAAGCGGCCGAAACGCAGGCGCGCCTCGAAGGTGTCGGCGGTGGCGATGGCGGCGCCCAACAGGGTCAGGAAGCTGTCGAGGAAGCGGTGGTCCTGCACCAGGTAATCAACCATGATCGGGTCGGGCAGGCTGCCATCGCACAATTGGGTCACGAAACGGTGCCCGACGGCCGCCGACCAGGTGGGTTCGCTCTGCTGGCGCAGGGACTGGCTGAAACGTTCGGTCATGTTGCTGTCCTTGATGAAATTGACAGCGAGACCGTTGAAGTTGGCATGGACAGGCCTCGCAGTGAGGCCGGCAAAAAGGCAGGTAATGAATCCCATCCCTTCGCCGGCATGATCCGGATCAGGTTCGAAGGGTCACCGCGCTGCAGCGCTCAGCAGTTTCTCAGCCCGTTGCCGGGCTCCCCTTGGTGGCGTTCAGGTATACCGCAGGGCGCCCCCGCTGTCACTAGCCTGCGCACCCAAACCCTGGGGATTGGGCCCCCGCTAATGGGGACCTGTCCCCATTCTTGACGCCCTTTTATTTAGCGCGCATCAGGCGCCGCAAGGATTTGTTTAACAAAGCATTACAGAAATACCGGTTGGCACAGCCGTTGCTCAAGGCCCTTTACCGGGCAAAACGCCATCGATGGCTTTACGCCATGCGGCCGCGAGTGAGGCATAAAGCAATGAAAACACCTGCCGTGATCCACCCAGCTAGGCACGCTTTCCAGCTGTCCTCTGTCACCGCGCTGATGCTCAGCCTTGGGCTGATCACGGCCATGGCATCTTCCCTTGATGACAACAGCCAGCCATCGCCGACCGACCCGTCGGCGTATACCGAACAACCCGCTGACCCAACCACTGCACTGCTCAACCTGAACACCTTGCCCGAGGCTAACGAAGGCTCGCTGGAGCTGACAGATGGCGCGTACGGCGACCGCAACACAGTCACTACCGACAACGTGTTGCCGCCGGCGCTGCAAACCTCGGACAAATACCCCACCAACGGCAAACCCAGCCCGTTGTTCGGCGCCCAGCCGTTCACCCAGCAACTGCTGCTGTTCGAGGAATTCGGCACGGAAAAACTCGACCCCACTCTGCCGCCGCCAAGCCTGACATTCCCGGTGCCTACCCTTGGCGCAGCACCCGCTCAGGACCCTGACAAGGTGGCCCGCAGCGGCCCCAGCGGCACGGCCCTGGAGGCCTTCCTCAAGCAACCTGGTCTGTACCCGTTCCCTACCCAGTATTCCAATGTGCTCGATCGCAACCCTTGGAAGGCGCAGATCGAGATGTTCCTCAACCGCCAACCAGTCGGTTCGCCGGCAGAGGGGCGGCCACCAGGAAAAGGCTGGTCGCACCAGCGCTGGAACGAGTTCTACCCACAGGCAGCATTCAAGACCGCGCAGGCCGGTGCGCGCATCAATCTTGGCCTGCGCGACCGTAAACAACTGCACAACTACGCGGTCGGGGAGTTCGCGCCCGGCGGCCTGTATTACCAGACATCCGACATCCCCACCACGCTGGGCACCACCAAAAGCATCGACACCCGCTTCCACCCAAGCATGCCGCTGCAAAACCACAAGTCGGTCTGGACCTTCGACGGGACCTTCCCGCCCAAGCTGCTGATGGTGCGCTACGGCCAGCCGGTGCTGATGCGCCATTACAACGCCCTGCCGATCGACCCGTCGGCCAACGGCGGGTTTGGCCTGCACACTCTCTCCACCCACGAGCATAACGGCCACTCGCCGGCCGAGAGCGATGGCTTTGCCAACGCCTATTTCTTCCCCGGCCAGTACTATGACTATCGCTGGCCGGTGCAGCTGGCCGGCTATGACACCATCAACACCCGTGCCCAGGACCCGCGTGCCGCCTTCCCCTGCTCCCCGGGTGAAACCCTGTTCGTCAACGACGCCTCGCCGGGCCTGAAAACCTGCGAAAACGGTAGCATCAAGATTCGTGGCGACTGGCGCGAAACCATGAGTACCCACTGGTTCCACGACCACATGATGGATTTCACGGCGCAGAACGTCTACAAGGGCAACGCCGTGATGATGAACTATTACAGCGCCCTGGACCGCGGCAACGAAGCACTGCAGGACGGCGTGAACCTGCGCTTCCCCAGCGGCTCGTCCATGCCGTGGGGCAACCGTGACTACGACGTCAACCTGGTGATCGCTGACAAGGCCTGGGATGCCAATGGCCAACTGTGGTTCAACCCCTTCAATACCGACGGCTTCCTCGGTGACCAAATCCTGGTCAACTGGCAGTACCAGCCCCGGCTCAAGGTTCGCGCACGCAGCTACCGCTTCCGTATCCTCAATGGCTCGGTGTCGCGCTACTTCAAGTTTGCCGTGGTACGCGAGATCGCCGGTAGCAGCGGTGAGTTCAAGGGCCCGTCTGGCTCCAACCTGTCCTATGCACGGGTGCCGTTCCACATGATCGCCAACGACGGCAACATCATGGAACACGCTGTGCCGTTCGACGGCTCCATGGACCTCAACGGCGACGGCAACCTTCAGGACAGCAACGGCATCCTGCCGCTGCAAGCCATCGCCGAGCGCTACGACATCATCATCAATTTCGCCAAGAACGGGATCAAGGCGGGCGACAAGCTGTACTTCGTCAACCTGATGGAGCACCAGACCGGCAAGGGCCCGGAAGCCGCCATTCCGCTGGCAGACGTGCTGTCGGGGAAATACAAGGCAGTGATCAAGCAAACCAGCAAGGGCCCGCAGTGGGACAACGGCGACCCGGTGGTTGGCAAGTTCCTGCAATTGATCGTGCAGCCCTACACCGGCCAGGACCTGAGCATGGACCCGGTAGCCTACGAACCAGCCAAGCCAGGCAAGGCTGCAGGCCTGAAGATGCTGCCGCTGCCGATTGACCGCAACGCTGCTGGCGACCTGGCCAAGATCAAGGATGCCCGCCACCGCGAGTTCATCTTTGGCCGCTCCGACGGTACCGACACCAACCCGTGGACCATCAAGACCGACGGCGGCTTCGGCTACAGCATGGACCCCCGACGCATCAGTGCGGCCCCCCAACTGGCCAACCAGTCCACCGATGGCGGGTTCAGTGGCGATGGCACCCTGGAAGTGTGGAAAATCAAGAACGGCGGCAACGGCTGGAGCCACCCGGTGCATGTGCATTTCGAGGAAGGCGTGATCCTCAGCCGCGACGGCAAGGCGCCACCCGAGTGGGAAAAATGGGCGCGCAAGGACGTGTATCGCATCGGGTCGGAGGCCGACTCTTCGGAGGAAGTGGAAATCGCCATCCGCTTCCGCGAATTCGCCGGTACCTACATGGAGCACTGCCACAACACCCAGCATGAGGACTCGTCGATGCTGCTGCGCTGGGACATCGACCGCCCCGGCCAGTTCCAGGTGATGCCGACGCCGCTGCCGGGTTGGGACGGTGTGCAGTACATGGCCTCGGTAGGCCTGCCTACCTTCCGCACCGAAGGCCATGATGACAACGACGACCCGGCCAACAAGCCACCCGTCGCGGCCAATGACAGCGCGGCGACCACCGCCGGCACGCCCGTCACCCTGAACGTGCTGGCCAACGACAGCGACCCGGATGGCAACGTGCCGCTGACGGTCACCGGCCTCAACCAGCCAGACTCTGGCAAGGGCACGGTAAGCACTGACGGCACCACGGTGACCTACACCCCGCCGGCCACGATCAATGCCCCCTTCACGGCCAGCTTCAGCTACACGGCGCGTGATGCCAAGGGTGCCGAGTCGCTGACACCGGCCACGGTCAGCATCGCCGTGAGCCAGGCAGCGGCGATGGACCAGATTCAGGTCACCAGCGCCACCGTGCAGGTACGCAGCGGCAACCGCTTCACCTGGGATGTCTCGGGGACGACCACAGTGGCCACGGGCAACAGCATCAGTGTAACGGCGGCGACCACTGGCGGGCCGGTGAGCCTGGGGACTGCAACGCTCACGGCTACGACTAGCGGTGCCCGCTGGCGGGTTTCGGTGACCACCACCGGCTACGGCCCGGCCACACCGGCGACGGTGACCGTGAAATCCGCGCTGGGGCAGAGCGTGACGGCGCCGGTCAAGTACCAGTGAGTGACAAGCGGGGGCCGCTCTGCGGCCCTACGCAGGCGCTTCGAGGCGCTCAGGCAACTCTGTCATCCAAGCCCAACTGCCAACCGACGAGGACCCCATCATGTCCGGTTCATGGCGTTTCCTGCTGGTAGTCGCGCTGTTCGCCGCCAGCGTCCCGTTCTGGCCGCTGCAACCCAGGCAACCGGTAGCCGAAGAGGCCGCCACACCTTGGGGGGCCGACTACTTCCCCAACATCCCCCTTGTCACCCAGGACGGCGAACGCGTGCACTTCTACGACGACCTGATCAAGGGCAAGGTGGTCGCCATCAACTTCATCTTCACCGGGTGTTCCGATTCATGCCCGGTGGAAACCGCCCGTTTGCGCCAGGTACAGAAAATCCTCGGCGACCGGGTCGGCAAGGACATTCACCTCTACTCCATCAGCATCGACCCCTACAATGACACCCCCGCTACCCTCAAGCGCTACGCCGAAAAGTTCGGCATCGGCCCTGGCTGGACCCTGCTCACCGGCGAACCCGGCGACATCGAACAGCTCCGCCGGCGCTTGGGGCTGTGGATCGATGGCCTGGAAAACGGCCGCTACAAAGACCACAACTTGAGCCTGATCATCGGCAACCAGGCCACCGGCCGCTGGATGAAGGCTTCTCCCTTCGAAAGCCCTTACATCCTCGCCGACCGCATGGGCAACAGCCTGCACAACTGGAAGCAGGCCAGCGCCACGAACAATGACTACGCCCAGGCCCCCCAGGTACGCCCGCCCAGCAGTGGCGAGCAGATATTCCGCACCCGCTGCTCGTCCTGCCACACATTGGGCAACAACGAGCCCGGCCAGCCCGGTATCGGCCCGGACCTGCTGGGGGTGACCCGCCAGCGTGATGCCAACTGGCTGACCCGCTGGCTGAAGGAGCCGGACCAGATGCTGGCCGAAAAAGACCCGTTGGCCCTGCTGCTGTACGAGCAGTACAACCGCCTGGCCATGCCCAACATGCGCCTGGGTGATGCCGAAGTCAGTGCCCTCATGAGCTACCTCGAAGAAGAAACCGCACGGCTGCAAACGCCTGTCGCGGACAGGGGAAAACCTTAAAGGCTATTCGCCATCAGTCATCAGGCTGTCATCTCACTGTCGTATTTTTCCCGCATCACCCAGGGTCGGGAACTCTCAGCAGTGATTCGCCGTTCACTTTCCTCCGCCAGCCTTCTGCGGCTGCTGATCCTGATGCTCTGTGCAGCGACCCTGGCCTTTCTATGGGGGCTTCATTCCACTCAGAAAGCTGCCGCACGCCAGGGTGCGCTGTCGGCCAAGGCCGCCGAGCACCTGAACCTGGCCAGCATCGTCGGCGAAAACCTGCGCCAGTTGGTCGACCGCACCCAGGCGGTGGGCCGGGTCACTCAGGACGACATGAAGGTACAGCCCCGGGGCAACTTCAGGCTGGCGCGGATCCTTGCCGAAGACCCTGTGTTCAAGCGCATGGGTTTGTACGACCGCCGCGGCAAGTTGCTGTCGGCCAGCCACGCCGACGAGGCGCCTGAGTTACCTGGCCCGTGGTTGCAGCAGCTTCAGCAGCACGTCGCACGCTACGGTTTCACCCCGTTTCTGCCGAGCATCCAGCCCCATGACCTGCCGGTCGCCCTGCCCACCTGGCGGCTGCCCTTCCTGCTGCCGCTGACGGGCCCCACCGGTCGTGAAATCGACACCATCCTGGTGGTGCAGCTGGACATCGGCTACCTGGCAGTGCTGTTCCAGCACATCGACCTGGGCAGCACCGGCCTGGTGCGGCTGCTGCAGGATGATGGCCTGGAGCGGCTGCGCATCGACACCAGCGGCGTGGCGATGGCCAGCGATAACTTGCAGCCCCAACTCACGGACCTGGGAGCGGACACGGGCGTGCTCACCCAGTACGTTGCCGGCGAAGCCTACCAGAGCCTGTACCGGCGGATACCTGAGCGAGGTTTCAGCGTGGTGGTCAGCCAACGCCAGGACGAGATCCTGGCGCCTTCGACGCGGGCCTATGCGCGACAGTTCTGGTTGAACCTGAGCATGACCCTGATGATCATCGCCAGCCTTCTGTGGACCTTGCGCCTGTTGCGCAAGCGGCAGGAGGCCTTCAATGCGCTGGAGCAGGCCCAGCAGGTCAACCAGCAACTGATCGGCCGCCTCGAGGACGAACACCGGCGCAGCAGCCATGCCGCCGCCACCGACCACCTCAGTGGCCTGCACAACCGTCGCCAGTTCGTCGAAGTCGCCGGCCAGGCCCTGACCCGCCAGCGTGGCAAGCGCCGGTTGATGGCGATCCTGTTCATCGACATGGACCGGTTCAAATCGATCAACGACTCCCTCGGGCACAAGATCGGCGACCTGTTGCTGCAGGCCGTCGCCGGACGCATTCAGCGCCTGCTGGAACCGGGCGACGAGGCTTCGCGCTTTGGCGGTGACGAATTCGTGGTGTTGCTGGCCGGCGAACGCAGCGAGGAACAGATCAATGCCTGGGTTCGCGAACTGGTGCAGAAACTGTCGGCCACCTACGCCTTGGACGGGCAGGAAGTCAACACCAGCCCAAGCGTCGGCGTCAGCATCTGCCCGCGCGACGGCCAGGACATCGACAGCCTGATCCGCAGTGCCGATGCGGCGATGTATTCGGCCAAGCAGGCCGGGCGTGCGCAGTATCGCTTCTTCGACCCTTCGCTGAACCTGGCCGACATCCAGGCCTTTACCCTGGAGCAGGCGTTTGGCAGTGCCCTGGCCGAGCGCCAGTTCGTGCTGCACTATCAACCGCAGATTCGCCTCGATACCCAGCAGGTGCTGGGTTACGAAGCACTGGTGCGCTGGGACCACCCCGAATGTGGTCTGCTGTACCCGGACCGCTTCATCGAACTGGCCGAGCGCAGCGGGTTCATTGTCGACCTGGGCTGGGAGGTGCTGCGCCTGGCCTGCGAAGCTTTGGCAAGCTGGGATGCCCAAGGGAGGGAAACGCGGCTGGCGGTGAATGTATCGGCGCTGCAACTGCGTCAGGACGGTTTCGCTGCACGGTTGCTGAGCAAGTTGCAGCGGCACGGGATCGCGCCCCAGCGGCTGGAGCTGGAAATCACCGAAACCACTATCCTCGACCCCGAGGGCACCGCGGTAGGCCACTTGCATGCCTTGCGTGGCGCTGGCCTGGGCATCAGCCTGGACGACTTTGGCCGCGGCTACGCCGGCTTCGCCCACTTGCACTCGTTGCCATTGAGCAAGCTGAAGATCGACCGCTCGCTGATTGCGCCGCTGTCCAACAGCCCAGATGACAGCCCGATCGTGTCTTCAACCATCATCCTGGCCAAGCGCCTGGGCCTTGAAGTGGTTGCCGAAGGCGTGGAAACCCGTGAACAGGTGGTGTGCCTGAAACTGGCCGGCTGCGATATCGCTCAGGGCTATCATTTCAGCCGGCCGCTGTCGTCCGCGCAGCTGCTCGACTACCCGCCATTCAACGGCGTCGAGCAAGCGGATGCACCCGCGCACACCGGCAAAGGTGCACCCACCGGGTACGTAGCATCTACACCACAGGCGATGCGGGACAGCCGAACCTTTTCGGTTTAAGGTGTACCCATCCTCACCGGCTCCTCGCACCATGACCGACATCGAGCGCTACCTGCGCGCCGCCACCCGTGACAACACCCGGCGCAGCTACCAGGCTGCCATCGAGCACTTCGAAAGCCATTGGGGCGGCTTTCTGCCAGCCACCGCCGAGAGTGTCGCCCGCTACCTGGCCGACCATGCCGACCAGCATGCGGTCAGCACCCTGCGTCAGCGCCTGGCCGCGCTCAGCCAATGGCATGTCGCTCAAGGTTTCCCCGACCCCACCAAAGCGCCCTTGGTGCGGCAGGTGCTGCGCGGCATCCGCACCCTGCACCCGGCACCGCCCAGGCAGGCTGCCCCGCTGTTGCTGCAGCACCTGCAAACCGCCGTAGGGCATTTTGCAGAAGAAGCCCGCCAGGCCCGTGAACACCACGACCTGGCGGCCTTGCGCCGGGCTCGGCGTGATGCTGCATTGCTGCTGCTGGGCTTTTGGCGTGGCTTTCGCGGTGATGAGCTGGCGCGTCTGCGCATCGAGCACATCCAGGCCGAAGCCGGCGTCGGCATTACCCTGTTCCTGCCGCGCAGCAAGGGCGACCGCGAGGCCTTGGGTGTGCAGCACCGCACCCCTGCCCTCAAAGCCTTGTGCCCGGTCACAGCCTACCTGCAATGGCTGGAAGTTGCCGGCATTGCCCACGGGCCCGTGTTCCGCAAGCTCGACCGTTGGGGCAACCTCGGCGACAGCCCACTCAACAGCAACAGCCTGGTGGGTCTGCTTCGGCGCATGCTGGAACGTGCCGGGGTGCCGGCGGCACTGTACACCGGCCACTCGCTGCGGCGCGGTTTCGCCACCTGGGCCACCGCCAATGGTTGGGAATTGAAATCGTTGATGAGCTACGTGGGCTGGAAAGACGCCAAGTCGGCGCTGCGCTACATCGATTCGGCGCAACGCTTCGGCGAACTGGCCGTGCTCCCGGCCAGCCAGGCCCAGCCGCTCATTCCCTGAAACTGTGCCGGGCGATGCCGCCGGTTTCCGGGCGAATGGCATACAGGTCACCGGCGTCAGGATAATGGTGCAGGTCTTCGGCACTCATGCCGAAGCGCGCGGTACTGATGTACAAGGTGTTCAGCCCGGGGCCGCCAAAACAGCAGCTGGTCGGGCATGGCACTGGCATCCACACCTGCTCGGCCAGGTGGCCGTGGCGGTCGTAGTGCAGCAGGCAGCTGCCTTGGTACTGGCATACCCACAGCCCGCCTTCACGGTCCAGCGCCAAACCGTCTGGCCGGCCGAGCTCGGCAGGGGTTTCGGCAAACAGCGTGACCGCGCCCAGCCGGCCTTCGCTGAGGTACTCGGCGCAATAGATCGCGCGCGCCGCAGAGTCGACGAAATACAACGTACGACCATCCGCCGACCAGGCGAGGCCCGTTGGCAGTGCCAGGTCATCGTGGATCACCTGGTCGCGCAGTTGCCCGTCAAAACGGAACAGGGCCCCGGTGTTGCCACTCAGGGCATCGTCCATCAACCCGGTGACGAAGCGCCCCTGCGCGTCGCACGCGCCGTCATTGAAACGGTAGGACGGCCGCGGATGCACTGACGTCGAGTGCTGGCGCACCTTGCGGGCCGGCACATCGTAGATCGCCACGCTGGCATCTTCCGTAAAGATCAGGTTACCGCGGTCGCTCAGTGCGAGGGCGCCAATACGCGCGGCAGACTCGTAAAGGTTCTGGACTTCGCCGTCCGGCGTCAGGCAGTTGATCCGGCCGCCGGAAGTGTCGACGAAGTACAACGTGCCGCTACGCTCCTCCCAGACCAGGCTTTCACCCAGGTCCGCGCGGGTGTTGGCGACCTTGACCGGCACGTAATTGCATTCCTTGATGCGGTTCCAGCGCTCGACCACTTCCGTTAGGTCGCCGGCCTGCACCCGGCCCAGGTCACGTGGGTAGCTGACGCCGCTGTTTTCATTGAATCGCGTGGCGGTGAACTGGCCATTGCTGGCCCTCAGGATGTAGCCGGTGTCATGGCACAGCGCGCTGGCCAGGTACAACACCCCGGGCGTAACCCATTCGGGTTTCAGCTCTTGCGGCGGCTGGCTGATGCCCCACATGCGGGTTTTGGCCACCGGCGAAATCGCATTGACCAGAATCCCGTGCTCCTGGCCTTCCATGCTCAAGGCATTCATGATCCCGACCTGCGCCATCTTGCCGGCGGCATAGGCCACCAGCCCAGGCTGTGCATAGCGCTGGTACATGGCGCGGTCCGAGGTGGTCAGCACTACCCGTGGTGCAGCGGAGCGCTTGAGGTGGGGCCAAGCGTGCTTGGCCAGCCACACCGGCGCCTGCACGTTGATGCCCAGTGCGCGCTTCAGGAAGGCGTCTTCCTGTACTTCGATACGCTGGTAATCGACCCAGCCGGCGTTGTGGATGAGGATATCCAGCGCACCGAAATGGGCGATAGCCAGCTCTATCAGCTGCTGGCAGGCACCCTCGTCGTCAAGCTGACCAGCGTGCCCCACCACCGCGTAGCCCTTGGTGCGCATCGCTGCCAGCGCATGTTCGAGTGTCGAGGCATCCTGCCCTTGGCCTGAACGATCGGTGCCCAGGTCGCTGATCACTACCCGCACGCCGCGCTCGGCGAGGGCCATGGCATAGGCCAGGCCCAGGCCCTGTGCGGCCCCGGTGATGACCGCTACTTTATTGTGGAAAGGGTCTGCAACGGGCATTTCTGGCTACCTTGGATTTCTCCTTTTTAAGATATCAACAAAAAAATCAATGACTTAATACTAAAAGCGTGCAACTTTGATACCTCATGGATATCACCGCCGGCCCAAGGCCTTGCAGGAATGCTGGATGATCGAAACACGTCTCCTTAGGCAGTTCATTGCCGTGGCTGAAGAGCTGCACTTTCACAAGGCCGCCGAGCGCCTGCACATGGCGCAACCGCCGCTGAGCCAGGCAATCAACCGGCTTGAGGAGAAGCTGGGCTTCGGCCTGCTGCTGCGCAACAAGCGCGGGGTGCGCCTGACGGCCGCTGGCACGGCGTTTCTCGATACCGCCTACCGCACACTGGCAGAGTTGGATCAGGGTATCGAGTACGCCCGCCATGTGTCGGCGGGGGTCAGCGGCAAGCTGACCATCACCGCCATTTCCATCGCCTACTACGACGCGTTGCTCGGCAACTTACGCCGCTTCCGTGAGACTTACCCGGACGTACAACTGACCATTCGCGAGATGCCTTCGGCCTCGCAGGCCAAAGCGCTGCTGGCCGGTGAGGCAGACATCGGTTTCATGCGCAGGCTGCCCCTGCCTGCAGGTACCCTCGAAGCACGCTTGCTGCTCGACGAGCAGATCGTGATGGCCTTGCCCGCCGCCCACCCCAAGGCGCAATCGAGCGAGATAGAACTGCGCGAGTTCGCCGAGGAAGATTTTGTGTTCACCCCGCAAGCGTTGGGCGGCGGGTACCATGCGCAGTTGATTGCACTGTGCCAATCGGCGGGGTTCTACCCCAAAGTGGTACAGGAGGCGGCGCAGATCCATACGCTACTTGGCCTGGTGGCCTGCGGTTTTGGGGTGGCCCTGGTACCGGCTTCGTTCGCCAGCTCTACGCCGCGCGAGCGGGTGCAGTTTCGCTCGATCCGCCCGTTTGATGACCAGCCCGCCCCCGGCATTGGTCTGTACATGAAATGGAGCGCCCAGAATACGTCGCCGGCCCTGGCCAACTTCATCGCCCTGTTCGAAAACCAGGGCATCACCGGCGACTAGGCTCTGTCTGAAAGTCTGAAGCGAAGGTCAGGCAAGACGAAAACGGCCGCGCAAGATGCTGTTCAGCACTGCTTGGCACAGCGCCACAGGCGCCCGATATCACAGGCGCGCGCCTGCAGCAACTCGGCGGCATTGGCGCACGCCTGCTCCAGGCTCATCGGCCCACTGGCCAAGGCGAACGCAGCATCGACACCATGGCCATACAACTGCTGGTAACCCTCACCCAAGGTGCCGGCCAGCACCACCACCGGCACAGCATGACGCTTGGCAACCCGCGCCACCCCCATCGGGGTCTTGCCGCGCAGCGTCTGCGCGTCGAACCGCCCCTCACCCGTCACCACCAGGTCGGCGCCCTGCACCAGGGCATCGAGCCCGGCCAGTTCGGCCACCACCTCTACCCCGGGGCGGAACTGCGCCGCCATGAATGCCCGGGCAGCGAAGCCCATGCCACCGGCAGCACCGCAACCCGGTTCGTCCCGCACATCCACGCCCAGCAGCCGCGTACAATGGTCGGCAAAATGCCCCAGTGCCTGGTCCAGGGCCTGCACCTGCTGCGGGTTCGCGCCCTTCTGTGGGCCGAAGATCGCCGACGCCCCATTGGCGCCACACAGTGGGTTATCGACATCGGCTGCCACTTCGAATTGCACTTCGGCCAGCCGCGGGTCGAGGTCGCTCGCGTCGATCCGGGCCAGCCTGGCCAGGGCCAGGCCGCCCTCTTCCAGCGGCTGACCGTCGGCATCCAGCAGCCGCAGGCCCAATGCGCGCAACATGCCACTGCCGGCGTCGTTGGTAGCACTGCCGCCAATGGCCAGCACCACGCGTTGCGCACCGGCAGCCAAGGCGGCGGCAATCAGCTCGCCAGTACCCCAGGTGCTGCTGCGGCAGGCATCACGCTGGCCGGTCGGCACCAGTTGCAAGCCACTGGCCTGAGCCATTTCGATGATGGCCGTGCGGCTGTGCGACAACCAGCCCCAGCCGGCCTCGACGCTTTGCCCCAGCGGCCCGCGCACGATCTGGCGGCGCAGTTCGCCGTGGCTGGCAGCCAGGATCGCATCCATGGTGCCTTCGCCACCGTCGGCCATCGGGCACTCGACCAGCTGTGCGTCCGGCCACGCCTCGCCAAGGCCCGCAGCAATGGCGCGGGCGACAGCGGCAGCGTCGAGGCTGTCCTTGAACGAGTCGGGGGCAATGACGATCTTCATGGGGATTCTCCTGTCCTGATGGCGGCATGCTGACAGTTGTACGCCCAAGCGGCCTCGGTCAAATGCACAAAACGCCGGCCGGGTTGTTTGGGCAGATGCCTTTGTGCCTGCGGTCTGAACCTTTGGAGGACAATCACCGGATCGTTCACGGTCAGTCTGGGGGCAACAGTTGCAACCCCAAGTACAAGCTGAACATCCCTTCCATCCGCAGCGGATCGACTTCGCCCAACTCGGCAATCCGCTCCAGACGGTAACGCAGGCTGTTGCGATGAATGCCCAAGGCATCGGCACAGGCCTGGCTCTGGCCGTCATGGGCACACCAGGCGCGCAGCGTGGGCAGGAGCTGGCCGCTGCCGTCCTTCGCGCGAATACGCAGCAACGGTTCCAGCAGTTCATCCAGCGCGTCATCGTTGCGATGGCGCCACAGCAGTGCCGGCAGCCGGTAGCGCTGCAGGCTGAGCAGGCGTTCGCCAGGCACTACCTCTCGGCCGTAAGCCAACAGGTCACGTACCCGGCGGTAACCGCGGCGCAGCTGCTCCAGGCTCTGCGCAGCGCTGCCCAGGGCCAGCCGCTCCACCTCCCAGCCATGTCGCTGCAAGCGTTCCAGCAAGCGCGGCTCGTCCAGCGCCAGCCCGGCCGGGCGACACCACAGCAGCGAGTGGCGCGCGGGGCTGACGCACCAGCTGTCCGGGTAGCGGCTGATCAACCACGCGGCAAGCGCCTCGGCGGCAGGCCCCGAGGCCAGCTCGAACAGGCACGGTACCCGTGGCAACTGCGGCTTGAGGCCCAACTGCCGGGCTTCGTCGAGCAAACGCGGGGAGTCACCGCTGCCCCCCAGCAACAAGGCCAGCAAGTCATCACAGCGCTGTCGACGCCATTTCTGGTCGGCCTGCAAATGCCGTTGGGCCAGCAGCATTTCGGCGGTCATGCGTACCAGTTCGCCGTAGGTGCGCACCTGCTGCGGGTCGCCTGTCAGGCCTAGCACGCCCATCAGCCGCCCATCGAGCATCAGCGGCAGATTCACGCCGGGTTGCACGCCCTTCAGGCACTTGGCCGCGTCAGTATCCAGCTCGACGATCCTGCCATTGGCCAGCACCAACTGCGCCCCTTCGTGACGGGTGTTGATGCGCTCCGGCTCGCCACTGCCAAGGATCAGGCCCTGGCTGTCCATGACATTGACGTTGCAGGGCAGAATGGCCATTGCCCGGTCCACGATATCCTGTGCCAGGTCATGGTCGAGTTCGAACATTGAACGGTCCTTTGGGTGTTAGGCTTTTGGGCCCGGGCACAGCAGCCCGGGCCGATCGCTGTGCAAAAGCACAAAGACAGGCACGCCGCAGTCCCCGAGACTCGTCAGGGCGAGCGCCGGAACAGGCGACGCGGCGACAACCATAACAACAGAGAACCCGATCATGGCACACAGCCCCGCCCCTGACCAAGGCATGGATACCTCCCGCAACGCGCTGTACCGGCGCATCACCCTGCGGCTGATTCCGTTCATTTTCATCTGCTACCTGTTCAACTACCTGGACCGCGTCAACGTCGGCTTCGCCAAGTTGCAGATGCTCGACGCCCTGAAATTCAGCGAAACGGTATACGGCCTTGGCGCCGGCATCTTCTTCATCGGCTACGTCTTGTGCGGCCTGCCGAGCAACCTGGCGCTCAACCGCTTCGGCCCGCGACGCTGGATCGCGCTGATGATGATCGCCTGGGGCAGCCTCTCCACCTGCCTGCTGTTCGTCACCACCCCCACCGAGTTCTATACCCTGCGCCTGCTCACCGGCGCTGCCGAAGCCGGCTTCTTCCCCGGTGTCGTGCTGTACCTCTCGCGCTGGTTCCCCGCCGCCCGCCGCGGGCGCATCATGGCCCTGTTCATGTCGGCAATCCCGGTGTCGGGCCTGCTCGGCGGGCCGTTCTCCGGGTGGATCCTGCAACACTTCGCCGCCGGCCAGCACGGCCTGGCCGGTTGGCAGTGGATGTTCCTGATCCAGGGCTTGCCGACCGTCACCCTGGGGGTAATGGCGGTGTTCCTGCTCAGTGATGGCTACCAGAAAGCCGCGTGGCTGAGCCCGGCGGAACGCCAACTGATCGCCGCCGATCTCGACGCCGATGCCGCCAGCAAACCGAACACCGCAGGCGACAGCGTGCTGGCCGTGCTGACCAACCCGCTGATCTGGACCTTCGGTTTTGTCTATTTCTGCATCCAGAGCGGCGTGTACGCGATCAACTTCTGGCTACCCTCGATCATCAAGGGCATGGGCTTCGACAACCCGCTGTTGATCGGCTGGCTCAGCGCCATCCCGTACCTGCTGGCCGGTGTGTTCATGATCCTCTGCGGTCGCTCCGCCGACCTGCGCAACGAGCGCCGCTGGCATTTGGTCGTACCGATGCTGATGGGCGCCCTTGGCCTGCTGATCGCGGTGAACTTCGCCGGCACCCCGAGCATCGCCATTCTCGGTCTGTCGATCGCCACCATGGGCGCCCTCACCGGCCTGCCGATGTTCTGGCCCATGCCGACGGCGCTGCTCAGTGCCAGCGCCGCTGTCGCCGGTTTGGCGATCATCAACTCGGTAGGCCAGATGGCCGGTTTTCTCAGCCCGTACCTGGTGGGGTTCATCAAGGACCAGACCGGCTCGACCGATGCCGCGTTGTATTCGCTGGCCGCGCTGATCGTGCTGGGCAGCCTGGTGGCCTTGCGCGTGACCCGGGCGGGTGTGTTGAGCTCTGCACTCACCCGTTGAGGTGTTCGCGAGTGATTCCGGCCACCTCGCCGTCACTCTACAGGGCTACCGTTTCGCGGTAGCCCTTTAGCACGATTATCATCTTCATCAGGGAGCATGGTGTCCCCGTCAGCGCCAGCGTGTCACCCGGCGGGTTGAAGCTTCCGATCGTCAGATCAACGCATCCCCCTCGCTACCCAGGCGTCAAATGGTTTCAAATCCCCTTGGAGAAACCCCATGACCGAGCACGCCGTGGCCCGCCTGGACCAACTCGACGAACATCGCCCCCTGCGCGTCCAGGCCGGTAGCGAAGAACTCATCCTCGTCCGTCAAGGTGAGCAGGTACACGCTTTTCAAGGCAACTGCCCCCATGCCGGGGCGCCACTCGACGAGGGCGTAGTCTGCGGTGGCCTGCTGGTCTGCCCGTGGCACAAGGCTGCGTTCGCCGTTGACGACGGCGTGGTCTGCGAGCCACCTGCACTGGCCGACCTGCGCCGCTACAAGGCGTGGGTCAAGGGCGATGAAGTCTGGGTCGATGACCAGCCCTTGCCAGCGATCGAGCCGCCAAGGCACAGCGACGCCCGCTGCTTCGTGGTGGTGGGTGCCGGTGCTGCCGGCAGCGCCGCAGTCGCCACCCTGCTCAACCATGGCTTTTCCGGCCGCCTGGTGTGGGTCGACCAGGAGCGCCAGCCCGCCTACGACCGCACTGCACTCAGCAAATTCGTGATAGCTGGGCAGATGGCGCCCGATGAGGTCCCCGCGCTGCTCGAAGCCGACGCACTGCGCAAGGGGCACCTGGAGCGTAAGCACGGCAAGGTGCGCAGCCTCAACAGCCAGAAACGCCAACTCACCCTCGCGGACGGGCAGCAGATCGAGTATGACGCCTGCCTGCTGGCCACTGGCGCTAAAACCCTGCGCCCTGAGCTCCCAGGTGTCGACCTGCCAGGGGTGTTTACCCTGCGTTCGCGCGAGGATGCTGCCCAGTTGCTCGACGCCATCGAACCTGGCCAACCGGTGGTGATCGTCGGTGACGGTTTCATTGGCCTGGAAGCAGCCTCGGCCCTGCGCCAGTACGGCGCGCAAGTGCATCTGGTCACTCGCCACGACGTCCCGCTGGCGCGGCAGCTGGGTGAACGCATCGGGCGCAGCATCCGTGCGTTGCATGAACGCAAAGGGGTCATCTTCCACGGCCCTACCGAGGTAGAGCGGATCGATGGGCAGGACAAGGTCGAAGCGGTAGTGCTGGCCAATGGTGAGCGATTGCAAACGCCACGGGTACTGCTGGGGATTGGGGTAAAGCCGGCGACCGCTTTTTTGCAAGGCGTGCCGCTGGGCGAGGACAAGTCGGTGCGCGTCGACGCGGAAATGCGCGCTGCCGAGGGCCTGTGGGCTGCGGGCGATATCGTGACCTTCCCGTTGACAGGCCGCCTGGTCCGTATCGAACACTGGCGCCTGGCCCAGCAGCACGGGGTGATCGCTGCCGCCAACATGCTTGGCGAGCAGCGCCGCTATGCCGACGTGCCGTTTTTCTGGACCTACCAGCATGGCCGCACGTACGAAGTGCTGGGGCACGCGCAGGACTGGAACCGGATCGCGTTCGTCGGTGAACCGGAACAGGGTGACTTCATGGCCCTGCAATGCGTGGATGATCGCGTCGAAGCGGTGATCGCCATGGGCTACTCCGACACCATGGCGACGCTGTCGCAACGCATGAAGCGTCCCTTGACCTTACAGGAGGCGATGGCATTGATCGGTTGAGCAGCGCCTTTCAATGCACCCTGGTTGTGTGTAAAACAGGCAGGTCAGCCGATTGCAAAAGGACCCACGCGCATGATCTACCGCCCTCTTGGCCACAGTGGCCTGCAGGTTTCCGCCCTTACCCTGGGCAGCATGATGTTCGGCGAGCAGACCAGCACCGAGGACGCCCTGCGCATCATCGACAAGGCCTGGGACCAAGGTATCAACTTCATCGATACTGCCGACGTGTATAACGCCGGGCGCTCAGAAGAAATCGTCGGTGAAGCAGTGGCGCGTCATCGCCAGGACTGGATCGTCGCCAGCAAGGTCGGCTTCGGCCCGTCCGACGGCCTGCCCAACCGCAGCGGATTGTCGCGCAAGCACATCTTCAACGCCCTTGAAGCGACGTTGACGCGCATGCGCATGGACTACCTGGACATCTACTACCTGCACCGTGAAGACCGCCAGGTGCCCCTGGAAGAGACCGTACAGGCCATTGGCGACCTGCTGCGCCAGGGCAAGATCCGCTACTGGGGCGTGTCCAACTTCCGTGGCTGGCGCATTGCCGAGGTCTGTCACATTGCCGAGCGCCTGGGGGTACCAAAACCGGTGGTCAGCCAGCCGCTGTACAACATCGTCAACCGCCAGGCCGAGCCAGAGCAACTCACAGCTGCGGCCGCGCACGGTCTGGGCGTGGTGCCGTTCAGCCCGCTGGCGCGAGGTGTCCTCAGTGGCAAGTATGCGCCCGGGGCAGTGCCGGACGCTGGCAGCCGTGCCGGGCGCCAGGACAAGCGCATCATGGAGGTGGAGTGGCGCCAGGAATCGCTGGCGATTGCCCGGCAGATCCAGGCCTATGTCGAGGCCAAAGGTGTGGGGATGGTCGAGTTCGCCATTGCCTGGGTGTTGAATAACCAGTGGGTGAGTTCCGCTATCGTAGGGCCGCGCACCGAGGAACAGTGGGAGACCTATGGGGGGGCGCTGGCGGTGAAGATCACCGCCGAGGACGAGGCGTTCATTGACTCACTGGTGACGCCGGGGCATGCGTCGACCCCAGGGTTCAATGATGTCGCGCATTATGTGAGTGGGCGGTTGGCCCGCAGCTGATCGTCTTCCTGCACTGGCCTCTTCGCGGGCAATGGGAGCCCAACGCCGGGCTCCCAGTCCCTTTTTCATCGCGGCCCGATGCCTGGCTCATGACAGGACCTTGATGACCAGCAAATGCAGCGGATAGAACAGGTAACCCCAGCGCCCCACCGCAGGCACCCGCCATTCATCCTGCCGTAACAGCAGCACCCCGAGCGGAATCGCCAGGGCTGCGGCAACCAGTGTCAGCACCGTAAACGGTGCCAACAGGTGCTCGCGCAACCAGCTATTGGTCAGATTGCCGCCCGCAGCCAACAGGCAAGGCAACAACCCGACAACCCCACCTTGCCTGCGCGCCATCAAGCAGGCGCCCGGCAGCAACACCCCCGGCAACCCATACATCAGCTGCTCACGCAACAACCAACCTGCCAGCAGGCTGGCGATGCCAAGCACGCGTGCCGATATCAAGGGGTGATGCACACCCCAGGCAACCACCAGCCCCAATGCCAGGGTGGGCATCACGCTGAATGTCTGCGAGCCACTGTCCAGCCAACGATACGCAGGCTCGGACAGCACCACGAACATCAGCATCAGCGCCAGATAGCGCAGGTTGCCAAGGGTATACAGCGCCCCCGCCCCGGCTCGCCCCACGTTCACTGCTATCGCCAGGCAGAACAGTGGAAACGCCAGCCGCCCCAACACGAACAGGCCATCGGCCTCGGGCCACAGAAAACGCAAGTGATCGACGACCATGGTCAACATCGCCGTCCATTTGACCAGATCCAGCCCGGCCGAGCGCACTACCTAGCGCTCGCGCTCTGCGGGGCTGACGCCCAGATAGCGCTCGGTCCACACTGCCAGAGGCAAGGGTGGCTGCTGGTCGACAATGCGCCGCCAGATCAACGCGAGGTCTGCGCCACTGAACATCGAACCTGGGCCAGCGCCCTGGAACATCGAAGGCACATCGACAATCCAGCGCCCCTGGTTGTCACGGTGGGCCATGTTGAAACGGAAGGTGTAGTTGCCTGGAATACCCATACGCAGGTCGGTGACCACCAGCGCATCACCGACCTGGTCGTAGCGCAGCCAGTCATCGGTGAACCAGCGCAACCGCTGGTGCAGGGGATCATCGCTCAGCGCTTGCGCAAGCTGCAGGTTTCGCGACAGGCGCTGCATCTCTGGCGCTTGTCGGTCGAATGCACTGCTGATGCCTTCGTAGTAGTCCCCTTCCGCGGTCTTGGCCAGCACCCGCCAGACCAGGCTGTTGAACGCGATCGGCACGGCGCGGACCTCGCTGGTAGCGATGCCGCGCTGGTGCAGCGCCGCCTCGAAGCGCTGCTCGGCCGCCATGCGCCCGGCAAGGCCAAACCCCAGGTAGGCGGTACTGAATACCAACGCCAGGGTCAACAGGCGTTCAGCCCTGGCAGTCACGCCCTTGGCGATGGCGTAGATGACCGCCAGCAGCAGGGGCACGGTATAGACCGGGTCGATGATAAACACCGCCGCCCAGCTTTGCGGGGTACCTTGCAGCGGCCAAAACAGCTGCGTGCCGTAGACCGTGAAGGCGTCCAGCAACGGGTGGGTAACCAGCACCAGCCAGAATGCGAGGAACAGCCGTGGCAAGGTATAGCCCTTGCCAGGCCAGCATTTGTTGACCAGCCAGGCCAGCAGCAAGGCCAACCCCGTGAGCACGAACAGCGAGTGGGAAAAGCCACGGTGGTAGGTCATCTGCGACACCGGGTCGGCGTAGCGGATGATCACATCGAGGTCGGGCAGCGTGCCCAGCGCTGCGCCATACAGCAGCGCGCGGCGGCCCTGGATGCGACCGAGCACGGTGCCTTGCAGGGCAGCGCCGAGTACAGCTTGGGTGATGGAGTCCAAGGGGTGCATTCCTGGCAGGTGATCGCTGGAAACTACCCTCAACCAAGGCCGATAGGCAAATGCCTGCCTTGTTGCTGATGCAACGGTCCACCTGGGTGCGCTCCTGCAAAAGGCGCCTGAAGCGTGAGAACGCACCGGGCCGCGGTTAGAACAACTGCCAGGTATAAACCAGCGTCAGGCGGTTCTCGTCGATATCGCTGCGGTAGTTGGACCGCGCCATGGCGTTCCTCACGCGAATCCCCAGCCCCTTCAGTACCCCGCTCTGCACCGCATAGCCAATATCCAGATCGCGCTCGCGGTCGCGCCCTTCATAGCCCTGCCCGGTATCCACATTGTTACCGGTTATGTAGCGCACCGTCGCCGTCAGCCCAGGTACGCCCATGGCGGCGAAGTTGTAGTCGTAGCGCACTTGGTAAGAGCGTTCATCGGTGTAGGCGAACTCATACGTCGGTACCTCGTTACCCAGCGGCGAGATGTTGGCGAACACCCGTGGGAAAGGGCTGTCGCCATATATGCCCTGGTAGCCTGCGTGGAAGCTGTGCCCGCCATGCCGGGCGGTGAACATCGAGAAGAACGCCTGGTTGTCGATGTTGCCCAGCAATGCACCGCCCTCTTCACGCGCGGTGAAATAGCCCAGGTTGGCGCTGAGCACCCATTCCCCCACTGGCTTGCTGTGCTTGAAGCCGACAAAGCCTTGCTCGTAGATATCCTCCAGCTGGCCGTACCACAGGCTGACACTGCTCTGGTTGGCATTGAACGCGTAGTCGCCGCCAACGTAGTTGAAGGCATCGCTCTGGGCCTGGCGCATCGGCACATGGCCAAGCATCGCGTTCATCTTGCCGTCGCCGCCCTCGTTGCGCAGGTGGGTGCTTTTCAGGTGGCCGGCCTGTACGGTCAGCCCGTCGATCTCCGCCGAACTGATACTGGCCCCCTGATAAGTGGGTGGTAACAGGCGGATATCACTGAACGTCAGTACCGGCAAGTTGGGTTGCAGCTCACCCACACGGAGTTCGGTCTTCGACAGGCGCGCCTTGAAGGTGGGTGCCAGGCGGCTGTACTCATCGGCAGCGCGGCCATCACCGTGCACCGGCAGCAGGCCGGTGTTCACCCGGTCGGGGCTGCTGTCGAGCTTGATGCCCAGCAGGCCCAGGGCATCCACGCCAAAGCCGACCCTCCCCGGGGTGTAACCGCTCCTGAAGTCGAGGATGAAACCCTGGGCCCACTCCTCGGCCCTGGACTGCTGGTTGGCCCCGACAATGTCGGAAAAATCGCGGCTGAAGTAGTAGTTACGGGCGCTCAGGGTGGCCTTCGAGTCCTCGAAGAAGCCGCCTTCGGCAGCCAGCAATGGTTGGCTGAGCAAAGTCAGGCCCAGGGCGACGCAAGGGGTGTGATTCATTCCGAAGCTCTCTTGATCTTGTTGTTATGGGTAAAGCGTTGGGAACACGGCAATTCAGGATGTACGGCGCAGCACCTCCCGGACACGTGGCCGGCGCAGCCTGAGCAGGGCGTGGGCCAACACGCCGAACAGCAACCCCCAGAACGCTGCCGACAGCCCGAGGAACGCCACCCCGGAAGCGGTGACCAGGAAGGTGAACAGCCCGGCATCACGCTCTGCCGGCTCTGCCAGGCTGCGGGCCAAGGCCTCGCTGATGGCGCCATACAGGGCCAGGCCAGCCAAGGCAGCGATCAGTGCGGCAGGAAAGGCTGCGAACAAAGACATCAAGGTGGCGCCCGCGATGCCCAGCAGCAGGTACAGCCCACTGCCAGCCACTGCCGCCACGTAGCGCCGGCGTGGGTCCTCGTGGGCTTCATGCCCGGTACACAGGCTGGCAGTGACCGCCGCCAGGTTCAGCCCGTGGCAACCAAACGGCGCCAGGACAGTACCGGCCAGGGCACTGGCACCGATCAGCGGGCTGGCCGGCGTGCTGTAGCCGGCGTTACGCAATACCGCCATGCCAGGCATGAACTGCCCGGTCAGCGCCACCAGCACCAGGGGCAGTGCCAGGCTGAACACGGCTGGCAGGCTGAACTGCGGGGTGATCCACTGGGGTGACGCAAGCGCCAGCACCAGCGCCTCGCTACGGAACGCGCCGCTGGCCACTGTTACCAACGTGCCCACGCAAAGTACGGCGGCCACTGCATAGCGGGGCTGTAACCGGCGCATCAGCACGTAGGTGACGAACATCCCCAGCACCAGCAACGGCTGCACCGGCAATGCCCGGAACACCTCGATGCCGAAACTGAACAGGATGCCGGCCTGCATGCCCGCAGCGATCGACCCTGGCAGGCGCGCGATGATGCGGTCGAACGCCCCGCTGATGCCGATCAGCAGCAGGATCAGGTTGGCCACCAGATAAGCCCCCACGGCCTGGGCCAGGCCCAATTGCGGCAACGCGGTGACCAGCAGTGCCGAGCCAGGGATGGACCAGGCGATCACCACCGGTACGCGGTAGCGCAGGCTGAGCAGCGCACCCAGCACCGCGCTGCCCATGGACACCGCCCAGACCCAGGATGACAGTTGCCGGTGCGACAGGCCGGCGGCTTCGGCGGCGTGGAAGATGATCACCAATGGCCCAGCATAGGAAATCATCGTGGCGATGCAGCCTGCCACGATGGCGGACAGCGAGCTGTCCCTGATCAAGGTTTTCATGAATTTCTCGCAAGGCAGCTGCCGGCCTGGTGGCTGGCTTTGGTGGTGTGTTGCCTGCTTCGCGGTGGCTTAGGCCTCCTGCAAAGCCCGTGACCGCCCACTGGCTAGGTGTACGGCCATGGCCAGCGCCGCGATCGCACCAGGAATGGCGAATGCGATGAAATTGAGTTGCAGCGGCAGGTTGATGCCCATCAGCGCGCCACCCAGCAGTGGGCCGACGATGGCGCCGTTGCGGCCGATGCCCGAAGCCCAACCCAGGCCGGTGGAGCGCACCGACAGGCCGTACATCTGTGCAGCGCCGGCATACAGCAGGATCTGCGTGCCGATGGTAGTGGCACCGGCAATGAAGATCAGCAGGTACAGCACCGGCATAGGGCTGTTCACACCCAGCAGGCTGATCGACAGCGCGGCCGCAATGAAGAACACCACCTTGACCTTGACCAGGTTGTAGCGGTCGCCCAACCAGCCGCCGAGGATTGCCCCGGCCATGCCGCCGAAGTTCAGTGCCAGCAGGAACGACAAGCTGGAGCCCAGGCTGTAACCGGCGTTGGCCATCAGTTTCGGTAGCCACGAACTGAGCGCATAGACCATCAGCAGGCAACAGAAGAACGCCAGCCACAGCGCCAAGGTGCGAATGGCCAGGCCGTTTCTGAACAGATCGAGCACCGATGCCCCGCCGGCTTTGCGATCAGTTGCCTGCAGCACATCATCGGCCTGTACATCGCAGCCTGGGTCCAGTCGCTTCAGCAGCCCTCGCGCCTGGTCGCTACGCCCCTGGCGCACCAGAAAACCGATCGACTCTGGCAGGTAGTAGAGAATCACCGGCAACAGCAGCAGCGGCACGGCCGCGGCAAAGAACATGGATTCCCAGCCGTAGCGTGGCAGCATGAAAATGCCGACACCCGCCGACAGCATGCCACCCAGCGAATAACCACTGAACATGATCGCCACCAGCGTGCTGCGCAGGCGCTTGGGCGCGTATTCGTTCATCAATGCCACGGCGTTGGGCATCAGGCCGCCACAGCCCAGGCCGGCGATGAAGCGATAGATGCCGAATTCACTGGGGCTGCTGGCGAAGCCATTGAGGATGGTCGCCCCCGAGAACAAGGCAAAGCAGATGGCAATGCCCTTCTTGCGCCCGATGCGATCAGCCAGGCTGCCGAAGGCCAAGGCGCCGAACATCATGCCGAACAGCGCATAGCTGCCCAGGGCACCGGCCTGCAAGGGGGTCAGGCCCCACTCTTTCATGATGACCGGCAGTACCACACCGTAGATGAACAGGTCATAGCCGTCGAAAATCAGCAGCAGGCCGCACCAGGCCATGACCATCCAGTGGAACGAGGTAAAGCGCGCGTTATCGATGATCGGGTGTACGTCAAGGGTTCGCATGGCATCTGTCGCTCTTGTTTTTGTTGTGTTGGAAAGCTGTTGCCCTGAAGGTGTTGCTTAGCCGAGGTCACCGCCCCCTACCGGCAGGGTCACGCCGGTGATGTACGAGGCTTCGTCGGACGCCAGGAACAGAATGGCCCCGACCTGTTCGTCGATGCTGCCGTAGCGGTGCATCAGGCTGCTGTCGAGGGTCTGGTCGACGATCTGCTGGTACCAGTGCTTTTCCTGCTCGGTTTGCGCTGCACTGTTGCGGGGTACGCGCCGGGGCGGCGCTTCGGTGCCACCCGGCGCGGTGGCGTTGACCCGGATCCCGCGGCCCGCCGTTTCGAAGGCCAGGCAAGCGGTAAGCGCATTGACGCCGCCTTTGGCCGCGCCATAGGGCACACGGTTGACGCCGCGGGTGGCGATGGAAGAAACGTTGACGATGACGCCGCTGCCGCGTTCGAGCATGTACGGCAGCGCAGCATGGCAGCACCACAATGTCGGAAACAGCGAACGGCGTACTTCGGCCTCGATCTGTTCGACATCGTAGTGCTCGAAAGGCTTGGCCCAGATGGTGCCGCCGACGTTGTTGACCAAGATGTCGAGGCGGCCGAAGGTTTCCACCGCACTGGCCATGACCCGGGCGCAATCGGTATGTAGTTCCAGGTCGGCGTTGAGGGTAAGCATGCCTTCACCCGCCAGCTCGTGGACCAGTTCGGAACGGTCCACCGCTACCACTTGCGCACCTTCGGCCTTGAGCCGCCAGCACACGCCACGGCCGATGCCTTGTGCGGCGCCGGTGACCAGGGCAACCTTGCCTTGGAATCTGTTGTTCATATGCAAATCTCCAGTTCGCGAGAGACCCTGTGGCAGCCACTGTCTTGCTCAAAGCCTGAAAGGCTGCGCGATGACTGTGGGAGCGGGCATGCCCGCGAACACGGGCGAAGCCCGTGCCCTCCACCGCGCAGCCCGTTCCCACAGGGTCGGCGTATTGCTTTGAATCAGAGGGGGCTGTCAGGCCGCAGCCGCAAACTTCTCGTAGTAGAAGTTGGCCGGGGTGATGCCCTGTTCCCGCACGTACTGGCTGACCGCCTCGACCATCGGCGGCGGCCCGCACAGGTACACATCGACATCGCCGTCGTTGAGGTGGCGTGGCTCGATGTGCTGGGTCACATAGCCCTTTTGCGGGTACTGACTGTCCGGGTTGGCCACGCAGGCGCTGTAGGTGAAGTTGGGGATGCGTGCTGCCAACGCCTGCAGGCGGTCGAGCTCGACCAGGTCAAAGTCGTTGGTCACTCCGTAGATCAGGTGCAACGGGTGCTCGCTACCCTGCTCGGCGATCTTCTCCAGCATCGCCGTGAACGGCGCCAGCCCGGTACCACCGGCCAACAGCAACAGCGGGCGCTGGATCGGCCGCAGGTAGAAACTGCCCAACGGCCCGGCCAGGCTCAGGCTGTCGCCAGCCTTGGCAAGGTTGGTCAGGAAGCTGCTCATCAGCCCGCCCGGCACGTTGCGGATCAGGAAGCTGACTTCGCCGTCCTTCTGCAGCGAGCTGAACGAATAGGCCCGGCTGTGCTCGCTGCCCGGCACCTTGAGGTTGACGTACTGCCCTGGCAGGAAGGCCAGGCGGCTCAAGGCCTCGCCCTTGATCGACAGGGCAATGGTACTGGCCGAAAGCTGGCGCACAGCGCTGATGGCGGCCTCGAAACTGGCCTGCTCGGTCTTGCACAGCTGCGACGAGGCCGGAATGCGGATGACGCAGTCGCTTTCGGCGCGCATCTGGCACGTCAGCACGTAGCCTGCGGCAATTTCGTCCTCGCTCAGTGCGTCTTCGATGAAGTTGTCGCCAAGCTCATAACGCCCGGACTCAGCCTTGCATTTGCAGGTCCCGCAAGCGCCGTCGCGGCAGTCCAGCGGAATGTTTATACCCTGGCGGTAAGCGGCGTCGGCCACGGTTTCTTGAGCGGTGGCTTCAATGAAACGGGTAACCCCGTCTTCGAAATTCAGTGCGATCTGGTAGCTCATGTTGCACCTCGCGGGCGAGCCGGGCCACGGCGCATCACAGGACGCACCGGGCAATGCTCGCAAACCCTGTATCAGATGTGGTAGATGTCGATGACCTGGCGCACGTAGTCGTTCTTCAGCACCACCTTCTTGGCCTTGATCAGCGGCTGCTCGCCGCGCAGGTCGAGGGTGTAGAAGCTGGTGCCGAAGTAACTGTCGGTGGTCTTGTAGCGGAAGCTGAGGGTGTGCCAGTTGAAGCGCACCTGGCAGCTGCCTTCGCCCTGCTCGACGATCTCGATGTTGCTGATGTTGTGCGAGGTGCGGGTGTCGGGCACGGTCGCACTGGAGCGCTCGGTCTTGATGCGGAACACGCGGTCTTCCAGGCCGCCACGGTTGCCGTACCAAATCAGCGAGATCTCGCTTTGTGGGTCTTCGGTGAGGGTGTCGTCATCATCCCAACTCGGCATCCAGAAGCTGGCATCGCTGGCATACAGCTCCAGCCACTGGTCCCACTGGGCATCGTCCAGGTAGCGCGCTTCGCGGTAGAGAAAGTCGCGCACGGTTTCATACAGGCTCATTGCACGGCCTCCACGGGGATCAGCTGCTGTTCGTCCTTGAGGGCCTGGATCATGGCGTCCTGCCAGTACTTGTGCTGCAGCACGAACAGGCCTTCGTCCTCCGTGCGCACGCCGGACAGCAGGGGGTCGAGGTCAATCTCCTTGGCTGCCTCATCGGCGCCTTCGACCCAGTGTTTGGCGCCACGGGACATGTCGTTCCAGCCAGTGCCGCCGCCATAGCCGGTCTGGCACGAGCGGAACTCCTCCAGGTCATCCGGGGTGGCCATGCCGCTGACGTTGAAGAAATCCTCGTACTGGCGGATACGCTTGGCGCGGGCATCGGCGCTCTCGCCTTTCGGCGCGATGCAGTAGATGGTGATTTCGGTCTTGTTCACCGAAATCGGCCGGGCGACGCGGATCTGCGAGCTGAACTGGTCCATCAGGTACACGTTGGGGTACAGGCACAGGTTGCGCGAGTTTTCGATCATCCAGTCGGCGCGCGCCTGGCCGAAATCGGCGGCCAGTTGGTCGCGGCGCTCATAGGCCGGGCGGTCTTCCGGGTTGGCCCAACGGGTCCACAGCAGCAGGTGGCCATGGTCGAAGGAATAGAAACCGCCGCCCTGCTTGGCCCAGGCACCCGCACTCATGGTCTTGATTTCGTCGCCCGCTTCGCGCTGCTTGCGCTGGTTCTGGGTAGCGGCGTAGTTCCAGTGCACGGAGCTTACGTGGTAGCCGTCAGCGCCGTTCTCGGCGGTGAGCTTCCAGTTGCCTTCGTAAATGTACGAGCTGGCACCACGCAGCACCTCCAGGCCTTCTGGCGACTGGTCGACGATCATGTCGATGATCTTGGCCGACTCACCCAGGTGCTCGACCAGCGGTTTCACGTCGGCGTTCAGGCTGCCGAACAAAAAGCCCCGGTACGACTCGAAGCGTGCCACCTTGGTCAGGTCGTGGGAGCCGTCGCAGTTGAAGCTGTCGGGGTAGCCGGCGTTGCTCGGGTCTTTCACCTTCAGCAGTTTGCCGCTGTTGTTGAACGTCCAGCCGTGGAACGGGCAGGTGTAGCTGGAACGATTGCCGCGCTTGTGCCGGCAGAGCATGGCGCCGCGGTGGCTGCAGGCGTTGAGGAAGGCATTGAGCTCACCGTCCTTGTTGCGCGCGATAAAAATCGGCTGGCGCCCCATGGTCAGGGTGAGGAAGTCGTTTTTTTCGGGGATCTGGCTTTCGTGGGCCAGGTAGATCCAGTTGCCCTCGAAGATATGTTTCATCTCAAGGTCAAACAGGCGTGGGTCGGTGAACATCTCGCGCTTGCAGCGGTAGACGCCCTTTTCACGGTCGTCCTCAAGCATGGCATTGAGGTAGTCGAATCCCAGGGACATGGCCAGGGTCTCCCTTGTTATTGTTTAGACCTGGTCAGGTTAGGGAGACGGCTGGCGGGGGGCTATCCGGATTGTGCAGAGTGCTATCCATTTACTCTAGCAGGCAGCCGTTGAGGCGCTATTTGCTATTGTTTACTGAATACCGCTCCATCGATTATTCCTATGAGTTTAAATCGGTCCTCTTCCGTCAAGCCCGGCACGCTGTACTTCCTCAATGAGAGGGCGACACCGCTCATGAAGTCCACTTGGCCTGGCGTTCTCTTGGGAGCGAATGTGTATCGATACATGGCGTCACCCACATCGCCCCCCATATGAGCTGTCCCATTTCTAAAAAGCGTAACAGTCGCGTTGTGCTCCGCAATTCGATCATGCATATTCTCAATAAGCTTCTCGCGGTTGACGGGGGGCGGTACGAATGAATTGCGTCCGAGGTTCGTGGGAACGCTGATCCGACGGGGTATCAATCTTAGTAACAAACTCGGAGCGTTCAGAAGGAACCACATATGTCCACTTGGATCATCCCTGTTTATCGGATCCCCACCACAGTAGCTATAGGCGTTCGCGCCACCCGCTCCAAATGGGCTGATACTGTCAGGCTTGTTGAATCTCATCAAGCCAGGGCTAAACCCCCGGTATCCATCCCCCAACAAATAACATCCAGGTGCAGTGTCTTTGCGCTGCCCCTTGAAACGCAAAATGGCGCAACGGCGCTGTCAATATCATGGCCGTAAGCGGTATAGTTCATCCGAGATACGTTATCACCCACACACACCAACACCGACTTTTGTAAGTCCGTTGCGTAAAGCCCGGCCTGTTTATTACCACTCTGGGCGAGCACCTGTCCGTTGGCGCTCAAAAAACTCAACGACGGTTTATCAGAACATTCGATTGTCGAAAGACCATCGGCCGAGTAGAAAAATAACTGCCGCAATACAGGCATAAGTACCTCCCGTGCATCCACGAAGATCAAGGGTAGGTCGGGGCCCGTGCGCCCGCAACTGGCAGAAATAGTAGGTACGACCCATGGGCTCAGTTATGAGCGTCGCTTGAAGGTCTGCGAGGGGAGCTCACCAAACTGCTGCCGATAAACCTCGGAGAACCGTCCCAGATGAAGGAAACCGTAATCCAGGGCCAGTTCCGTCACACTGCGCACGCCACACGTCGGGTCGCTCAGGCAGGCATGCACCCGTTCCAGTTTCCGCTGGCGCACGTAATGCTTGGGCGTGATGCCCAAGTGCTGGTCGAACAACGCATACAGCGAACGCAAACTCATGCAGGCCTGCTCTGCCAGCACTTCAGCCGACAATTCCAGTTTCAGGTTGCGTTCGATGTAGTCAAGAATGCGCTCCAGCCCGGCCTGCGGGGCACTCAGGCTCTCCCGGCGGATGTTGGTGCTCATCAGGGTCAGCAGCTTGCTGGCGACAATCTGGCTGTAATGGCCCTGCACTCTTGGCAGCGAATCGCTCACTTCCGCCTCGTGGCAAACCATGGCCAGCAGGTTCACGAAGCCATCCAGCTCATCCAGCCGGTAATGATTGCGCAAGAACCGCACGCCGCCATCAGGCCGCTGCCAGCGCTGTTCATCGCAGATCGAGTCCAGCAGCCGGGTCGGCACCTTGAGGATGAACTTCTCGCAGTCTTCCGAGTAAGTCAGGTCAACCGGGTCGTCCGGGTTGATCAGCAGCAATTCGCCCGGCACCAGGTGCTGCTCGCGCTTGTGCCCGCGCCACAGGCAGTTGCCATTGAGCAAGACTTGCAGGTGGTAGATGGTTTCCAGCGCGGGCGACGTCACGCGAACACTGCCGCCATAGCTGATACGGCACAGGTCGAGCTCGGCGAACTTGCGATGGCTGAGGCTGGCCTGGGGGTGGGTGGTGCGGGACAGACCGATGCAATGCTGGCCTACATGCTGGTTCACATAATCGGACACAGCATAAGGGTCGGCGTGGTGAAACACGCTACTGCGCTCGCTCAGCAGGCGGCTTTCCATAGGCAAGGCACTCGGTATCGTTATTGTTCTGGTCGCCGCGTCCTACCGCCCTGTGAGCGGTGATTGCGGTCATCACGGTCATTCTATCGGGCTGGCAGCGCATCGCAGGGGCAGGCGACAGCCGGCGGATGGGGGACACTACAGCAAAAAGGCGGGGGTTGGGCAATGCAACGATGGGATTGGCTGGGCGGATAGCGAACAATTCAAATGCTGTAAATGTTCGGTTATCGAACGCTTTTTCCGGCAACTCCCTCTTCTCGGGGTAAATCTGCTACCTCGAACTGTGGGGAGCGGGTTTACCCGCGAATGGGCCGGCACAGGCAGCCCATCACTCAATGCACTGCCACATCCTGCCGCGCCGTCCACCCCTGGCTGCGTGCCCGGTACTGGCGTGGCGCAATGGCGAACAACTCGCGAAAGCGCCGGTAGAAATGCGGGAAACTCACGAACCCGCTGGCCACCGCCACTTCGGTCAGTGACTTGCTGGTGTGCTGCAGCAACTGCCGCGCATGGGTCAGGCGCAATTCCAGGTAATAACGCGGAGGGGTCGCCTGCACATGTCGGCGGAACAACCGCTCCAGGTGGCGGCGGGACAAACCGGCATGCTGGGCAATCTCATCGATGCCAATGGGGTCCTCGATGTTGGCGTGCATCAGTTCCAGCGCCAGGCGCACGCCCTTGGGCAGGCCGGGGTCGATTTCCGGGGTGCAGGCCGGGGCATCGCTCATCACCCGCGCTCGATCACATGCCAGCATCTGCTCCACGGCGCGTCGCAACGGCACTCCGCCGCACTGCTCAAGCAGCGCCAACATCATGTCCAGGGCGCTGCTGGCACCGGCGCAGCTCATCCGGCGGCGGTCCAGCACATGGGCCTGACGGCTGATGCGCACCTTGGGGAACAGTTCGCTCATCATTGCCCTGCCATCGGGGTGAAAGGCGCAATCGTGGTCATTGAGCAATCCTGCTTCGGCCAGGAAATAGGCACCGTTCCACAGGCCACCCAGCTGGCAGCCGTGCTGGTCGGCCTGGCGTAACCTGCCGCGTAGCAGCGGTGCGGTTTCCAGGCGCACGCGAAAACCGCCGCATACCAACAGGCAGTCCAGGCCCTGTACGTCCAGGTCGGCCAGCTGGGTGTTGACGGGCAAGGCAATGCCCAGGTCGCTCAGCACTTGCTCGCCCTCGCCTACCACCTGGACCTGGAACAACGGCGTGGCGCTCATCAGGTTGGCGGTGACCAGGCTGTCCATGGCGGCGGTGAAAGCCATCATCGAGAAGTGTTCGCGCAGGATAAAGGCCACGCGCTGGCAGGGCATGGTGAGTGTGGTGCGGATGGCGGGATCCAGGTGGGCCAGGTTGGTGTTTTTGAGGGTGCTTTCGAAGTGGCTCATGGCTTTGGACTCAACAGCGAATATAGCGTTGGCGCGTTCGCGGGCAAGCCCGCCCCTGCAACCTCCTGCAGGAACGGTCTGCCCGCGAACAAGCCAACACTGATGGATCCGGTTACTTGCCGGCCTGGGCCGCAGCGTCGCGGGAGGCCTGCAGCCACTGATCGAACTGCTGGCGGTGCGCTGCTACCCATTCCTTGGCATGGCGGGTGATGTCGGCAGGCTTCTTCTCGCCTTGCTGCATTTTCAGGTTCTGGTTGCTCTCGTCGTCGGTGCTGATCTGCACCAGCGACAGGAACTTCTGCGCTGCCGGGTTCTTATCGGCAAAGTCCTTGTTCAGCACAGCCACCACCTTGTCGATGGCAAAGCCCAGGTTCTTGCCGTGGTACATCGTGTCGACATCGTTCTTGCCGTCTGGCAGATCGGTTTTCGGCACTTCCAGCCAGACCACGTCCTTGCCTTCGACCAGCACGCTGGCGATCCACTGCGGTACCCAGGTGAAGTAGAAGATCGGCTTGCCTTCCTTGAAACGGGCGATGGTGTCGGCCATCAGCGCGAAGTACGAGCCCTGGTTGACGGTGATGCTCTTGTCCAGGTCGTAGGCCTTCATATGGTGGGCAATCACCAGCTCGCAGCCCCAGCCTGGGTTGCAACCGGTCATGTCGGCCTTGCCGTCGCCGTCGGTGTCGAACAGCTTGGCAATTTCTGGCTTTTTCAGGTCGGTGATGTACTTGATGTTGTACTGGTCGGCGGTTTTCTTGTCGATCAGGTAGCCTTGGGCGACGCCCGGGAGGATGTTGCCGGTCTTGACCATCACCTCGTCACCACCGGCCTGCTGGTAGAACTGATTGTGCAGTTTCTCCCACAGGTGCACAGTAAAGTCGGCATCGCCGTTGGCCAAGGCCACCATCATCACGCCGTATTCGGTCTCCTTCGGCTCCTGCACCTTGTAGCCCAGCTCGCGCAGGCCTTCCATGGCCACTTCGCCCCGGAACCGCTCTTCGGCGATGGAGGGGAAGATCGGCGTTACCTTCACGCCATCGCCGGGTTTTTCCGCCGAGGCGTGTGCACCCAGGGCCGCGGCCACCAGGGTCAGCGCCGTGGCGCATTTGAGGATGCTGCGGGTGAATTTGGATTCGTGCATCGTCGCTTACCTTTTTCTCATTTTTATCTTCAAGTGCGGCAGATCGAACGTCTCAAGGTTCTTGCAGTGCTCAGGCAGTCTTGCGCCGCCCTTGCGCTTGCCCTGCGCCAATCAGGCGCAGCACTAACCCGACCGGGCCGGTGTGGTACCAGCGCAGGCTCGGGTCACCGCTGGTGCGGGCGCCCATGGCCTGGGTCAGGCGGTCGAGGAAGATTGCCAGCAGCACCAGCCCTACTCCGCCCACGGTAGCCAGGCCCATGTCCAGGCGGCCGATGCCACGCAGCACCATCTGGCCCAGCCCGCCGACCGAAATCATCGAGGCGATCACCACCATCGACAGCGACAGCATCAGGGTCTGGTTAAGGCCGGCCATGATGGTCGAGGTGGCCAGCGGCAGCTGCACGCGGGTCAGCATCTGCTGTGGCGTACAGCCAAAGGCGCGTGCGGCTTCGATCTTGTCCTCCGGCACCTGGCGAATACCCAGGTTGGTCAGGCGCACCAGGGGCGGCAGGGCGAACACGATGGTCACCAGCACCCCAGGCACGTTACCAATACCGAACAACATCACGACCGGCACCAGATAGACGAACGCCGGCAGGGTCTGCATGGCGTCCAGCAGCGGCCGGATGAGGCTTTCCAGGCGGTTGCTGCGGGCGCAGACAATGCCCAGCGGGATACCGATGACCGCGCAGAAGAACACCGAGGTCAGTACCAGCGCCAGGGTGGTCATCGATTCTGACCATACGCCGATCAGGCCAAGCAGGGTCAGGGTGACGAAACACAGCAATGCCATACGCTTGCCGGCCAGCTGCCAGCCCAGCAACGAGGAAAGGATGATGCCGATGGTGGGCGGGATGCTCTGCAAGGTGAACTCGATACCGTTGAGCACCTGGTCGATCGGCCAGCGGATGGCGCGGAACACCTCACGGAAGTTGTGTACCAGGAAATTCAGGGTAGCGGTGACCCAGTCGCCCAAGGGGATGGTGGCCGCCTGGAACGGGTCGAGAAGGCTGAATTCGGACATGAGGGCTTACCTCTTTGTTGTTTTAAGTGCGGCTCAGGGTCTGCAGCAGCTCGTTCTTCGACAGCGTGCCTTTGAAGGCGCCCTGGCGGTCGAGTACCGGTACGGGATACGGCAGGTCGGCTGCAATGCCCAGCACCTCGTGCAGCGGCGTGTCGATGTACACCGGGCGCTGCTCATGCAGGCTGTAGCGGTCACTGGCCGTGGCGCCGTTGGCGTCGGTGTCGACCACGCCCAGCAACTGCCCTCGTTCGTCTACCAGGTAGCCGAACGGGACACCGGCCTGGAAGCTCGGTGCCTTGCCGTTGACCTTGCACACCACCGCCGGGTCGAACCGGGCCACATCGCCGGCCTTGAGCACGCGCGAGCTGTCGAAACTCTTGAAAAAGGTGCGCACGTAATCGTTGGCCGGCTGGTTGATCAGTTCTTGCGGGGTACCGATCTGCACCACGCGACCACCTTCCATGATCGCAATGCGGTGGCCGATGCGAATGGCTTCCTCGATGTCGTGGGAAATGAAGATGATGGTGCGCTGCTGCTCGGCCTGCAGGCGAATCAGCTCACCTTGCATTTCGCTGCGGATCAGTGGGTCGAGCGCAGAAAACGCCTCGTCCATCAGCAGAATCGCCGGGTCGTTGGCCAGTGCCCGGGCCAGGCCCACGCGCTGCTGCATGCCCCCTGAGAGCTGGTGCGGGTAGCTGTGCTCGTGCCCCGCCAGGCCAACCTGGCTCAACGCTTCACGGGCACGGCGGTGGCGTTCGCCTTCCGGTACGCCGGCAATTTCCAGGCCGAAAGCCGTGTTTTCCAGCACGCTCATGTGCGGCATCAAGGCAAAGGATTGGAACACCATGCCCATTTCCTTGCGGCGCACATCGAGCAGGGCCTTGTCGCAGAGCCCGGTAATTTCCTTGCCGTTGAGGTGGATGCTGCCGGAGGTAGGCTCGATCAGGCGGTTGAACAGCCGCACCATGGTCGACTTGCCCGAGCCGGACAGCCCCATGATGACGAAGATCTCGCCACGCTTGACGGAAAAGCTTGCATCGAACACGCCGACGACGTGGCCGGTCTTGCTGAAGATTTCGTTCTTGTCGGCGCCCTTGCGGAGCATCTCCATGGCCATGTTCGGGTTGGGGCCGAACACCTTGAAGATATTGTTTACCGAAAGAATCTCATCGGCATGGCTCATACGACCCTCTTTATTATGCTTATTAACCAATCTATCAACATCGCACTTTCAATAAGGCGGGTAGCGATCAGTGCGAGTACGCTTGGCAGTCCGTTCAAATACGAACGTGAGTCAGAACCGGCACGCAGAATGTCCTGCTTCGAAAAATTGTTCGACATCGATGTCTCGGTGTCGCGCCGTGTGATCAACGTTAGGGCCTGATAGAAAGCGGGTCCAACGACATTTGCAGCACGCAAACCATTACCTGAAGTTATCAATCGCAGGGCAAGCCCCGCCGCAGAGCGCTTGGAGACAGTCGAATCCAGCAGCAGCCTTGTGCTGGGAAGATGCCCGCTCATACACTGCGCTAGCGGGGCCTGGACGGGGCCTTGCGCAGCACAAGGCTGCTCCCATCAGGTATCACCAAGGACCTGCACCCAACGCCATGGTCAGACACTCCGAACCCGATCAGACGCTGATCAAGATGCCCTCGCTGCGCGCGGTCAAAGTCTTCGTCGCTGCCGCCAAGTACCAGAACTTCACCCGTGCAGCCGAAGCCTTGTGTGTGACCCAAGCCGCCGTAAGCCGGCAGATCCGTGAGCTGGAAACCTACCTGGGTGCAGAGTTGTTCACCCGGGTGGGGCGCGCGGTAGAGTTGACTGTCGCCGGGTCGATCTTCTTCGATGCGGTGCAGTTATCGTTCGTCAACATTTCCCAGGCGGCCGAGCGCATCCGCAGCAACACCAACACCAAGCAGGTGGTCACCCTGTGCTGTTCGCCGGCCTTTGCCGCGCTGTGGATGGGGCCACGCATGCCAAGGTTCTTCGACGAGAACCCGGACATCGACATCAACCTGGTGACCACCCAGAACTTCCTGTCGATGGAGCCAGGGGTACGCCCTGATATCTACATCACCAAGCTGGGCAAAGTGCAGGCAGGCTACAGCTCGCACCCGCTCAACCATGACGTGATCTACCCGGTGTGCACCCCGCACTACCTGGCGCAGCACCCGGAGATACGCACCCTGCAGGGGCTGCGCGACGCCACCTTGCTCAACCTGAGCCCCTATGGCCGTTCGCAGGTGGCCGAGCATGTGGACTGGAACGTGTGGCTGGCCTTCCATGACGTCGACCTGAAAAGCCGCGCCAACACCGCACCGCATTTTTTCAATGCCAACGACTACAACCTGCTGGTGCAACTGGCGCTGGGCAACCAGGGCGTGGCACTGGGCTGGCACCACCTGGTGGCGCCGCTGGTGGCGCAGGGGCTGTTGGTAAGGCCGGTGGCAGAAGAACTGGTGCTCAAGGACACCTTCCACTTCCTGGCCTTCAATGAAGACAAGGAACATGAGTCCAGCTGCCAAAGGTTGCGCGACTGGTTGCTGGGCGAATTTCGCCCCATGCTGGAGGCAATGTCACTGCACGGGCAGGAAATTCATCAGCAGTAGGCTCTGGGCATAGTTGAGCCCGATCCGCCGATACCGCTCATCCAGCAACTCGGCCAGCAAATCCAGGCGCGCCACGATCTTGCCGAACTCCACGGCAAAGCTCAGGTTGCTGCCCTCCTCCGAAATTTCATTGGAGAACAACAGCAATACGCCATTGGCATCCTGCCGTTGGCTCAGCATCCAGGTGGCCTTCTCGATATTGCGCGCCGCGTTGTTGATGAACAACGGGTCGATCGTGTCGGTCATGTAGAACTCGCTACGCCCCCCGTGCGCGGTAATCAGCATGCTGCCGATCGCGTAGATGAATGCGCCCACGCGGTCACCCCGGAACTCCGGGCTCAGGGCGTAGCTCAAGGCAGCCAGGTCGCGGCGGTTGCCCAGTTGCGGCAGCGGCTGACGTTGCTCGATGGCGATACGGATCTGCCGCTCGGCCGTGGCGGCGTCGACGTACCCGGACAGCTTCCACTGGTTGGGGTTACGCAGGTACAGCTTGTTCATCAGCAGGTACAGGCTTTGCAGGTTGTCGCGCATCGACAGCGTGGCCAGGCGGTCGACACTGGTCTGGAACAGCTCGCTGGGCTTGCCATCGCTGAACTGGCCGACGATGTCACGGCCTTGCTGCTGGGTACAGGCGCACAGGCATGTGAAGGCCACAGCAAGCAGCAGGCGGCGGAAGACATTCGGGTAACTTTCAACCATCGGCACCGGGTCAATATTCGGCGGCTGCGCCGGGAGTCAGCGCGGCCTGGCCAAGCATAGAGCCCGAAAATGGGGAAAAGTGCGGCGGCTAGAGAGAATGGAAACCTGTGGCGGCCCCTTCGCGGGTGAACCCGCGCCCACAAGAACCGCACAGCTTTCAGAACTTCTGATCTACGTGTGGGAAGGGGTTCTCCCGCGAAGAGGCGAGTGCCGACGAACCCGGATCACATGGCGTGGCGCAGCATCTCCAGCACCTGCGCATGCAGCGCAGGGTCACCACAGGCCACCACGCACCCGCCATCCTGCGCCGAACTGCCATCCCACGCCGTGATCACGCCACCCGCCCCTTCGATGATCGGCATCAGTGCCTGTACGTCATACGGCTGAAGGCTCGCTTCGACAATCACGTCGACAAAACCCGAGGCCAGCATGCAGTAGGCATAGCAGTCACCGCCGTACCGCATCAATCGCGCCTTGCCGGCGACTGCTTCGAATGCCACCTTGCGCTCGGCGGTGTCGAACATGTCCGGCGTGGTGCACATCAGCGTGGCCGACGCCAGGTCGGCGCAGGCACGGGTCTGCAGCGGTGTGCCGCTGCGCCAGGCGCCTTCCGGGGTGCCGACGAAACGTTCGCCGGTGAACGGCTGGTTCATCACCCCCACCACCGGCTGCGTGCCGTCGTTCAGCGCGATCAACGTGCCCCATAGTGGCAAGCCAGTAATGAAGGCGCGGGTGCCATCGATCGGGTCCAGCACCCAGGTCAACGGGCTGCTGCCCACGGCAACGCCGGCCTCTTCGCCAAGAATGCCATGCTCGGGGTAACGTGCCTGGATCAGCTCACGCATGGCGTCTTCGGCCGCCTTGTCGGCCACGGTCACCGGGTCGTACAGGCGCCCGCCCTTGTCCTCGACAGCCAGGCTGGCACGAAAGTACGGCTTGATCGCCACAGCGGCAGCATCGGCCAATTGCTCGGCGAATACGCGAAATTCGCCGATCTGTTCAGCGCTCAGGGACATGGGACGGGCCTCGTGACAATGGTGGGGAGCCGCATGATACCCGACAACCCGCGCAGTGCCAGCCGGGCACGCATAGATGCCATTATTCTGCCATTATTCCTGCTTCATTTAAGCGTCACTCATTCGTTGTACTAGGATACCAACCACTTCCCTTCGCACGCCCTGGATGCGGGCCGGCAATACCGCGGCGGGATAACCCTCATTGGCCTTCATGGATGACACGATGAATTCGAACCTGCTCTACCCGCAAATTGGCAAAGTCATTGCCAGCACCGGCAGCCGCCAGTTCCCGCGGATGCTGCACGACCTGATCCAGGCCCACTTGTCCATCGACGCCACGCAGATCCGCCAGTTGCCACTGTTGCCCTGCGATTCGACGCTGATCGACGAGACGGTGTTTTCCTCGGACGAACAGCCGGATGGCGATTTCAACGACCCCTCACGGCTGCACCGCATCTCCCGTAAAGGCAACGCCCGCCTGGAAATCCAGGTGATCCGCGCCGACTCCACCTATGGCTTCTCGGCCTTCGAGCGCAGCCGCCTGGACGCGATTTCGCCGTTGCTGCTGCCGATGCTGGAAAAGCACGTCGATGCGTTGCAGCCCACTCCTGAACGGCACACCAAAGAAAGCCTGGAGCAGCGCTTTGTCGACCGGCTGGCGCAGTCAGGGCTGACGCTTTCCGAACGCGAGCGCCAGGTGTGCCTGGGTCTGCTGGCCGGGCATACTGCGCCGGAACAGGGCGATCGGCTGGGGCTCAAGGTCAATACCGTGGAAAGCTACCTGCGCCGGGCAGCCATCAAACTAGGGATCAGCGGTCGGCATTCGTTGATGCGCTGGATGTATGCCGAGGCCTGAATAGCGTAACCAGTGCCGACCTTCTTCGCACCGGTTGAGCACCATTGCTGACCCGGCACGGTCCCCTGCAGGGGCAGCCTTGCGCTGCGCCTGCACGTCGCGGGTCTGTCTCGGGCGCACGGGGCTGTGTCAGTCCCTCGCCAGCGCCTCGATCGGGTCCAGCCGCGCCGCATTCCTGGCCGGCACGAACCCGAACACCACGCCGATCAACGTCGAGCAGGCAAATGCCATCACGATCGAGGCAGGTGAGAACACCATTTCCCACTGTTTGACGAACAACTCGAACAGATACCCCACCCCATACGACAGGCCTATCCCCACCAGCCCGCCAAACAGGCAGACCATCACTGCTTCGACCAGGAACTGCTGCCGAATGTCCGACTGCCGGGCCCCTACCGCCATGCGAATACCGATCTCGCGGGTACGCTCGGTGACCGACACCAACATGATGTTCATCACGCCGATGCCGCCGACCACCAGCGAAATCACCGCAATCAGCGACAACAGCAACGTCAGGGAGCGGCTGGTCTTCTGCACGGTCTGCATGATGCTGTCGAGGTTGTTGGTGAAGAAGTCCTTGGTACCGTGCCGTTGCAGCATCACCCGCGTCACCTCCTCCTCCACCCGCTTGCTGGGGACGCCGTCCTTGATGCGCACGCTGATGCTGTCAAGGTGGCGCTGCCCCAGGACACGCCCCGCCGCCGTTTCGTAAGGCACCCAGATGTTCAGCTGGTTGCTGGCCACGAACAGGTTCTTGTTCTCGGCCGTGACGCCGATCACCGTACACGGCAGGTTGCCGACCAGAATCACCTGCCCGAGCGGGTCGATGTTCGCGCCGAACAGGCGCTTGCGCGTGTTGTGGTCGATCACCACCACCTGGGCCTGGCGCCGGGCATCGTCGGCGCTGAACACGATACCTGCCGCCAACGGGAGGTTCCGCACCTGGAAGTAGTGTTCGCTGACGCCATTGAGCTGCACGTCCACATCCAGGTTGCGGTAACGCACCAATGTGCTTTGGCCAATCACCGGGGTCGCGCTGTCCACGTAGTACAGTTCATTCAGGGCAGCGACATCGGCGGGCACCAGGGTTTCGATGGTCTTGGCCCGGCTGTCACCGAAGTTGCTGCCCGAATAGATATCGATGGTATTGCTGCCGATCGCCTGGATGTCCTTGAGTACGTAACCCTTGGCGCCTTCGCCGATGGCCGAAATGGACACCACCGAGGTGATACCGATGATGATCCCCAGCATGGTCAGCAAGGTCCGCATGCGGTGCGAGATCAGCGCGATCCAGGCCATCTTGAACGCTTCGCGGAACATCCCCAGGCTCACCAGCAGGCGCCGGGGCCCCTGCGCCACGGGCTCCGGTTCGGGCTTGGGCACAGGCACTGCAGCACTGCGCCGATCACTGACGATCTGCCCGTCACTGACTTCGATGATGCGCTCGGCGTGGGCCGCTACCTTCGGATCGTGAGTCACCAGGATCACCGTGTGCCCGGCTGCGTGCAGCTCCAGCAGAATGTTCATCACGTCTTTGCCGCTGGCCGTGTCCAGCGCGCCGGTCGGTTCGTCGGCAAGGATCACCTGGCCACCGTTCATCAGCGCCCGGCAGATACTCACCCGCTGTTGCTGGCCACCCGACAGCTGGCTGGGGCGGTGCGCCAGGTGGCTGGCCAGGCCCAGGCGGGACAGCAGTTCCCGCGCCCGTGCATGGCGCTGGCCCTGCGGCGTGCCGGCATACACCGCCGGTATCTCGACGTTGTGCAGGGCGTCCAGGTGCGGCAGCAAGTGGTAGCGCTGGAAGATGAAGCCGAAGTGGTCACGGCGCAGTGCCGCCAGTGCGTCATCGTCCAGCGCGCGGGTTTCCTGCCCACCCACCTGATAGCTGCCGCTGCTGGCGTTGTCCAGGCAGCCAAGGATGTTCATCAAGGTCGATTTGCCAGACCCAGAGGCACCGATGATCGCCACCAGTTCGCCGCTGTGAATCTGCAAGTCGATGCCCTTGAGCGCCAGGAACTCGCGGTCGCCGGCCTGGAAGCTGCGCGTTACACCGTGCAAATGCAGCAAGGGTTCGGCGTTGCTGCAGGCAACCGCCATGCCCGCGCACGGCTGGACATTCATGTTCATGCTCACGCCCCTGTTTCGCCAGACACCGGCTCGCCGATCACCACCCTGTCGCCTTCGGCCAGGCCGTCCTTGATCTCCACCTTCACGTTGTTGTTGATGCCCGCCTGCACGTTGCGTACCTGGGCAAAGCCCTTCGCATCCAGCACCCGCACCGGGAAGCTGCCATCACCGTTGCGCGCGCCCAACGCCGCCACCGGCACGGTGAGCACGGCCTGGGCGGTATCGAGCACGATATGCACCTGAGCGGTCATCGAAATGCGCAGTCGGTGATCCGGGTTCGGTACCTCGAACAGGGCGTTGTAGAACACCGCTCCGCTGGCCTTGCTGGTACCGCCCTCGCTCTTGTCACTGCTTTGCGCGTAGTTCTGCGGCGCAGGCTCGGTGCCGCGCAGCCTCGCGTAGTAGCGTTTGTCTTCGCCGAGGATGGTGAAGTACACCTCCTGGCCAGGGCTGATGTGAATCACATCGGCCTCAGACACCTGCGCCTTGACCGTCATGGTGTCGAGGTCGGCCAGCTTGAGCAGCACCGGGGCCAACTGGTTGGCGATCACGGTCTGCCCTTCCTGGGTGACGATGCCCACCACATGGCCGGTGATTGGCGCGTTGATACGGGTGTAGCCCAGGTTGACCCTGGCGGTGTCAATTTCGACCCGGGCGCTCTGGATCTGCGCATCCAGCGAGCGCACGGCAGCTTGCTGCACTTCGTACTCAGACTCGGCGTTCTCGAAATCCTGGCGCGACACCGATTCGTCGGCTTGCAACTCGCGGTAACGCTCGTACACACGCCGGGCCTGCTTCAGCTGGGCCATCGTCGAACGCCGCTCGGCCTGCAGTTTGTCTTCATCGACCTCGGCCTGGCGCAGGGTGTTGCGCAGTACCAGCGGGTCGATCTCGGCCAACCACTGGCCCGCGCTGACCTTGTCCCCCAGCTTCACCTTCAGCGACTTCAGCTGCCCCGAGACCTGGGCCCCGACATCCACCTGCTTGATACCTTCGAGCATGCCACTGGCCAGCACCGCATTCTCGATGTCGCCCCGCTCGACCGTAGCGGTGATGTATTGCGGTGGCTTGGCCGGGGCCTGGATGGCGTACAGGCTGATGCCGACGACCAGGGCCACGGCAACGCCTAGGCTGTATTTGCGGAATCTGGATTTGTCCATGAACACTCACTTTCCAAAAAATTCACTCGACCAAGGGGCAATCACCGCCAATGGTCATGGGGTAACCTTGCCGTGCTGCAATGCCTGCCCGTCATGCCACCAGGCCGCCAGGCTGAACACATCCGGCACCTTGAGAATGCTGAAGTGATCCCCCGGGCCCTGCCACAGCGCCAGGCGTGGCATGAGCTGCTGCCAGCCCTCCTGCATGCCCGCGTGCTCGCGGGCGTTAGCCAATGCATCCAGGCGCGGGTCATCCACCAGCACCAACCCCACCGGGCCGCTGTAGGCCAGCTGCGGCCGGTAGACCGTTCGCAGTGCGGTCGCGAAGGTACGCACCGTGCCGTCCAGCACACCTGGGGTGGAGCGCGCAGGCAGCAGCCCACTGCCCACCATGGCTGCATGCAACTGCTGCAACTGCTGGTCATCCGTGGCTTGGGCAAAAGCGGCCGGATCGATCCCAAAGGCCTTGCCCGTGGCCAGTTGCAAGGCATCGATCAACCGCTGCAAGGCCTCGCCGAAGGTGTAGGGCTGGCCACAGGTGCCGCCTGCGCCCGGTGCCTCGCTGTCGACCAGCGTCAACGAGCGTACCTGCCGGCCCTTGGCCTCGAGCCTGGCTGCGATGGCGTGCGCCACCCAGCCACCGAACGAGTGCCCCAGCAAACTGAGCGGGCCTTGCGGGTACAAGGCTTCGATGGCCTGCACATGGCAGTCGGCAGCAGCTTCGACCGTACTGTGCGGCACGCCAGCACCGTCCAGGCCCCGAGCTTGCAACCCGTAGAGCGGCCATTCCGGCCCCAGTGCCTCGGCCAGCCCAATGAAACTGGTCACGCTGTCACCGGCCCCGGGCACGCAGAACAGCGGCGCGTGCCCCGCCTGGCCGGTCTGGATGGCTACAGGCGATGAATAACCCGTATGGGGCCCGGCGCTGCAGGTGCCGAGGGCCTCGGTCAACGCCTGCGCAACCGCCGTCACGTGGGGTGCCTCCATCAAGCTGCGGTGGTCACCGGGTACGGCAATGACCGACAATGGCTGCGTCGGCAGAGCCTCGCGCCAGCCCAGGCTCGGCAGGCTGTCACTGCCCTGCTCGGCCCGGAACAAGTGCACCGGCATGCTCAGGGGCGACAGGCGGTAATGGGCCAACGCATGCCCGTGAGCCAGCTCACGGCTGAAGTAATGCAGCAGTTGCGCATCACTCATGCTCGCCCATAACCCGTAGAGAAGCCCGTGCTCGCGGCAGCTGGCCAGCAACCCGGCAAAATCGGCCTGCGCTGATTCCAGGCGTTGCAATTGCGCACGCTTTTCCGCGGCTGCCGGGCCCTGGGTGCGCCAGAAGGTGCTGCAGTTCAGCAACAGTTGCCGCTCCAGTGCATGTGTTCCCGACCAGCGCGCCTTGCCTTGGTCAGCCAGGCGCGGCACATGCGTGTCGATCAGGCCAACGAACTCGACCGCTTCCTCCGCCCCCAGCAACTGGTTGGCCATTTCAAACGCCACGACCCCGCCAAACGACCAGCCGGCCAAGCGGTACGGGCCATGGGGTTGCACCTTGCGCATCTGTGCAATCTGGTAACGGGCCAGGCATTCCAAGGTGCGTGGTTGGGCCTGGCCGGCAGGCACCCCAGGCAAACCGTAGATGGCGAAATCGCCACCCAGCTGTTGGCCCAGTACCGGGAAGTAGAAGTCCAGCCCGGTGAACTCGTGAAGCAGGAACAGCGGGGTTTGCGTCCCGCCCTCGCGTACCGTGATGGCGCCCTCGCCTTGGCCTGCGTGATTGACCAGCCGGGCTGCCAGCGACGCCACGCTGGGCTGCTGGAACACGTCGTTGAGCGCAGCCCTCAGGCCGGCCTTGTTGAGCCTGTCGACCAGGCGAATGGCCGCCAGGGAATGGCCGCCGAGCTCGAAGAAATTGTCGTGGCGGCCCACCTGTGGCACCTCCAGCAGTTCACCCAGGATCGCTGCCAGCAGGTTTTCGGTTTCGCCTTGCGGGGCTTCGAATGGACGATCCTGCAGCGCGCCGGGCTCTGGCAGCGCCTTGCGGTCGAGTTTGCCGTTGGGGCTCAGCGGCAGGGCTTCGAGGTGCATGAACAGCGCTGGCACCATGAATTCCGGCAGATGTGCCAGCAGGG
>NZ_QJRL01000017.1 GCF_003205205.1 Pseudomonas sp. LB-090624
ACCCCGCCCCTTGCTGACCGAACCCCGTCGCCGCGCCTACCTTTCCGCCATGCAAGTGGTGCACTGGCTGCCGCGCGCCGAACTGCCGTTCGCCGCACCGTCGCGGCCCGAGTTGCTGCTGCCGGTGGCGCCGGTCGAAGACATCGATTTCGAGGTTCGGCCGACACCCGCGGGCAACGAGGCACCGGTCGCGCCCCAGGCCCGCTCCGGCGAGCGACCGAAAATCGAGATCCCGCGCCCGGGCAGTGCGCCCAAGCCTGCCGCCAAGCCTGTCGAGGCCGAGGAGCAACCTGCACCTCCACGCCCGGCCCCCGTGCCGCCGCCACGTTTCGCGCTGCAGTTGTTGCGTGCTGGCAGCTGTCTGCTGCTGGTGGAGCTGGCCACCGGTCAGCCGTTCCAGAGCCGCGACCCGTCCTACCTGCTGCTCAAGGACATGCTGCGCGCGGCCGGCCTGCCCGACGCTCCGCAGATCATCGGCGAGCCGGTGCGCTGGCCGCTGCTGGTGCGCGGCAACATGGACCAGGGCCCGGAATCCGCCCGCGATTTCGTCCAGGGCTTTGTCCAGGCGCGCCTGGAAGACGCCCCGTGCACCTGCCTGTGGCTGGTCGGCCTGCCAGCGGCGCGCTTTGCTGCCAATGCCGACGCCGCAGCCTATTACCAAACCCTGAAGCTCGACGGCCTGGGCGACGCCTGGGTCTTGCCGGGCCTTGAACTGTTGATGGACGAGCCGCAGCGCAAGGCGGACGTCTGGCAAGCCATGCGCCAGCTGATGGCGCGCTGGAAGAGCGTTGAATGAGTGACTCGATCAGTTTTCGCCCGATGACCGAGGCGGATCTGGATGCCGTACTTAAGATCGAATATGCCGCGTTCAGTCACCCCTGGACCCGCGGGATCTTTCAGGATGCGCTCAAATCGTACGAAGTGTGGCTGATGTTCGATGGCCAGCAGCAAGTGGGCCATGGGGTGATCAACGTGATCATCGACGAGGCGCACCTGCTCAACATCACCGTCAAGCCGGAAAACCAGGGCTGCGGGCTCGGCTTGCGCCTGCTTGAGCACCTGATGGCCCGGGCTTACCAGCTCAATGGCCGCGAATGCTTCCTGGAGGTGCGCGCCAGCAACCAGTCGGCCTACCGGTTGTACGAGCGTTACGGTTTCAACGAAATCGGCCGCCGCCGTGATTACTACCCGATCGCCGGTGGCCGTGAAGACGCGCTGGTCATGGCTTGCACCTTGCTTGAAGACTGATCCACGTCCACGGGTATCGCGCTAAAGTCAGAAGACCAGGGTTGCCATGCACGGACGGGTAAAGGATGAGGAAGCTGTTTCTGAGCGCATGCCTGCTGGCAGCCAGTGCTGCCCATGCCGATGAACGTGATGTCTGGATGTTCGCCCAATGGGCAGGCGACCATCAAACCCGGCCCTTCCGTGAAATGCTTGTGGATGCCCGCCTGTACGGCGTAGTGCCCATCCACCAGTTGCTACGTTCGGCTTCGGACTGGAAGCTGTGCCACGCGTCGCCCTTCGCGGTGCCGCCCGCCAGCAACTGGCCAGCCGTACGTTCGACCCTTTCATTGCTCAAGACCCTCGACGACCAAGGCGTCCTGCGCCAGTTCGAAGTGGTGTCGGCCTACCGTGAGCCGCGGCTGAACACCTGCGCTGGCGGAGCGGCCAACAGTGCTCATACCCGCGCTTTTGCCGTTGATGTGCTGCTGCCCGCCTGGGCCGATCCTAACCCGCTGTGTCGCTTCTGGCAGCAACACGGCCAGGCGTGGAACATGGGCTTGGGGCGCTACCCGTCAGGCCGCATCCATGTGGATACTGCCGGTTATCGCACCTGGGGTGGTGACGGCAGTGCCGGGTCATCGTTCTGCATCAAGCCCAAATGAGCCAGGCAACCCTGGCATTCCTCCATCACCCACTCCGCGAAACGCTGGCGCTTGCCGCTGTCAGCCAAGGGCTGCGCGCTGAGCAGGTGATAGGCCGAGCCGTCGCGGACGAAGCCGGATGGCGCGTGCAACTGCCCGCTGTCGAGTTCGTCGCACACCATCAGGGCTGAGGCCATGGCCAAGCCCAGGCCGGCGCTGGCGGCCTGGATCGACAGGTAGAAATGCTCGTAGTCGCTGCGTTCGCAGTGTCGCGCCTGTTGCCCGCTCAGGCGCAGCCAGGTGGGCCAGGCAGCAGGGCGGGTGGTGCTGTGCAGCAGCCGCTGGCCATCGAGTATGGCGCTGGCGGCGGGATGGCACACCGGGCCGATCCATTCATCGCAGACCTTCTGGCTGAACAGCTGGTTGTTCCAGTGGAAGTCGTCACGGCGGATGGCCATGTCGACCCCACTGCGGGCGAAGTCCAGCGGCCCGCCGGCAGCCACCAGGTGCAACTGCAGGTCGGGATGGGCGGCATGGAAGCGCGGCAGCCGCGGGATCAGCCAGCGCATGGCGATGGTCGGCTCGCAGGACAGCACAAGCACATTGTCGCGGGCCTGGTGCTGCAAACGCTGCAAGGCGCTTTCCAGCTGTTCGAAAATCGCCTGGGTGGTGCCTTGCAGGGCGCGGCCGGCAGGGGTGAGGAAAATGGCCCGGTTGCGGCGTTCGAACAGCTCCATGCCAAGGTTTTCTTCCAGCAGGCGTATTTGGCGGCTGACCGCGCCGTGGGTGACGTGCAAGTGCTCAGCGGCGCGCACGAAGCTCTCGGTCCGGGCGGCAATGTCGAAATAGCGGAAGGCGTTGAGTGGCGGCAGTTTCATGGCATCCCTTTGGGCCGGCACTGGCATTATGCCTATGTGAGAAAAACTATCAGATGTGCCTCACTATAAATCGATTTTTACTCGCTCATAAGCCCTCGATAATCACCCGGTCTGTGTATTTTCATCGTCTATCGAGCGCTATCTGCATGACCGAACTCATCGCTGTCGCCCTGTTCACTTTGCTCGCCGTCATCAGCCCTGGCGCCGATTTCGCCATGGTCACTCGCAGCAGTTATGCACAAGGCCGCAAGGCGGGGCTGGCGGCCGCGGTCGGTATCGCATTGGGAGTACAGGTGCATGTGTTGTACACGGTGCTGGGCATCGCCGTGATCATCAGTCAGACCCCGGTGCTGTTCCTGGCCATGAAAGCACTGGGCGCCGGTTATCTCATCTACCTGGGCTACAAATCACTGACCAACACCGGGCGCATCAGCCTGGAGGGGGGCGAGCGTTCCACTGTCACCGTGGTGCAAGCCTTGCGCACCGGCTTTCTGACCAATGCCCTGAATCCCAAGACCATGTTGTTCGTCATCAGTGCTTTCACCCAGGTGGTGCAACCCGGCAGCTCGTTGAAGCTGGCGTTTGCCTACGGTGCGTTCATGTCCCTTGCCCACTGGTTGTGGTTCAGCCTGGTGGCGGTGTTTTTTTCCAGCGCGCCGTTGCGCAAGGCGATGATCGACCGGCAAGTGCTGGTGGACCGGGTGATAGGCCTGGCGTTGATCGGGCTTGGCTTGACGGTGGCGGTGAGCGGTATCCGCTGAAGGGAAGATAGAAGGTGGAGGGGAGGGCCATTGCACACCCCGTGGGCAGTGGCTGCCTTCAGTGCGGTAACTTTTCGCAGACAAAGAAAAAGGGCTTACCTTGCGGTAAGCCCTTCGTCTTGTTTGGTGGCTACACAGGGACTTGAACCCCGGACCCCAGCATTATGAATGCTATGCTCTAACCAACTGAGCTATGTAGCCGATGGCGCGCATTATTCTCTTGAACGGCCCCCCTGTCAACACTCATTTCAAAAAAAATTTGCACGCTTTCAAAAACTTAGCGGCCAGGCCTGGTTTCAGCGCACCACAAGCCAGTGCCCGAGCACCCGGTGTAGCTGCAGATGCTGGGCAGCAGCCAGGGATTGCAGGGTTTCGCCAGCCCGGTCCAGGTTGAAGTCGCCGCTGACACGGCGATGGGCCACTTGTTCATCCACCAGCCACAGCCGCTGCCCCTGATACCTGGCCAGGCGCTCCAGCACTTGCCCCAATGGCAGGTCGATGGCCTTCAGGCGACCGCTGCGCCAGCTATCGATGGTCTTCAGGTCAACCTTCTGCAGCGGGCCGATGCGCGTGTCGTCGAATGTGACGCGCTCACCCGCCGAGACCAGGCGCTGCTCGCCAGCCTGGACCACCATGGCCTTGCCAGTGAGTACCACGAGTTCGTCATGGTTGGCGTGGCGGGCTACCTGCAGACGGGTGCCGTATACCTGGATGCGCGCGTTACCCACAGCCACTTCCATGGCGCGCCCGTCGAGCATGACCTCCAGATACACCTGGCCCTGCACCAGATGCAGCTGACGAGTGCGGCCGCGCAGGTCGACGTTCATCGCGCTGGCGCTGTCCAGGCTCAAGGTGGTGCCATCTGCCAGGCGTGTGCTACGGCGCTCACCCGTATCAGTGTGCAGCTCGCTAGCCAGGCGCTGCATCAGCGGCCAGTACAGGTAAGCGGCAGCCCCCAGCCCCAGCAGGAAGACCAGCGCCAGCCATTTGCCCAAGTGGCTGCGGCGCACGGTTACGGGTCGTGGGCGAGGTCGGGCGGGGGCTGGTTGCAGCTGTTGCCAGAACGCCTCCAGTTCGGCGTAGGCGTGGGCGTTCTGCGCTACCTGGCACCATGCCCCGAATGCCTGGCGCTGGGTTTCGTCGCAACCGGGCTGGCGCAGCACTGAAAACCACTCCAGCGCTTCCTGCTGTGGGTCGGGCTGCAGCTGCTTGGCGGGCATCGGGTTCATGGGTCGGTCTGCTCACGATAGGGGCTATTTGCCCAACGATGACAGGGATGATTGGACAAGGATGCTAATTATATTGAGAACCATTTTCAAGTACGTGGCGATAAGGGGATAAAAAAGGTAGCTATGTATCTATTTGTTTCCCGATAATCGGATCCCAACCCGAGGACGGAGATTCAGCCCAATGGCCACCAGTAGTGCCTCCACCGCATCCACCCAGGCAGCGGCAAGCCAAGCCACGCCTCTGGTGATGCGCATCATTGGTTTCTGTGCACTGGCGCATCTGATCAATGACCTGATCCAGTCGGTATTGCCGGCGATCTACCCGATGCTCAAGGCCAACTACAACCTGAGCTTCGCCCAGATTGGCCTGATCACCCTGACCTTCCAGATCACCGCCTCGTTGTTGCAGCCCTGGGTTGGCTTTTTCACCGACCGTCGGCCGACGCCCAACCTCTTGCCGCTCGGCACCCTGTGCACACTGGTGGGTATCGTGATGCTGGCGTTCGTCGGCAGCTTCCCGATGATCTTGCTGGCGTCAGCGCTGGTCGGCATTGGTTCGTCAACCTTCCACCCAGAAACCTCGCGTATCGCGCGGCTGGCTTCGGGCGGGCGCTTTGGCCTGGCCCAGTCCACGTTCCAGGTTGGCGGCAACACCGGTTCCGCCTTGGGCCCGTTGCTGGCAGCGGCCATCGTCATCCCGTTCGGCCAGACCCATGTCGCCTGGTTTGGCGTGGCCGCGCTGTTCTTCCTTGGCGTCACCCTGATGCTGCGTGGCTGGTACAAGGAACACCTCAACCAGGCCAAGGCCCGCAAGGCGGTGCAGGCCACCCATGGCATTTCGCGCAAGCGCGTGATCGCGGCGCTGATCGTGCTGGGCCTGCTGGTGTTCTCCAAGTACTTCTACATGGCCAGCTTCACCAGCTACTTCACCTTCTACCTGATCGAGAAGTTCGATGTGTCGGTGGCCAGCTCGCAGTTGCACCTGTTCCTGTTCCTCGGTGCGGTGGCGGCCGGTACCTTCTTTGGCGGACCGATCGGTGACCGCATCGGGCGCAAGGCGGTGATCTGGTTCTCGATCCTGGGCGTGACGCCATTCACCCTGGCGCTGCCGTATGCCGACCTGTTCTGGACCACGGTGTTGAGTGTGGTGATCGGCTTTATCCTGGCGTCTGCGTTTTCCGCGATTGTGGTGTATGCGCAAGAACTGGTGCCGGGCAGCGTGGGCATGATTGCCGGGATTTTCTTCGGGCTGATGTTCGGCTTTGGCGGGATCGGCGCGGCGCTGCTGGGGTATGTGGCGGACCTGCGTGGCATCGAGTATGTCTATGGGGTGTGCTCGTTCCTGCCGTTGTTCGGGCTGCTGGCGGTGTTCTTGCCAAGCACTGGCAAGCGCTGAAATTGTCCGGGGCTGGCCTGCAGCCCCGACAATTGACGATTGGATCACTGTTGGCCTAGAGTGCCGCCTCTTTTTTCAATGCCCACAAAGTAGCCAACGCAATGCGCCGTTCCCAGTCCCTGCCCAGCGCCCGTCAGCCTGCCCTCCAGGCCCTGCGTCGTGCGTGGCCGAGCGACACGGTGCTCAAGCGCCGCCGCAGCGTGCTGTTTGCCTTCACCTTCTCGCCACATTTCGCCTGAACTGATCTGCGCTTTCGCGTCGCTCGCCATCCCGGCGTGCGCGCCTGTGTCTGCACGTCTTTTCGGTTGGCAAGGAGTGGTACATGAACATGCGTTTGCTGGCGGGCCTGTTGTTCGCCGTATCGGTAGTGGGTTTCAGCCTGGGGGCCAGCCTGCCGCTGGTTTCATTGCGCCTGCATGAGGCGGGGGCGAGCACCCTGGAAATCGGCATCATCTCGGCCATCCCGGCGGCAGGCATGATGCTCTCGGCATTTCTGGTGGATACCTGCTGCCGCCATCTCACCCGGCGCACCATCTACTTGCTGTGTTTCAGCCTGTGCACGGTCAGCATTGCCTTGCTCGAGCCGGCATTCGGCTCGTTGTGGTTGCTGGCCCTGCTGCGTCTGGGCCTGGGGCTGGGGGTGGGTATCGCCATCATCCTTGGTGAGTCGTGGGTCAACGAACTGTGCCCGGAGCACAACCGCGGCAAGATCATGGCCCTGTACGCCACCAGCTTCACTGGCTTCCAGGTACTCGGCCCGGCCATGCTCGCCGTGCTGGGCGCCGACAGCCCATGGATCACTGGCGTAGTGACCGCCTGTTACGGGCTGGCGCTGCTGTGCATCGTGCTGACCGTGCCCAACGACCATGTCGAACACGAAGAAGGCGAAAAAAGCTTCGGCCTGGCCGGGTTCTTTCGGGTGGCACCGTCGTTGTGCATGGCGGTACTGTTCTTCTCGTTCTTCGATGCCGTCGTGCTGTCGCTATTGCCGGTGTATGCCAGCAGCCATGGTTTTGCCGTGGGCGTGGCGGCGTTGATGGTGACCGTGGTGTTTGCGGGCGACATGTTGTTCCAGCTGCCGCTGGGCTGGCTGGCCGACCGCGTCGAGCGTACCGGCTTGCACCTGGTGTGCGGGCTGGTGGCGATGGCGATCGGCATCGGCCTGCCGTGGCTGCTGAACATGACCTGGCTGCTGTGGCCCCTGCTGGTGGTACTGGGCGCCGTGGCAGGGGGCATCTATACCCTGGCACTGGTACTGATTGGCCAGCGCTTCAAGGGCCAGGACCTGGTAACCGCCAATGCCAGCGTGGGTTTGCTGTGGGGCGTAGGTAGCCTGGTCGGGCCGCTGGTCAGTGGCGCGGCGATGGGCGTGGCGCCGCATGGCTTGCCGATGGCGCTGGCGCTGATGGCTGGGTTGTTCGTGTGCTTTGCCCGGCAGTCATTCCGCGCTGCTGGGCGCTTGCGAGCGGTAGCGGACTGACAACCCTGCGCGGCCCTGCGGGGCCACGTAGCCGTCAAGCTGCTCCAATACTTACCCAATACCGGGTGCGGAATTCCACCCGCACCGGCAGGCTATGGCTGAGCAGATGCAGGATCTCCCCGGTATCGCTCAACTGGTAGGTGCCAGACACCTTCAGGTTCGCAACTTCGGGCGCACAGCGCAGCAGGCCTGGGCGATAACGCGCCAACTCGGCGACAAATTCCCCAAGCGGCATCTGCTGCACGCTCAACACACCGTCTGTCCATCCCCAGAGGTCGCTATGCAGCGTCACGGCCTGGAAGCTGCCGTTGGCCGACACCTGCAAGGTCTCACCTGGCAGTACCTGCCGGGCCGTGGCGGATGCAGGAAACAGCGTAACTGCACCGCGGCGTACGGCCAGCAGCAGGCCCTGGCTGTTTTCTCGCAGCAGCAGTTGGCCGTCGACAGTGGCCAGCGGACCGACGCGTGTCTCGATCAGAAACGGGCGATTGTCGTTGGGGTTGCTCTCCAGGCTCACTTCGCCGTGTACCAGCTCCAGCCGGCGCTGCGTACTGCTGTAGTGCAGGTCGATGGCGCTGGCGGTGTTCAACTGGATACGGCTGCCATCGCTACCTTGCAGCTGCCGGCGCTCGCCGGTAGCGGTGCTGCTGTCGGCCAACAGTTCAGGCAAGCCCAACGGCTCACGCGCAGACAGGCCAAGGCTGCCGCCCACGGTCAGCAGCGCCAGCAGCTTGAGGTGGCTGCGACGGCTGCTGTGCTGTTGCTGGCTGCCGTCCAGGGTGCGCCGGCTCAGGTCCTTAGGCAGGCCGGCCAGTTCGTCGCCGAGCATGCTCACGCGGTGCCAGGCCAAGGGGTTGTGCGGGTGGCTGGCCAGCCATTGCTGGAATTGCTGTTGGGTACGCGGGCAGGGCCTGTCGAAGCGCAGCTTCACCAGCCAGTCGATGGCCTGGTCAACCTGCGCCTGCGCAGGGGTGCCATCAGGCGTCGACATAACGCAACCGATAACAGACGCGCAGGGCGGTGGCGAGGTCGCGCTCGATGGTCGCTCGGGACACTTGCAGATCCTGGGCGATCTGCACAATGCTCAAACCGTCGAGCTGGGCCAGCAGAAAGGCCTGGCGGGCGCGCGGTTTGAGTTGGTGCAAGGCTCGGTCCAGGCGTTCCAGTGAGTCCAGGATGACCAGCCGATCTTCCTCGCTGGGCACTTCGGCTTCGGGCAGGTGAGCCAGGCTCTCCTGATAAGCCCGCTCCAGGGCCCGACGGCGGAACTGGTCGATCATCAGGCCACGGGCGATGCTGCTCAGGTAGGCGCGGGGCTCCTTGAGCGGCGACACCTGGCGCGCGCGCAACACGCGCACGAAGGTATCCTGGGCCAGGTCGGCAGCGTGTTCGCTGCAACCCACCCGGCTACGTAGCCAGCCCCGCAGCCAGGCGTGGTGGGACTGGTAGAGCAGAGCGACCTCGGCCGGTTTGAGCGTGTCGTTTATCTGCATCGTTGCGAAGACCCGGTCCCATGGAATGTGCGAATGTGAACAGTTCTCAATTCTATGCGGGGATGATGGCACGGGGCAATGGCATGCCAGGAATTAGCCGAGCAAGATCCGGCGTTTGTCCGATGAACGGCTGCGCTAAGCTGGACCTGCAATCCACCTGATGGAGGTGCCATGATTCTGGCCGACCTTTCCCCTGAGGCTTACCGCGAAGCCAGCGAACACCTGGCGGCACTGGACCCGGACTGGTCGCGGCACATCGCGGCGACCGGGCCTTGTCTGCACCAGGCTACGCCTGGGCGCGAACCGTACGAGGCACTGGTGCGGGCGATTGCCTACCAGCAGCTGCATGCCCGTGCGGCCGAGGCCATCCTCGGGCGGTTGCTGGCGCTGTTCCCGGAGGATGCGTTCCCGCAGCCCGAGCAGTTGTTGGCGGTCGCCCCGCAAACCCTGCGCGCCTGCGGCTTCTCGGCGAGCAAGATGACGACGATCCAGGGCATTGCCCAAGCCCGGCTGGAAGGCCTGGTCCCTACACGCGAAGCGGCGTTGGCCATGACCGACGAGGCGTTGATCGAACGCCTGATAGGGTTACGCGGGGTAGGGCGGTGGACGGTGGAAATGTTGCTGATCTACAGCCTGGAGCGTTCGGACATTCTGCCGGTGGACGATTTTGGCGTGCGCGAGGGCTATCGTCGGCTCAAAGGCCTGGACAAGGCGCCGACGCCAGCGCAAATGCGCTCGCTGGGCGGCGGCTGGCGCCCTTACCGTACCGTGGCGGCCTGGTACCTGTGGCGGGCCTGAGGTTTCGGCATTGCCTGTAACGGCCCCCTCCGGGCACAGGCCACAACGATCTGGAATCTTACCCATGACTGCGTTCATCACCCCCAACCAACGCTGGCAAGCCGTCGAATCCCGCGACACCGCTGCCACCGGCCACTTCGTCTACGCCGTGCGCACCACCGGCATCTACTGCCACCCAAACTGCAAGTCGCGCCTGGCCAAACGCAGTAATGTCGAGTTCTTCGACACCCCTGCCTGCGCCGAAGCCGCCGGTTTTCGCCCCTGTAAACGCTGCTTCGCCCCCGCCAATGTCAACGCCAACCGCCGCAGCCAGCTGGTGACCCGTGCCTGCCGCCTCATCGAAACCGCCGACCCCACCCCTAGCCTCGAACAGCTAAGTGCGCAACTGGCCGTCAGCCCGTTCCACCTGCACCGGCTGTTCAAGGCCGAAACCGGCGTTACGCCCAAGGCCTACGCCACTGCCTTTCGCGCCCGGCGCCTGCGCGCGCATCTGGAAGACGGCCAGCGCTCGGTCACCGATGCTATCTACGACGCCGGCTACAACTCCAACAGTCGCTTCTATGCCAGCGCCGACCAGCGCCTTGGCATGCGCCCACGGCAGTACCGCGCCGGCGGTGCCGGCGCAACTATTCACTTCGCGTTGGGCCAGTGTTCATTGGGCGCGATCCTGGTGGCACAAAGTGACAAAGGCATTTGTGCGATCCTGCTGGGCGATGACCCCGAAACCTTGCTTTACGACTTGCAGGACCAGTTCCCCAAGGCCCGCCTGATTGGCGGTGACAGTGCCTATGAACGGCTGGTCGCCGAAGTGGTTGGCTTCGTCGAGGCCCCGGCGCTAGGCCTGGCCCTGCCGCTGGATGTGCAAGGCACAGCGTTCCAGGAGCGGGTGTGGCAGGCCCTGCGCGAGGTGCCGGCCGGCAGCCGGGTCAGCTATACCGACATCGCCGAGCGTATCGGCGCCCCCAAGGCTGTGCGGGCGGTCGCCATGGCTTGCGCAGCCAATCACATTGCCGTGGCCATCCCCTGTCACCGCGTGGTGCGCCGGGATGGCGACATCAGCGGCTACCGTTGGGGCGTCGAACGCAAGCAGCAGTTGCTGAAGCGAGAAACGGCACTCTCCTGAAGGCCTGAAGCCGCGTAGAATCCACCGCCAAATCGAATTGTGAAGAGGAATATTCGATGAGGCGTGTCAGCCTTGTTCGTTTTTGCCCTGGCCTGATGGCCATGCTGGCCCTGATGCTGGTACTCGCCAGCCCGGCCTGGTCGGCCCCGGCCACCCCTTTGTCCAACCTGGCCAACGCCGAAGCCTCCGCACTGGATGAAAACGCCAGCATCGAAGAGTTGAGCGACCGCCTGGACCAGATTCGCCAGGGCGTTAGCAGCGAAGCCAATGACGACGTGCTGTCGCAGTTACGCCTGTCAGCCATGCAGGTGCAACGCCAGGCGGACGCCCTGAGTGCGCAGCGCACCACCGATGTGGAAAAGCTCGACGACAAGCTCAAGGTGATTGGCCCGGCGCAGCCAGACGAGGCGGCCGCCCTGACCCAACAGCGCAAAGCCCTCGAGGCCGAGAAAAAGGCCCTGGTGGCTCAGCAGCAACAGGCCACCAAGCTGACCCAGTCGGCCCGCGACCTGTCCACGCAGATCGTCAACCTGCGCCGCAGCCAGTTCAACTCGCAGATCACCAGCCGCGCGGCTACGCCACTGAGCCCGGCGTTCTGGCAGAGCATCATCCGCCCCACCCAGGACGACGTGGCGCGCCTGCGTGACCTGCGCGGTGAGGTGGCAGATGCCATCGGCAGTGCCTTCAGCGCCGAACATCGCTGGCTGTTCATGGCCAGCCTGGTAGCTGCCATCCTGGTGTGGACCCTGGTGCGCCTGTGGATAGAGCGCCTGCTGGCCAGTGCCATGGTCAGGTGGCTGCCCGAGGGCCGTTTGCGCCGCAGTGCTTTGGCACTGGGTGTGAGCCTGGCCACACTGGGGACGATCGCCGGTTCGGTTTCGCTGTTGCGCTGGGGGCTTGAGAGCAGTGCCGACCTGGGCTCCGATATCGCCAGCCTGGTCAACCATGTGCTCGCGTTGGTGGTGTTCAGCGCCTTCATCACTGGCCTGGGTCGTGCCATGCTGATGTTGCAGCGCCCGTCATGGCGCCTGCCACCCATTCATGACGAAGTGGCCAGCGCGCTGGGCTGGTTCCCTAAGGTGCTCGCGCTGGCGCTCATGGGCATGATGACCATGGAGCGTATCAACAGCGTGATTGGCGCCAGCCTGGCGCTGACCGTGGCCGTCAACGGCCTGACCGCGCTGGTGGTGGCGATGACCTTTGCCGGCGCGCTGCTGCGCTACCGGCGCACACTGCGTACGCATGACCTGGAGCGCCCGACCGGCCTGGCCGGCTTGATCCCGTTCGTGATGGTTATCTGGCTGACGCTGATCCTGCTGGCCCTGGTCACCGGCTACCTGACGCTGGCCTACTTCCTCACGGCCAAGCTGCTGTGGGTCAGCCTTGTGGTCACCTGCGCCTACCTGCTGACCACGTTCCTCGGTGACCTGTGCGAGACCTTGTTGTCACCGCGCCTGCCCGGTGGCCTGGCACTGGCCTCTACCCTGGGCCTGGCGCCACGTCACCAGGCCCAGGCGAGCACCATCCTGGCCGGTATCGGCCGTACCGTGGTGCTGTTCCTGGCACTGCTGCTGACGCTGATGCCATCGGGCACCAGCCCGAGCGAGCTGCTGCTGAGCCTGGGCGACTGGGACGGGACCGGCGGCAAGCTGCTCGGCAACCTGAACATCGTGCCGCAGGACATCCTGCTGGCGCTGGGGATTTTCCTCGGTGGCATGTTCGCCATTCGCGTGGTCAAGCGCTGGCTAAGTGAGCGCCTGTTGCCGGAAACCGATATGGATGCTGGCATGCGCGCCTCGCTGGTGACCCTGGTGGGGTACCTGGGCTTCCTGTTCCTGGCCATGCTGGTGATGTCGACCCTGCGTATCAACCTCACCAGCCTGACCTGGGTGGTCAGTGCCCTGTCGGTGGGTATCGGTTTCGGTTTGCAGCAAATCGTGCAGAACTTCATTTCAGGCCTGATCCTGCTGACCGAGCGCCCGGTGAAAGTGGGGGACTGGGTGAGCCTGGCAGGTGTAGAAGGTGATATCCGCCGCATCAACGTGCGCGCCACCGAAATCCAGATGTCCGACCGTTCGACGGTGATCGTGCCCAATTCGCAGTTCATCTCGCAGAACGTGCGCAACGTGACCATGGGCAATGCGCTTGGCGTGGTCGGCATCACCCTGACCCTGCCGCTGGAAACTGACGCTAACCGGGTGCGCGAGCTGCTGCTGGCGGCCTACCACGAACATGAAGCGATTCTGGATGCCCCGGCGACGTCGGTGTCGTTCAAGGACCTGACGGCCAGTGGCATGGTGATTGGCGTGAGTGGTTATGTAGCGGGGCCGCGGCAGGTGTCGGGGACCCGGAGCGACCTGTTGTTCACCATTCTTGGGCGGTTGCGTGACGAGGGCATAGCCTTGTCGTCGCCGCAGAGCATGGTACTGGTGCAGGAAGGTGCGCGCCCGGCTGACGAGTCGGTGTAACGCAATCGCCGGTAAGCCAGCCCCCAAGCACTGCATCGACTTCAAGCCATGTGCAGTGGTGGTGGCGCTGGCGTGCCGGCGATCGGGCTGCCAGGCAGCCCCCTGCCTCAATGTTGCTTGGCCTGCCTGATCCTCAGCAAAATCACCAACAACACCAGCAGCACCGGCGGCGCCATGGCCAACAACCCATCCCGCGCCGTCAGCCCCAACCCCAGTACATTCAGCCCGCCATACAACAGCTTGAACAGGTTCAACAGGTAGTAGGTGATGGCAATGATCGATAGCCCCTCCACCGCCCGCTGAATCTTCACCTGGGCATCCGCCCGGGCATTGAGGCTGTGCAGGATCCCGGCATTCTGTTCTTCCATCTCCACCTGCACCCGCGCCTGTAGCAGGTCACCGAGGTTGGCCACGTTCTTGGCAAGCTGTTCCAGCCGTTGCTCGGTAGCTGCGCAGTAGCGCACGGTCGGCTTGAACCGCCGCTCGATGAACACCCCCAAGCGCTGGCAGTCGCCCACGTGGCTTTCGCGCAGTTCACCCAAACGCTCGAAGACCAGTTGCGCATACGCCTGTGTGGCGCCAAAGCGGTGGCGGGTTTTCACCGTGTGGCTGACCACCTGGCGTGACAGGTGGGCAATGGCTTCCAGCAGCCCCTTGGAGTCATGCCCATCGCCCCCGGCACTGCGCTCGGAGAGGTTGACCAAGGTCTTGTCGAAGGCATCCAGTTCCTGGCTCAGCTGTTTGGCCGTGGTCAGGGTCAGCGAGGCCATCATGCGGTACGTCTCGATCTCCAGCAGGCGGCGGATCATGCGGCCCTGGCGGTAAGCATTGAGGCGGCGGTTGATGAACAGGAAGCGATTGGTGCCATCCTCGGTCAGGCGGAAATCACTCCACGCCACGGCATCGCCACCCCCAACGCATGAGCCGCACGGGTCCTTGAAACCATAGTGGGGCAGGTCCAGGCCCTGTTCGTCACGGACCAGCACCTGCACTGCGTTGATTACCTGCGTGGCTTGCGGGGCAATGGCCTCGGCCAGTACCGGCGGCAGGGCTTGCCACTCGGTGTCGGCTGAAGTGCAGGGCACCACCAGGGTCAGGGTGAAGAACTCGGTGTGCCGCTCCCATTTGAACGGGTGACCATTCAGGTGGGTAATACCCTGGGCGGCACAAGGGTCCAGTGCGTCCGGGCAGCAACGTTGCAGCAGTGCTGTACAAGCAGCATCGCCGCCGAGCAAGGCCAGGTGGAAGACATGCGCCGGGCCGTCGAAGTACAGCGACGGGCGAGCGTGCAGTTCGTTATGCAAGGCGGTGCGTTGAGGGTGCATGGGTGGTCCGGCCTGGTGTTGTGATTGTGGGGGTACCAGGAAGTGGGACTTAACGCGCGTAGGGGAAAGTCACGTGGGGCAGGCAACGTCATCATGAAAGACGAATGACCGTTCGTAACGCAATCAGATTTACATCTACACAAATGCGTTACGAAGCGCTGGCCTAGTTCCATCTCGACGGATCCAGTCGAGTAAATTGCCCGTGTGGAACGGGCGAGGAGACATCCATGAGTGAAATTCAACCGCGCGACCGCAGCAAAGCGGTGCCTTTGAACATGCGGGTTGCCGAGCACAGGCGGGACTTGATCGACGCCGCGGTTGAAGTCGTTGGCGGTGATCGCACCAGTTTCGTCCTTGAGGCCGCATGTAAGCGTGCCGAGGAAGTGCTGATGGAACGGCGGCTGTTTCTGCTCGATGACGCAGCATTCTATCGAACGGCTCGGTCGCGCGGGGGCATGGCGTATCGGCGCGCCTGCGGCCCCTTGCGATATCAACCCAGGCACCGCGTCACATGCTTCACCGACTGATACCCCGATAACCCCCAGGGCCCGAGTTCACGGCCTATTCCGCTACCTTTGGTGCCGCCCCACGACGTCTCGACGAACACCGCCTGCACCGAGTTGATCCACACATGGCCAACCTCCAGCGCATCGGCCACGCGCTCGGCGCGCTCCAGGTCCGCAGTGCACACCGTCGCCACCAGGCCGAAACGGCTGTCGTTGGCTTCGGCGATCGCCTGTTGCTCGGTAGCAAAGCGCCGCGCGCACAGCACCGGGCCGAAGATTTCCTCGGCCCACAAGCGGCTATCCTTCGGCACATCGGCATACAGCGTCGGGCTGACGAACCAGCCGTCGCGGTCCAGTGCCTTGCCACCGGCCAGGCACTGCAAACCTTCTTCACGCGCCGTGGCAAAGTAGCTGGCAACCTTCAACCACTGGGCTTGGCTGGTCAGCGGGCCCATTTCGACCTCTTCGGTCAGCGGGTTGCCCACCCGCAGGTTTTCCAGCGCCGCCTGCAGGCGCTGCAGTAGGGCATCGGCAATGCCGTCCTGCACCAGCAGGCGCGAAGTGGCTGAACACATCTGCCCGGCGTTCCAGCTTATGCCAGCCACAATCCATTCTACCGCCTGGTCGACATCGCAATCATCGAACACCACGATCGCCGACTTGCCGCCCAGTTCCAGCGTTACCGGCCGGCACTGCGCCGAAGCACTGCGCATCACCTGGCTGCCTACGCTGTTGCTGCCGGTGAACGACAGTTTGTCCAGGCCGTGGTGGCTGCTCAGCGCCGCACCGGTCTCGGCTTTGCCGTTGACGATGTTCAGTACCCCGGCCGGCAGGCCCAAGGTGTCGGCGATCTGGCCGTAGGCCTGCTCGACCAGCGGGGTCACCTCCGAAGGCTTGAGCACCACGGTGCAGCCGGCGGCCAGGGCCGGGGCAAGCTTCCAGGCGCTGGTCACCAGCGGGAAGTTCCACGGCACGATCAGGCCGACCACGCCCACGGGCTCCAGGCGAGTGCGGGCGGTGAAGCCCGGCGCAGCCAGCGGCACGTCACGGTTTTTTACCGGCAATTGCTCGGCCAGCTCGGCGTAGTAGCCGAAGGTGGCGATGGCGTCGTCCAGGTCGATCTCTGCCTCGTGGCGCGGCTTGCCGTTGTTGCGCATCTGCAGGGTGATCAGCGCTTCGCGGCGCTGACCAAGCTGTTCGGCAAAGCCGCGCAGGTAAGCGGCACGCTCGCTGGCGCCGGTGCTTTTCCAGGCGGGCAGGGCAGTACGGGCGGCGGCCACGGCCTGGTCGACCTGCTCGACGCTGGCAGCCATCAGTTCGGCGAACGGTTGCCCCAGCGCAGGGTCGTTGACGCTGATGCAGTCGCTGCCTTGGCCTTCGACCCAGCGGCCGGCTATGTAGTGGGAAGTGGTCATGGTCGGTTTCCAGTCAGGCCATTTCGGCAGTGGTTACAGGCGTGTGCGCAGTGCTTTTGCTGCGCACCCAGCGCGGGCCCTGAGGGCCATACACGCCAGCAGGTTCAGGGAAAAGGTTGAGCAATAGCAGGTACAGCACCCCTGCCAACCCAAGGGTGACCGGTAGGCTCAGGTCGACGCCAGCGGCCAGGTCGCCCAGCGGGCCGACGAACTGCCCCGGCAGGTTGACGAAGCACAGGCCGACCGCCGCGCTGGGGATCCATGCCCCCATGCCGCGCCAGTTCCAGCCGTGCAGGAACCAGTAGTGGCCACCACGCTGGCCGCGGGTGAACACCTGCAGGTCATCGGCGTGGTAGAAGCCGCGGCGTGTGATCAGGCCAAGGATCATGATCACCATCCACGGGCTCGTGCAGGTGATGATCAGCACGGCAAAGGTCGACACGCTTTGCACCAGGTTGAAGGTGAAGCGACCGATGAAGATGAAGCCGATCGCCAGCGCGCCGATCAGCAGCGTGGCGCCTGCGCGGCTGAGCAGGCGCGGGAACACGCTGGACATGTCCAGGCCGGTGCCATACAGGGCGGTGGTGCCAGTGGACATGCCGCCGATCACGGCAATCAGGCACACCGGCAGGAAGAACCAGCCAGGGGCAACGGCCAGCAGGCCGCCGACATAGTTGTTGGTGGCGATGTAGTCCGGTGCCTGGGTGGCCACCAGGGTGGCGGTGCACAGGCCGAACAGGAACGGAATCAGCGTGGCACCCTGGGCCGCAATCACGGCCAGCATGATGCGCGCCTTGGGTGTTTCACGCGGGATATAGCGTGACCAGTCACCCAGAAACGCACCGAACGACACTGGGTTGCTCATGGCCAGGATCGCTGCGCCGACGAACGCTGCCCAGAAACCGGCCTGGCCGAGGTTGACGCTGCCCGCGTAGCCCGCATCGAACGGCCCGGCAAAGGCAACGATGCCCAGCAGGAACAGTAGGCTCGAAGCCCACACGGCAATCTTGTTGACCCACAGCATGAAGCGGAAGCCGAAGATGCATACCACCAGTACCAGCACTGCGAACAGGCCGTAGGCCAGGCCCAGGGTCAGGTCGGTTTCCGGCAGGCCGGCCAGGCGTTTGGCGCCCCCGACCAGGGCGTCACCCGAGCTCCATACCGACAGTGAGAAGAACGCCACGGCGGTGAGTAGCGACAGGAACGAGCCGACGATGCGCCCGTGTACACCAAAGTGCGCGCCCGACGATACAGCATTGTTGGTGCCGTTCAGCGCGCCGAACAGCCCCATCGGTGCAAGGATCAGCGCGCCGATGCCAACGCCGAGCAGAATGGCCCACACACCGGCCTGGAACGACAGCCCGAAAAGTACCGGGAAGCTGCCCAGCACGGCTGTGGCAAACGTATTGGCGCCGCCAAAGATCAAACGAAACAGGTCCAGCGGGGAGGCGTCGCGTTGATCGGCGGGGATCTGTTCGACGCCGTTGGTCTCGATACCGGTCGAGTGGCTCATGGTAATGCTCCAGCGCGGTTGTTGTGGGCCGGCGCGTGCGCGGGCCTTCTTGTGGGTGCGATGGCAGGGCGGCAGGGCCGCAATAAAGGTGATCAGGCCGGTGATACGACCGACAGGTGCTCGTGGCAGGCGAGCCACTGGTCCCCGTGGCGACGGAAGACAATGGTCTCGCGCTCACGCAACTGGTGTTCTTCACCGGCAATGCGGATATGCGTGGCCACATCGTGCATGAAGACCGCCACGTCACCCTGCAGGCTCACTTGGGCGTTACCCGATTCACAGGCCAGCACGGCAAAGCCGTCGCCCTGCCACTGGGCCCAGAGATCTTCGTAGGCACGGCGCGACAGTAGCGGTTGCGGCAAGGTGTGGAAAAGGAAGGTGGCGTCTTCGCTGAAGCAGGCGAAATAGCGGGCGGTATCGTTGCTGGCGAAGGCGGCAACAAGGTCGGCGGCGGCTTGCCGTACCTGAAGTGTCTGGTCCACGGGAGTGGCCTCACGGTTTTTGTGATTGTGGTGAAGCGATTCTGGTGGCGCTTGCCGGGGGGAAAAATCGCTGGCAGCAAATAATCAGTTCAGGAATTTGTGAAGTGACAAGCCTGCCAGAGTGCCTGCACCAATCTGCAAGCGAAGCGGCAAACTGGTATTCGTCGACCATACTGAAGCTTCATTCACCTTCAGGAGAGTGTCATGTCGAAGCCGTCCAGGAAGAAGCCCTCCCAGGAACAACCCGAAAAGTTGGGCGGCAAGGCCTACGAAAAAGCGCTCAAGAGCCTGCATGTAGAGTTGGTGAAGCTGCAGGAGTGGGTGGTGGCCAAGGGCCTGAAGCTATGCATTGTTTTCGAAGGCCGTGATGGCGCCGGCAAGGGCGGCACCATCAAGGCTATTACCGAGCGCGTCAGCCCGCGGGTATTTCGGGTGGTAGCACTGCCCGCGCCGACCGAGCGGGAGAAGACGCAAATGTACCTGCAGCGTTACCTGGGCCATCTGCCAGCGGCAGGTGAAGTGGTGATCTTCGATCGCAGTTGGTACAACCGTGCGGGCGTTGAGCGGGTGATGGGCTTCTGCTCCGGCGAGCAAGCGGACAAGTTTCTGGCCGGTGTCCCTGGGTTCGAGAGGGTGATGGTCGATTCGGGGATCATCCTCATCAAGTACTGGCTTGAAGTCAGCGCCGAAGAGCAGACCCGGCGCCTGCAGGATCGCATCAACGACGGCCGCAAGCTGTGGAAGCTATCGCCGATGGACCTCAAGTCGTATACCCGCTGGGATGACTACACCAAAGCGCGGGACGACATGTTCCAGGCGTCGGATACCGCATGGGCACCGTGGTTCGTGGCCCATTCCAACGACAAACGTCGCGCCCGGCTGAATATCATCAGCCATCTGCTCAGCCGTATTCCCTACCAGGACATAACCCGCGACCAGCTGGTGAAGCTGCCCAAACGCGGCAAGATCGGCAAGTACAAGGCTGTCGCCTACCCGTTCAAGGTCGTCGAAGAACGCTTCTGAACCCCTCCCGCCCGGGAGCTGCGAAGGTACGAGCTCATGCCACATGACGGCAGCCTGTTGCAGGCGACGGTGGTATTTCTTCTGGCTGTGGTGCTTCTGGTGCCGCTGGCGCAGCGTCTGAAAATGGGCGCAGTGCCGGGATACCTCTTGGCGGGAATCTTGATTGGCCCGTCGGTGCTTGGGCTGTTGGGCAACCCGGACAACGTGGCGCGGCTGTCGGAAATGGGCGTGGTCATGCTGTTGTTCGTGATTGGCCTGGAGCTTTCCCCGCGGCGTCTGTGGACCATGCGCCGGGCGCTATTTGGCGTCGGCAGTTTGCAAGTGGGGCTGACCGCAGTGCTGCTCGGGCTACTGGCATTCTGGCTGTTCGATCAATCGAAACCTGCCGCTATCGTGCTGGGCCTGGGCCTGGCGCTGTCGTCCACCGCCTTTGGCTTGCAGGTACTGGCCGAGCGCAAGGACCTGGGTAAACCTCATGGCCGCCTGGCCGTGGCCATCCTGCTGTTCCAGGACATTGCCGCCATTCCCTTGATTGCCGTGGTGCCGTTGCTCGGTGGCGATGTCAGCACTGCCGACGAAGGGGCCTGGCCGTTGCTGGCCGTGGCTGTCGGTATCGGCCTGCTGATTGTTTTCGGCCGCTATCTGCTGACCCCGGTATTCAAGTGGACGGTGGGGTCGGGCCTGCCTGAGCTATCGACCGCCACGGCATTGCTGGTGGTGCTGGGCACCGCCTGGTTGATGGAGCATGTGGGCGTGTCGATGGCGCTGGGGGCGTTTCTGGCCGGTGTGCTGATGGCCGAGTCGCCTTTTCGCCACGAGCTGGAAACCCAGATCGAGCCGATCAAAGGCTTGCTACTGGGGCTGTTTTTCGTAGGTGTAGGCATGAGCGCCGACCTGCGTCTGCTTTTTGGCATGCCGCTGATAGTGCTGGGCCTGACCGTGCTGCTGGTGGCCATCAAGCTGCCCTTGCTGTATGGCCTGGGGCGCACGATGGGCGAGCTCAACAAGGCCCAGGCGCTTTGCCTGGGTGTGGTGCTGGCCTCGGGGGGCGAGTTCGCCTTTGTGGTGTTCAAGCTGGCGCTGGCGCATCAAGTGCTCACACAACAGGTACACGACCTGCTGGTGCTGGCCATCACCTTGTCGATGGCGGTGGTGCCCTTGGTCATGATGGCCCTGGCGCGGCAGCTGCGCGATGACAGCCCTGTGCAGGCATCCCCTGAAACGGGCCAGTGAATTGCGCCTAGCTGGCGCATTGAGTATCTGGAGGTGAATCATGCAGTCGAGTTTCAAGCTGGACAGCGCCCTGTCGCGGGGCTTGCTCGATGTGCTCATCAAGGCCGGTCTGGTGGCAGCGTTGGTGATCTTCGCCTTCCAGGTGTTTCAGCCGTTCCTGGAGTTGATGCTGTGGGCGGTGATCCTGGCGGTTACGCTGTACCCCTTGCATTGCCGTATTCAGCGCCGCACCGGGCTCAAGCAAGGCTATGCGGCGACGCTGGTAGTGCTATTGGTACTGGTGGTGCTGCTGGTGCCGGTCTACCTGGTGATGATGTCCATCGCCGAATCGGTGGACAGCCTGGTGACGCTACTCAAGACCGGCGCCTGGAGTGTGCCGGTCCCGCCTGATTCCGTGGCGACCTGGCCACTGATCGGGCCGAAAGTGCATGCGTTGTGGTTGGCGGCCTCCGAAAACATGGCCAGTGTGCTGAACCAATGGCTGCCCCAGATCAGGGGGGCCGGGCTGACGGTGCTGGGCGCTGCGGCCAGCGCCGGTGGGGCCTTCCTGCTGTTCATCGGCGCGATCCTCATTTCCGGGGTCATCATGGCCTTCGGTGAACGAGGTGACATCGCTGCGCAGCGTATCGCCATGCGGGTTTCAGGTGCAGAGCGCGGGAAACCCTTGGCCACGCTGTGCACGGCTACCATTCGCGCGGTGGCACAAGGGGTGATCGGCATTGCCTTCATCCAGATGCTGCTGATCGGTGTTGGTTTTATCGTCAAAGGGGTTCCCGGTGCCGGGATGCTGGCCATCGTCATCCTCATGCTGGGCATTGCACAGGCCCCGGCGACGCTGGTGACCTTGCCGGTGATCATCTATGTGTTCAACGCCGAAGGCTTCACGGTGGCGACCATCATTTTTGCCATCTACACCTTTGTCGCCGGCCTTGCCGACAACGTGCTCAAGCCGCTGCTGCTGGGGCGCGGGGTCGATGTACCAATGCCGGTGGTACTGATCGGGGCGCTGGGCGGCATGGTGGTCAAAGGCATCATCGGTTTGTTCATTGGCCCGGTAATCCTCGGCGTGACCTATGTGTTGTTCTGGCAATGGGTTGCGCTGCAGGTGCCGGAGCAACCAGCACCCCCTGCTGCCTGAGCTATGCCCAACTGCTGCCATGGCCTGGGGTTACTGATGCTACTGGCTGGTTGCACCCAGGTCGGCCCGGATTTCGAAACGCCCCAGGCGCCGTGGCTGGACGGCTGGAGCACACCTTTGCTGGAGCAGGCAGGGCGTAGCGCCGCCACCCCTGACATGCGCGCGTGGTGGGGGATGTTTGCCGACCCGATGCTGGACGCGCTAATTGCCGAGGCCGACGCCAACAACACCAACCTGCGCGTGGCGGGCCTGCGCATCGCGGAGGCTCGCGCCCAGTTGGCGATCGTGCAGACCGGGCGTTATCCACAGCTGCAGCAACTGAGTGCGCAGAGCCTGTATCTGAAGCAGGACCAGTCAGGTACCTCCACCGCCCGTGATTCGGTGTTCTGGCAATCCAGCGTCGGTTTCGACATCGGCTGGGAAATCGATTTCTGGGGCCGCTTCAGTCGCGCCATCGAAAGTGCCGACGCTGTCTACTTTGCCTCCCAGGCCAATTACGCCGACGCCATGGTGTTGCTGCGTGCGCAAGTGGCCGACACCTACTTTGCTCTGCGTACCGCCGAAGCTCGGCTGGCTATCGCCCAAGAGAACGCCAAGCGCCAGGCGCGTAGCCTGGAGATCACCGAGCGGCTGTTCCGCCACGGCGAAAATGACGAACTCGACTGGCAGCAGGCGCGCACTCAATATCTGGCGACCCAGGCGACCATCCCCGAGTTCGAGAACCAGCTCAACGCCCTGCGCAACGTGCTGTGCTCGCTGCTCGGCCGCCCGCCTGGGCCGCTGCCGCAGCTGGACGCCGGCCATGGCCAGCTGCCCTTGCCGGATCGGGCAGTGTTGCAGGATGTACCTGCCAGCCTGCTGCAGCGCCGCCCGGACATCCGCGCCGCCGAGCAGGCAGTGGCGGCGCAGTCGGCGCTGGTCGGGGTGGCCGAGGCCGATCTTTATCCACAGCTGAGCTTGCTTGGCAGTATCGGCTGGACCTTTTTATCGGCCAATCATCTGCCCGACACCTTCGACCTGGCGGCTGGCCCAAGCCTGATCTGGAACCCGTTCGACTATGGCCGGCGCAAGAACACCGTTCGCGTGGAAGATGCCCGCTTGCAGCAACTGATCGAGTTGTACCAGCAGGGCGTGCGCGAAGCTGCCCGTGAGGCCGACGATGCCGCCAGCGGGCTGGTGCGCTCGCTGCAGAGTGCAGCCATTCGCGACCAGGCCTCCCAGGCTGCGCAACGCTCGCTGAACCTGGCCAGTTCGCAGTACCGCGAAGGCTTCGCCGATTTCCAGCGCGTGCTCGACGCCCAACAACTGCTGTTGCAGCAGCAAGACGGTTACCTGGTCAGCCGTGGCAACGCGGTCAGCAGCCTGGTGACTTTGTACAAGGCCCTGGGGGGTGGTTGGGACGCCAGACGCGCGCCGATCGACCCGGCCACCCGCCAGCGAATGCAGCAACGCACCGACTGGGGCGAGTTGCTCGACGAGCCAGCCCCCACTGCGCATGCACAAGGTGAAACCGAATGAGCGACGCCACGCCAACGCCGCCCCCGTCAGCCCCGGATCGCGGCATGCGCTGGGTGTTGCTGCTGATTGCGGTCAGCCTGCTCTGGTACTTGCTGGCTGACCGCTATACCCCGTATACCCAGCAAGCTCGCCTGCAGGCTTACGTGGTCCCGGTGACAGCCGAAGTGGCCGGGCAGATCAAGCGTGTCGCGGTAGGCAACAACCAGGAGGTGCGCCAGGGCGATGTGCTGTTCGAACTCGATCCGGAGCAGTACCGCATTGCCTTGGCCCGTGCCGAAGCCGACCTCGATACCGTGCGCCGGCAAATCGGCGCCAGTACCGCCGGCATCGATTCGGCCCAGGCAGCGCTGGTGGCCGCCCAGGCCAACGAACGCAAGGCGCGCCAAGACGCCGAGCGCCTCAAACGACTAATTGACGAAGACCCGGGTACCGTGTCGGTTCGCCGTCTGGAAGGCGCCCAGGCGACCCGGGACCAGGCTATCAGCCAAGTGGCGGCAGCCCGTGCCGAAGTGGAGCGCGCCCGCGAGCAGCAGGGTGGGGCACCGGATGACAACGCCCAGCTGCGCAGTGCCGCGGCCAATGTGCAAAAGGCCCGCCTGGACCTTGCCCGTACCGTGGTGCGCGCTGACGCGAACGGGCTGATCACCGACCTGCGCACCGACGTTGGCCACTATGTCGGCGCAGGTAGCCCGATGATGACCCTGATCAGTATCCATGATGTGTGGATAAGTGCCGACATGACCGAGAACAACCTCGGCCGGCTGCGCCCCGACACCCCGGTGCTGGTGGTGCTCGACGCGTTGCCCGGCACTGTGTTGAAGGGGCGCATACGCAGCATTGGCTACGGCGTGAGCGTGGGCCAGAGCACCCCGCCGGGTACGTTGCCGACCGTGCAGAACAGCCGCGAGTGGCTGCGTTCGGCGCAGCGCTTCCCAGTGATTGTGGAACTGCAGCGCGACCAGCTTCAGGACAAGACCATGCTGCGGGTCGGTGGTCAGGCCGAGGTCATGGCCCTGCCCAGCGAAGGCAACCCACTGAACCTGCTAGGCCGGTTGTTCATGTGGCTGATGAGCTGGCTGTCGTATGCCTATTGAATGGCGCCGCCTGCGGGCACTGCGCCTGGCCTTGGGCGTATCACTGTGCCTGGCCGTGAGCTTTGCCATCGGCTTGCCGGTGCCGATCCTTGCGCCGGTGTTCGCGGTGCTGTTGCTGGCCATGCGCAGCCAGCCATTACCCCTGCGTGCGGCACCGGCCCTGGCGCTACTGGTGCTGCTCGCTTGCGGCAGCGGGTTGCTGCTGATTCCGCTGTTGCGCCATGCGCCGTTGGCCGGGGTGTTACTGGTCGGGGTGGGTGTTTTCCTGACCTTGCGCTATGCACTGAAGGGCGGCAACGGCCTGCTGGCCAACCTGCTGGTGATCGGCCTGACCATGATCGCCGCTGCCGGCACCAGTGACTTCACCCTGGCACTGTCGGTGGTCGAAGCGCTGGCCAAAGGCATGCTGCTGGCAGTGCTGGGCACATCAGTGGCGCACATGATGTTCCCCGAGCCCGGCGACGCGCCAGCACAACCGGTGCCGCCGCTGCTGGGCAGCGAGCATGTCAGCTGGGTAGCGCTGCGTGCCACGCTGATCGTGATGCCGGCCTTTCTGCTGGCGCTGATCGCCCCGGACCAGTACATGCCGCTGATCATGAAAGCAGTCAGCGTAGGGCAGCAGGCCGGCGAAACCCGTGCGCGGCACGCCAGCCGGGAACTGATCGGCTCAACCTTGCTTGCTGGCGTGTTGGCGATACTGCTGTGGGGGGCGTTGAGCCTGTTCGTGCACCTGTGGATGTTCTTCCTGTGGGTGCTGCTGTTCGCCCTTTGGCAGGCGCGGCGGCTGTACCAGGCCGTGCCGAATCGGCAGAGCCCGGCGTACTGGGTCAGTTGCCTGACGACCATGCTGATCTTGCTGGGGCAATCGGTGCAGGACAGTGCAGGTGGGCAGGATGTGTACAAGGCGTTCGCGGTGCGTATGGCGCTGTTTCTGGCGGTGTCGGTGTACGCCAGCGCCATGTTGATCTGGATTGACCGGATTCGGAGTCGGCGCGGGCTTCTTCGCGGTTAACGCCGCTCCCCTGGAAAATCAGGGCTGCCAGTCAACCCCACTGTCTTCCAGATAGGCATCCACCGCTGCGCCCACGGTCGGGTGAAAGGCCTTCTCCCCCATGTGCTCGAACAACTCGAACTGCCGCATCTTGTCCTTCACCGGGTCCTTCATTTCGGCGAACTGCAACTCTACCCCCCGCGCCTCCAGTGCCCGGTCCAGTTCGGCCAGCATGTCCGCCGAAGTGATATCGATGCTGGTCACCGGCTCAGCGGCAATGACCACTCGCTGTACCGGCGTTGGCGACGCGTCTACCGCCGCCATCACGGTGTGCTGGAACTGCTCGGCGTTGGCAAAGAACAACGGCGCGTCCCAGCGCAGCAGCACCAGCCCTGGAATACGCCGGGCCTGTGGATAACGCTGCACGTCATGGTAGCCGCGCAGCCCATCCGCCCGGCCGAGCACCGCGTGGTGCGGCCGCCAGCCGTCCCACAGGAACTCGATCACCGAAATCGCCACGGCAATGCAGATACCGGGAATGGCGCCGAACACCGCCACACCGACAAAGCAGGTGAACGACAGCCAGAATTCCCACTGCTGCATGCGGAAGATACGCTTGAGGTCGGCAATTTCGAACAACCCCAGGGCAGCAGCAATCACTACGGCAGCCAAAGCACTGTTGGGCAGGTGTTGCATCAGATTGGGCGCAACCAGCAGCAACAGGGTTACCGCCAGCGCGCCGATGATGCCGGTGAGCTGGGTCTGCGAGCCGGCGGCTTCGGCCACTGGGGTGCGCGATGAACTGCTGCTGATCGGAATGCCCTGGAACAGCCCCGAGGCCAGGTTGGCCACGCCCAGGCCGAACATTTCCTGGTTGGGGTTCACCGGCATCTTGAGGCGCGCGGCGTAGGAGCGTGACAGCACACTGGTGTCGGCGAACGACACCAGCGCCACGGCAATACCGCCCAGTAGCACCTCGACCAGGTCAATGTCGCTCACCCAGGGGAAGACGAAGCTTGGCAGGCCCTGGGGCAATTGCCCGAGTACCTTGACGCCCATTTGATCGAGCTTGAACAGGCTCACTGCCAGCGTCGCCAGTACCACGGCGATCAGTATGCCGGGCAGGCGCTTGAACGGTTTGAGCAACAGGATCAGCGCCAGGCTACCGGCACCCACGATGAAGCTTGGCCAGTGCCCTTGGCCGGCAAACAGCGCCTGGCCCAAGTACCAAAGGTCGCGCAAGGGCCCTTCGCTGTCGACTTTGATGCCGAACAGCTTGGGCAGCTGGCTGATCAATACGGTCAGGGCGATGCCGTTCATGTATCCATAGCGGATGGGCTTGGACAGCAACTCGGTGATAAAGCCCAGGCGCAGCAGCCCGGCAATCACACAGAACCCCCCGGCGACCAGTGCCATCATACTGGCGATGGCGATAGCCCGCTGCGGGTCGCTGGCGGCGTACTGCACCACCACCGCCAGGATCGGCGCGGCCAGCGCCGAGTCCGGGCCCAGCACCAGGATGCGGCTGGGACCAAACAGGGCATAGGCCAGCAGGGGGATGATGGTGGCGTACAGGCCATAGATGCCGGGGACGCCGGAAGCCTCGGCGTAGGCGATGCCCACAGGCACCAGCATGGTGGTGAGCACCAGGCCGGCGGCGATGTCCTTGGGCAGCCAGGCAGCTTTGTAGTGGAGCAAGGTGACCAAGCCGGGTAACCAGCGTTGCCAGTCGAAACGAGTGGGTGGGGGCATGGTGTCGGCTCGGGGCGGGAAGGGCGCTGAACCTCAGCTTAGATGCTGAAGGCGGGCGCCGCGTTGCGGCCCATCGCTACACACGCCGCTCCTGCACAGGGTGCTTGTGTCTGGGCAAAACAAAACCCCTTGAAGCGCAAGCCTCAAGGGGTTTGTGGGTGCTGCAGGCTACCGCTTAGACGTTGAAGCGGAAGTGCATCACATCACCGTCTTTGACGATGTAGTCCTTGCCTTCCAGACGCCACTTACCGGCTTCCTTGGCACCGCTTTCACCCTTGAACTGGATGAAGTCGTCATAGGCCACCACTTCAGCGCGGATGAAGCCTTTTTCGAAGTCAGTGTGAATCACACCCGCCGCCTGTGGCGCGGTGGCACCGACCCGCACGGTCCAGGCGCGGACTTCCTGCACGCCGGCAGTGAAGTAGGTCTGCAGGTTCAGCAGCTCGTAACCGGCGCGGATCACGCGGTTCAGGCCAGGCTCTTCAAGGCCCAGGGCCTCCAGGAACATGTCTTTCTCTTCACCGTCATCCAGCTCGGCGATTTCTGCTTCGATCTTGTTGCACACCGGCACCACGACCGCGCCTTCTTCCTCGGCAATGGCCTTGACCACGTCCAGGTGCGGGTTGTTGTCGAAGCCGTCTTCAGCGACGTTGGCGATGTACATCACCGGCTTGCTGGTCAGCAGGTGGAAGCCACGGATCAGGGCCTTTTCGTCCTCAGCCATGTTCTTCATCAGGCTGCGCGCAGGCTTGCCTTCGGTGAAGTGCGGGATCAGCTTTTCCAGAATGGCCTTCTGCGCCAGGGCATCCTTGTCGCCACCCTTGGCGTTGCGCGCTACCTTCTGCAGTTGCTTTTCGCAGCTGTCGAGGTCGGCGAAGATCAGTTCGAGGTCGATGATCTCGATGTCACGCTTGGGGTCGACGCTGTTGGAAACGTGGATCACGTTCTCGTCTTCGAAGCAGCGCACAACGTGGGCAATAGCGTCGGTTTCGCGGATGTTGGCGAGGAACTTGTTGCCCAGGCCTTCGCCTTTCGAGGCACCGGCAACCAGGCCGGCGATGTCGACGAACTCCATGGTGGTCGGCAGGATGCGGTTCGGCTTGACGATTTCAGCCAGCGCAGCCAGACGCGCATCGGGCATCGGCACGATCCCGCTGTTCGGCTCGATGGTGCAGAAAGGGAAGTTCTCCGCCGCGATGCCAGACTTGGTCAAGGCGTTGAACAGGGTGGACTTGCCGACGTTGGGCAGGCCGACGATGCCGCAATTGAAACCCATGGGTATTCCCCTCTCTAAAGGAAATCAGGCCTTCTGGCTGTGCAGCTCGCGCATCGCCTTGGCAAAATCGCCGGCAAGCACGTCCGGCAGCACGCCGAGGGCAAAATCGATGCTGGCGTCGAGCTTCTCCTGCTCGGCGCGCGGCGCGCGGCCCAGGACGAAGTTGGAGACCAGTTTGGCGTCACCCGGGTGGCCGATGCCAAGCCGCAGGCGGTGGAAGTCGTTCTGGTTGCCGAGCTGCGCGATGATGTCGCGCAGGCCGTTGTGCCCCCCATGGCCGCCGCCGCGCTTGAGCTTGGCAACGCCCGGAGGCAGGTCGAGTTCGTCGTGCGCCACCAGGATCGCTTCCGGCTTGATGCGGAAGAAATTGGCCAATGCCGCTACGGCCTGACCGCTACGGTTCATGTAGGTGGTGGGGATCAACAAACGAACGTCGTTGCCCTGATGGCTGAACTTAGCCGTCAGGCCGAAATATTTTTTGTCAGCGGTCAGCGATACACGCTGGGCGCTGGCAATGCGTTCAACGAAAAGAGCCCCTGCGTTATGCCGGGTCTGTTCGTATTCGGGGCCGGGGTTACCCAGGCCAACGATCAACTGGATGGCGGTCACGTCAGGGGCTCTTCCTTGGAGTTGGTGGGTTACAGGGCGCGGCGCGCACTGTAACCCGATCAACACCGGCGTGCGAGTGGATTACTCGGCAGCGCCTTCGTCAGCAGCTTCAGCGGCAACGCGCGGAGCGTGAACGTTGGCAACAGCTTTGTCATCACCGTGGGCCAGAGCTACGAACTCTACGCCTTTCGGAGCTTTCAGGTCCGACAGGTGGATGATGGTGCCGATTTCAGCGTTGGCCAGGTCGACTTCGATGAACTCTGGCAGGTCTTTGGCTTCGCAGGAAACTTCGATCTGCGATTCAACGTGCGAGATCTCGCCGCCTTTCTTGACCGGTGCTTCTTCGTTGATGAAGTGCACTGGAACAACAGCAGTCAGCTTCTGGCCAGCTACGACGCGAACGAAGTCGGCGTGCATGATGAAGCCTTTGGCTGGGTGACGCTGCATGGCCTTGACCACGACGTTCTGCTTGGCGCCGTCGACGTTCAGTTCGATAACGTGGCTGAAGGCAGCTTCGTTTTCGAACAGCTTGGCGATTTCCTTGGCCACGATGGTCAGGGATTGGGCTTCTTTATCGCCACCGTAAACTACGGCAGGGATGCTGGCGGCGTGACGCAGGCGGCGGCTCGCACCTTTCCCCAGGTCAGTACGCGCTTGGGCGTTCAGGATGAAATCAGTCATTTTGCTTCTCCAAAATAGCCTCCCGAATGGCGTTTGCGACCAGCGCCAGACGGGGATGGCAAAAAAGCCCCGCCCCAACACAGGTTGGGGCGGGGCGCTTCACATCAACACGTGTTCCGCTTAGCGGAACATCGCGCTGATCGATTCTTCGTTGCTGATGCGGCGTACCGCTTCAGCGACAACCGGTGCGATATCCAGCTGGCGGATACGGTCACAGGCTTGAGCAGCGGCGGACAGCGGAACGGTGTTTGTCACCACCAACTCGTCCAGCACCGACTTCTCGATGTTCTCGATCGCGCGGCCCGACAGGACAGGGTGCGTGCAGTAGGCGTAAACCTTGGCAGCGCCGTGTTCTTTCAGGGCTTTGGCCGCGTGGCACAGAGTGCCGGCGGTGTCGACCATGTCGTCTACCAGGATGCAGGTGCGCCCTTCGACGTCGCCGATGATGTGCATGACCTCGGAGTGGTTTGCCTTCTCACGGCGTTTGTCGATGATACCCAGATCGACGCCCAGGGACTTGGCGACGGCGCGTGCGCGCACAACACCACCGATGTCCGGGGAGACGATCATCAGGTTCTCGAAACGCTGGTCTTCGATGTCGTCAACCAGTACGGGCGAGCCGTAGATGTTGTCGACGGGGATATCGAAGAAGCCTTGGATTTGGTCAGCGTGCAGGTCGACGGTAAGTACACGGTCGATACCTACGACAGTGAGCATGTCAGCAACGACTTTGGCGCTGATGGCTACACGTGCCGAACGCGGACGGCGGTCCTGGCGGGCATATCCGAAGTAAGGAATCACGGCGGTGATTCGGGATGCTGAGGAGCGGCGGAAGGCGTCGGCCATCACTACCAGTTCCATCAGGTTATCGTTGGTCGGGGCACAGGTCGGCTGAATAATGAAAACGTCTTTACCGCGAACATTTTCATTGATCTCAGTACTGATCTCACCATCGGAGAATTTACCGACAGAGACGTCACCGAGAGGGATATGCAGCTGACGTACGACACGCCGAGCCAGATCGGGGTTAGCGTTCCCCGTAAAGACCATCATCTTGGACACGCGCAGTACCTGAAGGCTGAGGGTATACCTGGATGAGTATAAGGAAAATGGCAGGGGCGGCTGGATTCGAACCAACGCATGGCAGGATCAAAACCTGCTGCCTTACCGCTTGGCGACGCCCCTGTATCTGTTGCTTGCGAACGCTTATGCGCTCGACTTCTTGACCAGACTTTGCAGCTTGCGATGCAACATCGAAACATTGCTTCCTTTCGCCACAAACCCTGTTTGGGTCGCTGAAAGAAGGGCCAGAACTTTATCAGCTTCGGCTTTGCTTGGGAAGGCCCCAAACACACAACTTCCAGTGCCGGTTAGCCGAGCCTCAGTGAATTTTCCCAGTGAATTCAACGCATTGCGAACTTCTGGGTAATTCTGCTCTACCACCGGTTGGCAGTCATTTCGACTGTTTCCCTCGGGAACGGGGCGCATCTTAAGGGGGAGAGAATCACGTGTCAACTGTGGATGTGAAAAAATTTCTACTGTGCTGACAGACACTTGCGGCACCAGCACGACATACCAGGGTTCCTCCGGGTCGACCGGGGTCAGTTGCTCGCCCACACCCTGGGCGAACGCGGCGTGGCCGCGTACGAACACCGGCACATCGGCACCCAGGCTCAGCCCCAGTGCGGCCAGGCGGTCTTCGTCCCAGTCCAGTTGCCACAGGTGGGCGAGGGCCAGCAGGGTGGTGGCGGCATCCGAGCTGCCGCCACCGATGCCACCGCCCATGGGCAGTACCTTGGTCAGCCAGATGTCGGCGCCCAAGGTGGTACCGGACTGTTCCTGCAGCGCGCGCGCGGCGCGCACGATCAGGTTGCTGTCGTGCGGTACCGCAGCGATCTCGGTGTGCAGGCGAATCACGCCATCGTCACGCAGGGCGAAACTCAGTTCGTCGCCATGGTCCAGAAACTGAAATACCGTTTCCAGTTCGTGGTAGCCATCTGCGCGGCGGCCGATGATGTGCAGCCACAGGTTGAGCTTGGCCGGGGCGGGCAGGGTGAGCTTTTGCATGCGATCAATGCCCCAGCTGGCGCGGCTGCCAGTCCTTGACCACCAGGGTCACGTCCAGGTCCTTGCCGTGCAGCTTCAGGCGCTCGGGCAACCAGTAGCCGTTCTGTTCGGTGTAGCTCAGGTATTGCACCTGCCAGCCATCCTGGTCGAGGCTGGCCAGGCGGCTGTCGCCATCCAGGGTCAGCTTGCTCTTGCTGTCGGGGGCGGGCAGGCCGCGTACCCACCAGACCAGGTGCGACACCGGCAGCTGCCAGCCCAGTTGTTCTTCCAGCAGGGCTTCCGGGCTGGTGGCTTCGTAGCGGCCCTGGTTGGCCACTTCCAGCACCACGCCACCCGGGCGGCCGGTCAGGCGTGCGGCGCCACGGCCCAGCGGGCCTGCCAGGCGAATGTCGTAATAGTCCTGACGCTGCAGCCAGAACAGCGTGCCGCTGCCGGAATCGCGCGGGGCGCGGATGCCGACCTTGCCGTTGATCTGCCAGCCATCGAGGCTGCTCAGCTGCTCTTTGTGGGCGCGCCACTGCTGCGGGTCGCCGTGGCCCTGCAGGGCCTCGCGGCTACCGAAGCCGGCACAGCCGGCCAGCAGGGCGATCAGGGTGAAGGTGATGCAATGGCGCAGGAACATGGCGTTAAAGGGTCTCGGATCCGGTCAGGCGCAGGATGGTCTTGCGCAGGATGGGGCTGTCGGGCTGGGCTTCGAAGCCTTTGGCCCAGACCTGGCGGGCTTCGCGGCGCTTGCCGTTGGCCCACAGTACTTCGCCCAGGTGGGCAGCCACTTCATGGTCGGGGAAGTTGGCAAAGGCCAGGCGCAGGTAGGTTTCGGCGGCGTCGAGGTTGCCCTGGCGGTAGTTGACCCAACCCAGGCTGTCGAGCACTGCCGGGTCGTCCGGCGTCAGCTGGTGGGCCTTGTCGATCAGCGACTGGGCTTCGGCGTAGCGGGTGGTGCGGTCGGCCAGGGTGTAGCCCAAGGCGTTCAGGGCCATGGCGTTTTCCGGCTCGCGGGCGATGATGGCGCGCAGGTCTTTTTCCATCTGCGCCAAGTCGTCGCGTTTCTCGGCCAGCATGGCGCGGGTATAGAGCAAGTTGAGGTCGTCGGGGTAGCGCTGGATGGCTTGCTGGAGCACTTGGCTGGCCTGGGCATCCTTGTTGTTGTTGCTGTAGCTTTCCGATTCGATCAGGTACAGCTGGATGGCGTAGTCCGGTTGCGCTTCGCGGGCTTCGGCGAGCAGGCGCGAAGCCTCGCTGGCGCGGCCGTTGGCGATCAGGATGTCAGCCTGGCGCAGCTGCGCCGGCAGGTAGTCGGGGCCGGGGCCCACCAGGGCGTATTCGCGCAAGGCGCCGGCGGGGTCGTGGCGTTCTTCGCGGATGCGCCCCAGGTTGAGGTGGGCGGCGTCAACGTTGCTATCGCGTTCGACCAGCTCCTGCAGATAGCCTTCAGCTTCATCCCAGTCCTTGTTCTCCAGGCATACCAGGGCTAGCGAGTAGCGCAGCTCGTCATCGTCCGGGTACTGCTGGACCAGGCTGAGGAACTCGCCTTTCGCGTCGGCGATGCGGTCCTGCTCGACGAGGGTGCGCGCGTAGGTCAGGCGCAGGCGCTTGTCGTCCGGGTTGTCACGAATGGCCCCGCGCAGCAATGGCAGGGCCTCCGGACCACGGTCCAGGGCCTGGAGCAGGCGGGCGCGCAGCAGGACCGGGGCGATTTCGCCGTTCTGCGCGGGGTGCGACTCGAGCAGTTCCAGGGCTTCCTCGGCCTTGCCGTCCTGGTTCAGCAGCAGGGCCTTGCCGAAGACCAGCTGGCCGTTATCCGGGTATTTCGCCAGCAGCCGCTCGAAGCTTTGCAGCAGGCCGTCGCGGGTGCTTTGGTCGGTTTCGGCGGCTGACAGGGCGAGGAAATCGAAATGGGTATCGCCCTGGCCTTGCAGAACCTTTTCCATATAGGCCATGGAATCGTCATAGCGGCCGGCGCGGGCCAGCTGGATGGCGGCGGCACGCTGGGCGTCGAGGTTCTGCGGGTCGTTGCGCGCCCAGACCAGGGCATTGTCCAGCGACGGCTCGTCGGCGCCCAGGTATTCGGCAATGCGGTAGGCCCGTTCGGAAATCCCGGGGTCCTGGGTTTTTGCCGCCTGGTCGGTGTAGTTGGCCAGGGCTATGTCGAAACGGTTGCGCTGGCCGGCCAGCTCTGCCACCAACAGGCTATAGAGTGTGTCCTGCTTGAACGAACCATACACCACGGGCTTTTCCGCCTCTGCCTTGCCAGCTTCGGCGACGGGAGGCTCGGCCTTTTGCGGGGCCAGGCTCTGGCAGCCCTGGAGCAGGGCGAAGGCAAGCAGCAATGCGTATGGTTTGTTCATAGAAGGCTTATTAGGAGGACTCACCGGCGGTCGGAGCATGATGACACAAGCGCGGTGGCAAACCCACCTGCGAAGGTATGAAGCATACGCTCAGCATATGCAGACCGCGCTGCCCGCGCAGGGTTCGCCTCAGGCTTGCCATGATGCCCAGCGCTCGTGCTCGCTCTCATGCTGCTGCTGCTGCTGCTGCTGCTGCTTCTGCTTCTGCTTCTGCTTCTGCTTCTGCTTCTAAGCGCGCGATAGTTCAGGCGACGCAGATTGCGACTTCAGGAGGCCTCACTCCGGCCTCGCTCCCGGCAGGACCGCGCCAAGGCCCCATCCTGGGGCCTCAGCGCTTGACGGGCATCCATGCCCGTCACCTGCCTCCGCAATGCCTGCGTTCGGCCTCCTGAAGTCGCGAAGATCAAGATCAAAAGCTAGATCAAAAGCTAGATCGAAGGCTGAAATCTGCCTCGGGCCTCAGCTGGAGGCGGCGATAGCCGCAGGGCTATCAGCGCAATAGCGAACGGTGGTTGTCCTAAAACCTGCGAAAGAGGACAATTATCGGCTTCCCGTCACAACCAGCGACCTTGCATGGCCTTTCTTGCACTTGGTATCAACCATAAGACTGCCTCGGTAGACGTACGCGAGCGCGTGGCGTTTACCCCAGAGCAGCTGGTAGACGCCCTGCAGCAGCTCTGCCGACTGACGTCCAGCCGCGAAGCGGCGATCCTGTCGACTTGCAACCGCAGTGAGCTCTATATAGAGCAGGACCACCTGTCCGCCGACGCCGTGCTGCAATGGCTGGCCGATTACCACCGCCTCAGCCTCGACGAGCTGCGCGCCAGTGCCTACGTGCATGAAGAACACGATGCCGTGAAGCACATGATGCGCGTGGCCTCGGGCCTCGACTCGCTGGTACTCGGCGAGCCGCAGATCCTCGGCCAGATGAAGTCCGCCTACGCCGTGGCCCGCGAAGCGGGTACCGTCGGGCCGTTGCTCGGGCGCCTGTTCCAGGCCACCTTCAGCGCCGCCAAACAGGTGCGCACCGACACCGCCATCGGCGAAAACCCGGTGTCGGTGGCATTTGCCGCCGTCAGCCTGGCCAAGCAGATCTTCGCCGACCTCGGCCGCAGCCAGGCCCTGCTGATCGGCGCCGGCGAAACCATTACCCTGGTCGCCCGCCACCTGCATGAGCAAGGCGTGCGCCGCATCGTCGTCGCCAACCGCACCCTCGAGCGCGCCAGCACCCTCGCCGAGCAGTTCGGCGCGCATGCCGTACTGCTGGCCGACATCCCCCAGGAACTGGCCAATAGCGACATCGTCATCAGCTCTACCGCCAGCCAGTTGCCGATCCTCGGCAAGGGCGCGGTCGAGAGCGCGCTGAAGCAACGCCGGCACAAGCCGATTTTCATGGTCGACATCGCCGTCCCCCGCGATATCGAACCTGAAGTCGGCGAACTGGACGACGTTTACCTGTACACCGTCGACGACCTGCACGACGTGGTGGCAGAAAATCTCAAGAGCCGCCAGGGCGCGGCCCAGGCCGCCGAAGAACTGGTTACAGTAGGCGCTGAAGACTTCATGCTGCGCCTGCGCGAGCTGGCTGCGGTGGATGTGCTCAAGGCCTATCGCCAGCAAAGCGAGCGCCTGCGCGACGAAGAACTGCAAAAGGCCCAGCGCCTGCTGGCCAACGGCGGCAACCCCGAAGACGTGTTGGCCCAACTGGCCCGGGGCCTGACCAACAAACTCCTGCATGCGCCCAGCGTGCAGTTGAAAAAGCTCTCGGCTGAGGGGCGCGTCGATGCGCTGGCCATGGCCCAGGAACTCTTTGCCCTCAACGAGGGCTCGACGGACAAATCCCCGCAATGAAAGCGTCGCTGCTGAACAAACTGGAAATTCTCCAGGACCGCTTCGAAGAACTCACCGCACTGCTCGGTGATGCCGAGGTCATTTCCGACCAGACGCGCTTTCGCGCGTATTCCCGCGAATACGCCGAGGTCGAGCCGGTCTACGCTGCTTATAAAGCGTGGCGCAAAGTCCAGGACGACCTCGAAGGCGCCCAGGCGCTGCTCAAGGACAGTGACCCGGACCTGCGCGAAATGGCCGTGGAAGAAGTGCGTGAAGCCAAGGAGCAACTGCTGACGCTGGAGGCGCAGCTGCAGCGCATGCTGCTGCCCAAGGACCCCAACGACGGCCGTAACGTGTTCCTCGAAATCCGTGCCGGTACCGGTGGCGACGAGGCGGCGATCTTCTCCGGCGACCTGTTCCGCATGTATTCGCGTTATGCCGAAAAACGTGGCTGGCGCCTGGAAATCCTGTCCGAGAACGAGGGCGAGCACGGCGGCTACAAGGAAATCATCGCCCGCGTCGAGGGCGAGAACGTGTATGGCAAGCTCAAGTTCGAGTCCGGCGCCCATCGCGTGCAGCGCGTGCCGGAAACCGAATCCCAAGGCCGTGTCCATACGTCTGCCTGCACCGTGGCGGTACTGCCCGAGCCGGACGAACAGGCAGCTATCGAGATCAACCCGGCCGACCTGCGCGTCGACACCTATCGCGCATCCGGTGCCGGTGGCCAGCACGTCAACAAGACCGACTCGGCAATCCGCATCACCCACTTGCCCACCGGTATCGTGGTGGAGTGCCAGGAAGAACGTTCCCAGCACAAGAACCGTGCCCGTGCCATGTCGTGGTTATCGGCCAAGCTGAACGACATGCAGACCAGCGCCGCACAGAACGCCATTGCCAGCGAGCGCAAGCTGCTGGTGGGTTCCGGTGACCGCTCCGAACGCATCCGTACCTACAATTACCCACAGGGGCGGGTGACCGATCACCGTATCAACCTGACCTTGTACTCGCTGGACGACATCCTCAGCGGTGGCGTAGAGGCGGTGATCGAACCGTTGCTGGCCGAATACCAGGCTGATCAACTGGCCGCCCTGGGGGACTGATGACCATCATCGCCAGCCTGCTGCGCAACGCGCAGCTGCCCGAATCGCCTACCGAGCGCCTGGACGCCGAACTGCTGCTGGCCGCGGCCATCGGCAAGTCGCGCAGCTATCTGCACACCTGGCCCGAGCGGATTGTCAGCAGCGAAGATGCCGAGACCTACGCCGGCTACCTGCAGCGCCGTCGGGGTGGTGAGCCAGTGGCTTATATCCTTGGCCAGCAGGGCTTCTGGAAGATCGATCTGGAAGTCGCGCCGCATACCCTGATCCCGCGGCCGGATACCGAGCTGCTTGTCGAGACTGCCCTGGAACTGCAAGCCGCCTCGCCAGCCAAGGTTCTTGACCTGGGCACCGGCACCGGTGCTATCGCTCTGGCTCTGGCCAGCGACCGGCCGGCCTGGCAGGTGACTGCGGTCGACCGGGTGGAGGAAGCCGCAGCCCTGGCCGAGCGCAATCGCCAGCGTCTAGGCCTGAACAACGCCCAGGTACGCGTCAGCCACTGGTTCGACAGCTTGGTCGGTGAGCGTTTCGACCTCATCGTCAGTAACCCGCCTTACATTGCCGCAGCAGACCCGCATCTGGTGGCTGGCGATGTACGCTTCGAGCCCAGCAGCGCCCTGGTGGCCGGTGCCGATGGCCTGGACGACCTGCGTGTGATCGCCGCCCAGGCCCCGGCGCATCTGTTGCCGGGGGGCTGGTTGCTGCTGGAGCACGGCTACGATCAGGCTGCTGCCGTCCGCGCCTTGCTGGCTGAGCAAGGCTTTGTCGAGGTCGCCAGTCGTACCGACCTGGGCGGCCATGAACGCATTACCTTGGGGCGCCTGCCATGCTAAGTGATGAGGAACTGCTGCGTTACAGCCGCCAGGTACTGCTGGCGCAGATCGACATCGACGGCCAGTTGCGGCTCAAGCAAAGCAAGGCGCTGATCGTCGGGCTGGGGGGCCTGGGCTCGCCGGTTGCCTTGTACCTGGCTGCTGCTGGTGTAGGGGAACTGCACCTGGCCGACTTCGACACCGTCGACCTCACCAACCTGCAACGCCAAGTGATCCACGACAGTGCCAGCGTCGGCATGAGCAAGGTCGACTCGGCGCTGCAACGTCTGCAGGCGATCAACCCGGAAATCAGCCTGGTCGCCCACCGCCAGGCTTTGGACGAAGACTCGTTGGCCGCCACGGTGGCAGCGGTCGACCTGGTGCTGGATTGCTCCGATAACTTCGCCACCCGCGAGGCGGTCAACGCCGCGTGTGTCGCTGCCGCCAAGCCGCTGGTCAGCGGTGCGGCAATCCGCCTGGAAGGGCAACTGTCGGTATTCGACCCTCGGCGCGACTATAGCCCTTGCTACCACTGCCTGTACGGGCATGGCAGCGAAGCTGAGCTGACGTGCAGCGAAGCTGGGGTTATCGGCCCTCTGGTGGGCCTGGTAGGCAGCTTGCAGGCGCTCGAGGCAATGAAGTTGCTGGCGGGCTTTGGCGAGCCGTTGGTCGGCCGTTTGTTGTTGATCGATGCCCTTGGCACCCGTATCCGCGAGCTGCGCGTCAAGCGCGACCCGGCTTGTGCTGTCTGTGGCAAACGCGATGGCTGAGCGCTCGGCGCCGGTCGGCGTGATGGACTCGGGGGTCGGCGGGTTGTCCGTGCTCGCCGAGATCCAGCGCCTGCTGCCCAACGAGACGTTGCTGTATGTGGCCGATTGCGGGCATATACCCTACGGTGAGAAGTCGCCGGACTACATCCGCGAGCGCTGCCGGCACATTGCCGGGTTCTTCCATGAGCAAGGCGCAAAGGCCATGGTGTTGGCCTGCAACACCGCCACGGTGGCGGCAGTGGCCGACCTGCGAGAGTTGTATCCGGGCTGGCCTTTGGTGGGCATGGAGCCGGCCGTGAAGCCGGCAGCGGCCGCCACGCGCTCGGGTGTGGTGGGTGTGCTGGCTACCACCGGTACCCTGCAGAGTGCCAAGTTCGCGGCCTTGCTCGATCGTTTCGCCAACGACGTGCAGGTTATTACCCAGCCTTGCCCCGGGTTGGTCGAGTTGATCGAAACCGGTGACCTTACAAGCCCGGCGTTGCGCCAATTGCTGCAAGGTTACGTGCAGCCGCTGCTGGCAGCAGGCTGCGATACGCTTATCCTCGGCTGCACCCATTACCCTTTCCTTCGCCCACTGCTGGCTGGCATGGTGCCGGATCATGTAGCCGTGATCGACACCGGCGCGGCCGTGGCGCGTCAGTTGCGACGGCTGCTGGGTGCCAATGACCTGTTGGCTGAAGGCCCGGCCGGCGCTGCACGTTTCTGGACAAGCGCTGACCCAGAAACCTTAAGAAGAATCCTACCTGTGCTGTGGCATAAGTCCGACGATGTGCAAAGCTTTGCGTTGTGAAAAAAACGTGAAAAAAGGCTGAACTATCGTTCCACTTCTGCTTTCTACCGCTTGCCTGAGATGAGGCGGACACTAACAACAGCATCAGGAAGGATGTTTCTTATGAGGAAACTGCTGGGCTTGGCAGCGGCTGCTGCCTTTATTTGGGGGCAAGCGGTGTCGGCACAAGCTGCCGATGTTTCGTTTTCGGTGGGGCAAACCGGCGACTCGACCATGGTCTACCGGTTAGGGCTGCAATCGAACTGGGACGCTAGCTGGTGGCAGACCAGCGTTGGTCGGCTGACCGGCTATTGGGATGGGGCATACACCTACTGGGATGGCGACGAGACCGCGAGCAATCACAGTCTGTCTTTCGCGCCAGTGTTCGTCTATGAATTTGCCGGTGAGTCGGTCAAGCCTTATATCGAGGCGGGGATCGGGGTGGCGGCGTTCTCCAGCACCGAGCTGGAAAGCAACGAGCTGGGTTCGGCATTCCAGTTCGAGGACCGCATCGGCTTTGGTTTGCGCTTTGCCGGCGGGCATGAGATTGGGGTGCGGGCAATTCACTATTCGAACGCCGGCATCAAAGAGCCCAATGATGGTGTAGAAAGCTACAGCCTGCATTACCGAATGGCGCTCTGAGTCCACTTGCATTCACCGCTTCGCGGGCAAGGCCCGCGAAGGCGGTAATGCTGATTTCAGGTACTAGCGCGTCAGCGGCCACAGGCTGCTGAGTTCCAGAGTCTCCAGGACCAGTTCCGGTTCTGCCTGAGGCCACCGCCGCAATAACTCTTCTGCAGCACTGCCGGGTGTCCACTCCTCTGGTATCGCCTGTGCGGACGTCACCGTTACCTTCAGCGATTGTGGCCCAACGATAGTCAGGGCTACCCCTTGCTGCTCAAGGGCCTTGCGCTGCTCACGCATCCATTGCGGCAAGGTGTTCCAGCCTGCGGTCACCTGCGTCGGCGCAAACAGCTGCAGCGCCGAATAACGGTTGAAAAGCGCCATCACTTGCGGCGACTGCCCCTTTGCCAACAACGGCAGCGCTTTGCTCAGGCAATGCTCAGCGGCTAGTTGGTTGGTAGTGACGATCGTTTCAATCAACTCGCTGTCACCCACATTGTCTGGCAAGTAATCGCTGGTGCCGGTGTTGATGATCAGCCCGTCCAGCGAGCACCAGGCATGGCAAATTTGTTGGCACGCATCGGTGACTTGTTGCTCATCATGCAACCCCCACGGCACCTGCAACAATTGGCTGCCGTAACGTGCCCGCAACGCTTCCAGCACAGCGCTGTCCTTGCCACTTGCGGCAACGCGATGCCCTTCATCGAGCATCCGCTCCACCAAAGCCAAGCCAAGTCCGTTGCTTGCGCCTGTAACCCAGAAACTGCGCGAGTTAATCAAGACGTTATCCCCTAATTCTGCCGGCGTGGCAGCCCTTTGAACGCATCCAGGGCCCGCTGGCGACTGCTGCTGAGATCTACGATTGGACTTAGGTATGAAGTATTACCGAAAAGGTCCGTCGATTTAATGGGTTGATGGATGGCTTTTTCATCGAGCGTTTGCAGTTCGGGTACCCAGTGGCGAATGAACTGCCCCTCAGGGTCGAAGCGCTGCGATTGCGAAACCGGGTTGAAGATACGGAAATAGGGCACCGCATCGGTGCCGGTGGACGCGCTCCACTGCCAGCCGCCGTTGTTGGCTGCCAGGTCACCGTCTATCAGGTGGCGCATGAAGTGGCGCTCGCCCTTGCGCCAGTCGATCAGCAGGTTCTTGCTGAGGAACATGGCCACGACCATGCGCAGGCGGTTGTGCATCCAGCCTGTGTGCAGCAGTTGGCGCATCGCGGCGTCGATGATCGGGATGCCGGTGCGGCCTTGTTCCCACGCTTCGAGGTCGTCGGGTGCATCGCGCCATGGCAGGGCCTCGGTATGGGCGCGGAATGCGCGGTGGCGTGACACCTGTGGATAACCGTGCAGGATATGCTTGTAGAACTCACGCCAGAGCAGCTCGTTGATCCAGGTCTGCACGCCCGTGCTGCCACTGTCGAACTCGCCCCGGTTGCTGGCCAGGGCGCCATGCAGGCACTGGCGCGGTGAAATGACACCCGCAGCCAGATAAGTGGAGAGCTGGCTGGTACCGGGCTTGGCCGGCAGGTCGCGCAACTGGTGGTAGTCGTCGATGTTCTCGTCAAGAAAGCGCGACAGCCTGGTCTGTGCCTCTGCTTCACCTGCGGGCCAGTGCTCACGCAATGCATGCGCGGTTTTTTCGAACCCGTCGATGTGTTGGGGAATCGGGTCGCTCCCGATGTTCAGCGGTGCCTGGCGCTTCACCCGATGGGCCAGCGCAGGCAAGCTGCGGTGCAAGTGTTCCAGGCAGTTTTTCTTGAACTGGCTGAACACCTGGAAGTAATCGCCACTGCGGGTCAGGATGGTGCCGGGGCGGAATAGCAGCTGATCGAGATGGCTATGTGCCTGGATAGCCGATTTTTCAAGCATTGCGCGGGTAGCATCGTCCCGGCGCTGCTCGTTGATGCCATATTCCTCGTTCCAGTGCACGCTTTGCACCTGATGCTGGCGGCAGACATCAAGGACGGCTTGCGGCGCCTGGTCCCAGGTACTGACTTTACGGATCAGTAGCGGAATGTTGAGCTTTTCCAGCGACTGGCGCAGGTCGCGCAGATTACGCAACCAGAAGTCGACTTTGCAGTCGGCGTCGTCGTGCGCTTGCCATTGCCCGGGGCTGACCAGCCACAACGCGATGGTTGGGCCGCGTTCGGCAGCGGCGCTAAGAGCGGTGTTGTCATCGATGCGCAGATCGTTGCGCAGCCAAGTCAGGTGCATGGGGCATTCATCTCTACAGGCTGGCGGTCATGCGCTTGTAGCAAGCGCAATGCCGCCTGCGGGGTATCGAACAGGAAAAGGTCGGGCAGCTCGGATTCCCTTAGCTGGGCTTCATGCAAGGCGACCATGCTGCCGCCCAGCAGCTTCGGGCCTGGCATGCCCTGCAGAGAACGCAGCAACGCTTTGTCGTCGATGCGCGGCCCCAAATGCAGAAGCACGGCGCGTGGCTGGAAGGCGCTGAGCGCGGTTTGCAGTTGTGGGGCGGATACCGGCTGTTCCAGCACCTCGACCGGGAAGCCATTGCTGGTGAACAACCACGCGCATAACCACAAGCCAGGGTTGAAGGTACGTTCGCAGTCCTCCGCAAGCAGTACAGCGGGGCCTTGCAGCAGCTGGTTGTCGTGGTACACGCGAGCACCGAGCTTGCTGCGCAGCCAACCGTGAAAGAACACCTGCTCCAGCCGCGCATTGAAATAATTGCGCCAGCGCAGGTCGAGCAGGTCGAGCAGCGGGAGCAGCAGTTGCTCGCACAGGGTCACGGCGGGGTACAGGGCCATGGCCTGGTTAAGCTGCTGGTCTAGGGCACGCTGTGACAGGCTGGCGATGGCTTCGATCAGCTGGAACTGCCTGGCTTGCCAGTCACCCTTGGGCGCTGTGCTGGCCGGTTTGTCGAGCAAGTCACGGACCTGGCCGACTGAGGCACCACGTTGCAGCCAGGCCAGGATCGCCTCGACCCGCTCAACCTGCTCCAGCGGATACAGGCGATGCCCCTTCGCAGTGCGCTGAGGCTTGAGCAGGCCATAACGACGCTCCCAGGCGCGCAGGGTGACCGGGTTGACGCCGGTGCGGCGCGCCAGTTCGCCGATGGGCAGTAACGCGTCAGACCGCATTGCGCAAGCCCAGGCTTTCGGGGTGCGGCTGCAGGTAGGCCTGCTGTTGCAGGTACGGGTCAGGGTGCTTGCGCAAATGGTGCTTGAGCAGGGTCAACGGCACCACCAGCGGCACCACGCCTTTATGGTACTGGCCAATGACTGTCTGCAACTCGTCCTTGTCCTGTTGGGTCAGGGCATTCTTGAAGTAGCCGCACAGGTGCTGCAGCACGTTGCAGTGGGTGCCCCGGCTGGCGCAGCGGCGCAGGGCCTGCATCAGCTGGCTGAAGTAGAGCTGGCCAATGGCTTGGGGGTCGACATCCTTGTCCATGCTGCCAAGCAGGCGACCAAGGGTGCGATAGGCCTGCGGATTGTTGGCCATCAGCAAATACTTGTAGCGTGAGTGGAAGCGCACCAACGCGCCCCGGCTGAGGCCTTCGGCCACTACGCGCTGCCAGTCAGCATAGGCGTAGACGCGGCTGATGAAGTTCTCGCGCAGCACAGGGTCGTGCAGGCGGCCTTCTTCCTCGACCGGCAGATCGGGGCGCAGTTCGCAGAAAGCCTGGGCATATACACCGCGGCCGCCATTCATGGCTGGGTAGCCATTGTCCTGGTACACCTTGACGCGCTCCAGGCCACAAGAGGGCGATTTCTGCATGAAGATATAGCCGCAGATGTCGTCGAGCTGGCTGGCCATCTGCTCGCCATAGCTGCGTAGCGGGCCGGTCACGTCCATGCCCGGGTTGCGAGTACCCACCACTTCCGGTTGTTCGGGGTTGCCGATAAGGCGAATCGGATCGCGTGGCACGCCCAAGCCAATAGCCACCTCCGGGCATACCGGCGACCAGTCGAAGTGTTGTTCGAGTTGCGTGCGGCACAGGTCAGAGGACTTGTGGCCACCGTTATAGCGCACGCTGTGCCCGGTCAGGCAGGCGCTGATGGCGATACGCGGCTTGCTGTGGGCGGAAGGGTCGTGCATGGCTGCCTCCATAAACCTGTACGTAAGTAAAATCTTGTACAGGTTTATTCCAGCACAGCACAGAAGTTATGCAAACCACTATTTTTGTATAGTGCTAAATCACTCCAGGTGTTCGAGCAGCCGTCGCGCCGCTTCCTGGCCACTGAGCCAGGCACCTTCGACCCGCCCGGACAGGCACCAGTCGCCACAAGCGTACAAGCCCTGGTCGGCATCGGCCAAGGCGCCCCATTCATGGTTGCTGCTGGGGCGAGCGTATAGCCAGCGGTGGGCCAGGGCAAAGGTTGGCTCGGGTACCACGCAGCCGACCAGCTCGGCGAATTCGCCCCACAGCTGTTCGATGACTTCTTCCTTGGACAGGTCGATGTGCTGCCGGCTCCAGTCGGCAGTGGCGTGCAGTACCCAGGTGTCGAGCTGTTCGTCCCGGCCTGGCTTGCTGCGGTTGCGGGCCAGCCAGTCGAGTGGGTTGTCCTGGACGAAGCAGCCTTGCATCGGTGTGTCCAGGGCTGCCTGGAAGGCCAGTGCAACGGCCCAGGTAGGCTCCATCTGCACACCCGCAGCCACCGCCGCCAGTTTCGGGGTGGCGGCCAGCAGTGGCGTGGCCTGGGGGGCAGGGACTGCGATCACGACGCGGCTGTAGGGGCCGTGGCTGCAGCCTTCGGTGTCCTGCAGGTGCCAGTACTGTTTGCCGCGGAACACTTCGGCAATGCGGCAGCCGAAATTGACCGTGACGTCCTTGAGCAGGCCGCGGGTGATGGCACTCATTCGTGGCACGCCGACCCAGCGCGTCTGCTCGTCCGGGGAAGGGCTGAGGGTGCCATCCCGGTAGTTGTACAGCTGCGGTTTCCACTGTTCGGCCCAGCCGGCGGCAACCCATTGCTGCACCTGGTCGACAAAGCGCCGGTCACGCGCAGTGAAATATTGGGCACCGAGGTCGAGTGCGCCGGCCTCGCTGCGCTTGCTGGCCATGCGCCCCCCACTGCCGTGGCCTTTGTCGAACAAGTGCACGGATTGCCCGGCCTTCTGCAGGGCTTGGGCGGCTGACAGGCCGGCGATACCGGCCCCGATGATGGCAATAGGTACTGTCATGATGGCCTCTTCGAACCTTGCTGTGAGCAGAGTACGCTTTCAGGCAAACCTGTACAATGTGCAAAATTTGTATAAGGTTATTCCGCTTAAGCGGTCAGGTTGGCCTATGTTTATCCGAGAGCGTCGGGTCAAAAAAGTGCCTTGATGTTAAAAATAGACCACCGCCGCATTCTGCGAGGACACAGCCATGCATATATTGCTGACGGGCGGCACTGGGTTGATTGGCAAGCACCTTTGCCACTACTGGCTTGGCCAGGGCCATCGGCTGACAGTGTGGAGCCGGCGCCCTCAGGATGTGCCGAAAATTTGCGGCACTGGCGTACGGGGTATCGCCCGGTTGGAGCAGCTGGAGCCGGATGATCAGCTCGACGCGGTGGTCAACCTCGCGGGGGCGCCGATTGCCGACCGGCCTTGGACGGCTGCCCGGCGCAACCTGCTGTGGGCCAGCCGCATTACGCTCACCGAGCAGCTGCTGGCTTGGCTCGGCACCCGGGAGCAGCGCCCGGAAGTGTTGATTTCGGGGTCTGCGGTGGGCTGGTACGGTGATGGCGGTGAGCGCGAGCTGACCGAGGCCTCAACCCCCGTGCGGGAAGATTTCGCCAGCCAGTTATGCATTGCCTGGGAAGAGACCGCCCAGCGTTCACAGGCCCAGGGTATTCGCGTGGTGCTGGTGCGTACCGGGTTGGTGCTGGCCAGCGACGGCGGCTTTTTGTCGCGCCTGCGCGTACCGTTCAAACTGGGACTGGGCGGGCCTCTGGGCGACGGGCGGCAATGGATGCCCTGGGTCCATATAGACGACCAGGTCGCCCTGATTGATTTTCTGTTGCAGCACAAGGATGCCAGCGGTCCTTATAATGCCTGCGCGCCCGAGCCGGTGCGCAACCGCGAGTTCGCCAAGCGCCTGGGCCGTACCTTGCACCGGCCGGCACTGCTGCCGGTGCCCGCATTTCTGCTGAAGGCAGGCTTGGGCGAGCTGTCGATGCTGCTGCTCGGTGGCCAGCGAGCGCGCCCGGTGCGCTTGCTCGCGGCAGGCTTCACCTTCCGTTTCAACGATCTGCAATCGGCCCTGGACAATTTGTCCAGCCGCCTCTGACATAGGACGCTGCATGACCGATCATGCCCTGCTGCTGGTCAACCTGGGTTCCCCGGCCTCCACCTCGGTGGCCGATGTACGCCGCTACCTCAACCAGTTCCTCATGGACCCGTACGTGGTCGACCTGCCGTGGCCGGTGCGGCGCTTGCTGGTGTCGCTGATCCTAATCAAGCGCCCAGAGCAATCGGCTCATGCCTACGCTTCGATCTGGTGGGAGGAGGGCTCGCCTCTGGTGGTGCTGACCCGTCGGCTGCAGGCCGCGATGGTCGAGCACTGGCCACATGGCCCAGTGGAAATTGCCATGCGCTACGGCCAGCCAGCGTTGCCTGATGTGTTGGAGCGGCTGGCCGCCCAAGGTGTGCGCAAGGTGACTTTGGCGCCGCTGTATCCACAGTTCGCCGACAGCACGGTGACCACGGTGGTCGAGCTGGCAAAACAGACAGTCAGCGAGCGCCAGTTGCCGTTGCAGATGCGTGTGCTGCAGCCGTTCTACGAGCACCCGGCGTACATCGAGGCGCTGGCTGCCAGTGCCCAGCCGTACCTTGAGACGGGTTACGACCACCTGCTGTTGAGCTTCCATGGTTTGCCGGAACGGCACCTGAAAAAGCTGTTTCCGAAAGGGGTCAAGCACGACCTGCGTGCCGCCGATTGCTGCTACGAAGCGACCGCCGAAGTACGTTCGGTTTGCTATCGCGGGCAATGCCTGGCTACGGCCAAAGCCTTTGCGCAGAGAATGGGCATACCTGATGGCAAGTGGTCAGTATCGTTCCAGTCGCGGCTGGGCCGGGACAAGTGGATCGAACCCTACACCGAGACGCGGTTGGATGAGCTGGCCAAGGCAGGTGTGAAGAAGCTGCTGGTGATGTGCCCGGCGTTTGTGGCGGATTGCATCGAAACGCTGGAAGAGATAGGCATGCGTGGCAGCGAGCAGTTTGTCGAGGCGGGTGGCCGGGAGTTGGTGCTTGTGCCGTGCCTGAATGATCACCCGGAGTGGGTGAGGGTGTTGGCTGATATGTGTGAAAATGCCTGAATCGAAGGGGCCGCCTTGCGGCCCCTTCCGACCGTTTATACATCCAGCTTCTTGTGCTTCCAGCCATCATTGCCCGGCAGAATCAGGTTCAGGGCAATAGCCACAATGGCGCACAGGGCGATGCCCTTCAGGCCCCAGTCATCCGGGCCGTCCCCGCTGCCGATCAGCACGCCGCCGATACCGAACACCAGTGTCACCGAGACGATCACCAGGTTGCGTGCTTCGGCCAGGTCGATCTTGTGGCGGATCATGGTGTTCATGCCCACCGCTGCGATCGAGCCGAACAGCAGGCACAGAATGCCGCCCATCACCGGCACCGGGATGCTCTGCAGCAGCGCGCCGAACTTGCCGATGAACGCCAGGGTAATGGCGAAGACCGCCGCCCAGGTCATGATCTTCGGGTTGTAGTTCTTGGTCAGCATCACCGCGCCGGTCACTTCGGCATAGGTAGTGTTGGGCGGGCCGCCGAACAGGCCGGCTGCAGTGGTCGCCAGGCCGTCCCCCAGCAACGTCCGGTGCAGGCCAGGCTTCTTCAGGTAGTCACGACCGGTCACGCTGCCCACTGCAATCACCCCGCCGATATGCTCGATCGCCGGCGCCAGCGCAACCGGAACGATGAACAGAATGGCCTGCCAGTTGAACGCAGGGGCGGTGAAATTGGGGATTTCCAGCCACGGTGCGGCAGCGATCCTGGCGGTGTCGACCACGCCAAAGGCGAACGACAGGGCAAAGCCCACCAGCACGCCGGAGATGATGGGTACCAGGCGGAAAATGCCCTTGCCGAATACGGCAACGATCAAGGTTGTCAGCAGCGCTGGCATCGAGATCAGCATGGCCGTCTTGTACGGCATCAGCGCTGCACCATCCCCACCTTTGCCCATTGCCATGTTGGCGGCGATAGGCGCCATGGCCAGGCCGATGGAGATGATTACCGGGCCGATCACCACGGGCGGCAGCATGCGGTCGATGAAACCGGTGCCTTTGATTTTTACCATCAGGCCCATGAAGGTGTACACGAAGCCTGCAGCCATCACGCCGCCCATGGTCTCGGCCAGGCCGAACTGGCCCTTGGCGAGGATGATAGGGGTGATGAAGGCAAAGCTCGACGCCAGGAACACCGGTACCTGACGGCCGGTGACCAGCTGGAACAGCAAGGTGCCGATGCCGGCAGTGAACAGCGCGACGTTCGGGTCCAGGCCGGTGATCAGGGGCATCAGCACCAGCGCGCCGAATGCCACGAAAAGCATCTGCGCGCCCGAAACGACCTGGCGCCAGAGCGGGTCGTTGAAGCCGTCCTGCATGGTCAGGCGTCCTTTTGCTTGGTGCCGAAGATCTTGTCACCGGCATCGCCCAGGCCTGGCACGATGTAGCCGTGCTCGTTCAGGCGCTGGTCGATCGAGGCGGTGTAGATTTTCACGTCCGGGTGGGCTTTTTCCACCACCTCGATGCCTTCTGGCGCGGCGACCAGCACCATGGCGCGAATCTCTTTGCAGCCAGCCTTTTTCAGCAGGTCGATGGTGGCGACCATCGAACCGCCAGTGGCCAGCATTGGGTCGATGATCAGGGCCAGGCGCTGGTTGATGTCTGGCGCGAGCTTTTCCAGGTAGGTGTGGGCTTCCAGGGTTTCTTCGTTGCGGGCAACGCCGACGGCGCTGACCTTGGCACCCGGGATCAGGCTGAGCACGCCATCGAGCATGCCGATGCCGGCGCGCAGGATCGGTACTACAGTGATCTTCTTGCCGGCGATTTTTTCCACCGAGACCTTGCCACACCAGCCGTCGATCTCGTAGGTTTCGAGTGGCAGGTCCTGGGTGGCCTCATAGGTCAGAAGGGCGCCGACTTCCTGGGCGAGTTCGCGAAAATTCTTGGTGCTGATATCGGCACGGCGCATCAGGCCGAGCTTGTGGCGGATCAGCGGATGGCGGATCTCACGAGTGGGCATAGGGGGGCTCCGAAAGGCGGGCAAAAAAACCGCGCTAGATTAATCTATTCAGCCTGTGCTGTCGTCTGGTCATTCTGGACGTTAGTCCATAAATGCTTGATCTGTGACGAGCGGATGCGTACCTTTGCCCGCTTTTCCAAATTGCACCCCGGAGAGCGCCATGTCCGCCGATCTCGAGCATATCCGTCAAGTCATGCGTGAAGCTGACTGCCTGTACACCGAAGCCGAAGTCGAAGCGGCCATCGCCAAGGTTGGCGAGCAGATCTGCAAAGACCTGCACGACAAGAACCCGGTGGTGTTCTGCGTAATGAACGGTGGCCTGATCTTTTCCGGCAAACTGCTGACCCACCTGCAGTTCCCGCTGGAAGCCTCGTACCTGCACGCCACCCGCTACCGCAACCAGACCAGCGGCGGCGAGTTGTTCTGGAAGGCCAAGCCGGAAGTGTCGTTCATCGACCGTGACGTGCTGATCGTCGACGACATCCTCGACGAAGGCCACACCCTCAGCGCCATCATCGAATTCTGCAAGCATGCCGGCGCGCGCTCGGTGCACACTGCGGTGCTGATCGACAAGGACCACGACCGCAAGGCCAGCCCGGACCTCAAGGCCAACTACGTGGGCCTGCCCTGCGTCGACCGCTACATCTTCGGTTACGGCATGGACTACAAAGGCTACTGGCGCAACGCCAACGGCATCTTCGCCGTGAAGGGGCTGTGATCATGCGCCAGCCTGCGTTCATCGACCAATCGCTGTTCGCCGGGCTGGCCGAAAAGGCTGCTGCCAACCCGCGCGGGCGGCAGCATCACACCTTCCACGAAATGGAAGATCCGTGCCATCGCATGGCGGTCGGGCTGCAGCCGACGACCTACATCCCACCGCACCGCCACCTGAGCGCCGACAAGGCAGAGACCTTGCTGGTGCTCAAGGGGCGCTTCGGCCTGCTGATTTTCGATGAGCAGGGCGGGGTCACTGCCAAGCGGGTGCTGCAGGCTGGGGGCGACTGCCTGGGTGTCGACCTGGCGCCGGGTACCTACCATGGCTTGGTGGTGCTGGAGCCCGACAGCATCCTGTTCGAGTGCAAGGCTGGGCCGTACCGGCCGGTAGGCGAGGGCGAGCACGCGCACTGGGCGCCGCGCGAGGGTGAGGCGGGTGTAGCCGACTACCAGGCCTGGTTGCGCGCGCAGTTCGATTGATGGCGCCGGTACAGCCCAGACACAGCGTGCTAGAGTGCTCCTTCATACAAGGAGCCTCACATGCGTGCGATTCTTCCCCTCCTGTTGGCGTTCAGCCTGCCACTCGCCGCCGCACCCCTGCACAGCCAGTTCCTGCCACCTGACGACCTGTCCCTGCGCCAGGAAGCGCCGACCAGCCAGCAACTGCTGCAAGTGACCGATTACTCGGTGGTAGTCGGGGCCCAGCGCCAGTCCGACCAGCAACCGATCCCGATCACTTCGTCGCTGCAGGTGCGCCTGAAAGGCAAGCCGTTGAGCAAGGGGGCCACCATCGCCCAGGTGCTGCTGACCTTCGACGGTGAAGCCGCCAAGAGCCTGAAGAAGCCGGTGTATGACGAAAAAAACCGCACCTTGAGCCTGAATTACCCAGTTAGCGACTACCGGGTGATCATGGACCTGTTGCGCAACGAAACGCTGTACGTGCAGTTTCTTACGTATGGCAACGGCCATATATGGGCCGACTTGCACACCGGCACCGTACGTACGCGTTGAGGCGCGTAGCCTGCGAGGGGTAAACTGCCGGCCTTCGAAATTCCGTGATGGTCCAGTTGGAGTCGGCAATGCGTAAAGACAAGAAACAGGTAATCGGTGACGAAATCAGCGACGACTACATCAAGTCGTTCCTTCAGTTCGAGCCGGCCGATGGCGTGACCTCGCCGTCGCTGCACAAGCTGGTCAAGGCTTACCGTGGCCTGCGCGTCGATGACTTCGAGCGCTTTGTCGGCTTTTTCGTCGAAGCTGGCCTGGACCTGGATGGCAAGGACGAGCACGGCAAGACCTTCGTCGAGCAGATTGCCGACCAGCGCAATGCGCCTGAGTACATCGAGATCATCGATAACGCCCGCGGCTGATAGATCGCCAGACACAAAAAAACGCCCCGAGGGGCGTTTTTTCGTTAGCGGGCGGTTCAGGCGTAATGCTTGGCCGCCGGGCTGCTTTCTGCCAGGTCCAGCGCCACGTCGTTTTCGGCACTGATCTTGTGGTACAGGGCAGCATCGGTCGCCAGGGTCTTCTCGCGTGCGGGGAAGATTTCCTTGAGCTTGGCAGCCCAGGCACCCTTGGCCTGCTCGGGGAAGCAGCGCTCGATCAGTTCCAGCATGATCGATACGGTTACCGAAGCGCCCGGCGATGCGCCGAGCAGGGCCGCCAGGCTGCCGTCCTGTGCCGAGACCAGCTCGGTACCGAACTGCAGCACGCCGCCTTTCTTCGGGTCTTTCTTGATGATCTGGACGCGCTGACCCGCCACTTCCAGGCGCCAGTCTTCAGCCTTGGCCTGTGGATAGAAGCGACGCAGGGCTTCCAGGCGCTGCTCCATCGACTGCATCACTTCGCTGACCAGGTACTTGGTCAGGTCCATGTTGTCGCGGGCCACGGCCAGCATTGGGCCAATGTTGCCCATGCGTACCGACAGCGGCAGGTCCATCAGCGAACCGTGCTTGAGGAACTTGGTAGTGAAACCGGCATACGGGCCGAACAGCAGCGAAGTCTTGCCGTCCACGACGCGGGTGTCCAGGTGCGGTACCGACATCGGCGGGGCGCCGACCGCGGCCTGGCTGTAGACCTTGGCCTGGTGCTGCTTGACGATTTCCGGGTTGTCGCAACGCAGCCATTGGCCGCTGACCGGGAAGCCGCCGAAGCCCTTGCTTTCCGGGATGCCGGACAACTGCAGCAACGGCAGGGCCGCGCCACCGGCGCCGAGGAACACAAAGCGGGCATCCACTTCGCGGCTGCCACCGCTGTTGACGTCCTTGATGCTCACGGTCCAGCCGCTGCCATTACGGCGCAGGCCAACGACTTTCTTGCTGTACTTGACCTGCGCGTCCGGCGAGTCGCCCAGCAGCTTGAGCAGCTTGTTGGTCAGGGCGCCGAAGTTGACATCGGTACCTTTGGCCACGCGGGTTGCGGCGATATGCTGGTCGGCCGGGCGGCCAGGCATCATCAGCGGCATCCAGTCGTTCATCACGGCCTTGTCTTCGGTGTATTCCATGTCGGCGAAGGCGTGGTGCTGCTTGAGCAGCTCGAAGCGCTTCTTGAGGAAGGAAACACCCTTGTCGCCCTCGACGTAGCTCAGGTGCGGGACAGGGTTGATGAACGCACGCGCCGAGCCGAAGTTGCCCTTCTTGCTCAGGTAGGCCCAGAACTGGCGCGAAACCTCGAACTGGGTGTTGATGTGCACGGCCTTCTTGATGTCGATGCTGCCATCGGCGGCCTGCGGCGTGTAGTTCAGCTCGCACAGGCCGGCGTGGCCGGTACCAGCGTTGTTCCAGGGGTTGGAGCTTTCCGCGGCTCCGGAGTCCATTGCCTCGACGACCTCAAGCTTCAGGTTCGGGTCAAGCTCCTTGAGCAGTACGGCCAGGGTGGCACTCATGATGCCCGCGCCTACCAGTACCACATCAACCGATTCGTTCTGCGCCATTTAACGCGTCTCCACAATCTACAGCTACCTAATTGACAGCATAGGACCTGGGTTCGCCAGGGTCGCCATGTCCGACTTTTCGCAGTTCTTTCAACTTCCGCGGACACCGCCAATCAGTCTTCGGGTTCAGGTATTGAACGCCGTTTGCCACAGGTGCGGCAATTCGACTTATGGTCAAGGTGTCGTGCGTGCGTTATGGAACGGTTCAGACACTCATGCGCGATGAGCGTATTTGCCGCCTGTTCAGGGCTGTTCGGGAAACATCTGCCGCTTTTGCACATGCCAGACTGTTCATTTGCTCGCCACACTCTTGTGAAGTTGTGAAAACCGTTTTTTCACGCTCTTTTGGAGACGTGAACCTCAAAAGGGGACTGCGCGATGGCAACCCGCAGGTTCATGCAGTGTGAAGGGCCGGAAAAGCAGGCACGACAGCCGATGCAAGACCTGAGTGGAAGGCTCTCTGTGGGCTAAGCGGTGAAGTTGCCGGGGTCAATCGGCGAATGCGGGGCCCGATCAGGAGACGTCCTTATAATCGGGGGGAGATTATAGCGATGTCGCGGGCAGAAATGTCGCCATTCGTGGTTTTTATTGCAGCGTTTGTCAGGCCGCGAGGATGCGCTGGTGCCAGCGGCGGCTTGCGCGGGCGCAAACCCGGGCGCTGGCGGGCAGTTCGCGGCCCAGCCAGGCCAGCTGAATTTCGCCGATCTGCACCCAGCCGCTGCCGCTGGGGGCCTGGGTGCATTGCTTGAAGGCCAGGCATCTGCCTTGTCCATCGAGGCGGGCGTAAACGTTGTGGCGCGGGCGTTGGAAGAGCAGGGTCCAGAGCGAGGCCATGGCGACGGGTCCTTTGCGTTAGGGCTTGGTGCAAGGATACGGGCGCGGCCATGAAACGATTGTGACAAGCGGTTCGGACCGATGACTGGTCGATATCAGGCTAGGTATACTGTGCCCCTTAGCCGCATTTTCTGGAGAAACGCGCATGTTGCAACGTCTGTTGTTCGGTTTGCTTGCCGTGGCCAGCCTTAGCCTGGTCGGTTGTGCCCACAGCCCGCAACAACTCAACCCGCAACCCACGCTCAAGGCCCAGTTGGCCCCGGTCGGCCACGGCCAGCCGGTGGTGGTCCGGGTGGTTGACGGCCGCCCATCGCAGTCCCTGGGCACCCGCGGTGGCATGTACCCCGAAACCAGCACCATCAGTGTCAGCGGTAACGACATCGTGCCCAAGCTGCAGGCCCAGGCCGAGGCTGCTGTGCGCCTGCTCGGCTTCACCCCGACGCCGAACGCCTACAACGCACCGCAGCTGACCGTGACCCTGGCAGAGCTGAAGTATCAGTCGCCGAAAGACAACCTCTATGTGACCGAGGCCACCATTGGCGCCACGTTCCGTGCAGATGTGAAAAACGGCGGCCGCAGCTACAACGGCCGTTACGGTGCTTCGCTGGACCAGCGTTTCGGCATGGCGCCGAACCAGGACACCAACACCCAGCTGGTTGGCGATGTGCTGAGCGATGCACTGACCCGCTTGTTCAAAGACCCGACCATCGGCCAGGTGCTCGGCCAGTAAGCGTGTTGTTGCCTGTACCGGCCTCTTCGTCGGTACAGGCTCACGCTGCTGCTATGTGGAAATCCAGCAGGCTGAAGCCGGTGCTGGCATCCACCTCCGGCAAATCCTCATGCGCATGCCCGCCCAGCGCACAGTAGACCAGCCACTGACGGTCCTGCACATTGATGGCAAAACCATCGATCAGCGCCTGTTGTTCATCGCTCTGGGCAACGAGGTAGAGGCGGTCCTGGTTTTCGGCGTGCAGCATGGACAAGCTCCGTGTCATGAAAAGGCCGACAGGGTGGCCTGCTCAGATGACGAGCGGATGACAGATGAAATTTAATGACAGTTTGTCGCCAAGGCCGGGCGCCACGGGGCGAGTTGGGTAGAATGCGGGCCTTTGCCGTCGCTTTCACCGAGGTTGCGTGATGTCCTTGCAAGTGCTCTGGGGGTTCCTGGCCGCCCATCCTACCAAGCTGATCAACGTACTGGCGCTGCTGCTGACCTGCCCGGGCGGGTTGCTGCTGCACAGCGCACGGCGGCGCGAGGCCGAAACCCGCGAGAGCCTGGCACTGGAGGAAGGGCTGGTGGATGCGTTCGACCTGCGGGTGCCCAAGTACTTTTATATTCTTGGGTTTGCTTGCCTGGCGATGGCGTTGCTGCTGTCCTGGTTCAGTACCTGGCTCTGAAATTCCGGGGCCGCACAGCAGCCCCGGTATCTGTCAGGCTACCGGCGCCTGCTGCTTGACCTGATACTGGTTACGCACCGGCGTCGCATACTGCAGCACCAGGTACGGACGCTGCTCTTCAGGGCAGGCATCCAGCCGGCGCTGCCATTCTTCCTTGGCTTTGGCCAGTTCGTCCGCCGGGAACACCTTCTCCGCCCGCGGCACTTGCAGGGCTTCGTCCTTGCCTTCCCACATCGCATAGGCCAGGTAGTGCACCGGGAACAACCGGTAGCCACCCAGAATTTGCCGGTCGATTTCCGCCGCCAGCTGCTTGGTGTCCTCGTAGTACTCGGTCACCGGGGGGGCAAAGTTGATGTGCACCCGCCCTTTGTAGCCGGTAATGCCCTTGGCAATGCTGTTGTCGTCCTCGCCCGGTGCCTTCTTGTAGGTGCCGGTGGTGGCGCGGATGTACAGCTCGCGGGCCTTGGCCTGGTCGCATGGGTCGTATTCGTAGCTGATCGATACCGGGGTCAGGTTCAGGCTCTGGATAACTGCCCCGAACGCCTCGTCCTTGCGGCTCATGTGGAACATCTTGAGGATCGCCGAGTCGGTTCGATCATCACCGTCCTTGGCCCGGCCTTCAGCCTGGGCAATCCAGATCGAGGTCGCGTCATTGCGGATCGAGTGATTGATGTAGGCCGAGAGCAACTGGTAGGCAGCGAGCTTTTCCCGGCGCCCACTGATCGAGCGGTGCACGATGAAGCTCTTGTTCAGGCGCATCATGTCGCTGACGAACGGCTTTTGCAGCAGGTTGTCACCGATGGCGATGCGTGGGGTGGGCAAGCCTGCGTGGTACACCGCGTAGTTGACGAACGCCGGGTCCATGACGATGTCGCGGTGGTTGGCCAGGAACAGATAGGCGGTACCGGCCTTGAGCTGTTCCACGCCCGAATAAGTGACGCCGTCGGTGGCGCGATCGATGGTCTGGTCGACGTAGTACTCGACTTTGTCCTGCAAGGTCGAAACGCAGGTGACACCGGCGAATTCCTTGCGCAGGCGTCGGGCGATCAGCGGCTTGAGCAACCAGCCGAGAGCTCCGGCCGCGCGCGGGAAGCGAAAGTGGGTGAGGATATCGAGGAATGCCGGGTCGCTGAGCAGGCGTGCCAGAACGGCAGGGACCTCAGCATCGTCGTACGGTCGGATGGCATCGAATTCGCCCATCATGCTCTCTTGTTGGAAACGGCTAGGGTAATAAGGTAGGGGCGGGCTCCGAAAAACGGCTCGGACGCACACAGGCCCTTCAAACAGACCGGCAATTATACGCATAAGTCACCCCGGAGGCCGCGATGCTTGAAATTGCGTTCTACGATTGCCCTTATTGTGGCGAAGAAGTCGAAACCACGGTGGACCTGTCCGGTGGCGATCAGGAGTACATCGAGGATTGTCAGGTATGCTGCAAACCTATCCGCTTCGTGCTGCAGGTTCATGGCGAGGAGTGGATGCTGGATGTTTTTGGCGAGAACGACTGATGCGGCGGATCTACGAACCGGAAAACCTGCTTGAAGCCGAAATGCTTGTGGGCATGCTGGCCAGCGAGGGCATCGACGTGCAATTGATGGGCCGTGACTTGATGGGCGCTGTGGGCGAACTGCCTGTGCAAGGCCTGCTCGGCCTAGCGGTGGCGGATGAGCAGGCCGAGTACGCACGGCAGCTGATCGATGCGTACAATGGTGCCCAGCCACTGGTTGGCGACGAACCGGAGAGTTTCCCCGGTACCTTGATCTGCTAGGTTCTGAATTCGCCCATGTGTGGACGTTACGCCCTGTTTCGCTGGCCCCAGGCCCTTGCCAGTCTGCCGGGCTTTCCCGCAGGCCAGCCGGCCCAATGGAATATTGCGCCCGGGGCGTCGGTGCTGATCCAGCGCCAGCTCGACGGCCAGCAGCAGTTGGCCAAGGCACGCTGGGGGCTGACCCCGGCCTGGCTTACCGACCTGTCCCGCACCCCTGCCCATGCCCGTGCCGAAACGTTGGCCGAGCAACCCATGTTCCGCGAGGCGTTTCGCCAGCGCCGTTGCCTGATGCCGGCCAACGGTTTTTACGAGTGGCGGGGTACCGTGCGCAAGCGCCCCTATTGGCTGACGCCGGGGGAGGGCGCCTCGCTGTATTTTGCTGCTGTCTGGGAGGCCTACCCGGTGCAGGACCAAGTGTGGCTGAGCTGCGCGGTGGTGACCCAGGCCGCCATGAACCAGCGCCGGCCGCTGATCCTTGACGAAGCGGGGCAGGCGGCCTGGCTCGACCCGGATACGCCGGTTACCCGTTTGCATGAACTGCTGGCCAGCCCGCCGGGCCAACTGCGCGAGCGGGCCTTGGCGACTTTCGTCAATGATCCCAAGCTGGATGCGCCGGAGTGTCTGACCCCGGCCTGAGGTCCTGCCTGCCCCGGGCTGTTCGCGGCTGAGGCCAATGCAGGCGACGAAAATCTTCCCTGCGGCTATAGCGGCTACTGGCGACTCGGCCTAGGATACGGCGCATGTAAAAAGGGAGTGTTTTCATGCGTAAGTCTTTTGTCGTCAGCCTTTTGAGTGCTGGCATCCTGCTGGCCGGCTGCCAGGCGGTGAACACCACCAGCGGCGGTGCTGTCGGCGTCGAGCGCCAGCAGTACATGTTCAGCATGCTCTCGACCGATGAGGTCAACCAGATGTACGCCCAGTCGTACCAGCAGACCCTGGGTGAAGCCTCGAGCAAGGGTGTGCTCGACAAGTCCAGCGCCGATGCCAAGCGTGTGCAGGCAATCGCCAATCGCCTGATCGCCCAGACGCCCAAGTTCCGCCCGGATGCCGCACAGTGGGACTGGCAAGTCAACGTGATCAAGAGTGATGAGCTGAACGCCAACTGCGGCCCTGGCGGCAAGATCATCGTCTACACCGGCCTGATCGATCAGCTCAAGCTCACCGACGCGGAAATTGCCGCCGTAGTGGGCCACGAGATCGCCCATGCCCTGCGTGAACACAGCCGTGAAGCCATGTCCAAGGCGTACGGTGTGGAAATGGCCCGCCAGGGTGCCGGTGCCATCTTCGGCCTCGGCCAGAGCAGCATGGCGATGGCCGACACGGTGGTGAACTACGCCATGACCCTGCCCAACAGCCGGGCCAACGAAAACGAGGCCGACCTGATTGGCCTGGAACTGTCGGCGCGTGCCGGCTACGACCCGAACGCCGCGATCACGCTGTGGAACAAGATGAGCAAGGCCTCCGAAGGGGCGCCGCCCGAGTTCATGAGCACTCACCCGGCGTCCGATAGCCGCATTGCTTCATTGCAGGCGGCGATTCCGAAGGTGATGCCGCTGTATCAGGCTGCGGCCAAGCAGTAATCGCTTGAATCGTGGGGGCGCCAAGCGCCCCCCTTTTCATGTTACCCAATCCAGCCACTGGCCTTCATCGCCGAGTAGACGGCCACGATCGCCAGCACGAAGAACGCCGTGGCCGCCAGGCGGCGAATCAACGTCAATGGCAGCTTGTCGGCCGCGAAGTTACCCGCCAGCACCACCGGCACGTTGGCAATCAGCATGCCGAGGGTGGTACCGATGATGACCATGATCAGGTGCGGGTACTGTGCAGCCAGCATCACCGTGGCGACCTGGGTCTTGTCGCCGATCTCCGCCAGGAAGAATGCAATCAGCGTGGTCAGGAATGGCCCGAAGCGGCGTGCCGGGTTCTCGTCGTCGTCCATCTTGTCCGGCACCAGGGTCCACAGCGCCGTAGCGGTAAAGCTCGCAGCCAGGATCCAGTGCAGTGCCGAATCACTGAAGAAACTGCCGACCCACGCGCCAACGGCACCGGCGGCGGCATGGTTGGCCAGGGTGGCGGCGATGATGCCGGCGATGATCGGCCATGGCTTGCGGAAACGGGCAGCGAGAATGAGCGCGAGCAGTTGCGTCTTGTCGCCGATTTCGGCGAGAGCAACGATAGCGGTGGGGACCAACAGAGATTCCAGCATCAGGATTCCTACGGGGGCGGGTCGACACGGCTATGACACGTACAGCCTCCCCGCCCCGGGTAAGGTGTGCGTGTCATAGGTCTTGTCAAACCCCGTATCCGTCTATGCGGATCTCTCCATGCAGGCTCGCATGGGGGTCGCACGCGCCATGGTCTGTGGACCAAGTATGTTGACGCGTACCGGGCGAGCTGGGTGCTCGCGGGAGACTACTCCCCTAGGACGGTGCGGATTCTGCCTCGGTAAAACGCTTTGGGCAAGCGCTGTTTTTATCCGTGCGTGGCCTGGTAGATACGGAAGCCATCCGCCTCTTCGCGTACCTGGCAGTTGCCCAACGCCCCTTCGATCAGCGGCTGGTAGCGCAGGAAGCTATTGGCTACCAGGCGCATTTCGCCGCCTTTTTGCAGATGATCGGCCGATTTTTTCAGCAAGTTTTCCGAGGCCTGGTAGTTGGTGTGAACCCCGGTGTGGAACGGTGGGTTGCTCAGGATCAGGCTCAACCCGGTTGGCGCCGCGTCGATGCCGTCACCGCTGATCACCTCACCCTCCAGGCCATTGGCGGCCAATGTCAGGCGGCTGGCGGCCACGGCGAAGGCATCCACGTCCAACAGTGTCACCCGGTTTTGCGGGTAACGGCGTTTGACCGTTGCGCCCAGCACCCCGGCACCGCAGCCAAAGTCCAGCACGTGCCCGCTGGGCAGGCCATCCAGGTGCTTGAGCAGCAGCGCGGTGCCCCGGTCGAGGCGGCCGTGGCTGAACACCCCGGGCAGGCTGACCACTTGCAGCGGGCCGTCTTCCAGGGCCAACTCGAAGCGCTCGGCCAGGGTTTCCAGGGGCTTGGCCTCGGGCGCGTGTTCGACGGTCACCTGCCAGAGCTGGCAATGGCGGGCGCTGTCGAGCTTGCGCGGCTTGCCGAAGGCCTGCAACTGCTTGGCTGCGCCTTCGATACCGCCGCGCTTTTCTCCGACCAGGTACAGCTCACGGCCAGCCAGGCGCGCGGCCAGGGCATTGAGCAGGTAGGCTGCCAGCTCGCGGGATTTGGGCAGGAACAGCACGGCGCTGTCAAAAGCCGCAGCTGGAGGTGCCACCGCATAATGGCTGCGACCGGCGAAACGGCTGTCGAGCATGGCCTGATCGCCGGCATGCCAGGTCCAGGCCTGGGCCTGGGGCAACTGGCCGAGCAAGTCGTCGGCGGGGGCGCCAGCGAGCAGCAGCGGCCCCTGGAACAGCTCTGCCTGGCGGAGCAACACTTCACTGCGCGGGTCCATGGACGACGCCTCCTGGAAAAAGTGGCGCAGTGTAGCAGAGGCAGGCGCTGGGCTCAGCTGACCACGCGGCGGGGCTGCCCGGCGAAGAAGCCCTGAGCGTTCTCGCTGAGCTGGCCGACGATGCGCTGGCGCGACTCCACTGCGCCCCAGGCGCTGTGTGGGGTGATGATCAGGCGTGGGATGCCGGGCTCGAGCAACGGGTTGCCATTGACCGGAGGCTCTACGCTCAATACATCGGTGGCGGCGCCGCCCAGGTGGCCGCTGCGCAGAGCGTCGGCCAGGGCCTGTTCATCGATCAGGCCGCCACGGGCGGTGTTGACTACCAGCGCACCGGGTTTGAGCAGGGCCAGCTCGCGGGCACCGAGCATGTGCCGGGTGTGCTCGTTCAGCGGGCAATGCAGGGTCAGCGCGTCGACTTGCGGCAGCAGCTCGGCCAGCGGCAGGCGGTCGGCGCGTTCCGGCCGGCCGGGGATCTGCCCGCTGAGCACGCGCATGCCGAACGCTTCGGCCAGCCGTGCCACCGCGCCGCCCAGCTCACCGTGGCCGAGCAGGCCAAGGGTCTTGCCCTCCAGCTCGACGATAGGGAAGTCCAGCAGGCAGAACTGGCTGGCCTTGGCCCACCGGCCTTCGGCCACCGCCTGGTTGTAGTCGCACAGCCGGGTGGCCAGCGCCAGTAACAGGGCCAGCGTGTGCTGGGCGACCGAGGGCGTGCCGTAGCCCTGGCAGTTGCACACGGTGATGCCCTGGGCGCGGGCGGCGGCCAGGTCGACATTGTTGGTGCCCGTGGCGGCCACCAGGATCAGCTTCAGTTGCGGGTTGGCGGCCAGCGTTGCGGCGTCGAGCATGACCTTGTTGCTGACCACGGCCACGGCGCCCTGCAGGCGTTCAGCCACTTGCTCGGGGCGGGTGGCGGCGAACAACTCGAACTCGTCGAACTGCTGCTGCAAGGGCGAGAGGTCGAGGTCGCCAAGGTCCAGGGACTGGTGATCGAGAAACACGGCGCGACGCGGGCTGGGCATTGGGGCTCTCCGGAGGGCAGGGCGGAATGTCGGTGTCACGGCGCAGTGTCTAGCCCGCGGTTACCACACGTCAACGCCCGCCACTCATACCTTTGCCAGGCAAATCATTCCTTCGGCTGATTTAGCCGTCACATTGGCGAACTACAGTAAACCCCAGACTTGTCCGGCCCGCTTTTCAGAAAAGGGATACCCATGTTGCAGACTCGCATCATCAAGCCCGCCGAGGGCGCCTACGCCTACCCATTGCTGATCAAGCGCCTGCTGATGTCTGGCAGCCGCTATGAAAAGACCCGTGAAATCGTCTACCGCGATCAGATTCGGCTCACTTATCCACAGCTCAACGAGCGCATCGCCCGCTTGGCCAACGTGCTGACCGAGGCCGGGGTCAAGGCCGGTGACACCGTGGCGGTGATGGACTGGGACAGCCACCGCTACCTGGAGTGTATGTTCGCCATCCCGATGATCGGTGCAGTGGTGCACACCATCAACGTACGCTTGTCGCCCGAGCAAATCCTCTACACCATGAACCATGCCGAAGACCGCGTGGTGCTGGTCAATAGTGACTTCGTCGGCCTCTACCAAGGCATTGCCGGGCAGTTGACCACCGTCGACAAGACCCTGCTGCTGACCGATGGCCCGGACAAAACTGCCGAGCTGCCCAACCTGGTCGGCGAATACGAGCAACTGCTGGCCGCCGCCAGCCCGCGCTACGACTTCCAGGACTTCGACGAAAACTCGGTGGCCACCACCTTCTACACCACCGGCACCACCGGCAACCCCAAGGGTGTGTATTTCAGCCACCGGCAACTGGTGCTGCATACGTTGGCCGAAGCCTCGGTGACCGGCAGTATCGACAGCGTGCGCCTGTTGGGCAGTAATGATGTGTACATGCCGATCACGCCGATGTTCCACGTTCATGCCTGGGGCATCCCCTACGCCGCCACCATGCTTGGCATGAAGCAGGTCTACCCTGGCCGCTACGAGCCAGACATGCTGGTCAGGCTGTGGCGCGAAGAGAAGGTCACCTTCTCCCATTGTGTGCCGACCATCCTGCAAATGCTGCTCAACTGCCCGAACGCCCAAGGCCAGGATTTCGCCGGCTGGAAAATCATCATCGGCGGCAGTTCGCTCAACCGTTCGCTGTACCAGGCTGCGCTGGCTCGCGGCATTCAGCTGACCGCGGCGTATGGCATGTCCGAAACCTGCCCGCTGATTTCCGCCGCGCACCTGAACGACGAACTGCAGGCCGGGAGCGAGGACGAGCGCATCACGTACCGCATCAAGGCCGGTGTGCCGGTCCCGCTGGTCGAGGCAGCCATCGTCGACGGCGACGGCAACTTCCTGCCCGCCGATGGCGAAACCCAGGGCGAGCTGGTGCTACGAGCCCCTTGGCTGACCATGGGCTACTTCAAGGAGCCGGAAAAAAGCGAGGAGCTGTGGCAGGGCGGCTGGCTACACACCGGAGATGTCGCCACCCTCGACGGCATGGGCTACATCGACATCCGCGACCGCATCAAGGATGTGATCAAGACGGGAGGCGAGTGGATCTCCTCGCTCGACCTGGAAGACTTGATCAGCCGCCATCCTGCCGTGCGCGAAGTGGCGGTGGTGGGAGTGGCCGACCCGCAATGGGGTGAGCGGCCGTTTGCCCTGCTGGTGGTGCGCGATGGCCAGGCCATCGACGCCAAGGCATTGAAGGAACACCTCAAGCCATTTGTCGAGGAAGGTCACATCAACAAATGGGCAATTCCAAGCCAGATCGCCGTTGTTACTGAAATTCCCAAGACCAGTGTCGGCAAGCTCGACAAGAAACGCATCCGCCAGGACATCGTCCAATGGCAGGCCAGCAACAGCGCGTTCCTGTCCACGCTGTGACCGCCATGCGGGTCGCGCACGTCGGAACGCGACCCGCATGCTAGAGGGTCTGGCGCCTTGCCAAATGGCGAAAATGCGCCATCCTAATGCACTGCCAACGCGCAAACGGAGCACATTTACAGCGAGTTGGCGGCATGGAGCGCAAATCACACTTTAGAGGGATCAAGCGCCTGTGCCTTGCTGGCTATAGTCGGGGCCAGGGGATTTTCAGGAATGGGGGACGGCGACACGCGCAAGCCGTGTCGCCGCAGGTCAAAGCCTGCAAACCGGTCGCTCGGGCCGTTCTTGAAAGGACTCACTGCCATAACAATAAAGTACATGGAGTAGCGTCGATGAAATCTGCAAACCTGTTCTGGCGCCGGGCCAAGTTGCCCTTGGCGGTCAGCCTTGCTTCCACGCTCGCAAGTCCTGCTTTCGCTGTCAGTTTCAACATCGGTGAAATCGAAGGCCAGTTCGACTCGTCGCTCTCCATCGGCGCCAGCTGGTCGACCGCCAACCCCAACAAGAACCTGATCGGGGTGAACAACGGCGGCAAGGGCCTGTCGCAGACCTCCGACGATGGCCACCTTAACTTCAAGAAGGGCGAAACCTTCTCGAAAATCTTCAAGGGCATCCATGACCTGGAACTGAAGTACGGCGATACCGGCGTGTTCGTGCGCGGCAAGTACTGGTACGACTTCGAGCTGAAGGACGAAGGCCGCGAGTTCAAGGACATCAGTGACTCCAACCGCAAGGAAGGCGCCAAGTCGTCCGGTGCCGAGTTGCTCGACGCCTTCGTGTACCACAATTATTCCATCGGCGATCAGCCGGGCTCGGTACGCTTCGGCAAGCAGGTGGTGAGCTGGGGCGAAAGTACCTTCATCGGCGGCGGCATCAACTCGATCAACCCCATCGACGTGTCGGCGTTCCGCCGCCCTGGGGCCGAGATCAAGGAAGGCCTGATCCCGGTCAACATGTTCTATATCTCGCAAAGCCTTACCGACAACCTGTCGGCCGAGGCCTTCTATCAGATCGAGTGGGACCAGACGGTTGTTGATAACTGCGGTACGTTCTTCTCGCAGCCGGACATCATCGCAGACGGTTGCACCGATAACCTGCGCGTACTCAACAGCAGCCGGACAGTGCCGGGTGCGGCTCAGCAGTTTCTCGCCACCCAAGGCGTGAACATCAACGAAGAGGGCGTGATGGTGCGCCGTGGCGCCGACCGCGATGCACGCGACAGCGGGCAATTCGGTATGGCCATGCGCTACATGTTCGAGCCGCTGGACACCGAGTTCGGTGCCTACTTCATGAACTACCACAGCCGTGCCCCGATCTTCAGCGCCACCGGCGCACCGGCTTCGGTGTTCTCCGGTATCGCTGGCCTGCCGGCGCAGCTGCGGGCCTTGGCGCCACTGATCGTGGCGGGTAACTCGCAATACTTCGTCGAGTACCCGGAAGACATTCGTCTGTACGGCTTGAGCTTCTCCACCACGTTGCCAACCGGCACCGCATGGAGCGGCGAAATCAGCTACCGGCCCAACGCCCCGGTGCAGTTGAACACCACCGATATCCTGTTTGCCGGTGTTCGTCCGTTGGGCGGCGCACTGACCAACGCTTCGCTGTTGACCGGTACTCCTGGCCAGGACCTTCACGGCTATCGCCGCAAGGAAATCACCCAGTTCCAGACTACCCTCACGCACTTCTTTGACCAGGTGATGGGCGCCAGCCGCATGACGGTGGTGGGCGAGGTGGGTGTCACCCACGTGGGCGGCCTGGAGAACGCCCACGATACTCGCTACGGTCGCGACCCGGTATTCGGCCCCGGCCCACTGCCTTCCACCGGTGGTGCAGATACCTGCCAGGCACTCAACGGCAGCACCATCGGCGGTGCCGGTGCCGGTGCATCGACCACCAACCTGAACCGCAAGTGCGAGAACGACGGCTACACCACCAGCACCTCGTGGGGCTACCGGGCTCGCGTCATCTGGGACTACAACGACGTGTTCGCCGGGGTCAACCTCAAGCCAAGCGTGGCCTGGTCGCATGACGTTTCCGGCTACTCGCCTGGCCCTGGCGGCAACTTCGAGGAAGGCCGCAAGGCGGTCAGCCTGGGCCTGGACGCCGAGTACCAGAACACCTACACGGCTAGCCTGTCGTACACCAACTTCTTCGACGGCAAGTACAGCACCGTGGATGACCGCGACTTTGTTGCGCTCAGCTTCGGCGTGAACTTCTAAGCACACAGATCCAGGACGACAAGACATGAACAAGACCAGAAGTCTGCTGCAAGCCGGTGTGCTGGGCCTGTCCCTGCTGGCGACCAGCGTCATGGCTGCGGTATCCGCCGACGAGGCGGCCAAGCTGGGCAGCACCTTGACCCCGATGGGTGCCGAGAAGGCCGGTAACGCCGATGGATCGATCGGGCCATGGGAGCCGCTGTCGAAGACCGCAGGCAGTGTCGACGGCAAGGGCTTCCTGGCCGACCCGTACGGCAGTGAAAAGCCGCTGTTCACCATCACCGCCCAGAACGCCGAGCAGTACAAGGACAAGCTTTCGCCGGGCCAGTTGGCGATGCTCAAGCGTTACCCCGACACCTTCAAGATCCCGGTATTCAAGACCCACCGCGGTTCCACGGTGCCTGCCGATGTATTCGCCGCCATCAAGGAAAACGCCACCAAGACCACCTTGGTGGAGGGCGGCAACGGCCTGAACAATTTCCGCACCGCCGTGCCGTTCCCCATCCCGAAAACCGGCCTGGAAGTGATCTGGAACCACATCACCCGCTACCGCGGCGGCAGCGTCAGCCGCCTGGTGACCCAGGCCACGCCGCAGCAGAACGGCTCGTTCAACCCGGTGTATTTCTCTGACCAGTTCGTCTTCCGCGACAAGATGAAGGATTACGACCCGAACAACCCGGGCAACATCCTGTTCTACTTCAAGCAGGAAGTGACCGCACCCGCGCGCCTGGCCGGTACCGTGCTGCTGGTCCATGAAACCCTTGACCAGGTGAAGGAGCCGCGCAAGGCGTGGATCTACAACGCCGGCCAGCGCCGCGTGCGCCAGGCGCCGCAAGTGTCGTACGACGGCCCGGGTACTGCCGCGGACGGCCTGCGAACTTCAGACAACCTGGACATGTTCAACGGCGCGCCAGACCGCTATGACTGGAAGCTGGAAGGCAAGAAGGAGCTGTACATCGCCTCCAACGCCTTCAAGCTCGATGACCCCAAGCTCAAGTACGCTGACATCATCAAGGCCGGGCACATCAACCAGGACCTGACTCGTTACGAGCTGCGCCGCGTCTGGCATGTGGTCGCAACGCTCAAGCCGGGCCAGCGGCATATCTATGCCAAGCGCGACTTCTATATCGACGAGGACACCTGGCAGGCTGCGGTGATCGACCAGTACGACGGCCGTGGCCAGCTGTGGCGCGTGTCCGAGGCGCATGCCCAGGCCTACTACAACGTCGAGGTACCCTGGTACACCCTGGAAGCCATCTATGACCTGCAGTCCGGTCGTTACCTGGCCCTGGGCATGAAGAACGAAGAGAAGCGTGCGTACGACTTCGGCTTCAGCGCCAGCAAGGCCGACTTCCAGCCAGCAGCGCTGCGCCAGTCGGGTATTCGCTAAGCTGAACGCACTCGACGCTGTGTGATCCCCAGAACGCCCCGGCTTGCCGGGGCGTTTTTTTGTTTTCCTGCTCCTGGCTTTTCGCGGGCCAGGCAATCAACCTGCTGAATACCTCTCCAAACCCTCGTTCCAGCCCTTGTCCATCGGCCATGTTGCTTTTTGTCGCAGTCTTTTCTGAGGCAATTGTTCCCATCATCTTCAAATGCGCCGCGTTAACGGCTAGTCTCGCAAGCATCCATATGCCGTAGTCTTCCACCCAGAATGAGCCGGCCATGACTGATCTGTCCCGTACGCATGGATTCGCCAGTCAGGCCCTGGGCCTGCTGGACGGGCGTTTCTTCCGGCCGCCCCTGCCGGATGGCCATGTGCCGCGCGTGCGCTTGTGCCAGCGGCTGAATGCCGGTTTGGGCGGGCGCCTGCTGCTGGTCAATGCGCCGGCAGGTTTTGGTAAAAGCTCCTTGGCCATCGAATTCTGCGAAGCACTGCCCGAGCACTGGCGCAGCCTGTGGCTGGGCCTGAGCCAGCGCGATGCCGACCCTGGACGCTTCCTCGAGCGGCTGCTCGAAGGCCTGCAACAGTACTGCCCGGCACTTGGCGGCCAGGCCATGGGCCTGCTGAAGATGCGCCAGCGCCACCAGCCGTTCGCCTTCGAAGAATGGCTCGACGGCCTGCTCGACGAGCTGGCGCTTTACCTGCAAGCCGATACGCCCTTGCTGCTGGTGCTGGACGACTATCACTTGGCCCAGGGGCCGGTACTTGACCGGTGCCTGCAGTTCTTCCTCAATCACTTGCCTCCCGGCCTGGTGTTGCTGGTCACTAGCCGACAACGTCCAGACTGGCACCTGGCGCGCCTGCGCCTGTCACGGCAACTGGTCGAGCTCAACGAACAGGAACTGCGCCTCACCCCCGAGGAGTCTTTGGCGGTAATCGGCCGCCAGCCCACCGGGCTGCGTGGCCAGGCGCTTGATAACCTGATCCAGCGCAGCGACGGCTGGGTGGCCGGGCTGCGCTTCTGGCAGCTGGCGGCCAGCGACAGCGCTGACGAACAGGCCTTGCCCCAGGCGCTGCACGGTGGCGAGGGCCTGATCCGCGACTACCTGCTCGAAGAAGTCATCGACATGCTACCCGCGGATGTACAGGCCTTCCTGTACGAAACCGCCTGCCAGGAGCGCTTCTGTGCCTCGCTGTGCGACGCCGTGCGCGGCGCTCACGACAGCGCCGCGATCCTGCGCTTCCTGCAGGCGCACCAGGTGTTCCTGGTGCCGCTGGACGAGCATGGTCAATGGTTCCGTTATCACCACTTGTTCTCCGACTTGCTGCGCAGCCGCCAGGCCAGCGAACCACTGGCCGGCCTGCACCTGCGCGCGTGCCGCTGGTTCGAAGCCCAGGGGCTGCTGGACGAGGCGGTGGAGCAGGCGCTGCGTGCCGGCCACCTCGATGTCGCCGCCGACCTGGTGCAGAGCCTGTCCGAGGAACAACTGCTGGCCGAACAGAACGTCGGCATGCTGCTGCGCTGGAAGATGGACCTGCCCGACAGCCTGTTGATCAGTACGCCGCGGTTGATCGTGCTGTACAGCTGGGCGTTGGGCCTGGCTTGTCAGCTGGACGCGGCCGAAGAGCTGGCCGGTTACCTCAGCCGCTTCCTGCCCGCGCCCTCGGCGACCGCGCAAAAGTCGATGCTGGCGCAGTGGCTGGCACTGAGCGGGGTCATCGCCCGTGGCCGGGGTGACCGCGAGCGCACCCTGGCCTATTGCGGCGAAGCGTTGCAGAGCTTGCCGAGCAAGCGTTATGGCCAACGCCTGGTGTGTTTGTCGACACTGTCCAACCTGGCCATTGCCGATGGCGACTTCTGGCGCGCACGCGGGTGGAATCGTGAGGCGCTGGAGCTGGCTCAGCGGGTTGGCAACCCGTTGTTCGAGGCGTTGGCCCATTACGACCGCGCACGGGTGCTACACGCCCGTGGCGAAGTGCTGCGCGCCCTGGACGAAGTGCGCCAAGGCTTGCAGCGCCTGCAAGGGCTTTCGGCGCAGCGCCTGTATGCCGTGCGCGCACGCCTGACGCTGTATGAAGGCTACCTGCTGGTCTCGCGCCTGCAACCGGCCCAAGGCCGTGCACGCTTGCGCGCAGGGCTGGGTGAGGCGCGGGCCTGTCGGGATATCAGCGTGCTTATCGGCCATTGCGTGATTGCCACGCTCGATGGCCGGGAAGGGCACTTTGCCGAGGCTTTTGCCGAGCTGGCCGAGGCTGAGCGGCTGATGCACATCTGGGACGTGCCGCCGGTCTATTACTTGGCCATGATCACCTTGGTCAAATGCGAACTGTGGTTGGCCCAGGGCCGCACCGACCTGGCCGAGTCGTGGCTGCTACGCCTGGGCCAGACCTATGGCGGTGAGCAGCCGGCGGCAGCGCCAGAGTTTCACCCGCTGCTGCCGCTGCACATTGCCTTGCAACAAGCGTTGCTCGAGCGTGTTCAGTCACGTCGTGATGACGCCGTCAAACGCCTGGTTGGCCTGGCCGAGCATGGCCAGGCCAGTGGCGGCATGATGCTTGCCGTCAGTGCTCTGAGCCAATGGCTGGTGTTGTTGCTGGACGAAGGCCGGCACGGCCAGGCGGCGCAATTGTTGCCACCGCTGCTGGAGGCAGCTCGCGGCGGTGTGCTGCAGCCCTTCCAGGCGCTGTTGGAAAAGCACCCGCAATGGCTTCACGAGCAGCTGCAGTCAGGAAGCCATTGCCCGGTTCAGGCAGAACTGCTCAAACGCCTGCCGCCACTGCCAAGTGCGGGCGCCGGGACCGGTGAGGCGTTGAGCGGTCGCGAACTGGCTGTGCTCGAGCTGATCGCCCAAGGTTGCTCCAACCAGCAGATCAGCGAGCGCCTGTTCATTTCCCTGCACACGGTAAAAACCCACGCCAGCCATATCAACAGCAAGCTGGGCGTGGAGCGGCGTACCCAGGCGGTGGCCAAGGCCAAATCCCTGGGGCTGCTGGCTTGAAGCTGGCCCCGTAGTTCATTGCCCGCTAAAGTGATGGCGTGAGGCCATGGTTTGTGGCCGGCAATGCTCTACCCCTCATCTTTCCCGACCGGCTGCCGATACAGCGATCGGTGGCATCGCCTCGCGCGATTTTTCAATCATTCCAAGGCAGGTCGTGTTGATGCTGCAGTACGGGCAAAAGAGCTTTCTGATCGTCGACGATTTTACCGACTTTCGCACGTCGACCCGTTCCATGTTGCGTGAGTTGGGGGTGCGCGACGTTGACACCGCCGACAGCGGCGAGCAGGCGCTGCGCATGTGCGCGCAAAAGCGCTATGACGTCATCCTGCAGGACTTCCACCTCGGCGACGGCAAGAAGAACGGCCAGCAGGTGCTGGAAGACCTGATCATCGACAAGCACATCAGCCATGAGTGCGTGTTCATCATGGTCACGGCCGAGAGCAGCCAGGCCATTGTCCTTAGCGCCATCGAGCACGAGCCCGACGCCTACCTGACCAAGCCATTCAACCGGGTTGGCCTGGCCCAGCGTGTCGAGAAACTGTTCCAGCGCAAGACACTGCTCAAGCCGATCCTGCAGGCGCTCGACCGCCACCGCCCGGGCGAAGTGCTGGCGGCTTGCGCCGAGCTGTGCAAGAGGGACCCGCGCCTGGCCCCGCTGTGCCTGCGTTACCGGGCCGATGCCTTGCGCAACCTCAACCGTTTCGAGGAGCTGGAAAAATTCCTCAAGGCGATCCTGGCCAGCCGCCCGCAGCCGTGGGTTTACGCGGCCTTGGGGGCGCTGATGCACAAGCGTGGCCAGAATGCCCAGGCCCAGGGCGTGTACGAACAGGCACTCAAGGCGTTTCCGATCATGCCGAGCCTTTACGACGGCATGGCCGAAGTCCTGGTAGCCCAGGGTGAAACCAAACGCGCCCAGAGCCTGCTTGAAGAGGCCGTGCGCCTGTCGCCGCTGTCGGTGCGCCGGCAATCGACGCTGGGCAAGCTGGCGCTGGAAAACGAAGATTTCGAGAGTGCCTCGAAAGCGTTCCGCCATGCGGTGAACCAAGGGCAGAGCTCGCGCTACAAGGATGCCGAGAACAACCTTGGCCTGGTGCAGGCGCTGATGAGCAAGAATGCGGGCTTTGGCCTCGACGCCCGAACCCGGGTCGAGATCAACACCACGCTCAGCGAAGTGGCCAAGGAAAACCCCGAGGATCAGGGCTTGCAGGTACGTGCGCGGATGATGAAAGCCGCCAGCCTGTTGCAGGCCGGTGACCCGGAAACGGCGGCCAAGCTGACCGAGCAGGCGATTCAGCGCCTGGACAAGATGAACCAGTTCTTCTCGGTCGATTCAGCCCTGACCGTTGCCGCGCAATTGCAGGCGATGGGGCAGGAAGCTGCCGCGATCGGCGTGCTGAAAAGCTGTGTGGAAAGTTATGGCGATGACCCCAAGGTCATGGAAAGAGTGGGCAAGCTGACGGACGACCCCAGTGTGCTCAACGCCATCACCGAAGCGGTCACCCTCAATCGCCAGGGGGTGCGCAGTTACCAGGGAGGGCAGCTCGGCGAGGCGCTGCAACTGTTCCGCAAGGCACTGGGTTTACAGCCGAAGAACATCAGCATCGCCCTCAACACCGCCCAGGCGCTGCTGCGCATCGGTGGTGACGACCCTCAGCCCGCGATCATGCAGGAATGCCGCGACGCCTTGACCAGCGTGGCCGGTATCCCTGCCAGCGACAATCGCTATGACCGTTACCGCAAACTGCACATCCGAGTGTTCGGCGCATGACTCAAGACAATCAGGGGCTGGATTTTTCCACGGTGATCGCCTCCACCGTGCACGACCTCAAGAGTTCCCTGGCGGCGTTGATCCAGTCCCACAGCCAGTGGGTGCAACGCTTGCCCGAAGAGCTGCGCGGCGGTGCCGAGCAAGGGATGATTGAGCACGAGTTTCGTCACCTCAACGGCATGCTGGTGCAGTTGCTGGGTTTATACAAGCTGGGAGTGAACCAGCTGCCGGTGTGCCCGGACTACCATGAGCTGGATGATTTCATCGAAGCCCAGCTGGCAGCGCATGAGGAAGTGCTGAAGCACAACGATATCCTCGCCACGTGGCGCATCGATACCGACAACCCGCTGGGTTTCTTTGACCGCGAACTGGTGGCCTCGGTGATCGCCAACGTCATCACCAACGCCACCCGCTTCGCCGGGCATGCTTTGTTGATCACCATTGAAGAGGCTGACAACCAGCTGGCCATCTGCGTCAACGACGATGGCCCGGGTTATCCGCAGCGCATGCTCGAGCGCCAGGAGGAGTACATCCAGGGCATCGACTCGACCAGCGGCAGTACCGGCCTGGGGCTGTACTTCGCGGCGCGGATCGCGGCGCTGCATGAAAGCGGCGGTGTGCGCGGGCGGATCGAGATTTCCAATGGCGGGGCGCTTGGGGGCGGGTTGTTCAGGTTGTTCCTGCCTTGAGGTATTGGGTGCCTGTGAGATCGAGCGCCGCCCGCGCGGCGCATCGCGAGCTGCGCTCGCTCCCTTGGCGTATGGCGCGATATCGCGTCGTAAAACAAGGCGGTCGCGCGCGCCTGTCACAGGCATAACTGGCCCGAAACAAATGTAGGAGCGAGCGCAGCTCGCGATGCGCCGCGCGGGCGGCGCTCGATCTCACAGGCGCCACTTCGCTCAAGCCATGAACCTCGTGCACCCACCCCATTTTCCTGTCAGGCTCGTAGCAGAACCCAGCGTTACCTGCGAGAACACCATGACCCAAACCCCGTCTGCACTCATCCGCGAAACCTTTCCGGTAGGCCCTTTGCAATGCAACTGCACGCTGATCGGCGACCCGCTGACCAAAAAGGCCATCGTCGTCGACCCGGGCGGTGACCCGGACAAGATCCTCGCCCGCCTGCAGGCCCACGGTCTTACGCTGGTGAGCATCATTCACACACACGCGCACTTCGATCATTTTCTGGCCTCGGGCAAGCTCAAGGCGCTGACCGGCGCCACCTTGCACCTGCACAAGGACGACCAGGCGCTGTGGGACAACCTGGAAATGCAGTGCCAGATGTTCGGCGTGCCCTACACCCCAGTACCGTCCCCCGACCGTTGGCTGGCCGATGACGAAGAACTGGCCTGCGGCTGCGGCGTGGCATTGCATACTCCAGGGCACACCCCGGGCTCGATGAGCTTCTGGTTCGCCGATGCCAAGCTGCTGATCGCCGGTGACACCCTGTTCCGTCGCGGCATTGGCCGCACCGACCTGTGGGGGGGCGACCAGCGGGCGATCGTGCGTTCCATCAAGGAGCGGCTTTACCGGCTGGACGAGGAGGCCGTCGTGGTGACCGGCCACGGGCCCGATACCCGGTTGGGTGACGAAATGCGCGAGAACCCCTTCGTGCGTGCCTGATGGCACATGAAGGCACTTTCATGGAATTTTTCGTTGCCGACGCAATCCAAGGCTGGCATAGATCCCTTTATGATCTGCCGCATTCATGAATTCAGTAGGAGCTTGTCCATGTTCACCATGCGTCGTCTGATTATCGTCGCAACTGCCGCTGCCCTGATGACCGGCTGTGCCGGCCAGAATCCCTACGACAACCAGGGCCAGGCGCAGGGCTCCACCGGGATGAGCAAGACCGCCAAGTATGGTGGCCTGGGCGCGTTGGCCGGCGCCATCGCGGGTGCCGCCATCGACCACAACAACCGTGGCAAGGGGGCACTCATCGGTGCCGCTGCAGTGGGTGCTGCCGCTGCTGGTTACGGCTACTACGCCGACAAGCAGGAAGCCGAACTGCGCGCGCAGATGGCCAACACTGGCGTGGAAGTGCAACGCCAGGGTGACCAGATCAAGCTGATCATGCCGGGCAACATCACCTTCGCCACCGACTCGGCCAACATCGCCCCAAGCTTCTACTCGCCGCTGAACAACCTGGCTGGCTCGTTCAAGCAGTTCAACCAGAACACCATCGAAGTGGTCGGCTTCACCGACAGCACTGGCAGCCGCCAACACAACATGGACCTGTCCCAGCGCCGTGCGCAGGCGGTCAGCACCTACCTGACCTCGCAGGGTGTGGATGCCTCGCGTATTTCTGTACGTGGCATGGGCCCGGACCAGCCGATCGCCAGCAACGCTGACGCCAATGGCCGTGCGCAGAACCGCCGGGTGGAAGTGAACCTGAAGCCGATTCCGGGTCAGCAGTATGACCAGCAGCAAGGCCAGGTTCAGCAGTATCCGTGATTGACCGCCAGGGGCTGCAACGCAGCCCCTGCTTCCTAGCGCGCTACGCTGGCCTGAATCGCCGTCAGGGCAATGGTATGCACGATATCGTCTACCTGCGCCCCTCGCGGCAAGTCGTTCACCGGCTTGCGCAACCCCTGCAGCATCGGCCCCAGGCTGACCCCGTCAGCACTGCGCTGTACCGCCTTGTGTGTGGTATTGCCGGTATTCAGGTCGGGGAACACGAATACCGTGGCACGCCCGGCCACCGGGCTGCCTGGTGCCAGCTCCCGGGCAATTGCCGGGTTGGCCGCCGCGTCATATTGCAGAGGGCCGTCGATCAGTAGATCGTGCGCTGCGTTCTGTGCCAGGCGTGTCGCTTCGCGCACTTTCCCGACTTCCTCATCGCTGGCCGAATCGCTTGAGTAACTGATCATCGCCACCCGCGGCGCAATGCCGAAGGCCTGCGCCGATTCGGCGCTCTGCCGGGCAATTTCGGCCAGTTCGGCAGCGCTTGGGTGCGGGTTCATCACGCAGTCGCCGTACACCAGTACCTGCTCGGGGAACAGCATGAAGAACACCGACGACACCAGGCTCGAGCCCGGCGCAGTCTTGATCAACTGCAGGGCAGGGCGGATGGTGTTGGCAGTGGAGTGCACCAGCCCGGAAACCAGGCCGTCCACTTCGTCCAGGGCCAGCATCATGGTCCCGATCACCACCGGGTCTTCCAGTTGCTGCTCGGCCATCGGGGCGTTGAGGTTCTTGCTTTTGCGCAGCTCGACCATCGGTTCTACGTAGCGCCCGCGTATCAGCTCCGGGTCGAGGATTTCCAGGCCCGGCGGCAAGGTAATGCCTTGGGCGCGTGCCACGGCATCCACATCTTCGGGCTTGGCCAGCAGCACGCAACGGGCAATGCCTCGGGCCTGGCAGATGGCTGCCGCCTGAACCAGCAAAGGCTCGGCCCCCTCAGGCAGGACGATACGCTTGTTCGCTTGCTGCGCGCGCTGGATCAACTGGTAGCGGAATACCGCCGGCGACAGCCGCAGTTCGCGCGGTGTGCCGCAGCGTTGGTGCAACCAGGCCGCGTCGAGGTGGCTGGCGACAAAGTCGGTAATGAATTCGGCGCGCTCGCGGTCATCCACCGGAATTTCGCGGTTCAGCGAGTTGAGCTGGTTGGCGGTGTCGTACGAGCCGGTACTTACCGACAGGATAGGCAGCCCGGCCTGTAGCGCGCCACGGCACAGGCCAAGGATACGTGCGTCAGGCTTGCTGTCGCTGGTCAGCAGCAGGCCGGCCAGTGGCACACCATTGATTGCTGCCAGGCTGACGGCAAGGATGATGTCGTCGCGATCACCCGGGGTTACGACCAAGGTGCCTGACGTGAGCAGCGGTACGGTGTTGGCCACCGTGCGGGCGCAGATGATGATCTTGCTCATGCGCCGCTGCTCGTAGTCGCCGGCATTGAGCACCTGGGCGCCAAGCAGGTCGGCCACGTCACGGGTGCGCGGGGCGTTCAGCTCGGGCTGGTAGGGGATACAGCCCAGCAGTTGGAAATCATTGCCACGCAGCAGCGGCGAGTGCTCGCGCAGGCGGGTGGCGAAGTCCGCCATGCTTTCCTCGGTACGCACCTTGTTGAGAATCACCCCGAGCACTTTCGGATCGCGTGGGCCGCCGAACAACTGGGCCTGCAGTTCGACCCGGCCGGACAGCTCGCTGAGCACTTCATTTTCCGGGGCTGAAACCAGGATTACCTCGGCATCCAGGCTCTTGGCCAAGTGCAGGTTGACCCGTGCCGCATAGCTGGCGTGGCGCGTTGGCACCATCCCCTCGACCACCACCACGTCATTGCCGACGCAGGCTTGCTGGTACAGGCGGATGATTTCTTCAAGCAGTTCGTCCAGCTGGCCGTCGCCGAGCATGCGCTCGACATGGGCCAGGCTCAGCGGCACGGGGGGCTTGATGCCATGGGTGCGGGCGACCAGTTCGGTGGAGCGCTCCGGGCCGGTGTCACCCGGGTGGGGCTGGGCGATCGGCTTGAAGAAGCCGACCTTCAGGCCGGCACGCTCAAGGGTGCGCACCAGGCCCAGGCTGATCGAAGTCAGGCCGACACCAAAGTCGGTCGGCGCAATGAAAAATGTCTGCATGCGTGCTTCTCGAAATAAGCGGTGCAAGAAATTAACGGCCAAGGGTAGCGCTATCGGCCCCTTGTGCGCACCAGCCGCAAGCGAAAGGCTGGCCGATGTGCTGCGCGCGCTGGGCCGGGTCGAGCACCCATGGGCGTGCCTGCCACGGCGGCTGGTGGCGCAGGTGCTGGGTATGGCCACAGGACAGTTCGGCCACCCAATGGCCTTCTTCGTCCTGATGAAAGCCGGTGATCCGACTGATGGGCCGTTGCTCGTCCGCGGTGCGTTCGCAATCGGACGATGGCTTGGTTACACTTGTGCGCTCTACATTCTTTTGCAAAAGGTCTTGCCCCATGCTGATCGCCGCCAACAAGGCTGTCTCCATCGACTATACCCTGACCAACGACGCCGGGGAGACCATCGACAGCTCCGCCGGTGGTGCCCCGCTGGTTTACCTGCACGGTGCCGGCAACATCATCCCGGGCCTGGAAAAAGCCCTGGAAGGCAAGCAGGCTGGTGACGAGCTGAACGTTTCCATCGAGCCGGAAGACGCCTACGGCGAATACCTGGCCGAGCTGGTCAGCACCCTGAACCGTAGCCTGTTCGAAGGCGTCGACGAACTGGAAGTGGGCATGCAGTTCCACGCTTCGGCGCCGGACGGCCAGATGCAGATCGTCACCATCCGCGACATCGACGGCGACGACGTCACCGTTGATGGCAACCACCCGCTGGCCGGCCAGCGCCTGACCTTCCAGGTCAAGGTCGTGAACGTGCGTGACGCCAGCGACGAAGAAATCGCTCACCGTCACATCCACGGTGAAGGTGGCCATCACCACTGATTTTCTGCGCTAAGCTCAGAAAGTCGCCAGGCGCTCGGGCAAGCCGATTTGCCTTCCTACGGGAGGGGGACGGTTTGGACGAGCGCCTTTTTAGTGGGCGGAATTCGCCGACGCGGCAACCGGGAACCTGAGAGGGGATGTCATCATGAGTGCATTTCACGAGCTGAAGCTGGACGCGCTGAACGGCGGAGAGCTACCTCTGGCACCGTTCAAGGGCCAAGTGGTGCTGGTGGTCAACGTTGCCTCCAAGTGTGGTCTTACGCCGCAATACAAAGCCCTGGAACACCTCTACCAGGCGTACAAGGACAAGGGCTTCAATGTGCTTGGCTTGCCGTGCAACCAGTTTGCCGGGCAGGAGCCGGGTAGCGAGAAGGAAATCCAGGACTTCTGCAGCCTCAACTACGGGGTGAGCTTCCCGCTGGGGGGCAAGCTGGAGGTCAACGGGCCGCAGCGCCATTCGCTGTATCGCCTGTTGGCGGGTGAGGGGGCCGAGTTTCCGGGCGACATCACCTGGAACTTCGAGAAGTTTCTGGTTGGCAAGGACGGCCGGGTATTGGCGCGTTTCTCACCTCGCACCGCGCCGGATGACCCGGTGGTGGTGCAGGCAATCGAGAAAGCGCTAGCCTGAAGAACGCCTGTCGGGATGCTTTGGGCACCTGTGAGATCGAGCGCCGCCTGCGCGGCACCTATCTCACAGGCGCTGCAAAAATTGCCCAGAACGCCCAGCCGCAGCACCAGGTTGCCGGCAGGCGCCGTCCAGGTACCCCTCGAACTGCTCGACAATTGCCCCCCAGCCTTGACGGCTGGCATGCTGCCGCGCATTCAGGCGAACCCGGCGCAACGTTTCCTCATCTTCCAGCAGCCAGCAGGCCGCATCGATGAACGCTGCCTGGTCACCCGGCATCGCTAGTGCACCACTGTGCCCATGGCGAATATGCTGTGCGGCCGCGGCTTCGTCATAAGCGATTACTGCCAACCCGGAGGCCATGCCCTCGAGTACCACATTACCGAAGGTTTCGGTCAGGCTCGGAAACAGGAACAGGTCCCCGCTGGCATAGTGCTCAGCCAGAACCTCGCCGCGCTGGGCGCCACAGAACACCGCGTCTGGCAGCAGTCGTTGAAGGGCGGCGCGCTGTGGGCCGTCACCGACCAGAATCAGGCGCAGGCGCTTCTGTGGATAAGCCTTCTGCAACGCCTCGAGGCAGGGGCGCAGCAGGCCAAGGTTTTTTTCCACTGCCAACCGCCCCACGTGCAGCACGGCGATATCATCCGTGCTTAACCCCCAGCCTTCGCGCAATGCCTGGCTGCGCCGGGCCGGGTTGAACAGGCAGGCGTCCACCCCCCGGGCGAGCAGTTCCAGGCGCTCGAAACCACGACGTTCCAGTTCCAGGCGCTGGCTGGCGCTGGGCACCAGGGTGACCGCTGTTCGGCGATGGAACCAGCGCAGGTAGTGGGTAAGGAGGCGCGCCAGCAAACCCAGGCCGTACTGGCCGGAATACTGCGGAAAGTTGGTATGGAAGCCGCTGACGACAGGGATCCCAAGGCGCCTGGCCGCGCGCAGGGCGCTGAACCCCAGCGGCCCCTCGGTGGCGATGTACAGTACATCTGGCCGTTGCCGGCGCCAGCGGCGCAACAGCGTCCGTATCGACACCTCGCCCCATTGCAAGCCGGGGTATCCCGGCAGTGCCCAGCCACGGCACAGCATGAGGTGGGGGTCATTGTGCACCGGCCCTTCGCCGGGTTGGCGCGGGCGCACCACTTCGATCTGGTGGCCGCGTTGACGCAGGCCTTCGCCGAGGCGGCCAAGGGTGTTGGCCACGCCGTTGATTTCGGGTGGGAAGGTTTCGCTGACCAAGGTAATGCGCAGGGCGGGTGTATTCATGACAAAAAGTTTCCGCCTGCTCGATTGCGTCACTGTGACGGCTCTGTGACGCGCAGATGACAGCTGACCGGCGTCGCTGGTGGATTTGCGAATATTTATCGGCACTGTACTCAAGAAGGTGTCACCGGCAGCCGATGAAGATGCATTCGACTACCGATGCGCTCCAGGAGAGCGGTGATGTTCAACAACAAGCTCAAGCAAGAAATCCGGCAGCTGCGCGAAGACCTGATGTCCATCGAACAGGTCAAGAGCAGCCTCGACAGCGAGATGCTGGTTCTGCAACTCGACCCACAGGGACGGATCGAGATGGTCAACGGCAATTTCGAGAGCGAGATGCTCTACCGTGCCGAACAATTGCTTGGACGCAACATAGAGGACATCGTCCCGGGCCATGTCAAGTCGCTGGATTTCTACCAGCGCATGAAAACCGCGATCAGCCGCGGCGAGCACCTGAACGGCGCGTTCCGCCTGCTGCGTGGCAATGGCCAGGAAGCCTGGCTGCGCTCGATTCTGCAGCCGGTCAAGGACAGTGAGGGGCGCATCAAGTACTTCACCCTGCATTCCAGCGACCTCACCCGCACCATCGAGACCTCGCGCGAGCACGAAAGCCTGATCAAGGCGCTGATGCGTTCTACGGCGGTGATCGAGTTCGACCTCGACGGCACCATCCTCACCGCCAACGAGCGCTTCCTGACCAGTGTCGGTTACCGCCTGGAGCAGATCCGCGGCAAGCACCACCGTATGTTCTGCGAGCCGGAAGAGTCCAACTCGGTTGGCTACCAGGCATTCTGGGACAAGCTGCGTCGAGGCGAGTACGTTGCCGACCGCTTCAAGCGCATTGATGCCCATGGCCGGGTAATCTGGCTGGAAGCTTCGTACAACCCGATCTTCGATGCCCACGACGTGCTGTACAAGGTGGTCAAGTTCGCGACCGTGATTACCGACCAGGTCAATCAGGAGCAAGCGGTAGCCGAGGCGGCAGATGTTGCCTACAACACCTCGCTGGGGACTGATGCCAGCGCACGCAAGGCCACCGATGTAGTGACCCAGAGCGTCAGCGTGATGCGTGGCCTGGAGGCCTCCATGCAAGAGGCGGCCGAAGGCATTCAGGCGCTGGATACCCAGTCGCGGGTGATCGGTTCGATCATCAAGACCATCAGTGATATTGCCGGGCAGACCAACCTGCTGGCCTTGAACGCCGCCATTGAAGCGGCCCGCGCGGGCGAACAGGGGCGCGGCTTTGCCGTGGTCGCCGACGAAGTGCGCCAGCTGGCCTCACGCACCAGCACCGCCACCGAGGAAATCGCCCGGGTAGTGCAGCAGAACTCGCAGCTGGCGCAGGCGGCGGTGGCGATCATCGACACCAGCAAGCGTCAGGCCGAACAGGGGCTGGCGCTGGCGGATGAGACGGGCAACGTGATTGTCGAGATCCAGGACGGGGCGAAGCGGGTAGTGGATGTGGTGGGGCAGTTTTCCAGCCGGTTGGGGCAATAAGCCCCAACCCAGGCAGGCTCCGCGTTTTCCGTGAGCGGCCTTATGCCGTGATAGGGCCGCAGGATTTCAGCACTGACGCACTGGGTGTTGGGGCCGCGTTGCGGCCCTGTCACGACACCGGGCCGCCCCCACAGTGACCGGGCGTGGCAAGCGTGATGTGCAACCTGCCGTGAGAGATCAGTTGCGCTCGCGCACCCAGAACAACGTGGCCCCGGCCACTGCCGCCGGCATCATCAGCACGTTCACCCCCGGGATAAGCAACGCCAGGTAGGTAATCCCGCCAAAGCCCAGCGACTGCCAGCGCTTCTGCCGCAGCCAGGCGAGCATGTCCTGCCAGCTCATCTTGTTGTTGTCCGCCGGGTAGTCGATGTACTGGATGGCCATCATCCACACGCCGAAGATCAGCCACAGCGGCGCTGCTACCACGTTGACCACCGGGATCAGCGACAGGATGAACAGGCCGATGGCGCGTGGCAGGAAGTAGCCCAGCTTGCGCATTTCGCGGCTGAAGGTACGCGGCACCATGGCCACAAGCTCGCCCCAGCTGAAGGCGGGGAAGTTGTCTTCGCCACGGACCACCACCTCGACCTTTTCCGCCAGGAACCCGTTGAATGGCGCGGCAATGATGTTAGCCACCAGGGTGAACGTAAAGAACACCATCAGCACCAGAAGGGCGACGAACAGTGGCCAGAGTATGTAGCTGAGGAAGCTCAACCAGTCTGGCAATGTTGGCATCAGGGCATCCAGCCACACGGCGAACTCGTGGCCGGCGAAGTAGACCAGGCCACCGAACAGCAACAGGTTCACCGCCAGCGGCAGCAGCACGAACAACCGCAGGTTGGGGCTCAGCACCAGTTTCAGGCCTTCGCGCAGGTATTGGGGGCCAGAGAGGACAGGGGCTTGCATCGAGACACTCCGCAGAGAAGGAAAACGCGCTGACCTTACCGAGTTTGGCGCGCCGACGAAAGGCGGGTAGCGGGTGGGAAACGGCCTGTAACAAAAGCGCCAGCAGCTTGGCTATCGATGAAATCGCAGCATAGACGATGCCTATGAGGTGGATTGTCTAAGGATATTTCCTTAATCTTTGCGACCTCGCTACAGTGCGCTCAACTTTCCGCTTTCCGGGCCTGCGCGTTGTAGCCTTCCCCAAGTGCTGCGTGGGTCCTTTTTAATTTTCCAGCTGGCGCCGCCGGTATCGGATACCGGCCCGCTCGACAGGAGTTCGACATGTCCGAAGTACGTCATTCGCGCGTCATCATTCTTGGTTCCGGCCCTGCCGGTTACAGCGCCGCGGTGTATGCCGCACGTGCCAACCTCAAGCCGCTGCTGATCACCGGCATGCAGGCCGGCGGCCAGCTGACCACCACCACCGAAGTGGATAACTGGCCGGGTGACCCCCACGGCCTGACCGGCCCGGCACTGATGCAGCGCATGCAAGAGCATGCCGAGCGCTTTGAAACTGAAATCGTCTTCGACCACATCAATGCCGTCGACCTGGCCAACAAGCCGTTCACCCTGCAGGGTGACAGCGGCAAGTACACCTGCGACGCGCTTATCATCGCCACTGGCGCCAGCGCTCGCTACCTGGGCCTGCCGTCGGAAGAAACCTTCATGGGCAAGGGTGTTTCGGCCTGCGCCACCTGCGACGGTTTCTTCTACCGCAACAAGCCGGTCGCTGTGGTGGGTGGTGGCAACACTGCCGTCGAAGAAGCGCTGTACCTGGCCAACATCGCCAGCAAGGTGACCCTGGTACACCGCCGCGAGACCTTCCGCGCCGAGAAGATCCTGGTCGACAAGCTGAACGCCCGCGTGGCCGAAGGCAAGATCGAGCTCAAGCTCAACGCCACCCTGGACGAAGTGCTGGGTGACAACATGGGCGTAACCGGTGCGCGCCTGAAGAACAACGACGGCAGCAGCGACGAAATCAAGGTCGACGGCGTGTTCATCGCCATTGGCCACACCCCGAACACTTCGCTGTTCGAAGGCCAGCTGACCCTGAAGGACGGTTACCTGGTGGTGAATGGTGGCCGCGAAGGCAATGCCACCGCCACCAACGTCGAGGGTGTTTTCGCTGCCGGCGATGTGGCCGACCACGTTTATCGCCAGGCCATTACCTCGGCCGGTGCCGGCTGCATGGCAGCGCTGGACGTCGAGCGCTACCTGGACGGGCTGGCCAACGCCTCGTTCTGATCCAGCGGGGCGCAGAGCGCCCCCCATCAAAAAACCGGCTCTGAAGCCGGTTTTTTGTTGCCCGCAATCAGCTTACAGGCTCAAGCGCATCGACAAATCGACCGCCTTCACATCCTTGGTCATCGCGCCTATCGAGATGTAGTCCACACCTGTCTCGGCAATTACCCGCAAGGTGGTCTCGTTGACCCCGCCACTGGCCTCCAGCTTGGCCTTGCCGGCAGTGATCCGCACCGCTTCGCGCATTTCATCCAGGCTCAGCTCATCAAGCATGATGATGTCCGCGCCAGCGGCCAGTGCCTCGCGCAGCTCGTCCAGGCTCTCTACCTCGATTTCCACAGGCTTGCCCGGCGCGATGCGGTGCGCCGCAGCCACCGCCTCGGCCACTCCGCCGCTGGCCGCAATGTGGTTTTCCTTGATCAGGAAGGCGTCGTACAGGCCAATGCGGTGGTTGTCACAGCCACCACAGGTAACCGCGTATTTTTGCGCCAGGCGCAGGCCTGGCAAGGTCTTGCGGGTGTCCAGCAAGCGTACCTGGGTGCCTTCCACAAGGTCGGCGAGGAAGCGTGCACGGGTGGCGACCCCCGACAGCATCTGCAGGAAGTTCAGCGCGCTGCGTTCACCACTGAGCAGGGAACGGGCCGGGCCTTCGAGGTGGAACAGCGGCTGATTGGCTGTGGCCCGTTCGCCGTCAGCCACTTGCCAGTGCACTGCCACCCGCGGATCGAGCTGGCGGAACACGGCATCCACCCAGGCGGTGCCGGCGACCACGCAGTCTTCGCGAGTGATGATGGTCGCCTTGGCCAGGCGCTCGGCCGGGATCAACTGCGCGGTGATATCGCCACTGCCGATGTCCTCCAACAGCGCGCGGCGCACGTTGGCTTCAATTTCAGCGGTCAGGTCGGCAAGGCGTAGGTTCGGCATGGTCGGCTCCACAAGCTAGATGCCCGCGATTATAGGGCAGGGGGCTTGTGTGTACAGCCGCCTTGGCGATGACCTTTGGTCGGGCGCTGCGAGCAACCGGGGGAAATCACGGTCTTTAACCAGCCCGTGAAACGGCGCTGGCAGCTGTGCGAATTTTTCCCGATAATAGCGACCAGTATTTGGCGTCATAGCTTTGACGATCTTCAGCCCCTCCGGGCGAGACACCCTGCAAGGAGTCCAGGATGCATAAAGAAGGCAAGGTGGTGCCCTTGGTGGCGGCCATCGACCGAGGCGGGCGTGCGCCCCTGCCTTGCCTTCCGGTGTTGCTGCTGCAAGTGCGCGACAAGGCCGCCCTGCAGTTGCGCCAGGGTTTGCAGGACTTGTTCGATAACGCCGACGACACCCTTTTCGAAATGGCCGACAAGGCCTTCGACCGCGGTGACCAGAACTTGTATTTCGAAGCCATGCGCGACCTGCGCCTGAAGCGTAAAAGCATCGAGCGTGGCTTTCTGGATACCTTCTACGACACCTTTGCCCGCATCGGCCAGGCCGACCTGCTGGCGCCTCTGGTCGACCCTGTGAGCTCCCGCACCAAGGGCCAGATAGAGCGGGCCGCCGCTGTCGAAGGCATGGTGGCGCGGGTGCTGTCACGCGATGGCATTGCCTTGCAGCAACTGGGTTTGCGCTTGCAGGTGTTGCTCGACCGCCCTGTGTTCGAGCAATACAACCCGCTGGGGCCTGCCGCGTTATGTGACTACTTCCTCGACGCCGGGCGCAGCCTGGGGGTTGGCCTGCGGGTCAAGCTGGTGCTGCTGAAGCTGTTCGAGCGCTATGTGCTACGCGATGCCGATGTGATCTACGGCGAAGCCAACCAGTTGCTGGCTGCTGCCGGGGTTCTGCCAGAGCTGCAACCGGCACCGCGCAGGCGTGCCGAAGACCGGCGCATGCCTGCACGACGAGGGCCGGTGCAGCTTGGTCAGGAGGTGGACGCGGATGCGGCAGGGCAGGCGTTCTTTGCCTCGTTGCAAACCCTGCTCGCCCCGCTGCGCGGGCAGTTTGCCCCACGCTTGCAGGCGGTGGCTGCCGCGCAGCCGATCAGTAGCGCAGACCTGCTCAGGCTGCTGTCGCATCTGCAGCGTTATGCGCCTGCCAGCCACGAGGCCGATGATTTCGACCTCGGCCAGCAGCTGGAGCAACTGCTGTTGCGGGTCAGCGTGCGCAGCGGCACACGCCGGCGCCTGTCCGTGGCCGACGAAGACATGATCAACCTGGTTGGCCTGCTGTTCGCCTTCATCCACAACGACGACAACCTGCCGGCCAGCCTGCGGGCGTTGATTGCGCATCTGCATATCCCGCTGCTCAAGGTGGCATTGCTGGACAAGGGGCTGTTCAGCCGGTCCAGCCACCCGGCGCGCCGTCTGCTCAACGAAATCGCCGGTGCGGCGATTGGCTGGGAATGCGGTGGCGAAGGCCTACGTGACAGCCTGCATTTGCGGGTACAGCGTATTGTTCAGCGCCTGCTCAATGATTTTGCCGAGGATGCCAGCCTGTTCACCGAGCTGCTGGAGGACTTCCTCGCCTTCAACCAGGACGAGCGGCGGCGCAACGAGTTGCTAGAGCAGCGCACCCGCGATGCTGAAGAAGGCCGTGCCCGGGCGTTGCAAGCCCGGCAGCAGGTTCAGCAAGTACTCAACCAGCGCCTGCGCGGCAGGGTGTTGCCGCAGGTGGTGGTGCAGATGCTGGTACAGGCCTGGAGCCAGGTGCTGCTGCTGGCATGGCTCAAGCAGAGCGAAGCCTCGCAAGCCTGGCAGGATGCTCTGCAGGCAATGGACACACTACTGGCCAGCATCACCCCAACCCATGAGCCGCAAGCCTTGTTGCAGCAGGTGCCCGGCTTGCTCAAGGCGTTGCGTGATGGCCTGGCCAGCGTGGCGCTGGACTCGCAAGCCACCCGGGAGTTTTTCCTGCAACTGGAGCAATTGCACCTGCGTGCCTGCGCGGGTGCCGCGCAGCAGCCGGGGGGCGAGAGCCAACCCTCGAGCGACGTGCTGGTGGCCGAGGAAATCGTGCTGGCCATCGCCGAAGAACCTGCCTGCGCACCGCTGCGGATCGACGACGGCCAGGCTGGGGCGCTGCGCCAGGCCCAACGCCTGCGTATCGGCACCTGGGTTGAGGTATTCGATGAAGGCGAACCGTTGCGTTGCAAGTTGGTAGCGCGTATTGCCGCCAGCGACCGGCTGGTATTCGCCAACCGCACCGGCATGAAGGTGCGCGAGTGGAGCAGTACCAGCCTGGCCAAAGCCCTGCAACGCAACGAAGTTCGCGTACTGGATGACGGGTTGCTGTTCGAGCGGGCGCTGGAAGCGGTGCTCGACGGCTTGCGCACGTAGCCGCGCTTGCATGGCGTAGGCCCGCGCAGGTGGCGATCCCGTGGCCGCAGCCGGGGCCGACGACCGCGAGGTCTGTTTCGCGGGCACACCGATCCTGCCAGGGTTGCTCGCATTACAATCATTCACATGCACAGCGCCGTGGCCGCAGGGCATACTGTGGCTCTGTTCACGGCGCTTTCAGGATTTGCCCCATGCAATTGGACCGTGCCACTGGCTGGTTCCACGGAACTGGAATCACCCACTGCCCTTCGCCAAACTTCAATGCTCGCCCCGAAGGCGAATCGATTTCCCTGCTGGTGATCCACAACATCAGCCTGCCGCCGGCCTGCTTCGGTACCGGCAAGGTGCAGCAGTTCTTCCAGAACCGCCTGGACCCCGACGAACACCCGTACTTCGCCAGCATCAACCACTTGACCGTGTCGGCGCACCTGTTTGTCGAGCGTGACGGCGCAGTGACCCAGTTCGTTTCGTTGCGCGACCGCGCCTGGCACGCGGGTGTGTCTTGCTTCGACGGGCGTGAAGGCTGCAACGACTTTTCCATCGGCATCGAACTGGAAGGCACCGACGACCAGCCCTATACCGATGCCCAGTACACCGTGCTGGAGCAACTCACCCGGCACATCCGCAGCGCCTGGCCGGCCATCGACCTGGGCCGCATCCAGGGCCATAGCGACATTGCCCCGCAGCGCAAGAGCGACCCCGGCCCGGCGTTCGACTGGCCGCGCTACCGCCAGGCGCTGCAGCACAACGAGGACAAGGCATGAGTTTTCTGGTGTTGTTGCTGGCGCTGTGGGTCGAAAAATTCTCGGCCTTGCGTCATCAGGTGCAGCGCGACGGGTTCTTCCTTGGCGAGCTGGTGCGGCTGGAGCGCAGCGGCAAGGTTCACCCGTGGTGGACGCTGGCCATCCTGGTGCTGGCCCCGGTAGCTCTACTGGTGTTGCTGCTGCATGTACTGGAGCCTGTGGCCTACGGTTTGCTGGCCCTGCCGGTGCACCTGCTGGTGCTGGTCTACAGCCTCGGCCGTGGCGATGCCAAGGCTTCGCTGGGCCCGTTCCGTGATGCCTGGCGGCGCGGTGATGACCAGGCGGCGCTGCATGTGGCCGAGCGTGATCTGGGCCTGGCGGCCGATGAGCCGCACAGCCTGCTGGTGCGGGTGCAGGGCAACTTGTTGTGGCAGGTGTACCAGGGCTTTTTTGCGGTGATCTTCTGGTATTTCGTGTTGGGCCCAGGGGCGGCACTGGCCTATCGGCTGCTGGCACTATGCGGTGAACACAGCAAGCAGCCGGCGCTGAAGGCGCGGGCCGAGCAGCTGCGGCACGTCATGGACTGGCTCCCGGTGCGGGCACTGGCATTGAGCTTTGCCCTGGTGGGCAACTTCCTGGCGGTGACGCGGGTGATGCTGCACGAAGTGCTCAACTGGCATATCAGCGCTGCGCACCTGGTGGCCCGGGTCGGGCGCATTGCCGATGACATTCCTGAAGAAGAAGACAGCCAGCGCGGGTTGGGGCGTCTGGACAGCCTGTGGGAGCTGCTGCTGCGCTGTGCGGTGTTGTGGTATGCCGGGTTTGCGCTGTGGACGGTGTTGGTCTGAAGCCATTCAAGGGCTGCTTCGCGGATTGCCCGCGAAGCAGCCCTTGAAGACGGAGCGTTTTCAGCTACCAGCCAAAGACCTCGCAGGCATTGCGACTGCTGGCGTCTGCCAGCGCGCCAACCTCCACCCCCATCACCTGAGCCAGGGCTTCGGCAATCTCCGGCAGGTGCTCGGGGCTGTTCCTCACCCTCGGGTACATCACCGGCGCCATGTCGGGTGAGTCTGTCTCCAGCACCACGCTGTCCAGCGGTAGCCGCGCCAGGGTCTTGCGCAGCCGTAGCGCTTGCGGCCAGGTCGCCGCACCGCCCAGGCCGAGCCGAAAACCCAGCTTGATGTATTCGCGGGCCTCCTCATAACTGCCGGCGAACGCATGGATCACGCCCGCCCGCACCGGCTTGTAGCGCTTCAGCGTGGCGATCACCTGGGCATGGCTGCGGCGCACATGCAGCAGCGCCGGCAGCTCGAAGTCGCAGGCCATCTGCAGCTGTGCTTCGAACAGCGCCTGCTGGCGTGTTTTGTCCAGGCTATCGAGGTAGTAGTCCAGACCAAACTCGCCCACGGCGCATAGCCGCGGGTCTGCGCGCAGGCGCTCCAACCACTCGCGCAGCTGCGTCAGATGCTCGGGCCGATGCTGGTCGAGGTAGACCGGGTGCAGGCCCAGCGCGGCGAACACGCACGGCTCGGTACAGGCCAGCTCCCACACCCGCTGGAAGTTCGTCTGGTAAACCCCCAATACCACCATCCGCTCCACCCCGCGTGCCGCCGCGCTGGCCAGTAGGCGTGGGCGGTCGCCGTCGAAGTCGGGGAAGTCCAGGTGAGTGTGGGTGTCGATCAGGCGCATGTTCAGGCCGCTGGAAGGCGTTGCTTGAACGTTCGGCCAACGGCATGCACGCCTGGTTCGTAGCGTTTTTCCTCGATGGCGGCCAGCGCCAGCTCCAGTGCGATGGCGGCGATCTGGCCGTGCTGCTGGGCCATGGCATTGACCGGCAGCGGCAGGAAATCGAGCAACTGGTTGTCGCCGAAGGTGCCCAATCGTAGCTGGCGGGAGTCGGCGGGGCGCGCCTGCAGGGTATCGAACACCCCCTGCAGCAGCACGTACGAGGTGGTCACCAGGGCATCCGGCAAGCCGCCCAGATCGTCGATAAGTTGCTGCATCAGGCGCTGGCCACATTCACGGCTGAACGCTTCGCCTTGGTAGCGGCGGACTTCGCCGGCATAGCCTTGCAGGGCTTCGTCGAAACCACCGGCACGCGCCTGGCTGACCGACAGCTCGGGGCGGGCGCCGATCAGGGCGATGCTGCGTGGCGCGGCGCAGAGCAGGCTGGCGGCCAGTTGGCGGCTGGCGTCGCGGTCATCGCTGATCACCGAGCAGAAGTGTGCAGGGTCCAGGCGGCGGTCGATGGCGATCACCGGCAGGCCCTTGGCCTGTAGCTCGCGATAGCTGTCATCCCCCGGTGGCAGGCAGCTGGCAACGAACAGTGCATCGCAGCGGCGTGCACGGAACAGTTGCTGCAACTGGCGTTCGCTGTCTGGCTGGTCGTCGCTGCTGGCGATCAGCAGCTGGTAGCCACGGGCGCGGGCGCCTTGCTCCAGTTGCTTGGCAATGCGGGCGTAGCTGGGGTTCTCCAGATCCGGGAGAATGAAGCCCAGGGTGCGGGTATGCCGGCTGCGCAGGCCAGCAGCTTGCGGGTTGGGGGTGAAGCCATGGGCCTCGACCACCGCGCGTACCCGCTCGACAGTGCTGTTGCTGATGCGCTGCTGTTCAGCCTTGCCATTGATGACGTAGCTGGCAGTGGTCACGGACACACCGGCCAGACGGGCGATATCGCTGAGTTTCACCGAATTTTCCTTGTTATTACCGGGGCTGGCTGTAAAGCGGACCGGATAGTTTGACCCGGGCCAGCCATTACGCGCAGACGACCATTGTCGCAATTGTCCGACAGGATGGGGCTTTTTCCTCGGCAGATTATCGAGTAACGTGGCCACTTGGTCAGATTAAACGTTTCAGCTGCCTAATTTTCTGCCTCGGCTGCCGTCCGTGCAAGGCTGTTTACTGGCCCTTTATGTGAATTTCACAACAATACTCCAGTACCCGACCGGGAACTGCAAAAGGAGAAGGTCATGCTCGAGCTCGCCAAGGAGCAGATAGCCATGGGCCAGGTGGCCGCCGACAAAGCCGGGGCACTGCGCCTGCTGGCAGAGCGGCTGGTTGCCGATGGCCTGGTCGCCGACGGTTACCTGCAGGGGCTGCAGGCCCGCGAAGCGCAAGGCTCAACGTTTCTTGGCCAGGGCATCGCCATCCCGCACGGCACGCCGCAAACCCGTGACCTGGTGTATGCCACTGGCGTGCGCCTGTTGCAGTTCCCCGAGGGGGTGGACTGGGGTGATGGCCAGATGGTGTACCTGGCCATTGGTATCGCCGCCCGTTCCGACGAACACCTGCGCCTGCTGCAACTGCTGACCCGCGCCCTGGGCGAGACCGACCTGGCACAAGCGCTGCGCCGGGCCGGTTCTGCCGAAGCGCTGCTCAAGCTGTTGCAGGGGGCGCCCCAGGCGCTGGCGCTGGATGCACAACTGGTCGGCCTGAACCTGCCAGCCGAAGATTTTGACGAGCTGGCCTGGCGCGGTGCCCGCTTGTTGCAGCGCGCCGACTGTGTTGACAGTGGCTTTGCCGCAGTGCTGCAACAGGCCGAGCCCCTGCCCCTGGGCGAGGGCTTGTGGTGGCTGCACAGCGAGCGCCAGGTGCGCCAGCCGGGCTTGGCCTTCATCACCCCGCAACAGCCGTTGCGTTACCGCGACCAGCCGCTCAACGGCCTGTTCTGCCTGGCCAGCCTCGGCGCTGCGCACCAGGCCTTGCTCGAGCGCCTGTGCGAAGTGCTGATCGAAGGCCGCGGGCAGACGCTCTACCAGGCCACCAGCAGCCGAGCCGTGCTGGAAGTGCTGGGTGGCGAGGCGCCGGCCGATTGGCCCAGCGCACGTATCGTGCTGGCTAACCCCCATGGCCTGCATGCCCGCCCGGCCAAGGTGCTGGCGCAATTGGCCAAAGGCTTTGAAGGTGAGATCCGTGTGCGACTGGTCGACAGTGCGCAGCCGGCGGTGTCGGTCAAAAGCCTGAGCAAGCTGCTGAGCCTTGGCGCCCGCCGCGGCCAGGCGCTGGAACTGGTGGCCGAGCCAAGTATTGCCGCCGACGCCTTGCCGGTACTGCTGGCCGCCATCGAACAGGGATTGGGCGAGGAGGTGGAGCCGCTGGCGCAGAGCGTTGCACCCGTTGCCGATCTCGTACCTGAAGTGTTGCAGGCCCCCGTGGCCGGCAGCCACATCCAGGGCGTGGGTGCGGCCCCCGGCATTGCCTGTGGCCCGGCGCATGTGTGCGTGGAGCGGGCGTTCGACTACCCCCTGCGCGGCGAATCGTGTGCGCAGGAGCGGCAGAAACTGCGCGAAGCCCTGGCTACCGTGAACGGCGAACTGCAGGCCTTGGTGCAGCGCAGCGACAAGGCGATTGGCGAGATCTTCGTCACCCACCAGGAAATGCTCGCCGACCCTGCCCTGAGCGACGATGTCGAGCAGCGCCTGGCCCAGGGCGAAAGTGCTGCCGCGGCATGGATGGCCGTGATTGAAGCAGCGGCCCGTCAGCAGGAATCGCTGCACGATGCCTTGCTCGCCGAGCGCGCCGCCGACCTGCGCGACATTGGCCGCCGCGTGCTGGCGCAGTTGTGTGGCGTGCAGGCGCAGGTCGAGCCCGAGCAACCCTACGTGCTAGTGATGACCGAAGTCGGCCCGTCCGATGTCGCCCGCCTGGACCCCGAACGGGTCGCCGGTATCGTGACCGCCCAGGGCGGTGCCACCGCCCACAGTGCCATTGTCGCGCGTGCCCTGGGCATCCCGGCAGTGGTCGGCGCAGGTGCGTCGGTACTGTTGCTGGAAAGCGGCACAGCGCTGCTGCTCGATGGCCAGCGCGGCCTGGTCAGCGTCGCCCCGCCAGCGGATGAACTGCAACGGGCGCTGGCCGAGCGCGACCTGCGCGAGCAGCGTCTGCAGGCCGCTTGGGCCAGCCGCTTCGAGCCCGCCGTCACCCGCGATGGGCACGCTGTCGAGGTGTTCGCCAACATCGGCGACAGCAGCGGCATCGCCAAGGTGGTGGAGCAGGGCGCCGAAGGCGTGGGCCTGCTGCGCACCGAGCTGATTTTCATGGCCCACCCGCAAGCCCCGGACGTGGCCACCCAGGAAGCCGAATACCGCCGTGTCCTCGATGGCCTGGACGGGCGCCCGTTGGTGGTGCGCACCCTGGACGTCGGCGGTGACAAGCCGCTGCCGTACTGGCCGATCGCGGCCGAAGAAAACCCGTTTCTCGGCGTGCGTGGCGTACGCCTGACCCTGCAGCGCCCGCAAGTGATGGAAGACCAGTTGCGCGCCTTGTTGCGTGCAGCCGACCAGCGTCCGCTGCGCATCATGTTCCCGATGGTCGGCCAGGTACACGAGTGGCGCGAGGCGCGGGCCATGGTCGAGCGCCTGCGGGCAGAACACCCTGTGGCCGACCTGCAGCTGGGCATCATGGTGGAAGTGCCTTCGGCAGCCCTGCTGGCACCGCAACTGGCGCGCGAAGTGGACTTCTTCAGCATCGGCACCAACGACCTGACCCAATACACCTTGGCCATCGACCGGGGCCACCCCAGCCTCTCGGCCCAGGCCGACGGCCTGCACCCAGCGGTGCTGAGCCTGATCGACATGACCGTACGCGCCGCCCACGCCCACGGTAAATGGGTAGGTGTGTGCGGTGAGCTGGCCGCCGACCCGCAGGCGGTCGCCGTGCTGCTGGGGCTGGACGTGGACGAGCTCAGCGTCGCCGCGCGCAGTATTGCCGAAGTCAAGGCCCTGGTCCGCCAGGCCGATCACCAGACAGCCCGCGCCCTGGCGCGCGAGGCACTGCAACAGGACAGCGCCGCGGCGGTTCGCGCGCTGGTGGAGCGTTACTGAATGGCCAAGATCCTCACCCTCACACTGAACCCGGCGCTGGATATCACCGTTGGCCTGGGCACCCTGCGCCCGGGGCAGGTCAACCGCAGCCAGGCGCAGCACAGCCATGCTGCCGGCAAGGGGCTGAACGTTGCCCAGGTGCTGGCCGACTTGGGTCACAGCGTGACCGTTGGCGGTTTTCTCGGGCAAGACAACTTGCAGCCGTTCGAGGCGCTGATCGGCTGGCGGGGTTTTGCCGACTGCTTTGTGCGCGTGCCGGGCGAAACCCGCAGCAACATCAAGCTGGTCGAGGCCGATGGCCGCGTCACTGACATCAACGGCCAGGGCCCGGAGGTTGACGAGGCGGCACGCAGTGCCTTGCTGCGCCGCCTGGAACAGCTTGCCCCGGGCCACGACGCGGTGGTGGTGGCTGGCAGCCTGCCGCGCGGGATCGATACCGACTGGTTCCGCCAGTTGCTCGAGCAACTCAAGGGGCAAGGCCTCAAGGTGGCCCTGGACAGCAGCGGCGACGCCCTGCGTGTCGGCCTGCAGAGCGCACCCTGGCTGGTCAAGCCCAATACCGAAGAGCTGGGCGAAGTGCTTGGGGTGCCTGTGGATAACCCGGTGCAACAGCGCGCTGCCGCCGAGCGCCTGCTGGCCAGTGGCGTCGGACACGTGGTGGTGTCGGCGGGCGAGCAGGGTGTCAGCTGGTTCACTCATGACCTGGCCCTGCATGCCTGCCCGCCCAAGGTGCGGGTCGCCAGTACGGTGGGGGCGGGGGATTCGCTGGTGGCTGGCATGGTTCACGGCTTGTTGCTGGGCGAAGCGCCCGCGCAAACCTTGATCCGTGCCACCGCCATCGCAGCCCAGGCCGTAACCCAGGTCGGCTTCGGTATTTGCGATCGCGAGCAACTGGCACTGCTGGAGGCCGCTGTGCAACTGACAGAACAACAAGAGGGTTGCCGATGAACATTGCCATTGTCACCGCCTGCCCCAATGGCCAGGTGTCGAGTGTGCTGAGTGCGCGTTTGCTGTCTGCCGCAGCCCAGCGGCGTGGCTGGAGCACCAGTGTCGAGGTACAGGATGCCGAACACCCCGAGCGGCAGCTGAGCGCAGCGCAGATCGCCGAGGCCGACTGGGTGCTGGTGGTCAGCACCGGCCCCGTGGACCTGGCCCGCTTTGTGGGCAAGCGCCTGTTCCAGAGCACGCCGTCGCACGCCCTGGCTGACCGCGAAGGCTTCCTCGATGAAGCCGCGGCCAACGCCCGCTTGCTGGGGGAGGTGCCGGGTAGCCCTGTGGTTGCTGACCGTTCAGGCGCGCGCATCGTTGCAGTCACTGCTTGCCCGACCGGCGTCGCCCATACGTTCATGGCTGCAGAGGCCCTGCAGCAAGCCGCACAACAATTGGGCTATAAGCTCACTGTCGAGACCCAGGGCTCGGTCGGTGCGCGCAACCCATTGTCTGCCGAAGCCATCGCAGAGGCCGACGTGGTGCTGCTGGCTGCTGACATCGAAGTACCCACTGCGCGCTTTGCCGGCAAACGCATCTACCGCTGCGGCACCGGCATCGCCCTGAAGCAGGCGCGGGCCACCCTGGACAAGGCCTTGGCGGAAGGCAAAGTGGAAAGCAGCGCTGACGCCGCAGCGGTCACGGCTGCGGCAAAGGGCGAGAAGGCCGGGGTGTACAAGCACCTGCTCACCGGCGTGTCGTTCATGCTGCCGATGGTGGTGGCTGGCGGCCTGCTCATCGCCTTGTCGTTCGTGTTCGGTATCGAGGCCTACAAACAGCCGGGCACGTTGCCGGCGGCGCTGATGCAGATTGGTGGCGAGGCCGCGTTCAAACTGATGGTCCCGCTGCTGGCGGGGTATATCGCCTGGTCCATCGCCGACCGCCCAGGGTTGGCCCCCGGCATGATCGGCGGCTTGCTGGCGAGCACCTTGGGTGCAGGCTTCATCGGAGGCATCGTCGCCGGGTTTCTCGCCGGTTACAGCGCCAAGGCCATTGCCCGCTGGGCACGGTTGCCCAGCAGCCTGGAGGCGCTCAAGCCGATCCTGATCATTCCGCTGCTGGCCAGCCTGTTCACCGGCCTGGTGATGATCTACGTGGTTGGCCAACCGGTAGCGGCAATGCTCGAAGGCCTCACCCACTTCCTCGACAGCATGGGCACCACCAATGCCATCCTGCTGGGGCTGTTACTGGGCGGAATGATGTGTGTCGACCTTGGCGGGCCTATCAATAAAGCTGCCTATGCCTTCTCGGTGGGGCTGCTGGCTTCATCGAGCTATGCACCGATGGCGGCGACCATGGCCGCCGGCATGGTGCCGCCGATCGGTTTGGGTATCGCCACTTTCATGGCCCGGCGCAAGTTCGCTCAGAGCGAGCGCGAGGCGGGCAAGGCAGCACTGGCGTTGGGGTTGTGCTTCATTTCCGAAGGTGCGATCCCATTTGCCGCCAAGGACCCATTGCGGGTCATCCCGGCCAGTGTGGCAGGCGGTGCGTTGACGGGGGCATTGTCGATGTATTTCGGCTGCAAGCTGATGGCGCCGCATGGCGGGTTGTTCGTGCTGCTGATCCCCAATGCAATCAACCATGCGTTGCTGTATTTGCTGGCGATCGTGGCGGGCAGCTTGCTGACGGCAGTGGTGTATGCGCTGATCAAGAAAAGCGAGCGGGTGGAATTGGCGGTGGCGCCGGTGAAAGGGTAAAGATTCCCATCGGGGCCAATGGCCTCTTGGCGGGCGTGCCCGTCAAGGGGCCGGAACAGGTCAACGCCCATGTTTGTGCCGCAACGGCACCAGCAGGTCCCCCAGGCCGTTATGGTCGATCTCATGCATCAACGCCAGCAACCCACCTAGCTCGCCGGTCGGGAAGCCTTTGCGCGCGAACCAGGCCAGGTAGTCCCCGGGCAGGTCGGCAATGGCCCGCCCTTGGTACTTGCCAAAGGGCATGGTCCGGGTCACCAGCAGTTCGAGGGTTTCCGGCTTCATCTGTGCTGCACCTGGCTGTGGGAAAGCGCCGACCATACTGCAATCTGCACGAAGGCCCAAGCGGCAATCATGCAGAACACCGCTACCACGCTTCCTTCGTATTTTTATAAGGCATTGATTTAAAAGAAATTTATTGAATTCTCAGGGTTGGCACGAACGCTGCTCCAGTAAAGGTGACTATCACCTGCCAAGGAGTTCGTACCATGAGCAACCCCAACAAAGACGCGATCGACGTGCTCAACGACCTGATCGAGTACAGCAAGGATGGCGAGAAAGGTTTCAAGGCCTCGGCCGATGATGTGAAGAACCCAGAGCTGAAAGCGTTCTTCGTTCAGCGTGCTGGCGAATGCGCCAACGCTGCCGGTGAATTGCAGAGCGAAGTGCGTCGCCTGGGCGGCGACCCGGAAACCTCCACCAGCATCAGCGGCGACCTGCACCGCGGTTGGGTCAACCTGAAGTCGATGGTCACCGGCAAGGATGAAGAAGCGGTGCTCAACGAAGTGGAACGTGGCGAGGACCATGCCCTCAAGGCCTACAAGGAAGCCCGCGAAAAGTTGGTCAAATTGGGCCGCACTGCCACCGATACTACTTACAGCTTGGTGGAAAAACAGCTGCAAGGCGTGCAGCGCAACCATGACCAGGTCAAGGCCCTGCGTAACGCCGCCCGCGCACGCTCTTAAGTCTCGGGCCCCTCTACCCGGTTACGGCCTTTGGCCTTGGCCCGGTAGAGGGCTTCGTCCGCAGCACCCAGCACTCGCGTCAAGTCGTGCTGGGAGCCGGACAGGCCGATACCAATGCTCACCGTGACTGAATGAGCATCGTCGGCAAAGGGCGCCAGTGCCTCGACACTGGCCCTGATGCGTTCAGCCAGCAGCTGGGCGCCAGCCAGGTCGGTCTCCGGCAGCACCACCAGGAATTCTTCCCCCCCATAACGTGCAGCCAGATCGGCCGGCCGGCGTATGCACGCCTCGATGGTCTTGGCCACTTCGCGCAAGGCATGGTCGCCACCGGCATGACCATGTCGCTGGTTGAATGCCTTGAAATGATCGACATCGACCATCAGCAGTGCCAGCGGCTTGCGGTTGCGTTGGGCGCGGGCCCATTCCTGGCGCAGCACCTGATCCAGCCGGCGGCGGTTGGCCAGACCCGTCAGGCTGTCGGTGGCGGCCAGCGTAGCCAGGCCCTGTTCGGCGTCGTGGCGGCGGCGTAATTCGCGACCCAGCAGGAAGGTCAGCCAGAGAATGCCCACGCACAGCACCCCGGTTGCCGCGCTGACCAGAATGGCGGTGCGGCGCCAGGACTGGAACACCTCATCAGCCGAGTGCACCACCAGCACGATCAACGGTAGCTGCGCGACCCGGGCGAAGGTATACATGCGCGGCTTGCCGCTGGTAGCCGAACGGGCGGTGAAGCTGCCGCTCTGCTCACTGAGAATGCGCTTGAAATTCGGCCGTTCGGCGTAGTTGGTGCCGATCAGCGGGTCTTGCAGGTGGGAAGGCTGGCGGGCGAGCAACTGGCCGTCGGCATTGAACAGGTTGATGCTGCTGTCGTCGCCAATGTCCAGGCGCTTGAACAGCTCACTGAAATACGACAGGCGCAGCGCACCGGCTGCCAGCCCGGCGAATTCGCCATGGGGGCCGGAAATGCGCCGGCTGAAACTGATGGACCATTCCAGGCCCCCGAGCTTGGCCTTGAAGGGCGGACCTACCAACAGGCCGAGGTTGGCGTTTTGCTGATGCGCCTTGAACACCCCCGTGTCGCCTAAGTTGGCCTGGCGCGGCACGCTGCTGGTGGAATCACCGATCACGTTGCCTTGCCGGTCCAGCCACAGCACGTCACCACGCTTGGGGTCTATGAAGGCCTCGTTGAACAGCAGGCGCTGGCGCAGCGGGCCCGGGATTTGCGGCAGCTCCTTGCGCCCGACCGCCCAGATCAGGCCTTGCAACGACTGGTCGTAAAGTTCGACGTTGCGCAGGATATCGCTTTCGATCAGTTGCACGATGTTGTTCGCCGCCCGCTCAGCCGACAACTCCACGCTGTCGCGCTCGCGGGCCAGCAGGTAGCTGACGATGGCCACGATGGCGAGCACGGCAAGGCAACTGCCCAGGTTGAGGATCAGCTCCGGGTGCGACCTGTAGAGTGCTAGACGCGGGGATTGGGTGGGCATGCTCGCTACTGCAAGGACAGGGCCATTCGCGGCGGCGACATTCTAGGGAAGCAGAGATTGTCGGACAAGATTTGTCCGACGGAATCCCGGATTACTGCAGTTTCGATTAGCCGTGTACACCTGTGGTAGCGAGTGAACCCACTACCACAGGGTTATAGGTGATGCTTGCCGCGCAAGATCAGAACACGTTCAGTGGGTAATCGACGATCACCCGCAGTTCATCGTTGTCGCTGTTGCTGTCGATCGAGGCATAGCCCTGGCTGCCACGGTGGGTGGCATAGCGCACCAGCACCGACAGGTCTTTCAGGTCACCTTCCTGGAATACGTACTTCACGTCCAGGTCGCGTTCCCAGTGCGTGGCGTTCTTGCCGTCGGCGCGGTAGTAGTCGTAGTGGGTGGTGTCCTGGGTGGCCTTGGTCAAGTCCGCCTCACCGCGCGAGTACGACAGCGAGCTGGTCAGGCCGGGCACGCCGACACCCGCGAAGTCATAGTTGTACTGCAGCTTCCACGAGCGCTCGTTAGGGGCGTTGAAGTCCGAGTACATGCGCGAGTTGTCCAGGTACACGCTGTCGCCCAGGTTGATGTAGTCGAACGGCGTGTTGCCATTGACCCGCTGGTAGGCGGCAGTAACGCTGTGGTAACCGGCGTTGACGGTGAAGTGCACGCTGTAGGTGTTGTTGTCGATCTTGCCCAGCAGGGCCTGGCCGGTGTCCTGGGTATGGTAGAAGTGCACGCCCGGGTTCAGGCTGACCAGGTCGTTGACCACGTAGGTGTAGTCGAAGTCGGCGTAGTACTGGTTCCAGATGTCCTTCAGCTCGGCGGCGTACAGGTTGGCGGTAATGTTCGGGGTACCGCTCCACGATGCGCCTGCCCAGTTCAGGTGTTTGCTCTTGTCGTGCTCGCCGAGCGAGCCATAGTAGGTGTCGATGCGGCGGTGGCCGCTTTGGTTGTACGGGTGGGTGAAGCTCACCTGGCCGCCTTCGAGCAGCAGGCCGTCGACGCTGGTGTTGGTCAGGCTCACACCACGGAAAGTCTGCGGCAGCATGCGGGTTTCACCGCCGGCGATCACCGGGTTGGTGAGGAACAGGTCACCGGCTTTCAGTTCGGTGTCGAAGGCTTTCAGCTTGACCGCGGCACCGGCAGTGGAGAACGCGTGCGGGGCTGCGCCCAGCTCGCCATCGTCCTTGATGTGCTCGGGCAGGATGCTGGTGCCGGCATGGCCGCCACCGCCGTCGAGCTTCAGGCCCAGCATGGCATGGGCGTCCAGGCCGAACCCGACCACACCTGGTGTGTAGCCCGACTCGAAGCGCGCCACCGCGCCCTGGCCCCACTCGCGGGTGTCGCGCACGCCGGCGTTGTGGTTGTCGCGGTTGAAGTAGGCATTACGGAAATGCAGGTTGAACGACGAACCCTCGATGAAGCCATCAGCCTTGTCTTCATCTGCCTGGGCGGCGTAAGGGATCGTTGCAGTCAACGCAATGAAAAGCGGGGTAAAACGAAACGCGGAAGGCACCGGTACTAGCTCCTTTGGTCTGACGGTGGGGCAGTTGTTATTTTTGAATGTGCGTCTTTTTTATAGGTGAACGTTACAGCCGGGCTGAGAGTTACAGCACATAAAAAAAGCCGCTGATCGGCAGCGGCTTTAAAAGGCTAACATATCGGCACCGGTGGTGCCCATGGCGTAGCCAAGGGAAAACGGATGCAGCGACAGCGCTTGATCAGCTGTCGGCGTTGGCATCGACAGAAGCCTTGGAAGCTGTCTGGGGTACGTCTTTTGCGGCGTCTGCCTGCTGTGCAGCTACGGTCTCGCGGGCGTCTTGATGGACCGCGCTGAACTCGGCATTACGGGCGACGAAAGCGGGGGATTCTTCGGCCATGGCCAAGGGCGACAACAACAGGGACGACAGGACGAAAACGCTGGCAATACCCATACTGTTGGACATTTGAAACTACCTTCTTGCTGTGCAAGTGCTAATGAGGACGAGCTAAAGTTAGTCCTTTCGATACACTTGAAACAGAGCGAAGTGCGATAAGCACTGTTGCGCAAAAGGTAACGATCCCTGCAAAAGCAATAGGACTTTCGGCGCCAAGCCTCATGCTAGAGCCCTTGTGGTTCGCGAGCTCTTGTCAGGTATGGGGCGGCAGCCTCATGCCAAAGGTATTCAACCCCGCACCACTGCGCACAAACACCTCCCCCCCATGCATCAGCGCAATCGCCTTGACGATCGCCAGCCCTAACCCATGGTTACCGCCACCACTGTTAGTGCGCGCGGCATCCACCCGGTAGAAACGCTCGAACAGCAATGGCAAGTGCTCGTCGTCAATCGCCGGGCCAGGGTTGCTCACGGCGATGCTGACCTGCTCGGGCTCGGCATCGATCTGCACCTGGATCACCTGGTGCGGTGCGGTGTGCTGTACGGCGTTGTTCAGCAGGTTGATCAGTGCCCGGCGCAACTGCGCCTTTTCGATCGGCGCCTGGGCATCGCCGCTGACGCTGACGCTGACCTGGGCGTCCTCAAGGATGTAGTCCAGGTAGTCGAGGGTGGTCGCCACTTCCTCGGCCAGCGACGCCTGAGTCAGGGCGGTGGCCTTGCTGCCCTGGTCGGCGTTGGCCAGGAACAGCATGTCGTTGATGATGCTGCGCAGGCGCTCCAGTTCCTCCAGGTTCGATTGCAGCACCTCGAAGTAGTGCTCGGCGCTGCGCCCGCGGGTTAACGCCACCTGGGTCTGGCCGATCAGGTTGGTCAGCGGCGAGCGCAGTTCGTGGGCGACGTCGGCGTTGAACGCCTCCAGCCGCGAATAAGCCTGGCTGACCCGGTCGAGCGCGGCGTTGAAGGCATCAGCGAACTGCGCCAGTTCCGGGGCCAGGTCATGGGTTTGCAGGCGCCCGTTCAGGCGCGGGGGGGCCAGCGCCTGAGCGTCTCTGGACAGTGCCAGCAAGGGGCGCAGGCCAATGCGCGCCACCCAGTAGCCCAGTACCGATGCCAGCAGTATGCCAAACACCGCCAGGCCGATAATCGCTACCAACAGGCTGTGCTGGGCCTGCCAGAAGGTTTCGGTATCGATACCGATCATGAAGCGCAGCGACGGCCGTTCACCCAGCGCCGGCAGCTCGCTCACCAGCACTTTGTACGGGTAGGGCCGCTCGGGCAGGCGCAGGTCGCGCATGCCCTGCGGGCCTTCGGCGAAGGCGCGTACCAGCTCGCTGGGGTGGCCATATTCATAGGCCGGGTTGCTGCTGACCACCCAGAAGCGAATGCGCTTGTCCTCTTCGCTGAGCAAGTTGAGCTTGTTGTTGATCTTGGCCCAATGCTCCGGCGTACCGAAGCGGTTGAGGGTGGATTCAAGCACGCTGAAACGCGCATCCAGCTCCGCTTGTGGCAGCAGGTCCAGGCTGCGGTCGACCTGGCGATACAACGCCGAGCCGATCAGCAGGAACACGCCCAGTGCCACCAGGATGAACAGTGCCGACAGGCGTAGCGCGATGGAGTTACCCCGCACGGTTTTCCAGGACATAGCCCATGCCTCGGATGGTGTGCAGCAGCTTGTTGTCGAACGGCCCGTCAAGCTTGGCGCGCAGGCGCTTGATTGCCACCTCGACGACGTTGGCATCGCTGTCGAAATTGATATCCCAGACCAGCTCGGCAATCGCCGTCTTCGACAGGATTTCACCCTGCCGGCGGGCCAGCACGCTGAGCAGCGAGAACTCCTTGGCAGTCAGGTCCAGGCGCTGTCCAGCACGCGTGGCCTTGCGCGCCATCAGGTCGATCCACAGGTCGGCCACCTGTACCTGCAGGGGTTCGTGGCTGCTGCTACGGCGGGTCAGGGCCTGCAGGCGGGCGACCAGTTCAAGGAACGAGAACGGCTTGCCCAGGTAGTCGTCGGCACCTTCGCGCAGACCATGGATGCGGTCTTCGACGCGTTCGCGGGCAGTGAGCATGATGACCGGAGTCTGCTTGCGCGCACGCAGGGCGCGCAGCACGCCGTAGCCGTCCAGACCCGGTAGCATCACGTCCAGCACGATCACCGCGTAATCACCCTCCAGGGCCAGGTGCAGGCCGTCGATGCCATCGCGCGCCAGGTCGACGTTAAAACCCTGCTCGGTCAGGCCGCGATGCAGGTAGTCAGCGGTTTTTTCTTCGTCTTCGATGATCAGCACACGCATGGTCTTGTCCTAACTGGCACTTGGCGCTGCCTCGCGGGCAGCCTGGCGGCGGTGGAACAGGCGCTCCAGGGCCAAGTATATGACCGGGGTGGTGAACAGCGTCAGCGCCTGGCTGACCAGCAGGCCACCGACCACGGCAATGCCCAATGGCTGGCGCAGTTCGGCGCCGGCGCCAAAACCGAACATCAGCGGCACCGCGCCGAGCAGAGCGGCCAGGGTTGTCATGATGATCGGCCGGAAGCGTGTCAGGCAGGCCTGGTGGATCGCCTGTTCCGGTGTCAGGCCTTGTTGGCGCTGCGCTTCGAGGGCGAAGTCGATCAGCAGGATGCCGTTCTTCTTGACGATACCGATCAGCAGCACCACGCCGATCAGCCCCATGATGCTGAAGTCCTGGCCCATGGCCCACAGTAAAATCAGCGCACCGAGGCCTGCCGAGGGTAGGGTGGAGATGATCGTCAGCGGGTGTACGAAGCTCTCGTACAGCACGCCAAGGATGATATACACCGCCACCAGCGCCGCCAGGATCAGCCACGGTTGGCTCGACAGCGAGCTCTGGAAGGCCTGCGCCGCGCCCTGGAAGTTGCCGCTGATGGAATCGGGCATGCCCAGTTCGCGCTGGGTGCGGTCGAGGATGCTCACCGCATCGCCCAATGCCACACCGGGTGCCAGGTTGAACGACAGGTTGGCCGCCGGGAATAGGCCGTCGTGGCTGATCGACAATGGCCCGGTGCTGGGCGGCGCCACATGGGCCAACGCCGAGAGCGGCACCATTTCGTTGGTCAGTGGCGAGCGCAGGTAGAAGAAGTTGAGGCTTTCGGCCTTGCCGCGCTGGTGCGCATCCAGTTCGAGAATGACCTTGTACTGGTTGGTATCGGTCTGGAATTCGCTGATTTGCCGCTGGCCGAAGGCGTCGTACAGCGCCTGGTCGACGTCGGTGGTGGTCAGGCCGAAGCGGGCTGCAGCCTGGCGATCGATATCGATGCGGGTAACGCTGGCGCCCAGTTGCAGGTCATTGGACAGGTCGCGGAACGCCGGGTTTTCTCGCAGCCGCTCGGTCAGGCGCTGGGTCCACAGGTTCAGTGCCTCGCCGTCGTTGCTCTTGAGCACGTACTGGTACTGGGTGCGCGAAGGGCCGGAACTGAGGTTGATGTCCTGGCCGGCGCGCATGTACAGGACAATGCCCGGTACCTGGGCCAGTTTGGGCCGCAGCCGGTCGATCAGTTCGCTGGCCGATACATCCCGTTCGCCACGTGGCTTCAGGGCGATCCAGAAACGGCCGTTGGCGATGGTCTGGTTGCTACCGGTGACGCCCACCGAGTGGGAGAACGCGCGCACCGCCGGGTCGGCACCGATGATTTTCGCCAGCGCCTGGTGTTTTTCGATCATCGACGGGTACGACACATCCGCTGCGGCCTCGCTGGTGCCGAGGATGAAACCGGTGTCCTGTAACGGGAAGAAGCCTTTGGGGATGGCCACGTAACCGGCCACGGCCAGCGCCAGGGTTATCCCGAACACACCGAGGGTCAGGCGCTGGTGGGCAAGGGCGTGGTCAAGACCCTTCTCGTACCATTTGACCAGGCGTTCGCCAAAACCGCCCTTGTGCTCGCCGGGCGGGCGGCGCATGAACAGCGCGCAGAGGGTAGGCGCCAGGGTTAACGAAACCACCACCGAAATCAGGATGGTGGAAGTGGCAGTCAGGGCGAACTCCTTGAACAGCCGGCCAACCACGCCACCCATGAACAGCAGCGGGATGAACGCGGCTATCAGCGAGAAGCTGATCGACACGACGGTAAAGCCGATTTCCCCGGCGCCTTTGAGCGCTGCCGTGCGGCTATCATCGCCGGCCTCCAGGTGGCGATGGATGTTCTCCACCACGACGATGGCGTCATCGACCACGAAACCCACTGAAATGACGATAGCGACCAGAGTCAGGTTGTTCAGGCTGAAGCCGAGGATGTACATCAGCGCGCAGCTGGCAATCAGCGACACGCCAAGCACGCTGGACACCACCAGGGTCGCTGACCACTGGCGCAGGAACAGCGCCATCACCCCGATCACCAAAACCACGGCGATCATCAGGGTCAGCTCCACTTCGTGCAGCGAGGCGCGGATGGTCTGGGTGCGGTCCTGCAGCACCGACACCTCGACCGAGGCCGGCAGCATCTCCTGCAGCTTGGGCAGGGCGGCCATGACCCGGTCCACGGTATCGACGATGTTTGCGCCGGGCTGGCGGAAGATCACCAGGTTGAGCCCCGGCTTGTCACCGGACCAAGCCTTGACGTAGGCATTTTCGGCACCGTTGATTACCTTCGCAACGTCCTTCAGGTGCACGGGGGCGCCGTCACGGTACGAGACGATCAGTTGGGCGTAGTCCTCGGGATGGAACAGCTGGTCGTTGGCGGCAATGGTCGACACACTGTGCTCGCCGTACAGCGCGCCCTTGGCCAGGTTCAGGCTGGTCTGCTGGATGGCCTGGCGCAGGTCGGCCAGGGTCAGGCCGATGGCCGCCAGCTTCTCGGGTTGCGCCTGCACACGAATGGCTGGGCGCAGTTGCCCGGTGATGTTGATCAGGCCGACCCCTTCGATCTGGCTCAGCTGCCGGGCCAGCAGGGTTTCGGCGTAGTCGCTCAGGTCGTTGCCGGGCATCTGGTCGGAACTGACCGTCATTACCAGCACCGGGCTGTCGGCCGGGTTGACCTTGCGCCAGGTCGGCGGGTTGGGCAGGTCTTGCGGCAGGCGTGCAGTGGCGGTGTTGATGGCCGCCTGCACTTCCTGGGCGGCGGTGTCGATGTTCTTGTCCAGCGTGAACTGCAGAATCAGTGTGGTCGAGCCCAATGCGCTGCTGCTGGTCATCTGGGTCATGCCGGGGATGGCACTGAACTGCACTTCCAAGGGCGTGGCCACCGAGGAGGCCATGGTCTCCGGACTGGCGCCAGGCAACTGGGCGGTGACCTGGATGGTCGGGAAGTCGGCCTCGGGCAGCGGCGCCACCGGCAGGCGCGGAAAGGCGATGGCCCCCAGCAGCACCAAGGCGAAGGTCAGCAGCAAGGTGGCTATGGGGTGGTCGATGCACCAGGCCGAAACACCGTTGCGGGTATTCATGGCCGGCCCCGGCGCTCGGCCATTGCCGACGGTGCGGGGGCGTCGGGGGTGACCTCGACCCGTGCCCCTGGCTTGAGCCGCGACTGGCCATCGAGCACCAGGCGCTCGCCCGGCTTGACCCCGGCAATGATGTTCAGCCCACTGTCCTGGTACAGCACCTTGACCGGCACGCTGGTGACCTTGTCACCCTCCAGGCGGTAGACGAAATACCCGTCGACCCCGCGTTGCACCACCGGCGGCGGTACTACCAGGGCGTTTTCTTCCACGGCGGTACGCAGGCGTATGGTGACCAACTGGCCCGGCCACAGGCGGCCAGCTTTATTGTCGAACTCGGCTTTTACCCGCACGGTGCCGGTGGTGGCGGAAACCTGGTTGTCAATCAAGGCCAGATGACCCTCGCCGAGCAGGCTGCGTTCGCCGTCGGCGTCCATGTAAGCCTGCACCAGTGCCGGCGCAGGGGCCTGGAGCAGGCTTTGCAGGGTCGGCAGCATCTGTTGCGGCAGGGCGAATTCCACGGCGATGGGGTCGATCTGGGTGACGCTGAACAGGCCTTGGGTATCGCTGGTGCGCACCAGGTTGCCTGGGTCGACATTGCGAATGCCTACACGGCCGGTTACCGGTGAGCGGATCTGGGTATACGACAGCTGCACTTGGGCGTTGGCGATTGCCGCCTGGTTTCCTTTTACCGTGGCCTGCAGCTGGTTCACCAGTGCCTGCTGCTGGTCGAGTGTCTGCTTGGACACGCCGTCATCGCTGCTAAGCAGGCGGTAGCGCTTGAGGTCGACAGCGGCTACCTGAATCTGCGCCTGGCTCTGGCCGAGCTGGGCGCGCGCCTGGTCGAGCTGGGCATGTATGGCGCGGTCGTCCAGGGTCGCGAGCAGGTCGCCTTGCTTGACCCACTGGCCCTCCTTGACCAGCACTTGGGTCAGCACCCCCTCGACCTGTGGGCGCACGTCTACGCTGTGCAGCGACAGCACCGAGCCGATGGCGCTGGCGTAGCGCGGCACGTCCTGCTGCGCGACGCTGATCACGCGCACCGGGATGGCTGCTTGCGCGCGGGGGCCAGGGGCTGGCTGGCGCTGGGCGAACCAGCTGCCAGCGACTACCAGGGCCAACAGTGCCAGGGCGGCAAGTAGGGCAGAGCGGGACGGACGTCGCATCGGTGCGGGCACCTTGGCCAGTGGGGTGGGAACGGTGGTCAGTATTCAATCTTATAGCCGCCGAACCGGGTCGGCAGCGTGACTGCTGGCTGACAGGCATGTCAGTTTCAGTTCTCCGGCCGCCCCCCGTTGGGTTGTGCGACACCCAGCAGGTTGGTGGTGTGCCTAGAAACCGATAAAGGCGTAATACACTGGCGGCTCGTGGGTGGTGTGCAGACCCTGCTCCTGCAAGCTGGCCACCAGCGCCTCGTCCTCAACATGCAGGCTCCACTGCGTACCATCATCACCCGGTCGCTGTGCCAAGGCCGCAGCGAACGCCCCCATGTCCGGCAGATAGGCAGTGAAGCCGTTGCCTTTTAGCGCACTGGTGGTCATGCCCAGCGCCTGGCACACCGCTACCTTGGCGGCAATGTCCTCGCGGTCGGCCTGGCGCGAGGCCTGCACCAGCGCCTTTAGCCCGGCATCCACCAGTTGCGTGCCATGGATGAGCTCCGGCCCCTGCTGCCAGGCTTCCGGCGGGCAGTCCTTGCTCTCTGGCCGCAGCGGGATATGCGGGTTGATTTCTACCGGGTAGATGCGGCAGACCAACGGCCGCTGTTCATAGATGATGCACAGGTCGTTGTCGTCGAGGTTGCGGCAACGCCCAGGGTTGAACGCGGCAAAGGTCACCGACACACGCGCTTCGCCGTTGCCGCAGCGCACAGGGTATGAGCGGCGCAACACATGCTCACGCTGCTCCGGCGGCATGCCCGGGCCGTCGGTCACGAAGGCTTCGATCAGCACGATCACCTGGCCGGCATCAGCCGCCCAGCGGCGGGCTTCGTCCAGAGTCAGGGGCACATGGTGACCGGTACAGCACTTGCCGCAACCGGTACAGCCGAAACGCAAGCTGTCGGTCACTTGGCCTCCGGGCTCCATTCACTGACGAAGGCCCGTTGCTGTTGACGGTCGTACAGGCACAGTTCGGTGCCCGTGCGCTGCTTCATGTGCTTCTGTGGGTAGACGCCCTCGATCAGCAAGGCACTCATGCCCACCTGGTCATCGAATTCCACGGGCTTGCCGCGGGCGTGGGCGTTCTTGAACTGGCTGGCGGCCAGGCAGGCCTTGAGCATCTGTTGGCGCTGCTCGTTCCAGGCCTGGCCGCTGGAGGCCTGGGCAAGGCCGGTGAAGAGGGCGCAGCTGATCAAAATGGAGCTGAGAAACTTCATACGCGATTCCGGCAAATTGCTTGCGAGGGGGAGAATTATGCCCGACTCCCCCCCGACGGCAAGCCGGGCAGTTTGTCGCTGAATATATCAGCGCTCGGCGAACACCACGGTACGCGCGGCCACCACCAGACAATCGGTCAGCTCTGGCGAAGAGAACTTGGTAAGGATGGCATTGGCCCCGGCCTGGGTCGCTTTCTCGCTGCTCATGGCACTGTCCAGCGAGGTGTGCAACAGCACGTACAGGTGCTGGAAGTCGGGGGTTTCACGCAGGGTACGGGTGAAGGCGTAGCCGTCCATCTCGCTCATTTCGATGTCGGAAACGATCACGTTGATCTCCTGGGCGGTGCCTTGCAGCTCAAGCAGAACGTTGATTGCGTCCTTGGCGCTGCGCGCGGTGTGGCACTCGATGCCGAGGTTGCGCAAGGTATGCACCGACTGTTGCAGGGCCACCTGGCTGTCGTCTACGACAAGGATGTTGGCGGCGGCCAGCAGGCTGGCGTCTTCCTCGCTCAAGGTACCGTGGGGTGGTTCGGCCACGGGCGGGGCGATGGCGTGGATGACTTTCTCGATGTCCAGCACCTGCACCAGGGTGTTGTCGACACGGGTCACGCCGGTGATGAAAGAGCGGTTGCCCGACGCGTAGGGCGGCGGTTTGATGTCGGTGCTCAGGCAATGCACGATGCGGCTGACCGCCTGCACGTGCAGGCCCTGGCGCGAGCGGCTGATCTCGGTGACGATCAGGCAGCCGCCCTGCGGGTCTTCGAGCGGCCGCTCGCCAATGGCGCGAGACAGGTCGATGACCGACAGCGAATGGCCACGCAACGTCGCAACGCCTTTCACGTTGGGGTGCGATTCCGGCAGTTTGGTCAGCGGCGGGCAGGGGATGATTTCGCTGACCTTGAGCAGGTTGATAGCCATCAACTTGCCGCTGCGCAGGGTGAACAGCAGCAGCGACAGCGAGTCCGCGCGGGCTTTTTGCGTGGTCATGGTGACCTTCGGTGGGGAACAGGGGATATCTGGTTATCGGCGCTTTGGCGGCTGGCTTTAGGGTATTGATGGCAGTGGGTGGGGTCGCCTTGGTTTTTGTATTGCCAGTGAGACCGAGCGCCGCCCGCGCGGCGCATCGCGAGCTGCGCTCGCTCCTACGGTTGTTCCGGGCCAGTTATTTCTGGGGGATTTGCGCGCGAACGCCTTGGTACATGGCGCGATATCGCGTCGTACAAACAAGGCGGTCGCGTGCGCCTGTCACAGGCGTGACTGGCCAGAAAAAAACGTAGGAGCGAGCGCAGCTCGCGATGCGCCGCGCGGGCGGCGCTCGATTTCTGCAACACCCTAAAACCCACGCCAAACATACCCGGCCATTCCGCAATCTCATGCCATGCGGTGTGGCTTCGTAAGGGTATGGCGGTAGAGGTGCGTCGCGTGGAAGACCGAGCGCCGCCCGCGCGGCGCATCGCGAGCTGCGCTCGCTCCTACGGTTGTTTCGGGCCAATTATTCCTGGGGGATTTGCGCGCGAGCGCCTTGGCGCATGGCGCGAGATCGCGTCGTAAAACAAGGCGGTCGCGCGCGCCTGTCACAGGCGTGACTGGCCAGAAAAAAACGTAGGAGCTCGCGATGCGCCGCGCGGGCGGCGCTCGATTTCTGCAACACCCTAAATCCCACGCCAAACATACCCGGCCATTCCGCAATCTCATGCCATGCGGTGTGGCTTCGTAAGGGTATGGCGGTAGAGGTGCGTCGTCTGGGAGACCGAGCGCCGCCCGCGCGGCGCATCGCGAGCTGCGCTCGCTCCTACGGTTGTTTCGGGCCAGTTATTTCTGGGGGATTTGCGCGCGAACGCCTTGGTACATGGCGCGATATCGCGTCGTACAAACGAGGCGGTGATCGTGTCCCGGGAAGTGGTGTAACTGAACCAGCCGAAGGCGCCCTGCAGGCGAAAGAGGATGGTCATCGTGGTTCTTGGCTAACGTTGAGTTTGCGAAGACCAAACACTCACCAGAGAAACCACG
>NZ_QJRL01000018.1:0-89047 GCF_003205205.1 Pseudomonas sp. LB-090624
GCTCGATTTCTGCCACACCCTAAAACCCACGCCAAACACACCCCGCCATTGCGCAACCTCATTCCATACGCTGTGGCTTCAAGGGTATGGCGGTAGAAGTACGTCGCCCGTGAGACCGAGCGCCGCCCGCGCGGCGCATCGCGAGCTGCGCTCGCTCCTACGGTTGTTTCGGGCCAGTTATTTCTGGGGGATTTGCGCGCGTACGCCTTGGCGCATGTCGCGATATTGCGTCGTACAAACAAGGCGGTCGCCTTGGTGCGCGTTTACATACTGCAAATTTCTATCGAATCGACTTCTGCATGGGCTGGCTACGCTAATCGAGCACATACTCGCCCAAGGATGAACGCAATGCCCAACCCTCATGGCTGCAGGCTTCGCCGCGCAAGATGCTCAGTACCAGGCAGGCTCTACATGCTGACTACCGTCACTCACCTACGCAGGCCTTTGTTTCAGGACCTTCGCTTTGCAAGACTGGTCATTCAGAACCTCCGTTACGCGGAAGAACAACACCATTGCCGATCACTGACCTGGGTCGTAATGCCAGACCATGTGCACTGGCTGATTGAGTTGAAAGAAGTGACGCTTGGCACATTGATGCAACGTTTCAAATGCCAGTCCAGCAATGCGCTGCACAAGGCCGGAGCGAAGGGGAAGCCGGTGTGGCAGGCAGGTTATTACGACCGGACCTTGCGCAAGGACGAGGATGTTTTCAAGGTCGCGAGATATATCGTTGCCAATCCGGTAAGGGCAGGATTGGTGGCCACGGTTGGTGATTATCCACATTGGGATGCGGTGTGGCTTTAAGGGTATGGCGGTAGAGATGCCTGACCCGGGCGGCGCTCGATCTCACTGGCGACACAACCCTTACAGCAAACACTCCCCCACCACCCCACTACCCCACCAATAAAAAACGCAAAAAAAAGGGCGACCCGAGGGTCGCCCTTTTTACCGATCAAACAGAACTCAGTTCTGCTTGGCCATTGCTTCGCGCAGCAGCGCAGCCATGGTGGTGTCGGCAGCAGCTTCCGGAGCGTTTTTCAGGCTCTGGATAGCTTCGCGCTCTTCAGCGTCGTCTTTCGATTTGATCGACAGGCTGATAACGCGGGACTTGCGGTCAACGCTGATGATCTTGGCTTCGATCTCTTCGCCTTCCTTCAGAACGTTACGCGCGTCTTCGACGCGGTCACGGCTGATTTCGGAAGCTTTCAGAGTAGCTTCGATGTCGTCGGCCAGGGTGACGATGGCGCCTTTGGCGTCAACTTCTTTCACGATGCCCTTGACGATAGCGCCCTTGTCATTGACAGCAACGAAGTTGGAGAACGGATCGTCTTCCAGCTGCTTGATGCCCAGGGAGATGCGCTCGCGCTCTGGGTCGACCGACAGGATGACGGTTTCCAGCTCGTCGCCCTTCTTGAAACGACGTACGGCTTCTTCGCCGGTTTCGTTCCAGGAGATGTCGGACAGGTGAACCAGGCCGTCGATGCCGCCGTCCAGGCCGATGAAGATACCGAAGTCGGTGATCGACTTGATGGTACCGGTGATCTTGTCACCCTTGTTGAACTGGCCGGAGAAGTCTTCCCATGGGTTGGACTTGCACTGCTTGATGCCCAGGGAGATACGACGACGCTCTTCGTCGATGTCCAGAACCATGACTTCCACTTCGTCGCCAACCTGAACGACTTTCGACGGGTGGATGTTCTTGTTGGTCCAGTCCATTTCGGAAACGTGTACCAGACCTTCAACGCCTTCTTCCAGCTCAGCGAAGCAGCCGTAGTCGGTCAGGTTGGTAACGCGAGCCTGTACGCGAGTACCTTCTGGGTAACGGGCAGTGATAGCTACCCACGGATCTTCGCCCATCTGCTTCAGACCCAGCGAAACGCGGTTGCGCTCGCGATCGAACTTCAGAACGCGTACGTCGACTTCGTCGCCAACGTTAACGATTTCCGATGGGTGCTTGATGCGCTTCCAGGCCATGTCGGTGATGTGCAGCAGGCCGTCGATACCGCCCAGGTCCACGAATGCGCCGTAGTCGGTGAGGTTCTTGACGATACCTTTGACTTGCTGGCCTTCCTGCAGGGTTTCCAGCAGGGCTTCGCGCTCGGCGGAGTTCTCGGCTTCCAGCACGCTGCGACGGGAAACGACAACGTTGTTGCGCTTCTGGTCCAGCTTGATGACCTTGAATTCCAGCTCTTTGCCTTCCAGGTGGGTGGTGTCGCGCACTGGGCGGACATCAACCAGGGAGCCCGGCAGGAACGCACGGATGCCGTTAACGTCGACAGTGAAGCCGCCCTTAACCTTACCGTTGATAACGCCCTTGACCACTTCTTCGGCGGCGAAAGCTGCTTCCAGAACAATCCAGCACTCGGCGCGCTTGGCTTTTTCACGGGACAGTTTGGTTTCGCCAAAGCCGTCTTCGACCGCGTCCAGCGCAACGTGAACTTCGTCACCGACCTTGATGGTCAGTTCGCCAGCTTCGTTGTAGAACTGCTCGAGCGGGATGACACCCTCGGACTTCAGGCCAGCGTGTACGGTAACCCAGTCGCCGTCGATGTCGACAACGATACCGGTGATGATGGCACCCGGCTGAAGATTGAGGGTTTTCAGGCTTTCTTCAAAGAGTTCTGCAAAGCTTTCGCTCATTTTAATTCCTGTAGATTCGGGCGAAACAAACGCCCCTCGCCACATTCCAGACAATGTGGGTCTGTTTTAAGTAAAGGAGGGCCGGCAAGACGTTGACTGGTGAACCTGCCTGCTCTCCTGGTGATCAGAGAAGGTCGCGCTGGGCGATCTCGCTCCTGATACGTTGCAACACCTGCTCGATGGACAACTCGGTAGAGTCCAACTGAATGGCATCTGCCGCTGGCTTCAGCGGGGCCACTGCACGTTGGGTGTCACGCTCATCACGCGCACGAATCTCATCCAGCAGACTCGACAGACTAACATCTTCACCCTTGCCCTTCAACTGCAGGTAGCGCCGACGTGCGCGCTCCTCCGCACTGGCGGTGAGGAAGACCTTCAACGGCGCGTCCGGAAACACCACGGTACCCATGTCGCGACCGTCGGCGATCAGCCCAGGCGTTTCCCGGAATTCGCGCTGGCGAACCAGCAGCGCATCACGCACGGCCGGCAGCGAAGCCACCAATGATGCACCGGCACCGACGGTTTCGGTACGGATAACGTTGCTGACGTCCTCGCCTTCCAGGATGATCTGTTGCAGCTTACCGGGCTCGGCAGCGACGAACTGCACATCCAGATGGGCGGCAAGCCTGGTCAGCAGCTCTTCGTTGGTCAGGTCGACGCCATGGTTGCTGGCGTTGAACGCCAGCAACCGGTACAGCGCGCCGGAGTCCAGCAGCTTCCAGCCCAACTCACGGGCCAGCAGGCCGGCGACCGTGCCTTTGCCCGAGCCGCTCGGCCCGTCAATGGTGATGACCGGTGCCTGCGAATTCACGACTTGCCCTCTTCCGCCACGCGGATGCCGACTTCGGCGCACAGTGCCAGGAAGTTCGGGAACGAGGTGGCGACGTTGGCACAGTCATGGATGCGAATCGGCGCGCTGGCGCGCAGCGAGGCCACGCTGAAGGCCATGGCGATACGGTGGTCACCGTGACCATGCACTTCGCCGCCACCCAACTGGCCGCCGTCGATGATGATGCCGTCCGGGGTCGGCTCGCACTTGATACCCAGGGTGATCAGGCCATCGGCCATGACCTGGATGCGGTCGGATTCCTTCACCCGCAGCTCTTCGGCGCCACGCAGCACGGTACGCCCTTCGGCGCAGGCAGCGGCCACGAACAGTACCGGGAATTCATCGATGGCCAGCGGCACCAGCTCTTCCGGGATATCGATACCTTTCAGCTTGGCACCGCGCACGCGCAGGTCAGCCACCGGCTCGCCACCGACTTCACGCTGGTTTTCCAGGGTGATGTCGCCGCCCATCAGGCGCAGGATGTCGATCACGCCGGTACGGGTCGGGTTGATGCCGACATGCTCCAGCACCAGCTCGGAGCCTTCGGCGATGGACGCGGCCACCAGGAAGAACGCTGCCGAAGAAATGTCGGCCGGCACTTCGATGCGGGTCGCGGTCAGCTTGCCGCCAGATTGCAGCGACGCTACCGGGCCATTGCTCTCGACCGGGTAACCGAAGCCGCGCAGCATGCGCTCGGTATGGTCACGGGTCGGCGCCGGCTCGGTCACGGTGGTCTTGCCTTCGGCATACAGGCCGGCCAGCAACAGGCACGACTTGACCTGGGCGCTAGCCATCGGCAGCGTGTAGGTCAGCCCCTTGAGCTTGTGGCCACCGCGAATGGTCAATGGCGGGCGGCCTTCCGGGCCGGTCTCGACCACCGCGCCCATTTCGCGCAGCGGGTTGGCCACGCGGTTCATCGGCCGCTTGGACAGCGAGGCGTCACCGGTCATGGTCACGTCGAACGGCTGGCCGGCCAGCAGGCCCGACAACAGGCGCATCGAGGTACCGGAGTTGCCGACGTACAGCGGCCCGGGTGGCGGCTTGAGGCCGTGCAGGCCAACGCCATGAATGGTCACGCGGCCGTGGTTGGGGCCTTCGATGACCACACCCATGTCACGGAAGGCCTGCAGGGTCGCCAGCGCGTCCTCACCTTCGAGGAAACCTTCGACCTCGGTAGTGCCTTCGGCCAGCGAGCCGAGCATGATCGAGCGGTGGGAAATCGACTTGTCGCCCGGTACACGGATCCGCCCGTTCAGGCGGCCACCCGGCTGGGCCAGGAAAATCAGATCGTTGGCGTTCATAGCGTCCACATAGGCCCGACGGGCCAGGATTTTACTGAAATGCTCGCGGGCAACCCGTGCGCGGGTGAACACACCCAGCAGCTGGTGCCCGTCCCCTTCAGCGATCGCGTCGCGCAGGGCGTCGAGATCGCTGCGATATGTATCAAGTGTGCGCAGGACAGCGTCGCGGTTGGCGAGGAAGATGTCGTGCCACATGGTCGGGTCGCTGCCGGCGATTCTTGTGAAATCGCGGAAGCCTCCCGCAGCGTACCGGAAGATCTCGAGGTTTTCATTGCGCTTGGCCAACGAATCGACCAAGCCGAAGGCCAGCAAGTGCGGCAGGTGGCTGGTGGCGGCCAGCACTTCGTCATGGCGCTCGACCGACATGTGCTCCACATCGGCGTCCAGCGCTCGCCACAGGCGGTCGACCAGGGCCATTGCGGCAGGGTCGGTTTCGGCCAGCGGCGTAAGGATGACCTTGTGCCGACGGAACAAGGCGGCGTTTGAAGCCTCTACTCCGCTCTGCTCGGAGCCGGCGATGGGGTGGCCGGGAACGAAGCGCGGCAGGCGTTCGCCGAAGACCGAACGCGCCTCACGGACGACGTTGCCTTTGGCACTGCCGACGTCGGTGATGATGGCGGCACCCAAGTCGAGCGCGGCCAGGCACGCAAGCACCTTTTCCATGGCCAGGATCGGCACGGCCAGCTGGATGACATCGGCCCCCACGCACGCGGCCGCGAGGTCTTCTTCGCAGCGGTCGACCACGCCCAGGGCCACGGCCTGCTTGCGCGAGGGGGCGTCCAGGTCGACACCGACCACTTCACGGCACAGGCCGCTTTCACGCAGGCCCTTGGCGAAGGAGCCACCGATCAGGCCGAGGCCGACCACGACCAGGCGGTTGATGATGGGTGTGGGTTTGGTTTTTGCTGCTTTTACCACTGGTGCGAACCCTGTTCAGAAATCTAGACAGCCGTAAGGGCCTCGGAGCCGCAGTGCGGCCCCGAGGCCTTGTATCAAAGCACTGCCTTCGGATAAGAGCCCAGCACCTTCAGCGCCACAGCCTCCTGGCTGATCTGCTCGAGCACTGCCTTGATCAGCGGGTCGCGGTGGTGGCCAACGAAGTCGATGAAGAACACGTAAGTCCACTTGCCGCTGCGCGACGGGCGGGTCTCGATGCGGGTCAGGTCGATGCCATTCTGGTGGAACGGTACCAGCAGCTCGTGCAGGGCACCGGGCTTGTTGCTCATCGAAACGATGATCGAGGTCTTGTCATCGCCGGTCGGCGGCACTTCCTGGTTGCCGATCATCAGGAAGCGCGTGGAGTTGTCCGGGCGATCCTCGATCTTTTCAGCCAGGCGGGTCAACCCGTACAGGTTAGCCGCCATATCGCCGGCGATCGCTGCGGAATTCCACTCACCCTTGACCCGCTTGGCCGCTTCGGCGTTGCTCGAAACGGCCACGCGCTCAACGTTCGGGTAGTGCGCATCCAGCCACTTGCGGCACTGGGCCAGCGACTGGGCGTGGGAGTAGATGCGGGTGATGCTGTCGGTCTTGGTGCTCTCGCCCACCAGCAGGTGATGGTGGATACGCAGCTCGACTTCGCCGCAGATGACCATGTCGTGCTCGAGGAAGCTGTCCAGGGTGTGGCTTACCGCGCCTTCGGTGGAGTTTTCCACCGGCACCACGCCGAAGTTGACGGCACCGGCCGCCACTTCGCGGAACACTTCGTCGATGGCCGCCATCGGCCGGCTGATCACCGCGTGGCCGAAGTGCTTCATGGCCGCGGCCTGGGTGAAGGTACCCTCAGGGCCGAGGTAGGCGATTTTCAGCGGCTCTTCCAGGGCCAGGCACGACGACATGATCTCGCGGAACAGCCGCGCCATCTCTTCGTTGCCCAACGGCCCCTTGTTGCGCTCCATCACGCGCTTGAGCACCGCAGCTTCACGCTCGGGGCGGTAGAACACCGGCTTCTCGCCTTCTTTCAGCGAGGCCGTCTTGACCCGGGCGACTTCTTCGGCGCAGCGGGCGCGGTCGCTGATCAGCTCGAGGATTTTCTCGTCGAGGCTGTCGATGCGTACGCGCAGCGCCTTGAGTTCCTGTTCGGACATCAGCCGTGCTCCTTCTCGAATTCAGCCATGTAGCCTACCAGCGCTTCAACCGCTTCCAGGCCCAGAGCGTTGTAGATAGAGGCGCGCATACCGCCCACCGACCGGTGCCCCTTGAGGTTGAGCAGGCCACGGGCGTCGGCGCCGGCGAGGAAGGCCTTGTCCAGGCGCTCGTCCGCCAGGCGGAACGGCACGTTCATCCACGAACGGGCGTTGACGCTGATCGGGTTGGAGTAGAACTCGCTGCTGTCGATGAAGCCGTACAGGCGGTCTTTCTTGGCGCGGTTGCGCTGCTCCATGGCAGCGACGCCACCCTGCTCTTTCAGCCACTCGAAGACCAGGCCCGAGAGGTACCAGGAGTAGGTGGCCGGAGTGTTGTACATCGAGCCGTTGTCAGCCGAAACCTTGTAGTCGAGCATGGTCGGGCAGCTGCTGCGGGCATGCCCAAGCAGGTCTTCACGCACAATCACCACCACCAGGCCACTTGGGCCGATATTCTTCTGCGCGCCGGCGTAGATCAGGCCGAACTGCGACACGTCGATCGGGCGCGAGAGGATGTCAGACGACATGTCGACCACCAGCGGAACGTCACCGGTCTGTGGCACCCAGTCGAACTGCAGACCACCGATGGTCTCGTTGGACGCGTAGTGCACATAGGCGGCACCCTTGGTCAGGTTCCATTCGTTCTGGCCCGGAATGGCCAGGTAGTCGTAGGGCTTGGCGCTGGCAGCGACGTTGACGTTGCCGAAGCGGCGCGCTTCCTCGATGGCCTTTTTCGACCAGATGCCGGTCTCGATGTAGTCGGCGGTGCCGTTTTCCGGCAGCAGGTTCAGCGGGATTTCGGCGAACTGCTGGCTGGCACCGCCCTGCAGGAAGAGCACCTTGTAGTTGGAGGGGACGGACAGCAGGTCACGCAGGTCCTGCTCGGCCTTTTCGGCGATGGCCACGTAATCGTCGCTGCGATGGCTCATTTCCATCACCGACAAGCCCTTGCCGTTCCAGTCCAGCATTTCAGCCTGGGCGCGCTGCAATACAGCATCAGGAAGCGCGGCAGGGCCTGCGCAGAAGTTAAAGGCTCGTTTGCTCACATCCACTCTCGCTCTGCCAAATAGAACTTGTGGGAGCGGGTTCACCCGCGAACAAGGGCAGCCCTTGCCAAGCACCGCGGTGCCTTCTTCGCGGGTGAACCCGCTCCCACAGGGTTTTGCATTGCCCTCTGGGGCTTTGCCATCGCTAGTCAGTCAAACGGGGCGACCTTGGTCGCCCCGTTCGGGTTTTACGCTTGTTTACTCCTGCGGGGCCTCTTCGGCGCCTGCAGCTTCATCATTGTCTGGCGCTTCGGCCTCGACGCCCTCCTCGTCCGCCTCGATGACCTCATCGAGTTCGTCCTCGGACGGTTCCTGGATCCGCTCCAGGCCCACCAGCGTTTCGTCAGCGGCCAGCTTGATCAGGGTCACACCCTGGGTGTTACGGCTCAGGCTGGACACCTCGCCAACCCGGGTCCGCACCAGCGTGCCCTGGTCGGAGATCAGCATGATCTCTTCGCCTTCCTGCACCTGAATAGCACCGATCAGCAAGCCATTGCGCCCCTTGGTACCCATGGCGATCACGCCCTGGCCACCACGCCCACGACGCGGGAACTTGGACAGCGGGGTGCGCTTGCCAAAGCCACGCTCGGAGGCGGTGAGGATCTGCGAACCGGATTCCGGGATCAGCATCGAAATGATCTGCTGGCCTTTGCCCAGCTTCATGCCGCGCACACCACGGGCATTACGGCCCATTTCGCGCACCACGCTCTCGGCGAAGCGGATGACCTTGCCGGCGTCGGAGAACATCATGACTTCCTTGGCGCCGTCGGTGATGGCTGCGGCGATCAGGGTATCGCCTTCCTTCAGCTTCAAGGCGATCAGGCCATTGGAGCGCGGACGGGCAAACTGCACCAGCGGGGTCTTCTTGACGGTACCCGAAGCGGTTGCCATGAAGATATACGCGCCAGTCGGCTCTGCCACCCATTCCGGGGTATCGCCGTCTTCTTCGTCGACTTCTTCCGCCTCTACCAGCTCACCTTCGAGCACGGTGTCATCGGCGTCTTCCAGTTCTTCGTCCAGGTCGGCGTTCTGCTGCAAGGCTTCGAGGTCGATCTGCAGCATGGCGGTGATGCGTTCACCTTCTTCCAGCGGCAGCAGGTTGACCAGCGGGCGACCACGCGCAGCGCGGGACGCTTCAGGGATTTCGTAGGTTTTCTTCCAGTACACCTTGCCCTTGCTGGAGAACAGCAGCAGCGTGGCATGGCTGTTGGCGACCAGCAGGTGCTCGATGTAGTCCTCGTCCTTCACGCCAGTCGCCGACTTGCCTTTGCCGCCACGGCGCTGGGCCTGGTAAGCGGACAACGGCTGGGTCTTGGCGTAACCGCCGTGGGAGATGGTCACCACACGCTCTTCTTCCGGGATCATGTCGCCGTAGTTGAGGTCGTGGCTGGCATTGAGGATTTCGGTGCGGCGGGCATCGCCGTACTCGGCACGAATGGCTTCCAGCTCTTCGCGGATCACTTCCATCAGGCGCTCTGCGCTGCTGAGGATGCGGATCAGCTCACCGATCTGCTCGAGGATTTCCTGGTACTCGGCCAGCAGCTTCTCGTGCTCCAGGCCGGTCAGGCGGTGCAGGCGCAGGTCAAGGATGGCCTGGGCCTGTTCCGGCGACAGGAAGTACTTGCCTTCGTGCAGGCCGTACTGCTCCGGCAGGTCCTGAGGGCGGCAGGAGTCGGCACCGGCGCGCTCGACCATGACCTGCACCGCGCTGGATTCCCACGGCGTGGAAACCAGGGCTTCCTTGGCTTCGGACGGGGTTGGCGAGGCCTTGATCAGGGCAATGACCGGATCGATGTTGGACAGCGCGACTGCCTGGCCTTCAAGGATGTGGCCGCGTTCGCGGGCCTTGCGCAGCTCGAATACGGTGCGACGGGTCACCACTTCACGGCGGTGACGGACGAACGCTTCGAGCAGGTCCTTGAGGTTGAGCAGGCGCGGCCGGCCATCGACCAAGGCCACCACGTTGATACCGAACACGCTCTGCAGCTGGGTTTGCTGGTAGAGGTTATTGAGCACCACCTCCGGCACCTCGCCGCGACGCAGCTCGATGACGATGCGCATGCCGTCCTTGTCGGACTCGTCGCGCAGCTCGGTGATGCCTTCGATCTTCTTCTCTTTGACCAGCTCGGCGATCTTCTCGATCAGGCGGGCCTTGTTCAGCTGGTACGGCAGCTCGGTGATGACGATCTGCTGGCGGCCGCCGACCTTGTCGATGTCTTCGATCTCGGAGCGTGCGCGCATGTAGATGCGGCCGCGGCCGGTACGATAGGCCTCGATGATGCCCTGGCGGCCGTTGATGATGCCGGCAGTCGGGAAGTCTGGCCCAGGGATGAACTGCATCAGCTCATCGATGGTGACTTCCGGGTTGTCGATCAGCGCCAGGCAGCCATCGATGACTTCACCGAGGTTGTGCGGCGGAATGTTGGTTGCCATGCCCACGGCGATACCGCTGGAACCGTTGACCAGCAGGTTGGGGATGCGCGTCGGCATGACCGCCGGGATCTGCTCGGTGCCGTCGTAGTTGGGCACCCAGTCGACGGTTTCCTTGTGCAGGTCGGCCAACAGCTCGTGGGCCAGCTTGGTCATGCGCACTTCGGTGTATCGCATGGCCGCGGCGTTGTCGCCGTCCACCGAACCGAAGTTGCCCTGGCCGTCGACCAGCAGGTAACGCAGCGAGAACGGCTGGGCCATACGCACGATTGTGTCGTAGACCGCAGTGTCGCCGTGCGGGTGGTACTTACCGATCACGTCACCGACCACACGGGCGGATTTCTTGTACGGCTTGTTCCAGTCGTTGCCCAGTTCGCTCATCGCATAGAGAACGCGACGATGCACGGGCTTCAAGCCGTCACGCGCATCGGGCAGCGCTCGCCCGACAATCACGCTCATCGCGTAGTCGAGGTAAGACTGTCTCAGTTCGTCTTCGATATTGACCGGGAGGATTTCTTTGGCCAGTTCGCCCATGAGAAGCCTGATTCCTTTTTCTGGTGAAACTTCGCAGCTCCATCAAGGGCCGAACGAAGCTCGCCGCCGCAGCGCATAGGGTGCGACGACTTACGACAAATCAATGAGTTGTGCCATGGATCTGCGCAATGAAGGCCGCCGTGATGGGCGGTCTTGGAAACTGCCGGATGTTATCACAAAGGCGGGGGTGGTGGGGAGATGTGGCACGGGGGTGCTTGGCGTGAATATTGTGTCGCCTGCGAGACCGAGCGCCGCCCGCGCGGCGCTCGATCTAAAACGCGACAGACCTCTATCGCCTTACCCCTCAATGCAACCGCTTGCGGCACATCAACTGGGCCAGCTTGGCGGTATCCGGGCGTTCGACAATGCCGCGCTCGGTCACGATCACGTCGATCAGGTCGGCCGGGGTCACATCGAATACCGGGTTGAACACCTCGACATCGGGCGCCACCCGGGTACCGGCGTAATCCAGCAGCTCATCGGCCTCGCGCACTTCCAGCGGGATATCTTCGCCCGTGGCCAGGTTCAGGTCGATGCTGGTACTCGGCGCCACCACCATGAAGCGCACGCCATGGTGCATGGCGCTGACCGCCAGCTGATAGGTGCCGATCTTGCCGGCCATGTCACCATTGGCGGCAATGCAGTCCGCGCCCACCACCACCCAGGTGATGCCCTTGGTTTTCATCAGGTGAGCCAGCGCCGAATCGGCGCACAGGGTCACCGGAATGCCTTCGTTGGCCAGCTCCCAGGCAGTCAGGCGCGAGCCTTGCAGCCAGGGGCGGGTCTCGCCGGCATACACCCGCTCGACCATGCCCTCCAGGTAACCGGCGCGGATCACCCCCAGCGCCGTGCCAAAGCCACCACTGGCCAGCGCACCGGCATTGCCATAGGTGAGCAGCGTCTGGGCGTTGCCCTGGTGGCGGCGAATCAGCTCGATGCCGTGCTGGGCCATGGTCAGGTTGGCTTCACGGTCGCTTTCGTGGATGGCCACCGCTTCGGCTTCCAGCGCTGCCAGCACGTCTTCGTCCGGGCGCAGGCGCTGCAGGCGCTCGCGCATGCGGTTCAGCGCCCAGAACAGGTTGGCGGCAGTGGGGCGCGCCTCGGCCAAGCTGAGGAAGTCGTCTTCCAGGTCCATTTCCCAGTCGCCGCCTTCGGCCAGCCGCTCTTCCAGGGCCAGCACCAGGCCATAGGCTGCAGCAATACCGATCGCCGAGGCACCGCGCACGGCCATGTCGCGGATCGCTGCAGCGACCTGCGCGACATTGTCGCAGGCCAGCCAACGCTCCTCCGACGGCAACAGGCGCTGGTCGAGCAGGTGCAAGATGCCGCCCTGCCAGCGGATCCCGGTCACCTTCTCCGCCGCCAAAAGTCGCTCGCGCATCGCCTCTCCCCGTCGTTCGGATATCAAAAGCCGGCGATTATAGCGACCCTGGGGCCCGAGCGCTCGGGTATACTCCGACGCAATTTTGCGAAGTTTCAGAGGACTGTTCAATGAGCAACGTCGACCGCGCCGAAATCGCCAAGTTCGAAGCGCTGGCCCACCGCTGGTGGGACCGCGAAAGCGAGTTCAAGCCGCTGCACGAAATCAACCCGCTGCGCGTCAACTGGATCGACGAACGCGCCAGCCTGGCCGGCAAGAAAGTGCTGGACGTAGGCTGCGGCGGCGGCATCCTCAGCGAAGCCATGGCCCTGCGCGGCGCCACGGTCACCGGTATCGACATGGGCGAGGCGCCACTGGCGGTGGCTCAGCTGCACCAGCTGGAGTCCGGTGTGCAGGTAGAGTACCGGCAGATCACCGCCGAAGCCCTGGCCGAGGAAATGCCCGAACAGTTCGATGTGGTCACCTGCCTGGAAATGCTCGAGCACGTACCCGACCCGTCTTCGGTGATCCGCGCCTGCTACCGCATGGTCAAGCCGGGCGGCCAGGTGTTCTTCTCCACCATCAACCGCAACCCCAAGGCTTACCTGCTGGCCATCGTCGGCGCCGAATACATCCTGAAAATGCTGCCGCGCGGCACCCATGACTTCAAGAAGTTCATCCGCCCGTCCGAGCTGGGCGCCTGGAGCCGTGATGCCGGCCTGCAGGTAAAGGACATCATCGGCCTTACCTACAACCCGCTGACCAAGCACTACAAGCTCAACAGCGACGTCGACGTCAACTACATGATCCAGACACTGCGCGAGGAATGAGCATGCGTTTGCGAGCAGTACTCTTCGACATGGACGGCACCTTGCTCGACACCGCGCCGGACTTCATCGCCATCTGCCAGGCCATGCTCGCCGAGCGCGGCCTGCCGGCCGTCGATGACAAGCTTATCCGCGACGTGATTTCCGGCGGCGCACGCGCCATGGTCGCCGCCACGTTTGCCATGGACCCGAACGCCGAGGGCTTCGAGGCCCTGCGCCTGGAGTTTCTCGAGCGCTACCAGCGCGACTGCGCGGTGCACAGCAAGCTGTTCGACGGCATGGGCGAGCTGCTGGCGGACATCGAGAAAGGCAACCTGCTGTGGGGCGTGGTCACCAACAAGCCGGTGCGTTTCGCCGAGCCGATCATGCAGCAGCTGGGCCTGGCCGAGCGCTCGGCACTGCTGATCTGCCCGGACCACGTGAAGAACAGCAAGCCCGACCCCGAGCCGCTGATCCTGGCCTGCAAGACCCTGGGCCTGGACCCAGCCACGGTGCTGTTCGTCGGCGACGACCTGCGCGACATCGAGTCGGGCCGCGACGCAGGCACCCGAACGGCGGCCGTGCGCTACGGCTATATTCATCCAGAGGACAACCCCAACAATTGGGGTGCCGACGTGGTGGTGGACCACCCGCTGGAACTGCGCAAGGTGATCGACAGCGCGCTGTGCGGCTGCTGATTTGCCATGGCTGGAGCCCGGTCCCACAGTGATCGGCGCCACCCCAATGAACAAGGGAAAATGCTGATGTTCGACTACACCGCCCGCCCCGACCTGCTGCAAGGCCGGGTCATCCTGGTTACCGGTGCCGGCCGCGGCATTGGCGCTGCGGCCGCCAAGGCGTATGCCGCGCTGGGCGCCACCGTGCTGTTGCTGGGCAAGACCGAGGCCAACCTGAACGAGGTCTACGACCAGATCGAGGCTGCCGGGCACCCGCAGCCTGTGGTCATCCCGTTCAACCTGGAAACCGCCCTGCCCCACCAGTACGACGAGCTGGCCGTAATGATCGAGGACCAGTTCGGCCGCCTGGACGGCCTGCTGAACAACGCCTCGATCATCGGCCCGCGCACGCCGCTGGAGCAGCTGTCGGGTGACAACTTCATGCGGGTGATGCACATCAACGTCGACGCCACCTTCATGCTCACCAGCACCCTGCTACCGCTGCTGAAGCTGTCGGAGGATGCCTCGGTGGTGTTCACCAGCAGCAGCGTCGGGCGCAAGGGCCGGGCTTACTGGGGCGCCTATGGCGTGTCGAAGTTCGCCACCGAGGGTTTGATGCAGACCCTGGCCGACGAGCTGGAAGGCGTGGCGCCGGTACGCTCCAACAGCATCAACCCGGGCGCCACGCGCACGGCGATGCGGGCGCAGGCGTACCCGAGCGAGAACCCGCAGAACAACCCGCTGCCGGAGGACATCATGCCGGTGTACCTGTACCTGATGGGGCCGGACAGCAAAGGGGTGAATGGGCAGGCGTTCAACGCTCAATAACCCCGCACCGGCCTCTTCGCGGGTTCACCCGTGAAGAGCCCGGCACAGGAAAGCGCTCAGCCCGCAGCCAACGCCGGTCGCATACGGCCTTGCTGGCGCCCTTCCAGCTGCATGCACCGCTCCAGGAACAGGTACATGCAGTCGTAACTCTTGCAGATCGCCCTGCGCAACTCGGTGCGCAGCCCCAGGGTCGGATTCTCACCGGCCAGGGTACAGATGATCTCCAGCGCCTCCCACGGGTGCGCATCGTCATACTGGGCGTGCATCTTCAACCACTTCATCGCCCGTTTGCGGCCTTCCTCGGGGAAACCCTGCGCATAGGTATCGGTCGAGCACACCACCGCCGACCATTCGCCGGTCGCGCCTTCGATGGCGTAGTTCGTCGCGGCCATTGAAATGGCCAGGTTCTCGGTGGCACACACCCGCCAGCACCAGTCGTTCAGGCCATTCAGCTCGGGTGGCACTTCCTGCGCCTGCAGTTCGTGCAGGTGCACGCCATGGGCCTGGCACCAGTTCACCCAGTAGTCAGCGTGGTTGAGCTCGACCCGGATGTTGCGCATCAGCCAGCGCCGGGCCATGTCTTCGCCCTGATGGCGGCCATAGCGGGTCTTGGTCAGGTTATGCGCCATGTACAACGAAAACTGCTCGACCACCGGCCAACCACCGATCAGGTACTGACGAATGGTCGATTGCTTCAGCTGGCCATCGCGCAGACGTGCATAGAATTCATGCTCGACCACCCGGCGCTTGCTCTCGCGGCAGTCCTCAATCAGTTGCTGGGCCCATTGGGGGTAGCTGGCGGGGTCCATCAGTGGCCCGATACGAATGAATGCATCAATCACTTTCAGCTCCTTGATCCATGTGATTTCTAGCTAGCGAAACGTGCCAGGTGCCCGCTGTAACAGAGGCCGGGTGGCGATCCGTTGGCGCTGCAGACTGTCACAGGTGAACACCTGGGGGCGTTCGATCAGGTAGCCCTGGGCGTAGTCCACGCCGATTTCCTGCAGGGCTTGCTCGATCAAGGGTGTTTCGACGAACTCGGCAATGGTGCGCTTACCCATCACATGGCCGATGTGGTTGATGACCTCGACCATGGCCCGGTTGACCGGGTCGTCGAGCATGTCCTTGACGAAACTGCCGTCGATCTTCAGGTAATCCACGGGCAAATGCTTGAGGTAGGCAAACGAGGACATGCCGGCGCAGAAATCATCCAGCGAGAAGCGACAACCCAGCCCTTTCAGCTCGTTGATGAAGCGAATGGCACTGCCCAGGTTGGCGATGGCGCTGGTTTCGGTGATTTCGAAGCAGATCATCCGCGGCGGAATGGCGTATTCGACGAACAGGCGCTGCAGGTACTCGAGGAACTTGTCATCACCAATGCTTGAGCCAGACAGGTTGATCGCGCAGATCGATAGCGGCCCTTCGCGTCCTTCGTCCAGGCACTGGCGGATGACCAGGAACACATTGCGCACCACCCAGCGGTCCAGCGCAGTCATCAGGCCATAGCGCTCGGCCGCCGGAATGAAACTGTTGGGCAGAATGGTGCGGCCGCTCTCGTCATGCAGGCGCAGCAGGATTTCGATATGGCCTGGGCCTTCGAAGCTTTTCAGCGGGGCAATTTCCTGGGCGTACAGGCAGAAGCGGTTTTCTTCCAGGGCCACATGCAAGCGCTGGATCCAGGCCATTTCGCCGAAGCGCATGGACAGTTCGCTGTCGTCGGCATGGTACACCTGCACGCGGTTGCGGCCCTTCTCCTTGGCCATGTAGCAGGCCATGTCGGCGGCCCGCAGCGAGGTTTCGAGGGTGCCGGGGGCCTGGGCGATGTGCACCAGGCCGACGCTGACGGTGGTGACGAACGGCCGCCCCTTCCACACGAAATGCAGGCTCTGCACCAGCTGACGCAGCTGCTCGGCGATACGCTCGGCCTGGTCCGGCGGGCAGTTTTCCAGCAACACACCGAACTCATCCCCACCCAGCCGGGCCAGGGTATCGCCTTCGCGCAGGCCGGATTGCAGCACGGCGCAGATATGTCGCAGCAGCTCGTCACCGGCGGCGTGGCCACAGGTGTCGTTGACCAGCTTGAATTGGTCGAGGTCGAGGAACATCAGCGAATGGCGCCCAGCCTGGCGCGCCAGGCCATTGAGGGCCTGCTCCAGGCGGTACTCGAACTCGCGGCGGTTGGCCAGCCCGGTCAGGGCGTCGTGGGTGGCCTGCCAGGACAAGTTGGCGATGTACTGGCGCTCCTGGGTCATGTCGTGCAGCACCAGCACGATACCGTTGACCTGGCCGTCGTTGACGATCGGTGAGCCCACCAGGTTGATCGACACCGTGCTGCCGTCCAGGCGCTGGATCAGCCGGGCATGCTCGGCGCCGCCCTTGAGGCTGCCGCTGAGCACCTGCTCGACCAGGCTGCGGCCGTCTTCCTCGGCCTGCTCGTCAACCAGGCTGAACAGCGCCGACAGCGGCAGGCCCTGGGCCTGGGCGGCCTGCCAGTGGGTCAACTGCTCGGCGGCCGGGTTCATGTAGCCAATGCAGCCTTCTACATCGGCGGTAATCACCGCATCGCCGATAGCCCGCAGGGTAATCTGTGCCCGCTCTTTTTCTTCCTGCAGGGCGCTGGCAAAGGCCTGGCGCTGGGCCAACAGCTTGCTGGAGCGGCGCCAGGCAATCGCAATCAGGAACATCGCAGTCAGCAGGTTGGTGACCAGCAGCACCCGCAGCAACATGCGTGAGCCTTCGCCCAAGGCATCGCTGAAGGCCTTGGCGGCCGGCGTTACACCTTCGTTGATGGTGACGATGCGGGCCTTCCAGCCATTGATCGTCTGCGCATCGACTGGGCCGGCGTCGTACCGCTGGCGCATCTCGACGGCCAGCACATCCAGCTTGGCCAGGTAGTCGTCACCGATACTCCAGTAGTCGATGGCCGTCTGCATGTAGCTGATGCTGCGGAAGTTGCGGTAGAACCAGATGATCCCGTCGACATCGTCGGGGTGGTTGCCCCCTTGCAGGACCGCCTGGCGCGCGGCGTCCAGGTCGGGGCCGGGCTGGTCCAGCACTTCACGTACCCGTTGGTCGCCCAAGGGGACGGTTATGGCCTGGCGGTAATGCTGGTAGGTACTTGGGTCGTTGGTTTCAGCGTAAAGGGTAAGGTAGTAGATGGCATCTTTCTGGGCCTTGGACCAAAGACTTTCGCCCGCCACATAGGCACGCACGGCCGAGAGCGTATAAAGGCTGAGACTGCCCAGCGCCACCTGGAAGACCACGACGGCGATGAAGGGCCATGTGATGCCAAGCAGCTTCGGCGCTTCGAGTGTGCGATGTCCCTTCATGGAGTCCCTGTCACAGAGCAGATAAGGCGAAGATCGACCCAGACAAGCACAGCGTAGGCCATTTGCCATCGTTGTGGAGGGGATTTTTATGACAAGGAATCGGGGGATTTGCACAGCGTTTGCGCTGGCCATTGCGGGAGCGGGCTAGCCCCGAAACCGACGCCGCGGGTGATGGCACGGGCTTCGCCCACAGTCGCGGGGCAAGCCCGCTCCTGCAGGGGTCGCGCTAGACAACGCCGGACCAGGCAGCCAGGTAATCAGCTCTGCTGCAGGTGCCCATACAGCTTGGCGTATAACCCACCCTCGGCGATCAGCTGCTGATGCCCACCCTCTTCGGCCACGTGCCCGCCATCGAACACCAGCACCCGATCGGCCTGTTTCACCGCCGACAGGCGGTGGGCGATGATCAACGTGGTACGGCCACTGAGGAAGCGCGCCAGGGCCTGGTGCAAGTTGTACTCGGTGGCGGCATCCAGAGCCGAGGTCGCCTCATCGAGGATCACCACCTTGGGCTCCGCCAACACCATGCGGGCAATGGCCAGGCGCTGGCGCTGGCCGCCGGACAAGCGTACCCCAGAGCGCCCGACGATGCTGTCCAGGCCCTGCGGCAAGGCCGTAATGGTGGCATCCAGCTGTGCGATACGCAGCGCCTGCCAGCAAGCCTCGTCACTGCAATCGCGGCCCATGGTCAGGTTGGCGCGCACCGTGTCGTTGAACAGCGACGGGTGCTGCAGCACCACTGCAACGTTCTCGCGCAGGGTTTCCAGGCCGATTTCCTGCAAGCTGGCACCGCCAAAGCGGATGGTCCCGGCCTGGGCGCTGTACAAGCCCAGCAACAGTTGCACCAACGTGCTCTTGCCACCACCGCTGGCACCGACGATCGCCACCTTCTCGCCTGGGGCGATCGACAGGTCGAGGTGTTCGAGCACCGGCTCATCGGCGTAGGCAAAGCGCAGGTCGCGAACCTCTATGCCGACCGTCTCGCGGCCGGCGAACGGGTCGCTGGCCGCCGGGTACTGGGGTTCGTCGGCACGGGCCAACAGTTCATTGAGGCGGCTCAGCGCGCCGCCGGCGGCATAGTAGGCATATTGCAGGTTGAGCAACTGCTCGACCGGGCCGATCATGAACCACAGGTAGCTGAACACCGCCAGCATCTGGCCGATCGACAGGTCGGAAAACAGCACTGTAAGCATGGCCGCAGCACGGAAGATGTCGATCCCGAACTGGAACAACAGGCCGCTGGCACGGCCACTGGCATCGCTTTTCCATTGCGAGTCCACGGCGTAATCGCGCACTTCGCGGGCGCGCAGGCCCAGGCGGCCGAGGAAGTAACCCTGGCGGTTGCCGGCGCGGATTTCCTGGATGGCATCGAGGGTTTCCGTCAGCGCCTGGGTGAAGCGTGAGGTGCTGTCGTTCTCAAGCTTTTTCAGGTGTTTGACACGTTTGCCCAGCTGCACGGTGAAGTAGATCACCAGCGGGTTGAACAGTAGGATCAGCAAGGCCAGCTGCCAGTGCATCCAGATCAGGATGGCCGCGGTGCCGGTCAGGGTCAGCATGGCCACCAGGAAACGGCTGAGGGTTTCGCCGACGAACTTGTCGAGGGTGTCCAGGTCGGTGACCAGGTGGGTGGTTACCGTACCACTGCCCAGGCTTTCGTATTCCTTCAGCGAAATACGCTTGAGCCTTTCGATCAGGCGGATGCGCAGGCGGTAGACGATGTCTTTGGCGAGGCCGGCGAACAGCTTGGCCTGTACCACGTTGAACGCCAGCGCAGCCAGCCGCAGGCACAGGGTCAATGCCAGCATCAGGCCGATATAGCCGGCGGCCACCTGCCAGCTGGACGGCAGCAGGTGGTTCATCCATTTCAGCGCAGCATCGCCATGGCCGAGCAGCACTTCGTCCACCAGCAGCGGCAGCAACAGCGGAATGGGCACGCTGCAGCAGGCCGCCAGCACGGCGATGAGGTTGGCGGACCAGAGGTTTTTCTCGTGATGCAGGGCCAGACGGCGGATTTCCGCCCAGCTCAATCGATCGGCCGCAGTGCTGGGCTTGCCCGGCACCGGGTCGGGTGACCCAGGCACATCAAGCACAAGCGGCCTGCTGCAGCCAGCGGCCGAGCAAGGGTTGCAGGCGCTCCAGTGGCTGGTAGCCATTGGTCAGCAGGGCCAGTTGGCCATTGCGCTCGGCCAGCAGCGTCGGGAAGCCGGCAATACCGAGGTCCTGGGCCCACCCGAAATCGGCGGCGGTAGCTGCGCGGGTGTCGGCACGGGCGAAGGTGTCGGCGAACAGCATACGGTCGAAGCCGGCCTGCTCGGCCAGATCGACCAGATGCGGCGCGGTGGTCACATCCACACCCTGCTCGTAGAACGAGCGCTGGATCAATGCCAGCAGCGGCCACACGCCCTCGACGCCCAGTTCGCGGGCGGTGACCAGGGCGCGGCAGGCCGGTTCTGTGTCGTAGACGAAACCGTCGGGCATGGCCCCCTCGAAGCGGAACGGCTGGCCGGTAGCGTCGGCCACCGCCTGCCAGTGTTCGAGGATGTACTTGCGGGTGGCGCTGTCAAGCGCGCTGCCGCCAGTGCGCAGCCCGCCCGGCACCAGGTGGGTAGACACGCCTGAGTCACGCGCCTGGGCGATCAGGGCCTCGGCCACCGGCGCGAACCCCCAGCACCAGGAGCACATCGGGTCCATCACATAGATCAGGCGTGCAGACATGCATCAAGCCTCGGCTTTGTAGTTGTAACCGATCGGGTGCGGCAGGTTGCGGGCCTTGGCCAGCTCGATCTGCTTCTGCCGGTCGATGGCACTGCGCCGGGTCTTCTCGCTCAGGCTGTCCCAGCAATGTGGGCAGCTGACACCTGGCGAATAGTGCTCGGACGCGCGCTCCTCTGCATTGATCGGGTGGCGGCAGGCGTGGCACTGGTCGTACTCGCCTTCGCTAAGGTCATGGCGCACCGTGACGCGGTTGTCGAAGACGAAGCAGTCGCCGTCCCACAGGCTGTCTTCCTGAGGCACTTCCTCGAAGTATTTCAGGATGCCGCCTTTAAGATGATAGACCGCCTCGAAGCCTTCACCGAGCATGTAGCTCGAAGCTTTTTCGCAGCGAATGCCGCCGGTGCAGAACATCGCCACCTTCTTGTGCTTGCTGGGGTCGAAGTTGGCCTTGATGTAATCCGGGAACTCGCGGAAGGTTTCGGTCTTCGGGTCGATGGCGCCCTTGAAAGTGCCGATGGCCACTTCGTAATCGTTGCGGGTGTCGATAAGCAACACTTCCGGGTCGCTGATCAGGGCGTTCCAGTCCTTGGGCTCGACGTAGGTGCCGACTGCCTGGTTGGGGTCTACGCCCGGCACGCCGAGGGTGACGATTTCCTTCTTAAGCTTGACCTTGGTGCGGTAGAACGGCTGTTCGTCGCAATACGACTCTTTATGGTCGACATCGACCAGGCGCGCGTCGTTGCGCAACCATGCCAGCAGGCCATCGATGCCTTCGCGGGTGGCCGATACGGTGCCGTTGATGCCCTCGTGGGCCAGCAGCAGGGTGCCTTTGACGTTGTTGTCGAGCATGGCCTTGAGCAGTGGCTCACGCAGCTCGACGTAGTCTTCCAGGGTGACGAACTTGTACAGCGCCGCGACGACGATGGCTTGGGACATGAAGCAGGTTCTCCAGGTGGTTGCCCTCGTAAGGGGCGGACCGGGTTACACAATGAACAAAGGGCCGCTGCGCGCCCCATCGCCGGCAAGCCGGCGCCCACGGGTGGAGTACCTGTGGAAGCTGGCTTGCTGGCGATGGGCTGCACAGCAGCCCCCTTTGGGATGAAGCGGATTCTACCAGAACAACAAAAAGGTTTCAGTGCCCGCCGCCGGCGCACACTGGGGAGGCCGGTGCAACGCCGACCTTGGCCCACTCTTCGGCGGTGTAGGTATGAATGGCCAGGGCATGGATCTGGCCCATCAGCTCACCCATGGTGGCGTACACCTTCTGGTGGCGCTTGACGCTGTTCAACCCGGCAAACTGCTCGCAGACGATCACTGCCTTGTAGTGGGTCTCCTGACCACGACTGTGCATGTGGCTTTCGTCGAGCACTTGCAGGTGTTGCGGCGCCAGCGTCGCCAGCTGCTGTTCGATACGCTGCTGCATGGTCATTGCGGCGTACTCACTTCTTCGCCGGGGCGGCGGCCTTGCCGGCGTTAGGGTCCAGCTCCTTGGTCATGTCTTCCAGCAGCTTGTTCACCACCGGTACTGCGGGCTCCAGGCTCTGCTGGGTCAGCTGCGCCGACTGCTGGGTGACCTTGGGCATTTCACGCAGCACTTTCTTGCCCAGCGGCGACTCGTAGAACTTGACCAGGTCCTTCAGCTCCTGCTCGGTGAAGGTCTGGGTGTACAGGTCGACCATCTTCGGCTTCAGCTTGTTCCAGCCGATGGCGTTGTCCAGGGCGGCGTTGGCCTTGGCCTGGTAGCTTTCCAGCACCGGCTGCTTGGCGGCCGGGGCCTTGGTCTGGGCGAAGCGTTGGGCGAACATCTGCTGCACTTGCATGTACACCGGGGTGCCCAGCTTGTCGGCGTTGGCCAGGGTCAGGAATTTCTCGGCAGCAGCGTTGTGGCTGGCAGTGGCAGCGAGTACCTGGCCGCTGGCGCAAACCAGTGCAACGGCGGCACAAAGGACACGGAGACGGGTCATTGCATTTCCTTCAACAAGAGGGAGGCGGGTACCTCAGAGTAGAGCATTCTGCGCCGTGGTGGCGATGTGCTCAAGTGGCACGACGAGCGATGGAACCGCTCCGTCGAATGAGGGCCTAAACTGCGATTTCGAACTACACAGGAGTGCGTACAGAATGAGCCGTATCGAGACAGACAGCCTGGGCCCGGTCGAAGTTCCTGAGGACGCCTACTGGGGTGCGCAGACCCAGCGTTCATTGATCAACTTCGCCATTGGCAAGGAACGCATGCCCCTTGCGGTGCTGCACGCCCTGGCGCTGATCAAGAAGGCCGCGGCACGCGTCAACGACCGCAATGGCGACCTGCCGGCCGACATCGCCCGGCTGATCGAACAGGCCGCCGACGAAGTGCTGGCTGGCCGGCACGATGACCAGTTCCCGTTGGTCGTCTGGCAGACCGGCAGCGGCACCCAGAGCAACATGAACGTCAACGAAGTGATCGCCGGGCGCGCCAACGAACTGGCCGGCAAGGGGCGTGGCGGCAAGGCGCCAGTGCACCCCAACGACCACGTCAACCGCTCGCAGAGTTCCAACGACTGTTTCCCCACTGCCATGCACATTGCTGCTGCGCAGGCGGTGCATGAAAAATTGCTGCCGGCGATTGCCGAGCTGTCCTCGGGGCTGGCCGAACTGTCGGCGCGCCACAACAAACTGGTCAAAACCGGCCGCACACACATGATGGACGCCACGCCGATCACCTTCGGCCAGGAAGTGTCGGCCTTCGTCGCCCAGCTCGACTACGCCCAGCGGGCCATCCGCGCCACCCTGCCAGCGGTGTGCGAACTGGCCCAGGGTGGCACCGCCGTAGGTACTGGGCTGAACGCCCCGCATGGTTTTGCCGAGGCCATCGCCGCCGAGCTGGCGGCAGAGTCAGGTTTGCCGTTCGTCACCGCGCCCAACAAGTTTGCAGCGCTGGCCGGCCACGAACCGCTCACCAGCCTGGCGGGCGCCCTGAAAACCCTGGCCGTGGCCTTGATGAAAATTGCCAACGACCTGCGCCTGCTGGGTTCCGGCCCGCGCGCCGGCCTGGCCGAGGTGCGCCTGCCGGCCAACGAGCCCGGCAGCTCGATCATGCCGGGCAAGGTCAACCCCACCCAGTGCGAAGCGCTGTCGATGCTGGCCTGCCAGGTGCTGGGCAATGACGCGGCCATTGGCTTTGCCGCCAGCCAAGGGCATTTGCAGCTGAACGTGTTCAAGCCGGTAATCATTCATAACCTGTTGCAGTCGGTCGAGTTGCTGGCTGATGGTTGCCGCAACTTCCAGCAGCATTGTGTGGCGGGCATCGAGCCGGATGCCGAGCAGATGGCCGCGCACCTGGAGCGGGGCTTGATGCTGGTGACGGCGTTGAACCCGCATATTGGCTATGACAAGGCGGCGGAAATTGCCAAGAAGGCGTATAGCGAGGGCAAGACCTTGCGCGAGGCTGCATTGGCGCTGAAGTACCTGACCAATGAACAGTTCGATCAGTGGGCACGGCCGGAGAACATGCTGGCGCCTGGGGGCAAAGGCTAGATTTCCCCATGAGCCGCCCCGGTTGCCTCATCACCTCGGCACCGCGCCACGGGCGGCTCACCGTTTTATCGGGTAGATGCCTATCTCTCTGGCACTCAAGAAATCGGGTCATCCCCGGTACGAGGATAAGCATGGGTCAGACTTTCCCACATGTAATGAAAATCGCCTTGCGTCGGCCGATGTCTTTGCACAAATGCGCGAGTTTCCGGCAAAGAGTGCCCCAAACGGACCGCATAGTGGGTATAACCAATTTCAAATGTCCATTGAGCACTCAACTGGATGCCGTGGTATCGCTTACAAATGTCTGGCATCAATGCAATGTTTTCATACCGAGAATGAAACTCCATCGTCTGCATCATTCGCGCCATGGCTTGCGTTTCTTCATCCCTGTACAGATCGATCCCCTGCAATAACGCCGTTTCAGCCACATTGATAGTAGCCGCCAGACCATAAGCGGTGTGGGCGAAGTCCCGACAGCTCTCAACGTTCATCCCCTCAATGTATCGGTATGGACTACCCCACTGTTGATTGACCTCTTCGTCGGTCGGCACCCGGGTCCAATTGGGCAGTAGTCTGGGACGCGCTCCATCACTTTCCAGATAAATGGACGCCACGATATGGTCTTTCCATAACTGGATACTCCTGGCGAAGATTTCGTGATTGTCAGTAAAAATCGCTATATATAAAAGTGCCTCGATACCTGTGGAGCGCCAATTGCCAGGCACGGTATCCCACTTCCACCCGTCACCATGGAAGAGGTCCTCTATGATCGGTTGAAACTGCGCTTCCAACATCCCTCTGAATCGCGCCTTACCTTCAGTCGTCCAGCCAGACGCAGTATGAGCAAGGATTTCCGCAGCACTGATGAATAAGCACGCTGCCCACGATGCCTGAAGGCGTGCATTTTCGCCGATATGTCCTCCGGTAAATTCTCGAGACCATGCGTCAAGGATTTTGATGGCAGTAGCTGCATATTCCTTGTCATCCTTGATCACCCAGAGCAATGCCTGCGCATAGGCAGCCTGACCATCTCGAGTTTCATCAGTACACCCACAATCCGGCTGGCTATAAGCTCCGCAATCCACTACCTCGCGCGGCTTCGGAACCCAGTTTTTATCTGCTCTTTTCAAATAATCATTCAGTACTTTTTCACTGGCACTCTTCCAAGGCTCACGGTGTAGATTATGACGAACGAATTGCTCAAGGTAATTCACATTGACCTTTATACCAGGATGCACAAAATTATGTACCTTCATATTGCTTACCCTGCTCGACCTTCAGGCACATTGAATCCAAATGGCAAAAGACTCGCAACTGGTAGAAATACTAGGCAATTCCTCGGATGATCAGGCGCGCTGATGTTTCGCGAGGTACTGCATCAGCCTCAAACCCACAGGGATCGCGCTAGATTCTAGAAAGTGAGCAAGGCAGTTCTCCCACAGGCTTAGTGAACCTGAGCCAATCGCGCCTTGCGCGCGCGCCAACTAGCCACCAGCGATGGCCCCAGCGCTACCAGCGCCGAGCCGGACACCACGGTCACCGCCCCTACATAACCCAGGGCATTGATGTCCTCGGCCTGCACATACTCAGGCCACACCAGTGCCGCCAGCGCCACCGCGACAAAGGTCACCAGCGGTGTCAACGCCAGGGTGGCACTCACCCGCGACGCCTCCCAGTGCGCCAGCGCCTCGGCAAATGCGCCGTAAGCCACCAGGGTATTCAGGCAGCAGGCCAGCAGCAGCCAGCCCTGCACCGGAGTCAGTTGCAACGCCTCCAGCGGGTGTACCCAAGGCGTGAGCAGTGCAGCGCAACTGAGGTAGATCACCATCATCACCTGCTGTGAATGCCACACGGTCAGCAGTTGCTTCTGACTGAGGGCGTAAAACACCCAGATGCTGGTGGCCAGCAGAATGGTCAACACGCCGGTGGTGTAGGTACTCAGTGACGTCAGCAGCTCTTCGAGGCGCTGGTTGAAGAACAGGCCAAAACCCGCCAGCAAAATCAGCAGGCCCACGCCCTGCCCCAGGCTGAAGCGCTCACGAAACACGAACACGCTGGCCACCAGCAACAGCACCGGGCCGACCTGCACCACCAGTTGCGCGGTACCGGGGCTGAGCAGGTTGAGGCCGATCAGGTACAGCACGTAGTTGCCCATCAGGCCAAGTACGGCCACCACGACAAGGCCCTTCCCCTTGGGCGCCAGCTGGGTGAACGACGGCAAGCGTCGCTTGGCTGCCAGCCAGGCGAACAGCAGGCCACCGGAAACCAGCAGGCGGTACCAGGTGACGGTAATGGGGTCGACCACTTGCAGCACCTGCTTGAGCTTGATCGGCAAGATCCCCCAAAGCAATGCAGTGAGAAGTGCCAGGAACAGGCCATAGGTCCAGCGGCCGGAAGTGGTGTGCATAGTTTCCTCGATCAAGCCCGTGGTGGGAATGATTGAATTCTACGGGCTTGGGGGACTGTTACGGGGAACCGTACCGAGAAAAGAATTCATCCAATCATTCTTGTAGGGCATGGGCTGAGATTCTTTGCGCCTGTGAGATCCAGCGCCTCATTGATGGTGCGCAACACCTTCACCCGCGCCCAGCGCTTGTCATTGGCCTCCACCAGCGTCCACGGCGCGATCTCGCTGCTGGTGCGGTCGACCATGTCACCCACGGCCTGGGTGTAGTCACCCCACTTGTCACGGTTGCGCCAGTCATCTTCGGTGATCTTGTAGCGTTTGAACGGGATCTGCTCACGCTCCTGGAAACGCTCGAGCTGGGTCTGCTGGTCGATCGCCAGCCAGAACTTCACCACCACAACTCCCGCATTCACCAACTGCTCTTCGAAGTCGTTGATCTCGCTGTAGGCGCGCATCCAGTCGGCCGGGGTGCAGAAGCCTTCGACCCGCTCCACCAGCACCCGGCCATACCAGGAACGGTCGAAGATAGTGAACTTGCCGCGCGCCGGAATGTGCCGCCAGAACCGCCACAGGTACGGCTGCGCGCGTTCTTCTTCAGTCGGTGCGGCAATCGGCACGATGCGATACTGGCGCGGGTCCAGCGCTGCGGCCACGCGGCGGATGGCACCGCCCTTGCCGGCGGCATCGTTGCCTTCGAACACCGCCACCAGCGCATGCCGGCGCATGCGTTTGTCACGTAGCAGCCCTGCCAGGCGCGCCTGTTCGGTTACCAGTTGCTCTTGGTAATCGGCCTTGTCCAGACGCAGGGTCATGTCCAGGGCCCCGAGCAGGCTGCGGTCGTCGATACTGCGGCCCAGCGGGGCCACGTTACCTTGGTGCTTGCCCTTGGGGTTGTTGGCCAGCGCGGCCTGCAGGCTTTCCAGCAAGATGCGCCCCACCGCCAGGCTGCGGTAGTTCGGGTCGACCCCCTCGACGATATGCCAGGGCGCATAATCGCGGCTGGTGCGGCGCAGCACACGCTCGCCAAAGCGTACGAAGCGGTCGTAGGTTTCTGACTGCTGCCAGTCCAGCGGGCTGATCTTCCAACTGTGCAGTGGGTCGTCCTTGAGCGATTTCAGGCGGGCCTTCATCTGCTTCTTGGACAAGTGGAACCAGAACTTGATGATCAGCGCGCCCTCGTCGCACAGCATCTGCTCCAGGCGTTCAGCGCCGGTGATGGCCTGGTCGAGGACGGCGTCCTTGAACAGCCTGTGCACCCGCCCCTGCAGCATCTGGCTGTACCAATTGCCGAAGAACACGCCCATCCGCCCCTTCGGTGGCAACGCCCGCCAATAGCGCCAGGCCGGCGGCCGGGCCAGTTCTTCGTCGGTCTGCTGGTCGAAGGTGAGCACGTCGATCATGCGCGGGTCCATCCACTCGTTGAGCAGCTTGACCGTCTCACCCTTGCCGGCGCCTTCGACGCCGTTGATCAGCACGATCACCGGAAAACGCGCCTGCTGTTTGAGTTCGTACTGGGCTTCGAGCAAGGCCTCGCGCAAAGCGGGTACCTCGGCGTCGTAAGCCTCCTTGTCGATGCTGTGGCCGATTTCGGCGGATTCGAACATGCACTGGCTCCTTCAATGGATAAGCAAGACTAGCGGATTTCATTTCTGTCTGTACCGACCCCTTCATGGGAAAACCCGCTCCCACAGGGGGTGCGGATGGCATAAAATCGCGCCATCCGCTGCAATCGAGCCCACCATGTCCACCCTCCTCCAGCACGCCCAGATCGACTGGGACGACCAGGGCCGCCCCCACTCGCGGCAGTACGACGACGTCTATTTCGCAGTCAACGAAGGCATCGAAGAAACCAAGCACGTGTTTCTCGGCCAGACCCGTCTGGCCGAGCGCTTTGCCGACCTGGCAGCGCACGCCAGCCTGGTGATCGGTGAAACCGGTTTTGGCACCGGGATGAACTTTTTCTGTGCCTGGCAGCTTTTTGAACAGCACGCGCACAGCGATGCCCGCCTGCACTTCGTCAGTGTCGAGAAGTACCCCCTTGGCCACGCCGACATGGCCCGTGCCGTGCGCCTGTGGCCTGAGCTTGCCGCCTACAGCGAGCCCCTGCTGGCGCAGTACGTGGCAGTGCATCCGGGCTTCCAGCAATTCACCTTTGCTGAGGGCCGGGTCACCCTTACCCTGCTGATTGGCGATGTCCTGGAGCAGTTACCGCAACTGGATGCACAGGTTGACGTGTGGTTCCTCGACGGCTTCGCCCCGGCCAAGAACCCCGACATGTGGACCCCGGAGCTGTTCGCGCAGCTGGCGCGGCTGTCACACCCGGGCACAGTGCTGGGCACCTTCACCACCACCGGCTGGGTCCGCCGCAGCTTGGTAGAAGCCGGTTTTGCCATGAAGAAAGTGCCAGGCATCGGCAAGAAGTGGGAGGTGATGAGTGGTGCCTACATCGGCCCCCAACCCGGCCCTGGTGCCCCTTGGTACGCTCGCCCGCCTGCTGCACATCACCCGCGAGAGGCACTGGTGATCGGTGCCGGGCTTGCCGGTAGCGCCAGCGCCGCCAGCCTGGCCCGGCGTGGTTGGCAGGTGACCGTGCTCGAGCGCCACGGCGCGCCAGCACAGGAAGCGTCGGGCAACCCGCAAGGGGTGCTGTACCTCAAGCTGTCGGCCCATGGCACCGCGCTGTCGCAGATGATCCTGTCCGGCTTCGGTTACACCCGGCGCCAACTGCAACACTTGCAGCGCGGCCGCGACTGGGATGCCTGCGGGGTGCTGCAACTGGCCTTCGACAGCAAGGAGGCCGAGCGCCAGGGCAAACTGGCTGCCGTTTTCGACCACGATTTGCTGCATGCGCTGACACGCGCTGAGGCCGAAGCCATCGCCGGGGTGGCATTGCCTGGCGGCGGGCTGTTCTACCCCGAAGGTGGCTGGGTGCATCCGCCGGCGCTGTGCCAGCAACAGTTGCAGCACCCAGGTATCCGCCTGGTGACCCATCAGGAAGTCATCGAGCTACGCAAGGTCGATGAACGCTGGCAGGCCTGGGCGGGCGAGCAGCTGTTGGCCAGTGCACCTGTGGTGATCCTCGCCGGGGCTGCCGAGGTGCGGCGCTTCGAGCCCTGTGCAGGGTTGCCGCTCAAGCGCATACGTGGACAGATCACCCGCTTGCCGGCTACCGCCAGCAGCCGGGCGCTGCGCACCGTGGTGTGCGCGGAGGGCTACGTGGCACCGCCGCGGGGTGATGAACACACCCTGGGGGCGAGCTTTGATTTCCACAGCCAAGACCTGGCGCCGACAGTGGCCGAGCACCAGGGCAACCTGGCGTTGCTGGATGAGATTTCCACTGACCTGGCCCAGCGCCTGGGCGTGGCGGAGCTGAACCCTGAGCAATTGCAAGGGCGCGCGGCGTTCCGTTGTACCAGCCCGGATTATCTGCCGATCGTCGGGCCGGTGGCTGACGCACAGGCATTCGCCGAAGTTTATGCCGTTTTAGGCCGGGATGCCCGGCAGGTGCCGGATGTGCCCTGCCCTTGGCTGGAAGGGTTGTATGTGAACAGCGGGCACGGGTCGCGCGGGTTGATCACGGCGCCTTTGAGCGGGGAGCTGATGGCCGCCTGGGTCTGCGGCGAGCCGCTGCCGGTGCCGCGGGAGGTGGCGCAGGCGTGTCATCCGAACCGGTTTGCCTTGCGCCGGTTGATTCGGGGGAAGTGATTGCTTGGTGCACCTGTCGGGTGGGCCAGTAGCGGCTGGCAGGTGCATGCCTTGAGTTGTTCGTCGCCTATGAGATCGAGCGCCGCCCGCGCGGCGCATCGCGAGCTGCGCTCGCTCCTACGTTTTTTTCGGGCCAATTATTCCTGGGGGATTTGCGCGCGAACGCCTTGGCGCATGGCGCGATATCGCGTCGTACAAACCAGGCGGTCGCGCGCGCCTGTCACAGGCGTTACTGGCCCGAAACAAATGTAGGAGCGAGCGCAGCTCGCGATGCGCCGCGCGGGCGGCGCTCGATTTCTGCAACACCACAAAACCCCAGACAATAACCTGCCACCTCACCCTCATATAACAGATTGTTCTAAAACTCTCACAAAGCACACAGGTCAGTTCCTTAAGTTGCCCTAATCCGGGGCATCACCTCCCCAACGGAAAAACCGGTAAGGACTTATGTGCGGATTAGCAGGAGAGTTGCGTTTCACCCCCATCGACCAAGCCCCTCGCCCAGCCGACCTGGCTGCGGTAGAGCGCATCACCCATCACCTGGCCCCGCGTGGCCCGGATGCCTGGGGCTTCCATAGCCAGGGGCCGATTGCCCTTGGCCACCGGCGGTTGAAAATCATGGACTTGTCCGACGGTTCGGCGCAGCCGATGGTCGACAACACCTTGGGCCTGTCGCTGGCCTTCAACGGCGCCATCTACAACTTCCCCGAGCTGCGCCAGGAACTGCAAGACCTGGGTTACCAGTTCTGGTCCGATGGCGACACCGAGGTGCTGCTCAAGGGCTACCACGCCTGGGGCGCGGCGCTGCTGCCCAAACTCAACGGCATGTTTGCCCTGGCCATTTGGGAGCGCGATAACCAGCGCCTGTTCCTGGCACGCGACCGCCTCGGCGTCAAACCCTTGTACCTGTCGCGCAACGGCGAGCGCTTGCGTTTCGCCTCGACCTTGCCAGCGCTGCTGAAGGGCGGCGACATCGACCCGATGCTCGACCCTGTGGCACTCAACCACTACCTGAACTTCCACGCCGTGGTACCGGCACCACGCACCCTGCTGGCCAATGTGCAGAAGCTGGAGCCTGGCACCTGGATGCGCGTCGACCGCCATGGCGAAGTGGAACGCCAGACCTGGTGGCAGCTGAAGTACGGCCCCAACCCGGACGAGCGTGAACTTGACCTGGAAGGCTGGACCACCCGCGTACTCGATGCCACCCGCGACGCCGTGGCCATCCGCCAACGGGCAGCCGTCGATGTGGGTGTGTTGCTGTCCGGCGGCGTCGATTCCAGCCTGCTGGTCGGTTTGCTGCGCGAAGTGGGTGTTGACGACCTGTCGACCTTCTCCATCGGCTTTGAAGATGCCGGCGGCGAGCGTGGCGACGAGTTCCAGTATTCGGACCTGATCGCCAAACACTACGGCACCCGTCACCACCAGTTGCGCATTGCCGAACACGAAATCATCGACCAGCTGCCGGCCGCCTTCCGTGCCATGAGCGAACCGATGGTCAGCCACGACTGCATCGCCTTCTACCTGCTGTCGCGGGAAGTGGCCAAGCACTGCAAGGGCGTGCAGAGCGGCCAGGGTGCCGACGAGCTGTTTGCCGGCTACCACTGGTACCCGCAGGTGGACGGCGCCGACGATGCGTTTGCCGCCTACCGCGATGCCTTCTTCGACCGCAGCCACGCCGAGTACCGGGACACCGTACAGGCGCCGTGGCTGCTGGAGTCCGACGCTGCCGGCGATTTCGTCCGTGAGCACTTCGCCCGCCCCGGCGCCCCGGATGCGGTGGACAAGGCCCTGCGCCTGGACAGCACGGTGATGTTGGTCGACGACCCGGTCAAGCGAGTGGACAACATGACCATGGCCTGGGGCCTGGAGGCACGTACGCCCTTCCTCGACTACCGCCTGGTGGAACTGTCGGCCCGCATCCCGGCGCGCTTCAAGCTGCCGGATGGGGGTAAACAGGTGCTCAAGCAGGCGGCGCGACGGGTGATCCCGCATGAGGTGATCGACCGCAAGAAAGGCTACTTCCCGGTGCCGGGCCTGAAGCACCTGGAGGGCGCCACCCTGGGTTGGGTGCGCGAGCTGCTGACCGACCCCAGCCAGGACCGTGGGCTGTTCAACCCGGCCATGATCGACCGCCTGCTGAGCAACCCGCACGGCCAGCTGACGCCGCTGCGCGGGTCCAAGCTGTGGCAACTGGCCGCGCTCAACCTGTGGCTGAGCGAACAAGGAATCTGACCCATGAAAGCCCACGAAATCGCTTACGGTCAGCGCCTGCTGCGCGGCCAGACGCCGTCCTACGAGCGCCTGCAGGCGCGCTTGGCCGGCGATGGCAGCCAGCCACACGACCAGCCGCGGGCCGTGCACTGCGGCTGGGGCCGGTTGCTGATCGGCCACACCTACCCCGACCCGGCCAGCCTGGCCACCGACTTGCTCGACGAATGCCCCGGGGAACGCGACATCGCCCTGTATGTGGCAGCTCCGCAGCAGGTGCTGGCCCAGGCCCCGCAGCAACTGTTCCTCGACCCCTCCGACACCCTGCGCCTGTGGTTCACCGACTACCGCCCGGCGCAGCGGGTATTTCGCGGCTTTCGCGTGCGGCGGGCGCAGAACCCCGCCGACTGGCAAGCGATCAACACCCTGTACCAGGCGCGCGGCATGCTGCCGGTCGATGCCGAGCTGCTCACCCCGCGCCACCAGGGCGGCCCGGTGTATTGGCTGGCGGAAGACGAAGACAGCGGCGCGGTTATCGGCAGCGTCATGGGCCTTAACCATGCCAAGGCATTCGACGACCCGGAACATGGCAGTAGCCTGTGGTGCCTGGCCGTGGACCCGCACTGCACCCGCCCCGGTGTGGGTGAAGTGCTGGTGCGCCACCTGATCGAGCACTTCATGAGCCGCGGCCTGGCCTACCTCGACCTGTCGGTGCTGCACGACAACCGCCAGGCCAAGCGCCTGTACCAGAAGCTGGGCTTTCGCAACCTGCCCACCTTTGCGGTCAAGCGCAAGAACGGCATCAACGAGCAGTTGTTTCTTGGCCCCGGGCCGCAAGCTGATCTCAACCCCTACGCCCGCATCATCGTCGACGAGGCGCTGCGCCGCGGCATCGAGGTCCACGTGGATGATGCCGCTGGCGGCCTGTTTACCCTAAGCCTGGGTGGTCGGCGCATTCGCTGCCGCGAATCGCTCAGCGACTTGACCAGTGCCGTGACCATGACCCTGTGCCAGGACAAGCGCCTCACCCAGCATGCCCTGCACAACGCTGGGCTGCAGGTGCCGGCACAGCAGCTGGCGGGCAATGCCGACGACAACCTGGCGTTTCTCGACGAGCATGGCGCAGTGGTGGTGAAGCCGGTCGATGGCGAGCAAGGCCAGGGGGTGGCGGTGAACCTGACCTGCATCGACGAGATTACCCAGGCGGTTGCCCACGCCCGCCAGTTCGACAGCCGCGTGCTGCTGGAAAGCTTCCATGCCGGGTTCGACCTGCGCGTTGTGGTGATCGGTTATGAAGTGGTAGCCGCCGCCATCCGCCACCCGGCGCAGGTAGTAGGTGACGGCAAGCACAGCGTGCGGCAGTTGATCGAAGCACAGAGCCGCCGACGCCAGGCTGCCACAGGCGGCGAAAGCCGTATTCCGCTGGATGATGAAACCGAGCGCACCCTGCGTGCGGCGGGCTTTGGCTATGACGATGTATTGCCGACCGGGCAACGCCTGGCGGTAAGGCGCACAGCCAACCTGCACACCGGTGGCACCCTGGAAGACGTGACCGAACGCCTGCACCCGGTGCTGGCCGACGCGGCCGTGCGGGCTGCGCGAGCGCTGGAAATTCCGGTGGTGGGGCTGGACTTCATGGTGCGCGATGCCCAGCAGCCGGAGTACGTGATCATCGAGGCCAACGAACGTGCCGGCCTGGCCAACCATGAACCGCAGCCCACGGCCGAGCGTTTTATCGACCTGCTGTTTCCCCATAGCCGGCCGTTGGCCTGACAACTGCTCGGCTTTTTGTGGGAGCGGCCTTGTGTCGCGAATGGGGTGCGAAGCGCCCCTAGGATCTCAGCTTCGCTGCCGATATTGCCGGGGCCGCTTTGCGGCCCTTTCGCGACACAAGGCCGCTCCCACAATGACTGCGAAATTTTAACCCGACCGGAGGCCTGGACATGTCCGAACGACTCCCCGAACCCGATCTCGACTACCTCAAACGCGTGCTGCTGGAAATGCTCGCCATCCCCAGCCCCACCGGCTTCACCGACACCATCGTGCGCTACGTGGCCGAACGCCTGGATGAGTTGGGCATCCCCTTCGAGCTGACCCGCCGCGGCACCATCCGCGCCACGCTGAAGGGCCGGCAGACCTCGCCCGACCGCGCAGTGTCGGCCCACCTCGACACCATCGGCGCCAGCGTGCGCCAGTTGCAGGACAACGGCCGCCTGGCGCTGGCACCGGTGGGTTGCTGGTCCAGCCGCTTTGCCGAAGGTAGCCGGGTCAGCGTATTCACCGATACCGGCGTGTTCCGAGGCAGCGTGCTGCCGCTGATGGCCAGCGGGCATGCCTTCAATACCGCCATCGATCAGATGCCGGTGAGCTGGGAGCATGTGGAAGTGCGCCTGGATGCCTACTGCGCCACCCGCGCCGACTGTGAGGCACTGGGGATCAGCATCGGTGACTTTGTCGCCTTCGACCCGTTGCCAGAGTTTACCGAAAGCGGCCATATCAGCGCCCGCCACCTGGACGACAAGGCCGGGGTAGCGGCATTGCTGGCGGCACTGAAGGCTGTGGTGGAAAGCGGTCGCCAGCCGCTGATCGACTGCCACCCGCTGTTCACCATCACCGAGGAAACCGGCTCGGGCGCAGCCGGCGCGCTGCCTTGGGATGTCAGCGAGTTCGTTGGCATCGACATTGCCCCCGTGGCACCCGGCCAGGCGTCCAGCGAGCATGCGGTGAGCGTGGCCATGCAGGACTCGTCCGGGCCTTACGACTACCACCTGTCCCGGCATTTGCTGAAGCTGGCCGGCGACCACGATTTGCCGGTGCGCCGTGACCTGTTTCGCTATTACTTCAGCGATGCCCATTCGGCAGTGACTGCGGGGCATGATATTCGGACTGCGCTGGTCGCGTTCGGGTGCGATGCCACGCACGGTTACGAACGCACGCATATCGACAGCCTGGCGGCGCTGAGCCGGTTGTTGTCGGCGTACCTGCTGAGCCCGCCTGTGTTTGCCAGTGATTCGCAGCCGGCCAATGCATCGTTGGAACGCTTCAGCCACCAGCTGGAGCACGATGCGCAGATGGAGAGCGACACGCGGGTGCCAGCAGTGGACAGCCTGGTGGGTAACAAGGGCTGAGGGGTTCGGGGCCGCCCATGCGGCCCCAAATTCCCCAAGGTTTCGCGTAGCATGCCTGCACCCATACCCAAGACGCCGCCCACCATGCTGATCCCCTATGACCAACTGCAAGCAGAAACCCTAACCCGCCTGATCGAGGACTTCGTTACCCGCGACGGCACCGACAACGGCGACGACACCCCGCTGGAAACCCGCGTGCTGCGGGTACGCCAGGCATTGGCCAAGGGGCAGGCGTTCATTTTGTTCGACCCAGAGAGCCAGCAGTGCCAGTTGCTGGCCAAGCACGATGTGCCCCGCGAACTGCTCGACTAGCCGGCCCGGCCCCATCGCGGACACGACTGCGTAGGGAGGCTGCAGGCAACATCAGGCCTCGCCTCGCTTGGCCTCCTTGATACGCTTGTACACCTCCGCCCGGTGCACCGGCACCGAGCGCGGTGCGTCCACGCCAAAACGCACCACACCGTCCCGGACATCCGCCACCATGATGCGGATGTTATCGCCAATCACGATGATTTCCCCCACTTCGCGCCCGATTACCAACATGTTCCGATACTCCTGCCAAAGGGAAAACCGGAGACTGCCTGCCAGGCATTCGGCTACTCAATAGCTCCCCTGCAATTCAGAAGGGCCCTACATTTCAGGGTAACTTCCCCTACAGACTATTCCTCGTGAGTGGGGCTGAGCGCGCATTTTCACCAGCATATCGGCCTTGCGCTGCGAAGAGGCCGGTACCCGCGATACACCAATGGAATCTTTCGCAAGCGGCGCCGGTCCGATTTATCAAGAGGCCTGCAATTCGAGGCCCTTGCCCCTCAACCACGCAAGGACTCCACCATGACCACGATCCTTATCATCATCCTGATTCTGCTGCTGATCGGTGGCTTACCGGTCTTCCCCCACTCGCGTAGCTGGGGCTATGGCCCATCCGGCATTATTGGCGTGGTATTGGTGATTCTGCTGGTCTTGCTGTTGCTCGGGATGATATGACCCGATGCGGACAGCCACTTCAGGCAACTGCTGAAGGAGCGTGGCAGGCGGGTAGCAACACCCGCTTGTCATCCTAAAGGTCCGCATCGAACACGATCGTCACCACGGCCTGATACTCGGTACCAGGCAACATATCCTGATCCGGGGTGTGGCCGCGAGGGTATACATGAAAATGCAACTGCCCTTGGCTACCGGTCACACCTTCAGGCGGGACTTCCAGGCTCATGGCGTTCCCAGCCCCGCCAAAGGCCATTGCCTGCCGGTTGAGCGAGCGACCATGGTAGGTAACACCCGGCAAGGTCATTGCCAGCGACAGCGGTAGGTCATGGCCTTTGGCCGACCGTAGATTGCACGTGCTGCCCAACCCGGTGCTGCACAGGGCCCACACTTGGAATGGCCCGCTGGCAGTCAGGCTGAACGCTACGTCCTTTTCCAGTTTGTCTGCCTTGCCCTGCCCTCGGCTAAGTTGCCCACGAGCCTGAGGCGGCTCCAGCGCCACCTGCTCGGAACCCGGCTCAAAACGCACCTCAAGGTCATGCACCACCTCAAGTGTAACGTTGATCGCGATTGAATCTGCGGTGAGCGCGGAGACCGTTCGGCTCGAGCCAAGGCCTATCTCCCTGTCGGGGCCTACCGAATAGACCACCCGCCCGCGGTATACGCCCGACTTCAAGCTCGCCGGCAAAGGCGTCTTCAGCCGGTAACCCAGCGTAAGGTGGCTGACATGGTGAATGCTTGCACGCGCGGCGTTGAGGTTGGCCCAACACCCACTGCTGGCCACCGACCACAGGAACAACCGATGCGCCGCGCTCGCCAACGCAACCTGGCAACCACTCGAGTCCAGGCCCGTGCGCGCCGCAAGCGTGGGCGCCCCATCGTCCGAACTCACTGCGCCGCCCAGGTGGGTAATGGCAAAGTCCATGCTGACCTGCTCACCGGTCTGATCACGGACCATCAGCAGCGGCGTCGGCTGAACAGGTGCCGAGAGGTAGAAACCGTCCGCGCCCTCGCCATCGACTGTCTTGGCGTATTCAACATTCACGTCCAGCAGGCTCTGCAGTGGATCAGCACAAAGCTGCGGCAGCTGGGTGCAAACAGGGGAAGACCGCGGTGTCAGGTTTTCGAACTGCCGGGTGTCGCCGCGGTAACGCAGGTCAAGCGTGATGTCGGCAGCCTGCGCCCACGATGCACCAAACCCGCCGACCAGCAGCGCCAGCATTGCACATTTACCAGCCATGCCTGGACCTCTCACCCTGCCTTCAAATCGATGGCTTTGCGCGCATCGCCTTCCACCAGCTCGAAGCGGTATTCGACACCGGTTTTTTCGATGAACTCGCGCGTGCGCCCAGGGCGAAGATGGTGCTTGGCCGGGTGATCACAGTCGTCATCGCCCCGCACACAGGTCTGGACATTGTCGAGCAGCACCGTGGCATTACCCGCGTTGCGCACGGTCCACTTTCCGCCCGCTCGCTCGATCGAGGTCTGATACTGCGTGGCAGTAGGCTTGGCGATCAGGATGGTGCCGTAGCCAGCCAGAAACTGCACACCGGCATTGAGCTCATTGCGGTAAGCCTCAAGTTCCGCATCGTCCAGTGCAAAGCTGTCATCCTGCTCCGGTAGCACTGGCACGAAACGCAGCCGGTAGTAACGCTCTTGAGCCCGCTCACCGCGATACAGCAACCGGACTGCCTGCATGCCACGTGCCGGGATGATCATCCGCGCAGGGCTGGCAACAACGCTGCGCTGGTCGAACGGCAACTCATCGACGTCCACTTCACGCGGCTCGCCTTCGCCGTCGTATACCAGCTCCAGCACGCTGACCTTGACGAACGCGGTACTGTCCCCACGGTTGTAGATGCGTTTGGCATAGGTACCCTTGCCCGGCTCGAGGTAGTCATACAAGGCCCCGACATCCAGCTGTGGCCCGGCCTTGGCAAACCCTGGCAGCAGCAGCAGCACGACGAACAACAAACGTGATAAGTAAAATGTGAACCTTTGCATCTTCGACCTCTGTTTGCACAACATCCAATCCTGGCCCGGGATCAGGCCCTCTAAAGCGACAGGCTGAAAGCCGGTTCAGCCCATACGCGGTACACAGCGCTGATCACCGACGATCAGCAAGTCATCGTCGCGGTCAAAGTGGTCCGGCGGTAATGTCAGAAGGCAGCTGCCTGCCGTGCCATGGCGAATTTCCAGGGTGGGCCGGGCCTCACTCATTTCGACGCTGAAATAGCCATCCACCTCGACCACCGTGCGGCCCGCGTCATTGATCACATGTGCGCCTTGCAGCGGCTGGCCTTGGCCGTCGAGCAGCCGGCCAAACACAGTGACCGTTCGCATGACTTTCACCGCGTGATAGCCCACCCCACCGCGGTTGAGGTGATAGTCGACAGCAAGGGGCTGGATCTGCGCTGGCGGCATGTCCTTCGCGTCGAAGTCGAAGCGCACATGACCAGACTTGAATGCCGTCACCGGCACGATATTGCGCCCGGGGCGGAGTATTGCACTCATGCCCTGGCCATCGTTGGCGCGTAGCTTCACACCTTGCAGGTCGGTTTCGACATCGATGATCAGGCCGGCATCGAGCGGCAGGTTTTGGCCCCCCATGGCCAGCTTCCCGGCGCCCAGCGCCAAGGTGCTTTCCAGGTTGAGGCCACCGCTGAGGTTATCGTTGAACGATGAAGTCTGGGCATAGGCATCGCCCTGCAATGCCTGGCTGCGAAAGCGCCCATTGGCGGCCAGGCTGGTGCCATAGCCGTCGAGCGTTGCGCTGCCCCCCAGGCTATGCACTGGGCCCAGGTCGACGTCCTGCCTGTACCACAGCGAAGCGTACGGGTCGTTACCCCCCTCACGCGAGGCGCGGCTACCGACATCGACCCCAAGCTGCTTGCCGTCGCGCTCGAGCTTCATGCTGACAGCGACGTTAATGCCGCGGCTGCGGACACCGGCACTGCTGCGCGTGCCGGGCCTGTCGAACAGTGACAGGCGAACACTGCTCTGATGCCCCCGCAGTTTTCCGTAGAACGCCCAGCTGAGGTCGGCACCCAGCCCGCTGGCCGAGCCCGCACTGTGTTCCAGGCGCAGCGTTGCTGAACTGCGCGAGGTTACCCGCTGGTTGATCGAAAACGCGGTGCGGCTGCGCACCTGCCGCTGTGAACGATCGTCGCGTTCCTGACCGCTGGGCTCAAGCCAGGTCTGGTTATGACTTAGCAACAACGAGCCCGTGGGGTGGGTATAGGTCAACTGCAGATCACCGCCATTGCCCAGACCTTGGGTTTGATTAAGGCTGGCGTACAGCTTGAAGCGCTCATGGACATCCCAGTCCAGCGAGGTACCCAATTGCAGGTCAGCGCCGACCTGTTGCATCGACAACCCCAGCACCGCAGCCGGGTGCAGCAGATAATTGGTGAGGGCCCCGAGCGCCAGGCCCTGTTCGCGATGGCTATCCCAGTTACTCAGCAACTCGAGCTGCTGGCCCAGGTACAGGTTGTAGCGCCAGCGGCTATCGAGGTTCTGCCAGCGGCTGGGCTTGTAGATGGACACTTCGCTACGCGAGGTCTCCAGGCCGTCTTCGAGCAAGCGCAGCTCGACATCGTAGATGCCGCCGGGCAACACCCGCGTGTCGAGTGCCTGTAAACCAGGCTGTACCGGCTGACTGTTGATCAGCGAACCATTGCGATAGATTTCGACGATACCCGGGCGGTTGGGCGTGACGTAGACAGGGATGGCGCTGGCTTGGCCATTGTCGACCAGCAGGCTGTCACTGCTGCCCAGCATCAAGCCAAGCGTGCTGTCAGGGCGACGCCCCAGGAGCGTTGGCTGGCGCACCAGGCCTTCTGCGCCAGTAGAGAAGTAGCCCAGCCGAAAGAAGTGCTCTTCGTGCATGCGCTCTGCGTAAAGCTGGTTCATGCGGTAACGCACATCGCCTTGCTCAGCTGGACTACGATCAACGCGTGCCTCGGCCAGCGTGGTCCAGTCATGCAGATTGCCCTGGCCGAGCAGGCCGATTCTGCCCGAGGTCTGTTCACCATCATTCACCAGATTCAGTTGATTACGCAGCAGCAACCCGGTGCTGCCCTGCTCTGGGAGACGGTGATAGCGCGCGTCCTGCTCCAGTTTCTCGGCATTGGAGGTGAGCAGCGACAGCTGCGAATTGGCCAGGCTGTAATGGATAGCCTGCAACCCGTCCGGGCAGTTTTGCAGGCAGTCGCCCAGCATGCGTCCGCCCTCCAGCCGTTGAAGCCATAACTGGCGCACTGTGGCAGGCTCTGTGCTCTGCTCGGTGTCGGTAAATGCCAGTAATTGCACACGGTTATCACGGCTCAGCACGACCATGGCATCACCCAGGTAGCGCTGATCCAGCTCGACTCGCACTGCAAGTGGCACCTCGAAAAAGTGCGCCTCGAAGTCGTCTGGCAAACGCCCGAACGTGTTCAGGCCATTAGCATCAGGCTCGCGTTCAGCCAACACTTCGAAAGGGAAGAGGCAAGCAGCACCCAGCAACCAAGCAGCGAGTGCACGGCCGGGTGCAGCAAACTGGAACATGATTCAATCCACATCAACACCTGCCCCACCGCTGGACAACATCCGACGGGGTGGAGGCAGGCGGCACTGCATCGATCAAAGGCTGGTGGAGGACGTCTCAAACAACACTTTCACGACCCCGTTATAATCACCCTTCACAAAACCGCCTTCAGGCTTTACAGCTTCAAAGGCAATAGGCAGTTCTTTACCGCCTTTGGCATCTTCGGCGTCCATGACCTCCTGAGGCGCGAGCGTCAATGGCTTATCCCCTACCGTGATGACCAGCGCAATCTTCTGGTCAACGTTACTCTGCTCTTGCAACTCTGCGGTTTGCAGCAACTTCGCCTGAATGGCGCCGACATCACTCTGGGCCATGAAATTTTCAGTCACTTTCGTGAATTGCTCGGCCTGCGGCTGATACTCAAGCGTCACGCCGTCTCGAACCCAATCACCGACAGGTTCCACGGAAAAGTCATTGCCGGGAATGACTGCCGTTACAGAAATGTCATGGCTGATCGGCTCAGGAGCAGCGGCGACAGCGACACCGGCAAACATCGCAAAGAATGGAATAGCCAATACAGAGGATTTCATATCAAATTTCCTTCAACGGTTGCACATTATCAATAACAGGGACGCGGGAGCGCCCGCCTGAAACGAGGATCAGGGCGCACCCGTTTCAAACATCAAAGTGGCGTGGGTGATGTAGGTGCCGGGCATGCGAACCGTGGATGCCTCTGCCATGGGATAAAACCTGAATTCAATGGTTTTTCCTTCAGCGGCTTCAGCAGCACTGACGATTTCAACCGGCGTGGTACCCATGACAAGGCGATTCAGCGAGATATAGTAACGGCGCTGAAATTCAGCTCCGCCTACCCGTTTGAACCGGTAGAAGGGACTGTCCGTTTTCGCGTAAATAGGCCCGTAGGTACTTTTTACAAATACATCTTTCTTGATTTGTTTGAAGACGAGCCGGCTCGGGTCATATTCCGCCCGAAGTTCGTCGTCCCACCAATTATCCACCGAGGTCACTTGAAATTCAGGTGTCGAAACGACAGCCTGAACACTGACGTCCTGAGGTATTTCCTTGGCCCCTGCGGCCCCCACCGTCAGCAGCAGGGCGCAGGCGGTAAAACAACGTAACTTCATTGAGCAGTCCCCAAATGTGCCGGCATTTATCGATGCCCGTATGACAGGCGGGAACTTTACGAGTAGGGCATCAATGCGTATGTAGGTGTTTTCTGAGTGACTGCGGAAATGAAAACGCCCCGACGGTCGGGGCGTTCTTGGATGCTGCGGCTTGACGCATCAGCTGGCTTGGTCTTGTCGGGAGCAGGCCTTCCCCCCCTGCCCCGGGTCAGTGCTTCTGCAGAACATTCATCGCGAAGGGGCCTTCGCGCGCATTTTTACCGCCATCTCGGCCATCTCGTCGTACAGCCGCTCAGGCGCCTGACGTTTCAGCTGCCAAGCCTGGCGCCCGGCCTCATGGGGCAGAATCAGGAACTCGCCCGCGGCGACCTGCTGGTGGATGTACCCGGCAATGTCGGCGGCGCTGATCGGCGAACCTTCCAGCAGCTTGCCTACCTGCGCCTTCATCGCCGGGTTCGGTCCGCGGAACGAGTCCAGCAGGTTGGTCTGGAAGAACGACGGGCACACCACGTGCACCGACACCTCCAGCTCGCGTAACTCCACCAGCAGGCTTTCCGAAAGCGCCAGCACGCCAGCCTTGGCGACGTTGTAGTTGCTCATGCCAGGGCCCTGCATCAGTGCGGCCATCGATGCGACGTTGATGATCCGGCCCTTGCTGCGCTCCAGCAACGGCAAAAAGGCCTTGCAGCCCTTGACCACGCCCATCAGGTTGACCGCGATCTGCCAGTCCCAGTCTTCCAGGGACAGTTCGGCGAAAAAACCGCCAGACGCAACGCCAGCGTTGTTGACGATCACGTCGATGCCACCGAACTGCTCGGTGCATGCCTGGGCCAGAGCGGTGAGCTGGCTGTAGTCACGCACATCGCAGCGCTGGATGAATCCTTGGCCGCCAGCGGCCCGCGCCAGTTCCAGGGTTTCGCGAAGGCCGTTTTCGTTGACATCGGCCAGCGCCAGGCGCCAGCCCTCGCGCGCCCAGCGCAGGGCGATCTCGCGACCGAGGCCGGACCCGGCGCCGGTGATCATGATGCGGTTATGCATGGTGGCTGGCCTTGTTCTGGCAGGTAGTGCAGCGAGTCTAATCAAGGGCAAGGGGGCTGGGAGGATTCATCAGGGTAGTGAATGGGCAGACATGACTGTGTGGTCAGTACCGCCCTGGCGGCGGGGAGCATGCTCCGCGAGGTAGCTGGCAAGCCAGCGGTCCAGGCGCCGCATGGTCTCCTCCAGCGCTCTGGCTGCCTGGCGCGCCTGTGACGCATCCGCTGGCCGTGGCGTACGTTGCGCTTCAAGCCGTTCACATGACGCCACCAGCGCTTGTGCCCGCACCATGCGTGCGCCGAGGGTTTGTCGCTCGATTACCTGAGCTGTGCCAGATCCGCCGAGCGGATTTAGGAAATTTCCCAAGGGATGCAGTTTGCCAGTATTGCCCGGGCCTGCTCCGGAAAGCACAACGCCCCGGCTGGCGGGGCGTTGTGCGTTTCAGCGCGTTATGGCTACAGCATCAGTGGGAAACCGCCCCGCTGGCACCCAGGCCAGTCTGCGAACGCACGAACTGCGGGAAGAACTTCGCACGCTCGTCATCCGCTGCCGTGGACTTGTCGGTAATCGAGAAGAACCAGATGCTGACGAAGGCAATCGCCATCGAGAACAGTGCCGGGTACTCGTACGGGTAGATCGGTTTCTCGTGGCCGAGAATCTGCACCCAGATGGTCGGGCCGAGGATCATCAGCGTTACCGCACTCACCAGGCCCAGCCAGCCGCCGATCATGGCGCCCCGGGTGGTCAGTTTCTTCCAGTACATCGAAAGCAGCAGGACCGGGAAGTTGCAGCTGGCGGCAATGGAGAACGCCAGGCCGACCATGAAGGCGATGTTCTGCTTCTCGAACAGGATACCCAGGCCGATCGCCAGCACGCCAAGGGCGACGGTGGTGATCTTCGACACGCGGATCTCGTCCTTGTCGTTGGCCTTGCCTTTACGCCAGACACTGGCGTACAGGTCGTGGGACACCGCCGAAGCACCGGCCAGGGTCAGGCCGGCAACCACAGCCAGGATGGTGGCGAAGGCCACAGCCGAGATGAAGCCGAGGAACACGCTGCCACCCACCGCATTGGCCAGGTGCACCGCCGCCATGTTGTTGCCACCCAGCAGGGCACCGGCGGCGTCCTTGAAGGCCGGGTTGGTGCTGACCAGCAAGATGGCGCCAAAGCCGATGATGAAGGTGAGGATGTAGAAGTAGCCGATGAAGCCGGTGGCGTACAGCACGCTCTTGCGCGCTTCCTTGGCGTCACTGACGGTGAAGAAGCGCATCAGGATGTGCGGCAGGCCGGCTGTGCCGAACATCAGCGCCAGGCCCAGCGAGAAGGCCGAGATCGGGTCTTTGACCAGGCCGCCCGGGCTCATGATCGCTTCGCCCTTGGCGTGTACCTTGATCGCTTCGGAGAACAGGGTGTTGAAGTCGAAGCCGACGTGCTTCATCACCATCAGCGCCATGAAGCTGGCACCCGACAGCAGCAGTACCGCCTTGATGATCTGTACCCAAGTGGTGGCCAGCATGCCGCCGAACAGCACGTACAGGCACATCAGGATACCCACCAGGATCACCGCCACGTGGTAATCCAGGCCGAACAGCAGCTCGATCAGCTTGCCGGCACCGACCATCTGCGCAATCAGGTAGAACGCCACCACCACCAACGAACCGGAGGCCGACAGGGTGCGGATTTGCTTTTGCCCGAGGCGGTACGAGGCAACGTCGGCGAAGGTGTACTTGCCCAGGTTGCGCAGGCGTTCGGCGATCAGGAACAGAATGATCGGCCAGCCCACCAGGAAGCCGATCGAGTAGATCAGGCCGTCGTAACCAGAGGTGAATACCAGTGCGGAAATGCCCAGGAACGAGGCGGCCGACATGTAGTCGCCGGCAATTGCCAGGCCGTTCTGGAAGCCGGTGATCTTGCCACCGGCAGCGTAGTAGTCCGATGCCGACTTGTTGCGCTTGGAGGCCCAGTAGGTGATGCCGAGGGTAAAGGCGACGAAGGCCACGAACATGGCGATGGCGGAAACGTTCAGCGGTTGTTTCTGCACCTCGCCGGTCAGGGCATCGGCGGCCCACACGGCGGGTGCGAAGGCTCCGCAGGCCAGGACGGCCAGGGCTTTGGCGTGGCGGATCATTGTTGCGCCTCCTTCAGGATGGCCTTGTTCAGCTCATCGAATTCGCCGTTGGCGCGGCGCACGTAGATGGCGGTCAGGACGAATGCCGAAACGATCAGACCGACGCCCAGGGGGATGCCCCAGGTGATCGATGACTCAGGGCTGAGCTTGGCGCCGAGCACTTGAGGACCGTAGGCGATGAGGAGGATGAAAGCGCAGTACAGGCCGAGCATGATCGCCGAGAGGATCCAGGCGAAGCGTTCGCGTTTGCTGACCAGCTCCTTGAAGCGGGGGCTGTTTTGTATCGAGAGGTAAATGCTGTCGTTCATTGTTTTTGTCCTAGCAGCACAGGTAGGGGATGGAACCCACACCCTTACTTTATGCTGCCGATGGACGCCAACCAGACGACCTTAGTCTTAGATGCAACGGTGTTTTACCGATTGCGTAACAAAGAAAAGATTGGGACAGGGCGGGAAAGGGACCGGCGTCGGTTTAGCGGACGGGCATAAAACGAGCGCCGCCCGCGCGGCGCATCGCGAGCTGCGCTCGCTCCTACGGTTGTTTCGGGCCAGTTATTTCTGGGGGATTTGCGCGCGTACGCCTTGTTTGTACGACGCGATATCGCGCCATGCGACAAGGCGTACGCGCGCAAATCTCGCAGGCATCATTGGCCAGAAACGAACGTAGGAGCGAGCGCAGCTCGCGATGCGCCGCGCGGGCGGCGCTCGATCTAACTGGCGCTAAAAAACCAACGGCAAACGCCCTCAGTCACTTACCAGTCCACTCCTTCACGCGATCAGGGTGCTTGGCCACCCAGTCCTTGGCTGCCGCGTCAGGCTTGGCGCCTTCCTGGATCGCCAACATCACTTCACCGATCTCGTCCTTCGACTGCCAGCTGAACTTCTTCAGGAACTCGGCCACTTCCGGCGCCTTGGTCGCCAGTTCCTTGCTGCCGATGCTGTTCACGGTTTCCGCCGCGCCATACACCCCTTTCGGGTCTTCGAGGAATTTCAGCTTCCACTTGGCGAACATCCAGTGCGGCACCCAGCCGGTCACCGCAATCGACTGCTGCTTGGCATAGGCACGGCCCAGTTCTGCGGTCATTGCCGCACCCGAACTTGCCTGCAACTTGTAACCGGTCAGGTCGTAGTCCTTGATCGCCTGGTCAGTCTTGAGCATTACGCCCGAGCCTGCGTCGATGCCGACGATCTTCTGCTTGAAGCTGGTGTCGGTCTTGAGGTCGGCGATGCTCGCCGCCTTGACGTACTCGGGGACGATAAGGCCGATCTTGGCATCCTTGAAGTTGGCGCCGTAGTCGACCACGTTGTCCTTGTTCTTGGTCCAGTACTCGCCATGGGTCACCGGCAACCAGGCCGACAACATGGCATCGAGCTTGCCGGTGGCCACGCCCTGCCACATGATCCCGGTGGCCACGGCCTGGAGCTTCACGTCGTAGCCGAGTTTCTGCTTGATCACTTCGGCGGCCACGTTGGTGGTCGCCACGCTATCGGCCCAACCATCCACGTAACCGATGCTGACTTCCTTGGCCATTGCCTGTGCTGCGCTCATTGCCAGTACCAGGGCGGTACCTACACCCAGGAAACGTCGCATTTTTTTCAAAGTTGCCATCAAAGCATCCCCTCGTCAGGTCTTGGAGATTGCATCATCTTCCTGCAACACCGGGCGACCTGATCCAGCTGCGACCTGTACCCGCCCCATATGCGACAGCACTGTGCCATTAGCGCCATCGGCCTACAGCGGTCTGCGTGATCCTTGCATGCCAAAGCTTTGGCGCCGGGCTACTATCTACCCTTTTGCGCCTGACGATGGACCGCCCGATGCCCAGTTCTGCCCGCCTGCTGCTGCCGTTGTACCTGCTTGCCTGCCTGTTGGCGCTGCTCGGCCTGGGGGCGCTCTGGTACGGGCTTGGCAAGCCGGTACACCTGCCCGACGCGGCCAGCCCCACGCACAAGTTGCAGTGCGCCTCGTACACCCCGTTCGACAAGGACCAGTCACCCTACGACCAGCCGTTTCGCCTGCGCCCGCAACGCATGGACGCCGACCTGGCGCTTCTCGCCGAGCGATTCCAGTGCATACGTACCTATTCCATGAGCGGTCTTGAGGCAATTCCGGCGCTGGCGCGCAAGCATGGCCTGAAGGTGATGCTTGGGGCCTGGGTGAACAGCCACCCGGCCGACACCGACAGAGAGATCGACCTGCTGATCGCTGCCGCCAACGCCAACCCCGATGTTGTCAGCGCGGTCATCGTCGGCAACGAGACCCTGCTGCGCAAGGAAGTTACCGGTGCACATCTGGCCAAGCTGATCGCCCGGGTGAAAAGCCAGGTAAAGGTGCCGGTGACCTACGCGGATGTCTGGGAGTTCTGGCTGCAACACCCGCAGATCGCCCCGGCGGTGGACTTCCTGACCATCCACCTACTGCCCTATTGGGAAGACGACCCACGCGGCATCGACGAAGCCCTGGCGCATGTCGCCGATGTACGCCAGGTGTTCGGCACGCGCTTTGCGCCCAAGGACATCCTGATCGGCGAGACCGGCTGGCCCAGCGAAGGCCGCCAGCGCGAGACAGCGGTGCCCAGCCGGGTCAATGAGGCACGCTTCATTCGGGGCTTCGTGGCCATGGCCGAGCGCAACGGCTGGCACTACAACTTGATCGAGGCGTTCGACCAGCCGTGGAAACGTGCCAACGAGGGCGCGGTGGGGGGCTACTGGGGGCTGTATGACGCCGACCGGCACGACAAGGGCGTGCTCGAAGGGCCGGTGAGCAACCTGCACTACTGGCCGCAGTGGTTGCTGGCCAGTGCCTCGCTGATGCTCGTCATGCTGGTGCTGGCCGGCCGCCCTGCTACGCCGCTGGCGGCCGTGCTGCTGCCGTTGCTGGCAGCGTTTGGCGCAGGTTGCCTGGGCTTGTGGGGCGAACTGATGCGCACCCATGCGCGTTTTGCCGGGGAATGGCTGTGGGCGCTGGCGCTGGCCGGGTTGAACCTGCTGGTGCTGGCGCATGCACTGTTGGCGCTGGCACGTCGAGCAGGCTGGCGTGAGCGGCTGTTCGCCTGGCTACAGGCGCGGGCTGGCTGGCTGCTGCTGGCGGCGGGCTTTGCCGCAGCGGTAAGCATGCTGGCCATGGTGTTCGACCCGCGTTACCGCAGCTTCCCCAGCGCAGCGCTGGCATTGCCGGCGCTGGTCTATGTGCTGTGGCCGGTGCGGGCGCGGCGGGCGGAGGTGACGTTGCTGGCGTTTATCGTCGGGGCCGGGGTGGCGCCGCAGTTGTTCGTGGAAGGGCTGGAGAACCGGCAGGCCTGGGGCTGGGCGGTGGTGAGTGTGCTGATGACGGCGGCATTGTGGCGGAGTTTGCGGATGCGGCCGGTTTGATTGTTGGGGTGGGGCGGAAATCGCGCGCCGCCCGCGCGGCGCATCGCGAGCTGCGCTCGCTCCTACCTTTGTTTCGGGCCAATCATTCCTGTGGGATTTGCGCGCGGACGCCCTGGCGCATGGCGCGATATCGCGCCGTACAAACAAGGCGGTCGCGCGCGCCTGTCACAGGCATAACTGGCCCGAAACAAACGTAGGAGCGAGCGCAGCTCGCGATGCGCCGCGCGGGCGGCGCGCGATTTCCGCCCCACCCCAAAACCCAAAACCCATAACCCATAACCCAAAACCCAAAACCCAAAACCCAAAACCCAAAACGCACGCCTGTCAGCCGCGCCGTTGTCACCTGACCAACCGCAACCCCGCCAGCACCAGCGCAAACACCGCAATGCTAGCGGTGTACAGCACCAGCGCCGGCACCGCGAACACCAGGGCCAGCACCGCCAGCCACCAGCCAGCGCGGCCGGGAGCCACCTGCGCCAGCAGCGCCAGGCCCAGCCCACCCCAGGCCAGCACCTGGTGGTGAATGCCCAGCCCCAACAGCGAGCGCACCTCGCACTGCCAATAGGCCGCCGGCGACGTGCACAACCCTACCCACTGCCCGTCTTCCATCAGCCCATAACGCACGCCATAACTGGCCGCGAGCCACAGCCCGACAAACAGCACCAGCAGTGCAACCGGCAGCGAACGAGACATCCTGTTCTCCAATAGCGGTAATCGAAAGCATCCATGATCGCTTATGGGCTGTTGTAAGGCAAAATCACAACCCTGCAGCTATGTTGCAGATAACCAGCACACCAAAGGCCACCGCGACTGGCAACTTTGCCCGGTCGGCTGTGGTCCTAGCCTGCACACTGCTCGACCTTGCGTTCTTTTGGGGGATTACATGCTTCGATCTTTGCGCCTCGCTGCCCTGCTCGGCAGCCTGCTCATGGCTGTGGCCGCTTCTGCGCGGGATATCGACGCGGCAAGCTACGGCTACCCCTTGACCAACCCGTTCGAGGCGACCATCGCCACCACGCCGCCCGAGCAACGCCCGACCCTGCCCGGCGACGACGAAATCAACCAGTCCGACTACAGCCTGAACCTGCGCCCGGAGCGCGAATTCACCCTGCCCGACAACTTCTGGGCAGTGAAGAAGCTCAAGTACCGCCTGGCCCGCCAGGACCGTGAGGCGCCGCTGATCTTCATCATCGCCGGCACCGGTGCCCCCTACACCAGCACCATCAACGAATACCTGAAGAAGCTGTTCTACCAGGCCGGCTTCCACGTGGTGCAACTGTCGTCGCCCACCAGCTACGACTTCATGAGCGCCGCCTCGCGCTTCGCCACCCCCGGCATCAGCCAGGAAGACGCCGAAGACATGTACCGGGTAATGCAGGCCGTGCGTGCCCAGCACCCCCGCCTGCCGGTCAGTGATTTCTACCTCACCGGCTACAGCCTGGGTGCGCTTGACGCCGCCTTCGTCAGCCACCTGGACGAAACCCGCCGCAGCTTCAACTTCAAGCGCGTGCTGCTGCTGAACCCGCCGGTCAACCTGTACACCTCGATCAACAACCTCGACAAACTGGTACAAACCCAGGTCAAGGGCATCGACCGCAGCACCACCTTCTACGAGCTGATGCTGGAAAAACTCACCCGCTACTTCCAGGACAAGGGCTACATCGACCTCAATGACGCCTTGCTGTACGACTTCCAGCAGTCCAGGCAGCACCTGTCCAATGAACAGATGGCCATGCTCATCGGCACCTCATTCCGCTTTTCGGCGGCCGACATCGCCTTTACATCCGACCTGATCAACCGCCGCGGCCTGATCATTCCGCCGAAGTTCCCGATCACCGAGGGCAGCAGCCTCACGCCGTTCTTCAAGCGCGCCCTGCAGTGCGACTTCGACTGCTACATGACCGACCAGGTGATCCCGATGTGGCGCGCCCGCACTGACGGCAACAGCATCCTGCAACTGGTCAATCAGGTCAGCCTGTATGCCTTGGAAGACTACCTGCGCAGCAGCGACAAGATCGCCGTGATGCACAACGCCGACGACGTCATCCTCGGCCCTGGCGATATCGGTTTCCTGCGCAAGGTGTTCGGTGACCGCCTGACGCTTTACCCCCATGGCGGCCATTGCGGCAACCTCAACTACCGCGTCAACAGTGACGCCATGCTGGAGTTCTTCCGTGGTTAACAAACTCCTCTTCGCCACTGCCCTGCTTGCCGCCGGCCACACCCTGGCTGCCGAAACCGCCCCCCGGGCAAGCGTTGTCGAGGCCGACCCGCAGGTGGTCGACACGGCCCCGCTGGCGCCTGAAGCCGATGGTTTCATCGACCCGCTGCGCGAGCTCAAATTCAACCCGGGGCTGGACCAGCGCGAGTTCGAGCGCTCCACCCTGGAGGCGCTGAACGTCTACGACCCGCTGGAGTCGATCAACCGGCGCATCTACCACTTCAACTACCGGCTGGACCAGTGGGTGCTGCTGCCGCTGGTAAGCGGCTACCAGTACGTAACACCGCGCTTCGTGCGCACCGGGGTGAGCAACTTCTTCAACAACCTTGGCGATGTGCCGAACCTGTTCAACAGTGTGTTGCAGTTGAAGGCCAAGCGCTCGGCAGAGATCACCGCACGGCTGATGTTCAACACCATCATCGGGGTGGGTGGGCTGTGGGACCCGGCGACCAGCATGGGCCTGCCACGGCAGAGCGAAGACTTTGGCCAGACCCTGGGCTTCTACGGCGTGCCGAACGGCCCGTACCTGATGCTGCCGGTGCTGGGGCCATCGAACCTGCGTGATACCACCGGGTTGGTGGTGGACTATGCGGGTGAGCAGGCGGTCAACTACCTGAACGTGGCCGAAGCCAGCACCGACCACCCGGAGATCTTCGCCCTGCGCGTGGTGGACAAGCGCTACACCACCAACTTCCGCTACGGCCAGCTGAACTCGCCGTTCGAGTACGAGAAGGTGCGGTACGTGTACACCCAGGCGCGCAAGTTGCAGATAGCCGAGTAAACCTGCTTCGGCCTGGGGGTTTGGCTTGCTGGAGATGAGGCCGGAACCGGCGGCATCAAACCCCCAGGAATTGGCACAACTCGCGCTTCTTCGCCAAAGCGTCCCGCCGCCCCAGGTCGATCAGTTCACTGCAATAACTCGCCTCGAAAAGCAGATAGCTCAACACCCCCGCCCCACTGGTACGCGTTGCCCCCGGCCCACGCAGGAACAGGCGCAGCGCTGCCGGCAACTCGCGCCGGTGCCGCGCGGCGATCTCGTCCAGCGGCTGGCTGGGCGCCACTACCAGCACCTCGATCGGCGCCAGGCCCAGGCGCCGTGCGTCCAAGTGCGCCGGCAACAGCCGGCTCAGGTGATTGAGCCGCTGCAACAGCTCGATATCATCCTCCAGGCTATCGATGAAGGTGCTGTTGAGCATGTGCCCACCAATCTGCGCCAGGCTCGGTTGCTGCCCGCTGAACACGCGCTGGGTGGGCAACGGTGGCGCCGGCCGCTGCGGGTTGCCGCTGACGCCGACCACCAGCACCCGGCTGGCGCCCAGGTGCAGGGCCGGGCTGATCGGTGCCGGCTGACGTACCGCACCGTCACCGTAATATTCGTCGCCCAATCGTACCGGGGCGAACAACAGCGGGATCGCCGCGCTGGCCAGCAGGTGGTCGATGGTCAACGCGGTGGGCACGCCGATGCGACGGTGGCGCAACCAGGCTTCGATGGTGCCGCGGCCTTGGTAGAAAGTTACCGCCTGGCCAGACTCGTAACCGAAAGCGGTCACCGCTACGGCGCGCAACTGATCGGCAGCCAGGGAACGGGCGATGCCATCCAGGTTCAGGTGCGCCTCCAGCAAACCGCGCAACGGGCTGCTGTCGAGCAAGGCCACCGGTGCCTGGCCGCCCAGGCCGAGCAGGCTGTGGCTGACGAAGCGGCTGGCCTGGCGCACCACCCCTGGCCAGTCGCTACGGATCACAAGGTGGCTGCGAAAATTCTGCCAGAAGGCCGTGAGCCGTTGCACGGTCTCGTTGAACTGGCTGGCGCCGCTGGCCAGGGTCACGGCGTTGATGGCGCCGGCGGAAGTGCCGACGATGACCGGAAACGGGTTGCGGGCGCCCGCGGGCAGCAGCTCGGCGATGCCGGCCAGCACGCCGACCTGATAGGCAGCGCGGGCACCACCGCCAGAAAGGATAAGACCGGTTATCGGGGGTGGTGCCATGGCGTCCTTCCTGGGGTTGAGGTGCCTACATACCCGGCCGCTCAGCGGGCACATCCGCGACCACGGGCCCCGCAACACTCAGAACCCGTGGTAATCCTGTGGCAGCGGGTTCACCCGCGAAGCAGCCAGACCAGCTGACACAAGGTTCAGCGCTTTTTCTTGTCATACAGCCGCGGCGCCCCTTCGGGCCGCGACTTGAACCGGCGGTGCGCCCACAGGTACTGCTCGGGGCACTCGCGCAACACACGTTCGACCCACTGGTTGATGCGCAGGCAGTCGGCTTCTTCGCTCTCGCCGGGGAAGTCCGCCAGCGGTGGGTGGATAACCAGACGATAGCCGCTGCCATCCTCCAGGCGCTTCTGGGTAAACGGAATCACCTGCGCCTTGCCCAGCCGGGCAAACTTGGTGGTAGCGGTCACCGTCGCCGCCGGGATGCCGAACAACGGTACGAAGATGCTCTGCTTGGCGCCGTAGTCCTGGTCCGGTGCGTACCAGATCGCCCGACCAGAACGCAGCAGCTTGAGCATGCCACGCACGTCCTCGCGCTCTACCGCCAGCGAATCAAGGTTGTGGCGTTCGCGGCCGCTGCGCTGGATGAAGTCGAACAGCGCGTTACCGTGCTCGCGGTACATGCCGTCGATGGTGTGCTGTTGGCCAAGCAGCGCGGCGCCGATTTCCAGGGTGGTGAAATGCACTGCCATGAGGATCGCCCCCTGCCCCGCCTGCTGGGCGGCCTGCAGGTGCTCCAGCCCTTCGATGTGGGCCAGACGCGCCAGCCTGGCCTTGGGCCACCACCAGCTCATGGCCATTTCGAAGAAGGCAATGCCGGTGGAGGCAAAGTTGGCCTTGAGCAAACGCTGCCGTTCGTCGTTCGACAGCTCCGGGAAGCACAGCTCGAGATTGCGCGCGGCGATGCGCCGCCGCTCGCCGGCGAAGTGATACATCAGCGCGCCCAGCGCGGCACCGATTTTCAACAGCACCCGGTACGGCAGCTGGACCACCAGCCACAGCAGGCCCAGGCCCAGCCACAGGCCCCAGAACCTGGGATGAAAGTAATAGCGACGAAAACGCGGGCGTTCCATTGAAGCATCCGGAAAGACAAAGGCCGCGCATTCTACAACGGATCAGTGCATGTTGCGGGCAACCGGTGTTCTCGTTATAAGTCAGGGCACTTTTTTCGCAACAAGCCGTCTATGCAGACCATGAGCCCAAACCACACACCCGACACCGCCTCCGTGTTCCAGCTCAAGGGCAGCATGCTCGCCATCACGGTACTGGAACTGGCGCGCAATGACCTTGAAGCCCTCGACCGCCAGCTGGCGGCCAAAGTCGCCCAGGCACCTAACTTTTTCAGCAACACGCCGCTGGTGCTGGCGCTGGACAAGCTGCCGGCCGACGAAGGGGCAATCGACCTGCCCGGCTTGATGCGGATCTGCCGCCACCACGGCCTGCGTACCCTGGCCATCCGCGCCAACCGCATCGAGGACATCGCCGCCGCCATCGCCATCGACCTGCCAGTGCTGCCACCTTCCGGCGCCCGTGAGCGACCGCTGGAGCCTGAACCCGAAGTGGTGCGCAAACCGCAACCGGCCCCGGCGCCAGCCCCGGCCGCCGAACCCGAAGTTCGCCCGACCCGCATCATTACCGCGCCGGTACGGGGTGGCCAGCAAATCTACGCCCAGGGTGGCGACCTGATCGTTACCGCCTCGGTCAGCCCGGGTGCGGAACTTCTCGCCGATGGCAACATCCATGTGTACGGCCCCATGCGCGGCCGCGCCCTGGCAGGCATCAAGGGCAATACCAAGGCGCGTATCTTCTGCCAGCAGATGACCGCCGAAATGGTTTCCATCGCCGGCCAGTACAAGGTCTGCGAAGACCTGCGCCGCGACCCGCTGTGGGGGACCGGCGTGCAAGTCAGCCTGTCCGGTGACGTGTTGAACATCACCCGTCTTTAACGGATACTTGCCAGCATTTTTAGAGCAACTTTTTCACTGTTGCCGTTATTTAAGCTTTTTCAGTTATTTGCAGGGACCTGTGTCCCGACTATTTTAGGGGTGAAACACCTTGGCCAAGATTCTCGTGGTTACTTCCGGCAAGGGGGGTGTGGGCAAGACCACCACCAGCGCCGCCATTGGTACCGGCCTCGCACTGCGCGGCCACAAGACCGTCATCGTCGACTTCGACGTGGGCTTGCGTAACCTCGACCTGATCATGGGCTGCGAGCGCCGCGTGGTGTATGACTTCGTCAACGTGGTCAACGGCGAAGCCAACCTGCAGCAGGCGCTGATCAAGGACAAGCGCCTCGAGAACCTGTACGTGCTGGCCGCCAGCCAGACCCGTGACAAGGACGCGCTGACCCAGGAAGGCGTGGAAAAAGTACTGATGGACCTGAAAAAGGACTTCGAGTACGTCATCTGCGACTCCCCGGCCGGTATCGAAAAAGGCGCGCACCTGGCGATGTACTTCGCCGATGAAGCGATTGTCGTGACCAACCCGGAAGTGTCGTCGGTACGTGACTCCGACCGCATGCTGGGTATCCTGTCGAGCAAATCGCGCCGCTCCGAGAACGGCGAAGAGCCGATCAAGGAACACCTGCTGATCACCCGCTACCATCCCGAGCGCGTGGTGAAGGGCGAGATGCTCAGCGTCGCCGACGTCGAAGAAATCCTGTCGATCAAGCTCAAAGGCGTCATTCCGGAGTCCCAGGCTGTGCTCAAGGCGTCCAACCAGGGTATCCCGGTCATCCTCGATGACCAGAGTGACGCCGGACAGGCCTACAGCGACGCTGTCGATCGCCTGCTGGGCAAAGAGAAGCCAATGCGCTTCATCGATGTACAGAAGAAAGGATTCTTCGAGCGCATTTTCGGGAGCAAATAAACCATGAACCTTTTTGACTTCTTTCGTGGCAGGCAGAAACAGACCAGCGCGTCGGTAGCGAAAGAGCGTCTACAGATCATCGTGGCGCACGAGCGCGGCCAGCGCAGCGAGCCGGACTACCTGCCGGCACTGCAGAAAGAGCTGCTGGAAGTGATCCGCAAGTATGTGAACATCGGCAATGATGACGTGCATATCGAGCTGGAAAACCAGGGCAGCTGCTCGATTCTGGAGCTGAACATCACCCTGCCGGATCGCTGATCCGCGCTAAAAGCCGGGGCTGCCTTGCAGCCCTTTCGCCACCCAAGGCCGCTCCCACCAGGTGTAATCATTCCTGTGGGAGCGGCCTTGTGTCGCGAAAGGGCGGCAAAGCGGCCCCAGCGTTTTCTGCTATTTTCGTGAGAACTGCAATGCCGCTGTCGAATGTCCAGATCCTCTTCGAAGACGCCGCCATCCTGGTGATCAACAAGCCGACCCTGCTGCTGTCGGTGCCTGGCCGCGCCGAGGACAACAAGGACTGCCTGATCACCCGCCTGCAGGAAAACGGCTACCCGGATGCACTGATCGTGCACCGCCTGGACTGGGAAACCTCCGGCATCATCCTGCTGGCGCGCGATGCCGACAGCCACCGCGAACTGTCACGCCAGTTCCATGACCGCGAAACCGAAAAGGCCTACACCGCCTTGTGCTGGGGCCAGCCGGCACTGGACAGCGGCAGCATCGATTTGCCGCTGCGTTACGACCCGCCCACCAAACCGCGACACGTCGTGGACCATGAGCAGGGCAAGCATGCCCTGACCTTCTGGCGGATCGTCGAGCGTTGTGGGGATCACTGCCGGGTCGAGCTGACGCCGATCACCGGCCGCTCGCACCAGTTGCGCGTGCACATGCTGTCGATCGGCCACCCGCTGCTGGGTGACCGGCTGTATGCCAACCCCGAAGCGCTGGCTGCCCATGAGCGGCTATGCCTGCATGCCTCCATGTTGAGCTTTACCCACCCAGTGTCCGGGGGGCGGTTGAAGTTCGAGTGCCCGGCACCGTTCTGATCTTGCAGGGTCGGTAACGGCCTCTTCGCGGCTAAAGCCGCTCCCACAGGGACCGCACTGCTCTCAGGGGCTGTGCAATACCTGTGGGAGTGGCTTTAGCCGCGAAGAGGCCGACACAATTTGTCGACTTAATAGGCTAAACTCGCGCCACTGCTGTTTGGAGTGAGCTATGCGCGACGCACTGAATTCTGGCCTTATCGACTTTCTCAAGGCCTCCCCAACGCCCTTCCACGCCACCGCCAGCCTGGCCCAGCGCCTGGAGGCGGCCGGCTACCAGCGCCTGGACGAGCGCGACAGCTGGGTCGTCGAGCTTGGCGGCCGCTACTACGTCACCCGTAACGATTCTTCGATCATCGCCATTCAGTTGGGCAAGCAAGACCCGCTGCTCAACGGTATTCGCATGGTCGGCGCGCACACCGACAGCCCGTGCCTGCGGGTCAAGCCACAGCCCGAGCTGCAGCGCCAAGGCTTCCTGCAACTGGGCGTGGAAGTCTACGGCGGCGCCCTGCTGGCACCGTGGTTCGACCGCGATCTTTCGCTGGCCGGGCGCGTCACCTACCGCCGTGACGGCAAGGTCGAAAGCCAGCTGATCGACTTCAAGCTGCCGATCGCGATCATCCCCAACCTGGCGATCCACTTGAACCGCACCGCCAACGAAGGCTGGCAGATCAATCCGCAGAACGAATTGCCGCCCATCCTCGCCCAGGTGGCTGGTGACGAACGCGTCGACTTCCGCGCCCTGCTCACCGAACAACTGGCCCGCGAACACGAACTGATCGCCGACGTGGTGCTGGACTACGAACTGAGCTTCTACGACACCCAGAGTGCCGCCCTGATCGGCCTGAACGGTGACTTCATCGCCGGCGCCCGCCTGGACAACCTGCTGTCGTGCTATGCCGGCCTGCAAGCGCTGCTGGCCGCCGACAGCCATGAAACCTGCGTACTGGTGTGCAACGACCACGAGGAAGTCGGCAGCTGCTCGGCCTGCGGTGCCGATGGCCCGATGCTGGAGCAGACCTTGCAGCGCTTGCTGCCAGACGGCGACGCCTACGTGCGTACCATCCAGCGCTCGCTGATGGTGTCGGCCGACAATGCCCACGGAGTGCACCCCAACTACGCCGACAAGCACGACGGCAACCACGGTCCCAAGCTGAACGCGGGGCCGGTGATCAAGGTGAACAACAACCAGCGCTACGCCACCAACAGTGAAACCGCCGGGTTCTTCCGCCACCTGTGCATGGCCGAGGAAGTGCCGGTGCAAAGCTTTGTGGTGCGCAGCGACATGGGCTGTGGCTCGACCATCGGGCCGATCACGGCAAGCCACCTGGGCGTGCGTACGGTGGATATCGGCTTGCCGACCTTTGCCATGCATTCCATTCGCGAGCTGTGCGGCAGCCATGACCTGGCGCACCTGGTGAAGGTGCTGACCGCCTTCTACCGTAGCCGCGAGCTGCCTTGATGTAGCCAGGCCGGCCTTTTCGCGGGCAAGCCCGCCAAAAGGCCAAACCTGCTCAGGGTCAATCCCGCTTCGCTTGCAAAGGGCTATGCTTAATACATGGCCCCACTGCAAAAGGATTGCTGTCCATGTCCCCGTTTCTGTCGCTGTTCGTGCCGGTGTTCCTGTTCCTGTTGCTGCTGACCATTGGCTTCAGCATGCGCGAACGCAATATTGGGGTACTGATGATGTGGATCGGCACCTTGGGCATTTTTGGCCTCACCTGCTGGAAGATCCTCGAGAAACTGCCGACGTAAACCTCTACACTCGGTCAATCGTTTGACCTGAGGTAGATTTGCCAGTGCCTGCCCTCCTGCGTTACCTGTTCCTGCTGCTGTTGCTGTTCATCCCCCCGACCCAGGCGGCCGGCCTGCCGAGCCTGCTGGGCGGTAGTGCGCCCGCGCAACCAGAGGCCACCGAGCCGCTGGGCAAGTCGCTGGACGAGGTGATCAAGAACCTCGAAAACGACCAGCAACGGGCCAAGCTGCTGGCGGACCTGAAAAAGCTGCGCGACGCCACCAAACAGTCACAACCCAGTGTCGAACAGGGCGTGCTCGGCCTGATCGGCGGCGCCCTGCATGATTTCGAGAAACAGTTCAGCGGCGACGCCAGCCCCTTCCACCGCTGGGCCGCGGAAATCGAGCTGGCGCAAACCGAACTGACCGAACTGATGGTGCCGGTGCACCAGTGGCCGGCCATCCTGTTCGGCTTTGCCGCAGTGATTGCCGTGTGGAGCATGCTGGCCTATGCCTTCAACTGGGTCGGGCACCGGATACGCCTGCGTTTCGGCCTGAGCGAAGAACTGCCACAGCACCCGCGCACCTGGGACCTGGTGCGCTTTGCCTTGCGCAAGCTGGGCCCGTGGCTGGTAGCGCTGGTGTTCACCGTATACCTGAGCTTCGTACTGCCACCGTCGCTGGGTAAATCACTGGCCATGGTGCTGGCCTACGCCCTGGTGGTCGGCACCTGCTTCTCGGCCATCTGCGTCATCGCCTTCTCGTTGCTCGATGGCCCGCACCGCCATCGCGCCCTGCACATCCTGCGCCACCAGGCGTTCCGCCCGCTGTGGCTGATCGGCAGCTTCGCCGCATTTGGCGAGGCGATGAGCGACCCGCGCATGCTGGTGGCTCTCGGCACCCACCTTGCCCACGCCCTCGCAACCCTGGCCAACGTCATCGCCGCGCTGTGCACCGGGTTGTTCATCCTGCGCTTCCGCCGTCCGATCGCCCACCTGATCCGCAACCAGCCGTTGTCGCGGCGCCTGACACGGCGCACGCTCAGCGACACCATCGAGATTCTCGGCAGCTTCTGGTTCATCCCGGCGCTGATCCTGGTGGCGATCTCGCTGTTCGCCACCTTCGTGTCTGCCGGCGACACCAGCACCGCCCTGCGCCAGTCGCTGATGTGCACTGTGCTGGTGGTGGTGTGCATGGTGCTCAACGGCCTGGTACGCCGCCACGCGGCCAACCCCAAGCGCGCCAGCAAGCGCCAGGCGGTCTACGCCGAGCGCCTGCGCAACTTCGGCTACCTGCTGGTGCACCTGCTCATCTGGCTGCTGTTCATCGAGCTGGGCCTGCGCGTGTGGGGCCTGTCGATGATCAGCTTCGCCGAAGGCGACGGCCACGACATCAGCGTGCGCCTGCTGGGCCTGGCCGGGACGCTGATCGTCGCCTGGCTGGTGTGGATCCTCGCCGACACCGCCGTGCACCATGCCCTGGTACGCTCGCGCCGGGGCTTGGCCAATGCCCGTGCGCAAACCATGATGCCGTTGATCCGCAACGTGATGTTCGTGGTCATTTTCATCATTGCGGTAATCGTCGCCCTGGCCAACATGGGCATGAACGTCACCCCGCTGCTGGCCGGTGCCGGTGTGATCGGTCTGGCCATCGGTTTTGGCGCACAGTCGCTGGTGGCCGACCTGATCACCGGGCTGTTCATCATCATCGAGGACTCGCTGGCCATAGACGACTATGTGGATGTGGGCGGCCACCTTGGCACGGTGGAGGGGCTGACCATTCGCACCGTGCGCCTGCGCGATATCGACGGCATCGTGCATACCATCCCATTCAGCGAGATCAAGAGCATCAAGAACTACTCGCGCGAGTTCGGCTACGCGATCTTCCGCGTCGCGATCCCGCACAGCATGAACATCGACCAGGCCATCACGCTGATTCGCGAGGTGGGGCAGAAACTGCGCAACGACCCGCTGATGCGCCGCAATATCTGGTCGCCGCTGGAGTTGCAGGGGGTGGAAAGTTTCGAGTCAGGGTCGGCGATCTTACGGGCGCGGTTCAAGACGGCGCCGATCAAGCAATGGGAAGTGTCGCGGGCGTTCAACCTTGCGCTGAAGCGGCAGCTGGACGAGGCAGGGCTCGACCTGGCGACGCCGCGGCTGTCGGTGCAGGTGGTGACCGCCGGGGGTGGTGGGATGGCAGAAACCGGTTCATCCAGTTAGGGCCCTTTCGCGGGCAACCCCTGGGAAGCAACCGTCGGGCTAGCCCACCTGGGCGCGGATGCGGATTGCATCATGCCGCCAAAACTCCAGGTCACAGTCGATCAGGTGCCCATGCTGGTCACTGTTGACCCGGGTGATGTGCAACCCCGGGCTGCCCGCCGACACCTTCAGTGCACTGGCTGCCGCCACCGGCAATGCCGTGGGCAAAATCTCGAAGCACACCTGCCCATAGCGGATGCCGTACACCCGCCCATAGATCTCGGTCAGCGACTGCGCCAGGTCCTGTTCGAGAATATCCGGAAAATACCGGGGGTTGAGGTAATGCTCGGCGTACAGCACCGCTCGCCCATCGATACGGCGTAACCGGCAGATCCGCACCACACTCGACAACGCCGGCAACTGCAGGCGCGCACAGATGGCCGCCGAGGCTGGCTGCAGCCGCGCCGACAACAGCTCGGTGCTGGCCACTCGGCCCTGTTCACGCACCATGGCATGGAAGTGGCTGCGCTGGATCAGGTCGTAGGTCAGCCGCTGCGGCGCAACAAACCAACCGCGGCGTTCTTCGCGGTAGATCAAGCCTTGGGCTTCCAACTGCACCAGCGCCTCGCGCAGGGTAATGCGGGTGGTATCGAACACCTCGCTGAGCCGGCGCTCGGCCGGCAGCTTGCCGCCCGGCGCCAGCAAGCCGTGCTCGATCTGCTCCTGCAAGGCATGGCAGATGGCTGTTACCGCACGCGGTGGCGTCGACTGCATCAAAAGGTTACCTATCTGGACTAGTCCAGCCCCACGAAGGGGCCTGTGAAGATTAGTGCAGCCTAGGCAGGGCTGATGAACATCCTGTGACAAAGGCCGGCAGCAAGCACTGCCAAAAACGCGCCAACCCAGCAGAACCGGGCCAGTCAGGTGGTCTACGCTGTAGTCTCAGGGCCGTTTCAGGTGTAGCCCTACATCAAATTGTCACGCAAGCGGCCTACCTTGGCTCAAGCTTTGCTGACCTAGACCAACGGTCACCAGACAACCGCTTCACTCATAACAACGATCGCTAAAGGCACCCATACCAAGGAGCTTCGGATGAAAAAGTTGTTCATGGCGTCACTGCTCGGCTCGGCCATCACCTTGTGCACCTCGGCCATGGCCGCCGGCCCTGATCTCAAGGCTTTGGAAGACGCCGCCCGCAAGGAAGGTACCGTCAACAGCGTGGGCATGCCTGATGCCTGGGCCAACTGGAAAGGCACCTGGGAAGACCTTGCCAGCAAATATGGCCTCAAGCACAGCGACACCGACATGAGCTCGGCCCAGGAGCTGGCCAAGTTCGAGGCAGAGAAGGACAACGCCAGCGCCGACATTGGCGATGTGGGTGCCGCCTTCGGCCCGATCGCAGTGACCAAGGGCGTGAGCCAGCCGTACAAGCCAAGCACGTGGGACCAGGTGCCGGAGTGGGCCAAGGACAAGGATGGCCACTGGGCGCTGGCCTATACCGGCACCATCGCCTTCATCATCAACAAGGACCTGGTCAAGGAAGAAGAACGGCCGAAAACCTGGCATGACCTGGAAAAAGGCAAGTACAAGGTTGCCATCGGTGACGTCGGTACCGCCGCCCAGGCTGCCAACGGCGTGCTGGCTGCGGCCATTGCCTACAAAGGTGATGAAACCAACGTAGCACCAGGCCTGCAGCTGTTCACCAAGCTGGCCCAGCAGAAGCGCCTGTCGCTGGCCAACCCGACCATCCAGACCTTGGAAAAAGGTGAAGTGGAAGTCGGCGTGGTGTGGGACTTCAACGGCCTGAGTTACCGTGAACAGATCGACCCCAAGCGCTTTGAAGTGCTGATCCCCTCCGATGGTTCGGTGATCTCCGGCTACACCACGGTCATCAACAAGTACGCCAAGCACCCCAACGCGGCCAAACTGACCCGGGAATACATCTTCAGCGATGCCGGGCAGATCAACCTGGCCAAGGGGCATGCTCGGCCAATCCGTGCCGAGCACCTGACGCTGCCGGCGGATGTGCAGGCCAAGTTGCTGCCTAACGAACAGTACGGTGCAGCCCAGCCGATCAAGAATGCCGAAGCCTGGGAAGCCACCTCGAAGAAACTGCCGCAGATGTGGCAGGAGCAGGTGATCATCGAGATGGAGTAAGGGGCTAGCGTTTGTAGTGCCTGATCCGGCCCTTTCGTAGGTAAAACCGCTCCCACAGGGACAGCACAGGTCCTGAGCCTTGTGCAGTCCCTGTGGGAGCGGGCTTACCCGCGAAGAAGCCAACGCGGTTTATGACTGGAGCCACCATGCAGCACAACGTCATCCTGGTCTTGCTAGACGGCCTCAACTACCAGGTCGCCCACCACGCCATGGGCCACCTGCACGCCTACGTCGAGGCGGACCGCGCCGCGCTGTACCGTGTGGAATGCGAACTGCCATCGCTGTCGCGGCCGCTGTACGAGTGCATCCTCACCGGCGTACCCCCCATCGACAGTGGCATCGTGCACAACAATGTCAACCGCCTGTCCAACCAGCGCAGCGTCTTCCACTACGCGCGCGAGGCCAACCTGGGCACGGCAGCGGCGGCCTATCACTGGATGAGCGAACTGTACAACCGCTCGCCCTTCGACCCGCAGCGCGACCGCCATACCCACGCGCCCAAGCTGCCGATCCAGCACGGGCTGTTTTACTGGGACGACCGTTACCCCGATTCGCACCTGCTGGCCGACGGCGAATACCTGCGCCGCCGCCATGCACCGAACTTCCTGCTGGTACACCCGATGAGCATCGACGACGTCGGCCATCACCATGGCCTGGACAGCAGCCAATACCGCAACGCTGCGCGCAGCGTCGATATCCTGCTGGCTGACTACCTGCCGGGTTGGCTCGAGGAGGGCTACCAGGTACTGGTGACAGCCGACCATGGCATGAACAACGACCGCTCGCACAACGGCCTGCTGGCTGAAGAACGTGAAGTGCCGTTGTTCGTGTTTGGCGACGCCTTCAGCCTCGACCCGGCAGCCAAGCCACTGCAGACCGAGCTGTGCGGGACCATCTGCGAACTGCTGGGCGCTGCCCACGACAAGACGGTGTGCAGGGAGTTGCTCAAGTGAACCGTGGCCGCTACCTGGCCCTGCTCTGCCTGCTGCCGTTCGCCGTGTTCTTCGTCATCTTCCAGGTCGCGCCACTGGCCTGGGTGGCGATCAACAGCCTGCAATCGGAAGCCGGTTGGGGCGTGGCCAACTTCAGCAAGGTGTTCGCCTCGAAGTTTTACCTGCAGGCACTGCAACGCAGCCTGGAGATCAGCTTCTGGTCGAGCCTGTTCGGCATCATCATCGCCACCCTCGGTGCCTATTCGCTGCGTCAGGTGGATTCCAGACTGCGCGATTTCGTCAGCGCCTTCGCCAACATGACCAGTAACTTTGCCGGGGTGCCGCTGGCCTTCGCCTTCATCATCCTGCTCGGTTTCAATGGCGCGCTGACCCTGCTGCTGAAGCAGGTCGGCCTGCTGGAAGACTTCAGCATCTATTCCAAGAGCGGCCTGATTCTGGTGTACACCTACTTCCAGATCCCGTTGGGCGTGTTGCTGCTGTACCCGGCGTTCGACGCCCTGCGTGAGGACTGGCGCGAATCGGCCGCGCTGCTGGGCGCCAGCCACTGGCAATTCTGGCGGCACATCGGCCTGCCAGTGCTGACCCCGGCCCTGCTTGGCACCTTCGTCATCCTGCTGGCCAACGCCCTGGGCGCCTACGCCACCGTGTACGCGTTGACCACCGGCAACTTCAACGTACTGCCGATCCGCATCGCTGGCCTGGTGGCCGGTGACATCAGCCTCGACCCCAACCTGGCCAGCGCCCTGGCGATGGTACTGGTCGGGCTGATGACGCTGGTCACGGTGGTGCACCAATGGCTACTGAAACGGAGCTACCATGCGCGCTGACACCCGTTCCGGCGGCTGGTACCACCGCGCCGTGGTCTACCTGCTGTTCCTGATCCTGCTGCTGCCCCTGGCCGGCACCCTGCTCTACTCGCTGGCTACCAGCTGGTCGGCCAGCCTGCTGCCCAGCGGCCTGACCTTCAAGTGGTACATCGCACTGTGGAGCGAGCCGCGCTTCCTCGCCGCCTTTGGCCAGTCGCTGCTGGTGTGCGTGGGCGCGCTGCTGCTGTCGGTGGTGCTGATCCTGCCGCTGCTGTTCGTGGTCCACTACCACTTCCCCAGGCTCGACGCGCTGATGAACATCCTCATCCTGTTGCCGTTCGCGGTACCGCCGGTGGTTTCATCGGTGGGTCTGCTGCAGCTGTATGGGAGCGGGCCGATGGCCATGGTCGGCACGCCGTGGATCCTGATCGGCTGCTACTTCACCATTGCCCTGCCGTTCATGTACCGGGCCATTACCAACAACCTGCAGGCCATCAACCTGCGCGACCTGATGGACGCCGCCCAGCTGCTCGGCGCCAGCACCTGGCAGGCCGCGCTGCTGGTGGTGCTGCCAAACCTGCGCAAGGGCCTGATGGTGGCACTGCTGCTGTCGTTCTCGTTCCTGTTCGGCGAGTTCGTGTTCGCCAACCTGCTGGTCGGCACCCGCTACGAGACCCTGCAGGTGTACCTGAACAACATGCGCAACAGCAGCGGCCACTTCAACAGCGCACTGGTGATCTCTTACTTCGCCTTCGTGCTGGTACTCACCTGGGTCGCCAACCGCCTGAACAAGGACAAGACCTGACATGAGCTTCGTCAGCGTACAGAAACTGCACAAGAGCTATGCCGGCAGCCCGGTGTTCGAGAGCATCGACTGCCACATCGACCGCGGCGAGTTCGTGACCCTGCTCGGCCCCTCGGGCTGCGGCAAGTCCACCCTGCTGCGCTGCATTGCCGGGCTGACCCCGGTGGACAGCGGGCAGATCCTGCTGGACGGCCACGACATCGTGCCGCTGAGCCCGCAAAAGCGTGGCATCGGCATGGTGTTTCAGAGCTACGCGCTGTTCCCCAACATGACCGTGGAGCAGAACGTCGCCTTCGGCCTGCGCATGCAGAAGGTCAAGCCCGACGAAAGCCAGCTGCGGGTGCGCGAGGCACTGGACCTGGTGGAGCTGGGCAAGTTTGCCGGGCGTTACCCGCACCAGTTGTCAGGCGGCCAGTGCCAGCGCGTGGCCCTGGCCCGCTCGCTGGTCACCCGCCCGCGCCTGTTGCTGCTCGACGAGCCGCTGTCGGCGCTGGATGCGCGCATTCGCAAGCACCTGCGCGAGCAGATTCGCGCCATCCAGCGCGACTTGGGGCTGACCACCATCTTCGTCACCCACGACCAGGAAGAGGCACTGACCATGTCCGACCGCATCTTCCTGATGAACCAGGGGCGCATTGTCCAGAGCGGCGATGCCGAAACCCTCTACACCGCGCCGGTGGACCTGTTTGCCGCCGGCTTCATCGGCAACTACAACCTGCTCGACGCCGACAGCGCCAGCCGCCTGCTGCAACGCCCGGTGGCCAGCCGCCTGGCGATCCGCCCGGAGTCGATCAGCCTGGGCCTCGACGGCGAACTGGACGCCGAGGTACGCAGCCATAGCCTGCTGGGCAACGTGATCCGCTACCGAGTGCAGGTGCGCGGCGTGGAACTGGTGGTCGACGTGCTCAACCGCTCGCCGGCCGACCTGCATGCTGACGGGCAGCGGGTAAGCGTGTCGATCGACCCCACGGCGCTACGCGAAGTGGCTTAAGGAGATTCATCACGATGGCACTGGCAATTTTCGATCTGGACGAAACCCTGATCCACGGCGACTGCGCGTCGCTGTGGAGCGAGCAGATGGCCCGGCTGGGCTGGGTCGACGGCAAGGAGTTCCTGCGCCGCGACCACGAACTGATGGAGGCTTACGGCAAGGGTCACCTGCGGATGGAGGAGTACATGGCCTTCAGCCTGGAGCCTATCGCCGGGCGCACCCTGGAAGAGGTCGAGCACCTGGTCGAACCGTGGGTTGAAGAGGTGATCGAGCCGATCATCTACGGTGACGCCTGCCGTTACATCGCCGAGCACCGCAAGCGCGGCGACCGTATCCTGATCATTTCTGCTTCTGGCACGCACCTGGTCGGGCCGATTGCAGCGCGGCTGGGGGTAGATGAGTACCTGGCGATCGAGCTGGAGGCGGTGAATGGGGTGTACACCGGCAAGACCCGTGGGGTACTGACCTACCGCGAAGGCAAGATCACCCGTTTGCTGGAATGGCTGGACCAGGAGCAGGAGAACCTGGAGGGGGCGAGTTTCTATTCCGACTCGCGCAACGACTTGCCGTTGTTACTGAAGGTGGATCACCCGCACGTTGTGAACCCCGATGCGGTGTTGCGCGAGCATGCCGAGACCAACGGCTGGCCGATTCTCAGCTGGAACTGAAGATTCGTGTGGCCCTTTCGCGGGCAAAGCCGCGAAAGGGCCAGGCCTGCTTACACCAGGCTTGGGTCTATGACCATGACCAGCTTGCCCGACACCTGATTGGTCTCAAGCTCGGCATACGCGGCCTGGGCAAACTCGACCGGGTAGGTATCGACCAGTTGCGGCGACAGGCGCCCTTCGGCGAACAGCGGCCACACCTGCTGCTGCAACTCGCGAAGCAGCTCGGCCTTGAAGCTGTCATCGCGGTTACGCAGGGTGGAGCCGGTGATTTCCAGGCGTTTGCCCAGCACCTGCGCCAGGTCCAGTTCGAACTTGCGCCCGCCCATCAGGCCGATGATCACCCAGCGCCCATCACGCGCCAGCAGCCTGAGGTTGAGTTCACCGTAGCTGGCCCCTACCGGGTCGAGAATCACATCGAAGGGGCCGAACCCTTCCAGTGCTTCGAGGTTTTCGTTACGTACCACGCCACCCGCTGCCCCCAGTGCTTCGCAGTAGGCCAGCCGGTCCTGCGAACCGACGCTGACCCACACCGGGCTGCCAAACGCCTTGCACAGCTGGATGGCAGCCGAGCCCACGCCACTGGCACCCGCGTGTACCAACACCTTCTCACCCGCCTTCACCGCACCCAGCTGGAAGATGTTCAGCCAGGCGGTGGCATACACTTCCGGCAACCCTGCCGCTTCATGCAGGCTCAGGCCCTCCGGCACCGGCAACACATGGCGGGCATCGACCACCACTTCCTCGGCCATGGCGCCGCTGGCCAGCAGCGCGCACACGCGGTCGCCCACGCGCCAGTCGGCACCAGCCCCCACCTCTGCGATCACCCCGGCACACTCCAGGCCCATGTAAGGGCTGGCGCCTGGCGGTGGTGGGTACAAACCTTTCATCTGCAGCAGATCGGCGCGGTTCAGCCCGGCTGCAGCCACGCGAATGCGCACTTGGCCCGCGTCACAGGCCGGGCGTTCCGCCTCGACCCAGGCCACATGTCCGTCAACGCCTTGCAATGCCTTCACAGTGCCTCCATAGTTGAATCATATGACCGAGCCTGGGATCGTTGTGCCCAGGCTTTTTGCAGTATGCGCCCGGCTCCCCTGGAACCGGCGAACGGAATAGACGGCCTACTATGCGTGATCAAATGCCCCCACGTCGAATCAGCATGAAGCATTTCCTTCCAAGCACCGCGCTGGCCCTGATGGTTGGCCTGGGCAGCCTCACGCTCGGCGGCAATGCGGCGGCCGCCAACAAGTGGGACAGCCTGCAGCCGGACCGCGACGAGATCGTCGCCAGCCTCAACGTGGTGGAACTGCTCAAGCGCCACCACTACAGCAAGCCGCCGCTGGACGACGCCCGTTCGGTCATCATCTACGACAGCTACATCAAGCTGCTGGACCCGGCGCGCAGCTACTTCACCGCGGCCGACATTGCCGAATTCGACAAGTGGAAAACGCAATTCGACGATTTCCTCAAGAGCGGCAACCTTGACCCGGGCTTCACCATCTACAAACGCTACCTCGACCGCGTCAAGCAGCGCCTGGACTTTGCCCTGGCCGAGCTGAACAAGGGCGTGGACAAGATCGACTTCAACACCAAGGAAACCTTGCTGATCGACCGCAAGGATGCTCCGTGGCTGAAGAATCAGGCCGAGCTCGACGACCTGTGGCGCAAACGCGTCAAGGACGAAGTGCTGCGCCAGAAGATCGCCGGCAAGGAACCCAAGCAGATCCAGGAAACCCTGACCAAGCGCTACAAGAACCAACTGGCGCGCCTGGACCAGACCCGTGCCGAGGATATCTTCCAGGCCTACATCAACACGTTTGCCCAGTCCTACGACCCGCACACCAACTACCTGTCGCCGGACAACGCGGAAAACTTCGACATCAACATGAGCCTGTCGCTGGAAGGTATCGGCGCCGTGCTGCAAAGCGACAACGACCAGGTCAAGATCGTGCGCCTGGTGCCGGCAGGCCCGGCAGCCAAGACCAAGCAGGTGGCTCCGGCCGACAAGATCATCGGTGTGGCCCAGGGCAACAAGGAAATGGTCGACGTGGTCGGCTGGCGCCTGGACGAAGTGGTCAAGCTGATCCGCGGCCCGAAAGGCTCGGTGGTGCGCCTGGAAATCATCCCGGCCAGCAATGCGCCAAGCGACCAGACCAGCAAGATCGTCTCGATCACCCGTGAAGCAGTGAAGCTCGAAGAGCAAGCGGCGAAAAAGTCGGTGCTCAAGCTCAAGCAGGACGGGCGTGACTACAAACTGGGCATCATCGAGATCCCGGCCTTCTACCTCGACTTCAAGGCCTACCGCGCCGGTGACCCGGAGTACAAGAGCACCACGCGTGACGTGAAGAAGCTGCTCACCGAACTGCAAAAAGAGAAAGTCGACGGCGTGGTCATCGACCTGCGCAACAACGGCGGTGGCTCGCTGCAGGAAGCCACCGAACTGACCAGCCTGTTCATCGAGAAAGGCCCGACCGTACTGGTGCGCAACAGCGACGGCCGTGTCGACGTGCTTGAAGACGAAAACCCAGGCGCCTTCTACAAAGGCCCGCTGGCGCTGCTGGTAAACCGCCTGTCCGCCTCGGCGTCGGAGATCTTTGCCGGCGCCATGCAGGACTACCACCGCGCGCTGATCATCGGTGGTCAGACCTTCGGCAAAGGCACCGTGCAGACCATCCAGCCGCTCAACCATGGCGAACTGAAGCTGACCCTGGCCAAGTTCTACCGGGTTTCCGGGCAGAGCACCCAGCACCAGGGCGTGCTGCCGGACATCGACTACCCGTCGATCATCGACACCAAGGAAATCGGCGAGAGCGCACTGCCAGAAGCCATGCCATGGGACACCATCCGCCCGGTGGTCAAGCCGGCAGCCGACCCGTTCAAGCCGTTCCTGGCCCAGCTGAGGGCGCAGCATGAGGCACGTAGCGACAAGGATGCCGAGTTCACCTACATCCGCGACCGCCTGGCCCTGACCAAAAAGCTGATGGACGAGAAGACTGTCAGCCTCAACGAGCAGGACCGCCGCGCGCGCCACGATGACATCGAGGCCAAGCAACTGGCGCTGGAAAACATCCGCCGCAAGGCCAAGGGTGAAGAGCCGCTCAAGGAGTTGAAGAAGGAAGACGAAGACGCGCTGCCGACCGAGGATGAAAACACCAAGCCGGAAGACGACGCCTACCTGTCGGAAACCGGTCGCATCCTGATCGACTACCTCAGCGCCAGCACCAAGGTGGCCAAGAAGTAAGGCACCAAGTGCGATGATGGCAGATTAATGTGACCTGTCATCAAACAGTCATCGCGCTGTCGTGAAATACGGGGGCCGGGCATGCAGATGCCCGGCCCTTTCATTTTCAGGAATACGTCATGACCGTTGCCGAACAGCTCGATGCCTTGGGTGCCATCCTGGCTCAACGCAGTATTCACAGCCTGTTTCAGCCGATCATGTGCCTGAGCGAACAACGGGTGTTCGGCCATGAAGCGTTGAGCCGTGGTCCGTCCAACAGCCCTCTGCATGCGCCGCTGAACCTGTTCACCATCGCTCGACAGGCGGGCCGCCTGACCGAGCTGGAGGCCTCCTGCCGAGAAAGCGCCTGCCGCCGCTTCAGCGAGCAACAGCTGCAGGGCAAGTTGTTTCTCAACATCTCTCCGGAGTCGCTGCTGGAACCCCACTACCCGTCCGGCCTCACCCTCAAACTACTCGAACAGGTCGGCTTGCCGCCCAGCCGGGTGGTGATCGAACTGACCGAGCACACCCCGACCGACGACTTCCAGCTGTTATCCAACGCCCTGCACCATTATCGCGACATGGGTTTCTCGATTGCCATCGACGACCTGGGCGCTGGTTATTCCAGCTTGCGCCTATGGTCGGAACTTCGCCCCGAATACGTGAAGATCGACCGGCACTTCATCGATGGCATTCACCGCGATCCGCTCAAGCGCGAGTTTGTGGGTTCGATCTTGCAGATTGCCCGGGCGTCGAAGGCCCGAGTGATTGCCGAAGGCATCGAGTTGGTCGAAGAGCTGGTGGTGCTGAAAGAGATGGGCGTGGACCTGGTGCAGGGGTACCTGCTGGGGCGGCCACAGGAGCTGGGGGTGCGTGAGAGCCGGCCATTGCCCATGCTGATGAACATACCGCCGGCCGAGCAGCCGACGGTGCGCCTCAATGCCACGATCGGGCAGTTGCTGGAGTTGTTTGGCCGCCATCAGCACCTGGATGCATTGGGGGTTGTTGACGCTGATGGCAGGGCTTGTGGGCTGATTCACAGGGCTGCGCTGCCGGTAATGGCCCTATCGCCGGCCAGCCGGTTTCCGCCGTCAAGGCACGGGGCTCAGGGCCTGCGGTGAGCCTGTAGGGGCTGGCCTGCCGGCAACAGCGCCGTGACAGGCTAGGAGTCAGGCCGTTTCGGGGTAGCTGTACTCGAACACCCGCACCACCTCTGAGGCATGCCACGACGCCGCCTCCATGCCATCCACCGGACCAGAAAAACGCCCTAGGCGCTCAACGCATTCGAAAAAGCCGGTGCGCGGCAAACGGCTAGCGCCCTGGCTGATCACCAGCGAGCTGCGCAGGGGCTGCTCGGCACGGGCATCCAGCACCGCCAGGTATTCCAGCGCGGCAGTCAATGTCTGCATGGCCGGACTGGGCAGTTGCAAGCGCTCGATCAGCGCTCGGTAAGTCAGCAGGTGACGTTGACGACGGGCCAGGTCAAGCTCGCCCAGCAGGTTATCCCAATGCTGACGGCTGATCCTGACCTGGCTCATGATGGCTCGCTCCAGCCAGCCACCCCAAGGTGCCAGGCCAAGGCACGGCGGATAGCCGCATCCGGCTCGCGTTCGCCCGATTCGATCATGGCCAGATACGCTGGGCTTACCCCGACATTACGCGCCAGTTGCTCGGGTGCGATGCCCTTGGCCTGGCGAATTTGGCCAACCTCACTGAACGCCGGCAACGGCGCTGCGGCAGTCGCAGCCGGCTCGCTGGCAACCGCCTCGGCGGGTGCCTGGCCTGCTGCCTTGAGCAGCGCTTGATACTGTTCCCAGGGAACAACGGCGTACTCGGGTTGACCGTCCCGGCTGATGACCTGAATACCCATTACAAACCCCTTTAAAAAGGATTACAGCATGTAATCCGTAGGCATAACCCTTATGCCAATTATATTACCAACTCTGGGGTCTGTGCAGTTGCGGCGCAGTTGTGCTCGGTTTTACGGGGTATTGCGTTCGAGCCGCAGCGCTTCCGGGGTATCGGGCAGGCGCTCGACCACCCGCAGTCGCTCGGGCGCCTGGCTGTCGCGCCAGGCCTTGAAGCGCGCCAGTTCGTCGGCCACGGTCTTCAACACCCAGCCCAGCACCGCGATGTCATCGAGGAAACCCACACCCAGCAACCAGTCGGGGATGGCATCGATGGGGCTGACGAAATACAGCAGGCCAGCGACGATGGTAACCAAAGCCTTCGGGCTGATGGCGCGGTATTCGCCACGCCACCAGGCCAGGCACAGCGACTGCAACAGCTTTACGTCTTCACGCAATTGGCCAAGGCGCGGGCCTTTGCGCGCCACGGCGAACAGCAATGCCGGCAATCGGCCGCGACTGAGCAGGCGCTCGGCCAGCGGCAGGAAACGGGCGAAATTCCAGGGTGCGCTCATGGAGCCTCCGAGAGGGAAAAGGTTATCCACATTTATTGTGGATAACCTTGTGAACAGGGCGAAGATTCTGACCCGGGGTGCCTGCCGGGCAAGGGCCCCGGTCAGATCGGGCGTTTTTTACACAGTCGTTTCACGCGGCAGCTACCTGCAGCGCAAACGATTTGCGTCAGCAGCGTCCTGCTTCTTCACATTGCCTTTGCTGGGACAGTACCAGCACTTACAGGTTCGTCCAATCGCCCAAAACGAAAACGCCCCGTCAGGACGGGGCGTTTTCAACAAGCGGCCAGTTACTTGGCAGGTGCTTCAGCCGGGGCTTCAGCAGGTGCTTCGGCCGGGGCCGCGGCTTCCGGCTCGGCGCCCTGCAGCTGGGCCGGGTCCTTGATGGCGATCAGTTCCAGGTCGAACACCAGTACCGAATTGGCCGGGATCAGCGGGCTTGGGCTTTGAGCGCCGTAGGCCAGTTCAGCCGGGATGAACAGCTTGTACTTCTCGCCAACGTGCATCAGTTGCAGGCCTTCGACCCAACCCGGGATGACGCCGCTGACCGGCAGGTCGATCGGGCTGCCGCGCTCGACCGAGCTGTCGAATACCTTGCCATCGATCAGCTTGCCTTCGTAGTGAACAGTGACTACGTCGGTCGGCTTGGGCTGCGGGCCGTCGGCCTTCTTGACCACTTCGTACTGCAGGCCCGAGGCGGTGGTGACCACGCCAGGCTTTTTGGCGTTTTCTTCAAGGAACTTCTTGCCAGCCGAAGCGGCTTCTTCACTGGCCTTGGCCAGGCGTTCTTCGGCGCGCTTCTGCAGCGCGGTGAAGGCTTCTACCAGCTCTTCGTCCTTGAGGCGCTGTTCTTTCTTGCCAACGGCGTCTTCGATGCCGAGGGCAACCGCTTTCGAATCAAGGTCTTCCATGCCTTCCTGAGCCAGGCTCTTGCCCATGTTCAGGCCGATACCGTAGGAGGCTTTCTGTGCCGGAGTCTTCAGCTCGGGGCTGCTGGCTTGTTGATCACAGCCAGCCAGTACCAGGCCTACCAGGGCAACCGCAGCCGCCAAACGATGCTGTTTCATGCTATTTCCTTGTTCATGCGCCATAAGGGCAATCAGGGTAAAGCCGCGAGCTTAGCAGGCGGCCATGACCAATGGCTACCGGCATAGGAGCGGGTTTTCGTAAGGAAGTTCAGTAGTTAAAAGCTTCTTCATCGAAGCTTTGCAGCCAATGGCCAGTATTGACCCTTCGTGCCGGCTTTGCAGGGCGTTTGTGGCTTTTTATTTCTGCGGGTTCTGAAGCAGGTAAAGTGAGCCCATAAGTCTCAAGGATACCGGCCATCCCGATATTCCCCCGCCACCTCCCGCAGCACCTCACCCACCCACTGCCCCGGCAAACTCAACGGCAAGGCCGCATTGCGGCAAATCCCCACCGACCCTCCCGGCTCACGCACGCCAAGGTCAAGCTCGGCCAACTCGCCCCGGCGCAAATCGAGCAGCACCGCATCCCGTGGGGCCACCCACAGCCCATCGCTGCCCAGCAGATACCGCCGGCTCAGCGCCAGCGACAAGGTCTCCAGGCGCTGCGCCGGCATCTGGATGCCGCACTGCACGAACAAGCTGTCAGCGTGCTGGCGAATGGTGGTGCCGGGTGGTGGCAGCACCAGCGGATACTGCCCAACCCGCTGCCGCTCCACTGGAGCGCTCCCCAGCAAAGGATGGCCGGGGCGCACGACCAGGGCCATGGACTCGCTGTACAGGTGCTCGAACGACAACCCCTGGATCTGCGGGCTGTCGGTCATGCGCCCAACCACCAGTTCCAGTTCACCCAGGTGCAACTGGCTCAGCAACTGCGCACTGACCCCGGTCACCACGCTGATCACCAACGCCTCGTGGCGCTGATGCAGGCGGCACAGCACCTCTGGCATCAGCAACCCCTCGACCGTCGACAGCACGCCAATGCGCACCTGCGACGGCGCCCGCGCTTCACCGCGCAGGCTGCTGACGCCATCACGCAGCGCCTGCACGCTGGGCCCGGCATAACGCATGAAGCGGGTGCCGGCCGGGGTCAGCTCGACACCCTGGCGGCTGCGCTCGAACAGGCGCGCCTCGAGCAGGTCTTCAAGCTCCTTGAGGGTCTTGGAAATCGCCGGCTGGCTGATCGACAGGATATCGGCCGCCCTGGCCAGGCTGCCCTGCCGGGCAATCTCCAGGAAGCACAGCAGGTGACGGTACTTGATGCGGGTGTCGAGGTTCATGGCAGCAAGCTTAACGCATCGCTACCTGCGGCGTATCCGGGTCGCGCTGCTGGCGGCGAAATTGCCCGGGCGGCAGGCCATGGATCTGCCGGAAGCGCCGGGAAAAGTAGGCTTCATCAGCAAAGCCACAGAGCCGCGCCACCTCGCCCACCGGGCGGCTGCCATTGAGCAGGTAGTTGCGCGCGGTGTGCATGCGCCGCTCCAGCACCAGCTCGCTGAAGGTCTTGCCGATTTCCTTGCGCAGCCAGTGGGTCAGGTAGGTGGGCGACAGGTAGGTGGCGGCGGCGACCTTTTGCAGGTTCAGGTCGGGGTCGTCGATATGCCGGCGCAGGTATTCGCTCATGCGGCCCAGCGCGGCCCGGCGGCTGAGCTGGGCAGCGTTGCTGTCGGCCAGTTCGCGCAGCGGCTCGGCGTACAGGCCGCAGACCTGGCCGATCAGCTGCAGCAACAGGCCCTTGAGCATTTCGCGGGTACCAAAGCGGCGGTTGGCATCCAGTTCACGCAAGCGATCGAGGATTTGCCGCGCCTCGGCAAAGTCGGCGTCACCCAGGCAAAAGTCGAGATGCTCCTGAAAGCGGAACGGTGACAGCTCCGGCGCCTGCAGGATCGACACTTCTTCCAGGTCCATCGGGTCGCAGGCCAGGTGCGGCAGCAGGAACGTCTGGGAGAAATTGATCACCACGAAGTCGCTGTCCGCCGGATGTGGGATCACGTGCACCCGGTGCGGCAGGATGAAAGCCAGGGTGTTGCGCCTGAACGGGCGCTGCACGCTGCCGATGTGTTGCACCGTGTCGCCGCCTAAATTGACCTGGATCTGAAAATACTCGTGACGGTGCGGCGCGGTCTCGGCGGGGCGCCCGCGCTGGTCGCGGATGTAGAAATCCATCAGCTCGCTGCGCTGCTGCATGACGTAGGTCGGAACCTCGCGCTTGGGGGGCATTGGGTTGGCTCCAGTCTTCAAGGATGGCGCTGTCTGGCCCCTTCATGGGCAGGCCGCGAAGAGACCAAGGCAGGCTCAACAAGTTGTACGATGTCTAAAGTCATCAAATTAAACCTGTCTGCAAAAACTCGCGCAACCCTAAACGCCCACAACCCGCTGAGAATGCGACATACAGCTGAAAATACGCGCAAAACCCCACCTTCTGATTTTCTTGGACAGCACAGCCCTCCCCCGCCTCCAGCGAAAAAAACGGTCTAAAACCGCCGTTGCATTCGATGCGTCGTACGACCACTGTAGAAAAGGGACTGCAGCCCAACCTCTACCAACAACAACAAACGAGGTCGACTCATGTCGAGCACGCCTACCCCCCGCGCCGCGTCGTCGTACGCGCTGGACGCGGCCCCTGCCCAGCGCCTGCCCTCCCGCCGCCGCTGGTTCATGCTGTCGCTGCTGCTGGTGGCGACCATCATCAACTACGTCGACCGGGTGAACATTTCCATCGCAGCGCCGTTCATGGCCAAGGACCTGGGCCTGGACAAGGTCGAGATGGGCCTGATCTTCTCCGCCTTCGCCTGGACCTACGCATTGGCACTGGTGCCGGCCGGCTTCATCGCCGACCGTTTCGGCTCGCGCCTGACCTACGGCGTGTCGCTGATCAGCTGGTCGGCAGTCACCGTGGCCCAAGGCCTGGCCAGCGGCTTCGCCTCACTGTTCGGCCTGCGCCTGGCGGTCGGCGCCATGGAGGCCCCGGCTTTCCCGGCCAACAGCCGTGCGGTCACGGTGTGGTTCCCCGCCCGCGAGCGCGGCATGGCCAGCAGCATCTACGTATGTGGCCAGTACCTGGGCACCGCGCTGTTCACCGGCGCGCTGCTGTGGCTGGCGACCACCTATGACTGGCGCCACGTGTTCTACAGCACCGGCCTGGTGGGCATCCTGTTCGGCGTCGTGTGGCTGGTGCTATACCGCGACCCGCTGAACTGCAAGAAGGTCAGCAAGGAGGAACTGGCCTACATCGAGAACGGCGGTGGCCTGGTGAAGAGCAGCCAGCAACGTACCCGCTTCGACTGGCGACAGGTCGCCGAACTGTTCCGCTATCGCCAGGTCTGGGCGATCTGCCTGGGCAAGTTCGCCAGCACCTCGGCACTGTACTTCTTCCTTACCTGGTTCCCCACCTACCTGATCGAAGAACGCCAGCTGACGCTGATCAAGGTTGGCATCTTCGCGGTCATGCCGTTCATTGGTGCCACGGTCGGCATCCTCCTGGCGGGCATCGTCTCCGACCTGCTGATCCGCAAGGGCTACTCGCTGTCGTTTGCCCGCAAGCTGCCGCTGGTGGTGGGCTCGATGCTGGGGATGTCGATCGTGCTGGTGAACTTCACCGATTCCAATGTGCTGTGCATCGCCGTGCTGACCCTGGCGTTCTTCGCCCAGGGCATCGCCTCGTCGTCGTGGGCTGCCGTGTCGGAAGTGGCGCCAAAGGAGCTGATCGGCCTGACCGGCGGCATCACCAGCCTGGCGGCGAACATCGGCGGCATCGTCACACCGATCGTGATCGGCGCCATCGTGCACGCCAGTGGCTCGTTCGCCATGGCGTTCTGGTTCATCGGCGGCGTGGCGTTGATGGGCACGCTGTCTTACTCGCTGCTGCTTGGGAAGCTGTATCGCATCGAGCTGAAAACAACTGCTTGAGATTGCACTGCCTGTGCTGGCGATTGGGCCGGTACAGGTTACTTGGATAATCCAACCCAACCCCGCTTTCGTCCAACTTTGCCGGCCAGCCGCTGGATACGCTGGCCACTCCAGTACGGAGGATTCACCCATGACCTACCTGTTCAACCCGCCGGCCATCGTCAGCCTGCCGATCCGCGGCAGCGATGCGCGCTTCCCCGTCGGCCGGGTGTTCTGCATCGGCCGCAACTACCCGTGGCCGGAATCCTACGGCGCGGCGCCGCTGGAGCCGGTGTTTTTCATGAAGCCGGCGAGCAACGTCGTCGAGGCATCGGGCGAGCTGCCCTTCCCGCCGCAGACCGACGAGTTCTGCCATGAAATCGAGCTGGTCGCGGCCATTGCCAAGGGCGGTGCCGACATTGCCCCGGAACAGGCCCTGGAGCACGTGTTCGGCTTCGCCGCCGGCCTGGACCTGACCCGCCGCGACCACCAGCGCAAGGCCAAGGCCGAGGGCCTGCCCTGGGAAGGTGCCAAGGTATTCGAGGCCTCGGCACCGATGACCGCCATCGTCCCCGCCAGCGAATGCGCCTGGCCGCTGGATACGTCGCTATGGCTGCAGGTCAATGGCGAGGAGCGCCAGCGTGCTCACCTGAGCCAGCAGACCTGGGCATTGGCCGAAGTGATCAGCCGGCTGTCACGCCAGCTGCCGCTGCGCCCGGGCGACCTGATCATGACCGGCAGCCCGCCCGGCGTGGCCCCGCTGAACCCGGGGGACACGATACACGCCGGCATCGACGGTATCGGCGAACTGCATCTGCGTGTCGGCCCCCGCCCTGCCGGGCAAACAGCCAACGCAGCCTGAACCTGACGGAGACCCGACATGACCCAGAACAAGAAAATCGCCCTGGTCACCGGTGCCGGTAGCGGCATCGGCCGCGCCGTCGCCCTCGCCCTGCTGGATGACGGCTTCAGCCTGGTGCTCGCCGGGCGCCGCGCCGAACCCCTGCAAGCCGTGGTTGCACAGGCGCTGGCAGCAGGCGGTGAGGCGCTGGCCGTGCCCACCGATGTACGCGACGAGCAGAGCGTCGCGCAGCTGTTCGCCACCATCGAAGAAGTGCACGGCCGGCTCGATGTGATCTTCAACAATGCCGGCATCAACGCGCCCGCCGTGCCGGTGGACGAGCTGCCGCTGGAGAACTGGCGCAACGTCATCGCCACCAACGTCGACGGGGTGTTCCTGTGCGCCCGCGCTGCCTTCGGCCTGATGCGCCGCCAGCAACCGCAAGGTGGGCGAATCATCAACAACGGCTCGATCTCGGCGCACACCCCACGCCCGTTCACTGCACCCTACACGGCCAGCAAGCATGCGGTGCTGGGCCTGACCAAGGCGCTGGCGCTGGATGGCCGGCCGTACAACATCGTGTGTAGCCAGGTGGACATCGGCAACGCCCTGACCGAGTTGTCCGAGCGCATGACCCGGGGGGTACGCCAGGCCAATGGCGAGATCGCAGCCGAGCCGATGCTGGACGTGCGCCATGTGGCCGATGCCGTGCGCTACATCGCGGCGCTGCCGCTGGACGCCAACGTACTGAACATGACCGTGATGGCCAGCAACATGCCGTTCGTTGGCCGTGGCTGATCCCTGTTTATGATGGAGTGACCGATGAAACCCGAAGTCCTGCAACTGAGCCCTATCCTGATCCCGCAGATCCGTGAGCGCCTGGAACAGCTGTTCACCGTGCACCGCTACTACGAACAGGCCGACAAGGAGGCCTACGTCAGCCAGCATGCCGGCAATATTCGCGGCGTGATCACTGGCGGCCACACCGGTATCAGCCAGGCGCTGATGGCACGCTTGCCCCACCTTGAAGTGATCGCGGTCAACGGTGTCGGTACCGACGCGGTAGACCTGGCCTATGCTCGCGATCGTGGCATCCAGGTAACGGCAACCATCGGTGCCCTCACCGAGGACGTCGCCGATCTCGCGATTGGCCTGCTGATCGGCTTGTGCCGGGGTATCTGCACCGGTGACCGCTTCGTTCGCGCCGGCCATTGGGCCACCAGTGCCACGCCGCTGGCACCGTTGCCACTGGCCCGGCAGGTGTCGGGCATGCGCGTGGGCATCGTCGGCATGGGGCGCGTCGGCCGCGCAGTCGCCCAACGGGCGGCAGCGTTCGGGTGCCCGATTCGCTACACCGACCTGCAGGCGCTGGACGTGCCTTACGGCTTTGAGGCAGACCTGCTGCAGCTGGCCAAGGACAGTGATGCACTGATCCTGGCGGCGGCGGCCGACAAGGGCGAGGCGCTGATCGATCGCCAAGTGCTGCGGGCGTTAGGGGCAGAGGGATACCTGATCAACATCGCACGCGGCAAGCTGGTGGATGAGCCGGCGTTGATCGCGGCGCTGCAGGCCGGGGAAATCGCTGGCGCGGCGCTGGATGTGTTTGCCGACGAACCCCGCGCGCCCGAGGCATTGTTCGAGCGTGAGGATGTGGTGCTGCAGCCGCATCGAGCCAGCGCCACGGTGCAGACCCGCACGCGCATGGGCGAGATGGTGGTGGCCAGCCTGGTGGATGTATTTGCCGGGCGCACGCCGCAGGGTTTGGTGATCTAGCCGGCTGGTGCCGGCCTCTTCGCGGGACAAGCCCGCGAAGTGGGGGCAGCCAGCAAATGGTGATCAGGCCACAGACAGCTCCACGGCCGCTCCCTTCAACCGCACCGGCCACACCCGCAACCTCTGCCCGGCATCCTCCAGGCACTCCCCACTCAGCAGGCTGAAGTGCTGCTTGTAGAGCGGCGCTGCCACCACCAACTCACCTTGTACGCTGCCCACCAGCCCGCGACCGATGATGTTGGCGCCGGAGCGTGGGTCGCGGTTGTCCACCGCATACAGCGGCTGAGCCTGACCAGGCAGGTAGAACAACGCCACCTGGGCGCCGTCGAGCCACACCACCACCCCGGAGTCGGCCACCAGGTCGTGCGCCTGGCATACCGCCTGCCAGTTTTCTTGAGTGTTCACAGCAGCATTGGCCAGGTTCATCAGACAGCCTCCTCGACAGTTGGGATCAGGTGCAGCGGCGCCGCTGGCCGGCGTTGTTCGCGTTCACGCACGAAGTGCACGTCCGGGTCAGCGCGGCGATCGTTGACAAAGGTACGGAAGCGCTTGAGCTTCTCGGGATCGTTGAGGGCGTTGGCCCATTCGCATTCATACTGGTCGACCACATGCTGCATCTGGCTTTCCAGCTCGCTGGCCAGGCCCAGGCTGTCGTCGATCACGACCTGCTTCAGGTAGTCCAGGCCGCCTTCCAGGTTCTCGCGCCACACCGAGGTGCGCTGCAACTTGTCGGCCGTACGGATGTAGAACATCAGCACGCGGTCGATCAGGCGTACCAGGGTTTCGTCGTCCAGGTCGGTGGCGAACAGTTCGGCATGCCGCGGGCGCATGCCGCCGTTGCCGCACACGTACAGGTTCCAGCCCTTGTCGGTAGCGATGACGCCAATGTCCTTGCTTTGCGCCTCGGCACACTCGCGGGTGCAGCCAGACACCGCGAACTTGAGCTTGTGCGGGCTGCGCAGGCCCTTGTACCGGTCTTCCAGGCGCAGGGCCATGGCGACGCTGTCTTGTACGCCGTAACGGCACCAGGTGCTGCCCACGCACGATTTCACCGTACGGGTCGACTTGCCGTAGGCATGGCCGGTTTCGAAGCCGGCCTCGATCAGTTCGCCCCAGATCAGCGGCAGCTCGTGCAACTGGGCACCGAACAGGTCGATGCGCTGGCCGCCGGTGATCTTGGTGTACAGGTCGTATTTCTTGGCGACCTGGCCGATGACGATGAGCTTGTCCGGGGTGATTTCACCACCCGGGATGCGTGGCACCACCGAGTAGGTACCGTTTTTCTGCATGTTGGCCATGAAGGTGTCGTTGGTGTCCTGCAGCGGTACCAGCGCCGGGTCCATGATCGGCTGGTTCCAGCAGGAGGCGAGGATATTGCCCACCGCCGGCTTGCAGATGTCACACCCTGTGTGGCCTTTGCCATGACGTTCGAGCAGCTCGCTGAACGTGCGGATGCCTTCTACCCGCACCAGCCCGTACAGCTCCTGACGGGTGTAGGCGAAGTGCTCGCACAGGCTCTTGTCCACTGCCACACCGCGGGCGCTCAGTTCGTGCTCGAAGACCTGCTTGAGCAGGGCCGCGCAACCGCCACAACCGGTCGCGGCCTTGGTGCAACCTTTGACGGCGGCCAGGTCGCTGCAGCCGTTGTCGATTGCGGCGCATACCGCGCCCTTGCTGACGTTGTGGCAGGAGCAGATGGTCGCGCTGTCGGGCAGCGCATCAGCACCCAAGGCCGGCGCGCCGCTGCCTTGCGGCAGGATCAGCGCTGCCGGGTCGGCCGGCAGGGCGATGCCGTTCTGGGCGTACTGCAGCAGGGCGTCGTAATAACTGTTGTCTCCGACCAGCACCGCGCCGAGCACGTGCTTGCCGCTGGCATCCACCACCAGCCGGCGGTAGGCACTGTTGGCTTCGTCGATGAAGCGGTAGCTGCGCGAACCCGGCGTGGCACCATGGGCATCGCCGATCGAGCCAACATCCACGCCCAGCAGCTTGAGCTTGGTCGACATGTCTGCACCGGTGAAGGCCACTGCCGCCTCGCCCATCAGCAACGCCGCCAGATTGCGCGCCATGCTGTAGCCTGGCGCGACCAGGCCGAACACGCTGCCGTTCCACGAAGCGCACTCGCCGATGGCAAAGATGCGCGGGTCGCTGCTGCGGCAGTGGTTATCGATCACCACGCCACCGCGTGTGGCGATATCAAGCCCGCAGGCACGGCTCAGGGCGTCCTGCGGGCGGATACCGGCAGAGAATACGATCAGGTCGGTTTCCAGGTGCTCGCCGCCGTCGAAGTTCATGCGGTAGCGGTAGGCCTCGCCTTCGCTGATCGACTGGGTAGCGCGTGACAGGTGCACCCCCACACCCAACGCTTCGATCTGCGCCTTGAGCGCAGCACCGCCCTCGGCGTCCAGCTGCACCGGCATCAGCCGTGGGGCAAACTCCACCACGTGGGCCTCCAGGCCCAATGACTTGAGGGCGTTGGCCGCTTCCAGGCCAAGCAGGCCACCGCCGACCACCACGCCACGGCGGGCACTGGCTGCAGCCGCACGAATGCCATCGAGGTCGTCCAGCGTGCGGTAGACCAGGCAGGCGTTACCGCTGGAGCCTTCGATCGGCGGCACGAAGGGGTAGGAGCCGGTGGCCAGCACCAGCTGGTCGTAGCCATAGCGGCCTTCGGCAGTGACCACCTCACAGCGTTCGCGATCGATTTCCAGCACCGCCTCACCGAGGTGCAGGTGCACACCGCTGGTGGTGTAGAAATCGTGTTCGCACAGGGCCAGGGTTTCGGCACAGCTGCCGCCGAAGTATTCGGACAGGTGCACGCGGTCGTAGGCGCGTTGGCGTTCTTCGCCGAACACCCTTACTTCGAAGCGCTGCAGGGCGCCGCGGCTGACCAGTTGTTCGACGCAATGGTGGCCGACCATGCCGTTGCCGACGATGACCAGTCGCTCTCGTTGCCCGCTGCTCGCTGTTGCCTTCATAAGCCGATCCTCGATCAAAAAAAAAGCGCCTGGAGCCGAAGCTCCAGGCGCCTTTGCCTGTATTCATCACGGTGTGCCCCTGAGTTGATCGCCGTTGATCAGCGGGGCTTGTTGTATCGAAGATAAAGCAGGGACTGTGCCAGTTGCTTTACCTGTATCGGTCTCTTTGCGGGTGAACCCGCTCCCACAAGGGATTGCATCGGTCTTCAGATTTGCACGGTACCTGTGAGAGCAGGTTCACCCGCGAAGAAGCCCGCGCAGGCATGCACATTCACAGTGCACCTCAGCCCATCCCGGTGCACTCAATACACATCCCGGCGATAACGCTTGGCCTTGCTCAAACCTTCAACATATGCAGCCGCCTGTACTGCATCCATACCGCCATGCTCGGCCACGATTGTGCGCAATGCCGCATCCACATCCTTGGCCATGCGCTGCGCATCGCCACAGACATAGAAATACGCCCCCGCCTCCAACCACTGCCACAGCTGCGCGCCCTGCTCGAGCATGCGTTGCTGCACATAGACCTTTTGCGCCTGGTCACGCGAGAACGCCGTATCGAGCCGCAAGTGGCCTGCTTTCTCCCAAGCCTGCAACTGGTCCCGGTAATAAAAGTCGGTAGCGGCGTACTGCTCGCCAAAGAACAGCCAGTTACCCCCTTTAGCCCCCCGTGCCTCACGTTCTTCCAGAAAGGCGCGGAACGGCGCAACACCAGTGCCAGGGCCGACCATGATCACCGGCAGGCTGTCGTCCTCCGGCAGGCGAAAGTGCTTCGTCACCTGCGGAAAAATCGCCACTTTCAGCGCCTGCGCACGGTCGGCAAGGAAGCTTGAGCACACCCCTTTGCGTACCCCGTAACGCACCGTGGATACCGTGAGGTGCACCTGATCCGGGTTCACCAGCGGGCTGGAACTGATCGAGTAGAGCCGTGGCTGCAACGGCTTGAGCAGGTCGAGCCAGCTGGCCAGGGGCAGTTGCTGAGGGAAGGCGCGCAGCACATCGACCAGTTGCCGGCCCCACAACCAGTCCTGCAGTTCAGCCTTGCACTCGGGTTGCAGCAGGCGTTGCAGGTCAGGTGCGCTGCGGGCGAACACCTGCAGCTGCTGCGGGGTGACCTTGGCGATTTCAAGATGCGCGTGCAGGGCTTCAGCCAGGGGCATGGCGGGCTGGCCCTTCAGCTCGACCCTGGCCTGGCCATCGAGCTGCATCCGTGCCAGCAGTTCATCGACCAGCGCCGGGCAGTTGCGCGGCCACACGCCCAAGGCGTCACCGGCGGCATAGGTGAAGCCGCTGCCCTTCAGGTCGAAGACCAGCTGGCGGGTTTCCTTGCTGGCACCGGGGCCGTTGAGCAGGCGGTTTTCCAGCAGGCTGGCAGCCCAAGGCTGTTGCTTGCTGAAGGCTGCCACGGGCGCAGATTCAGGTGCCTGCTGCGGCGCCGCGCTGGCCAGCGTGGGCAGCAACGCGTCGAGCCAGCCGGCGAAGGCTTGGTCGAAGTCCGGCTCGCAGTCCACCCGTTGCAACAGGCGCCGCCCACCCAACTCGGCCAGACGCTGGTCAAGCTTGCGTCCAAAGCCGCAGAACTGGTCGTAGCTGGAGTCGCCCAGGGCCAGCACGGCATAGGGCAGTTCGGCACAATGGCCGCCCTCTTCGGCCTGCAACGCCTGCCAGAACGTCGCCGCGCTGTCGGGAGCATCGCCGTCACCAAAGGTGCTGGCAATCAACACTACGCTGGCAGCACCCTGCAATTGGCGCGGGGTGACCGCCTCCATACAGCTGAGCTGCACGTCGAGGCCAGCACTGCGCAAGCGCTCGGCACAGCGCTCAGCCAGCAGTTCACCATTGCCCGTCTGCGAGGCCCACAGCACGTGGTGCCTTGGGGTGGCCAAGCCTGCGCCGGGCAGTGCCGCTGGCTGGGCGAACAGCCCGGCCAGCAGCCCGTCGACAAACAGCCGGTGGTGAGCAACCAGCGGTGCAGTGGCCGGCAGGCTGGGCACGCCCTCGGCGCGCGCCTGGTCCAGACCCAACAGAAAACCTTGCAGGTAATGGCGTTCTTCCTCGGCCAGCACCGGGGCCGGCAATGTGTCCAGGCCAAGCAGGCGGGACAGGGTGGCAGTCGGCATGCTGGCGGGCTCCGGCGTAGCAGTATTCAGGTCCAGGGCATCGATGCGCTCACCGGCGACCCGCTCCAGGGCCACGGCGCAGTGCTTGAAGGCGGGTTGCAACGACAGCGGGTCGACGGCGTCACAGGTCACGGCATTGATTGCCAGCTGATCGCCGATGAGGTCGTTCCAATGAAAAGGTGCAAAGCAGTTGCCAGGCATCACCCGATCACTGACGCGTACCGGCAGCACGGCTTGGCCGCGGCGCGAGCGAATGGCCACCTGGTCTTTTTCGGCCAGACCCAACCGGGCCGCATCTTCTGGATGCACTTCAACGAAGGGGCCTGGCTCCAGCTTGTTCAGCGCCGGCACCTTGCTGGTCTTGGTCAGGGTGTGCCACTGGTGCTGCACGCGGCCGGTGTTCAGCACCATGGGGAAGGTTTCATCCGGCAATTCAGCGGCAGGTAACCAAGGCCGCGCGAAGAAGCGCGCCTTGCCACTGGCCGTCGGGAAGGCCAGCGCTGGGCGCTCACCTTGGGCATCGAGCAGCAACGCCTGGCTGCTGCCATCGTTGATGTAGCGCAGCGGGCTGCGGGCGTGTTCGCGGCCCGGTGCGCTGGGCCACTGGTGCGGTTGCTGGCGCAGTTCGGCATAACCGATGCCGCGCAGGTCATAGCCCGTGGCCGGGTTATGGAAGCGGCGGATTTCCTCGTACACGGCTTCGGCGTCGGGGTAGTCGAAAGCGTCGCCATAACCCATGGCGCAGGCCACACGGGCAATGATCTGCCAGTCAGGCAGGCTCTGCCCTGGCGGCTCGACGGCGCGTGGCATCAGGGTAAGGTTGCGCTCGCTGTTGATCATCACGCCCTCGCCTTCCGCCCACAGCGCAGCGGGCAGGAGAATGTCGGCATACCGGTTGGTTTCGGTATCGAGGAAGGCGTCCTGGGTAATGACCAGCTCGGCCTGGCGCAGGCCGTCGATCACTTGCTGGCGATTGGCGACACTGGCCACCGGGTTGCTGCAGATGATCCAGCAGGCTTTCACTTCGCCGGCTTTCATCTGACCGAACAGCGCCACCGTACCGTCACCGCCTTCACTGCGCAGGCTGCCCGGCGCCAACTGCCATTGCTGCTCGACGAAGGCGCGGTCGGCGGCCACCAGGGCCGAGCGCTGGCCTGGCAGGCCCGGGCCCATGTAACCCATCTCGCGGCCACCCATGGCATTGGGCTGGCCAGTCAGCGAGAACGGCCCGCTGCCGGGGCGGCAGATGGCACCGGTGGCCAGGTGCAGGTTGCAGATCGCGTTGCTGTGCCAGGTGCCGTGGATGCTCTGGTTCAGGCCCATGGTCCAGCAACTCATCCAGTTGCCGGCGCTGCCGATCCATTCGGCCGCCTTGATGATATCGGCCTCGGCCAGCCCGGTGATGGCGGCCACACGCCCGGGGCTGTAGTCGTCGAGGAAGGCTGCCAGGTCATCCCAGCCTTCGGTGTGGCGGGCGATGAAGGCAGGGTTGGTGTGGCCGTTGATGTGCAGCAGATGCAACAAGCCGTTGAGCAAGGCCATGTCAGTGCCCGGGCGTACCTGCAGGAACAGGTCGGCCTTGTCGGCGGTGGCGCTGCGCCGTGGGTCGACGACGATCAGCTTCGCACCGGCCTTGACCCGGTCGAGCAGGCGCAGGAACAGGATCGGGTGGCAGTCGGCCATGTTGGCGCCGATCACCACAAACACGTCGGCATGCTCGAAATCCTGATAGCTGCCTGGCGGGCCGTCGGCACCCAGCGACAGCTTGTAGCCGCTGCCGGCGCTGGCCATGCACAGCCGCGAATTGGACTCGATGTGGCGGGTGCGGATGAAGCCCTTGGCCAGTTTGTTGGCCAGGTACTGGGCCTCGAGTGACATCTGCCCGGAGACGTACAGCGCCACGGCGTCGGGCCCATGTTGGTCGATGATGGCACGCAGGCGCGCGGCGCTGTCGGTGATGGCCTGGTCCATGCTGGCGCGTACCGGCTGCTGGCTGCGGTGCGGGCGCACATAGGCATCCTCCATGCGCCCGGCGGCCGTCAGCGGCACATGTGCGGTGAGGCCTTTGGTGCACAGCCGGCCGAAGTTGCTGGGGTGCTGCTTGTCGCCGCTGATCTTGCCGACCTTGCCATCGGCAACGCTCATGACGATGCCGCAACCGACGCCGCAGTAGGGGCAGACACTGCGTACTTCGCTGTTGGCCATGGGCGAGCTCCTGTAGGAACGCAAAAAGGCGCCGGCTGCCCCGGCATGCTGATGCAAGCGGGACAACACGGCGCCTTTGTCGTGAGGTTTTGCGGGCTATCGACGTTGATAGCCCTGGTGAGGAGGCTTCAGCAAATAGTGGGCCAGGTGCACGGAACGGCTTTTCGTGGGGGCGGCCTTGTGTCGCGAAAGGGCCGCAAGGCGCCCCCCGAATTTTATTCCTGTATTGCCGGGGCTGCTTTGCAGCCCTTTCGCGACACAAGGCCGCTCCCACAAAGACAGTGCTGCGGCGTGCCTTGCGCACCATGCGGTGGCAACCTCACGCTCCCAGGCGCTATGCTGGGGCAATTTCCAGCATGAGCAACTACCCTCCCCCCATGTCCCAGGTGATTCTCAAGACCCCCGCTCAACTCGACCTGATGCGCCGCGCCGGCCAGCTGCTGGCCCAGGTGTTCGCCGAACTCGACAGGTTCATCCGCCCCGGCGTGACCACCATGCAGATCAACGACCACGCCGAGGCGTTCATCGTCGAAACGCTCAAGGCGCGGCCGGCGAGCAAAGGGCAGTATGGTTTTCCCTACTCGCTGAATACCTCTGTGGACCATGTGGTGTGCCACGGCATGCCCAAGGTTAACGAGGTGCTTCAGGAGGGCTCGATCGTCAACGTCGACATCACCCTGGAACAGGGCGGGTACATTGCCGACTCTTCGAAGATGTACAGCATCGGCAAGGTCAGCGATGAAGCCCGGCGCCTGGTCGACACCACCTATGAGGCGTTGTGGAAAGGCATCGAGCAGGTGCGCCCTGGGGCAACGCTGGGTGATATCGGCCATGCCGTGCAGGCCCATGCCGAGGCAGCGGGCTACAGCGTGGTGCGCGAATACTGCGGGCATGGCATTGGCCAACAGATGCATGAAGCGCCAGAGGTGCTGCACATTGGCCAGCGCGGCATGGGCATGAAGCTGAAACCGGGGATGGTGTTTACCATCGAGCCGATGATCAACCAGGGTGGCCGCGGCACGCGCGAGTTGAAGGATGGCTGGACGGTGATCACCCGGGACCACAGCTTGTCCGCGCAGTGGGAACATACCGTGGCGGTGACCGAGGGTGGGTACGAGGTGCTGACATTGCGGGAGGAGGAACGTCGTGGCTGAAGCTGCGGCAAACGCCTGCAGGTATGGGTACAACATTCAGGCACAAAAAAAGCGACCCTAAGGTCGCTTTCTTTGTTACTTCCGGGTGTTCAGTGGGCCCTGGAAGTGGAATATGGCGCAGCGGACGGGACTCGAACCCGCGACCCCCGGCGTGACAGGCCGGTATTCTAACCGACTGAACTACCGCTGCGCTATACATCGAGTGGTGGGTGATGACGGGATCGAACCGCCGACCCTCTGCTTGTAAGGCAGATGCTCTCCCGGCTGAGCTAATCACCC